>NZ_CANMFF010000077.1 GCF_947497005.1 uncultured Ruegeria sp. | reverse complement strand
GCACGCGGCTGACGGCGGTCTGACCTGCGTCTGTCAGGCGGTCATTTCGAGAGCGTAACCGTCCCAGAGGCCGAAAGCATCGATTCTGGCGTGACGGTATGAGACGGTGGAGAGTTAATAGCGGCGGGGTCGAAAAACGGTGGCGATCTGGTCGTGAGCGGCTAGGGTCAGGACCCATTAATTTGGTTGCCGCCATCTCGACCGCATGATTCAAGCCCCTGAAGATCAGGGAGCGCAC
>NZ_CANMFF010000076.1 GCF_947497005.1 uncultured Ruegeria sp. | reverse complement strand
AAAGCTAACGTTGGTTTCGAATACTTGGGCGAAACCCGCCTGAAGAACATTTCTGAGCCGGTGCGAATTTATCATGTGAATCCTCAGAGCCGAGCAATCAGTCGCCGCAGCTGGGTTAGGAGCCGTGGCGTTCAGGCGGCAATAGGTGGAGCGCTTCTGATCATTGCGGCATTTGTGGTTTGGCAAGACATGCATCGCTGGGGGGTCAATGAAGACGTTCCTTTTGACGAGGCTACGGCTCTGACCCGGCCTACAGGTCCTACAATAGCGGTTTTGGCGTTCGAGAACCTAA
>NZ_CANMFF010000075.1 GCF_947497005.1 uncultured Ruegeria sp. | reverse complement strand
ATGGTCGCATCGTCAAACTAATGGGTGACGGAACGCTCGTGGAGTTTGCTTCGGTCGTTGATGCAGTGAACTGCGCGGCTGAAATCCAAGCGAAACTGGCGAAGAGAAACGGCAACCTGTCTCCTGAAGAGCAGCTTGAATTGAGGATCGGCATAAATCTTGGCGACGTGATGATTGATGGCGATGACCTTTATGGTGACGGTGTCAATATCGCTGCACGGCTTGAGGAGTTGGCGGAGCCTGGTAGCGTTTGCGTGTCCGAAGTTGTTGCAACTCAGGCAGCCGGCAAAGCTAACGTTGGTTTCGAATACTTGGGCGAAACCCGCCTGAAGAACAT
>NZ_CANMFF010000074.1 GCF_947497005.1 uncultured Ruegeria sp. | reverse complement strand
CCGCGCGTGTCACCAATCGCAACTGCAACGCGCTCGGTGATCTGAGATTGCACATCAAAGAGATTGGCGGTCGTAAGTTTCTCATCGAACGCCTCGGACCAAACCTGCGCTCTGCTCTGGGTGTCAATCAGGCGCGCCGTTACCCGCAGACGATCACCCGCTTGCCGTACTGTACCTTCAAGCACGAATTCGGCACCCAAGGATTCACCGATACCGCGCACATCCTGGTGCTGCCCGCGGTAGGAGAAGGTGGTGTGCCGCGACAAGACGTTGAGGTCGCGATAGCGTCCGAGTTCGATAATCACATCCTCGCTGATGCCATCGGACAAGTAATCTTTCGA
>NZ_CANMFF010000073.1 GCF_947497005.1 uncultured Ruegeria sp. | reverse complement strand
TGTCACTGCCCGCCTCGTTCGAAATCTGAGACGCCACTAACACGGAGGCGTCGGAGCCGAAAGTTTGCGACAAAGCCTCTCTGCGGCCGCAAAAATCTTCGAACAACATCTGCAATCCGGACTTTCGGGCAGAAAGCGACCGCAAAAATCCACTGATTTCACCTGAAAGTCCTCGAATCGGTTGTTGTGACTGGTCAAGTTACAAGCAGGGTTTGATTTGTGTTAATGTAGTTTCATCCACCGAGGTTTCCTATGCCGCAGCGGGTGCAAAACTTTCTCAGCGAGCTTGGGCTCGCCGAATACAACGAGGCCTTTCGCGAGCAAGGCGTTGATTACGATCTACTTGGCGATTTGACTGCCGACGATTTGCGT
>NZ_CANMFF010000072.1 GCF_947497005.1 uncultured Ruegeria sp. | reverse complement strand
GAAGACGGGTTTACCCAGATTGGGCTGGATCGCAAACGCCACGTGCCCTATTTGCTACTGCTCATCGGAAATAAAAAGGTTGATCAATCGCAAGTCGATCCAGAATTGGTTGGACCCCGCACACATGAAGCCCTGATCGAACTGGTGGTTTCTCATGGGCGGACGTCTCCAACGGTTCTGTTTCTCAACGATCTGCATTGGGCCGACGAAAGATCGGTAAGTGTTATCAATCACCTGATCCGCAAAGCTGATAGGCCTGGCGTCCTGGTTCTAACTTGTTACAGACCGGACTTTGAGGCGACATGGCTCAACGCCCCGGGAGTTGAGAATATCAACCTGATCCCCTTGGATCGAGAACAGTCAGCTCTGCTGCTTCGCGAATGCGTGGCCTCAGAAGC
>NZ_CANMFF010000071.1 GCF_947497005.1 uncultured Ruegeria sp. | reverse complement strand
ATCCAGTCACCAGGCACCATCTCAGGACGGCCCACAGCGGCGACTACGATGTCGGCGCGGCGAACGACGTCAGGCAGATCCTTGGTGCGGGAATGCGCAATCGTCACTGTGCAGCTGTCGCCCAACAGCAGTTGTGCCATCGGCTTGCCCACGATGTTCGAACGACCGATCACCACAGCGTCCATTCCAGACAGCGAACCATGATAATCGCGCAGCATCATCAGGCAGCCCAGCGGAGTGCAGGGCACCATCGATTTCTGCCCGGTGCCCAACAGGCCAACATTCGAGATGTGGAACCCGTCGACATCCTTGGCCGGGTCGATCGAGTTGATTACCAGATCTTCGTTCAGGTGCTTGGGCAACGGCAGTTGAACCAGAATGCCATGAACAGCCGGATCGTTGTTCAGCTTGTCGAT
>NZ_CANMFF010000070.1 GCF_947497005.1 uncultured Ruegeria sp. | reverse complement strand
TCTGAAAGGCTTCGAGGATCCGGTTCCCGTTTGGAAGGTAACCGCAATTGCCAGATCGCGAGACCGTTTAGATCGACAAAAAGGCAACCTGACACCTCTCATCGGACGCCGCCAAGAGTTGAACGCTTTGACTTCTGCGCTAAGGCGTATGCGTGTAGGTGCCTCAATGGCGGTGAATGTGATCGGTGAAGCCGGGATTGGAAAGTCGAGACTTGTTCGTGAATTTTTTGATACTTCTGGGGGAACATTTACCAGTCTAAAGGGTCAATGCAGCCCCCATGGGGGGTCCACTGCTTTCCACCCATTTATCGAATTGGTCCGTGAGTATGCAGCGGATAGAAAACGGGAAGGCCTCTCGCCAGAAGACGGGTTTACCCAGATTGGGCTGGATCGCAAACGCCACGTGCCCTATTTGCTACTGCTCATCGGAAATAAAAA
>NZ_CANMFF010000069.1 GCF_947497005.1 uncultured Ruegeria sp. | reverse complement strand
CAGGGCTGCCGTCTTGGATAGAAGGGTTTCACTAGGGCTACTTAGGGCGGCATAATCCCCAAAGCTTTTCCACTCCCAACGGTGGTAGGCCCATACGGCGTAAGAGATGATCTCGCGTTGAAAGCGAAATCCCTTCAGGCGCGGCATTGTCTGTGGCGTTTTCATGATGACCGGTTATCCCGGCGCAACCCCACGATCAACTTGGCAATGCCCCCTCAGACCGAACTCAATAAATTAATGCAACAGTCCCGCCGTGACAGAAAGCAGGGCGGATACAAACGAAGAAAAGTTACACCGCATTGGCGGATCAACTACTCTGCGCAAAACAGCTTGACTGAGACGGCCCCTTTGCCGAAGCCTAGAATCTAGGGTCAGGACCCATTAATTTGGTTGCCGCCATCTCGACCGCATGATTCAAGCCCCTGAAGATCAGGGAGCGCAC
>NZ_CANMFF010000068.1 GCF_947497005.1 uncultured Ruegeria sp. | reverse complement strand
AGCTTGTCGATCAACGCCAGCAGATCTTCTTCCGAGGTCTCCACGTCCAGCTTGTGCTCGTACGAGTTCATGCCGACTTCGACGGTCATCTTACCCTTGGAGCGGACATAAACCTTGCTGGCCGGGTCCTCACCCACCAATACCACCGCCAGACCGGGGGTAATCCCGTTTTCTTCCTTCAGCTTTGCGACCTGATCGGCCACTTGCGCGCGAACCTTGGCCGCAAAGGCCTTACCGTCGATAACCTGCGCTACCATCCTTTGATCCTTTCTTCCGTCTACTATTTGGGCAAGGATAGCAGCCCCAGATTTCGCCTCGGGCCATCCTCAAATCAACCGCGCTGACGGGAACCTTTTGCGCAGTTTAGCGACGGTATCATAGTGGGCATCGTCATCTCCTCATGGCCCGGGAATATATCCCCGGACCACGAGATGGTTCAAAAAGCGGCTTAGAACA
>NZ_CANMFF010000067.1 GCF_947497005.1 uncultured Ruegeria sp. | reverse complement strand
TTCAAATCCTACTCCCGCAACCAAACTTCTAAGTCAGATATCAAGCACTTAGCCTCGCATAACGCGGGGCTTTTTGCATTGCGCCATACCCGCTGGAAGCACTGTGGAAGCAGATGGATGTGGAAAAGCTCTGTGGCAGTACCGCAACATTTATAGCCTTTCTAAGTCCGCACACACCAATGGCAACCCACGTAGACACGCTGTTGCTGATTGTTTGATTGAAATCGGCTGTAATGGGATTTTGTGCTTGTTTTTCGTTCAACTAGCTTGACGAAGGTGTGAGCACAGACGAACTTGCATTCATTGAATTCGACACTCGGAGCGACGGGCCAAAATGCTAACCATTGAAAACGAAGCAAGTTTCAAGGCAGCTCTTAAAAGAGATATCAACTTCTTCGTTGGGGCCGGATTCTCGATATTGGCAGTGACCTGCCCCCCGAAACTTCCCTCGCTCTGATGTAGAGTTTGCTCAACTTTTCGAAGGAGCAAACGAATGCGAA
>NZ_CANMFF010000066.1 GCF_947497005.1 uncultured Ruegeria sp. | reverse complement strand
GATTTGCGTGAGTTGGGGATAGAAAAGCTTGGCCACCGTAAACGCATCTTGGCTGCGGCAGCGCAGATTGAAACTGAGGTGGATTGCGAGGCGCCAGTCAGGAGGCGCCTGCTGACCTTGATGTTTGCTGATTTGGTCGACTCGACGGCGCTGTCAACACAGATCACTCTGGAAGATTATCACGCCCATATCCGCAGTTTTCAGAATGCTGCCAAAAGCACGGTCGAACAGTACGGTGGCTATGTCGCAAAGTATTTCGGTGACGGCGTGTTGGCGTATTTTGGCTATCCCCAAAGTCATGAAGACGATGCAGATCGCGCCATTCGAGCGGGCTGGGAATTGGTCAAACTGGTTTCGGACTTACCCGGTTCACCGGAAGGCATTTCTGTGGCAGCCCGTGTCGGCATTGAAACAGGGCCAGTGGTTATTGGAGAAGTCGTTGGCGAAGGTACTGCCAGCGAACACAGCGCTTTGGGATCCACACCAAATCTTGCGGCACGCTTGCAGTCTGTAGCTCCCCC
>NZ_CANMFF010000065.1 GCF_947497005.1 uncultured Ruegeria sp. | reverse complement strand
TTGAACTGTCTTGGTCCAAAGTTGATACATACTTTGTCTCCTCGTCATACCAAACCGCTCGAAGAAAGATCTTATGATCCTTTTCTTTGCTGGCGAGCAATCCGATGCGCGATGGGTTCGGACCATAATAATTTGGTAGTAGGCCAAGTTGTTCGATTACTTTGTGAAGAGCTTCGAACCGAAGTCCAAATTCAGATTCAATCCAGAGACTTTGGGTAGGCCCAGACAAAGCCAACGTCAAAGCGCGCTGTAATTCTACAGGATCAGTGATCTTCGATTGTTCTGCCGCATCCAATGTATGAGCACCCAGCACAAGATGTTCATCAGCCGCCAAAACCTTGTCGGCAAGCCGCATTTGAAAGTCGAAAAATCGATTGATGGCCAAGTCGTGCTGGATAGAGCACGTCTAGTAGATTCGTGCGTTCGACGGTAGAAGCTCAACTTGTCTACGAGAGTGGCATCGGTTTGGGAGTGGGATGGTTCAATGTTGTGCATGAAATATATTCCTAAAATCACATGCCCAGGGTACATCATTCAGATTAAAACAACGTGCTGCTCGTATCAGCGGATCCGGCAGGTTATTTGACATAAATTAGATTAC
>NZ_CANMFF010000064.1 GCF_947497005.1 uncultured Ruegeria sp. | reverse complement strand
CCGAGCATTGGGCGGATCCGGCGTTTGATAAATCGATGGTCTTGTTCAATGATGTTGTTGAGATACTTCCGCCTGACCATCTCGATTGGGATCGGGCAACCAAAGCCTTTCAACATTTTGTTGATGGCGGTGATACCAGCTGTGTTGGCGCCGCTTTTATCGATTACTATCTTTCTTGGGAGTCCGTTTACTTCGAGCGCACGAGCGAAGAATTTTGTCGCCGCAGCTTTGTTCCGCCGTTTGGACAGCATGAAATCAAGGGTCTTTCCCCGTTTGTCGACCGCCCGGTATAGGTAGACCCATTCTCCTTTGACGCGCACATAGGTTTCGTCCACTCGCCAGGATCGATCGCAGCAACGCTTCTGACGACGTGCCCGGTCGGCGAACAGAGGTGCGTATTTGACGATCCAGAGGTTCAGCGTCGCGTGATCTACCTTGACGCCACGCTCGGCCAGAATTTCTTCCAGATCCCGATAGGACACAGAATAACGAAGATAGAAATACACCGCGTGCAAAATCACATCCCTTGGGAAATGAGCGCCTTTGAATGAGATTGTCACTGCCCGCCTCGTTCGAAATCTGAGACGCCACTAACACGGAGGCGTCGGAGCCGAAAGTTTGCGACAAAGCC
>NZ_CANMFF010000063.1 GCF_947497005.1 uncultured Ruegeria sp. | reverse complement strand
CAAGAGCTGACCTAAAAGCAGTCCGACCCGCCAAAATATCGTCCTGGCCGGGTAAAACGAAAATCATTTCCTCAGCAAATAAACTGACCAGCTTGTCCATGTCCCCCGCCGCAAGCGCTGCCCAACCGGCCTTCAGATCTTCTAATTGTTTTTCATGTGCCATTCCATAATACCCCTGTCGGCAATTGCGCGTTCTCAGAAAGGATACCATTTTTTCTAAGGGTCGGAAAAATATCCCGGAGGATTGACGCGGTGCCTTTTGGCAATGGCAGAAATAGCCTGCTTGGGCCGATTGCCGGTATTGTTCGAGTAAAGAATACTGATCGGTTCACGAATGATCTTGCGGGACGTGATCCTCCAGCGAGAATTCTTAAAACAATGCCGCCTGCGCCTCTTGTCGCGCTCCCATCATCACCAATCCTCCCCCTCGTCGGGAGAATTGAATCAGCGCCATGCCAAACAATCAAGCGCGTGTTTTTCAACACAATCGGCTCGGTGCTGCCGTTCTCTGCGGTAAGCATGATTGGCCGCTCGCAACCCGAAGCGGTCATTTACAACTGGCCTTTCAGTTTCCGAGGTGCGGGACCAAGCGGCCACCGGAATAACGCCGTTGTAGGTCCATTTTATCAGACCAAAATATAGTCAATCTAGAGCGCGCAATCTGCTTCCGGAACCGACAACGATTTAGCCTCAGTCGTTCAAATCCAATGCTCGATAAGTGCCCTCCGGCAATCCTGCCTTCCGGAAGGCATCAACGTAGGGCGCTATAA
>NZ_CANMFF010000062.1 GCF_947497005.1 uncultured Ruegeria sp. | reverse complement strand
TAGAGCCCACGGCAGGCGTTGGATGTAATCATCAGCAAGAAGGCGAGATGCGGGTCGAAATTGATTAGGTTTGAGAAGTCACCGCGAAATGCAAAAACCAGTGCACCAACGAGGGCGATCACTACACCCAGATACTGAACAGGCTGCAATCGCTCGCCGAGCAATAGTGCCGAGAACAAAATCGTCAGTAAGGGTACACTGGTGTAACCGGCCCCAAGATCTATGAGATCATTTGAGCGGAGCGCAGAATAAACAAACCAAGGTGTGGCGACCACGCCAATACAGGCAAGGGCTGTAATACGGAGCCAACTGCCCTTGAAATGCTGGAACGGTTGGCCCTGCCCCCTCAGAACAAGTGGCAAAACAAATATTGCTGCAATCAGGCAGCGCCAAAAGGTCAGTGCAACCGGATGAACTTCATTGACGGCCAGATTACCGAACAAAAAGTTCCCGGCACTGATCAACATTGCAAGTAACAGCGCTCCATAGGCCAGCGCAGGTTTATTCACCTTCATAATTGCAACAGAGCATGTGCGGCTTTTCAAACAAAGCATCAATCAATGTGGCACGTACGAGAATAGCGCATCGAGATCAATGCCAGTTGATCAGTCGAGACGCGGAATCACTTGCGGAGCTGCGGCGCATCTCGCCCGAAGCGCTGGTTGAAGTAGGACAATCGGGATGGAAGCAATAATTATTCCTACTCGAACGATTTCGTTGTCCGTAAGCTGGTGTAGGAGCCAGCGTCCAAATTCAAATTGCGTTCATCGACTATGACCTGCCCCCCGAAACTTCCCTCGCTCTGATGTAGAGTTTGCTCAACTTTTCGAAGGAGCAAACGAATGCGAAA
>NZ_CANMFF010000061.1 GCF_947497005.1 uncultured Ruegeria sp. | reverse complement strand
CTAGGGTCAGGACCCATTAATTTGGTTGCCGCCATCTCGACCGCATGATTCAAGCCCCTGAAGATCAGGGAGCGCACGATGAGCAATTTATTTTGGTTGACCGACGAGCAGATGGCCCGGCTTCAGCCGTACTTTCCGAAAAGCCATGGCAAGCCCAGAGTTGATGATCGGCGTGTATTGAGTGGAATTATTTTCATTAACCGCAATGGGTTGCGGTGGTCTGATGCGCCTCGTGAATATGGGCCGCCTAAGACGCTCTACAACCGCTGGAAGCGGTGGAGCGACATGGGAGTGTTTGCACGGATCATGGAAGGGTTGGCCGCACAGGCGAAAGATCATAAGACCATCATGATCGATGCAACCTACCTCAAAGCCCACCGCACGGCCTCCAGCCTGCGATTGAAAAAGGGGGGCGTGGCAGGCTGATTGGCAGGACGAAAGGTGGCATGAACACAAAGCTGCACGCCGTCACCGACAGTGTCGGTCGTCCTATTCGGTTCTTCATATCTGCTGGCCAGGTTAGCGATTACACCGGCGCCAGGGCCTTGGTGAACAGTCTGCCAGCGGCTGATTGGCTGCTGGGAGATCGTGGCTATGACGCGGATTGGTTCCGCGACACCCTGATAGACAAGGGAATAAAACCTTGCATCCCTGGGCGGAAATCACGCGACAAGTCGGTTCGCTATGACAAGCGTCGCTACAAACGCCGCAACAGGATCGAGATCATGTTCGGACGCCTGAAGGACTGGCGCCGTGTCGCCACTCGCTATGACAGATGCCCCAAGGTCTTCCTGTCCGCTATAGCTCTCGCCGCAACCGTCTTGTTCTGGCTGTAAATCAATGAGTCTGGAGCCTAG
>NZ_CANMFF010000060.1 GCF_947497005.1 uncultured Ruegeria sp. | reverse complement strand
GATAGCAATCTGCTCGGACACCTGTTCGAGATGATTGTGGCGCGCTGTATCGTGGAAGGGCTGGCAAGCGGCCAGCGCTTCGCGGCAGATGCCGGTCTGATTCAAGCTGACGCCAATCGGCAAAACTCTTCACCGCAGCAGGATTGGTCGCCTGAGAATATCGTCCCTGAAGATGCACCCCGTGCCGTCAGGGAATACTTGGATACGTTGGATGCCGCCGCCTTTGGTGCAGCAAGGCCGGAGAAGCCGAAGTTCACCTCGCATTCCGATCCCGCGTCGCAATAGACCGGTGCGCGAGGTGGACCCGCCTGTTTTGCCTATTCAGCCAACTATCTGATCGGCACCGACAACGGTGTGATCCTGGATGTCGAAGCAACCCGGTCGATCAGGCGGGCCGAGGTCGGCACTGTCCGAACCATGGTTGGTCGGGTGCGCGCACGCCATGTATTCAAGCCGGAACGGTTGATCGCAGACACGGCCTACGGCACTGGACCCATGCTGAGTTGGCTCGCCGATCACGGCATCGCTCCATATATCCCGGTTATCGACAAATCTGGCCGCAACGATGGAACCTTCGAGCGCGCCGACTTCACCTTTGACACTGAGAGCGACACCTACATCTGTCCCGGTGGAAAGGAACTCAAGCAATACCGCCGGGTCCTCACAAAGCCGGGGGAGCCCAGACCAGACAAGGACGGCATACTTCGCTACCGCGCCCGTAAATTCGACTGTGAGATCTGCCCTCTGATGAGCCGATGCTGCCCGAAGGAGCCGCAGCGCAAGGTAAGATGGTCGATCCACGAACCATCCCGCAACGTGGCTCGTGCTATCGCCCAAGCGTGCATACCGGATTGAGTTTAGGCGTTTCTTGGAATGACGAACCTTTCTGACGTAAACTTCACCAATGGAACGTCGACTTGCCGCGATCTTGGCCGCTGATGTGGTTGGTTATTCACGCTTGATGGGCGCGAATGAGATCGGCGTTTTGAACGCTCTCAAAGCACTTCGTTCGGAGCTGTTCGATCCGCAGGT
>NZ_CANMFF010000059.1 GCF_947497005.1 uncultured Ruegeria sp. | reverse complement strand
TGACCTGCCCCCCGAAACTTCCCTCGCTCTGATGTAGAGTTTGCTCAACTTTTCGAAGGAGCAAACGAATGCGAAAGAGCCGTTTCACGGAAGCGCAGATCATTGGGATGATCAAGGAGCAAGAGTCGGGCCTGCCGACAGCGGAGGTCTGCCGCAAGCACGGGCTCAGCCAGGGCACGTTCTACAAATACAAGTCGAAGTATGGCGGCATGGAGGTGTCCGACGTTGCCAAGCTGAGGGTGATGGAAGACGAGAACGCCAGGCTCAAACGCCTGCTGGCCGATACGATGCTGGACAACGCGGTTTTGAAGGATCTTCTGGGAAAGAGCTGACGACGCCGAATGAGCGGCGAGAGGCAGCGCTCAGGGCGATGCGGGATCACGATATCTCGCAGCGCCGGGCCTGCCGACTTGTCGGTGTCGATCCAAAGACCGTCCGGCGCGAACGCCCGCCTGACAATCCTGAGATACGTAAGGAGATGAAGGCCGTCGCTGCTAAGCGCCGTCGGTTCGGCTATCGGCGGATCGGGGTGATGCTGGAGCGCAAGGGAATGATCATGAACCACAAGAAGCTCTACCGGCTGTATACAGAGGAAAAGCTGGGCGTCCGGCGACGACGGGGCCGGAAACGGGCGCGTGGCTCACGAACGCCAATGCCAGAGGCTCTGAGACCCGGCGAACGCTGGTCTCTGGACTTCCTGTCCGACACGTTCGGTGCTTCACGCCGGTTCCGCATTCTGGCTGTGAACGATGACTGCTGCCGTGAGAACCTGTGCTTGATGGCTGATACCAGTATCTCGGGTGCCCGGGTCGCGCGGGAGCTGGATGCGCTTGTACGTATCTACGGCAAGCCCGCCAGCATTGTCAGCGACAACGGGACAGAGTTCACCAGTCGCGCAATCCTGAAATGGGCCAACGACAACGGCGTGGAATGGCATTACATCGACCCGGGCAAGCCGCAGCAGAATGCCTTCATCGAGTCATTCAACGGAAGCTTGCGCGACGAGCTCCTGAACGAGGAGATGTTCGACAGCCTGGATGACGCGCGACGAAAGCTGGCCCTCTGGCGTTACGACTACAACAACGTCAGGCCGCACTCATCGCTCGGCAACCAAACACCCGCAGAAGCGCGCCGGACGCTTGAGCAATTTGAGGGCTCCGCGCCCGGCGCGCTTGCCCAAACCAACGACGACGAATATGAAGACCAGACCCGCAGACTCTCGTTATGAATGAGGGAGCCTCGGGGGGCAGGTCA
>NZ_CANMFF010000058.1 GCF_947497005.1 uncultured Ruegeria sp. | reverse complement strand
CGGATTTTTCACCCAGTCTTTGTCGGACCGTGATCCCGAGCTGTTCGGCTCGATCACCTCCGAGCTGGGCCGTCAGCGCGACGAAATCGAGCTGATCGCGTCCGAGAATATCGTCTCTGCCGCCGTAATGCAGGCGCAGGGCTCGGTGATGACCAACAAATATGCCGAAGGCTATCCCGGTCGCCGCTATTATGGCGGCTGCCAGTTTGTCGATGTCGCAGAGAATCTAGCCATCGACCGCGCCAAGCAGCTGTTTGGCTGCGGCTTCGCGAACGTTCAGCCAAACTCAGGGAGCCAGGCCAACCAGGGCGTGTTCCAGGCGCTGATCAAGCCGGGCGACACCATTCTGGGTATGAGCCTGGATGCCGGCGGTCACCTGACCCACGGTGCGGCCCCCAACCAGTCAGGCAAGTGGTTCAACGCGGTACATTACGGCGTGCGCAAGCAGGACAACCTGATCGACTATGATCAGATCGAGGCGCTGGCGAAAGAGCATAACCCCAAGCTGATCATCGCCGGTGGTTCTGCCATCCCGCGCGTCATCGACTTTGCCCGCATGCGCGAGATTGCCGACATGGTTGGCGCGTACCTGCATGTGGACATGGCCCATATTGCCGGTCTGATCGCGGCGGGCGAACATCCCAGCCCCTTCCCGCACGCGCATGTGGCCACCACCACCACCCACAAGACCCTGCGCGGTCCGCGCGGCGGCATGATCCTGACCAATGACGAGGCGATCGCCAAGAAAGTGAACTCGGCGATCTTCCCCGGCATTCAGGGCGGCCCGCTGATGCATGTGATCGCGGCCAAGGCCGTGGCCTTCGGCGAGGCGCTGCGGCCCGAGTTCAAGGGCTATATCCAGCAGGTCGTCACCAACGCGCAGGCGTTGTCGGATCAGCTGATCAAGGGTGGTCTGGACACAGTGACCCACGGCACCGACACCCATGTGGTGCTGGTTGATCTGCGCCCCAAAGGCGTGAAGGGCAACGCCACCGAGAAAGCTTTGGGCCGGGCGCATATCACCTGCAACAAGAACGGCGTGCCGTTTGATCCGGAAAAGCCGACCGTGACCAGCGGCATCCGCCTGGGCTCGCCCGCAGGCACCACCCGCGGCTTCGGCGAGGCCGAGTTCCGCCAGATCGCCGACTGGATCATCGAAGTAGTCGACGGTTTGGCCGCCAACGGCGAAGACGGCAATGGCGCCGTCGAAGCCAAGGTCAAAGCCGAGGTCGCAGAGCTCTGCGCCCGTTTCCCGATCTATCC
>NZ_CANMFF010000057.1 GCF_947497005.1 uncultured Ruegeria sp. | reverse complement strand
CGTCGACAACGCATACGGCGACAGAAACCTAATCTGCACATGCCCCCCAATGGAAGCGTACGAAGAAGCAGCAGAGTAGGAGGTAGCGCTTAACAATCCGCTTCCTGCCCTGCCGGATTGAATTCCAGAATGAGGGCAGCGCCAATACAGGCGCTGCCCTTCGCCAAATCTATGGAGGAACAATGAAACACTATGTCCTCGCAAATGATCATGCCAATCTGGCAAAAACGGAGCCTGAGGCTCCGGAGAGACAGAAGCACATCGAAGTCATTCTCAGCGACAAGCGGGCTTTGGCTTCGGCTGAGATCATCGTCGAATTTTATCAGGCTTTGAACAGTTTGATCGAAGACTACACTTACGTGGTCAATCTTCGCGTAGCCGGCAACGAGGCTGTTGGCGGACCTCTCTACTGGGCGGGCCGGGCCGCAATTTTCTGGGGAGACCTGGAGAATAACTGGGATGTTGCAGGTCCGCGCAGAATCTGGATCTCGCAGGTCCTGAATTTATCTTCACGGACAATTCTTGTTGGCGGAGCTGTCCTTTTGCTCACGCAACTGGGCAGAGCGGATCGAAACAGCGTCGCGGTTCATCCAAACTTTGCTGCGGCTGCTCTGGAAAGCGGATTGGTAGATAGCGGTACAGGAATTTGTCTGACGACAGATGGGGGCCCGCACAGCGCAACCAGCAGATTGAGTGCACTGCGCCTGTTTTCTGAATTTGTTTCCGTAGATCACGGAGAACATATCGCGGATTCTCTGCGTAGCTATATTGGCCTGACCGAACCCACGCAAAAACATGAAAGCAGGCTTGCCGCCCGGCTGGTGCACCGGGCAAAAGGTGATCATTTGGTTATGCGCACTTTGAATGCAATGCAGGAAAATATCGAAGAGCCTTTGACGATTTCAGATCTCTCCTACGTACTCAAAACCTCGACACGACAGTTGCAGCGACGGTTCCTGTGCAAAACCGGGGCAAAGCTTCTTTCGACCTACAAAGAGCTTCGATTGGAACGCGCGAAAAACCTGTTGCAGTTCACGAATATGTCGCAAATTGAAATCTCTGCGGCTACCGGTTTTTCATCGACCGTCGCATTGAAGCGCGCGTTTCAACGTAGCTTTGAAACCACCCCAGACGATATCCGGAACAGGCGGTTCTTTGGGTCCGCAGCACCGAAAAGCATTTAGCAAATCTTTGGCTTGCTTCATAGTTGATGGCGTCGCGTGGACAGGATGCCCACGCAACTTCGATTTGCGATCAAGCTGCTGCGATCTGACCTGCCTTTTCAACCAGTACTTCGGCCTGCCGGATCGATGCATAGTCGATCAG
>NZ_CANMFF010000056.1 GCF_947497005.1 uncultured Ruegeria sp. | reverse complement strand
CGGCCCAATCCGGATGGAGTGGGTGGCTCCTGCTCCACCGGCGTCGCGATGCGCCATACTGCAGTTGTTACCAACTGCTAAGAAAGGAGCCACCCAATGACAGTTAAAACAGTTGGACTGGATCTGGCCAAGGACGTGTTCCAGGTTCATGGAATTTCGGCCGCTGGCCGCAAAATATTCAACAAGAAGATCAAGCGCCCGAAGCTGCTTGCGTTTTTCGAGACACTTCCGCGCTGTGTTGTCGGCATGGAAGCCTGCGGTTCCGCCCACTATTGGGGCCGTGAACTCAGCAGGCTGGGTCATGACGTCCGCCTGATGCCAGCAGCCTATGTCAAACCCTATGTAAAGCGCGGCAAGACCGACGCCGCTGATGCCGAGGCGATCTGCGAAGCCGTGCGCCGCCCGACGATGCGCTTCGTCGAAGTGAAATCCGAAGACCAGCAGGCGATCCTGGCGCTGCACCGCACCCGGGATCTCGCGGTCCGGCAGCGCACGCAGCTGGCGAATATGATCCGAAGCCTTCTGCGTGAATTCGGCCATGTGCTGCGGAGCGGGATCGAGGCTGTGATTGCTTTCGCCAAACGCCACCTTGAAGGGGAACGGCCCGGCATGCCCGATCTGGCAAGCGGCATTCTCGGCACGGTCTGCTACCAGTTTCTTGGCGTTCACGAGCGCGTTGAAGGCTATTCAAAGATGATCGAGAAGCATGCGCTGCTGGATGCCAGTGCCCGGCGCCTGATGCGCATGCCTGGCGTCGGCCCGATTACCGCCTCCGCCATTGTGGCGACCGTCGGCGATGCTAAGCAATTTCGGACTGGCCGCGATCTAGCGGCGTGGCTGGGCCTGACGCCACTCAACAAGTCCAGCGGTGGAAAGGAAAAGCTCGGCAAGATCACCAAGAAGGGCGACCGTTACATCCGAAAGCTCCTGATCACCGGCATGACATCCCGTGCGCTGATGGGCAGGAAGCATCCGGAGCGCATAGATATCTGGAGCGCCAGGATCCTCGCCGAGAAACCGTTTCGGTTGGCGACGGTCGCGATGGCCAACAAGAGCGCTCGGATCATCTGGGCGATACTGACGAAACAACAGGAATATCGGCAGCCGGCCGCCTGATCGGATCGACCTGCCAGAAATGCAAGACGTTTGATGTGATGATGCGGATGTAAGTCAACCAAAAGCCAGGACACTCCGACGAAAGTCGCGGCCCTCAGAGGTCGTATTCCCGATAGGAACCTCGCTTGCGGAACTCATCAAGGCCAGCAGTCGACAACACTGGCTGCGTCAACAGGCCGAACACACGACGGTACTGACGGACCGCCGCCATCAACGCAGAAAACACTTGCAATGCAGGCGCCACCCACACA
>NZ_CANMFF010000055.1 GCF_947497005.1 uncultured Ruegeria sp. | reverse complement strand
CCAATGAGCTACAAATCCGACATCGAAATCGCCCGCGAAGCGAACAAGAAACCGATTCAGGAAATCGGCGCGAAGATCGGCATCGACTCCGCTGATCTGCTGCCCTACGGCCATGACAAGGCGAAGGTCAGCCAGGACTTCATCAACTCGGTTCAGGACCGCGAAGACGGCAAGCTGATCCTGGTGACCGCGATCAACCCGACCCCGGCAGGTGAAGGCAAGACCACCACCACAGTGGGTCTGGGCGACGGCCTGAACCGCATTGGCAAAAACGCGATGATCTGTATCCGCGAGGCCTCGCTGGGTCCGAATTTCGGTATGAAGGGCGGCGCCGCAGGTGGCGGTTACGCACAGGTCGTTCCGATGGAGGAAATGAACCTGCACTTCACCGGCGACTTCCACGCCATCACTTCGGCCCACTCGTTGCTGTCGGCGATGATCGACAACCACATCTACTGGGGTAACGAAGCCGAGATTGACGTGCGCCGCGTTGCATGGCGTCGTGTGGTCGACATGAACGATCGCGCTCTGCGTCAGATCACGGCGTCTCTGGGTGGTGTTTCGAACGGCTTCCCGCGTGAGACCGGCTTTGACATCACCGTGGCGTCGGAAGTCATGGCGATCCTGTGCCTGGCCAATGACCTGAAGGACCTGGAAAAGCGTCTGGGCGATATCATCGTTGCTTATCGCCGCGACAAGACCCCGGTCTACTGCCGTGACATCAAGGCCGAAGGCGCGATGACCGTTCTGCTGAAGGACGCGATGCAGCCGAACCTGGTGCAGACGCTGGAAAACAACCCTGCTTTCGTCCACGGCGGCCCGTTCGCGAACATCGCGCATGGCTGTAACTCGGTCATTGCGACCAAGACCGCTCTGAAAGTTGCGGACTATGTCGTGACCGAAGCCGGTTTCGGTGCCGATCTGGGTGCCGAGAAGTTCATGAACATCAAATGCCGCAAGGCGGGCATCGCACCGTCAGCGGTTGTTCTGGTTGCCACCGTGCGCGCGATGAAGATGAACGGCGGCGTTGCCAAGGCTGATCTGGGTGCGGAAAACGTCGATGCGGTTCAGTCGGGCTGTGCCAACCTGGGCCGTCATATCGAAAACGTAAAGTCGTTCGGTGTGCCGGTTGTTGTCGCCATCAACCACTTCGTCACCGACACCGATTCCGAAGTGCAGGCGGTCAGTGACTATTGTGGTGAGCATGGTGTTGAGGCGGTTCTGTCGCGTCACTGGGAGCTGGGTTCGGAAGGGTCCGCTCCGCTGGCCGAGAAAGTCGTGGAAATCGTTGAAGGTGGCAGCGCCAACTTCTCGCCGATCTACCCCGACGACATGCCGCTGTTCGAAAAGATCGAAACTGTCGCCAAGCGTATCTACCGCGCGGACGAGGTGCTGGCTGACAACAAGATCCGCAACCAGCTGCGCGAGTGGGAAGAAGCAGGCTATGGTAACCTGCCGGTCTGCATGGCGAAAACGCAGTACAGCTTCTCGACCGACCCGACCCTGCGTGGCGCACCAACCGGCCATTCGGTTCCGGTGCGCGAGGTTCGCCTGTCCGCAGGTGCCGGCTTCATCGTTGTTGTCTGCGGTGAAATCATGACCATGCCCGGTCTGCCACGCAAACCAGCTGCTGAAACCATCTGCCTTAACGACGCAGGTGAGATCGAGGGCTTGTTCTAAGCCGCTTTTTGAACCATCTCGTGGTCCGGGGATATATTCCCGGGCCATGAGGAGATGACGATGCCCACT
>NZ_CANMFF010000054.1 GCF_947497005.1 uncultured Ruegeria sp. | reverse complement strand
TGCGCCTGCATGTCGTTGGCGGAGACGCCTGCGACTGCGACGGGTTTTTTCATTGCGTCGCGGCGGAAGGGTTCGCCGAGTTCCTGGTTGATCAGGGCCTCGATCAGCGTGGTGATGCCGTTCTTCTGGTCCTCGATCGCCTGGTTCAGCGCTGCGGTCAGCTCGTCCTGGGTGCGGGCAACAACGCCTTTCAGGCCACAGGCGCTGGCGATACCGGCATAGGACACTTTGGTGTCCAGCTCGGTGCCCACGAAGTTGTCGTCGAACCACAAGGTCGAGTTGCGCTTTTCCGCGCCCCACTGATAGTTGCGGAAGACGATCTGGGTCACGGCAGGCCATTCCTCGCGGCCGATCGCGGTCAGTTCGTTCACTGCGATACCAAAGGCGCCGTCACCGGCGAAGCCGACAACCGGAACGTCCGGCTGACCGATCTTGGCGCCGACGATGGCGGGCAAGCCGTAACCACAGGGGCCGAACAGGCCGGGCGCCAGGTACTTGCGGCCCTCTTCAAACGCCGGATAGGCGTTGCCGATGGCGCAGTTGTTGCCGATGTCGGACGAGATGATCGCCTCTTTCGGCAGCGCTGCCTGGATCGCACGCCACGCCATGCGCGGGCTCATCCAGTCGGGCTTGGCGTCGCGGGCGCGCTGGTTCCAGCTGGTGCCCGGATCGTCATCCTCGTGGGTCATCGAGGTCAGTTCCTGCGCCCAGGCCGATTTCTTCTGGGCGATGCGCTCTTTGCGCGCCTGACGGCCTTCGTCACCGGCCGTACCGCTCAGCTGCGACAGGATGCCGTTGGCCACCTTGGCCGCGTCGCCAACGATGCCGACGCTGACGGTCTTGGTCAGGCCGATACGGTCGGGGTTGATGTCGACCTGAATGATTTTCGCATCCGCAGGCCAGTAGTTGATGCCATAGCCCGGCAGGGTCGAGAACGGGTTCAGACGGGTGCCGAGGCACAGAACCACGTCGGCCTCGCTGATCAGTTCCATCCCGGCCTTCGAGCCGTTATAGCCCAGCGGGCCGACAAACAGCGGGTGCGAGCCGGGGAAGGCGTCATTGTGCTGATAGCCGACGCAGACCGGCGCATCCAGACGCTCGGCCAGCGCTTTCGACGCGTCGATGCCACCTTCGGCCAGAACCACACCGGCACCGTTCAGGATCACCGGGTTCTTGGCGTTCGACAGCAGTTCAGCGGCCTGTGCCACGGCGGTTTCGCCGCCCGAGGGGCGTTCGAATTCAACGATGGCAGGCAGATCAACGTCGATGATCTGGGTCCACATGTCGCGCGGGATGTTCAGCTGCGCCGGGCCGCTGGCGCGTTTCGCCTGCATGATCACGCGGTTCAGAACCTCGCAGACGCGGGACGGGTCGCGGACCTCTTCCTGATAGGCCACCATATCTTCGAACAGTTTCATCTGCTCGACTTCCTGGAAGCCGCCCTGACCGATGGTCTTGTTCGCCGCCTGCGGGGTGACCAGCAGCAGCGGGGTGTGGTTCCAATAAGCGGTTTTGACGGCAGTGACAAAATTGGTGATGCCGGGGCCGTTCTGCGCAATCATCATCGACATCTTGCCGGTGGCGCGGGTGTAGCCATCCGCCATCATACCGGCGCTGCCCTCATGCGCGCAGTCCCAGAACATGATGCCAGCCTTCGGAAACAAATCAGAGATCGGCATCATCGCCGAACCAATGATCCCGAACGCATGTTCAATCCCGTGCATCTGCAGAACCTTAACAAAGGCCTCTTCAGTCGTCATCTTCAT
>NZ_CANMFF010000053.1 GCF_947497005.1 uncultured Ruegeria sp. | reverse complement strand
TCCCATCTGGGCCATTGCGATGCTCATTTCTTCGGTAAGCACTGACCATAGCTGTTCGAGGCCCTCTTCGCCTTCAGCCGCTATTGCGAATTGCAGGATGCGGCCGAAAAAGGTGAAGTTCGCCCCGTTCGCGAGTGCTTTGAGAGCGTCTTCACCCGAGCGTAACCCACTGTCGTAAAAAAGCGGAAAATCCGGCCCGACGGCCTTGCGAATTTCCCGCAAAACAGAAATTGGCGCGGGCGCGCTTTCCAACTGGCGCGCGCCATGGCTTGAGACCTGAATGGCATCTACCCCGGCAGATTTGAGCTTCAGCGCATCATCTGCATCCAACACGCCCTTGACCACCAGTTTCCCGACCCACTGGTCGCGCAGGCGGGCCAATGTTTCCCATGTGGCTTTTGCCCGGCTTTCGGTGCGGTCGAAATCGTAGCCGTCCATCAGGAAGTTTGCCATTTCCGGCTTACCCTTCAGCAATGTCGGTAAGGACCACAGGGGATGCAAAGCAAAATCAAGCACCTGCTTTGGACCCATTTTGAAAGGCATCTTGAAGCCATGGCGCAGTTCGCGCGGGCGCCGGCCGACCTCTGGCACATCCACGGTCAGGACAAGGGTTTCGTACCCCGCAGCTTTTGCGCGATCGACCAGCTTGAACGTACCGCTGCCATCGCCGCTGAAGTAGAGTTGAAACCAGGCGTTTCCTTCGGCCTCCATGATCAGATCTTCCATAGGCGTCGAGGCCACGGTCGAGACACCCAGCGGCACCCCATACCGCGCTGCAAGGCGGGCCAGCATCAGATCGGCACCGGGAGCTGACAGATTGCACATACCCATGGGCGCGATGCCAAACGGGCGTTTGGTCGCCTGACCAAATACCGAGCCGGAAAGCGATCTTTCACTGACATCCCGAAGGATGCGCGGGCGTAAGGTCATGGCATCCAGCTCCGCGCGATTGCGGGCGGCCCCGGTCTCGGCTCCGGCAGACCCGTCGATATAGTCGAACACCATCCAAGGCAGGCGCCGCCGCGCCAGGCGGCGGGCGTCCTCAGCACTGTGAATAGCGCTCGCGCTCATCAGGCCTGAACGGCCTTCATAAAGCGGTCGCGGATCACCACCGGGTCCATGGTGATGACCGGCATCTTGGCATTGCCGCTTTCGCACTTGGCCACGATGATGGTCATCTGCCTGGCATCCAGCGCTTCTTGCAGAACACGGCCTGTGTCTTGGGCTTGACATTCGATCACACGCTCGCACCCGGCGGCCTCGGCCATCTTCGACAGCGAGGTTTTCTGCCCGGCATAGGTCGGCTGATCGCCGGTCGAGCCGTAAGAGCCATTGTCCACAATCAGCAGGATGTAATTGTCGGCTACGTTATTGGCGATGGTCGGCAATGTACCCAGATTGGTCAGGATCGAGCCATCCCCGTCAATCACGATCACCGGTTTGGGCTGCGACAGCGCCAGACCCAGACCGATGGATGAGGCCAGGCCCATGGTTCCCAGCATGTAGAAATTGGTCGGCTGATCGTCGATGGCGTGCAGTTCCTGGCTGGGGATGCCGATATTGCAGACCACAAGCTGATCCCGCAGGATCGGGGCGATTTCTTTCAGGATTTCAGATCGGATCATTGGTCGCCATAGCCTCCCCAGAAGTTGGCGTCGGTCAGAATGGCGACCGGCTTGTTGCACATGAACGTGTATTTCAAGATCGCATCCAGTTCTTCCACGTCCGACTGGTGGTGGAAGTGGTAGGTTGGGATGCTCATCTGGGCCAACAGCGCCTTGGTATGCACGGCCATTTCGACCTGACAGGCCACAGGTTCACGTAGTTCGCCGCGATATGAGATCAGCATGGGCAGCGGCATCCGGTAGAACTGGATCAGCGTCGCCAGCGTGTTGATTGTCACGCCAATGGCCGTATTCTGCATGATGATCGCAGGCCGCTTGCCACCCATCCACGCACCGGCGCACAAGCCCATCCCTTCGTCTTCCTTGTTGGACGGGATGTGGAAGATGCCATCACGCTCATCGATTTCCGCGATGACACCTGCCAATTGCTTGCACGGGACAGTGGTGACAAACGAGATATCGTTCGCCACCAGATCGTCGGTGATCTTTTTGTCTATGTTCAT
>NZ_CANMFF010000052.1 GCF_947497005.1 uncultured Ruegeria sp. | reverse complement strand
TGCTGAGGAAATGATTTTCGTTTTACCCGGCCAGGACGATATTTTGGCGGGTCGGACTGCTTTTAGGTCAGCTCTTGATGGTATTGTTCAGGCGCTGCCTCCGGGCTTCAACATAACTGATCTGCGCTATTGCCCGGGTGACAATGAGATCATGAACGTTGTGGAGTTTAGGTCTGACAAACTGCCGAACGGCTCGCAATGCGCGGTGTTATTCAAGTTCAATTCTGATGACCTGATCATTGAAGAACGCTGGTTTGTCGATACCGAACAGTGGAAAGCTGCATTCTGACCAAACGGTTATAATAAGGACGCATTTTTTATCCGTAGTGCGGTGTGGTTGAGGCTCTGCTCCAGAGTTGGCCAGCCTAGCGGAACACAAATTTGAATTCCAAGTTCAATAAGCTGAAGCGCCTTTTCAGGATGCTTCGCTTGTAGCTCCATTTCAGCAACAATACCCATTGCTTCCGAGTGGAGCCCATCCATTTCCAAATTGGCTGCGTTGACCTGAATTTCTTGCAGGATTTGTCGCGCTTCCGACAAGTGCTTTGTTGTGGCCATGTATTTCAGAAGCTCCAATCTTGAAATACAGGCACCGCGGAAGTTCCCACGCTCCTCAAAGTAGCTTATGCCCGTCTCAAGCCATTTGATCCCTTCATCAGTTCGCCCTGTCTGGATCAACGCGGAGCCATACGCAGCGTCCCCGGCATACGCAAAGTAGAATGCGCCAATCTGTTCGCTGCGCCACGGTGCCTTGGCAAGACGCTCCAGGCCCTGTTCAGGTTCAAATAACGCCACGTGCGTCATTCCTAAAGCAAGTTCGGACATAAGCCGGTCAAAACCGCTCGCAGCACTTTCCATCCCGGTGCGCGCAAATTGGAACGCTGCAATCGTGTTCCCAGCCATCGCATGGCTGACTGCAAGGAGACAGGCACCCCAGCACTCAGCTGGTGGATAGCTGTCGTGATCGCCCATCTCAAACAATGATTGAGCCATTTCTACGGCGACACCTACTTTGCCGATCTGTATCGCGTGGCACCATCGTCCATAGTAAGCCAGCGTTTTTAGATAGCGATCTCCAAGTTGTTCGCCTTTCGCTTGCACTACGTCCGCCTGAGACTCCAACTTGGAGTACCACTCGCCTTCTGCAACGATACAGTCCAACCACAGGGTCAGCCCAAGCGAATAACCGACGCAACTTTCATCTCCAAGTTGGCGGCCAATGTGCAGAGCAGAATCAAACGATTTTGCCGCGTCTTTGAAACGTCCGGCATGTAGATAACCTTCACCAATCCACGTTAGTGATCGCGAAACTTCTTCAATTTCACCAAGAGTTTGTATGCGCGGCAAGTGGCTTTTTGCCAGCTTGGTCATCGCGGCAAAATCTCCATTCCAGCAAAGAACCTGCGTCTGATTCACAACAGTCCGAGCCAGGAGTAATGTCGCCTCATCCCCGGTTTGATCCATCGTCAAGTTCAGGCATTTTCCAAACCACATTTCGGCATCGCGCAATGCAAAAAGGTCAAGCGCCTTGCAACCTGCCAAATAGGCGAAACGAGCGGTGGATTTGTACTCGCCGGCAGCTTCGAAATGATGCGCCAGCGTCTCCGCCACCTCGGCCAGGTTGTCGGCGTACATACCTTCTATTCTCTGTGCCGCCTCCAGATGAAGCATACGTCGGTCATCAGAAAGCAAGCTTTCATATATCACCTGTTGAACGAGTGCGTGGTGGAAGCGCACCTTGTGTGCGTTTTGTGGCGAGGGCTCCAGAATACCCAGCCCACCAATTGCATCGAATTCTGATTGCAAATTGTCTCCAAGTAACGAGATTTCCGCTTCGCGGCCAAAAACGGACGCCATTTCTGCGACGCGGCGCGCACCGGGAGAAAGCGCATCGACCCTGTGCATCAAGAGACCTGCAAGGGTATCGGGAATAGAAGCCCCGGTTTCAGTTTCCAAACTCTCGTAAGCGCCCAAAACGTGACGTGCAAGTTCCTCTAGGAAAAGAGGATTACCTCCAGCGCGCGCAACAAGATCGCTAAAATCACGAGTTTCTGCTTCTGAGGCCACGCATTCGCGAAGCAGCAGAGCTGACTGTTCTCGATCCAAGGGGATCAGGTTGATATTCTCAAC
>NZ_CANMFF010000051.1 GCF_947497005.1 uncultured Ruegeria sp. | reverse complement strand
GGTGAAATCTACTTTCACCGACAACTAAGTGCAGGCAAGTCTGGCGCTCTTGTCTATATTGTCGACATCACATGCGATACCTTCAGCGGTCAGGCAATTCTCAAACTTGACGCACTTCCCGATCCGGAATGGCAAGAAAAGGCTGAAAACCAAAGACACCTTGAGGCGTTCGAAGCAATACCAGCATTCGGATCCAAACATATGGCTCGCATCGTCAACTCGCTGGAACACGAAGGCAAGATCGCGATCCTTTCAACGGTCGTGGCGCAAGGGCTGGAATACTCTCTTCCTTGGAACGATTGTGGTTACGAGCTGGCTTTGAACGTCCTCCAGCGGCTCTCGCGAAGCCTTCTTGACGATTGGAATTCTGACTACCAGATGGCAACGGGTATGCATTCACCCCGGGAATTGCTCTCTGAATGGCTCGGATACAGACTGGATCCTGAGGCAGGTCGATTACACCGGTTCCTTTCCGATGTTTGCGGCCATGATCCGAACGAGCGGTGCCTTATGTTTGAAGGACATTGGTACCCAAACCCATTGGCATTTGCCTGCGACGAGAACTTGCCAAACCGACTAAGCATCCGAGCGGCCAAAGGCCGGCTACATGGAGATCTTCACGGCTACAATGTTCTGGTACGATCACATCAAAGCAGTGATCCTGACTATTACCTGATCGATCTGGCGCTTTACCAAGACAAGCAGTACCTGTTTTATGATCACGCATATTTCGAGTTGGCGTACCTGTTGGCGAGACGCGGAAACTGCGTGCCAGCCCAGTGGGATGCCATTCTTGATGATCTCGGGCTCTTTCATTCAAAACACCACACGTTGGGGCTGTGGCAGGATGATGTTGGGATCGTAGAGTTCGTCAGAACTCTGCGGCGTGGAGCGATGAGCTGGGTTGAACGCCACGAGAGCCATCGGCTAAGTTTTATGGAAAGCCAATACCTGTTGGCACGCGTCGCGGTGGGACTTAACTTCGCACACAAGCAGATCAGCGTCAGCGCGCGTAGCCACGCATTCTTGTACGCAGCACACAATCTCAAAGACTATATGACGCTCAACAATGTTGATTGGCCGCGGCACGGACCGGTGTTCCAAATCCCGGCAACGCATGAACTTTTATCCGGTTCCCAAACTGAAACCGAAACGCTTGCACCAAAAACTGAGCCACCGGCAGAAAAAGACCGTCTGTTCGATCGTATGGTCACTCAGCTTCCGGCACCGCAAAAGCCCGTTATCGCTGTGTTGCCCTTCGATAGCCTCAGCGGACAAAGCGACAACGATGGCTTTGTGGCTGGCATCAACCAAGAACTTATTACCGAACTTGCGAAGGTGGATTGGCTATCGGTGGTCTCACCTACTTCGACCAAACTACTCAAGGATGCTTCTTTATCCGGTGAGGAAATCGCGCAACGCCTCGGGGCACATTATTTAGTAGAGGGCAGTGTGCGCTATGATGACCTACGAGTTCGTGTCACTGCCCATCTGGTAGATACATCAACTGGGCATGATCTTTGGGCCGATCGCCTGGAGCACGAAATTGAGGATGCTTTTTCCTTACAAGAGGAAATCGCCGCGGCTGTCGTCGGGCATATCGACTGGGAACTGCGGTTCGATTTGCGAGAGCAAGCCCGTCTGAAACGTGGTGAGGTCAATGTATGGGATAAGGTTCAAAAAGCTCTGTGGCATCTGTTCAAGTTCACGGACGAAGATACTCAAAAGGCAAATGACATTTTGTCCAAGACTATCGACATGACGCCGGATTATGCACTCGCACATGCTGTCATGGCAAATGCCGAGCTTCGAAAGCTGTTTTTCGTCCAGGTTGATGACCGAAAGGGAACAAAGGAACGTGCACTCTATCACGCAGAGCGCGCTGTAGCCCTGGATGAACACAGTAGTTTCGCACATGCCACTCTCGCCCGGGCTTATACTCTGTACAACCGGCGCGATGCTGCGATAGCAGAAGCTGAACTTGCAGTCAGTCTCAACCCAAGCGCAGCAAACGCTCATCTGGTACTTGGGTACACGCAGCTTGTAAATGGACAGGCGAAATGGGCACTGGCGCATTTTGAGACGGCAACCCGGTTTGGACCGTCCGGACCGTACTTCAAGGTTAAATTGTTGTCCAAAGCCATGTGCCTCTATCTCCTTGATAAACTGGAGCAAGCTGAAGCCTGCGCAAGAACAACATTGGAAGGAAGGTCGGTTGGCCCATTCGGGCACTATGTGTTGGCGGTAATTCTGATACGACAACACCGCATTGACGAGGCAAGACAGATAGTTCGTCAGAGCAAAGAGATTCGCCCCGACATGACATGTTCGCGCGTCCGCCTGGCATTCGAGAACTTTCAGCAACGTGATCGTGACAGGTTTGTCGGTGATCTCCAGGAGGCTGGCTTGCCGGGTTGATCATCGTCTCTGGCAACATGTGCATCAATGAGGCGGATGGTCCCCAGCGGTTGGTCGAAGATGCAACCGGGTTGCGATCAGAACGCCGCCGATTATCAGCACGCCGCCGATGCCTTGATAAAGCTGAAGGTCCATGCCCCTTAGGGTCACGGCTTCGACCGCAACGAGTATCGGTACGAGATAGGCAAACAAGGAAGCCGTCGACGCACCAACTTCGTTTGTACCGAAATTGAGCAGGTGGAGGTAGATGGCACCCATGCCAACTCCAATAAAGAGAATAGAGCCCCAGACCTTCCAAGAGTAGTCTAATGGTTGAAGTGTGCTTACTTCGTGAATCACAACAAACGGCAGTAGCACGACAATGCCAACAACGAAAATAACGAACAAGCCTTCATCAGGCTTAGGGTGCATGTTCCATTTCTTAAGAAGAACTAAATAGAGCCCACGGCAGGCGTTGGATGTAATCATCAGCAAGAAGGCGAGATGCGGGTCGAAATTGATTAGGTTTGAGAA
>NZ_CANMFF010000050.1 GCF_947497005.1 uncultured Ruegeria sp. | reverse complement strand
GCAGCTTTGAACAGTTGCGTGAGGTTTTCTTTCGTCAACTCTATCGGGTTACCCCCGCATGATGGGTCGATGATTGCGCCTTGGACCAGTTCCGGGATGGCGGTTTCGGTGACGCTCAGGTCGGACAGTGTGCGGGGGATGCCGAGGCTGTCGTTGAACTCCTGCACAAAGGCACGGAAGCCGTCAAAGCCACCATCAATGCCCAAATAAGACGCGGCCTGTTGGAACCGGTCGGCGATGGCAGGGGCGTTGAACTCCAGCACGGCGGGCATGCAAACAGCGTTGGTAGTGCCGTGATGGGTGTTGAAGACCGCGCCTATGGGATGGCTCATCGCGTGGATCGCGCCAAGACCTTTCTGGAACGCGGTGGCACCCATGGCTGCTGCGCTCATCATCTGGGCGCGGGCCTCGATATCGGTGCCGTCTGCGTAAGCCCGAGGCAGATATTTTTTCACCAGACGCATACCCTCCAGCGCCATGCCCTGGCTCATTGGATGGTAATGCGGGCTCGAGAAGGCCTCGACACAATGCGCAAAAGCGTCCAGCCCGGTGCCTGCGGTGATGAACTTTGGCATCCCGACGGTCAGTTCCGGATCACAGATCACGACGGTCGGAAGAACCTTGGGATGGAAGATGATCTTCTTGGCGTGGCTCTCGGAATTGGTGATGACGCTGGCGCGACCCACTTCTGATCCCGTCCCGGCGGTGGTCGGCACCGCGATGATCGGCGCGATCACATCCGCGTCGGCGCGCGCCCACCAGTCGCCTATATCCTCAAAGTCCCATACCGGGCGTGTCTGGCCTGCCATGAAGGCGACCATCTTGCCCAGATCCAGACCCGAGCCGCCGCCAAAGGCGATCACCCCGTCATGGCCGCCCGCGTTATAAGCCGCGACCCCGGCATCGAGGTTTTTCTCGTTCGGGTTCGGGTCCACATCGCTGAATAAACCACGGCCCAGACCGGCCGCCTCCATGATATCCAACGTTGCAGTGGTGATCGGCAGATCGGCCAAGCCCTTGTCCGTGACAAGCAGGGGTTTTTTCATCCCGGTGGCGGCACAGGCTTCGGGCAGTTCCTTGATGCGTCCGGCACCGAATTTGATGGCGGTCGGATAGGACCAGTTTCCAACAAGTGACATGTCAGGTTTCCTTCGTGATTTGAGGTCTGCTCGGGGGGAGGGGGCCAAACCCGGGCAGACCGTCGTCCTTAGCCCGTGACCTTTTTCAGGTGGTAGGATTTGGGACGGGTTAGGTTGTGATATCCAATGACCGAAAGGCCGCCGCCGCGCCCGGTGTTCTTGCAGCCGGTCCAGCACAGGCCGGGGTCCAGATAGTCGGCCCGGTTCATGAACACGGTGCCTGTTTCCACCTGATCGCCCACCCGGGCCGCACGATCCACATCGCGGGTCCACAGGCTGGCGGTCAGGCCAAATTCGCTGTCATTCATCAGTGCAATCGCTTCCTCGTCCGAGGACACTTTCATGATGCCCACCACGGGCCCAAAGCTCTCGTCCCGCATCACCCGCATGTCATGGGTCATATTGGTCAGGATCTGCGGTGTCAGATACGCACCGCCGTCGTCCTCGGAGAATGTGTCGATATGCGCGACTGCACCAGCGTCAACCGCTTCGGCGATTTGTGCCCGCACTTCATCGGCGAAACGCACATTGGCCATCGGGCCAATCGTCGTCTCAGCGTCCAGCGGATTGCCCAGTTTGTAACCCTTCACGATGTCCACCGCCTTGGCGACAAAATCGTCATAGAGGCTTTCGTGAACGTAAATCCGCTCAATCCCGCAGCAGCATTGGCCGGAATTGAACATCGCACCGTCGATCAATGTGTCGACCGCCGCCTCCAGATCGGCGTCGTCCATGACATAGCCCGGATCCTTGCCGCCCAGCTCGGTGCCGACGCCGGTGAAGGTGCCCGCCGCCGCGCGCTCCATTGCCTGACCGCCGCCGACCGAGCCGGTGAAGTTCACGAAGTCGAACGCATTGCCGGCAATCAGGTCATTGGTCACGTCATGGCTCAGAAAGACGTTCTGGAACACATCTGCAGGCACACCCGCCGAATAAAACGCCTGCGCCATGCGTTCCCCCACCAGCAGGGTTTGCGTGGCGTGTTTCAGGATCACCGTATTGCCCGCAATCAGTGCAGGCGCGACGGTGTTGATCGCCGTCATGTAAGGATAGTTCCAGGGCGCAACCACAAACACCACCCCATGCGGCATGCGCTTGATATAGCGCCGGAATGTCTCATCCTCGCTCACGGCAATATCGGCCAGTGACGCCTCGGCGATCTCTGCCATATGGCTGGCACGTTCGTTGAAGCCGCCAAACTCGCCGCCATAGCGCACCGGACGGCCCATCATATGCGCCAGTTCGGTCACGATCTCATCATTCATCGTGCCCACGGCGGCGACGCCCGCCATAACCAGGTCAATACGCTCCTGCAGCGGCCGCGCCGCCCAGTCCGCCTGTGCGGCCCGTGCCCGCGCGGCGACCTCAAAGGCAGCATCCCGCGACAGGGTTTCACGTTCGGCATAAACCGATCCATCGATCGGTGAGACACATTTCAACATCTGCCCCATCTTCACTCCATTTCCGAAAGAAACAGGATCCCTGCTTCATCTGGCCAAAAATATCTCGGGGGTCTGGGGGCAGAGCCCCCAGCCTGACCCGACCTCAAGCCCGTTCGAACCCGCGGGCAACTTCCCAATCGGTGACCACGCGCTCGAATTCCTCGATCTCGACTTCCGCCGCGCGGGCATAGTGATCGACCACCTCATCCCCCATAGCGACCCGCAACATGGCTGAGCCATGCAGAGCATCCCGCGCAGCGCGCAGGTTGCCGGGGATCATTCCGGTCTCGCCCTGATAGACGTCGCCTTTGGTGGGCGGTTGCAACTCCAGCCCTTCTTCGATCCCCGCGATCCCTGCCGCCAGCATCCCGGCCATTGCCAGATAAGGGTTCATGTCCGAGCCCGGAATCCGGCATTCCACCCGCACGGCCCTGGTCCCGTCACCACACAGGCGGAACCCAGCGGTGCGGTTGTCCACTGACCAGATGATCCGCGTCGGCGCGAATGTCCCTTTCATGAAGCGTTTGTAGCTGTTGATGTAGGGAGCCATGAAATAGGTATAATCAGGGGCGTATTTCAGCAGACCCGCCATATAGCTCTTCATCAGGACCGACATGCCCAACCCGTCTGCCTCATCAAAAAAGGCAGGCTTGCCGTCGGCCCAGAGCGACTGATGCACATGCGAGGAACTGCCCACCTTGTCGTGATGCCATTTCGGCAGGAAGGTCGCCGCATGGCCGTGCTGCCAGGCGATCTCCTTCACGGCATTCTTGGCGATCGAGTGGTATTCGGCCGTATCCATTGCGGGTGCGTATTTGATGTTCAGCTCTTCCTGCCCGGTCTCTGCTTCACCCTTGGTGTTCTCAACCGGGAGGCCCGCGTTCCACAGATGGTTGCGGATGGGCCGCATCACATGCTCTTCCTTGGTGGTCTGCAGAATGTGATAGTCTTCGTTATAGCCCGAGATCGGTTCCAGATCGCGGAAGCCCTCCTTGCGGATCTGGTCAAAGCTCTTCTCGAACAGGAAAAACTCCAATTCCGTCGCGGTCATCGCGTCATAGCCCATGGCCTTCAGACGGTTGACCTGCTTCTTCAGGATCGAGCGCGGCGCGTGGGGCACCTCTTCATGGGTATGATGGTCCAGCATATCGCACATCACCATCGCTGTGCCCTCAAGCCAGGGCACCGGGCGCAGGGTATCCAGATCGGGCTTCATGACATAGTCGCCATAACCCCGCTCCCAACTGGTCGAGGCGTAGCCATCAGGCGTGCCCATCTCCAGATCGGTGGCCAGCAGATAGTTGCAACAATGCGTCTCTTCCCAGGCCCCCGCCACAAAATGACCCGCATGAAACCGCTTGCCCATCAAACGACCCTGCATATCAACCATGCACACCAATACAGTGTCCAACAAACCCTCAGATACCTGAGCCTTCAGATGTTCGAACGTGAG
>NZ_CANMFF010000049.1 GCF_947497005.1 uncultured Ruegeria sp. | reverse complement strand
AAACGCACGCCCCTTTACTCATTGCATGTTGAGTTGGGTGGTAAGCTGGTTGATTTTGCTGGTTGGGAGATGCCTGTTCAGTATCCTTTGGGTATTATGGGTGAGCATAGGCAGTGTCGTGAGAAGGCGGCGTTGTTTGATGTGTCTCATATGGGTCAGGTTATTCTGCGGGGTGAGAATGTGGGTGAGAAGCTGGAAGCTTTGTGCCCGCAGGCTTATGCGACGTTGAAGCCGGGCAAGGCGCGGTACGGGTTCTTTACCAATCCGGAAGGCGGGATCATGGATGACCTGATCGTGTCGAATGCGGGCGATCATTACTTTGTGGTGGTGAACGCAGCACTGCGCGATCAGGACATTCCGCATATGCGTGACAATCTGGACGGGGTTGAGGTGACCGAGATCTTCGACCGCGCGCTGGTGGCGGTGCAGGGTCCTGCAGCGGAAAACGTCGTAGGAGACCTCTGCTCCGCGGCCCGCGATCTGAAGTTCATGGAGACCACGCTGGCCGATATCAACGATGTCGAATGCCGCATCTCGCGGCTGGGCTATACCGGCGAGGACGGCTACGAGATCTCGATCCCCGAGGACAAGGCGATCGACGTGTCGAAAGCCTTCCTGGCGCATGAAGATTGCGAAGCGGCGGGTCTGGGCGCGCGCGACAGCCTGCGGCTGGAGGCGGGTCTGTGCCTGTATGGCAATGACATCGACCAGAGCACCTCGCCGGTTGAGGCGTCTTTGGGCTGGGCGATGCAGAAGCGCCGCAAGGAAGACGGCGGTTTCCCGGGCGCGGAGCGCGTGCAGCGCGAACTGACCGAGGGCGCATCCCGCAAGCTGGTCGGCATCAAGCCCGACGGCCGCGCGCCTGCGCGTCAGGGCGTGGAAATCCAGTGCGCCGCGGGCAACACCATCGGTCAGATCACTTCGGGCAGTTTTGGCCCCACGGTCGGCGGCCCGATTGCGATGGGCTATGTGTCTGCGGGCCATGGCGAGCCGGGGGAGAAGGTGAACCTGATCATCCGGGGCAAGGCGCAACCGGCCGAGATCGTGGCCACGCCTTTCGTCAAACAGAATTACAAGCGTTGAAGTCAGGAGAGAGACAACATGGCAACCTATTATTCCGAAGAGCACGAATGGCTGACCGTCGAGGGCGACACCGCCACGCTGGGTATTACCAAACACGCGGCTGAACAGCTGGGTGAGGTGGTCTTCGTCGAGCAGCAGGAAGCGGGCGACGAGTTCGAAAAAGGCGGCGAGATCGGTGTGATCGAATCCGTCAAGGCGGCGTCCGAGCTCTATGCGCCGGTTGATGGCGAGATCGCGGAAGTGAACGAGGCGCTGGCCGACAATCCCGGCGCGCTGAACGAAGACCCCGAGGGCGAAGCCTGGATCTACAAGATCAAGATCGCAGACGCCTCGCAGCTGGAAGGTCTGATGGATCTGGACGGCTACAAGGCCCTGATCGGCTGATACGTGCCGGAGCCCCCGCGACCGGGGCTCCATTGTTCTAACTTCTGCCGCCGAATTTGGGTTCTGCCCGTTCGGGCCTGAACCTGTCCACTGGACAGAGTCCGGGACGGCCCTCACCCCCCGCCGGAAGCTTCTGCCAGAGCGGCTGGGTGAGACATTCCATGAGGAGCGCTGCAATGGCCTTCAAACTGACCGATTACGAAGCCTATGACTTCGCCAATCGCCGCCACATCGGCCCGTCGCCCACCGAGATGCGCGACATGCTGAAGGTGATCGGCTTCAAGACGCTGGACGAGTTGATCGACGCCACCGTCCCGCCCGCGATCCGGCAGAAGGAACCGCTGGACTGGGGTCCGGCGATGACCGAGCGCGACGCGCTCTTTCACATGAAAGAAGTGGCGAGCAAGAACACCGTTCTGACCTCGCTGATCGGGCAGGGATACTATGGCACCACCACGCCGGCGCCGATCCTGCGCAACATCCTGGAAAACCCGGCCTGGTACACCGCCTACACCCCCTATCAGCCCGAGATCAGTCAGGGCCGTCTTGAGGCGCTGCTGAACTTCCAGACCATGGTCAGCGACCTGACCGGGCTGGACGTGGCCAACGCCTCGCTGCTGGACGAAGCCACAGCTGCGGCGGAAGCCATGGCGATGGCCAAGCGTGGCGGCCGGTCCAAAGCCAATAACGCGGCCTTCTTCGTCGACAAGAACTGCCACCCGCAGACCATCGCGGTCATTAAAACCCGCGCCGAGCCTCTGGGCATCGACGTGCAGGTGGCCGATCCGGACACGCTGGATGCAGGTTCCGTCTTTGGCGCGATCTTCCAGTATCCGGGCACCCATGGTCATGTGCGCGACTTCACATCGGAAATCGCGGCGCTGCATGAACATAAAGCGATTGCCATTGTTGCCGCCGACATCCTGTCGCTGGCGCTGCTGAAGTCACCGGGTGAGATGGGCGCGGACATTGCCATCGGCTCGACCCAGCGCTTTGGCGTGCCGATGGGCTATGGCGGCCCGCACGCCGCTTACATGGCGACCACCGACAAGCTGAAGCGCTCGATGCCCGGCCGGATCATCGGCGTGTCGATCGACAGCCGTGGCAACAAAGCCTACCGCCTGTCGCTGCAGACCCGCGAGCAACATATCCGCCGTGAGAAGGCCAACTCGAACGTCTGCACCGCGCAGGCGCTGCTGGCCGTCATTGCCTCGATGTATGCCGTGTATCACGGCCCCGACGGCATCAAGGCCATCGCGCAATCGGTGCACCGCAAGACCTCGCGCCTGGCTGCCGGTCTGGAAGAGGCGGGCTTTGCCGTTGAACCGGAGGTGTTCTTTGACACCATCACGGTCGAGGTTGGCCATCTGCAGAATGTGGTGATGGAGGCCGCCGTGGCCCGGGGCGTCAACCTGCGCAAGGTGGGGACGAGCCGCGTGGGCATCAGCCTGGACGAACAGACCCGGCCCGAGACCATCGAGGCGGTCTGGGGTGCCTTTGGCATCGATCGGGCGGATGACAGCTCGAACAAGCAATACCGCCTGCCGGATTATGCGCTGCGCGAAAGCGCGTACCTGACCCACCCGATCTTCCACAAGAACCGGGCCGAGGCCGAGATCACGCGGTATATGCGCCGTCTGGCCGATCGCGACCTGGCGCTGGACCGGGCGATGATCCCGCTGGGCTCGTGCACCATGAAGCTGAACGCCACGATCGAGATGATCCCGGTCACCTGGCCCGAGTTCGGCAACCTGCACCCGTTCTGCCCGCAAGATCAGGCGCAGGGCTATCATCAGATGATCGCCGATCTGAACGATAAGCTGTGTCAGATCACCGGCTATGATGCGATCTCGCAGCAGCCCAACTCGGGCGCGCAGGGCGAATATGCGGGTCTGCTGACCATCCGCAACTACCACGCATCGCGGGGTGAGGCGCACCGTAATGTCTGCCTGATCCCAACCTCGGCGCACGGGACCAACCCGGCCTCGGCGCAGATGGTGGGCTATCAGGTTGTGCCGGTGCAGGCGGATGACAAGGGCAACATCGATGTCGCCGATTTCCGCGCCAAGGCGGAAAAGCACTCCGACCATCTGGCCGCCTGCATGATCACCTACCCGTCCACCCATGGCGTGTTCGAGACCACCGTGCAGGAGGTCTGCCAGATCACCCATGATCACGGCGGTCAGGTCTATATCGATGGCGCCAACATGAACGCCATGGTCGGCCTGTCGCGTCCCGGTGACATTGGCGGCGATGTCAGCCACCTGAACCTGCACAAGACCTTCTGCATCCCGCATGGCGGTGGCGGCCCCGGCATGGGTCCGATTGGCGTCAAGGCGCATCTGGAGGAACACCTGCCCGGCCACCCGGAATACGGCACCGCCGTGGGCCCGGTCTCGGCCGCGCCATTTGGGTCTCCGTCGATCCTTCCCGTGTCGTGGGCCTATGTGCTGCTGATGGGCGGCGCGGGTCTGACGCAGGCGACCAAGGTGGCGATCCTGAACGCCAACTACATCGCGGCGCGCCTGGCCGATGCCTATCCGATCCTCTACACCTCCGAGACAGGCCGTGTGGCACATGAATGCATCCTCGACACCCGTCCGCTGGACGCCGAGGGCAATGTGAGCGTGGACGATGTGGCCAAACGTCTGGTCGATTCAGGCTTCCACGCGCCGACCATGTCCTGGCCGGTGGCCGGCACCCTGATGGTCGAACCCACGGAATCGGAACCCAAGGACGAGCTGGACCGCTTCTGCGACGCCATGCTCTCGATCCGGGCCGAGGCGCAGGACATCATCGACGGCAAGATCGACGCGGAAAACAACCCGCTGAAAAACGCCCCCCACACGGTGCGCGATCTGGTCGGCGACTGGGACCGGCCCTACACCCGCGAACAGGCCTGCTTCCCGCCGGGATCCATGGGCGTCGACAAATACTGGTCACCCGTCAACCGCGTCGACAACGCATACGGCGACAGAAACCTAATCTGCACATGCCCCCCAATGGAAGCGTACGAAGAAGCAGCAGAGT
>NZ_CANMFF010000048.1 GCF_947497005.1 uncultured Ruegeria sp. | reverse complement strand
GGCCGAACACACGACGGTACTGACGGACCGCCGCCATCAACGCAGAAAACACTTGCAATGCAGGCGCCACCCACACATGCCTTCCACTTTCCATTCGACTTGCTGCGGCGCGGCCCGTCATTCCGGCCATTCGCTGCATGCGCAAAATAAGCGGACGGTCGAACTCACAGTTCGCGAACATTCCTGTCATTCGCCAAGCATGCACGAATGCCCGAAGCCTGAGATCCTGATCATGCGTAATGAACACAATCAACAGTGCAACGTAGATAATTCTTGCCAGATTGAGGCTGCACCTGATTTTGTGACCTGAAATTGAACGGCTTTTGGGGAGAAGCGCGTGCAGGACGAACAAGAACAGGACTACGAAGGCGAATTACGCATTCACGAAGCACTGGATGTTGCATCGACGACGCCTGTATTTGCACTGTCTTTTATGATGGCCTTTGCCGTGATGATATTGCAGATCGGCCCTTCGAACCTGACGCTGGCCGCGCTCGCATCTTTAGTCATCTTGCTGATCATGAATGTGATGGGGATGAAAAGCTATTACGCCTTGCGTAACAAGCCAAGACCCAAATCAATCTCGAAGCGGCGATTGAAGGTTATCCTCATCACCTCACTGATCCTTGGAACGGGTTGGGGTAGCTTCAACTTTTTCATGATGCCGGTTTTGGCACCGCATGAGCAGATGGTTCTGTATCTGTTCGCATTTATCGGAGCGTTTGGCGGCTCTACGACATTTTCGCTCAGGGTGTCTTGGGGTTTCTCCAGCCCAGTTCTTTTTCTAACTTGGCTGTCCATGCTTCTATGGGGGCCGCTGGAATGGTACTTTAACACACTTACGATACTGGGCACGGTTCTGGTCATTTCACAGCTCACGTTTTTGACCAGAAAGAGTGCGATTAACGGTATCAAGTTGACGCTCGCGAATACAAAAGCCCTGAACGAACAGCTTAAGGCCGAAAACCAGATGCGTGAACTGGCGCGCATTCCGGAAGAGAACCCGAACCCAGTGATGCGTATCAGCGATCAGGGCGAACTGATTTATGCCAATAAAGCAAGCATTCCATTAGTCGAAGCGCTGCAGCTAAAAGTTGGTGACCGAGTGGGAACGGGTTGGCGCAAGCGTGTTGCAAAGGGTTTGCAGGAAGATCAACGGGCAGATTTCCAGTATAAGGCTGGTGGTCAGACCTATTCTCTTTTGCTGTGGCCGGTTCCGGAAGGGGGCTATGCGAATATCTATGGCCGGGACATTACAAGGCAAAAACGCGTTGAGAGCGAGTTGCGTGTAGCCCGCGACATTGCCGAAACGGCCAACAAAACCAAGAGCACTTTCCTTGCCAATATGAGCCATGAACTGCGCACACCGCTGAATGCGATTATTGGATACAGCGAATTGATGCTGGAAGAAGCCATCGACCATAATGACGAGGCAAACCTGAGCGACCTGAAGAGAATTCAATCCGCCGGAAAACATCTGCTTGCGCTGATAAATGACATTTTGGACCTTTCCAAAATCGAAGCCGGAAAGATGGAGTTCGATCTGGAAACTTTCGACGTCTACCAGATGATCAAAGATGTCAGCGCGACAGTGCAGCCATTGGCCCAGAAGAACGACAACACCTTGGAAATCTTGTGCTCCGAAGATGTCGGGGAAATGGTCTGTGATTTGACCAAGGTGCGCCAAGCATTACTCAACCTTCTGTCCAACGCTTGCAAATTCACCAAAAACGCGAAGATCACATTGTCGGTTGTTCGGTCGAAGGAGACAGATCAATTGGAGTTTTCAGTAGCCGACCAAGGCATCGGCATGTCACCCGAACAAGTCGACAAGGTCTTTGAAGCTTTCACTCAGGCGGACTCCTCCACCACGCGCAACTATGGAGGCACGGGTTTGGGACTGTCGATCACCAAGGTCTTCTGCGAGCAGCTGGGTGGCGACATTCATTGCGCCAGTACTCTCGGCAAAGGGTCAACTTTCACCATTCGCCTTCCGCGTGTCTGCCGTGACCCTTCAACAGACATATTGCGGGACACAGGGTATTCAGAGGACGATCCAAACAGCGACCCAAATGCTCCACTGGTTCTGCTTATTGACGACGATCCGACGGTGCATGACCTCTTAGGACGACGGATGCGCAGGGAAGGATATCGTACTCTTGCCTCGACTAAAGGCGAGGAAGCGTTGGAGCTGGCGAGAAAGACCAAGCCTGACGCCATTACGTTGGATGTATTCATGCCCGCGATTGATGGCTGGGCCGTGTTGTCTAAACTGAAAGACGATCCGGAACTGGCCGACATACCTGTCATCATGCTGACCTTCGCTGAAGATCGCACCCGCGGATTATCGCTGGGCGCAAGCGAATACTTGGGTAAGCCGATCGACACTGTCGAACTGCTGAGTGCTCTCAAAGAGCATTGCCCCATCGTGTCGACCCCACGCGTGCTGGTTGTCGAGGACGAAGCCGCTACGCGTGAAATGATATGCCGTGTTCTTGGAAAGGAAGGCTGGCAAATTGACGAGGCGGTCAATGGGCTGGACGCGCTTCAACGTCTCTCTGAAGCTGTATCGGACGTGATTTTGCTGGATCTCATGATGCCCGAGATGGATGGTTTTGAGTTTTTGGCAAGGATGAGGAAGAATCCGGACTGGAAAGACATTCCTGTTATCATCGTAACTGCAAAAACCCTGTCCAGCGAGGACCGCGCGCGCCTGAATGGTTCGGTCCAGACTTTGATCCGCAAGGATGGGGATGAAATCGAAACTATTCTGAGCCGGTTGAACGAATTCCTGCCAACTTCGCGATCCGGGGATACATAGATTGTGAGCGACTTTCCTGATCCCGAGGCTCAGCGCGCCCAGGCAATGTGGTTGGCAAATCTGCGCCAGAACCTAATCTCTCCGGTCAGCGCCATTGTCGGGTTTTGCGAGTTGCTGGAGAGCGAAGCCGTGCGTTCGGACCTGAGTGAAGCAGCGAACGACTTGAAACGGATTTCACAGGCAGCGACCGAATTGAGCGCATTTGTAGATCAGATGCTGCATCCTGATGTGGCCGTAAAACTGACCGTGGATGGCGACGAAGGTACAAAACGGCTTCGCCACGATCTGCGAACACCGATGAATGCTATCAAGGGCTACGGCGAGATGCTGCTAGAAGACCTGGATGATCTGAATGCGCGACATCTGGATGCGGATTTGCTGGGTCTGTTGGAACATACGGATGCCCTTCTGAAACAAATCGACATGCTTGCGTCTTTGCCTAACGATCCGTCCGGCAATGGCTTCAAATTACACCACTCTCCGCACGACGCCACTGCGATGTTCGCAAATCTTGCTCAAAGTATGCGCTCAACTGATGCGGTTACGCAAACCGCTTCGCTGACCGGAACCATACTGGTCGTCGATGATGTGGAAGCTAACAGAGAGTTGCTGGCCCGCCGGCTCGAACGGGACGGGCATAGGGTCTGGACCGCAGACGGGGGACATTCGGCTCTGGAAAAGATGTCTCAACATCCGTTCGATCTGGTTCTGCTCGATTTGATGATGCCGGATATCAACGGCTATGATGTGCTGAAACGATCGAAAGACAACGATGACTTGCGTGATATCCCGATCATCATGATTTCGGCCCTCGATGAGATCGAAAGCGTCGCGCGTTGTATCGAGGTCGGAGCAGAGGATTACCTTCCTAAACCATTCAACCCGATATTGTTGCAAGCTCGGATCAGCGCCGCGCTTGAGAAAAGGCAGTGGCGGGAGCGAGAGCACCTCTACCTTTCGCACATGGAAGCGGAGAAGCAGAAGTACAAAGACTTGTTACACAGTATTCTGCCTCGAAAAATCGTGACGCGACTGAATGAAGGAGAAACTTCAATTGCCGACCGTCATGACAACGTCACGGTTCTGTTCTCGGATATCGTAGGCTTTACCGAAATGTCGGCGGAACTGCCGCCCGCACATGTCGTCAGCCACCTGAATCGGGTTTTTTCCAGCTTCGACAAGATCGCGTCAGAACTTGGCGTCGAAAAGATCAAGACAATCGGAGATGCTTACATGGTCGCTGCCGGTGTGCCTGATCACCGCGACGACCACGCCGAAGTGATCGTTGAAATGGCGCACCGGATGTTATCTCAGGTTGAGGCCCTGAACCTTGAGTTGGATAATCCCATGCATATCAGAATTGGCGTCCATAGCGGACCCGTGGTTGCTGGAATAATCGGGTCGCATCGATTTCTCTATGATGTATGGGGAGACACAGTGAACTTCGCCAGCCGTCTTGAATCAACAGGCTCGCCGGGCCGCATCCAAATCTCAGAGGAAACCGCGAGGCGAGTCACGCATCGCTTTGAGCTATCTGATCCCATGGACGTAATAATAAAGGGCAAAGGTCAGGCCAAAACCTTCTATATCATTGGACGCAGGTCCGATCTTGAGTAGGCGGGCGTCGTCAAGATGCAGGCAGAAGCTTTTCCATTTTCTCTAGCAAGCGGTCGAGTTCGACAGGCTTGGTATCGAAGTCATCGCAACCTGCATTCAGCGCCTTCTCTCGATCACTGGCCATCGCGTGAGCAGTCAGGGCAACCACTGGGATCGAGGCGGTCTCGGGCTCTGCCTTGATACGCCGCGTTGCCTCCCACCCATCTATTTCCGGCAAGCTCATATCCATCAAAATGATGTCTGGAGTTTCGCTGCCCGCCATGGAAACGCCCTCCAACCCATCTTTCGCGGCAACGACAAGAAACCCCTTACGTGCCAATCTGCGCGAAAGCATATCGCGGTTCATTTCGTTATCTTCCACCAACAGAACTTTAGTCAAAATCCCCCCCTTGCGCCTAAGCGCGTTTTGACTGCGCACAGTATTGAGCGGCTCCAGATTCGCGTTCAAGACATCGGCTTTGTCGCGAGATTGTGCAAACCATTTCGACCGTGGCATTCTCTCATTAATTCGGTTTCACGCAAAGAGTATTTGATTGCTAAGAGCCACCGAAAGTTCACTTATCTGAGAGCTGGGCCAGCCCAGAGCCAATGACTATTCCGACCTGTGCTGTCGCAGTGACTGCACCTGCAAATGGTTAATGTCAGGGCACACTCGTACGACAATCGGAACTTCACCTCTCAACGAATTCCGTCGAACCGGTTATTTGAGGCCACTCTGGGGTGCGAAATTCAATCCGCGATTTCGCCGCAGTTGGTTCGAACAATCGAAAGGGCTTTGTCGCAAACTTTCGGCTCCGACGCCTCCGTGTTAGTGGCGTCTCAGATTTCGAACGAGGCGGGCAGTGACA
>NZ_CANMFF010000047.1 GCF_947497005.1 uncultured Ruegeria sp. | reverse complement strand
TCACTGCCCGCCTCGTTCGAAATCTGAGACGCCACTAACACGGAGGCGTCGGAGCCGAAAGTTTGCGACAAAGCCGTCGAAACCAACGCTGACTCCTGCTTGACGTTCATTGCCACCAGCGCCAAATCGAAAACATACAACTTCTCTGTCCAACTAGTGCTGTGGTTCGAAGAAGACCTTTGAAGGTAGGTTTTCCTATGGTGCAAAAATTCTCTCAGCTTTTGTTCACTCTTGAGCGACAACATTAATTGAACGTGAACAATGTGTTCTCTGAGTGTTCAACCTGTATCACTCATACTGATCCTCGCAGGGCTAAGAAAGTGTGCCCGGCTTAGTGGAAGGGGAAAAGAATGATCAAGACTGCCGTTGAGGTCGAGCTTTGCGTTCCTGCATCAATGCGATCCTCAAGTGCTGCCGTTCGCGGCGAACTTTCAAATACCGAATATTCGAGCAACAATCGCTTCCCTCCTATCGAAAATGCACTGACTGACATCATCAATAACAAGCGACTTGATGAGGCAAACAGGGACGCCTGATCTGACAATTGGAAGCGAAAAACGCTTCCGGACTACGGCGACCAAATCAGGTAATGACAATGCCCGCTCCGAACCGGAGCGGGCCTATTTGTTTGAGTGACTTTGATGCATTCAAAGTCAGGAGAGTGTGATCCAGACTATCCAAACAGAGCGTTACCGACATGATGCCGGATCAGCCATGCTCGTGGTAAAGACACGGCTGAACCGGCCACCATCGGCTTGCAAAATAGCAAACCAATACTGTTAGCTATCTAGGCCAAGAAGTGATTTCACCGCTTCCTCGACCTCATCAGTGACAGGCTTGTTCGCCGCATTTTCCAGCGCTTCACGTTCAGTCAGTTCCTGATCTTCAACGGCTTCTGTCAACTCATCGACTTCGGCTACCGCTTGCTCGTAATCGGCGGCACCCTTCTTCTCGGATTCCAGACTCTCAGCCGTATCGATAGCGTCCTGGAGGTCGGTGTTCGCTTCCTCAAGCGCTGCTTCAATGCCGGGATCGGTGCCACCGGCGTCAGCCAGAGCCTCTTCAAGGTCGTTCACAAGATCTTGTTTTTCTTCAATGTCTGTCTGGACTGATTCAAGATCCTGTTCGATTTCAGAGACAGATCGATCCGGCGGTGTTATCCCCTCCAGAAAATCCTGCTGTTCCTCCAGCGCCGCCCGCAGATCATCCCCGGCCAATACGGTATCACGATAAGTAGCAATTCGACCCACTCGCGAATTGGGTGCTGCATTCAGCAAAGCCGTCTCGCTTGCATTTGCTGCATTCAACGCCCCCAGCTCAGATGGGTGTGCCCCGAGCAACGTGGCCATTTTGTTCCCGGCCGGACGCTTCTCCGGGCGCACGGACTTGGTGACTTGAGGCGAAATTTTCGTTGTTCGCGCTACTTTCGTAGTCTTGGGTTTGGTTTTCTTGGCCTTGGACTTTTTACCACCAAATATATCCCTTAGAGAGAATTTCTTCCCCTTCGAGGATTTGGTCCGCGCACCAGTGACACCAGATGTTTTTTTGCCTGATTTGCCAGCCGCAGACTTACCATCACTTTTGGACCCGCCCTTTCCCACGCCTTTACTGTTTCCGGCTCCGTCATTGCCATTCCCGTTGCTGTTACCGTTTCCGCCAGAATTGCCGCCGCCGTTTCCGCCACCATTGCCGCCGCCGTTACCACCACCATTGCCTCCACTGTTACCGCCGCCGTTTCCACCACCATTTCCGTTGCCCCCTTTCGCGTAGGCAGAGTCGGGAAAGGCGATCGATCCAATGATCGCGGCAGAACCCATCAGGGCGATGGCAATTGCTGAGGTTTTTAACAATCCGGACATTGTGTTTTTCATGGCGATTCTCTTTCTTCGAGTTTGAGTTTCTGCGGTCCGCAATCTCAAGTTTTCGATTCGTACCTGCGCAGTACGCTTGCCGGATTCTTGACCGGGCTTTTGTCATCTAAACCCATAATCGTTGAACCCATGGGAAACTGGTTGTTCATCACCGGTTCATGTAACTTTCGCTAGGCTGAGCGGGTGTATGTGCTGTCAAAAGTACCGAAGATGAAAAAGCTTCTTATCATTGCCTGCCTTCTCGCTGTTCTCCAACCTGGCCACAGCAATGCGGCTGCCCGCGAACTGAAACAGTCTGAATTACGCAAGGCGACAAGTTCAGGAAAAGCTATTCGGCTCAAGAAGGTTATCAAGGGTGTGGAGCGCGTCTATGGTGGCACACCCGTAGGCGCGCGCGCGTTCCAGACGGACAAGGTGTACTATCGCATTTTGGTCAAGAAACCCGATGGCAAGATAATTAGCGTTATTGTCAACGCAAAAACGGGTGTTGTTGTACCCAATCGGTCCAACATCGGACGGCAAGTAACCGAAGCTGCCCGAACTGCACCAGGCAATTCTGCTTCCGCTGCATCAAAAGAGAGTTCCAACAACAATAGCACCAATGGAAACCGGGGCGATAACGGTTTCGGAAATGGCGGCGGAAATTCTGGTAGAAGTGGCGGGGGAAACTCCGGCGGAAATGGCGGCGGCAATGGGGGTGGAAACGGCGGTGGTAACGGTGGCGGAAATGGTGGCGGCAATGGAAGTGGAAACGGCGGTGGTAACGGTGGCGGCAATGGAAGTGGAAACGGCGGTGGAAATGGCGGAGGCAAAAAGTGATGGTTAAACAACAAATCACACGCCTATAATTCCGGGGTATGAGAGTTTTACTTGCAGAAGATGAACCCCACCTCTGCGAACAGATCAAAAAGCTTTTGAATGCTGAAGGTCGCGTAGTGGATGTGGTGAACAACGGGCTTGAAGCGTTACATCTGGGCGCGACCGAACCGTACGACATGATCATTCTGGACATCGGACTGCCGGAACGGGACGGTATTTCGGTTTTGCGGGAGTGGCGTGGTTCAGGTGTCAAAACCCCGGTTCTGATCCTGACCGCCCGTGATGGCTGGAGTGAGCGGGTCGATGGCCTGGATGCCGGTGCAGATGATTATATGACCAAGCCCTTCCATATGCCCGAACTGGCCGCACGTGTTCGCGCCATACTGCGACGGCAAAGTGGTCAGTTGAACCCTGTGATCGAGATGGGGAATGTCATTCTGGACACCCGCAACGGGCGGGTGACAGTCGATGGTGTTCCGATCGATCTGACCGCTCAGGAAATCGCTGTGCTGACCTATCTGGCCCATAATGCAGGGCGCATGATCTCCAGAACTGAGCTTTCAGAACATATCTATGAATACGATGGTGACCGGGATTCAAACACCATTGCTGTCTTCGTAACCCGCTTGCGTAAGAAACTAGGCCCCGATTTGATCACTACAGTACGAGGCCGCGGATACATGATTGACTCAACCTGATGTTATCACTGCGTCAACGGGCACTGTTGGGTGGCGTTGCATCCGGAGCTGTGTCTCTAGGACTGGGCACACTTGCCGTCTTCTCTTACATCAATGACCGCGTATCAGACCGCTTCGACACAGCCCTATTGGATCGCCATACACAGCTTGTGGTAGGTTTGAGTGTCACCAGCCAAAGCCCGGATGCACTTCGTGATCTGATGTTCGACCCGGCCTATAGTACGCCTTACTCCGGACGATATTGGCAAGTCCGCAGCGACAAGAGAGAGTTTTTCACATCTGCCTCACTATTTGACGAACTTATTGCCGAGCCGGCTGGCAATCCAGACGCCCCAACGCTCTGGAACACAAACGGCCCGGATGAAGAAGTTCTGCGCAGTGCCTTTCAAACAATCACTTTCGAAGACGGCTCAGTTTGGGGCGTCAGCGTTGCGGAAAGCCGGGCACAGCTTGTCGCCGAGCGCCGCGCAGCGCAGCAAAGCCTATTGCCCGTGTTTGCCCTTGTTGGTCTGATAGGTGTGGCCGGATCGTTGCTGCTGATGACCTTCATACTCGGGCCGCTGCGAAGATTGCGTACTGATGTCGCGCATCGTTGGGACCGGGATGAAGACCTCAGACCGACCGATTATCCCGAAGAGGTCTCACCCTTAGTCGAGGACCTGAACAAACTTCTGAGCCGGAACCGCGAAATCCTTTCGGGATCACGCCGTCAGGCAGCGGATTTAGCGCATGCGTTGAAAACTCCGGCCACCATTTTGCGGAACGAATTGAATTCGCTTTCCGGCGCAGGAGCCACAACGGATACGGCGCAAGAGGCACTTGATCGGATCGATGCCCAGTTAAACAGATCTTTGGCCAGATTGCGGGCATTACACACCGCAGATCTAACCCATTCGCGGACTGATCTGACAAACTCCATCGACCGGTTAGCACGGCTGTTCTCGACAATGGCGGTTCGCGAGGGAAAATCTCTGCAGACCGCACGTGATCCCGGACTCTGGGTACGCATGGATGCACAGGACATCGAGGAAGTACTGGGCAACTTGCTGGACAATGCAGTCAAGTGGTGTCGGCAAAGAGTACGTATAACGGCTGAACGCAAGCCTGGTTGCATCGAAATCAGTATCGAAGACGACGGTCCCGGAATTCCCGAGGAAGCCCGCCGAGAGGCTCTGCGATCAGGAGGCCGGCTGGACACATCGGTCACCGGCAGCGGATTGGGGCTAGCAATAGCAGTCGATTTACTGAATGCCTATGGTGCCCAGCTGAAATTGGGCGCATCTGCGTTGCTCGGCGGGCTGGAATGTAGAATTGTGATCTCGACTTGATTTGACCCAAAATGTTTGATGGATGAAGCGGCGGTTCCACCAAATCTCAGCTGTCAGCGAAATAGACTCGATGCATCGCTTCACGCAACCAAGAAATTTATCCGCTGACTGAGGGTGCGCAGAAATCAGTTAATATTCTTCATCGCTGAATAATCCACTGCGTCAAAGCGCATGCACCCCGAAGGGATCAGTTGCAAATTTTTGACCGTTGACGCTCGCGCCACCAGCGAGTGAATGACTATCGGTATTTTCAATTCGAACGTCGGACCATGATCTCTTTCAAAGGCGCACAATATCCCAGGGAAGTGATCTTGTTCGCTGTATTTTTCTATGTCCGATACGGAGTGTCATATCGTGATCTGGAAGAAATCATGGCCGAGCGCGGTGTTTCAGTGGACCACACCACGCTAAGGTGGCGAGAATATTGAAAGACATCCTACCCATTGGGTCGGTTGGATCATAAACCGATGCGCCGAGGGCCAGCTTGACGCTTTTTTCCTGAAGCTGATCGGCTATGGCGCGGGCGTCGGGAACGGAACGGGCCAACCAGTCGAGTTTGGGCACGACAAATGTGTCGCCCTCGCGCACGGCGGCGAGTGCCTGATCAAGGCTGGGGCGGGCGCGACTCGTTTCGGTCAGGCCATGGTTGGCGTAGATGCGATCCGGAGCAACGCCGAGATTTTCCAACGCCTTTTTCTGCGTGGTGAGGACATCGGAGACGACGCGGAATTGATGCTAATACAGTGCCCGCGCGCTAAGAAAACGGCCCAATCCGGATGGAGTGGGTGGCTCCTGCTCCACCGGCGTCGCGATGCGCCATACTGCAGTTGTTACCAACTG
>NZ_CANMFF010000046.1:2500-6186 GCF_947497005.1 uncultured Ruegeria sp. | reverse complement strand
TGGTTGCGGGAGTAGGATTTGAACCTACGACCTTCAGGTTATGAGCCTGACGAGCTACCGGGCTGCTCCATCCCGCGTCAGAGTCAGATTTGTATCATCGTTTAGAGAGAAGGGGGATTTTACTAGGTTTGGCGGTGACCTACTCTCCCGGGGCTTAAGCCCAAGTACCATTGGCGCGGCAGTGCTTAACTTCCGGGTTCGGGATGGGACCGGGTGTTTCACTTGCGCTATGACCACCAAACCGAGGAAAATCCCCACGTCGCGACTTTGCTTTGCAAAGCGCGACGAGTGGCAGGCAGCGTATTTGCGTGCAAATGCGCGTTGCCACTCGGTAGTTATGTCAATCAACAGTGCCGCTTAGCGCGACACAGCCATCCATGTTTAATGAGGTGTATGTTTTTGGCTTATTTGTTCGCCTACCACTTCGTTACTTGAGGCGGTTGGCAGTCTTTCCATTACTGGATCAAATCAAGCCTATCGGGCGATTAGTACCGGTCAACTGAACGCATTACTGCGCTTACATCTCCGGCCTATTGACGTGGTGGTCTTCCACGGCCCTCAGGGAGACCTTGTTTTGAGGGGGGCTTCCCGCTTAGATGCCTTCAGCGGTTATCCTGTCCGATCATAGCTACCCAGCACTGCCGTTGGCACGACAACTGGTCCACCAGTGGATCGTTCACCCCGGTCCTCTCGTACTAGGGGCAACTCCTCTCAAGTCTCCTACACCCACGGCAGATAGGGACCGAACTGTCTCACGACGTTCTAAACCCAGCTCACGTACCTCTTTAAACGGCGAACAGCCGTACCCTTGGGACCTGCTCCAGCCCCAGGATGAGATGAGCCGACATCGAGGTGCCAAACACTGCCGTCGATATGGACTCTTGGGCAGTATCAGCCTGTTATCCCCGGCGTACCTTTTATCCGTTGAGCGATGGCCCTTCCACTCGGGACCACCGGATCACTATGGCCGTCTTTCGACTCTGCTCGACTTGTCAGTCTCGCAGTCAGGCTGGCTTCTGCCATTGCACTCAACGAGCGATTTCCGACCGCTCTGAGCCAACCTTCGCGCGCCTCCGTTACGCTTTAGGAGGCGACCGCCCCAGTCAAACTACCCGCCACGCAGGGTCCCGGATCCGGATAACGGACCGCGGTTAGACATCAAGAGTGCGAAGGGTGGTATCTCAAGGGAGGCTCCACAGAGACTTGCGTCTCTGCTTCAAAGCCCACCACCTATCCTGCACATCACAATCCTGATGCCAGTGCGAAGCTGTAGTAAAGGTGCACGGGGTCTTTCCGTCTAACCGCGGGAAGCCTGCATCTTGACAGGCAATTCAATTTCGCTGAGTCGATGTTGGAGACAGCGGGGAAGTCGTTACGCCATTCGTGCAGGTCGGAACTTACCCGACAAGGAATTTCGCTACCTTAGGACCGTTATAGTTACGGCCGCCGTTTACCTGGGCTTCAATTCAAGGCTCTCACCTCTCCTTTTAACCTTCAGGCACCGGGCAGGCGTCAGACCCTATACGTCGTCTTGCGACTTCGCAGAGCCCTGTGTTTTTAATAAACAGTCGCCACCCCCTGGTTTGTGCCCCCAGCCCCTAGTTGCCTAGGAACCGGGCCTCCTTCTCGCGAACTTACGGAGGTATTTTGCCGAGTTCCTTCAACATCGTTCTCTCAAGCGCCTTGGTATTCTCTACCAGTCCACCTGTGTCGGTTTAGGGTACGGTCTTATAGGAGGGCTATTTCCAGGAACCTCTCAGCAGCCCATTCAATCCGATAAGGATGAACTACCTCTGAGATCCGTCACCACTCCACGGCCCAGGAATATTAACCTGGTTCCCATCGCCTACGCCTTTCGGCCTCGGCTTAGGGGCCGGCTTACCCTGCTCAGATTAGCTTTAAGCAGGAACCCTTGGACTTTCGGCGAGAGTGTCTCTCACACTCTTTGTCGCTACTCATGTCATCATTCTCACTAGTGATCTCTCCACCGGATCGCTCACGCGCCGGCTTCATCGAAAAGACTTATATCTGCGCTACCGCCTATTCGGCTACTTGAGCGCGGTTGCCCGCGCCGCATAACCAGCGGCAATACAGATAAAGTCTTATGTCACACTACGCTCTGCTACCATGCCTTACGGCATCCTAAGCTTCGGCTCATGGCTTGAGCCCCGTTACATCTTCGCCGCAGGACAACTTATTTAGACCAGTGAGCTGTTACGCTATCTTTAAAGGATGGCTGCTTCTAAGCCAACCTCCTGGTTGTTTTGGTCGTCCCACCTGCTTTCCCACTTAGCCATGAATTGGGGGCCTTAGCTGTAGGTCAGGGTTGTTTCCCTCTCCACTACGGACGTTAGCATCCGCAGTGTGTCTGCCATCTAGTACTCCCGGGTATTCGGAGTTTGGTTAGGATCAGTAAGCCTGTGGGGCCCCATTACCCATCCAGTGCTCTACCCCCCGGGGTATTCGGATGACGCTCTACCTAAATAGATTTCGCAGAGAACCAGCTATCTCCGAGTTTGATTGGCCTTTCACCCCTAGGCACAGCTCATCCCGATCCTTTTCAACGGATGTGGGTTCGGTCCTCCAGTAAGTGTTACCTTACCTTCAACCTGGCCATGCCTAGATCACTCGGTTTCGGGTCTGATCCCACGAACTCATGCGCCCTATTAAGACTCGCTTTCGCTACGCCTACACCTAACGGCTTAAGCTTGCTCGTGAGACCAAGTCGATGACCCATTATACAAAAGGTACGCCGTCAGCTCGCAAGGAGCCTCCGACTGATTGTAGGCGTTCGGTTTCAGGTACTGTTTCACTCCCCTCGTCGGGGTGCTTTTCACCTTTCCCTCACGGTACTGGTTCACTATCGGTCAGCAAGGAGTACTTAGCCTTCGAAGGTGGTCCTCCGATCTTCAGACAGAATTTCACGTGTTCCGCCCTACTTAATACGTCCGTCAAAGCTTCCTATACGGGGCTGTCACCCGCTATGGCCACGCTTCCCAACGTGTTCTAGTCACTTATCCGGCTCGGCTGGTCCCCGTTCGCTCGCCGCTACTAGGGGAGTATCAATTGATTTCCTTTCCTCCGGGTACTTAGATGTTTCAGTTCCCCGGGTTTGCCTTTATAACCCTATGTATTCAGGTCATAAATACCTGTTTATGCTCATTATTGATTAGCAGAACTAACAATAACAAACATTCAGGTGGGTTGCCCCATTCAGAAATCCATGGATCAAAGCTTATTCTCAGCTCCCCATGGCTTATCGCAGAGTATCACGTCTTTCATCGCCTCTTGCTGCCAAGGCATTCACCAAACGCCCTTCTCGCGCTTGATTTGATCCAGAAAAAGAAAGACTTGATATTGGCACTACCGCCTATTCGGCTACTTGAGTGCGTTTGACCGCACACAACCAAAGCTGCGCTAGTAATCAAATCAATCACGATGACCCAGCTGGTAACTAAAGGTCATCTGTTCTTCTGAACCAAAAACATACATTTCCCGCCCCCGCCACTTGGACGAGGACAAATGAGCAACCCCATATGGTCTCTCAGCCGTGCAGCTGATCAACGCAGGTCGCTCGGGTTAGTATATTAGACTTGGACAACTCTGTTCGTTTCGGTGCGGGATACACAACTCAGGCCGGCTAGACCCAAACTGTGCCGTCTGCCAAATGGCAGAACCGACCGAGA
>NZ_CANMFF010000045.1 GCF_947497005.1 uncultured Ruegeria sp. | reverse complement strand
ACATCGGGTGGCGTTTGGCTTGTCCAAATCCCGCCTGACCAACAAAAGAAGCCAAAGGATCTTTGATCCTGCGGGAGCGCAAAAGGGATCGTCACCCGAGTGGGCAGATCACCACGGCATGGACCGACCATGACCCAAAGCCCCTGCCCCGGCTCGCAAGAGACGGGTCAGGGGCTACTGGCTCAGGGAGATCATGCTGGGGTGTTCTGGGTGGAAGCCGATATGTCGGCTGAAACCTAGAGCCCGGTCACGAGCCGGCTGGCTCGGGATTTGCCAGGGAGTAAAGTCACATCCCTCTTTCTCGCTACGAACAGAACGCCGGGCGCCGATCTTCGCAGGTTCCCCTCTTAAGCTAAGTTCCGCGATTGACCCCGGATTCCCTATCGTGCCTACTGCGCGGATTGAGGAGAACTGATGCATGCAAGAACCAATAATTCGTGAATTACTGGGCCGGATGCTTGCCCATCGTTTGCTCATTGAACGTTTGATTTACCGCCTTCGGGAAGTCGATGATTTCCAATCCATGGGACTGGAATCTGACTTGAGAAAGATCGAAGCGGATATTGAAGCATATGATTTGCCAGAGGGTATTTCAGAAGCGTGCCAGGATGAGCTGGAAAACCTCGGTGATCATGTCCATTCTGGCCGGGTGGCCAAAGAATAGATCGCTCAACTGGGTTGAGAGATGAAAGATCTACGATCGCTGGCGGTAGGTACTAACCACCGACGGGAACATACCCTCGACGGAGCTTTTGCTTCTCAAGATTTTGGCGCGCTTCACTGGCCTGGGCTTCGTCATCATATGTCACCATCATGGCTTGCCCGTTCGTTCCAATACGTCCCCAGGTGCGAAGGACGGAAACTTCGCCAAACAGCGTCGGCTGCAACTCTATGCCATAGAACCGCGCCATGTTGACGTCTGGATCCACATGGATCAGGTGGACAGGTGTGGTTGCCGTCAGTTCCATGATGCGATCGTCGGCGAACTCAGCCCGTCTGTCCAATGACATTGTGAAATCAATTCCCGTGAAAGGATTCTGATCCTGAATGGAAAATGACATCGAATGCATCCGCTACTACTATAGCTGACCAATATGTAGGTAATAGGATCGGCCATGTTTCGTTTTCTACTGTTTGCCTTCGTGATGGGTCTTGCCGCCAGCGCAGGCACGGCGCAGACACCGCCTTCGGCTGATGAGGTCGCGCAATACGACGGTCTCTTCGCAGCCGCTCATACCGGCAACGAAGAAATGATCCGGCAACTCGTTGCGGCAGGGGCAAACGTCAACGCGCGGGATTCGAGAGGCCGCACGCCAGCCCATGTGGCCGCCTTTGCTTCAGAAGACGAGGCATTACGTACACTGGCTGAAGCTGGCGCCGACATGAACGCACTCGAAGATCAGGCCTACGATGTTGTCACGATTGCGGCCGTTGCAAATGATCCGGAATTGATGACACTCGCAATCGAATTGGGCAACGATCCCGGCCTAACAACTAGTCCTTATGAAGGAACAGCTCTGATAGCAGTCGCGCATCTCGGCCATGTCGAAATTGTCAGACGGCTGATCGCTGCTGGCGCGCCTCTGGACCATGTGAACAATCTGCACTGGACAGCAGCTATCGAAGCCGTTGTGCTTGGTGACGGCGGCCCGGATCATCTTGCAGTTCTGGATGCGTTGTTGGCAGCGGGTGCTGACAGATCGCTTGCCGATCGAAACGGAACTACACCACTCGAACACGCCGAACTACACGGATTTGCTGAGATGGCAGAGCGCCTCAGAAAAGAGGACTGAAACCCACCCAACATGCGGAAGCGGCAAGTTTCGCCTTGGAGGCACCGATGGCAGCTTGGTTATCGAAGTGTCACACATGATCCACAAAGGCCAAATTACGCCCGGACTCTGTCCGTTCAAACAATTCGTTGAGTCGACTGCCTAGTTTCGTTGCAATCGCCAAGAGTGTTCGGTCAGCTTCAAAATTTGCAACAGAGTCCAGTCATCATTGTCCGGGTCGGGTGAAGTTAGTTTAAGTGTGTAGATAGAGGCATCGTAGAACTCATGATTGATATCTGTAAAAAGCCTATGTTTGGAATCCATGGCACTTACTCAAATTCGACTAGCGGCCAAAGCGCTCGATTTCAGGATGTAAGCCATATTAGTATTTGGCCATGTTAAAGGACTCTAAAACGACAAAGGTGCTCATATCCCAGATCAATGATGCATTTGACGGGCTTGACCCTCCTCTCGATGATGAACTTTTACATCCCGACTGTATGGATGATGTGGATATTCTTGAATTTTATGGAGGCATCAGGTGGCCGGAGATGACCGATCAGATGATCATCCACGGATACGCTGCCCCAATAGCTTTCAGCGCAAAGGCATTTCAATACTACGTGCCCGCTTATCTGATTTGGACGCTTCGCAATTCGGACAGCCCGGAATATGCCAATGAAAGCATTCTTCTGGCACTGGATCCCGGTACATCGAAGGAAATGCTGCATGATTTCAGGAAGTCCAAGTTCAGCCTCTTAACACCAGAGCAAAAGGACGTAGTGGCACGGGTTTTGCATTATTTTGCCGATCACCCTGATCTCGGTGAATTTGCGGAAATGGCATTGGTGAATTACTGGATGGATGTTGATTTGCTGGCGTCAGATTGATGGGCGCATCAATGCTGGGTTGCGATTTCGAGGTGTAATCCGCGGTATTCGTCATCAAATCAACTGTGTCAGCCATCGGCTCATAAATATGGAGGTCAGGTCGGATATTTCCCTAAACTGCGACAGGTCTGTCGCAAGTCACCTTCAAAACTCCGTTTCGCGCCTTTGATATCAATCTCCTTTGGCTTGTTGCGCGTTAGCTTTGGTGAGGATCATTTTTTTGGCCAACGACACATGTCGCCGGAGCGGCACCGCCAATGATTTTGATTTCTCTCACGTTCTCGTACCCGACAGCATGGAGCGCGTCCTCAATACCGGCGATCATGCGGCGTGCGGTCGCGGAGCCATCCGCGTCAAGCCGTGGTTGATATGTGGTCAGACAAAGCCCGCCCGGGGCCAGAGTATCAAACAGGGCACGAAAAAAACCGAGTTTGTCGCTTTGAAACTGGATGACATTCAGCGAGAAAACGCGGTCAAATGTCTCCGGCCAAGCGGTGAGCAGGTCGATCCCCCCTTCTAATAAATCAACTCGGTCTGCGACGCCCTGTCTGCGCAGTCGATTACGGGCCTGGCGGATCATGACACCGGAATGATCAAGACCGACCACCCGGCCAGACGTCACGAGAGAGGCGCATCGCGACAGGGCAAGGCCGGGGCCACAACCAATCTCAAGCACCTGGCTGTGAGGGCGAAGGTCCATTATCTCGACGGTTTTTTCATTTCGAAAGCGGTTCGACTTCCGCGCCGCCATGATCCGGCCGGCCAGAGCACCAAGCGGGCCCGATGGATGACCGAACTGCGCTACGATCTTCGACTTCACAGTCACTAGGTGTTGCCTGCCCGAGAAGCCCACAGAGGCAACACCAGCAATGCGTCAGCTGAAAGGACGAGAATGCCGAAGGCAATCGCATGGCGATACGCCATCTCAGGAAGACCCAGAAGCTCCACCGCAAAGGTATTCCAGGACCAAAGGGCAACGACACCCCAGACCAGTAGCGCGAAAACGGCGATCCTGAGGGTCTTCCCGTGCCGTTTCGATTGCTGTGCCATGTCAGATTCTCTTCTTCATCATAGTTTCGATCGTTTCATTGAGGCGGGCCAGCAGGCGAACAGAAGCAGCGACGTCATACGTGGCCAGGGCCTCAGCCAACTCGGCCATCGGTGCTTCTTCCCGGGTTTGAATCTCTGCAAAGAGCTTTTTGCCCGCGGGTGTGGGAAGGTAGAGTCCCGACCGCTTGTGATCCGGATTACCTTGCGCTTGGATAAGACGCTTCGCCAGCAAGGCGTTCATGTTCTTTTGGACATGTTGACGCGAAACACCTTTTGCCTTGGCGATTTCAGGAACCGTTTGCGGTGCCTTGATAACCAGCGCCTGAAGGACCGCCCGCATCGACGGGTTGATTTCCAGATCACTGTGCAGGGTTTCGGCGACGGATTTGAGCCGGTTGAACCCGGTCCGGATTTCTCTGATCAGCGCGATAAGCTCTTCTTGTCTTTTCGTCATACAAGGCTCCGAGCTTCCAATTGACAACTTGGGTGTCATAATTGAATATGACAACCTGGATGTCAAGTAGTGGAGGTGATAGTGTTCACCCAAACCCATCTTCTGGTCGGGGCTGCTGTCTTCGCCCGGCCGGGGAATCGTACAGTCGCGCTGGCTGGCCTGATAGGCGCGCTAGTGCCGGATACCGACGTGTGGGCGATGTTCGTCATCGAGCGGTTGCGGGGGGCCAGCGGTTGCGAAGTGTTCCACTATCGTTACTGGGAACAGCCATGGACGACGCTTCAAATTCTGCTGAACTCGATCCCTGCATATCTCACTCTCATCACCCTGAGCGTCGTCGGTCTGCTCGTACCTGCTTTGTTGCCCCGTAAAGTGGTTTTGCTCGTGATGATATTCGCCAGTTCCGCGCTTTTGCATGTTGGGGCTGACTTCCTGCTGCACCATGAAGATGCGCGCTCGCAGTGGATGCCGTTCACAAATTGGATCTACCGCTCGCCGGTGTCCTATTGGGATCCACGCCACTACGGCCAGTATTTCCTGATCTTCGAGATCGGTTTGGGTCTAGCCCTCGCCATACTGATCGGTCTGCGATCCCGGTCGAAGCAGGTATGGGCGGCGGTTACATTTCTGTCGCTTGGATATCTGGGTTCGATTACCGCTGGTCTGATGTCTGGTGCGGATCACCTTCGAGGCCCCGGGTCTTGCGAAATTCTTGAGAGCAATGCCGTCGCAAAGCGTGCGACTTCACCAAGCGAGTCGAATGTCGCTCCATGAAGGGATGACTATGTCTGAAAAACAGTTCGAGCCGGTGTTCGGCGAAGCGTGGAGTGTATAGGGCGCCTTTGGACCTTCCTGATTAGAAGCGCGGGGCACACAACACGCCCCGCACCAGTCTCTAACGACCGCCCGCTTTTCCGGGCATGTTCATCCGTTTGGCCGCACGCGGTGGTGTCTTCACACGCAGATTGCGCTGCGGCTTGGCCTTGGCCTTCACTAACTTTGCGGATTTCGGTGTATCCTCCACAGCAGGAAGGGTCCGCCCGAAGGTGGATTTTGGTGGTTTGAAGGGCATGATGCACCTCATAACAAAAGGAAGCTGAAGTCGCGCAGATGCTCGACTGCGAACGCCCACGATGGGCTAGCGCCGTATGTCCATTGTCAGAGTCCTCCGCAGGAGCGTTTCAATGCGCATTCTGCCAATCAAGGTCAGCGCGCGGCGGGATCAGAAAGTATGCTGGTCCATTGTTAGAATCTCCCTTGCGAATGTTGGGAGCGTCTCAGACCAGAGAGCATCTGTCAAACCTGCTCAATGAACGGCGGCAGTTGTTGGTAGGCAGTTGGGTGCTGGATAAAGCTGCCCTCAGATGATTTCACGTAAAAAACTGCTATTTTTTACAAAGGAACACTCGTCACTGAGAAATGATGGCAGACCCGCCGCGACCGACAACCCGGAAAGACACGCTCCATGTCCGACACCATCCTCGCAGCTGAGCCGACCATCCGCCTTGTTGCCTTTCTGGGCATTCTGGCGGTCATGGCGCTATGGGAAGTTGCAGCACCCCGGCGGCGACGGGAAATACCACGCGTTGTGCGATGGACAAATAATCTTGCGCTCGTTGTGCTCGACACCGCAATCCTGCGGCTGACTTTTCCGATCCTCGCAGTTGGTCTTGCGGTGATGGCCGAGGACCGCGGATGGGGGCTCTTCAACAACATTGATGTACCGGTTTGGGTTGCCATCGCGGTCTCAATGCTGCTTCTCGATCTTGCGATCTATCTTCAGCACGTGATGTTCCACGCAGTGCCGGGGCTTTGGCGGCTGCACCGGATGCATCACGCCGATCTTGATTTTGACGCGACCACAGGCTTGCGGTTCCACCCGTTAGAAATCCTCATCTCGATGGGGATCAAGCTGGCGGTTGTTGCTGCCTTGGGTCCCCCGGCTGTCGCTGTGCTCTTGTTCGAGGTCGTCCTTAACGCGACCGCGCTTTTCAATCATGCAAACATTGATCTTCCGCGCCCGCTAGACCGTATCCTAAGATGGATCATCGTCACCCCGGACATGCACCGAGTGCACCATTCCATTGATCCACGCGAAACCAACTCGAACTTCGGCTTTAATCTACCCTGGTGGGATCGGCTCCTGGGGACATACGTCGCGCAGCCTGCGAAAGGACACAAGGGTATGGTGGTCGGCATTAAGCTGTTTCGCACGCGCCGCGACCTCTGGCTCGACCGGATGTTGATTCAACCCTTTCTCGGTCCAGCGAGCGGTGGCGCGCTTCACACCCGGAGCCATAGGAGGCGATCTGCTTCCGTCTCCTCCAAGCCGGACGCCGACGAATAGATCCAAAGCCGTGAACCAATGATCTTTTGCGGCCCAATCCGGATGGAGTGGGTGGCTCCTGCTCCACCGGCGTCGCGATGCGCCATACTGCAGTTGTTACCAACTG
>NZ_CANMFF010000044.1 GCF_947497005.1 uncultured Ruegeria sp. | reverse complement strand
CTCGGGATCACGGTCCGACAAAGACTGGGTGAAAAATCCGTCTGAACGGTGTGGGGCATTCACGGGTCAAATCTCCTGAAATTGGTTAGCCGGTCCAGCCAAGGCCAGCGGAAATAGCGTTCATGGATTGCAGGAGCGGTACAGGGACTGATCCTGCCTGCGATTTGTTTCGGGCTTGTTGCAGCAGTTCGACCTGCAATGCGTGAATACGGGCCAGTTCCGCCCGTTTGCGATCAAACCGTTCGCACAGCCGGGGAAAACGGTGACCGATGGTCTGACCGCCAGTCAGAAACTGCACAGCGCTGCAAGCGTTATCGAATTCTGTTTTGATCGCCTGAGAGATGTTCTGGCGGATATACTCATCGCGCACCAGTTCGCTGTATTGCGTGGCGATGCCCATATCAGCCTGATAGAGCGATTTCTCCATCTCATCGACGGAGAGGCGGAACAGTCGAGATTTCTGAAACATTTCTTGCAAAACTTCGTCACCGCGAGAACCTCGGAATTTGCGAAAGCTGGCCATGGCTGCACCAAACCCGTACCAACCGGTAATCAGGTGGCGGTTCTGCGACCACGCAAAAACCCATGGAATAGCCCGCAGATCATCGAGACTAGCGGCGCCGAACCGACGGGTCGGACGGGAGCCGATTTTCAGGCGAGCAAGTTCCTCGACGGGGCTGGCCTGCTGGAAGTAGTCCAGAAATCCGGGCATCTGCAGAAGCGATACATAGGCTGTTTGCGACAGTTCCGATAGGGCATCCAGCGCATCGTCAAATTCGGGCCGGGACGGGGTTTCGCTGGGGTTAGCCGTATGTCGCAGCGTGCTGGAGAGAAGCAATTCCAGATGCGCCGCAGCAGTGCCGCGGTTGGCATATTTGGTCGAAACAACCTCGCCCTGTTCAGTTACGCGCAAGCGACCGGCGATTGTTCCGCTGGGTTGCGCGGCGATGGCGCGCCCGGTAGGTGCTCCGCCCCGGCTGACGGAGCCGCCGCGCCCATGAAAAAACGTAGCCTTGAAACTTTTCGAGCCCAGTGCCGTGACAATCCTGCGTTGCGCGCGCTCCAATTCCCAAGTTGAACAGAAATAGCCGCCATCCTTGCCGCTATCTGAGTAACCCAGCATCACCTCGATCACGTTACCGTCGGTTTTAAGGCTGCGGCGGGAAAGCGGAACATCAAGAACGTCCAGCAGTATCGCTGGGGCATTGCGCAGGTCGGCAATCGTCTCGAACAGTGGGACCACTGATATATCCAGAGTTTCGGACCCAAACCCTGCGTATCGGGCCAGAAGATAGACACCGAGAATGTCGTCGGCGGAACGGGTCATTGACAAGATGAATGGTCCGATTGCCTTGGGGTCCGGCCCCGATCGCACGCTATAAACAAGTGTCAGGAGGGCAAGGAGCTCTTGCGCCTTATCACTAAGCGCTTCGCGATTTTGATGGGGCAGGTTCTGATCTGCCAATTCGGCCCGCAAACGGGCAGACCATTCAGGCGTACCATATTCCAGCGCCTGCCCAGATTGCGACCAAATTTCGGCCAAAACATCGGTTGTGACGGTGGAATTCTGGCGTATGTCCAGCGTTGCGGTGCGGAACCCAAATACTGTCGAGGCCCGGCGCAGCGGGCGGATATGTCTTCGCGCCAGAATATCGGCTTTGACCGCGCATAGAGCGGCATCAAGCGCGTTAAGATCGTTCACGAATTGCGAAATGTGGCTATAGCCGTCATTTGTCAGCCGATGGCGTATAGCGACCAAAGCTTTCCGGAACGGTTCGTTCTGATTGCGGCCAGTGTCCGGAGCCCGGTCGACAATTTCTTGTACACGTGTCCTGTGTGGCTCGGGCAGCGGCAATATGAGCACACTGATACTCAGCCTGCTTGCGGCTTGTTCAAGGACTTGACCGTAAAGGTCAAGAACCGTTTCGCGTCCACGTTGCAAGGCCAGCGCGGTCATATCTGTCGTGACATTCGGATTGCCGTCCCGGTCGCCTCCAATCCAGCTGTGAAAGCGAATATCGGGTGTTTCGCTCAAGGTCTTTCCCAGCGTATGCAGGCAGGCTTGGTCGAACCGATCCATGACTTGCGGAACAGCGTCAAAGATTGCGTCCCGGAAGAATTGCAAACCCCACTCGATCTCATCGTGCAGGCTTGGGCGCGTCAGGCGAAGTTCACCCGTCAGCCACAGTAGATCGATCTCACCTTCCAGGCCCTTCAGAAATTCGGCGCGCTCGGTCGGGGTCCAGCGTTGCGTTTCAAGACTGACAAGGTTGCGATAAATCCGCCGGTGAATTTCCAGTACAGTAACCCGTTTGGCCTCGGTTGGATGCGCGGTCAGGGTGGGGCCGGCACAAAGATCAGCGGTCAGTTTTTCCATTTGGCTGTCTGTCAGGGACAGGTCGGACAACACCTCGGAAAACCCGCCTTCGACCGCTTCGGGGCCGCTATTGGTCTCGGTCAGGCGACGATCTCTGACTTCGGCGTTTTCGTCGATGATGCGCAACAGTTGGAACCAGATCGACAGGGCCTGCAAATACGGAGTCGCCTCGGGCCCGGTGGGAATAGGCTGCAGCGGCGAAGACTCGGCCCATGTCGCTACATGCGGCGCCCGTTTCATCAAAATGTTCCGCCACAACGCTCGCAATTCCGAGCGCAATTCTTCAGCATAAGTTGAACGGTTCAGGGGGGACTGAATATTTTGGGCCAGAGCTTGCATCAGATCACCTGATCCCGCGGGGTGCGGCCAGCAAAAAAGTCGCTAAGGTTGTCGAGAACGCGAAAACCCATCGCTTCGCGGGATTCTCGCGTGGCACTGCCGAGGTGTGGCAGCATCACAAGGTTGTCGCATTGCAGCAGGTCGGGGCTGATGCGCGGTTCGCCGTCAAAGACATCCAGTGCGGCTCCGCCGATTACATCGAACATCAGTGCCTGAATCAGGGCAAACTCGTCGACCACCTCACCACGCGCGGTGTTGATCAGAAATGCGCCAGGTTTCATCAAGTCCAGACGACGTGCGTTGATCAGATGCCGGTTGGTTGCACCGCCCGGGCAATGCAGCGAAACAAAATCACATCGCGGAAGCAAATCGTCCACTGATTCAACCTGTGTTGCGTTGCACAGTTTCAGAACATCCGGTGAAACACGGCTACGGTTTTGAACCACGATTTTCATGCCAAACCCGTGATGCGCGCGTCGTGCCATTTCCTGGCCGATCCGGCCAAAGCCGATGATACCCAGCGTCTTGCCGCTAACTTTGGTTCCGATAAGATGGGTCGGACGCCAACCAGACCAGTTTCCTGCGCGCAGCTCTCGTTCTCCTTCACCAGCGCGACGGGCAACCATCAGCAGCAATGTCATGGCCAGATCGGCCGTACACTCGGACAGGACATCCGGCGTATTGGTCACGGTCATCCCAAGATTGCGCGCCGATGGCTCGCAGATATGGCTGTATCCAACCCCATAGTTGGCGAGGATTTTGGTTTGGGCCGCGGAGACATCCAGCGCCTCGGCGCTGAGCGTGTCGGTAACCGTGGGCAGAACCGCGTCATAGCGTTTCAACGCATCGCGGATCTCGGCCGGGGACATAGGCTTGTCCCCGGTATTGAGTACCGCGTTATAGTTCTCGGCTAACTGCGCTTCGACCGCAGCAGGCCAACGACGAGTGACAAGAACCGAAGGCTTAACCATCACGCAGCCTTTCCCATAACGCGCGCAATGGTTTCACCGATTACGGCGGGGTTTTCAGCAACTGTCACTCCGGCGGCGGACAGAATTTCGACTTTTTCCGAGGCACTTTCACCAAAGGCCGAGATAATCGCGCCTGCGTGGCCCATGGTCCGCCCTTTTGGCGCAGTCAGACCGGCAACATAGGCAATTACGGGTTTCGAGATGTGATCGCGGATGTATTCTGCCGCTTCAGCCTCTTGTGGTCCGCCGATCTCGCCGATCATCGCGATAACCTCGGTGTCCTCATCCCATTCAAAACACTCGAGAATGTCTCGGAACGAGGACCCGTTGATCGGATCACCACCGATACCGACGCTGGTCGACACACCGATGCCGCGCTCTTTCAGCTGTGCTGCAGCCTCATAGCCAAGCGTTCCCGAGCGCCCGATGATGCCGACATTGCCGGGCAGGTAGATATGACCGGGCATGATCCCCAACAGCGCCTTACCGGGGCTGATCGTTCCGGCACAGTTGGGTCCGGTCAGCACCATGCGTTTATCCTTGGGATAGCGGTACATGTAGCGCTTGACCCGGATCATGTCCTGCGCCGGGATGCCATCAGTGATACACACGCAATAGCGAATACCTGCATCTGCGGCCTCCATGATTGAATCGGCGGCAAAGGGCGGGGGCACGAACACAAGGCTTGCATCTGCGCCGGTGGCCTCGACAGCCTGTTTCACAGTGTCAAAAACGGGCACACCTTCTACAGTTTCGCCACCTTTGCCGGGAACGACACCACCGACAACATTGGTGCCGTACGCCAGCATATCTTTGGTATGAAAACGTGCCATGCGTCCGGTGATGCCCTGAACGATTACGCGGGTGTCGCGGTCGAGAAGAATGCTCATTATACAGCCCTCACCTTGGTGTTTTGGGACAGATCGTTCTGCCATGCGCCCACCGCCCGTTCAGCGGCTTCCATTAGCGTTGTGGCACGGATGATAGGCAGGCCAGACTGGGCCAGAATCTTCTGACCTTCTTCGACATTCGTCCCGGCAAGACGCACGATAACGGGGATGTCGATCTCCAACTCACGCAATGCCTGTACGACGCCTTCTGCAACCCAGTCGCAGCGGTTAATACCAGCAAAGATATTGACCAATACCGCCTGAACGTTTTTGTCAGACAGAACCAGTCGAAAGGCCTTGGCGACACGTTCCGGCGAGGCACCACCGCCAATGTCGAGGAAGTTCGCAGGCTCGCCGCCAGCCATTTTGATGGTGTCCATCGTGGCCATAGCCAGCCCGGCACCGTTGACGATGCAGCCGATGTTTCCGTCCAAGCCGACATAAGACAGGCCTCGGTCCGCCGCGCGGCTTTCGCGTGGGTCTTCCTGGCTTTTGTCGCGCAGTTCGGAAATCTGGGGGTGTCGGAACAATGCGTTGTCGTCAAAGCTCATCTTCGCATCCAGTGCCAGCACCCGGTCGTCGCCAGTGATAACCAGTGGATTGATTTCAACCATCGTGGCGTCCAGATCGTTAAAGGCGGCATAGCAACCCTGCAACGTCCGTACCATTTGCTGAACTAGACGAGCCTCAACGCCTAGATTGAAGGCTATCTCGCGTGCCTGAAACTCCTGCAGCCCGACGGCGGGTTCCACGATTGAGCGCACGATGCTGTCAGGGCGTTCGGCGGAAATCTCTTCAATCTCCATTCCACCTTCCGAGGAGGCTACGATCATGACTCGCTGGCTGGAGCGGTCCAGAACAAAACCCAGATAGATCTCGCGATCAATCGGCACAGCGGACTCGACATAGACACGATAGATGCCCTTGCCTTCCGGTCCGGTCTGGTGGGTCACCAGCTTGCGGCCGAACATCTCGTCACAAGCCTCGTGGATCTCGTGTTCGCTGTTACACAGTTTGACGCCGCCCGCTTTGCCGCGGCCACCCGCATGGACCTGCGCCTTGACAATCCACTTGTCTCCGCCCAGTTCGCGGGCGCGATAGGCCGCCTGTTCCGGGCTGTAGGCCAAGGCGCCGGAAGGTATTGCGACACCGAAATTTGAAAGAACCTCTTTCGCCTGATACTCATGAATGTCCATCTGCCTTCCTCCCGTTTATGCAGTGCGTTCAAGCAGCGATCGACGTGCCGTAACGGCTTTCGAGCAATGCCTCGATCTCTTCGAAATCGACGTTACCGCCCAGTTCGTGCATGGCTTCAGCAAACAGACGAATAATCTGGCTGATAGCCTGGCGATTGAGTTGATTGAGGATGCCGATGCGTATCTGCACCGGTGCACTAAGCGTCGGCCAGATGCCGAACCCGCGCGCCCGGCAATTCTGCACCAGTTCCATCTCGCGACCGGCCAGCTCCGGCGGCAGGTTGAGAACCAAAAGACTGGGCATATCCGAAGTCACTTCGCATCCCATTGCGGATACGGCGTCATGCAGCACCTTTTCATGGGTGCGATACGAGGCTGACCGCTTGGGCAACCCTTCCGTTAGCGTCAGGCGCAAGGATTCATGGAAGGCAGCAACTGCGTACCCGGAATGAGTCCTGTGATACGTACCGCGTTCAACATCCTGTCCATCGACGATACCCCAATGACGGGCCTCGAATATGGGATTGTGGACATAGCTGTAGGCGCCCGTTGATTTTAGGCTGTCGATGTAACCTTTGGAAAAGCTGACCGGTGCGTATGTCAATGGCAAACAGCACAGGCCCTTTTGCGGGCAAGAGGCCCAGCCAGCGATCCCCGAATAGTCATCGATCCGGAAATCTTCGACACCTAAAGACGAAACGGCATCAATCAGACCCATTGCACCGTGACGATCGCACGCATCCGAGAAGCCACGCAGATCATTGATACGACCTGAACCCGTTTCCCAATGCGCCATGAAGGCCCATTTGGGTTTGTGCTCTGCCAAAGCAGCCTCGACCATTTCGCCTGTCACCGACTGACCATGCGGCACGTCGATGACAGTGACACTTGCAGCCTGTGGGTCCAAAGGATTGGCTGCATGCTCTTCCGGCGTTGCTGCTTTGATGCGTAGGGTCAGTGTGTCGATGCCCGAAAATGTGCCGTTGTTGAATGCAACAACCTTGTCGCCGGGCCTGACGGCCGAAAACATGGTATCCAGCGCGCTCCAACCGGTGCCCGCGACCGCGAAAGTATATGTGTTCGAAGTGCCCCAGATCTCGCGCAGCATATGCTTGCATTCGACCATCCCGCGCAAAACGTCGCCCTGCATGTGATCCGCAACCCCGGCACTGGAAAAGGCTTGGAGAACTCGGGCGTCGGTATTGCCTGGCCCCGGGCCCGCAGCCAGTGTCTCGGGGATTTCGAGCGAGGGATAAATCTGGAAAGTCATTCGATCCTCCTTGATCGTCGGGGTGGTCAATCACGCCCAAATATCGCGTTGTGGATCAGGAAAGCGTTGCTTGCATCATCGCGCAACGTAAATTACTACTGCTTCGGGACGTCTAATAGGATTAAAGAAATACTACCCGTATTAGTGGAAATACCGAGGTATACCAAGATCGAACCTATACTAACGGGTAGTTTTGGAAATTTTGGAAGGAAAATCAATGACAGAGCCTTCACAGCAACCGATTAACGTCATGCTTGCCGACAACAATCCGCTGGTGTTGTCGGCCATGTCTGAGATTTTTGAGCGTGATCCACGATTCTCTCTGGTGGCGACATCAGCAACCGCCGAAGGGTTCTTGGGCGCAGTTATGAGGGTTCCGGTTAAGGTCTGCGTGATCGCCTGGAATTTGCCGGTCTTGGGCGCCGCCAAATTGATCGAGGTTCTGCGTGAACAGGAAAACGCGCCCCGTTTCGTCGTTTATGGAGACGATGCCGGAGATGTTCCGCGCCTTGCTATGCAGGCAGGAGCGGCGGGGTTCGCCTCCCGGTCAGGTGAGGTCGATGTTTTGCTGGAGACCTGCTCAGATGTTGCCCGAGGCAAGATGGTTTTTCCGTTCATCGATGTTCGGAAAATGCAGCAGGATCCAATTCACAGCTTGTCCCGTAAAGAGCGCGTCATCCTTGAAGCGCTGGCCAAGGGCCTATCCAACCGCGAACTTTCGAAGGACCTGCAAATCTCGACGAATACCGTCAAATTCCACCTGAGCAACATCTATGAAAAGCTCTCGGTTAAAAACAGGACGCAAGCGATTGCATTCTACTATTCTTCTGGCGCAGCCTCAGATTAACTGATTTGCGCCTATGGCCGAGCATGTACTAGCGATCGCGCAATACCGGCAGGTAATCTAATTTATGTCAAATAACCTGCCGGATCCGCTGATACGAGCAGCACGTTGTTTTAATCTGAATGATGTACC
>NZ_CANMFF010000043.1 GCF_947497005.1 uncultured Ruegeria sp. | reverse complement strand
TAGGGTGCGAAGTGTTCGACTTCGTTCAAAAGATAGTCTGTACGCGAAACCATAGTTTTTCCTTTGCGAGTTGATGGATAACTCAGTGATGGATCTGCTCAGAGCGTTGGCGCACTCATCAGGCAGACCGGGTGGAATCCTATAGGCTGTGACCGTCATCGTCACCGCGCCCTTGCAAGAGCGGGTGCGTTGCATGGGCGTGAACGTCTGAAAGTTCTTCTGAGATTGCGATGATCTTCGAAGAAGCAAGCTGGTGCAGCTCGTCAACAACGGCCTCTGCTCGGTCGTGGCTGTCCGACAATCCTTGAGCGTGGAAGTGGGCTGCGGCGGTCGAAATGTCGTCGCTGCGCCATCCCATTGTAGTGCCCAAAGTGACGTTGTGATGGTCGCCAAAGCGGGCAACGAACGCCTCGCCATCGAGGCCGTAGCTGCTGGCCGTGTCGATGACTTCCTTGCGGATCGCCGCCCACTGTTCGGCCTCTGAATAATCCAAGACATCCATTTCGGCAGTGCCCATTCCCATCATCGTTGAATAGCGCCGGTCCTCGATGATGAAGGCTTGAAGGTCTGGATCGTTAGTGCGCAGATCCGCAACGTCGCCCTTCAGCTCGCCAATCTGAATGTCCATAGCGACACGCAGATTTGGGTCGTCAACCTCACGAGCAAGACCTTCCATCTTGTCGATTGATTGCAGCAATTCTTTGGTCTGAGACTGGAAGTCCTCATAGGCCCCCTCGCCCACGTTGTCCTTCATATAGACCTCGTAGCGGCGTGCTGCCGGGGCATAATCAGCGGACGCCTGGAACTCCTTGTCATCGACAATATCAGCAAGGGCAGACAGATACGGATGGCTCTGTTCGTTGTCCCGAACGTCGCTGATATGGGCAACAACCTGAGCCTTCAGCTCGGGCGCGATTGTTTCCTCAGAACCGCCTAATTCGATGTGTCGCCGCAAGTTGCTCATGACTTCGGGGGACACATAAGACGGGTCTCCCGGCTCGCCATAGTCATCAAAATGATGGGCCTGATCCAGCAGATGTTCCATTCTCGATACCATAGGTTCCTCACATTCAACGAGTTGGATGGCAAACTCTTCGATCCGGTCTTTGATGGCGTTGGCGCGCTCATCAAACAGATCCGACATTCTTGCGATGGATAGAGTCATCACATCACCGGCCATGTCGCGGGCCGTAACTTCGACTTCCGGGGTACTTTCAACAACCGACATTCCGGCCTGAACTTTCCACGTATCGGTCTCGACTTCCTGCCGCAGTCCGCGCTCAAGGCGGGTCGTTGCGGTCAGCTCAATTCCGTATTCCTCAGCAACCTCGACCTGGATAGAGCGCTGGACATCGATGTTCATTTCGCTGCTCATTCCCATAGCGAGCCACTGCCCATGCTCGACGCCTCGGTTGTTCACAACAATGTGGACATGGGGGTTATCGGTGTCGTTGTGGAACACGGTCAGATAGTCCCAGGTATCGCCAAAATCACCGCTTCCAAACAAACGATCTGCGAACTCCAAACCGGCCTCATGAGCGGCGTCCGGATAGGTGCCTTCGGGAAAAGAAACGATCATGTGACGGGTGTAACCGTAGTTGGTTTTCCCGTTGAAATCCTCCGCCCAGGTCTCGATCAAATCACTGACCTGATCCGCATCGAGCGGGGTCACGCCATTGTCTCGAATGTCCAATACACCCTCTGCCCTGACGGTCAGGTAATTGATCTGGCGGCGCAGCTCGTGCGCGTTGTTCACCCCACCTTTGCGAACGTGTTTCACGACTGCTTCGGGCTTTCCAACCACGGCACCAAGCCGCGCCTTGATGGATGAGGCCCGCGAAACCATGAACTTCATGCGCTTGGCGATCTGCAGCTGCTGATTGATCTGATTAGAACGATCGACACCTTTCTGAGCCTCACGGAAGGCAAGCTCCAGGAAATCTCCTGCTGTCAGGTTGCGGGCTGCGGCGTTCATTCTTCAGGTGTCCAATCGTCGTCGCGCAAGATCCGGCGAATGGCGGATTCAGGCTCACGGTTTCGGCGGGCCGCTGTGATCATCGCCTTCAGGTCTTGCCGGTGCTGAATGATCGCACGATGGAGATTTTCGACGTCCCGGCGGTCGTCATCCGTCCAGATCACCGTGCCGCGCTTGGCCGATTTCGCAAGCTGATTGAGGTTGGTGTATCCGCCTTGAACCTGCCGCAAGTGCTTCTGCCAGAGATCCACAACAGCGGGGTCAGGATCGAGATAGCCGATCAACCGATGGATCAGTCGCTGGATGATCTGATTGCGGCTCTTGGCACCAAGCGCGGTCACAGCCGCTTCCAAACGCTCCAGCGCATCCAAAGGCAAACGCACGGAAAAGACAGTGGTATCGGTGGGCTTACTCAATGCATACCTCTGGTTGTATTTTGAGTTTGTAACACAACTACCTTATCCTGTCATACACTCCAAGAGGAAACCGGGGGTGATTTTAGAAATCCGCATTTTCTCAAATTGCCCTCGGAACAGTTTTGCTCTTGGAGGCAATCTCCACGCCGGGAAAAGGGTCCCGCCCCTTTTCCAGCCAGCAGGCGTGGGTGCCGGTGGACTGGCGCAGGGCAATCATGCACCGCATGGGCTGCCCGAACGGCGCCCGTCACATACCGGCACATTCAAGTTCATTATGGCATTTTTTGCGCGCCTCAGCGCGCTCAGTTTCCCGCCGCTACCGCGGCGGGTGTGGCAGGGCTGAGCATAACTGAGTTGTGGTGGGACGGTGTCCCTGCCCGGCCGTTGGGCCGCGCGCCAAGTGTGGCGCATATGTGGTCCGGGCTATGGCCGGAGCAATGGAAAGGGCGGCTTGCGCCGCCCTGCCCTCTCGTCACTCGGTGACAGGCTCGTCATCGACCCGCTTCGGGAAGGCCACCATCTCGACACCGGGAAACATGTTGTGCTTGACCTGGATCGAGGTGATGTTGCCGGCCTCATCGGTATTGACGAAGAGAACCCCGCAGCGATCCCAGAAAGTCTTGCCTTCTTTTTCACCGGTCTTCACGTTCAGTTTCAGAGTTTGAGTTGCCATTGTTTGATCCTCGCTATGGAGTGTTTCGATGAACATGGGAAAAGCGGGCATCAAGGGGATGTCAGCAGGGAATTTGATCCGCGCGGAATGCGCCGCAGGCGCAGGGGAAATTCCCTGTTGAAGCGCAGCGCCCGTGCCGGGCGCCGCGCGTCTTCCCCGACTGACCGTTTATGTTCATCTCTTCAGAAACACGGCAGCCGAGAATCTTCTCCGGCAACGAGGTTGAAACTGTCAGGCCAAGTGAAAGGAAGGACGTTCTGGGATCGCTGCGGGGGTCATTTGAACAAAGCGATGCGATTTGTGGCAGCAACGTCACCTCGGTCCGACACGGGCGCGGTGTACAGTTCCAAGTTCAGGTGGCCTTTCTGAGCCAGTATGACCCGCGTGGCAAAGGTGGGAGGATCACCGGTGGCAAAAGTCGCCCTTTCCAATTGGCGGAGGCCAAAGACCGGACGGTCCGGCCCTGATCCGCGCAAGCGCGGATCATGTAATCAGCCGGACTCAATTTGACGTGGCGGGGTCGAGCCAAGCAACCGCCGCTAAAATTCGGATTTGAGCTTTGCGGCCCGATCCTGGTTCAACTTTCGAATTGAACCAGGAAACTTGCAGGGACGGATAAACCATCCGTTCTTAGGCCTTTAACGCATTTCGAGCCATACCGTAGGTCGGCTAACTGGACGCAATGGTTGTTCACTCATCCAAACACAAGATCATTCCTTATTTCGAATCCCCGCTCCCATCAAAACGGGCATTGTCTGCGCATCAGAATTGATCTCGAATACTCGTTCGACCCGTATGGAGCCAAGTCGTGCCGTCTCCAGCGCGGTTTTCATTTGATGGGTCGTCAATCCAAAGCCGTCATCATCTGACGCTTGCCAATCCCACTGTATGAACAGCCCACCCTTGTTGAGCAAACCCGCCAGCACCGCCACGGCGCCACTGTAATCTAGGAGAAAAGCGCAAACGGATGAAGCGCAGATCAAATCGAAACCTGAAAACCCGTTCTCCACCTCCCGAACATCTCCAGCCAGAATATTTCCGTGAACGGCCCTGACATTGGGCAGGTTCTTGGCCTTTAGGACCGCAATCATATTCTCCGAGGTATCGACGGCGACAACTTCCTCCACATGCGGTGCGATTTTCTCCGCCAGCAATCCGGTGCCGCATCCAAAGTCGAGCACGCATTTTGATTGCCAATCCTTCCCACGAATATCCAGGTACTCGTCCAGCGTGGTGAAAGCGAGACTCGCATAGCGTCTGACGTCGCTATTGTCGTCCCAACCATCCGCATAGTTGTTCCAGTCGTCAGTCATATCGCTTGCGCTTCCTTGTGGATTTGAGTCGGCTTCGACACATGCACGCCGAGATCGATGCGCCAATGTGAACGCACGACATTGGCGAGATTGACGACAACAGTCAATATGGGTTCGAAACGTTCATCGGAGGCAAATAACGCAGCCTCGGAGAGGCCTCTGCCGACGGTCTTGCACACAAGAAAGAGGCCCACCGAAGCGGGCCACAAGTTAAACCGAAGGAAAGTCTCGAGGTATTGAGAACAGGCTACCGCTGGCGCGCACGATCGACAACACCGTCGGCTGTGATCGTGGCAATCCGATCCTCGGTGCGCCGGGTCATTTCCACCCCGTCACCCGTCATATGCGCCTCAGCAAACTCGGTGAACTTGAAGATGCTGCCATCGGCTTCGACATGGGTTTCATCTTCCGCCGAGCGGCGTTTCACCGACCCGTCATGCCGGATTTCGATGATCGTGTTGTCGGCCATCCTCACAGTCACGGAATGCTCGTCCACGGCCACACCCTGCCACCACATATCCGCGTCGCGGCGCACAACAATACGGTTAGGATGCAGCTTGATCTGCACGTCTTGAGCGGTCTCTGGATCAGCGGATTTGACAACAACAATCGCTTCCTGCGCACTGGGGTCACCATGGATCGAGGCGCTCCCGTTCTTTGGCGGCCAGAGCTTTGGCTGTTCGCGCGGCTTGCCCTTCTGATCCGTGTGAAACCCAACAAACATCTGCGCGGATCTCCAAACGCGGCGAATGGTCTTTTCAGCTGTTGAAAGAGCTGCATCGGTAGACATGGCGGGTTGCCTTCTAAAACGGTTAACTCACGTGCATTTTCGGGGTGAGCGTCACACCCACAGCACTCAGCACTTTGAGGATGGTGCCAAATTCGGGATTGCCGTTTTCGCTAAGTGCGCGATAGAGGCTTTCCCGAGACAGGCCAGCTTTGTCGGCTACGCTCGACATACCTTTAGCCTTGGCAACATCACCAAGAGCTGATGCGATCAGGGCCGTGTCACTGGTTTCGAAAGCCGCTTCAAGATAGGCTTGAATGGCTTCGGGGCTGTCCAGATAGTCAGCCGCTTCGAACTTCGTTGTTTTGACACCCATGTTTTTCACTCCAACTCTTTTGCCATCGCTTTGGCAGTTTTGATGTCCGCTTGCTGGGATGACTTGTCTCCCCCGCAGAGCAAAATGATCAAAACGTCACCGCGCGGCACGTAGTAAACGCGATACCCCTTACCCTCAGAAATACGCAGTTCGCTCACACCTTCACCAACCGGCTTCACGTCACCGGGATTGCCCAGGCTCAACCGCGTGATACGAACCAAAATCCTGGCTTTCGCTCTTTGGTCCTTCAAGCCCTTGAGCCATTTATCGAACAGGTCAGTCTTACGAATTTCTATCATAACCAAATGTAGCCTACAAGCTACATCCTTTCAAGTGAAAGCTACGTAAAGCATTGACTTAAAAGAGAACAACGCAGCTGAAAGGTAGGGCGCAACGCGCCCTGCCCTGTTGGGTTCAGAAGCAATCTGGAACCCAGGCATCGATCCGGGCTTTTTGCGCTTCGGTCACGCCCAGTGCCATCTGTTGCTCCGGATCATTGAACAGCTTGTGCATCGCCTCGTTCTTTGCGCCTTTATTGGATTTCGCGAAGGCTTTGAACATGTCGGTGTCGACATGCAGGTCCAGCAGGTGTTTGTAGAGATCATCCAGCTGCCAGCCTTTCAGCCGTTTGAAGCAGTTCTCAGCCGAGGGCGTCCAGATCGCGCGCATGTTCGCTTCGATTTCACCCTCGATCTCTGCCATGAACTCTGCGCGCTGGGTCAGGAACCGCCGGGCCAGAAAACCTGTGATCTCTCCATTGCGGGTCTTCTTGCCCAGTTCGCGAAACGCCTTGAACGCCTCGACGCTGCCTTTTGCGGCCATCTCCTGGAATTGGTCATAGGCTGCGTCTGCGGCCTCATCCCGCTCCCCGCCGAGGCGCGGGTCGAGGATGAACTGGTCATCGATCTCAGGTGTGTTCCGTTCAGCGCCACCATAGCCAAACCCAAACAGATTGCTGGTCAGACCGGAAGCCGGGGTGGTGGAGAAGGCAAACAGGCTCAACACATAGTCAGGCTTGTCCAGTAGGGCCGTTTGAACCGCCGCCAGCCGGATCGCCACCATGTCATCGATGAACTTCTGCGAATAGGCCGGTTTAGGTGCTTCTTTGATCTCCGGCTCTTTGACCGGGGCCAGTACACCCGCCTCAATGGCAGCCTGCATATGTTCTGCCGCGACATAGGCCGATGTTGTTTTGATCTCGCCAGTGTTGCTGACATAGAGGAATACGCCGGACAGCTTGCGCTGATCGTCAGAATAGAACGGCGCAGCATAGTCCTCGAGCGCTGCGAGTTCCTTTTCACCCTCCGCGTCCAGAGCCTCGGCTTCATAGAGTTCGATCAGTTCGTCATACCGTTCGGCCTGTTCTTCGGTGAACTCCCGGCTCACCATATCCAGACGGTGCATGCCTGCGGTGCCTGAAAACCCATAGGGAATATAACTTTCATCATGGGTCTCCACCCAGTCCCAGCCTTCCGCTTCGCGCAGTTTCTCTGCTTCTGCCGCCAGCTTTTCAGCAAACAAGTGGTCCAGTAGCTCGCCTTCATTGAACAGGGTTTCATCAGCAAAGAGATCAGCGGTGACGGTGCCGCCTGCTATTACATAGGCCTTTTGGCCCACAAACACGGCCTTGCGGTTGGTGCTGCTGACGGCCTCCGACGTCAGGGCCTGTTTCACATCATGTTCACTGAACCACCGGCACTCCTTGGCCTGTTCCAGCACGTCTAGTATTTTCTCTTCTTCGGTGCTGACAGTCATAGCCTTGGCCAGACCCATGCTGACTTCGCCAGCCTTGAGCGCGTCCAGAACGGCGACGGGTAAACCCGCCAGTGCGAGGCGGCGGCGCACATGTGCCTCGGTCACGCCAAACGCATTGCTGATCTTGGCGACAGACAGGGATTTCTCAGCCATCTTGCCATAGGCACGGACTTCGTCCACCGGGTCCAGTTCCTCGCGGGCGGTATTCTCTGCATTGGCCCATTGTTCGGCCACAAACGGATTGTCTGAGACTTTCACCGGAACCTGTGCCAGATCAGCACGTTCGGTCACGGCGATGTTCAAAGCCCTCAGACGACGGCCACCGGCAACGATAGCTACTTTGCCATCCGCATCGCGCAGACCGCTGAGGTTCTGGATCAGGCCGCACATGACCAGACTGTCGGCCAGAAGGGCGATGCCTTCCTCGGCGACCTCCTGTCGCGGGTTGAGATCAGACAGGTAGAGATCGGATAGAGGGATGGTTTCAATGGTTTCCGGTGCGGTGAATGTTTCGACTTTGCTCATGGGGCAATTCCTTGTTTGAGTGATTTGCTTCGTGTTAAGGGTGCCCTACCCCTTCCGGGGTAGAGCGGGGCCGCTTAGGCGGCTGCGTGTTGTTTCAAGAAGGCGCGGGCGATCTTGCCGGATAGGCCGCCCTTCTTGAGATTGCTCCAAGCCAACTGACGTTGACGCGCGAGGGTGTATGGGTTCATGAACTCACCTCCTTTCTGGTTTGGACTTGGGATCAGTATTCGCTGGGGCACATGATGGTTAGAACACGACGCGTCACTGCGGGATCAAACGGGCGGTCAGAGCCGTATTTGTAATCCACGTCATAAAGATCGATTTTCCAGAACAGCTTTTGGCCGCTGACCATCACCGTTCCGAAAGTGTGATCGCCATAGGGATCGTTACCCTCGTCAAACTGGTCATCCCACGCCACCGCCGTCAAGGCAGCTGTCTGGAAGTCCATCCCTTCGCCTGACACGCCGGGTGTGACGAGAACTTGACCCTGAATGCCGTTGGAGTGCATCTCAATCGCTGTAGTCGGATCGATCAGGGCTTTCCGGAACAGATCATTCTGGGCTGCGATTTCAGCCGCCCGAAGGCCGGTGTCATTCTCAATGTCTTTTGTTGCTTCACTGTTCAAATCCGTCTCTCCTATGTCATGCGACCTCCGGGGCTGGTCCCCCTTGGTGCTGGTTTTGAGCCGAGCCCTGAAAGGGCGTCGTCTCTAAAACCTGCCCCGTGGCGAACGCGGAGAGGGGCGAGACAGGACAAATCGACAAGAGTGGTGCGGCCCGCAGCGCAACGCGCGAGGACACGGTCTTGTCTATTTGTCTTGTCCGAGGGGGGAGGCCGCGCCTTCCCCCTGACATCGGGTGGCGTTTGGCTTGTCCAAATCCCGCCTGACCAACAAAAGAAGCCAAAGGATCTTTGATCCTGCGGGAG
>NZ_CANMFF010000042.1 GCF_947497005.1 uncultured Ruegeria sp. | reverse complement strand
CCAACGACGACGAATATGAAGACCAGACCCGCAGACTCTCGTTATGAATGAGGGAGCCTCGGGGGGCAGGTCACATTTAAAACGTATAACTCCTGTAGCTACTACAGGATCAAGAGGGGGCATTTCACGTGATTGCGATAGGTGAGGCTTCCCGGCAAAGCGATGTCGGCATAGAAACCATCCGCTACTACGAACGCGAAGGTATCGTACCAAGACCCGCGCGAGCTCTGAACAATCGTCGCCTCTATTCAGCAAGCGATGTGGGAAGACTTCGATTTTTGAAGAAGTGCCGCGACCTGGGGTTTCCTCTATCTGACGCAAAGGCGCTTTTGGAGCTGTCAGAAGGAAGTGCCGAAGACTGCCGGTCAGTGAAAGAACTGGCCGAGGCACACATTGCCAGCGTTCGAAGCAAGATTAGTGAGCTCAGACGCCTGGAGCACGCCTTGAGTGAGCTTACGGCCAATTGTGATACCGGAAACGTTCACTGCCCGATGCTGCAAAGACTTAGAACGAAGGATGATATCTGACTCTGGCCACTGGACGGATGCGCAGGATCTGAGATGTAGCCAGATCACGTCAGACCAAGGTCTGTGGTGCGATAACAGATTGTAGTTCATAGTCGATTTCACGATGAGAGCGAAAGTAACTGACCAGACGATTGGCAATTGGTCGTTGTCGCGAGTCTTTCTTGCGGCCAGCATCGTCGTGATGGGCACTGCGACCGCAATCGTCGGGGTCTGGGTGTCAAATCGAATTCAGAACGCAGTTGTGCAGAACTCCGCCAATTCCGCGGCGCTATATATGGAAAGCGTAGTATCCCCACTCAGCCAGGAATTGGCACATGGCAACCGCCTTTCTGAGCAGGCGAGCCTGGCGCTGGACGAGATTTTCATGACCCAGCCAATGCGTGACCGCATTGTCTCCTACAAATTCTGGAAGCAAGGCGGTGTGATTGCACATGCCTCGGATACAGACATCATTGGAAACCGTTTCAATCCAACGGATGACTTAAGGCGGGCGTGGAACGGCGATATCTCCGGCTCTTTCGAAGAGCTTGATCATGCCGAGAGCGCCGCCGAGGCGGCATTGGGGATACCATTACTTGAAGTTTACAGCCCCATCCGCGAACTCTGGTCCGGCGAAATCATCGCAGTTGCGGAGTTCTACGAAAGAGCTGATCAGCTGGAGTTAGACTTAGCCAAGGCCAGGCGAACAAGTTGGTTGGTCGTCGGTTCCGCATTTCTAGCAAGTGCGATTGTTCTGTTTTCCATCGTCGCAATTGGTGACAATACAATTCGACGACAGGGGACTCTTCTTAACCTGCGCTTGACAGAAAGTGAAAGGATGGCTGAGCAGAATGCGCTGCTGCGGTCGCGTGTGGTCGAGGCATCAGAAAGATATGCCATGCAAACAGATCGGTTCCTCAAGAAACTCGGTGCCGAACTGCATGATGGTCCTGCGCAATATTTGTCGCTCGCCGCCCTTAGACTGGAGGCGGCGTTTTCCAAAGAGTCCGAAAGGCCCAAAGAGGCAGAGGAAATTCAGCAGTCTTTGCAAAAATCTCTGGCTGAAATTCGTGCAATATCGCGAGGGCTGTCCGCGCCGGATATCGACAGCCTGTCACTCGTCGATGTCGTGAAGAGAGCCGTAGAGGATCACGCCGAACACAGTCCGTTGCGACCGGATATTTCATTCCTGGGTTGCCAGGTCCCAGAGTTGTCATTGTCCGACAAGCTGTGCGTTTTTCGGTTCCTTCAGGAGACGCTTTCCAATGCCGCGAGATATGCTCCAGCTTCGAAGTGCACTGTTATCTCTGAAGCGCAGAATGACCGAATAGTTGTAAAGGTCAAAGACGACGGACCTGGATTTGACAGGTCAGAAGAAACCGCATTGCGAGACGATGGTGGCCAGGGGCTTATGGGCTTGCGAGATCGGGTCGAGAGCATTGGCGGCAAATTCGAAGTTTTGTCGAGCCTTGGCGAAGGCACCACCATTGCTATGACACTGTTTTCCAGAAAGAAGAGTGCATCATGACAACATCTGTCATTATAGCGGATGATCATCCAATTTTCAGAGATGGATTGCAACGCACGTTGGATGAAGCTGATGGTTTTGAAGTTTTAGCTGCTGGGTCCAGCGCTGAAGAGGCAGTATCGCTGGTCGGCACGCATCAGCCGGACATAGCCATTCTTGACCTTTCGATGCCCGGCGGCGGGATAAGCGCGACACGTAAAATTGCGGCAATGGAAAGTCCGCCCATCATTGCAATCTTGACGGTCTCAGAAAACAGCAGCGATGTCGCGGACGCCTTGGAGGCGGGCGCGATTGGTTACATTGTGAAAGGAGTGACCGCGAGCGAACTAACCGCTTCCTTACGCAGCATCGCCGCAGGTGAAGGGTTCGTATCTCCGAGCTTGGCCTCGCGGGTATTGCTTCAAATCAACGCTGACACCGGCATGTCAATTAACAGCAGCATTCTCGATGACCTTACGCATCGTGAGGAAGAAATACTTAGACATGTGGCCAAAGGACTGAGTAATCGTGAAATCGCTGACGAGTTAGACCTTCAGGAAAAGACCGTGAAGCACTACATGACGGCAATCCTGTCCAAGCTTCATGCGCGAAATCGGGTAGAGGCCGCGCTTATTGCACATGATGTTTGGAACAAAGGAGGTTAACCGCGGTCTCTTCTACGACGATGGCGGCCCCTCACAAAAGGAAGCCGCCAACGGATTATCGACTGGAGTTGCTGTTCAGTTAGCAACCGACTGCAACCTCCGGCGATCAGAGGCCGTCGCGTTTCTCTCAACAACAGTCCTGTTGTACGGGTCTTTCAACTCGTAGCGCCCAAACTCGATCTCCTCTTTCCAACCATTGGCATAGTTCACTTCGATATTGTTGCCCTGGCGTTCGATTTTCGTGGGTCGACTTCCAGCAGTGCCGGCTTGCCCAGAAGAGCGCACGTTGTCGATTGAGATACCATTCGCCAAAGACCGAAGCCTTGAAACATCGGCACCGGTCGCGGGGCGTTCCTCAACAGTTCGGTTCTGAGCATTCTTTCTCTCATACCGCCCGTTTTCAATCTCCTCCTTGGTTCCGTCCGAGTAACGCACTTCGATGCCGTTGGCGTTTGTTTCGACCTTTGTTATCCCGGCCGAACCCGACGGTTTGCCCCCTGCTTGAGACTGGTCCTTCTTTCCGCTGCCTCTATTGGAGCGTTTGGAGTCATCATCATCGTCATCGTCGTCATCGTCGCGACCACCTTTACCTGATCCTGAATTGTTGTCACGATCATCATCTCGGTCGTCGTCGCGATCATCGTCCCTATCGTCATCACGATCATCGTCCCGGTCACCACCACGGCCGCTATTACCCGACCCCGAGTTGTCGTCGCGGTCATCATCTCTGTCGTCGTCACGATCATCATCCCGATCATCGTCGCGACCATCCCCGTCTTTCCCCTTGCCGCTCTTGGCAAAGGCATATGACGGTTCAAAATGTAGGCGACCATCGGCATCAAACGCTGGCACATAAGGCGTCGCAGCAATCAACGAAGCCAACGCCGCTGTACTAAGAAGTTGACCCAGCTTTCTTTGAATTTTCATTTTCGCCTCCAATTTTGATCATCACGCTTCGTGACATTGGAGACAGGTTACTTCTGGTTCGGCTTTCCCACATCGGGCTTAGGTCTGACGAATTTCAAGCCGAACGTCTTAGTCAGATCAGTCAAACCGATTGTGTTTTTGCAGAGCTAAATGACAAGTTTAGTGGGAGTTAACCCCGTCACCCTTCAACTCGTCATCGGGTTCGAGGTGAATGACAAAGACTGAACCCGGATACAAACGACCCAATTCTTCCTCGATGTCATTGCATATATCATGCGCTGCGCTGACGGGCATTGCGCCGTCCACAACAAGGTGAAACTCCACGAAGATGACATTTGCGGATCTGCGCCCTTTGAGGTCGTGGTACTCTAATGCTGCGCCGAGATTTGCATCGATTGTACTAGAAACGGTCTGCAAGTCTTGATCCGAAAGGGTCACATCCATCAAGCCATCAACGGAAGCCCGAATAACTTTCCATCCCTCCCACAAAATGTTCAATGCAACAAGAATTGCCAGGATTGGGTCGAGGATTAGCCAGCCGGTGACAAGCGCAAGAATAAGTCCTGCGATGACACCAACTGAAGTCATGACATCTGTAAAAATGTGCCGGGAGCTTGCCTCCAATGCAGGCGAACCCTCGCGCCTGCCGATTTTGAGCAATAGATAGGCCCATGCGCCATTCACGCCCGTTGCAATGACATTGACGGCAATTCCAAGCAGCGGCGCATCCTCAAGATGGGGATTTGGAAGCGCCAGCACAGCTTCTCTGATGATCAGGAACGCCGCCAGCACAATCAGCACGCCCTCGACGACGGCGGAAAGATACTCAGCTTTTTTGTGACCAAAGGGGTGGTTTTCATCAGGAGGTTTGTTGGCAACCCGAACTGCGAAATACGCCAGCAGCGCCGCGACGACATTCACGGTTGATTCCATTGCGTCTGACAACAACGCCACCGAGCCTGTCAGCCACCAAGCCAGCAGTTTTAGGGCCAATACCGCAATGGAAATCGGAATGGACCAAAGAGCAAATTTTTGTGTCATTCGGTCACGACTCTCAGTCAATCGTTACAAAAGATCCTGGGAACAGATAAGCTACAGTGCTTAACACGTAAAACAGGGGTAGGGTAAAATGAATAGGGCCGTAGGGTCGGTCATGCACGGCCGGCTATCGTGAATGGCGCCGGCACCACAGTGTGATACATCTGTTACTCGGATGGACCCGATTGTTACATACGGCTAGCATCAGTGATCACAGAGCACGAAGGGAGACACACATGTCGAAGTTCACCAAACGAAAAACTGCACATGGGGTTGTTGCACTCGTAATCTGCTGTATCGCGACGACCGCACAGGCGCAATCGGCAGGCGAGGAGATGTCGTTCTTCATCACTAGTGTGGGCAAGGGCGACGGTGCCAACTTAGGTGGCCTCGAAGGCGCCGATGCTCATTGCAATGCGCTTGCTTCCGCGACCGGTTCTTCCAAGACTTTTGCGGCCTATCTGAGCACCTCAATGTCCATTGATCGCAGCACCGACCCGATGACAATCACCAATGGCGTTTCTGCACGCGACCGGATCGGATCGGGTCCGTGGTATAATGCCAACGGAGAGCTCATCGCCAACAATATTGAGGACCTGCACAGCGACAACGTGAACGTTAATCTACAGACCGCGCTCGACGAAGATGGTAACCCTGTCAATGGGCGTGGCAGTCAGCCCAACAAACATGACATTCTGACGGGCTCTGATTCCGCAGGTTACTTCTCGACGGCAGGAGGTGATACGACATGCAGCAACTGGACTTCGAACAGTGAAGGCGGGTCTGCAATTGTTGGACACCATGACCGTGTAGGTCTCAATGATGCTCGAAATATGCTGTCCTGGAACTCATCGCACGGCTCGCGCGGTTGCGGAGAGGAACATCTACCACGTTCTGGCGGGGCGGGTCTGTTTTATTGCTTCGCAACTGACTAATCGGGCAGCACTGTTGCGTGTGCCACCCGCATTGCCGCTAGTATTCACCAGGTCAATATTTCGGACTGCATTCTGGAAGCGCTCGTTGTTGCCATCGTAGGCAATGAGCGTTGTTTCAAGCGTCCAGATTGTCCAATCTGGATGCACCGAAAGCTCCGTTCGAAATTCGGAATATGTCCTTGCCTTGAATAGCCGGTTTGACGACTAAAATTGCACCGCAGCGATGCGCGAGCGGCAGCTGCGAACCGATGCTGCGTCAGCAATAGCAGCGGTTGCATAAGGCTGCTTTGTTGCGCGTCTCGATGGTCGATGCGGACGGCAGAGAAAGTGAGGTTCGAATGTCGCGCCTCAGACCGGCTATCAACGACCGCTCTGACGAAAATCGCCGCGCTGCCAAATTCTCGGCGCTGCGGGTGCGAAAGTTTTCTGCGTAAGCACTGGCCGCCTCGGCGAAAGCCCGGATTGTCCGCGCTCCCGACATTCACCCTTCATCAATTCATGCAACCGCAGCGAATGGCGGTTCTGGCGGGCCGCACTGCAGAGGAGTGGATCTTCGGCCAATGACCGGAATGGGTCGCTCACACCTGAGCGAGGTCGGGCAGTCGAAAAGATGCCACGATAGCTCCGGCGTCAACATCGAGCCCAATAGTAACCTATGCTGCGCAGTTTGCGAACGTCAGCTCCCACTTCGTAAACTAGGTAGCGTTTGTGATTGCGGCGGCAAGTCGCCGCCGCAATCGGACGCTCAATCCAAAAGCACGACAGCCTCGACCTCGAACAGCATCGGGTCGATGGCGAGCTTCGGAACGGGGACCAGCGTTTGCGCGGGCAGTGTATCGCCAAACATCCGTTTCACGTTTTCGGTCAGCACGCGCAGCTTCGACATATCATGGTCGACCACGAACACGGTCAGCTTCACGACCTGTTTGGGGAGAGCGCCGAGCGCGTCGAGAACGGCAGCCAGATTGGAGTAGGCCAGTTCAACCTGGTTCCCGAACTCCGGCGAAAGGTTACCGTTTTGATCCTGTCCGCCCTGTCCTGATACAAATGCAAGCCGTCCCGCAGCAGGAGAGACGACTGCTGTGCTATAGCCGTTTGGCGTGGGATCGTGCAGATTTGTTGGATTGACGATGATCGGCAGTGCACCATTGGATGTATTCTGATCTCGGGACGTCATGTTCATTCTCCTTGCTGAGGGGTCCAGGATCGACTTAGAACCCTACGGTGACAAAGTTTGTCACCGAAAATGCTAAGGTCAAAAAATGAACATCCGCCTCCGACATGATGCCATCGTGCGCACCCTTCGCCGTAACGGAACCGCAACGGTCGATGAACTGGCCTGTCAGGTCGGTGCATCCAGACGAACAGTATTGCGCGATATCGGGGCGTTGCGCGACCAGGGCTTTGTCATCCATTCCGAATGTGGGCGCGGTGGCGGCGTGCAGCTCGATCCGCAATCGGTGCAGACCACGGCCCGTCTTTCGGTCACCGAGGTGTTTGCGCTACTTGTCAGTGTCGCGGCCATGCGTGCGGCGCGAAGCCTTCCCTTCTCCGGTCTCGCCGACGCGGGGCTTGCCAAGATCGAGAAGGCATTGCCTTCGGACAAGGTGCGGGATCTACGCAGGTTCCTTGACTGTCTGCATGTCGGACAACTTTCACCCAAACAGGACATCTCGGACATGGGCACGATTGACCCCGCGCTTTTGCCTGCCTTCGAGACCGCGTTTCTGCAACGGCAAAACCTGCGTTTCAGTTACCGGGACGCCAAAGGCGCGGAAACGAGTCGAGAAGTCGAACCGCAAGCTATGCTTATCCTGCCGCCGCTCTGGTATCTCGTAGCCTGGGATTCCAGCCGTGAGGATTTCCGGCATTTTCGCATGGATCGGATCAGCCGCCCCGAGATCGTCGAGGGAACATCGTTCCGGAGACGGCATGTTCCGTTCGAGGACGATGTCTGTCCATTCAGAGAATTACCGCGCTGAACACCAGGAATGCGTGACGTCCGGGCAGAAGCGCCCCAGTGTTTTGATCAGTTATCAGCCCAAAAATGGTGGATTAGGCCTCCCCTCAATCCGGTCGTCCATTGACGGGTTTCTTTTGGGAACGTTTCGCACCGCCCTGCTTCTTCGTCATTGCAACACGGATGATGCGCTGAAATCGCGGACAATCCAGATGGTTTTCGGCGGTGCAATTCATGACATGGCGAAGGCCGTCCCGTAAGGCCGTCAGTTCCTTGATCCTCACGTCAATTGCATCGGCCTTTGCTGCCAGAACAGTACGATCCAGATCGGGCCTGCCTTCTGAACCCATCGTCTCTTTGATCTCGCCGAGTGAAAACCCGGCAGTTTGCGCCAGAGAAATGAGGGAAATCCGCGTCTTCACCTCATCCTCATAGAGACGCTTTAGTCCCCTTCGGCCCACCGACTGGATCAGGCCAACCTCTTCATAATAGCGGAGTTTTGATGGTGAAAACCCGCTTTCGCGAGAGAGTTCGGAAATGTCGAGCATGGTCTTGACCTCAAGTGGGCTTGAAGTTGCATGTTGCCCCACCACTGCAAAACATCAACAGATACTAAGGTCGATACCTCCATGACCACAGAAATTCTTTTCAGTGCGGTTCTGATCGGCATAGGCGCGACAACCTTCATGGATATGGTTGCCCTTTCCCAGAAGCTGATCTTCTCTCAGCAATCGCTCAACTACGCGATGGTGGGCCGTTGGCTCGGCCATGTCGCGCAGGGGCGGTTTTTTCATCGGCCCATCATGGCCAGCGACCCTGTTCCGGCGGAGCGTTTGTTGGGCTGGAGCGCACATTATCTGACGGGCATCGTGTTCGCGCTGGGTTTTCTGGCTGTGATCGGTCGGGGCTGGCTTGAAGAGCCCAGCCTGCTGCCTGCGATTGCGTTTGGAATACTTACAGTGCTTGCGCCTTTCCTGATCCTTCAGCCGGGCATGGGAGCGGGGTTGGCGGCACGGTTGATGCCCGACCCAAATACTGCGCGGCTCAAGAGTGTCTGTGCACATCTCAGCTTTGGAATTGGGCTTTGGGTCACGGCAGTCTGCATATCCAGTTTGTTCTGACATTTCGCGAAGAGCGTACCGAAAGCTGTCAGAAGCGCCACGGGGCGCTTCTGACAACCTTGTTGCGCAGGCTGTGAATTCGGCAACCACCAAATTTTGCTACTGCAGCGAATGTCTCCTCTGACGGGCCGCACCGCCGCGACGACACTCGTCGTTCAACGGCAGTTCAGGGCCGCCTAAGAAGGCGACCCCTTGGCACTGGGTCTCAATGGCTTCGGCGATGGTCAAGGCATCTTCGAGTTCGACGCCGAGATACCGGACTGTACTGTCCATCTTGGTGTGACCTAGTAAGAGCTGGACCGCTCTGAGGTTGCCAGTTTTCTTGTAGATTTGGGTGACTTTCGTGCGCCTCATTGAATGCGTTCCATAGGCGCTTGCCTCGATGCCAATCGACGTCACCCAATCCCTCACAATCCACGCATTTTGACGCATCGAGATGTGCAATCTTTCGTGGAATCTGCCAGGCGAGAGGTATTCTGAACCGACCATGAGTTCATCCTCCATCCATTTCTGAACAAAGGCACGGGTGCCCTCGGATATCTTGAAGCGCACAGGTTTCTGCGTCTTACTCTGCAATATTGAAGCGCGTTCCTTGATCTGCCCCGATGACATGACATCGACCACCTTCATCTTCACTAGATCACAGCCGCGAAGTTTGCTGTCGATCGCCATGTTGAAGAGTGCAAGATCGCGGTGGTTGCCGGCAAGCTCGATGCGAACTCGGATTGCCCAGACATGTTTTGGTTTCAGCGGGTGTTTTTGACCCACGATACAGCCTTTGTTCCAGGCTGGGCGAAGTGCGCAAATGGCAGGTAAGTTTGGTGTTTCCATGACTGATCCTCCGATCCGCCATGCCCACCCACAATGACAACCCGACGTTGACGCGGTCCAATATCACGGGATGCTGCGATTGCTCCGAGGTCCCCTCAGAGCCCAAACTGCCAAATGCTGCAATTGACACGAACTGTGGGTAAGGGCGTATTTTGTTGAAAAACTCTGGCTTGATCGACGCATGAACTGCTGATTCAATCCTGCCAACAAGCGGGAGGATCAGCCATGATGGGATCTAGGCAAGAAGCTCAGGTATCACTGTTTTACGAATTCTCACTGGAGGATCATGTCCCTCAAGATCACCTGTTGCGGTCGATTGACCGGTTTGTTGATCTGATCAGCATCCGTTCGCATTTGGCAGATTTCTATAATTACACGGGCCGCCCATCGATTGATCCCGAGTTGTTGATCCGCATGCTCTTGGTAGGCTATTGCTTTGGTATACGATCCGAACGTCGGCTGTGCGAAGAGGGGCATCTGAACCTGGCCTATCGTTGGTTCTGCCGCCTGGATCTGAATGACCGGATCCCTGACCATTCTACCTTTTCCAAGAACCGCCACGGGCGATTCCGGAGGAGCGAGTTGCTGAGCCTCCCCATTTGAACTGTCTTGGTCCAAAGTTGATACATACTTTGTCTCCTCGTCATACCAAACCGCTCGAAGAAAGATCTTATGA
>NZ_CANMFF010000041.1 GCF_947497005.1 uncultured Ruegeria sp. | reverse complement strand
CGCTGGCCGCTTGCCAGCCCTTCCACGATACAGCGCGCCACAATCATCTCGAACAGGTGTCCGAGCAGATTGCTATCCCGCCCGTGGCCTCGACATGTTTCAGCACATTGGCGGCAAATTCGGATTGAATGCCGCCCGGTTCAACCGTCGAGAAATGGATGCCGAAATTGGGCGTGACATAGCTGGCCAGAGCCTCAGTGTATCCCTCAACGGCGAACTTTGCAGCGCAATAGATCTCGTTGAATGGCTGACCCACAAGGCCGCCTACGGATGAGATTGTGATGACGTGGCCCGAGCGCGCTGAACGCATGTGTGGCATCATCGCTTTTGTGCAGCGCACGACACCCATGAAATTCACATCCATGACCCAGGCGACGTCTTCTTCGCTGGCTTGTTCGGTTGTGCGGACAAATCCAGCACCCGCATTATTGATCAGCGTATCGATCCGGTCCTCGTTCGCGATGATCTGGTCGACTGCGGCGTTTACGCTGGCGCTGTCCTGCACGTCCAACTCAAGCACGTTGAAATTGACGCCAGCGTCAGAGGCGGCCACATCCAAGATGCCGCGTTTGGCGAGGTTTCGCATGGTAGCATAGACAGTATGGCCCGCTTGGGCCGCTTGTACGGCGATTTGAACACCAAGGCCGGTTGACGTGCCGGTGATCAGAATGACTTTGGGCATAAGGGAAGCCCCGAATATCAAATGAATTGCTTGCGGCAACGATCCGATGTGTCGGGGCGAAGGTCAACAGCGGGACTTTAAGACGCCCAAAGCCTCATCGAAGGTATTCACATTCTCTTCCGCGCGTGCGGTCAGATGCGCGCCTTCCAAAAGGGCCAGTATCGCGCGGGACTCCGAGATCGGATCGGTGATGCCGGTGATTGACTTGTCTTCTTGGCCAAGCTTCAGGATCTCTTCGATTTGGGCAACCATCATGGCGCGGAATTTCCGGATCTTTTGGATCACGTCATCCGACAGGCTTTCACGGCTGCTGATGAGCGACACGCAGAGGCACAGGGTTTTCCCGTCATTGAGTGCATCCCGGTAGAGGTCGATCAGGGCCAGCAATTGCTCGGCCCCGGTTTTGTGTTCTACCCGGATGCGGTTGCACTCTGCCTCCAAGGTCAGACTATAGCGATCCATGAGTGCCGCCGACAGCGCCGCTTTGGTCGGGAAATGGTAATGGATCGACGCCTTGCGAATGCCCACTGCCTCGGCCAGATCGGCATAGCTGAATCCGTCAAATCCGCGCGCCCGTGCGGCGTGTTCGGCAACATCCAGAAGGGCAGTCTTGGTATCACTCGTCATACGTGCTCAAACCTTTTCCGTCATGACCAGGGCCAGCGTGTTGTCCGCAGCCTCCAGAGCGCCTTCGATATAGCCCCCGAACTGTGGTGCAACTTCGGTCCCGCCAGAGATTAGTCGGCCATCCCACAGACGGGTCATCGCATGGGGCAGCCCGTATTGCGGATGAGCGTATAACGGCTGTTGATCCGCTTCGATAGAGGTGAACGGATCGAAGGCCCAATCTTTGACAAAGAGTGTCTTTGGCTCCGCAGCTTCGGCGCCGAACAGCCGGGACAGTTGCTCTTTGAGCTCCTGCCGCAGCCGTTCTTCGTTGCTGCGGGCGCGGGGAGGCAAGCCGATAAAGCCGAACAACGCGTAAGGTCCACCCTCGGCAGGGGATGCGTCGTGTATTTCCACCATCGGCCCCTTGCGGCTCATCGCGTCACCGGACAGCCCGGCCGTGCGCCAGAACGGGGTATCATAGACAGCGATGGCTTTGGCCTGTCCGGCCATCCAAGTCGCGATTCCGGTCATCGCCGCTAAAGCTTCATCTGGTAAAGCAGGTGAGAACGCGATCTTGCTCGCCACGCGAGGAGGGAGGGCCAGTACGACTTCCTGAGCATGGATGACTTGCCCAGTTTGAGCGGTCGCGGTGATCCCAGACGCAGACTTCTCTAACCCGACGATAGGCGCGGATAAGATAAGCCGCTTCTGCGGTATCTCAGCGGCCAGCGCATCAATGAGGGTGCCCAGACCACCTTTCAGTCGATAAGACCCTTGCATCGAGGCAAACCCGCGATCGCGATCGACCTGGCCGATCTCGTTTTCAAAGCTGAGGGCGCCTGTTGAATATTGCTCGAACCACTCCAGTCCAAGCCGTTTTATTAACGCTGCAATACGCGGCTGCCCGGGCCAGAACCAGGCCGGACCCATGTCGAAATACCCACCCTCCAGCCTTTCCGTCAGGATACGTCCGCCCGGACGACCCCGCGCTTCGACCAGCAGGTAGTCATGGTTTTGTGCCTGTAGCTGTCGCGCAAGGCAGAGGCCAGAAAGGCCTGCGCCAATGATCACAGTTTGCGTCTGCATCGATCAGAACCCCTCAGATGCCGGGCGCAGGTCCAGCTCATGGGTCCAGGTGGATTGCGGTTGATGAGCCAACTGCCAGTAGGCCTCGGAAATCTCGTACGGTTTCATCATCTTCGATGGATCCAGCGAGTGCAAATCCCGCGAGCGGGGCGTATCGATGATCCCGTCCAGAACGACGTGCGAGACATGTACGCCAGCCGGTTGATATTCACGTGCCAGCGATTGTGTCAGCCCGCGCAAGGCGAACTTAGCCGACGCAAAAGCGGAAAACCGTGGGCCGCCGCGCAACGACGCTGTGGCCCCGGAAACGATCAGCACGCCACCACCGCCGCGCACCATCGGTTGCAGAACACATTGCCCCAGCACGACCAGAGATTGCACCATTGATGTCCACGTTCTCTGGTAGTCCTCCAATGTGGTTTCGGGGAATGGCGCGATCACCAGCTCAGCCGTATTGTGTACCACGATCTTCGGCGGGCCATGCGCAGCGATCAATTCAGAAATCACTGGCGCAACCGCACTCGGATCGGACAGATCGACCTGATGAAACGGCGCGGTCATTTCCTGCGGCTGCGTCCGTCCAAGACCAATGGTCGTCATGCCACCTGCCTGAAACCGCGCGAGAAGGGACTGGCCAAGGCCAGTCCCCGCACCGGCGACAATCGCCAGAGGTTTGTCAGAATTCATGAATCACACTGCCGGTGGTTGAGCAAAGGGCAGGTGGCCGGTTTTCATCCAGACCTTCGCCCCGTCCGGACCCGCAACTGCAGACAGCGCTTCGCCTTCGGGCAGGCGTAGCCAGTCGTTCTTTGTCAGAACGTCGTCACCTGAGGTCAGCGATCCGCCAATCATCAACAGCTCGATACCACCTGGCGCATCCGAGGTAACCTCGGTGCCTGCATCAACATGGCTGTAAGTGACAACCTCGCGGTCATCCTTGTGCAGGGTCGCAGTGGCGACCCCGTTCACGGGTGCGGCCAGTTCGTCGGCCATGGTTTTGCGGAACTGATTGCGGTCATCCATGTCGAACTGCCAGAGTTTGACGAAGATCGTGCAGCCGGGTTCCGAGCCGGGCGTATGCCCGGTTGTGGGCGGATTACGCACATAAGTGCCTTCCGGGAAATCGCCATGCTCATCCTGAAAGACGCCGTCCAAAACGATGAACTCTTCACCGCCTGTATGGGTGTGGGCCGAAAATTTGCTACCGGGCGCATAACGCACAATGGTGGTGGCGCGGGCGACTTCGCCACCAATTCGGTCCAGCATGCGCCGGTCCACACCCTTCATGGGCGAGGCCTGCCACTCAAGCTGATCAGAGTGAACAACGACACGCGAGGAGAAGTCCGAGTTGAGCTCCATGGGAGAGGTCCTTTCGACTTAAATGGCAGTTCTCGCTTAGGCGGCGATAGATGGACGGGCCGCCATCTTAGCACGCCAAGCTTGCAGGTTGGTCAGGGTTTCAGGAATTTCAACTTTGGCAAAATCGGCGAACGCCAATCCTGCAAAGGCAGTGATGTCAGCTACCGAGAATGTGTCTCCGGCCAAGTATTCACTTTCGGCGAGAACCGAGTCCAGATAGGCCATTGTTTTTCCGGCGACCTCTTTCTGCTTATTGCCCCATTCGGCGCATTGATAAGTTTCAAGATCGGGGCCCAGCCCAGGTGTAGCGTGGTGGAAGTAGGTGCCTACCGCATTCAACAGACCGTTTTCCGCGCGCAGGTTCATCATCGAGATGCGGGCACGCTCTTGCGCAGTCACGCCGGTCAATGATGGGCCATCGAAAGTTGCGTCAATATATTCAGTAATCGCGTTGCATTGTGCGATGTGCGAGCCATCTTCCAGTTCCAGACAAGGCACCGCGGCGTCGGGGTTCTTGGCTTTGAACTCAGGCGTATGATGCTCGCCGCCCATTACATCCACAGGGATAAACTCAACTTTGTCTGACGCGCCTTTTTCAGCCAGCGCAATGCGGATACGTGCAGGATTCGGGAACCCTTCGACATCAAAAATCTTCATCTGAGTACCTTTGTCGGGGTTTGCGTTTTGTACAATCTACCTATCGATAGGTAGATAGCATTACAACCCCTTTTTACTCCCCTTAACAAATGTTTTAATTCTGTATGTTACGATGCTCTCACTGATTTGCGTTGGCGCTGGTTCTCTTTGTAACACCGAACTCAGCAAGAACAGATTCGGTATCTGCGCCATAAGCGGGGGCACCAAATTGTATCGTGGCAGAAGTTTTCGAGAACCGGGCCACAGCATCTGCCTGCCGCAGTCGGCCAGCCAATGGATGATCAAATTCCAACTAGGTTTTGTTCGTGCGGATTTGCGGATGTTCAGGCATCTGCGCACGGGTCAGGGCTGGCCTACACCCATGTAGCTCCACTAGTTCCATTAGTTGTACAGCGTCTTTGACGAGCCCATAAACACCGCAGCGAAAGCGAACTTTGTCCGCGCACATGACCTCCGACGCCGACCAGAGTTCGCAAGCGCAGCGAATGGCCGGTATGACGGGCCGCACCGCGGCATCACGATCCTTGACTCAGGGTCCGGAATGGGCCGTTGACCAACAGAACCACTCCAATTCGAGCAAAATTTGTAAGGTGTCCCAATCAAGGAGGTGAGATGGCCTAAACGCGGCTAAATTGTTTAGCATGATCGCATTGGTCAGTCTTCAATTCATTCGAAGACGCCGAATTCCGACGCGCCAATGTCGCAAATTCTAACAAGATGTGCGCTCTGACCGACAGTCCCACACCGCCAAACTTGGTTTCTTCCGCAGATCATCACGGTTCTGGATCATTCAAAAGGAGGAGACCCATATGTCTGCGAGTGAAGACAACATACGGCAACCCGGCTTGGTGCTGGCGCTTGTGCCAATAGTGCTGACCCTATGTGTGCTTGGGCTGCAGCTATTCTATTTCGGCGATTTTACCCCGCACATCCCTCTGGCATTCGGCATCGCGATCACTGGCATCGTTGGCCTCATGTTGGGTCACAAATGGCCCAGCATCGAAGAAGGCGTGTTCCACGTCATCAATATCTCTCTGCCGTCCGTCTCGATACTGATTACAGTGGGCATGATCATCGGCGTGTGGATCGCAAGCGGAACTGTACCAACGCTGATCTATTATGGTCTCAAGATTTTGTCGCCTGAGCTTTTCCTCGCCGCTGGAATGGTCCTTTGCTCGATTGTCTCTGTTTCATTGGGCACCTCATGGGGTACGACCGGTACAGTTGGCCTGGCTCTGATGGGGATCGGTGCTGGATTTGGTATTCCAATGTATTGGACGGCTGGGGCGGTGGTTTCAGGCGCATTCTTTGGAGACAAGATCTCGCCTTTGTCCGACACAACCAACCTGGCTCCTGCCGTGACAGGGACTAATCTTTTCGATCACATTCGAAACATGCTCCCGACCACAGTGCCTTCGATGCTGATTGCGCTGGTGATATACTTTGTCGTTGGCTTCACTCTGATCGATACATCTCAGGTTTCGTTTGACCGCATTCATGCAATCACGGCTGCGCTGGACGACGCGTTCTGGATCTCGCCGATCATGCTGTTTCCGGCTGTTCTGGTCGTCGTGCTGGCAGTCATGAAACAACCTCCGATCCCGTCTTTGTTCGCAGGGGCCGTGGCGGGCGGCATCATGGCTATCTTCTGCCAGGGGGCTGGGCTGCATGAGGCGGTCACCTTCGCTAACAGTGGCTACTCGATTGACACCGGTGTTCCGGAGATCGATCCTCTTCTGAACCGTGGCGGCATCCAGTCAATGATGTGGACAATCTCACTGGTGTTGCTGGCCCTTGGTTTTGGTGGAGCGCTTGAACGCGTAGGCTGCCTTCAGGCCATCATCAAAGTTGTCATCTCGAAGGTGAAGTCGTTCGCCGGCATACAGATTTCGGCTATCATGACGTCTGTCGCCACCAATACCGTTGCAGGCGATCCATACTTGTCCATCGCACTGCCGGGCCGAATGTATGCGCCCGTCTATCGCGCGATGGGCTATTCCCCGCTGAATCTGTCCCGGGCGGTCGAGGAAGGCGGAACATTGGTGTCCCCTCTGATTCCGTGGAATGCGGGTGGTGCGTTTGTCATCACGGCGCTTGGCTTGGGTATCGCAGACGGCAACTTCGAAAACCTGCTGTATATTCCGCTTGCATTCGCTTGCTGGCTGTCACCGGTCATCGGTATCTTCTATGCCATGACAGGGCTCTTTTCGCCTAAAGCAAGCGAAGAAGAAATCCGCTCCTGGGAGGAAAGTGGCGAACCTGTTGCGCAGATGAGTGCCTAATCTTTCTGCACCAACACCAAATGAGGTGTTGGTGTCCTTCATCCGCCTTGGTCGATACTGGGAGGAGAGCATATGGACCCGAGAAACTTTGTCCCAAAGGGCGCGGCCAGCTATCGCATAGACTATGATGGATCGGCCAAGGAAATCTATTTCCTGCTGCTGCCAAAGCTGACTATGCTGGCCTTTAGCGCTGCAGTGGAACCTCTGAGGATCGCTAATCAGGTTACAAACAAAGAACTGTATAAATGGTTTCTGATCACTGAAGATGGAAATCCGGTCTCTTGTTCGAATGGGATTGAAATTACGCCGGATTTTGCGTTGCACAACCTACCGCGATCGTCGCGGCTGTTTGTTTGCTCGGGTATTGAACCGGCGGAAAGTACGAACCCCAAAGTCCTGTCGTGGATCAGCCGCCAAAGAACTTTTGGATGTAATCTGGGTGGTATTTGCACGGGAGCTTTCGCCCTTGCCAAGGCTGGAGTTCTGTCAGGTAAAAGATTCACATTGCATTGGGAAAACCACCCTGCTTTCATCGAACATTTTGATGACTTGGAGCCATCGTCAAACCTGTATGAGATCGACAATGAGCTTATGACATGTGGCGGCGGAAATGCCGCAACCGACATGATGTTGGACATGATCGAATCCGATTTCGGAAATGACCTGGCGGTCATCGTTTCGGACATGTGCATCCACTTTCGGTCCAACAATAGTAAAACGCTCCAGAAATCAGCCTTTTCCGTAGCTTTGGGTAGTCGCAACCAGTACCTCATCAACGCGATGCAGATCATGCAAGAAAACCTGGAAGAGCCGTTAGATATTTCTGAAATAGCAGAAGCCGTGCAGATATCTCGTCGCCAGTTAGAGCGTCTCTTCCAAAAGTATGTCGAAACTTCGCCTGTTCAGTTTTATATAGAATTGCGCGTTTCGAGGGCTTACGCATTGCTCAGCGAAACCGAGATGGCGGTCGCGGAAATCGCGGCAGCCACAGGCTTTAGCAGCGCTACACAACTTACAGTACGTTTCAAGAAACGCTACGGCGAAGCGCCAACTTCATTCAGAAGGGCGTGGTCTGAAAGACGTGAATAATTTGCGTCTGAACAGTCATCATTTGAGACATCTGAACGTACCCCAGTACTTTCTCTGCAGCCAACCAAGGTCCGTTTTGGGAACGCTGCGACGCGGCACATTCAGTATGGCAAATGTCCGCAATGGGCCGTTCTCGTAGGCTCAATCGTTAGATGTTGCTCTTGCACGAGCGTTGGTACTGATCCCAATAAAGAGGTTTCCCTACCGCGAACGAACGACGGCTCCCTTTTGGGGTCAACCAATTGATCCGTTTCTTGCGCTTTCGGCTCAAGTAACTCAACACCCGCAAGAACCGGGTCGCGCTTCACTCGCATCATTCCTTAGTTGATTGGCATGCAATTTCAGAAAGGCATGACCATGGAACTTAAAGACAAAACCATCATCATTACTGGAGCAAGCAGCGGAATCGGCGCTGCAGCCGCGCTTCTGTTTGCTTCGGAAGGGGCGAATGTTGTGTTGGGTGCTCGCCGGGAAGCTCAGCTGAACACACTCGTCGGGCAGATTACCCAAAGCAGCGGGCGCGCCGTTTACCTTGCGGGCGACGTGACGGACGAAACATATTCCAGGGATCTTGTTGATCTGGCGAAACAGCAATTTGGCGGCCTTGATGGCGCTTTTAACAATGCGGGCATTATGGGCGAGATGGGGCCAGTTCCTGAAATGGAGTCCGGCAACTGGCAGTCGGTTCTTGCCACAAACCTGACGAGTGCGTTCTTCGCGGCCAAGGCGCAAATACCCGCACTGGAGGAACGCGGCGGCGGGTCTATTGTCTTCACCGGAACTTTTGTTGGTTTCAGCAATGGGGGTATGCCCGGCATGGGGGCCTATGCCGCATCAAAGGCAGGTCTGATTGGGCTCGTACAGTCTTTGGCATCTGATCACGCGGCTAATGGCGTCCGTATCAACACCATTTTGCCGGGTGGTACTAAAACTGACATGGCTGGCGATGATCCTGCGACGCACGACTTTATTGCCAACTTGCATCCCCTGAAACGCATGGCAGAGCCAAAGGAGATTGCCCAATCTGCATTGTTCCTGCTGTCAGACCGGGCAAGCTTCGTGACGGGTTCTCCGGTCGCCGTTGACGGTGGTATGGCGACCCGCCTGCTTTAGATATCTGCCGTTGGTTGCTTCGTAACCAACGGCGGTTTCCATCCAGACAAGATAGCTCGCCCAAAAATCCATATCGTGGTGAACGCCATCTTCGACGACTTTCGCCAGGGTATCGTCACCGCAGACTGAATATTCGGATTGGACTTTCGCTGCTCGCCACCTTTTTGATCAGGTAGATGGGCTTTGTTGCGCAAATCGGAGTTTGAGCGCAGTTCCCCCTTCCCCGGACAGACTTATCCTATATCTGCGGCTCAACTGAGGATGATGCCGCGCCGCCTTCGAGGCCCGCTCTGAGCCAATTTTGACTGATTTCTTCGGCGCGGCCAATGACAGCTAAAGCCGTATCACTACTGTTCGAACACTCGAAGTTTGTCAGGATTCATCATGACATACAGCCATGCAATTTTCCCATGATGATCCGGTGCAAGTGTCGTGATGGAATCCAGCTGCCCGAACTGGTAGCGAAGAAAAGCGGGCTTGGCATTCACCATCGATATCTGGACTGTCCAACCCGGCTCGTTTCGCGCTTTTTCATACAAAGCCCGGAACACCTGTAGGATCTCGCTGCTGCCCATAAGGGGACGCCGTGCCGCTCGTTTTTTGGCACCGCCATCCGAAAATGCTATCGAGGTCGGGCTTAGCAAGGAAAGAGCCGTGTCAAAATCTTCTGCCATGATCGCCATGAAGAAACGTTGGCTCAAATCAGCGACCTCCTGCGGCGTGGCATCGAAACGAGGTCCGGATTCTTGCAGTTTCTTCTGAGACCGACTGACTAGTTGGCGACAGTTGGCCTCAGTAGCGTCAAGTGTACCCGCAATTTCCGAGTAACTGGCGTCGAACGCTTCTCGCAGAATAAACGCTGCGCGTTCTCTTTCAGTGAGGCGTTCCATGGCCCACAACAATGCCAGTTCGCATTCCTGAGCAAGTTCAAACTGATGCCCCGGTTCCTGTGCCTCCGATTGAATAAGGGGTTCAGGAAGCCAGGGGCCCACGTAGACCTCGCGTAGGTGATGTGCGCTACGTAACGTGTCTATCGCGATGTTCGTGGCAACCCGGCGCAGCCAAGCCGCCGGGATATTTTTCCGACCCTTAGAAAAAAATGGTATTCTTTCTGAGAACGCGCAATTGCCGACAGGGGTATTATGGAATGGCACATGAAAAACAATTAGAAGATCTGAAGGCAGGTTGGGCAGCGCTTGCGGCGGGGGACATGGACAAGCTGGTCAGTTTATATGCTGAGGAAATGATTTTCGTTTTACCCGGCCAGGACGATATTTTGGCGGGTCGGACTGCTTTTAGGTCAGCTCTTG
>NZ_CANMFF010000040.1 GCF_947497005.1 uncultured Ruegeria sp. | reverse complement strand
GTCGATCTAAACGGTCTCGCGATCTGGCAATTGCGGTTACCTTCCAAACGGGAACCGGATCCTCGAAGCCTTTCAGAGTATGTGGCCCAAGACTTTTGAAATGCGCATTGCCATCAGCGAGGCGTCGGCTTGCCGGGCCAACAACCACGCAACTTGGGGGAGCTACAGACTGCAAGCGTGCCGCAAGATTTGGTGTGGATCCCAAAGCGCTGTGTTCGCTGGCAGTACCTTCACCAACGACTTCTCCAATAACCACTGGCCCTGTTTCAATTCCAACACGGGCTGCCACAGAAATGCCTTCCAGTGAACCAGGTAAGTCCGAAACCAGTTTGACCAATTCCCAGCCCGCTCGAATGGCACGATCTGCATCGTCTTCATGACTTTGGGGATAGCCAAAATATGCCAACACGCCGTCACCGAAATACTTTGCGACATAGCCACCGTACTGTTCGACCGTGCTTTTGGCGGTATTCTGAAAACTGCGGATATGGGCGTGATAATCTTCCAGAGTGATCTGTGTTGACAGCGCCGTTGAGTCGACCAAATCAGCAAACATCAAGGTCAGCAGGCGCCTCCTGACTGGCGCCTCGCGATCCACTTCAGTTTCAATCTGCGCTGCCGCAGCCAAGATGCGTTTACGGTGGCCAAGCTTTTCTATCCCCAACTCACGCAAATCGTCGGCAGTCAAATCGCCAAGTAGATCGTAATCAACGCCTTGCTCGCGAAAGGCCTCGTTGTATTCGGTGAGCCCAAGCTCGCTGAGAAAGTTTTGCACCCGCTGCGGCATAGGAAACCTCGGTGGATGAAACCACATTAACACAAATCAAACCCTGCTTGTAACTTGACCAATCACAACAACCGATTCGAGGGCTTTCAGGTGAAATCAGTGGATTTTTGCGGCCACAGTGAAAGGCCGAATCCACCCGATTGGCATAAACTGCCCTGCTGATCTACTACCCGATCAAAGATTCGCTGTGGGCTGACAGCCGCTGATGAGAAGGAGGCGAACGGTAACCTAGAGCCCTGAGCGGACTTCGTAATCAGCCAGTTGGAGTGAAGAGCCGCATCTACTATTGTCGAAGCATGTCGAGCAAGGGACAACAATTGCAACGAAAGTTGGCGGCAATACTGGCCGCGGATGTCGTTGGATATTCGGCGCTCATGCACAAAGATGAGCAAGCCACACTTCTAATGCTTGATCACCTGGAAAGTGACATCGTCACCCCAACAATAGCGGGCCAATCAGGTCGGGTCGTGAAGAGCATGGGTGATGGTTGGTTGGCGCGATTTGACAGCGCGGCGCAAGCTGTGACCGCAGCAATGCAACTACAAGAGCAGTTGGCCGAACACTCGTTAATGAACATGCGGATCGGTGTTCATGTGGGTGACATCACAGAAAAAGGTGACGACATCTTGGGTGACGGTGTAAACATTGCCGCACGGCTTGAGAGCATTGCGCCAACCGGTGGCATCGCTATTTCTGAACCCGTACACTTGAACATTGAACACACTCTGGCAGACGCGTTTAAAGCTGTAGGGAAGAAGAAGCTTAAGAACATCGAGCGCAGCCTGGATGTGTGGATTTACGATGGACCGCACCAGGGCGCATCGCAAAGCTCGCATTCTTTCACGGAGACGAGCTTGCCAAAGCTCTCCATCCATCCTGTGACATGCAGCGACCAACGCATTGAACTAAAGGAAATGGCCGCAGCTCTCACTTCAGATTTCGGTTCTTATTTTCGAACGATCAACTGGTTAAACGCGGCGATATCCTCCGCGGAGCCACCAGAGGGATATGCGCTTCGCGGCATGCTGCGTGGACACGGTGACCGATTGCGTTTGGAAGCCCGCTTAGCTGACCATTCTGGTTCTGAAATCTGGACTCAGAAGTTCGACGGTTTGGTCGAAGCTATCTTCGATTGGCAGGACGAGGTCGTAGAAAAGCTATTGGATGCCGTTAGTGGGATCTTGATCCAGTCTGAGACCGCAAAACTCTCCGCATTGCCAGAAGACGAACTGACCGCCGAGCAGTGCGTCCTGATGGGCATGATCGCATGGTCTGATGCCGGCATCGACAGCTATGAAGAGACATTGTCGTACCACGCCAGGGCCATCAAAGCGAAACCAACCCTCGCTGCCGCCTATGCCGAAGCCATTTGGACAATGAATGGCGCAAGAACCTATGATCTTCGTCGCGAGCTGTCATCTTACTATGAGAAATTGCCACGCTGGATCGAGGCCGGACGGCAGATGGCAGGGCAGAGCCCGACGCTTGATTTGAGTGTTGCCGTGGCTGACTACAATGTGGATGGGGATGCGGATCGACTTTCCGTGGCGCTTGAGCAAATCCGGCAAAGAGCGCCATTAGATGCCCGCCTGCATTTGTTTATGGGTTGGGGATACAACTGGGCCGGGTTTCCTAAAATGGCATTGAGTTGCTTTCAGACGGCGCTTCGGTTGGGCCGATATGGAGCCGTTTTTGTGGGTGCTTCCGGAGGTGCCGCCACCTCTTGCGTAATGCTTGGCCGAGACCATGATGCTATCGCCTATGCAGAAGCAGGTCTGCGCTTCTCAAAAAACTATGCCGCGCTCCACAGCACGAGGGCTGCTGCTCACGCAATGCTTGGGGAACCTGAGAAAGCGTCTGCGGCCTTGGCGCAAATGCTGCAAATGGAACCTAGTGAAACGATTTCGAAGTGGCGTAGCAACGTGGACTATGGCGGCTCCGAAGGCGCTGAACGCTACTTTGAGGCACTTCGCCGGGCAGGGTTGCCAGAATAGCGGTGCCGGAACCAAGTCGCGCTGGCAAAACCGGCAGCTTGATCGCGCAACTTAATAAATGCAAAGCGCGGATTTGAATGTCCGCTTCGGGCTGCGTGCGGCCAATCATGCTAACAGCAGACAACGATGGCACCGAGCCCAATTCAGTCGTTTACAGCAGACAACATGATTTCCTGAACGTCGCGCATGTCCTAGTCAATGGCTTGGTGCAAAACTGAAAAGCGTGATTGTGAATGCCTGCTTCAGGCTGGGACCAGCCAATCATGCTTGCTGCGGAGAACGGCAACACTGAGCCCAAATCTACCGATGCTGCAGCTAGTTCGAATGGGCGTGATGAGCACAGAACGGACGTCCCCGGGTTTGATCACTCCTCCTGCCGACTCTTGAGAAGAGGCAATTATACACACGCATAAGCCACCTATGGATTTACATCTAAGAAGCTTTCGTTGGAACGAAGGTCACTAAATTCGAGCCTGGCTTCAACTCTCCACCTGTAAACAATTGTACATGATATAAAATTCTTTTCAGTTTTTTGCTATTAGGCCTGTCTGTACAAATCATCGCTACAAACAAGGCGAATTTTGGCTTGGAGCGTTTCTCTGCCCCTGTTTCGCCGATGACAAGGAGGAAAGAAATGTTCAAGATTTCAGCGGGTCTCGGGTGCGTATTTGCTGCGGCAATCACCGCTTCGGCGGCCCAGGCAAACGAATGCGGTGAAGTATCACTGATGCAGGCCGATTGGGGGTCAGCGCAAATTGTGACCGCGGTCTCGAAGTTTCTGATGGAGCAAGGCTATGGTTGCGAAGTGACCACGGTTCCGCTCTCGAGCAACCCTGCGCTGGCATCCGTTTCCGAGACAGGAGAGCCCGATATTCTGACTGAAATCTGGACAAACGGCGCGCCGGCTTACCAAGGGCTGGTTGACTCAGGTGCAATCATTCCTGTGACCGAAGTTCTGTCAGATGGCGGTGTCGAAGGGTTCTTTGTTCCGAACTACCTTGTGGAGGAGCATCCGGAACTGGCAACAATTGAAGGCATCGCAGCCAACCCCGAACTCGTCGGAAATCGCTTTCACAATTGCCCCGAGGGATGGACCTGTCTGAATGTCAGCACCAACCTGATGAAGGCAGGCGGGCTGATTGATGCAGGCATTGAAAACTTCGTGCATGGATCAGGCGAAACCCTTGCGGCTTCGATCGCTGCCGCCTACGAAAACAAAGAGCCGTGGTTCGGCTTTTATTGGGCACCGACATCGGTACTGGGCAAATACCCGATGACCCTGGTCGATATGGGCCCCCATGACCCTGAAAAGCACGCCTGCAACATCACAGCGGAATGCGCGACGCCAGAAATGAGCGCCTTCCCCCGCAGTGAAGTCGTTACAGTTCTGTCGAAAGAATTCATGGCCGAAAACGCAGCAGTGTCTGACCTGATGACAAATCTGTCCTTCACCAACGCACAGATGGGCGAAACGCTGGCATGGGTCGAGGACAACAATGCCTCCTACGATGAAGGTGCGGTGCACTTTCTGACGACCTACAAGGATGTCTGGGGAGCGTGGCTTAACGATGCTGCGCGCGACAAACTTTCCGCATTGCTGCAGTAAACTGCATGGACAGGGGCATCCTCAGCGATGCCCCTAACGCACTGAAGTAGATCGGAAAGTGGGATAAATGGCCTTCTATGACAAGTTGTTCAGCGCATTGGGTTTGAGCGAATGGTGTGGCACGTCAGATGACAAAGCGCCTCTTTCGCTGGCGGACCTTGCGGCGCAAGCAGGAGGAGAAGAGGCCTCTGGGCCGTTCATTCCAATTCCCTCATTTGATAATCTGCACGAAAGCTGCAACCGCATATGGCAGTCGCGCGATGTAACCAACGGGATCGAAGAAGGGTTTCTGGCAGCCAAACCGGTCCTGAAAACCGTTCTGGACCCGATCACACAGCCATTGAGCTGGATATTGGATGGCGCACTTTGGCTGTTTGAAGCGACGCCATGGTTCATCATGGTCCCGCTTCTGGTGGCGATTTCCTGGTACGCGTCACGTTCGCGCCCTGTGACGATCTTCGTGGCCGCCTCGATTATGATGCTGGCCCTCGTAGACCACTACGATGTGGCGATGCAAACCCTGTCGATCGTCTTTGTGTGTACGACGATTTCGGTGCTGTTCGGTGTGCCCATTGGAATTGCCATGTCGAAATCCGACCGACTGCAAAAAGGCGTCGTTCCGTTGCTCGACCTGCTGCAGACCCTGCCGACATTCGTGTACCTGATCCCTCTGATTTTCTTGTTCTCGGTCACGGAATCCAAACTGTACGGGATTGCGATCATCCTTTACGCGATTGTCCCGGTGATCCGCCTGACCGATCTGGGCATCCGGCTTGTCGACAGGGATGTGATCGAAGCGGCCAATGCCTTTGGCATGAATGACCGCCAGAAACTGATGCGAGTACAATTGCCGCTGGCGTTGCCGAACATCATGGCCGGGATCAACCAGACCATCATGATGAGCCTTGCCATGGTCGTGATCGCCTCTCTTGTTTCGGCCCCTGGCCTTGGCGTGAACGTGTTGCGCGGTATCCGAAACCTTGAACTGGGTGTGGGCATCGTTGCGGGTATCGGCATTGTTCTGCTGGCCGTGATCCTTGACCGCGTGTCAAAGGCAGCTCTCACACGGGTCGATAAGACCCAAGTCAAACATTAAGGAGCCGGTTCAATGACACAGCCAATGGTCCGCCTGTCCGGGCTCTATAAAATCTTTGGCGCCCGCGACAAGGACGTGTTGCACCATGTCCAGGATGGCATGGGCAAGGAAGAATTGCTGGCGCAGCACGGGCACGTGTTGGGGCTCAACAACATCAACATCGATATGCAGGCGGGGGAAATCACAGTGGTCATGGGCCTGTCCGGCTCTGGGAAATCTACTCTGATCCGCCACTTGAACCGTTTGATCGAACCCACTGCGGGCGAGATCATCGTGCAGGGTGAGGACGTGATGCAACTGTCCGAGGACGGGTTGCGCCATGCTCGACAGGAAAAGATGTCGATGGTGTTCCAGAAGTTCGCGCTTTTGCCGCACAAAACCGTGCTGAAGAACGCAGGCATGCCGCTCTCGGTGCGCGGCGAGGACGAGACGACTTGCGACCGTGAAGCCGCAAAATGGCTGGAACGCGTGGGTCTTAGCGGGTTCGAGAACCATTATCCAGCGCAATTGTCCGGTGGGATGCAACAGCGTGTGGGCATTGCCCGGGCGCTGACCGCGAACACACCGATCATGCTGATGGACGAGGCTTTCTCGGCTCTTGACCCACTGATCCGAACCGACATGCAGGACCTGCTGCTCGAGCTGCAAAAAGAGCTGCACAAGACCATCATCTTCATCACTCACGATCTAGATGAGGCGTTGAAGCTGGCCGATCACCTTGTGATCCTAAAGGACGGCTTTGTCGTGCAGCAGGGTGAGCCGCAGCATATCCTGCTGAACCCCAACGATCCCTATATCGAAGATTTCGTGAGCGACATCAACCGCGCACGGGTTCTGCGGGTGCGCTCGATTATGACCCCGCTTGTCGGTGGCAAAGTGCCAAAAGATGCCCATGGCGAAGTGGACGTGAACGACACGCTCGAAAGCATGATCGCGCGGTCCGGCGGGGATACGTCACACGCCTATGTTGTCAAGGATGGGGAGAAGACAGTCGGCTCACTGGATATGACTGAACTGGTTCGCGCTCTTGTCCCTCGCGTCGCATCCGAGGCCGGTGCCCGTCAGTCCTGAAGCGCGCTGACGGCAGAGCTGGAATTCAACAGATCAGGCCCGAAATAGCCGCATGGTTGGGTCGGCCTCGATCTGTTCGAACAGCCAGTCGATAAATGTATCGAGCTTGGGGTTGGGTGCACGCTCTTTTTGCGTCGCCAGATACCAGCGGCCTGGCTCGGGTACTGAAATGTCGAAGGGTCTAACCAGACGCCCCCGCTCAAGATCACGCTCGCAAAACGGTGCCCTTGCGACGCTGATACCGTGATTATTTAGAACAGCCTCACGGACAAGCGGGTAATTGTCGAAAACAGAGCCAAATTTCATCGTTTCGCGATCTAAGCCCGCCGCATCCAACCAACAGTCCCAGTCATCCGGCTCATTCCATGTGCTTGGGACACTAAGCAGAAGGAAATTTCTGAGCTCTTCCAGCGGCATTCCACCGCTTGCGGTTTTCAAGGCCTCCGGAGCACATACCGGGTAGATATCGGTTTCGAACAAGGGGCTGTAGTCAAATCTCTTATCAAACGGTGGCGCGTTGAACACGCCCACATCGAACCGGTGCATATCATAATCACCGTCTTCAAAGGTCGAGACGATGCGCACGCGTGTGTCCGGATTATCCTGAAGAAATTCAGCCAATCTGGGCTGTAACCACATTGTATTGAAACTTGCGTAGGACTGAACGAGCAACACGTCCGGTTCCTCAGGTGTCTGGATGCGCCGAGTGGCTTTGATGATTCCCTGAATGTGTTCGCGTATTGGCGGGTAATATTGCTCGCCAGCCGGTGTTAGCTCGACCGAACGGCTTGTGCGTTCCAGTAGTTTAACACCGATTGTTGTTTCTAATGCTTTGACCTGGTGGCTGACTGCCGCATGCGTCACACAAATCTCGTCAGCGGCCTTTCGGAAACTCTTGTGACGCGCCACCGCCTCAAAAGCGCGCAGTGAAACCAGCGTGGGCATGTGAGTGGTCATTGCTGCATCTCCTCGATGAAATCAATTCTGCTTACCCTCAAGCAGAGTTATCCGACGACGGGCGCGAATATAGCAGGGTATTGATACTCTTTTTCATAACCTGTCAGGGGGTAGCACGCAATTCGCGGTGCGATGTGATCGGTTAGAATATCTTGATGAACGGAAATTTCTTTCAGTTCTTCAACTGGGGAAGAGATGCCAGATTAGGGGCTAAAGAAGCTCAAGGATTCCACCTTCATGCCGCCACTTTCACCTTCGCCAAATGCATATGGCTATCCGTTGCTGATTAAACACTTGCTGGCCGGATCCCAGCTTGCGTCAGCCAGCCAAGAGATCGTCAGCGGCACCGAAATGCGGTTGAGCTATGCGGACTTGGGCAAACGCGTGCGCCAACTTGCCAATTCTTTAAAGGCGAGCGGGATACATGAGGGTATGCGCGTCGGTGTCATGGATTGGGATACGCACCGTTATCTTGAGTGTTTTTTCGCGATCCCGATGATGGGCGCGTCCCTTTTCACGATCAACGTGCGTCTGTCTCCTGCTCAGGTTCTTTATACGATCAACCATGGGCAACCGGATCTGATCATCGTGCACCGCGATTTCATGCCGCTCATTGAGGGTATCAAATCGGGCTTTGATCGGGACATCACCATCGTGCCGATTGGAGACGGAGAAGGATATGAAGAGTGGATAGGCAAAGCCCCAGGCAGCTTTGACTTCCCGGACTTCGATGAAAACCAAACGGCAACCTTGTTTTATACAACCGGGACCACCGGCAATCCCAAAGGAGTGAGCTATTCACATCGGCAGTTGGTCCTTCACACCTTGGGTCTGATCGCTGGTTTCGGCGCGTGGCCCGGGAATGCCGGATTTCATCGCGGCGACGTTTACATGCCGCTTACACCATTGTTTCATGTCCACGGCTGGGGATTTCCATATGCCGCAACGATGCTGGGGCTGCGTCAGGTCTATCCCGGTCGATATGACCCTGACACTATCTTGCGATTGATTGCAGCCGAAGGCGTCACCTTTTCCCATTGCGTGCCAACGGTTCTGTCAATGGCGCTCGACCATCCCATCTGCCCGCAAACTGACCTGCACAGATGGAAAGTGATCATTGGCGGGGCCGCCTTGCCGCGAGGCCTGCAGGACCGCGCCGCGGCGGCAGGCATATCCTTGCATGCGGCCTATGGGATGTCCGAAACCTGTCCGTTTCTGACGGTGGCCGATTTGTCCAGCAATGACCCCGAGATGCAGGCGCAAACCGGCTTTCCCGGCCCTCTTGTCGACCTTCGTGTTGTAACACCGGATATGCAGGACGTCCCACATGACGGTGAAACAACCGGCGAAGTTGTTGCTCGGGCGCCCTGGTTGACACAAGGCTATCTGGATAATGCGCAAGCCTCGGATGAGCTTTGGGACGGTGGGTATCTGCATACCGGGGATGTTGGGTATATCCGCGAGAATGGATCGCTGCAGATTACTGACCGCCTCAAGGATGTGATCAAGACCGGCGGCGAATGGATATCCTCACTGGCACTGGAAAACATAGCATCGTCTTGCAGCGGCGTTGAGGACGTCGCGGCAATCGGGTTGCCGCACGCGAAATGGGGTGAAAGGCCGGTCTTGGTTGCTCAAGCCGCAAAAGATGCCGATCCGGATCTTGTGCGCTTGAGAGTCATTGAAGAAATCCAGTCGCGTGTCGGTGCAGGCGAGATCTCAAAATGGGCAGTTCCAGACGAGATAGTCTTTGTCGACCGCCTACCTAAAACCAGCGTCGGCAAGCTCGACAAGAAACTCGTGCGGAAAGATATTTCAACGCGCTCGGACTTTAAATCATGACAGACAAGCAACGCCGTATTCAGGCGCTTATCGGGTCCATTGTCACCTATCTGCAGGCTCACAGAGCTGCCACGCGCGGCGTTGACCTGACGTTGGACAAGCTGGCAGCCATGGACCTGAAGGGTGAGAGGCTCATTGATTTACCTCCCCAAGGAACCCGGCACGATGAGGTTCTGAAGAACGCCATCGCCGGGATTGTCGCCCCCGAATTGCAGGAAATCGCAGGTTGTCTGAAAGCGGCCAAGGATGATCTGATCTGGCGCGAAGACAACGCCCAATTCTATCCCCCTGGTGCCGAATTGGGCGAGGGATACACAAAGTGTAACCTACATACTCTGCTGATTGGGCCAGACGCATGTGGACATCACCATCCCGATTTCAACCTTGGCATTTTCATGCTGGGTCCAAGGACGCTGTATCGCGACCACAACCACGACGCGCCAGAGCTGTACCTGAACCTGTCCGAGAAATCTGGTTGGCGGTTTGGCACCCGTGACTGGCAGGATTATCCGGCTGGATCACTTATCTGGAACGCGGCGGGCGATCCCCACGCCACCCGGGTCTATGACCAGCCATTCATCTCCGTCTTTGTCTGGCTCGAGAACGTGAATTCACCCTGCAACGTAATCCACTTCGACGATTGGGCAGAGATCGAACAAGATCTTGCCAAACAGTCCAATTGAGGTTTCCAAACATGATTTCCACTAAACACACCGAGAGTGTCGCTTTCATTGAGCTGAATGCCCCGCCAGTGAACGCTCTTGGTCTCAAGATGCGACTGGCGCTTTCCTCGGCCATCCACGAGCTGGACGCCGATGAACAGGTCAAAGCTATCGTTCTATGCTCGGCTCTGCCGCTCTATTGCGGCGGCGCTGATATCGTTGAGTTCCGCACCGGGGCAGTTTGGGACAAGCCGGACCTGCCAGACCTGTGTGTAACGATTGAAACCAGCAAGAAACCCATTATCGCCGCGATAGCAGGTCCCGCTATGGGTGGTGCGCTGGAGATCGCGCTTGCCTGTGATTACCGTGTCGCCACGCCGGATGCCGTGATGGGCCTACCTGAGATCAAACTGGGGCTGCTGCCTGGTGCCGGAGGCACCCAACGACTACCCCGGATTGCCGGTCTGGAAGTGGCAACGCAAATGATCCTTTCCGGTGACCCCGTGAAAGGCGATTATGCCCTGTCTTGTGGGCTGGTCGACGCACTATTTGAGAACGACCAGGATTTTCGCGCGCATGTTTTGGGTTTCGCCACCCGTGTCAGCCATGAGGGCGATCCGAAACGCAGTTGCGCGGATATGACCGTCACACATCCTGATCCGAAGGGTTATCTCGCGGGTTTCCGAGACCAGATAGCGCACACGTCCAAAAACCTTGTCGCCCCTGAACGATGTTTGGTGTCCATCGAGGCCGCGTGCGAAATGCCGCTGGCCGAGGGGTTGGCACAAGAGAAGGCAGGTTTCGCTGAACTGCTCGACACACCTCAATCGCGGGCGGGGCGGCATCTGTTCTTTGCAGAGCGTGAATGCACCAAGGTTCCCGGCGTTACCCGTGCTGACCAACCACGTAGCATTTCATCGGTGGCTATGATCGGTGCCGGAACAATGGGGCGCGGCATTGCCATCGCCTTTCTGCAGGCGGGGTATCCGGTCACGTTTCTGGAAACCACGCAAGGTGCGCTCGAACAGGGGCTGGAAAAGGTCCGGGAGCATTTCCAGCGTGCGGCTCAAAAAGGGCGGCTCAGTGCGGATCGGGCAGAGGCAATCTCCGCCAACGCCACCGGGACACTCAGCTACGGCGACCTTGCAGAGGCCGACCTGATCATTGAAGCGGCGTTTGAAAGCATGGATGTCAAACGCCAGATTTTTGAAGCCCTGGACCGACACGCAAAACCTGGCGCGATACTGGCCTCAAACACATCGACATTGGATGTTGATGAAATCGCCGCAGTCACATCCCGCCCGGAGGATGTGATTGGTCTCCATTTCTTCAGCCCGGCCAATGTCATGCGCTTGCTGGAGGTGGGGCGCGGCGCCAAGACCGCTCCCGATGTCATTGCAACGGCAATCACGGTCGCAAAGAAGATCCGGAAGCTCCCTGTCACGGTTGGCGTGTGCTACGGCTTTGTTGGAAACCGGATGCTGGAGCCATACTTCCGCGAAGGATCCCGTCTGCTTCTAGAGGGGGCGACGCCGAAACAGGTGGATGACGTCCTTGAAGGCTTCGGCATGGCCATGGGCATTCATGCGATGGCAGATCTGGCGGGAGTCGATGTGGGCGCCCGCGTGCGTCAGGAGCGGCGTAGTGAAATCGCGCATGACCCGACATACCAGGCTGTGCAGGACAGGTTGTTTAAACTAGGCCGACTGGGTCAGAAAACCGGGCGAGGAAGCTATGTCTACGAGGGGCGGACGCGGGTCGAAGACCCTGAGATTGTTCAAATCAGTGCCCATTTGGCAGACTTGCATGGCGTGAAGCGCAGGGAAATCGACGATCAGGAAATCCTTGAGCGTTGTCTGTTCCCCCTGATCAACGAGGGCTTCTTGATCCTTGAAGAGGGCATTGCGACGCGCCCGGGTGATTGCGACCTGATCTGGACCAACGGCTATGGCTTTCCGAACTGGCGCGGCGGCCCAATGCACTATGCCGACGAGTTTGGATTAAGCCAGATTCTGGAACGCATGAACCACTATCGGCAGTCGCTTGGTGCCTATGGTGAGATGTGGTTCACGCCTGCGCCTTTGCTGGAAGAACTCGCAACCTCGGGCGTAACACTTGCCGCGCATTTTGATGCCAAAAAGGAAAAATCATGAGAGAAGCCGTTATCGTCTCAACCGCACGAACCCCTATTGGGGTTGCCTTCAAAGGTTCGCTGAACAACATCAAATCCCCTACCATGATGGGGCACGCCATTCAACACGCTGTTGAACGTGCAGGCGTGGACCCCGGTTCGATCGAAGATGTCGTCATCGGATCGGTCCTTACGGCGGGAACCGCAGGCATGAATGTCGCGCGTTTGTCGGCGCTGGCGGCGGGCCTTCCCAATACGGTGGCAGGACAGACGATCGACAGGCAATGTTCATCGGGATTGATGGCCATTGCGACGGCCGCAAAGCAGGTCATTGTGGATGGTCAGAATGTCTCCGTGGCAGGCGGGCAGGAAAATATTTCCATCCTGCAGAATGCCTATCTGAAATGGGCGGGCGATGAGAAAGATCCAAACGTTATCGCCCAATCTGAACATGCCTATATGCCGATGCTGATGACGGCGGAAAATGTGGCGCAGGTATATGGGATCAGTCGTGACGCCCAGGATGAATATGCTGCACTTTCCCAAGGTCGGACGGCCCGGGCTCAGGCTGCTGGCGCCTTTGATGACGAGATTGTCCCGATCACTGCGATAAAGCGGGGCAAGAATCGCGAAACCGGAGAGGAAACCCTGGAAGAAGTGACCTTGTCAAAAGACGAAGGCAACAGGCCGGGTACGACGGCCGAAACACTTGGCCAGCTGAACCCGGTTGTCGAAGGAGGACTGATCACTGCCGGAAACGCAAGCCAGCTTTCTGACGGGGCCTCGGCTTGTGTGCTCATGGAAGGCAAAATGGCTGAGCAACAGGGTCTCACACCGCTAGGTATCTATCGCGGCATGGCTGTTGCAGGAAACGCACCGGAAGAGATGGGGGTCGGCCCGATCTATGCCATTCCAAAGCTGCTTAAGAATGCAGGTCTTCGCATCGAAGACATCGGCCTTTGGGAGCTTAACGAAGCCTTTGCCTGCCAGGTTCTCTATTGCCGCGACCACCTTGGGATTGATCCCGAAATCTACAACGTGAACGGCGGTGCGATATCGATTGGCCACCCCTACGGCATGACAGGTGCGAGACAAGTCGGGCACGCTCTGCTTGAGGGGAGGCGTCGTGGCGTAAAATACGTGGTGACCTCCATGTGTGTTGGCGGAGGCATGGGGGCCGCAGCGTTGTTCGAAGTCGCCTGACCCCACTGAAATGAGTTCAAGCAGAGCGTTATCTGGTTGAGACATTGACATTCTGTCATCTGCGAAGGCCGCCATCTGCAAGCCTGCGTTTCATGTCGACCGGAATTGGTGATACCTCCTGAGGCGTTATGACCAATGTCACGCCAACGATCCTTTCCACGGTTTCCAGCCAGTTTGTCGATGACTGGCTGGCGGCGCTGCGTGCCCTGTGCCCAGAGGCGCAGATGGCGTCGCTGCTTAGCCGGTCCGGTCTGAACGCGGATACGCGCTCGCCGAATGGTCGCGTCACGCTGGATCAGATCGTTTGCCTCTATCAACTTGCCGCAGTTGAGACCGGTGATGAGATGATGGGGCTTTGGAGCAGACCCGTCCGGCCGAGGGCCCTACAACATCTTCTGACCACTGTCAGGGAAGCCACGTCTCTTGCATCGGCGCTCTACCGGTTTTCAACGTTCTGGAACTTGTTGCTGGATGATTATCAGTTTGATCTGGAGGACGCCGACAACGCGTTGGTGCTTACCCTGAAACCACAAGGCGAAGTGCCGCTTCAGCGGTTTGGACATATGCTGATCCTCAAACTTGCCCACGGGCTCATGTCTTGGCTGGCAGGGCACGAGGTTCCGGTCAGGGGCGTCGATTTCGCATTTGACCGCCCGGACTTTGATCAGGATTACGCGATCATCTTTCCCGCACCGCTACGGTTTGGCCAACCCGCCACCGCCATCGCGTTTGACCCGAATGCACTGGGTCCAGTGCAGACTCGAAGTACAGCTGATCTTGACCGGTTTTTGCAAAACGCGCCCCGGGACTGGATCTTCACCTCTTCGCGTGAACACACCCAATCGCTGCGGGTGCGCACTTATCTGGGCCAAACGGGATGGGACGCGGCGACCCTGACCCAGACAGCATCCGCAATGCACATGACCCCGCGCACCCTGATCCGCAGGTTGCAGTCGGATGGGACGTCGTTTCAGGCGATCAAGGATGCCCTGCGGCGCGACATCGCGATCCGCGATCTACAAGCGGGACGCAAAAGCGTTGAGGCCATCGCACATGATGTCGGCTTTTCCTCGGCTGCCAATTTCCACAGGGCCTTTCAACGCTGGACCGGCAGTACACCCAGCGCATATCGCAAATCACACACATAAGCGGCCATTTGTCACTTTTGGACAATTATCTGTCAGCACACGAGATAGAGCTTAACGGGCTGGCTCGCTAAGTCTTGCCGCAGAGAAGCATTTTCAGCTGAAGTTTCGCCTTCATAGCTCATCAGTCCGGCCATCCACGATTGCCGGGTTGTGGCGTCATCTGAGAACAATCGCCATTGAAAGGATCCATCAATGTCAGACAAACTCGCCACCATACTCCAGGCCGCACGCGACCACGCCGAGCAGGTCATCCTGCCCAATGTGGACGCCTGGAACGCCACGAAGACATGGCCCCGTGATGCGTCAGACAAGGCCGGGGCCGTTGGCCTGACGGGGCTCTACGCCCCCGAGGAGTTTGGCGGCCAGGGCTTGCCACTTTCAGAGGGCATTCAGGTCTACGAACAGCTGGGGCTCGGAGATGGCGCTTATGCCTTTGCCCTGTCGATGCATAACATCTGTACGTTCGCGGGCTGCGGCTATGGCACAGATGCCTTCAAGGAAAAATGGGCGCGAGACCTGACCTCTGGCCGCAAACTGGCGAACTTTGCACTGACCGAACCGCAATCCGGATCGGATGCCACAAACATGTATTCGCGGGCCGTGATCAATGACGACGGCACATGGACGATCAGCGGTGCGAAGGCATGGGTCAGCCTGGCGACCGAGGCTGATATCTATTTCACCGTGGTCAAGACCAGCAATGAGCCCGGCCACCAGGATATGGCGATGATCGCCATTCCAGCCGATGCGCCGGGCCTCAGCTTTGGTCCGCTCTACGACACCCCGTCCTAAAACTTCCTGCCGCTGGCCGAGATGTACATGGACACAGTCGTGGTGAGTGACGACAACATCATCTTGCCGATCGGTCAGGGCTTGCAAGGCTCGCTCATGGCGATCGATATCGCCCGCGTTTCGATTGCGTCAGGATGCTGTGGATTGATGCAAGCCGCATTGGACACGGCGCTGTCCTATTCCAAGAACCGCAAGATGTTCGGTGGCAAGAACCTCGATCTGGACGGGATCCAGTGGATGCTCGGCGAGGTTGCAACCGATCTTGAAGCCTCCAAGCTGCTCTATCGAAGGGCGGCAGAATCCCTTGGCACACCCGAAGGCCCTCTGATGGCCGCTCATGCCAAACGGTTTGTGCCAGATGCCGCAGTGAAGGCTGCGAACACCTGCACGCAAGTGTTGGGCGGTATGGGGCTGTTGCAGCCCTATGGTCTGGATCGTTTGTCCCGCCTCGCACAAATGCTGCGGATCGTGGACGGGACGACCGAAATCAGCCGGGTGGTCATTGGGCGGGCCCTGCAAAGACGAGCGGCGACCTTGCCTGACCTGCCAGTACCGAAAGGATTTGGTGAAACCGGCTGAACGTCCCACCCCCGGTGAAGCGGAACCAACCTGAAAATCTCCTCTGAGATCGGTAAAGTCGAAAGACCAGCCGCACATGTGCGGCCGGTTACTCGAGATTGCAGACCTTGGTGCAAACGCAGCGGATTCACCCTTTGTCCGCGTTGCGGTCGCACACGTCAACGGCAGCGAAGGGTCGTTTTCCAAAAATCCTGTACGGAAGATTCCATCCCGCCCTGTTTTGCGCCGAGCCTGAATTTAGCCCTGTTGCATCAATAAATACCTTCTGCTCGGCAATTACAGACTGTGTCCATCATACTCATGAACCTGGGCGGCCTGTTCGCGGGTATGGGCAATCTCCTGCACCACAGCGGCAATCTTGCTGGATGAAACTTGGTGCAGCTCACCGACAACGGCCTCGGCGCGCTCGTAGCTGTCCGGAACACCTTGGCTGTTAAAATGGGCGGCAGCGGTGGAAATGTCCGCGTCTCGCCAAGTCGCCGTGGTGCCGACTGAAACGCTATCATGATCGTTGTAGCGAGCCAGGAATTTGTTTCCATCGAGTCCGAAGCTGTTGGCGGTTGCAACAATGTCATCACGCACTGCCAGCCATTTTTCGGCCTCGGACGGGTCCAGGTTGTCCAGCTCGGCTGCATTCATGGATGTGGTGTAACTGTCGTCAGCAACAGTGTACGCCTGCAGGTCGGTGTCGTATGGGCGTAGCTCGGCAACATCGCCCTTCAGCTCTCCGATCTGCACGTCCATTGCAGCACGCAGATGCGGATCTTCGACCTCTCGTGCAAGAGCCTCCATGTTCTCGATGGAGTTCACAATGTCCTTGGTCTGCTGTTCGTAGTTCTCGAAACCGGCCTGACCCAGAGCGGATTGCATATACTGAACATAGCGATCACCGGGCGACTGGTAGTCGTCGGAATCCTGAAAATCTTTGTCGCCGGACAGATCCGCAAGGGACGAATAGTAGGGGTGATACAGATCGTATTCCTGAGCATCGTTCATGTGCTGAGAAACCAAAGCCTGCATATCGTTCAGATCAACCGGCTCCCCTGACCGCTCCGCAGCCTCCAGTTCGATTTTCAGTTCTTCGACCAGATCTTGTTGCGCCGTATGTTCGTCAACACGGCGGTTGGCCTGGTCCTCGATGTCGACGCTCTTTGAAGCGATGGCTGCACGATCAAAGCCCATCGCCTGCTGTTCTTTCTTGATGATGTCGATCTGCTCAGAAACGCGATCCTCGCGCGGGGCGGATTGATCAAATTGGGAATAGGGTGCGAAGTGTTCGACTTCGTTCAAAAGATAGTCTGTACGCGAAACCATAGTTTTTCCTTTGCGAGTTGATGG
>NZ_CANMFF010000039.1 GCF_947497005.1 uncultured Ruegeria sp. | reverse complement strand
GCGGCCGAACGCGCCGGTGCGATCACGCCGGTACCGGGGGGCGTCGGGCCGATGACCATCGCCTGCTTGCTGGCCAATACGCTGATAGCCTGCAGCCGCGCAAATGCCTTGCCAGAGCCCGAGGGCCTGACAGCGTGAGATTTGCTGCCGCTCTTCACTCAGGCGGCGGCAAGTCGACCAGTTCCAAAGTGCTACAATATTGGCGATTGGCGGGCCGCGCCATGCGTTTGGTGATTGTATCAATTGGCCACTCTTCGACGAATGTTGCACGTGTCCGCGCTCTGATAGCCCGCGCGGCACAAACAGACATGGCACTGGATCAGCAATTCTGGGGCAAAGAATTGTCGCAAGACGAATGTCGAACTCAGATCAAACAACTAAACGAGGCGGTGGATGTCTATGCTGTCCTGTTTTTACCTGACGCGCCTGCGCATATTGACGTACTCAACCTGCGAAGTGAATTACAGGGACATAAAGACCTCATTCGCCCCGGCGCATGGCACTATCCCGGACCCGTACGTCCGGGCGAAGTTGATTGCGTATTGAACAATGCGATTGCAGCCCATCAGGCCCATAGGGTTGCGCTGAATAAGGGAGATGCTCAGATCGCGAGATAGCCAATTCCGACAAAAGCGATGATGCATCCAAGCCATTGAAAGGAAGCCATTTCCTCTCGCAAAATTGCCCAGGCCAAAACAACGGTCAACAACCCGAAGATCGAGGCTGCAACGGGCGCGTATTGGGCATTAGGCAACCTACCGGCAGACACGACGCACAGAATTGCCACCGCATCGAGCGCGCCCATCAGGCACAACAGGGGCAGGGCTCGTGTGCACGGCCAAAGCGACTTGCGAGATGCAATGGCGATTGCCGCCAGCACAGGGATAGCGGTCAGACGGCCAATCAGTGAAACAGTGAACTCGTTGCCCAGTTCGGCTGCATACTGACCCAAAGCGAACGTTGCAGCGAACCCAATCGCTGCGAGTATAGAAAAGGCAATCGTCGGCCCGGCGGCAGGGTATTCCGTACTGTCGTCCGATCGGGTCGATACAATGGATACGCCGACACCAATGGCAATGATCGCCAGCCATTGCCAGATGCTGACCTCGGAACCACGCCATATCGCAAGTGTGACAGACAAAACCGGATAGCTGGCGACAAGCGGAGCGACGAGACGTACAGGCCCACGTTGAAATGCAGCATACATACTGAGGCCAGCCAGCAAATAAAAGCCACCTGCTACAACTGCGTAGGATACTGCTTTGGCGGATATGGGGGCGAACCCAGCCCAGATTGCCACAAGACCGAACTGTAGCAGCGCCCCGGCAACCAGCACAGCCATCAATGCGGCAACGACGCTCACGGACTGGCTGATATATCTCACAGCAAGATCGTGAAAACCCCAGCATAATGCTGCCAGCAGACCCAGAGCAAGGGTGCTCATCCGGTCGCCTCGCGTAACTGGGAATGCCCGAAAATTTCGTATCCTTCTCTCAAGATCAGCCGCGCCAACATGTCACTGGTGATAAACTTATTTTCCTGATATGCAACATTTATTGACGGCGGCAACTCGGAGAAGAGACCTATGTCATCGGCTTTGGATCAACTCGGTGGTGAAGAAAAGCTGCGGACTCTTGTTGAGCGGTTCTACGACCGCATGGAGACCGACCCGTCGGTGCATTCGCTGCACAGGCTACATTTTCGCGGTCATGGATTATCTCATACAAGACAGGCGCAGTTCGAATTTCTGAGCGGTTTTTTGGGCGGTCGTGCATATTATCGTGAGCGATTTGGTCATATGGACTTGCGAGAAATCCACGCGCATGTGCCGATACGTGAAGCGGATGCCGAGCTTTGGCTGGAAACTTTTGACGCCGCGTTGGCAGATTGCGACATGGACGGTCCAGTGGTGGACAAAATGCGGACGACACTTCGCCGCGCGGCGTTGATGCTTGTTAACGATGTCCCCGATTGGAGGGTTGAAGCAGACAGCTAAGAGAACCTTGAAGTTCCCGGTTGATCGCGTGTGATCAGACCTGTCGCAATCTGTTATAGAAGCTGGATGTTATCCTAAATTGTTCTTCAACTATTTGGTCGCTGTCAGAGACCATTTCCCACGCTGCATCTGCGGAGCCTAGCCAATCAACAGCGCGTTGATGGTTGGCGGGATCGCTCATCCACGATTTGATCGTGCCCTGAACAAGCTCGGGGTGAAATTGTACACCCCAGGCACAGTCCGAAACCCTTAAGGCCTGAACAGCACAGGCATCAGATTGTGCTAGAGCCGATGAGTTAGGTCGCAGTTCAACAGCTTCAACCCCATGCCATTGAAGCACCCGGAATTGATGAGGCAAGAGCTCGAACAGCGGATCACCATGCGTGTTATCAGTCAGATTAACAGAAAGCACGCCGATCTCGGGCTTTTGCATGCGTGCGCATTTCCCACCCAGCGCGTCAACCAATAGTTGGTGGCCCAGACAAATATCAAAGTAACGACGTTTGAGGTCTTGAACCCAGGTCCCGATAGCTTGTTTTTTACGCACAAGCCATGGATGTGCTTCGATTTCCCAGACATCCATTGGACCGCCCAGAACAAGAAGCAAATCAAATTCGTCGAGCTGTGGGATCGGTCGGCCATCATAGAGATGCACAACTCTGGCTGTATCACCGCATGACGAAATGTGCTCCAGAAACGCTCCGGGGTTTTCGCCCGGCGTATGCTGGAAAATCAGAACGTTCACGAGGTGCGGATCTCCGTTTGACCGAAGGGGTGGGGCAGCAGAATGTCTGCAGCCCCTGATTTGTTTAGATGTCGAGTGTGTGGTCTTTTTCCCAGCGTGAGAAATGGCTGACGAATGAGTTCCATTCCTGGTGTTTCATTTTGAGGAATGCGCTTGAGAATTCCTGACCCATCATGGTTTTCAGCTCATTATCATTATCGTATTCACGCAACCCGTCGAGCATGTTCAGCGGCAGTTTAGGGGCGTCGGTGACGGTGTGTCCTTCGGCATACATGTCAATGTCCCAACGCCGTCCCGGATCAGCTTTCGATCGGATGCCGGACAGGCCCGCGGCGATGATGACCGCCTGCAGCAGGTAGGGGTTGGTGGCCCCGTCGGCCAGACGCAACTCGAAACGACCCGGGCCTGGAACACGGACCATGTGAGTTCGGTTGTTCCCAGTCCAGGTCACGGTATTGGGAGCCCAGGTCGCGCCTGACATAGTGCGCGGCGCGTTGATGCGCTTGTAGCTGTTCACGGTCGGGTTGGTGATTGCGGCCAGTGCACTTGCATGTTTCATGATCCCGCCCAGGAAGTACTTGCCCTGTTCACCCAGCCCAACCTCGCCGGTCGGGCCTTCGCCTTCACCGGCAAAGACGTTCGTTGTGGACTCTGCTCCAGGCGCATCCCAGACCGAGATATGGGCGTGGCAACCATTACCAGTCAGGCCTTCAACGGGCTTGGGCATGAAAGTGGCGCGGAAGCCGTGTTTTTCGGCCACCGACTTTGTCATGAACTTGAAGAAGGAGTGCTTATCCGCGGTGCGCAGGACATCGTCGAACTCCCAGTTCATTTCGAACTGGCCGTTGGCGTCTTCGTGGTCGTTCTGATAGGGTCCCCAGCCCAATTCCAGCATGTAGTCGCAGATCTCGCGCACCACGTCATAGCGGCGCATCACCGCCTGCTGATCATAGCAGGGCTTTTCGGCGGTATCGAACGGGTCGCTGATCTGCTCGCCATCAGGGGTCAACAGGAAGAACTCGGCCTCGATGCCGGTCTTGACATGCATGCCCATTTCGGCGGCTTCATTGATCAGGCGTCGCAGCACATTGCGTGGTGCCTGGGCAACGTCCTTACCTTCCATCACGCAGTTGCCAGCAACCCAAGCGACTTCGGGCTTCCAGGGCAGCTGGATCACCGACGAAGGGTCCGGTACTGCCAGCATATCGGGATGTGCCGGGGTCATGTCCAGCCAGGTAGCAAACCCGGCAAAACCTGCGCCATCTTCCTGCATGTCGGCTATCGCCTGTGCGGGCACCAGCTTAGCCCGTTGCCCACCGAACAGGTCGGTGAAAGAGATCATGAAGTATTTGACGCCTTTTTCTTTTGCGAAAGCTGCGAGATCTATCGTCACGATGGCTTTCCTTTCCCTGTTGTTTTTCGTTGTTCAAATGCAAAACGCGGCCCTTGTCAGAGAGCCGCGCAATTATTTTTCAGAACCCCTCTTTGCCCGGGTACCAGCTGGTACCGGCCAATGGCACCCGTGCCATTGCGGCAGCCTCCATGGTCAGGGCGCACAGGTCTTCGGGTTCGAGATTGTGCAAGTGGTTGTGACCACAGGCCCGCGCGATGGTCTGCGCCTCAAGCGTCATCACCTTGAGATAATTGCGTAGACGGCGTCCGGCCTCGACCGGGTTCAGACGGGCGGCAAGATCGGGATCCTGCGTAGTGATACCTGCCGGGTCCTGACCTTCGTGCCAGTCGTCATAGGCTCCGGTAGTAGTGCCCAGCTTCTGATATTCAGCTTCCCATTTCGGATCGTTGTCGCCAAGCGCCACCAGTGCGGCGGTGCCAATAGCCACCGCATCCGCGCCAAGCGCCAGAGCTTTAGCAACATCGGCTCCGGTGCGGATTCCGCCCGAGATCACCAGCTGAACCTCACGATGCACACCCAGATCCTGCAGCGCCTGTACGGCAGGGCGAATGCACGATAGCGTCGGCAGGCCCACATGTTCGATAAAGACGTCCTGCGTCGCGGCCGTACCGCCCTGCATCCCGTCCATCACCACCACATCGGCACCGGCCTTTACCGCCAGTGCCGTATCATAATAGGGGCGGGTCGCGCCAACCTTGACATAGATCGGCACTTGCCAGTCTGTAATCTCACGCAATTCGAGGATCTTGATTTCCAGATCATCGGGGCCGGTCCAGTCAGGATGGCGACAGGCCGAGCGCTGGTCGATACCCTTGGGCAAGGTGCGCATTTCGGCCACACGGTCGCTAATCTTCTGTCCCAGCAACATACCGCCGCCACCGGGTTTGGCGCCCTGACCGACCACGATCTCGATCGCGTCGGCCTTGCGCAGGTCGTTTGGGTTCATGCCATAGCGCGAGGGCAGATACTGATAGACCAGCTTGCTGGAGTGACCGCGTTCCTCGGGTGTCATGCCTCCGTCACCGGTGGTGGTCGACGTGCCAGCTGCCGACGCGCCCCGGCCCAGAGCTTCTTTCGCCGGACCAGAGAGAGCGCCAAAGCTCATGCCCGCAATGGTTATCGGAATGTCCAACTCGATCGGCTTCTTGGCAAAGCGCGTGCCCAGTGTCACCGAGGTGTCGCAGCGTTCGCGATAGCCTTCCAACGGATATCGTGACACCGACGCGCCCAGAAACAGCAGGTCGTCAAAATGCGGCACCTTGCGCTTGGCACCGCCACCGCGGATGTCATAGATGCCCGTGGCTGCGGCGCGGCGAATTTCCGCATTGATCGGGTTGGTGAATGTCGCCGACTGGATCGGCAGGGTGCGGGGAATCTGATCGTCCATATCTTTCATACCCTTTATCCTCAGTAAGTGGCGGCGTTATCGACGTCGAAGTTGTACAGTTGGCGAGCTGAGCCGTAGCGTTTGAACTCTTCCGGACTGGAATCCGCGCCAGCGCGATCCAGCAGGTCTTTCAGAATCTCCAGGTGTTCGGGGCGCATCTCTTTCTCGACGCAATCAGCGCCGAGGCTTTTGACCGAGCCGCGCACGAACAGTCGCGCCTCATACAGCGAGTCCCCAAGCGCGTCGCCTGCATCACCACAGACCACAAGGTTACCGGCCTGTGCCATAAAGGCCGACATATGGCCGATATCGCCATGCACCACGATGTCGATGCCTTTCATCGAAATTCCGCAACGTGAGCTGGCATTGCCCTTGATCACAAGTAATCCGCCCTTACCCGTGGCCCCGGCATACTGGCTGGCATCGCCATCGACGATCACCTGACCGGACATCATGTTCTCGGCCACGCCGGGTCCGACCGAGCCCTCAACCTTGATCGTCGCCTGCTGGTTCATGCCGGCGCAGTAGTAGCCGGTGGAACCTTTGACCGTCACCTCGATAGGCGCGTCCAGCCCGACGGCAATCGCGTGGCTACCCTTGGGGTTCACAACCTCCCAACTGGTTTGGTTCGTCTCGGTGGATTGCGATTGCAGCGTTGCGTTCAGCCCGCGCAGGCCGTTTGCTTCAAGATCATAGGTCTGCATGTCAGGCGGCCTTTTCCGTCGTTGTCGGGCTGTCGTTGTGGGACCAGAAGTAAACCGTTGCCGGCTCCGGCTCCCAGACGCGGGCGTCTTCAATGCCGGGTAGGTTCACAAGCGCCCGATATTCGCTGCCAAAGGCCACGTATTGATCGGTCTCGGCCATCACCGCCGGTTTGCAGGCAATTGGGTCGCGGACCACGCCGAACCCATCCTTGGTGCCGACGACAAAGGTGAAGAAGCCATCCAGATCCTCAAGGCTGCTTTCCAGCGCCTCACCCAGGCTGGCACCGTTCATCATTTTCCAGGTCAGATAGGCGGCTCCGACCTCGGTATCGTTCTCGGTTTGGATCACCACTCCTTCGCGACGCAGTTTGCGACGCAGCGAGTTGTGGTTTGACAGCGAGCCGTTGTGAACCAGACACTGATCGGGCCCGGTGTTGAACGGGTGTGCACCCATCGTCGTGACCGCAGATTCCGTTGCCATGCGGGTATGACCAATGCCATGCGTGCCGCTCATGCTGCTGATGTCAAAGCGCGCGGCCACGTCTTTGGGTAGGCCAACTTCCTTGTAGATCTCCAACATCTCGCCCCGGCTCATGATCTGGACCGAAGGCCGGATCTCTGCCAACGTGGCCCGTGCCGCTTCAAAGTGCCCGGCCGGAACGTCCAGCACAGTGTGCGTGTCATTATCAGTCTGGCTTACCACCGCTCCCAAGTGCTGTCCTAGCTCTTCGGCCAGCCCGGCAAAGTCCTCCTTGGGATTGGGCGACTGCAGCGTCACCTTGGTCGCACCACCTGATTCCTCGCCATAAATCGCAATCCCCGCACTGTCGGGGCCACGATCCGTCATTGTGATCAGCATGTCTGTCAGCATATTGCCCAGTTGGGGCGCAAGAGACTGGTCTTTGAGGAATAATCCAACAATTCCGCACATGGCTGGCAGATCTCCTTGTGTGTTTCGTTATGATTCTACGGTACCAACAATTCAAACGGACATCAATAATGATAGGAAATAATTTTTCCTAAGAGGCAATGGGCAAGAATTTAAATTTATGCCCATTGCCAGCTTTCAAAGCCGGATCAGTATCGTTCCAGCTGTGCTTTCACTTTCTCTTCGTCGCCGGTGTGACGGGCTTTCTCAAGGTGCTCGCCTTCCCGGACAAATTGGATGCGATGCCAGCCGATCCAGAATACGACGCCCACGATGACCATCAGAACTTCGTAACCTTGGAAGGGATAAATTGGTCCGACTTCAGCCAGATCCACGGCCCAACTTGTATATCCATTCGTAGACATATTTTTCTCCCTTATTTCGCTGCTACGCCACGGGCAGCCAGTTCTTCTTTGTCGGCTGCAATAATTGCGGCTTTGGCGTCTTCGTAGGCATGGTGTTCAGCGTAATCGAGACCCATAAGTTCAACTTCTTCCGGGATGCGCAGAACACCAGCGGCCGATTGAATTTTCGCCAGAATCCAACCTGGCAAGAAACCAAGAACAAAGAACATGATGACAGCACCAGTGATCTGACCGACCGGGTTAATCGTCGCGTAGCCTTCATATGGGGAAGAAGGCACACCCCAGAGGACAAAGCCCGAAATCACCAAGCCAACGACCCCTGCGTAGCCATGCACGGCGACAGCCCCAACGGCATCATCCAGCTTAAACCGACGCTCAACCCAATAGTGCAGATTGTAAACGATTACGACACCGACAGCGGCAATGATCATTGCCTGGATCGGGTGATATAAATCGTTACCTGCCGAGGCAGTGATAATTCCGGCCAAACCGCCCGAGAATGTCCAGAAGGCGTCGCCTTTGGAAACCACATACGCTGCCATCAAACCGCCGGACAATGACATCAGGAAGTTGAAGGTAATCGCGGAAAGCGTGGTGGGGGCCAGATAGATGTTGGTTGCGGTCCACGTAACGCCGGTAATCTGACCGTCGATTGCCTCAGGCGAGATTGCTGGAACGTTACATGCGGCGTAGAAGCCCCAGAAACCGGTGTAGATAAGGAATATCCCGATCGTCAGCAGCCAGGGGTTGTGCGGTGGAATATCCCGCGGCGTTCCGTCCTTGGAGAATTTACCCAGGCGCGGACCCAGAACCATGATCACGCCAAGCGCGTAACCACCTGCAATCGCGTGGATAACGCCCGAAGCATAGGCGTCATGGTATCCAAGAAGGCGCACCATCCAGCCGCCATAGTGCCAGCCCCATGCTGCGTCTATGATCCACCAGACAGAACCAATCATCACAGCATGGACCCACAGGGCAGAAGATCTGATCCGCTCGATTACAGAACCTGAAACGATTGAGGCGGCCGTCCACGAGAACAGCAAGAACGCGGCCCAGAAGACACCGGTGATTCTGTCACCCAAATTGGTGGCCATCGTATCGGCCCAGGGCAGATTGGCAGCGCCCGCCTCGGCATCCAGTCCTCCCCAGAACGGAAAGTTCGGAAAGGCCCAGTAAATCCACCACCCAAAGAAGAAGAACGTGACCGTTACCAGCGGGATGATCATGATGTTTTTCATCAATGTGTGCATATGGTTGCGAGCACGGCTGGCACCGACCTCGTACATGCAAAAGCCCACATGGATCAGGAACATGAAAACGACCGTTACCCAGTAGTAGAACTCGGTAAAGACCGTCGTTAGTGCATTTAGATTACCATCCACTTCGTAGTCTCCCTGTTGTTGCAGCAGGAGGTCTTTCAGCGAAGAATTTCCTGCTGGGAATATTTATCTACTCAGGGGACAATTTCATTGGCGACCTGTCAATAGATATGTGGGGCAAACATCTTTTAGGCATTGGGTTGATGCACATTCTGAGCCGCCATTTTTTAGCTCATCGCATTGATAAATAAACACTTATGCTATTTTCGATAATATCCTTTAGGGTGCACAAATTGCAGTCCAATATTCCCAACAGGAAAAAAATCTGCACATGGGTGTTGATTTTCAATCTGACATCGGCCTCAATATGGTAAACAAAAAAGCAATCAACGGGAGAGCTGAACAATGGCCATTCTTTGGAGGACATCCTCCCTTGCGCAGCGCCATGCCGAGATCGGCGGCGAGCTTGAGGACTGGAACGGTATGGGAACCGCATGGTTCTATGACCATAGCCCGGAACGCGCCAAAGCGGACTACGAAGCCATCCGCACCAAGGCGGGTCTGATGGATGTGTCGGGTCTGAAAAAGGTTCACGTGGTCGGAGAAGATGCAGCTTATGTCATTGACCGCGTTACCACGAGGAATGTGGAAAAGATCATGCCGGGCAGGTCGACTTATGCGTCGATCCTGAATCCCGAGGGCAAGTTTGTTGACGATTGCATCATCTATCGCCTGTCGGTGAACACGTGGCTTGTCGTGCATGGCACGGGAACGGGGATGGAACAGCTAACATCAGTGGCGGCAGGCAAAAACTGTTCGGTCATCTTTGACGACGACATGCACGACATGTCTTTGCAAGGACCGGTTGCGGTGGATTTCCTGGCCAAACACATTCCCGGAATTCGTGATCTGGCCTATTTTGGCATCATGCAAACAAAGCTCTATGGGTGCCCGGTGATGATTTCACGCACAGGCTACACCGGTGAGCGTGGGTATGAGATTTTCTGTCAGGCCAAGCATGCGGTGCACCTGTGGGACAACATCCTGGCCGAAGGCAAGGACATGGGCATTGTTCCGGTCCAGTTCTCGACACTCGATTTGCTGCGCACCGAAAGCTACCTTCTGTTTTATCCAGGCGACAATTCGGAAACCTATCCGTTCGACGATGAAACATGCGGCGATACGCTTTGGGAACTGGGCCTGGAATTTACGGTCTCACCGGGCAAAACCGGCTTTATCGGTGCCGAGAACCACTACGCCTCGCAAGGTAAAGAGCGGTTCAAAATCTACGGTGTCAAACTGGACGGTACCACTCCGGCAGATGAGGGTGCGGACCTTCTGCAAAACGGCGAAAAGGTCGGTGTGGTTACCTTTGGCATGTACTCTGAAATCAACAACCACAATGTTGGTATCGCGCGGATGCCAGTTGACTGCGCGTCGTCGGGTACAAGGCTGACGGTCCGCAATGGCGACGGAACCGAGATTGCGGCTACAGCTGAAGAGATGCCGTTCTACGACAGGGACAAGGCCATCCGAACCGCAAAGGGCTGATACTCAGGGGGCGCGACGATAAATTCGTGGCGCTCTTTTCTTTTTTGAGGGCACAATGTCAAAGTTCGAATTTCCCAAGTCAATCGCAAGCCGCCCGGTCTGGGGCACGCTAGAGGTTCGCTCAGGTGAACATCATCTTATGATCGCCGAGGCCGAAGGGGCCGAAGCAGTAATTGACATAGCGACACCCGATCTGATGGCTAAAGCCCATCTGATCTACATCCCGAAAGGCACAGATTTTTCGGACAAGCTGCAGGCGCTAAATCCCGCGCAATTCTACGAAGGTCCGTCCTATGCGGCCGCGCTGCCTCGTATTCGCCGCGTTCTCGAGGACGCGCATATGGGGCTACAAGTCTATCTGACCGGCACCGAAGGCATGATGGGTCAGGCCATGAACGAAGTTATGGCCGTCGGCCTGCCGCATACTGCGATTCAAACAGAACATCGCGGTTCTGTTGCACGCCGGATGCAATGTGTACATTGCAAAGGTGTCACCGAAGATGTCGAGGTCGATCCGTTTGTTTGCGCGCACTGTGGTCTCAACCTGTTTGTACGCGACCACTATTCCCGCCGCCTTGCCGCCTATCAAGGCGTCCGAGTTGACGCCGAGGACCATGGCAACGTGCCCGTGCCGAAGGGGATCTACGAATGAGTGGTGCAGAGAAAATTCAGGTCAAAGTGACCGAAATTAACCCGCTGAACGAATTGGTGACGCGTTTCCGGTTTGAACGCGTTGACGGCAGACAGTTGCCAACCTTTTCGGGCGGTGCACATACCGTGGTCGAAATGCAGGATGGCGGCATCACGCGGCTCAACCCTTATTCCCTGATGTCCGATCCGTTCGATCAATCGTCCTATACGATCTCGGTTCGGCGCGACGATCAGGGCAGGGGAGGGTCGTTGTTCATGCACAGTCAGGTCAAGCTGGGCGACGAGATGACCATCAGCTACCCGGTCAACCTATTCTCGCTTGATTTGCGGGCCCGCAAACACCTGTTTCTGGCCGGTGGTATTGGGATCACCCCGTTTCTGGGCCAGATCAAACAGCTGGATGTCCTGCACGGTCATTGGGAATTGCACTATGCCTGTCGCAACCATGAGTTTGCATCATATGCCGACGATCTGACGGATAGGCACCCGAACGAGACGCACCTCTACTATGACGACCAGAGCCAAGCGATTGATCTGAAAAACCTGCTGAGCGGGCAGCCTCTGGGCACGCATGTCTATGTCTGTGGGCCCAAAGGCATGATCGACTGGGTCTGCAATACCGCCGCCGCCGAGGGGTGGCCCGATGATTGTATTCACTACGAAGAATTCCTGGCGCCTCGGCCTGGCAAACCGTTCGAAGTGCGTCTGGCGTCTTCCGACAAGGTCATTCATGTGGGTGAAAACGAAAGCCTTCTGGAGGCTATCGAACGCGAAGGTGTCGACGCCCCGTATCTGTGCCGTGGCGGGGCCTGTGGCCAATGCGAAACCGTTGTGTTGGATCACGACGGCAATTTTGTTCATCGCGATCACTGGCTGACTGACGAAGAAAAGGCAGCAGGCAAGAAGATCATGCCCTGCGTATCGCGTTTCGAGGGCAAATCCCTCGTGCTGGACCGCTGAGAGGAGGCCCGACATGACCATTCAATTCAACGACGAGTCCTTCCGCGACGACTATACGTTCCACAACTCGGAATGGGCGATCAAACGCTTTCCGTTTCCGTTCCACGAAGACAGCTACATGTATTCAGTCAACATGGAGCAGCATCGAGGCGGACCCAAGGGTTCGGTCTACGAGATGCGGTTCGACGTAGACGAACACTACGTGTCCGAGATGAAAGACCGTGCGATTGTTCTAGATCAAGACCCGCTGCGTTGTCAGTCTTTGCCGCACATGACCTTGGCGGGCTGGGATTTGTTGGAACTGATCATGGTCAGCAAATCCGAAGACTATCCGGACCTGTTCGAGCTGCATCGCATTGGCAATAAGTGGCGATGGATTAACAAGCCGTTGGGAATAGATCACAGCTTTACCTTCATGGATGAAACCACGCTGCCTTACGGGCCGATGGAGTACATTACTCGTCAGGCGCAAGGCGATTTCGCGGTGCTGGACCAGCGGGACGAGATGCTGTGGATGGACGCCGGTATGGTCACGACCCAGGCCGATTGGAGTCTGGACTTTGATATTGGCATGAACTTTTTCGAATGGCATGCGCCAGTTCCAAAAGCCCATGAAATGGGTATTTTCAAGCGCGCACTGAAGTTTCTGCTGAACATTCAACAGGGGGCTCCGGCGCGCCGCCTTAACTGGACCATGACAGTGAACCCGCTTTTGGATACTAGCCCGGAAAACTATCACAAATGGGGTATCCAGAAGACAACGCTGACGCCCGAAAACATAGCTCACAAACAACATCTTCGGGTCGAGTTGCAAACATTCTTCCGATTGCCGCGATCAAACGCACTAGTATTTCCAATCCGTTGTTATCTTTGTAGTTTTCAAGATCTGATGACGGTGCCGAAATGGGGTCGTCGCTTGCACCGCGTTGTTCGCGACCTTCCGGTTGAGCTCGCCACCTACAAGGGGTTCATCGACAACCGCCCAATGATGTTGGACTACCTTAGTCAGTTTGACGATGGATTGCCGACCTCTCCCGGTGTGTGGCCGGATCTAGAAACAGAACCGCCTTTGTCAAAGTAAGCTATCATCTTGACGTGTTTTGGCTCATATGACTGATGCAGGCAAAACACCTTGGCTCATTTAGCCCGATGACTTCGCATTGTATGACGCCCTTGCACTGCTTCGCGCGTCATTTCGGTATATGGGTGCCCGGATTGACCCTCCTTCGTCTATCCACAATCTAACCGTGGAAGAGATGCAGGAGCATTGTAGGGGTGGTGGTGAAATCTGGGCCATAGGTCAACCGCTTTTCGCGTGCATGTTTTTGGCGTCCAAAGCCGACAGCTTGTACCTTGGAAAGCTGGCGGTGAAGGAAGGAATGCGGGGGCAGGGTATCTGCCGCACTTTAGTAGAGCACTCTGCAATCCGAGCAGCAGACCTTGGCTTATCGGCGTTGGAACTGGAAACCACCGCGTGTTTTCAAGGCTTGGGTTTACAATCGTAAGTACTGGCAGTCACGTCGGCTATGACAGACCCACGGATTTCTTGTTACACAAGCCGATCAGTTTGTCTGCGGATAACTGATCACTGAAATGTAGCGTGCTGGCAGGTAGACTAACCGTTCAGGTCCATGCGGCGCGTCGGCGTCAAAGAACAAAGTGTCACCCGGTTTCAGGGGATAAATCTTGTCACCGTGTCGGTAATCTACCTCACCCTCAAGCATGTAGATCGTCTCTATTCCGCCATGTTGAAATGTTGGGAACACGTCGGATTCAACGGTCAGAGTGATCAGGTAGGGTTCTACGATTACGCCTGACCCGTTGGCACCAATATGTCCCAACAGATTATATTGATGGTTGGCCCGTGTTCCTTCGCGCTCCAATTCCACGCCTTCACCGGCTTTGGTATGAACCGCCTCGCGACGTTCTTCAAACTGTCTGAAAAAGCTTGTCAGAGGAACCGAAAGCGCATCAGCAAGCGACTGCAGAGTCGTCAGGGAAGGCGATGTGTTCCCGTTTTCGATCTTGGACAACATACCAATCGACAATCCAGTCAGCTGAGCCAATTCCGCGACCGTAGTATTTTGCTGTTTGCGAAAGGCACGAACTTCGCGACCAATAGCAACTTCAAGAACTTTTTCTCTGTCACCCGAGCGAATAGAATGCGGGTCCTGTGTCAGATTTGTCGCCATTTCTTTGTCGTTATTTTTCAATTTCATTCTTTCAATGTCTTGCTACACTTGTCCAAACGGGTTCCGCAAGAAGACCAGCTGCATTACCCAATCCAATTCAAACTACCATAGCATCAATTTTTCCTGTTAGTAAAATAATGATGCTGACAGAAAAATTCTAAAAATCAAATTCCAATGGTTTTACGGCTTTCCGATAGCATGTCTAACCTCGGTCATAAAACCGTTGCGGATAGCAAACGAGATTACACTGAATCCGGATTAGTGGTCTTCCATAAGTCTGAATGTTCTCACTGAACGCAGCCATTTCATAATCCAAAAGCGGGAACGAGCCAAACATGGATATCGGTCTACAGGCAGGCTACAGCGGTTTGCGCTACCTGCTTGGGCATTCGGAAGCCTGACTGCGCTCCGGCAGTTAATCGCACCGCATCAACAATCCGAATTCACCAACTCGCAGCCTTTGGCGCTTGAAACGCCGCCACTTGCTCAGCTTGAAATTCGAACATCAGGATTTCTTTGTTGACCCGAAGTATACGTCACGACGCATCTGCACCATTGATCACTTTAAAACCCAGAGATCGCTTATAACGGATCTAAAGATCTGCCGCTTTTTTCGCCCGCTTTCACGCGTTAGATCCAAGCAACAATACCTGAATGTCGGCAACATTGGTTCCGGTTGCTCCGGTCATCAGAAGATCACCCGACAGCGTCAAAGCCTTATGACTATCGTTGCTTGCCAACATTGAGGCAGGGTCATGTCCAGACGCGCGGATTCGGGCGAGCGTCCCTGCATCCACTATCGCGCCAGCTGCCGGGGTTGGGCCGTCGCGGCCATCCGTACCGCCGCTAAGAAAAACCCAGTTGCCGGATATCGTGCGCTCATGCGCCAATTGGGCGACGCGCAGCGCCAATTCCTGATTGCGCCCGCCGCAACCTGTTCCTGTCAGGCGTACAGTCGTTTCACCACCAAACAGCAAGGCGGTTGGTCGGTTAAATGTGGCAGACATGGCTGCCCGAAAAATCTGTTCGGCTGCATCGGACACGTCTCCATTCAACGCGTCGGACACAATTTCGGCCCTGCAGATCTGCGTCGCACAGCGAAACGCGGCTTCAAGACTAATCGTGTTCGATCCAATCAGGCTATTTGTCGCCTCAACTGCTATAGAACGTTCAGGAATACTCTTCTCTAGGTGGGCACGGGCGGCTTTTGGCAACCGGTGCCAAATACCGATCTCGATGCAGGTCCTGCGGGCGTCCGCGTGGCTGCCGATTGGTAAAGCAGTTGGTCCGCTGGCTACGGCCCGAAGGTCATCACCGATGACATCCGACAGGATATACGCCGTGATCGGGGCAGGGGAGCCGTGCCGCAAAAACCCGCCGCCTTTGAGTTGGCTCAGGTGCTGACGCACAAGGTTCATCCGAACGATGTCCAGCCCGGAAGACAGTAAAACCTTATTGACCGCGATTTTGTCCGAAAGGGTCAAACCATCAACAGGCGCGGGGACCAAGGCCGATCCTCCGCCAGAGATCAGTGCAATGATCTGATCCTGCTTACGTGCTGCGCTAAGCAACGCGATGATCTGTCGCCCGGCTTTCAAACCGCGTTCATCCGGGATGGGGTGCCCACTGGTCAATACAGTCGCGCCGGGGACTTCCTTCCGGTTGTCGCTATGGGTTACGATCAGGGCGACGTGATCGCCTTGAACATGCTGCAATACCTCCTCCATCATGGCAGGGGCAGCCTTCCCAATTGCGATCAGGATGCTGCGCCCGCCCTGTTCTGGTGATGGCATTGGGTCTGATCGCAACCGTTGGCGCAGGGACTTCGCTGGATCTGCCGCAGCGACGGCCTCGGCAAAAATGGCGGCGGCGCTGTCGCGCAGCGATATGGACGATTGCACAGTCATGATGCGATCAAGCTGCTGCGATCTGACCTGCCTTTTCAACCAGTACTTCGGCCTGCCGGATCGATGCATAGTCGATCAGACGGCCATCCAGCGATACAGCACCTTTGCCGGATGCTTCGGCTTCGGCCATGGCGACAAGAATACGCTGCGCCTTGTCTATTTCGGCGTTGGACGGCGACATGACCTCATTGGCCAGTGCGATCTGGCTAGGGTGTATGGCCCATTTGCCTTCACATCCCAGAACGGCGGCGCGCTTGGCGGCGGCCTTGTACCCATCGGGGTCTTGGAAATCGCCGAACGGTCCGTCGATGGGGCGCAGGCCGTTGGCTCGGGCCGCAACCACCATGCGGGCCAGCGCATAATGCCACATGTCGCCCCAATGGGTCATGCGGCCAGCCTCGGCGTCCGGGTCAGTCAGCACCGAGTAATCCGGGTTTACACCGCCGATGATTGTGGTGCGCGCCCGGGTCGAAGCCGCATAATCGGCAACACCAAAATGCAGGCTCTCGTTGCGTTTGGATGCGGACGCGATCTCACTGACATTCTGCATGCCAAGGGCGGTTTCGATGATATGTTCGAACCCAATCCGGTTCTTGTAGCCCTTGGCGTCCTCAATCTGCGTCACCAGCATATCAACCGCATAAACATCCGCAGCAGTTCCCACTTTGGGGATCATGATCAGGTCCAGCCGTTCACCGGCCTGTTCGACCACATCCACCACGTCGCGATACATATAATGGGTGTCCAGACCATTGATCCGCACCGACATGGTCTTGTTACCCCAATCGATGTCGTTCAGCGCCTGAATGATGTTCTTGCGCGCCTGTTCCTTTTCGTCCGGTGCGACGGCGTCTTCCAGATCGAGGAAGATGACGTCCACATCTGATTTGGCGGCCTTTTCGAACATGCCGGGCTGGCTGCCGGGAACGGCCAATTCGCTGCGGTTCAGGCGTGCGGGGGCTTGGTCGATGTTATGAAAGCTCATGTCATGGGTCCTTCGACTTACAAATTCGGATAGATCGGGAAACGGGCGCAGAGCTCTGCGACCTCGGCTTTGACCTTGGCTTCGACGGCGCCATTGCCGTCTTC
>NZ_CANMFF010000038.1 GCF_947497005.1 uncultured Ruegeria sp. | reverse complement strand
TGTCACTGCCCGCCTCGTTCGAAATCTGAGACGCCACTAACACGGAGGCGTCGGAGCCGAAAGTTTGCGACAAAGCCGTTTTGGTTGGCCACAGCTTCGGAGGCGCGTCCGTTACCGGCGACGCTGACAGGATGAGGGACAAGATAGCAAAGCTAGTGTACCTTTATGGTGCGATCCTCGAATCCGGTGAAACCTGGATGGGACTTTTGGACTCGGCACTTGCCAAGGCGCGATCAGACCTGGCGCAATCCAACAGCGGCGGCCTGACCCTGCCACCGGTGAAACCAGACGCCATGGGCGTGACCAAAGATGAAGATGTTGCCTTCATCAAAGACCGCCTCACCCCGCATCCGTTTGCAAGCTCTGAAACGCAGCCTTCCCGTTCATAACTGGTTGCTCACCTGCCGGTGTCGTCGGCGGTCTAAGCAGCAAGTCGGCTGGGCAATCCATGCTGGTGATGAAATCATTGCGCCCTGCTGGACTGCAGTCGGGCAGGGCGCTGTAGCAGAAAATGAAACGTCAAGTGTCACCGTGCCTTTAATTGCTGGACTGTATAATTAATAGTCGGACTGTGCCCTTAGTTCGCGGACGATGTGTTCAGTGGATAAGCTTCGTTGCGTACAGGCATGAATAGGGCAGGCGACCCCATATTGCTTTCGCTTCGGGAACGGGTAATCACTTCGCTGCGACCCGTGGATATCCGGGAATTAAGGGCACAAAATTGGGTCAAATGTCCCAGTATCTAAGTGTCCCGGTATCTATCTGCGTCCAGTAATTAAGAGCACAGTGACACCGATCCAGCCTGTATAGACGCGGTCCCGGTGCCGCAGCGCGCCCACGACCATTGCCTCGCGGCTGGGAAAATACTTGTAGAGGGTTCTCAGCGAGACATCCGCGCCCGCGCGAAGAGCCTCGACGCCGGGTCCGGCAAAGCCCATTTCCTAGAACTGACCATGCAGACGGGCGGCAATCTGGTTTTTCATGTCAATCATGAAAAGGTGGTAGAGTGATCGCTCTTCATTGGGTTTCACTAAAACCGACGTGTTTCAAGGCGGCGGCGACATGACGCCGGGCCGGCGATCAAAGAAATCGTCTGGAATTAATCGAGCACTGAAATTCCGCTGAAGTCTCCGAAGAGTATGTAAAAATGCTCTAAGTCACAAACAAGACTGGAATATTCAGGTGGTCTCCGCCAGCCATTGATACACAAGATTGGCGCGATCAGAGGTAGTGTTGTGGAGCGCGACGTAAAAGTCCAGCGGTGAGGAGATCGCCTGCGGCAGCAGGCTGACCAGCTTCCCGCATGCGACAAGTTCCGAGGTCAGTCCTTCCCATCCCAGCACGGCCCCCATGTCGTCCTGTGCGGCCTGAAGGGCAATGGTGTAATTGTTGACGCGATGCGCTGAATTCAAAGGCCCGTCATAGCCCAACTGGTTGGTCCACTCGCGCCAATCTGTCCACTCCGTTCCCGGCGCATCAAGATGAATCAAAGGGATAAGCGCCAGGTCCTGGATGCCAGTAATGCGGTTCTGTTCCAGAAACCGAGGGCTGCCAAGGGCCATGATGCGGTCGCGAAACAGAACACGGTGGTTCGCCTTCTCAAGCGAGGCGTCCCCATAGAAAATGCTGAGATCGCATTTCGATGTGTCAAACCCCAAATCCGTGACGACCTGCGTCACCGATATGTGTCCGTAGCTTTTCCAGAATTGCGCCAGTCGGGGCGTCAACCAAAGCGAACTGACGGCCGTGCTGGACCGAATTGTCACTCCGGATCTGTCATATTGCGACCGCAGCTGCAGCAAGGCTTCGCTGATACCTTCGAACCCTCGCTGCAGGGCGACCAGCAGGTAGGCCCCGCTTTCGGTCAGTTCAACCCCACGATGGTGACGACGAAATAACGAGCAGTTCAGCTCCTGCTCCAGTGATTTCACTTGGTGACTGATTGCCGCAGGGGTCACGTTCAGCTCTGTCGCGGCATTTTTGAAACTGACATGGCGCGCCGCGGCCTCGAAGCTGACCAACGAACCAAACGGGGGAAGTTCATATGGGCCTTTGGGCAAAGTTACCTGACCTGTAGTGGCTAATTTTCGGTATTTTATTTATGACGGTGTCATTCTTGAGTTAGTTAAGTTAACTCAATGTGAATTTTTTTGCAATTGCCTACTGGTCCGCTGACCGCAATGCTGGCCCTCAGCATTCGGGGAGATGCCTATCTCAGGCAGCAGGGGGGTACATGGTGACGTGCCTGCCTGCATTCCCGGACGAACCCGGCTTCGGAGACGTGTCAGAAGGTCCGGGTTTCTGCCGGTATTCGGCGCAAGTTAGGGAGTCGATTAAATGAAGTCGCATGCAAAAGTTGTGGTTGTCGGTGGCGGGTGCGTTGGGGCATCGATCCTTTATGGCCTGACCGAACATGGGTGTTCGGACGCGGTCATGCTGGAGCGTACGACGCTGACCTCGGGATCGACCTGGCACGCAGCGGGTCTGCTAGTGACCTTTGTGCGGTCGCACAATGTGTCGAAAATGACGATGGAAACCATCCGCATCTATTCTGAGGTTGAGGAAAAGATGGGGGCCTCGGTCGGGCTGCGTAAAGTGGGTCAGTTGCGCGTCGCCAATACTGAGAAGCGCTGGGATGAGTTTCAGTCCTACATTTCGATTGCCGAAGCCGCAGGCGTGCCCTGCAAGCTGGTAAGGCCGGAAGAGATCGCCGAGATTCATCCGTTGCTAAACCAAAGCTCCGACATTCGCGGCGGCATCCTGCATACCGAAGACGGCTATGTGAACCCGGCTGATATCACCATGGCGCTGGCCAAGCTGGCGCGGGATGCAGGCGCGAAGGTCTATCAGAATACCGAAGCGCAATCTTACGAAAAGCTGGACAATGGCCACTGGAACGTGACCACCAATCAGGGCGAGATCACCTGTGACCATCTAATCTTTGCCACTGGCAACTATGCCCGCGAGAACGCGCGCCGGGTGGGGTTGGATTTGCCCTGTATCCCGATCGTGCACCAATACTGGACCACCGAAACTGTGCCGCTGTTGAAAGAGCGTCGCGCGCAAGGCCTGAAAGAATTCCCGATCCTGCGCGACGAGGATTACGGTGCCTATCTGCGCGAGGACGTGGGCGGCATCCAGTTCGGCCCCTATGAGTTCACCAAGGACCTCAAACTGTTTGCCGAAGACCGCGTGCCGCCCGAATTTGGCGCCGACCTGCTGCCCGAAGATTTCGACGCCGTGGAAACCCAGTGGGAGCGCGCCATCGAACGTGTCCCGACGCTGGGCGAAGTCGGCATCAAGGCCAACACCCGCGGCCCGTTCCAGATGACCCCGGACGAGCTGCCTCTGGCCGGTCCCGCGCCAGGGCATGAGAACCTGTGGCTGGCCGAAGGGATGCCGGGTGGCATCCTGTGGGGCGGCACCGTGGGCAACCGTCTGGCCAAGTGGATCGTCAATGGCGATCCGGGCATGGACATGTCGGAACTCGATCCACGCCGCTTCTCGGACTATGCGTCCAAGCGCTGGACCATGGACAAGGTGCGCGAAACCTGGGGTACCCATATGAACGCGCATGTTCCGGGTGAAGACTTCCCCGAGGCACGCCCGATGAAAACCATGGGCTCTTACGATCTGCTGACAGCACAAGGCGCGGTCTGGACCAGCTTCAACGGCTACGAGTTCCCCCGCTGGTTCGCCAAGTCGCCGGAAGAGGCCATTCCCGAGCACGGCTTCCGCCGCACCGACCACATGGAACTGGTTCAGGAAGAGGTACGCCGTACCCGGGAAGAGGCTGGTTTTATCGAGATGTCGCCAATGACCAAGTTCACGGTGCGCGGACCGGGTGCTGCCAAATGGCTGGACGGTCTGATGGCCAACAAACTACCCAAGGTGGGCCGTATGACCCTGTCGCTGATGTTGAACGACAATGGCGGCATGGATGCGGAATACACCATCGTGCGCTATGCCGAAGATGACTTCTATCTGATCTCGACCCCGAACTGGCGCGCCTATAACTGGGATCAGATGCAGCTCCTGCTGCCCAAGGACGGCTCTGTCATCATGGAGGATATCTCGGAGCAACTGGGCGTGATCGCGCTGGCCGGTCCGGACTCGCGCGAAATCCTGTCGAAGCTGACGGACAACGATCTGTCGAACGGGGCCTTCCCGTGGCTTTCCGCGCAGATGGGTGAAGTGGGCTATGCCAAAGGTGTGCACCTGCTGCGCGTGTCCTATACCGGTGAGCTTGGCTGGGAACTGCACCACCCGGTTGGCTACAACCGCCATATCGTGGATCAGTTGCTGAAAGCAGGCGTTAAACCGTTCGGGCTTGAGGCACTTGAATCCATGCGACTTGAGAAGTCCTATCGCGCCATCAATCGCGAGATTTGCAAGGACCTAACCCCGTACGAGGCCGATCTGGGCCGTTTTGTGGCCATGACTGAAAAAGTCGGCGGGCAGGTCTGCGAACGTGACTTCATCGGCAAGGCGGCGCTTCTGGCTCAGAAAGAGGCGGGCGGGTATAATGTTCTGGTCACGCTGAAACTGCCATTCTGCGATACCTCGGTCATGTTCGATGAGGGCGTTTATGCCGATGGCAAACTGATCGGTCGCGTCACTTCGGGCGGGTTTTCGTATTACTGCAACCACGACATCGCGATGGCGCTGGTGCCGCAGGACATGACCGCACCAGGCACAAAGATACAGGTGATGGTGCACAACGAAATGCGTGACGCCGAGGTGATCGATGTCTGCGCCGTTGACCCAACCAGCGCCCGCGCGCGCGCCTGATCCGGAGGGGTTGTAATGACACAAGCAAGAGCACGTTCTGGCCGGGGTGGCCGCGCAGCGCGGGTGCAGGCCCGCACCAATCCGCCACCGGTTTACCTGCCGACGCTGAACCGCAAAGTCGGGCCGATTGATCTGCTTGGCCCCGAAGGGGTCGAGAAGATCCACAATGCGGCAATGACGATCCTTGAGACCACCGGTATCGAATTCCGTGACCCTGTGGCCTTGGCCGACTGGAAGAATTACGGCGCGGATGTTCAGGGAGAGAGGGTCCGTATCGGTCGGGACATGTTGATGGACCTGATCTCGGCGGTTCCGTCGGAATGGGGCTATGCGGCGCGCAATCCGGACCGTTCGTTGCGGGTCGGCAACCGGAACTCGGTGTTTGCGAACGCCTACGGTGCCCCGTTTGTCTATGGGCTGGATGGCGTGCGCCGCCCGTCGATGCTGGAAGATGCTCACAACTTCTTCAAGCTCAGCCAGATGAGCCAGTCGATGATGGTTCCGGGCGTCCTGCCGGTCGAACCGCAGGACGTGCCCGTGCCACAGCGCCATCTTGAGCTTGTCCATGCGGCGCTGACGCTGACGGACAAACCGATCAAGGGATCGGTGCTGTCGGAACAGGCTGCGCGCGACTCGGTTGAGATGACCCGCATCGTGTTCGGCGACGAATTCGTGGACAACAACGTGGTGATGGCCGCGCTGCTGAACTGCAACACGCCGCTGGTGTGGGACGAAACCATGCTGGAAAGCCTGCGGGTTTACGCCAATGCCAACCAGCCCTGCCTGCTGTCGCCCTTCGTTCTGGCAGGCGCGTCAACGCCCGCCAGCCCCCAGGGCGGCGTGGCGCTGCTGATTGCCGAGTCACTGGCGGGCATGGCCTATAGCCAGATCATCCGGCGCGGCGCGCCGATGGTTCTGGGCGTGGCGATTATGGGTGTGTCGATGAAGACTGGTGCGCCGATGATGGGCTCGCCCGAGCCGGGACTGATGAACCTGTTGGTGGGTCAGCTGGCGCGCTTCTATGGCGTGCCATGGCGGACCTGCACGATGTGGACCGGGGCGAAATCCCCGGACATGCAGGCGGCGTTCGATACGGCCAACACCATGTGGCCAGTGCTGCTGGGCGGGGCCAACTACATCGTGCATTCGGCAGGTTTTCTGGAAGGCGCGCTTGGGGTCAGCTACTCGAAATGGGTGCAGGACACCCGGCAGCTTGAGAACTTCCACCGGTTCTTCAGCGGGCTTGAGGATGAAAACCTGGACGCAATTCTGGGTGACATTGCCGAGATCGGTCCCGGTGGTCACTTCTTGGGTACGGACCATACCCGGGAAAACCCGATGCACATGAACCCACTGCAGAACAATGACAGTTTCGAACAGTGGGAAGCGGAAGGGTCGAAGACCGCCGAAACCGTAGGCAATGAAGAGGCGCAGCGCATTCTGGACAATTACGTCAAGCCGCCGATGCCGGATGATCAGCGCGGGGCACTTGACGAATTTGTTGCCAAGAAGAAGCTGGAATATCAGAACTCGTAACTGAAAACACGGGCGCGCGAGCGCCCGCCAGCCAGACACAAGGACAGGAAGAGGCTTATGACCGACGCCCCGACGAAAACGCTCTCACTCGAAGAGGTGAAGGCATTGGCCAAATCTGTCCTTGTGTCCGCTGGCATGGACGAGCGCGGAAGTGAAATTCTGGCAGATCTGGTAATGCGGTCCGAACGTGATGGCCCGCGCAGCCATGGTCTGCGGATGCTGCCCGTCTATGCACAAAGCTTTGAATCGAACTATGCGAACCCTACTGCCAATCCCACCGTTAAACGCATTGCGCCGGGCGTTTTGCGCGGTGATGGAGACAATGGCTACTACCAGATCGTCGGGGTGGAGGCGCGGGATGAGCTGATTGGGATGGCCCGGGAAAACGGTATCGCGTCCTTCACCTGCGCCAATTGCCACCATCTGGGCGCGCTGCGGTTTGACACGGAGCCACTGGCGCAGGCGGGGCTGGTCTCGCTGGGCGTTGTGAATTCGTTGTCGATGGTCGTGCCCCAAGGGGGGCTGCGCCCCGTCTTCGGCACCAATCCGATGTCCTTTGCCTGCCCGCGCGAAGGGGCCGAGCCGGTGGTCTGGGATCAGGCCTCATCCGTTGCCGCGCTGATGGACGTGCGCATGGCCGCCGCCGAAGGGCATGACCTGCCGCGGCCCAGCGGGCTGGATACGTCGGGTCAGCCGACAACCGATCCGAACGCCATTCTGGAAACCCGCAGCCTGCTGCCCTTTGGCGAACACAAAGGTGCCGCCATTGCCTTCCTGATCGAGGTGCTGGGTGCCGCGCTGGCCGGGGGTACCCTGTCGGCCGACAATCAGGAGCGCGAGTCCTTTGGGGCCCTCAACATCAAAGGTGGTGCGACCTTGATTGCGATCGACCCGAGCCGGTTTGGCAATCCCGCGTTCAACGTCTACGTCACCCGCATCTGCGCCGAAATTGATGGCAATGGGACCGCGCGGGTGCCCGGTGACGGGCGTTTGAAAAACCGTGCCACAGCAGAAACGAACGGTGTCGTCGTTGCCTCGGACCTGCTCGCGCAGTTGCAGTCCTTGTAGGAAAGGTCGGAAGACATGCCTGAAATGGCGTTAATCGGCGGCGGTGTCGTGGGTATCTCCTGCGCGCTGGCTTTGCAGGCCGAGGGGCACCAGGTCACCGTTATCGATCCGGGCCCGGTAGGTGAGGGCGCCAGCTGGGCCTCGTGCGGCTGTATCGCAGTGGGGGAAATCGTACCGCTTTCACAACCCGGAATGTTGCTGAAAGTGCCCGGTCTGTTGATGAACCCCAAGGCACCTCTGACACTGCGCCCGGGCTCCGCATTGCGTTTGGCACCGTGGTTTGCCCGGTTTGTCGCCAACGCGCGCCCGGACAAAATGCGTTCAATCGCGGCAGATCTGGCTCGTCTGACCTTTTCGGCAACGGAAGATTTCAAGGCGCAGCTTGCCGATATCGGGCAACCCGGGCTGTTGGTCGAACGCCCCGTCATCAAGTTGTTCGACGGCGAAGAGGATCGCGCCGTCATGTCCGCAGCCTTTGATCTGGCCCGCGAGCTTGGATGCTCCATCGAAGAAATCAGCGGCGGCGAAGCGCATGAAATGGACCCAGCTCTTGCGCCGGATTTCAAATTCGCAGCCTTGCTGAGAGATTGGAGCTTCGTAACCGATCCCAAGCGGCTGGTCGAAGTGCTGCATGGAGCCTTTCTCGGCCGTGGCGGCTCGGTCGTCAGTGGCAGCGCCGTCAGCTTCGACAGGGAGGGTCGTTATGTAAAGACGGTGACGCTGAATGACGGGCGCGTCATAGCCGCCGATGAATTTGTCATCGCCGCAGGCACGCGCTCTCGGGACCTTGCGGCAAAGCTGGATATTACGCTGCGGATTGAGGGTGTCATCGGATACTCGACCGCTTTGAGGAACAGCGGCGTCGATCTGTCCCACACTGTTTTTTACGCCACGGGCGGCTTTGGCATTACGCCTTATGATGGCGTCCTTGCCGTCGCGGGTACAATCGAGTTCGCCGGTGCCGAGGCAAAGCCTAACTGGAGCCGCGCGGACATATTGGTGGAAAAAGCCCACCGTGTTCTGCCCGGCCTGCGGACGGGCGAGGCGGAACGGCGCTTTGGTCGCCGCCCGCTCACGCCCGATACCCGTCCTATCATAGGTCGAAGCGGAAGGCTGGCGAATGTCACCTTCGCCACGGGCCACGGGCAATTGGGTCTGACACTGGGCGCAACTACCGCGCGTCTGGTGGCGGACGAAATTGCTGGCCGACCGCCCCGCACAGACATTCAGGCCTTCAGGCCGGATCGCTTTGGGTGGGGTCCGGTCGGGAGGTTTGAGCAGCCTCATCTGACTGGTCCAATTTGATTGTTAGTGTGTGATTGGCCTCAGTTCCATCGGGATGATGGTTTCGGGCGCTGATGGGCGATATGGTTGGGAGGACAAGGATTCAGTCACCGGCACCGAGTTCATGGTCTCGGCCGCCAACCCGATTGCCGCCAAGACGGGCTATGACGTGCTGGCCGCAGGTGGTACCGCGGCAGATGCGATGATCGCCGTGCAACTGATGCTGAACCTGGTCGAGCCGCAATCGTCGGGCATCGGCGGCGGTGCGTTTCTGTTATATTGCGATGCGGAATCCGAGACGCTAACCACGTTTGACGCACGCGAAAAAGCGCCCGCCAAAGCCACGCCCGAGCGTTTCCTGAACGCCGAAGGCGAGAAGATTCCGTTTGCCGAGGCGATCTCGGGTGGGCAGGCTGTGGGCGTGCCCGGCATCCTGCGCCTGATGGAAGTGACCCATAACCTGTACGGCAAGAAAGACTGGGCCTCGCTGTTCCAGTCGACCATCGAACAGGCAGAGAACGGATTCGAAGTGTCGCCGCGTATGGCAAACTCGATCCAGTCGACCATCGACCGCTATCTGGACGTCTTCTCTGGTGCCAAGGAATATTTCTTTAACGAAGACGGAAGCCCACTGACTGAGGGCACACTGCTGAAGAACCCGGATTTCGCGGAGACCCTGCGTATTCTAGCCGATCAGGGCGCGAACGCCTTCTACCACGGCCCGATTGCCGAGGATATCGTGGCCGCGGTGGATTCGACCTCTAAGGTGGAAAACAACATCACGCTGGAAGACATGGCTGCCTATCGGGTCAAGATCCGCCCCGCGGCCTGCGCCGACTATCGCGGCTATGACGTCAGCGGCATGGGCCCGCCGACCTCGGGTGGTCTGACCGTGGGTCAGATTCTGGGTATCCTGAACAACTTTGACCTAAAGGGCACCGGCTGGAACGCCGAACTGGCGCACCTCTATGCCGAAGCCGCCAAGCTGGCCTATGCCGACCGCGCGCTTTACATGGCCGACAGCGATTTCGTTGACGTGCCGGTCAAGGGCCTGCTGGACAAGGAATACCTGAAACTGCGCTCGGAAATGATCGACCCTGCGGCAGCCAGTGAAAAGCGCAAAGCGGGTGAGCCGCCGCGCGATCACACCGCGCTGTCGATGACCACGACCATCGAGACCTTCTTTGGCAGCCGCGTCTTCGTGCGGGGCTTCCTGCTGAACAACGAGTTGACCGACTTTGACCGCGCCCCCAAGGATGGCGATCGTTTGGTGGCCAACCGGGTCAAAGGCGGCAAGCGTCCGCGTAGCTCGATGTCGCCGACCATCGTGATGAAGGATGGCGAGCCCTATCTGTTGATCGGTTCGCCTGGTGGCAGTCGCATCATCAACTATGCGGCCAAGACCATCATCGCGATTCTCGACTGGGACATGGACCCGCAGGATGCCACCGAAACCGGTCACTTCGTGCACCGCAATGGATCCAGCATGGACGTAGAGCAGGAAACTGCTGCGGCAGACTTTGCCGAGGCGCTGACCGCCAAGGGACATGAGATCAAAGTCGTCGACTTGAACTCGGGCCTGCATGCGATCCTGATCAAGGATGGTCAACTGATAAGTGCCGCCGATCCCCGCCGTGAAGGTGTGGCGCTGGGGCAGTAACCCTGCGGGATCAGATCGTGGCGGTTCGGATGAGCCGCCGCTTTCATCTCGGCAAAATTTACAGCACTATGCGTCATGGTGTTGCAATATTCGCCTAATTGATCCACAGTATGACGCATAGTGCGGGATTATCCCCGCGTGTCTCACCGGGCAACCTCCGCCCTATTCGGAGATTTCGGATATGAAAAAGAAGCCTGCCACTTTGCCCCGCGGATACCGCACCTGCACCGCATCGCTTGCCGTGGCTGACGTTGATGCCGCGCTGACTTTCTATGAAAGCGCCTTTGATGCGAAGATTCAGGCCTATGACGCGGATGAGGCCCCCGGCTTTGCCTCGATCAAGATCGGCAATTCAATGCTGTTTGTCACAGTCGGTTGGGGCGCACATTTCCCGACCGTTCCTGGCACCGTCATCCCGGTTGGCCATCACATGTATGTCGAAGACGTAGACAGAGTGCTTGCCAACGCTTTGGAAAACGGCGCCAACTTGATTTCGGACGCAATCAACACCTATTGGGGCGAGCGTTGCGCTACGGTTACCGATCCGTTCGGTCATATCTGGACACTGGCGACGCGTATCGAGAACCTCAAATCCGAGGATATCAGCGAGCGTCGCAAGGAACTGTTCCGGGCATTGCAGGCCGATGATTCTGTGGATGCCAAGCTTGATGAAGCTGATCCGCAGACCGAGGCCGCGTGATCTTGGCCGTGGTTGAACAATTATCCGATCGTGAGTAACCGGAGCGGGTGTTTTCCACTACGAGAAAAGTCGATCCATGAGTGACGCTCCCTTTCCGACCTTCACGATCCGACAAAACGATCTGGCTATCTTGGCTGCAGAAAACCGTCTGGGAGATTATCCGGTAGCTGTCCGAGCGGTACGCGAGGTGGTTAGTGGTGGTTTCGCAAATCATTCGGCGCACCCCAACACCTGGACGGTCTATTTTCTGGTCGATGGCCAATGGGCACTGGTTGAATCTACGCGCGGGTTGCGGCGGGAATGGACCAGTCTCGATCGGCTGGAAAAGTGGCTGCGCAGCTGCGGATTCCGATTTTTCTGGGTCCGCAATGACATCGATTTTGTGGAATCGCCTGGTGAGGACACGGGTGAAGAAGAAACAGGCTGAGCGAAGAGGTTTCGACTAGCCTCGCAGACAGCAGGCTTGCGCCAACGCGCGGTTTTATGTTCCGATGAAGAATGCCGGATCACAACGGCGATCGCAATCGGTAAGAAAAAAAGAGAAGAAAGCTAAATGACACCTTTTGCGATCACCGGAATTCAGATGCACGTGGGCGCGCTGCACTCGAATGTCGACGCGATGTTGCACCGGATCGATGTGATGATGGCACGATTCCCCTGGACCCAAATGGCCCTGTTCAGCGAGCTGGCCCCCTATGGGCCGCTTGACCGTTTTGCACAGCCCTTTCCAAATGACGACCTGTCGCGTTTTCAGGATGCGGCGCGGCGTTATGGGATCTGGCTGATCCCCGGCTCGATGTTCGAAAAGCACGAAGACGGGCGGATCTTCAACACTTCGGTGGTGATTAACCCCGAAGGTGAGATCATCTCAAAATATTCCAAAATGTTCCCGTTCAAACCCTATGAACAGAACATCGCCTCTGGCACCGAGTTCTGCATCTTTGATGTGCCGGATGTAGGCCGGTTTGGCCTGTCGATCTGCTATGACATCTGGTTCCCTGAAACCACCCGCCACCTGACCAGCCAAGGAGTTGAGGTTCTGTTGCACCCGGTTCTGACCGGCACCACCGACCGCGAGGCCGAACTGTCGATTGCCAAAGCCACTGCTGCTCAGTTCCAGTGCTACGTGTTCGATGTGAACGGTCTGGCTGCGGGCGGCGTTGGCCGTTCGCTAGTGGTTGACCCATCTGCCACTGTGCTGCACCAGTCGGCTGGGCAGGAAGATATCTTCCCGATCGAGATCGATCTGGATCAGGTCCGTCGTCAGCGCGAAGTCGGATTGAAAGGTCTGGGCCAGGTGCTCAAGAGTTTCAGGGATCGCGAGGCGGACTTCCCGGTTTATGACCGCAACAGCGGGGCTGATGCCTATCTGCATACTCTGGGCCCGCTCCGCATTCCGCAGAAAGGTGATGTCGCAGGGGTTGCAGCCTCCGACCCCAGAACGGCGCTGGGATATAGTGAAGACATCGCGACCGAAACCGACAATCTTTATCCCTACGAAGGGCGTTCAGGCACAGACTGATATCGAGGCGGCTTTTCGGTATCGGCAGAAAGGACATGGATTTCATGCACGGCATTTCCGATAGCGAAAAGCTCCACACTATCTCGGATTACTACAGCGCCTCACAACTGAGGGCCGATAGATGGAGCGCGCTGCGGGAGACGGCTGAATCCCTGGACCAGGGTGGCAACGACAAGGACCGGGACCGCGCGCGAAAGTTGCTTCTGGCGCTGGCTCCGATTGAGATGTATTTTGCATTCCCAGGTGGTTCAGCCTTCGATTATTTGCGCCGCTTGCTGGATCATGGAAATTTCGCCGATTTCTCGACCGCTGTGCGTCGAGTATCGCGGGCGCTTACCTCAGGTGCCTATCGTCGCCGCTCAATCCCGCTGATCGCGGATGAGACTGAAGTCGATGAGTTCGAGGATGAATCGACCCAGAGCCATGAGGCCCGCGCGCTGGGCCGGCCATATTTCGAAGTAATGATTGTCGACAAAGTCAACGAGCATCAAGAGCGGTTCTTGCAATCCAGCTTGCAACGGATGCGCCGAAGTGAAGACCCGTTTATCTATGAAACTGTGATCGTCCCCAGTGTCGAGGACGCACTGATCGGGGTTCTGTTCAACCAGAATGTGCAAGCGGTCATCGTCCGCCCTGGTTTGAGTTTGAAGTCCAAGAACGAAACCAACGTATTGGGTCGCTATATCAGCCTTTATGGCGAGGGTGCCGATCTTGAAAAATTGACGCCTTCCGAATACGGGCCTGAGACTTGCCGCAGGATCGGTATGCTGCGCCCTGAATTGGATGCGTACCTAATCACAGACCGCTCAGCCGAGGATATTGCGGGTCTCGATCTGGGTCTGTGCAGGCGTGTGTTTTACAATCAGGAAGACTTTCTGGAACTGCACCTGAACATCCTGCGCGGCGTGCAGCGGCGCTATAAAACGCCATTCTTTACGGCGCTGAAGGAATATTCGAAGCAGCCCACTGGCGTTTTCCACGCCATGCCGATCAGTCGCGGCAAGTCCATCAGCCGCAGCCACTGGATTCAGGACATGGGGGCGTTCTACGGCTCGAATATCTTCATGGCCGAAACCTCGGCTACTTCGGGCGGTCTGGATTCACTGTTGGAGCCCAAAGGCCCTATCAAAGAAGCTCAGGAGGCCGCCTCTCGGGCATTTGGATCCAAGCAGACTTTCTTTGCCACCAATGGCACCTCGACCTGCAACAAGATCGTGGTTCAGGCATTGGTACGGCCGGGCGATATTGTTTTAGTCGACCGCGACTGCCACAAATCTCACCATTACGGCATGGTTCTGGCGGGGGCGAGCGTTGTCTACATGGATAGCTATCCGCTGCACGATTATTCGATGTACGGCGCGGTTCCGATCCGAGAGATCAAACACAAGCTGTTGGCCTTGCGCGCTGCTGGAAAGCTTGACCGCGTGCGGATGGTGCTGCTGACCAACTGTACATTCGATGGCATCGTCTACAACGTTCAACGGGTGATGCAGGAATGTCTCGCGATCAAGAAAGACTTGGTTTTCCTGTGGGATGAGGCGTGGTTCGCCTATGCAAGATTTGCGCCCAATTCCCGTGTGCGCACTGCAATGCGGTCGGCCAATATTCTGCGCGAACAATTCCGTACGGCGGAACATGCCGAGGCTTACGAAGCCCAACAGACTGCTCTCGAAGGCGCGGATGACGAGGTCTTGCTTGACACCCGTCTGATCGCGCCACCTGATGCGCGGGTCCGGGTCTATGCAACTCAATCAACCCACAAGACACTGACCTCCTTGCGGCAGGGGTCGATGATCCACGTCAATGATCAGCAGTTCAAGGGTGCAGTCGAAGAGGCGTTTCACGAGGCCTATATGACTCATACCTCGACCTCACCCAATTATCAGATCATCGCTTCGTTGGATGTAGGCCGCCGTCAGGTCGAGATCGAGGGTTATGAGTTCGTCCAGCGGCAGGTCGAAAGCGCGATGGCGATCCGCCGAGCGGTGTCGACCCATCCGCTTCTAAAAAAATACTTCAGGCTGGTCACGGCGGGCGACATGATCCCCGAGCAATATCGCGAAAGCGGCATGACCAGCTATTTCGATCCCGATCAGGGTTGGGCCGATGTCTGGGATTGTTGGGCCAAGGACGAGTTTGTTTTGGATGCCACCCGGATCACCCTGCATGTCGGCGCGACCGGCTGGGATGGCGACACGTTCAAGACCAAGATTCTGATGGACAAATACGGTATCCAGATCAACAAGACTTCGCGCAATACGGTGTTGTTCATGACCAATATCGGCACCACGCGCAGCTCAGTCGCTTATTTGATCGAGGTGCTGGTCGAGATCGCCAAGGAACTGGACGATCTGATGGACGATGCGTCGAAGATGGAAAAACGGGCCTTTGACAAGCGCGTCAGCAATCTGAGCGAACACGTCCCGCCGCTGCCTGATTTCAGTCGATTCCACGATGCGTTCCGCTGTGAAGCAGGTACCGAGGCGGGAGACATCCGCACGGCGTTCTTCTTGTCCTACGACGAAGATAATTGCGACTACGTTGAACCCGACAAAGAGATGTTGGAACGGCTGGAAGCCGGGGAAGAGATGGTTTCGGCCACCTTCGTGATTCCATATCCACCGGGCTTTCCCATTCTGGTCCCGGGGCAGGTGATCAGCCCCGAAATTCTCAAATTCATGCAGGAACTGGACGTGTCGGAGATCCACGGATTCCGCGCCGATCTGGGCCTGCGAATTTTTACCGAAGACGCTTTGAAATCGATCAAGAAAACATAAAGGACTGGGAGGACCACATGCCAAAGAAGGTGCTAAAGAACATCTCGGAAATCCGCCGCTATTTCCACACCAACAAGGACCCGATCTATTTCGTATCGGCGACTAATTTCAACCTGTTGGGGCTGGATGAATGGGTGATGAATTTCACCTATATTTGCTACATGGATTGCTTCGACGGGCGGCATCCGAACGTTTTTGTCCCTTCCGAAATGCCGCATGATGAGTTCCAGTCGATCGAAGACATCAACAACTATCTGCTGCAACACAAAGAGGTCATCGATCTGATCAAGCGGCGCGGTGGCAAGCCCAAGTTCGTTTTCCTGATGTTCGATGAGACCACCGAGAAGTTGGTCAAAGAACTGGGCGGTCAGCTGTGGTTTCCCAAAGCCAAGCTGCGCTCCAAATGCGACAACAAGATCGAAACAGTCCGCATCGGTAACAAGGCGGACGTGCCGTCTGTGCCCAATACGCTGAGCGTGGTCAAAAGCTATGATCACCTGAAAAAAATCTGTGACAAGGCCGGGCTGGGGCACGATCTGGTGCTGCAATCCGCCTTTGGCGACAGCGGCCACACCACGTTCTTCATCAAATCCGAGGCCGAATTTAACAAGCACAAGGACGAAATCGTCGGCGAGGGCGAGATCAAGATCATGAAGCGGATCGACTGTCGCGGGGCAGCGATCGAGGCCTGTGCGACCTCGGAAGGCACCATTGTGGGCCCGCTGATGACCGAGCTTGTGGGCTTCAACGAACTCACCCCCTATCGCGGCGGCTGGTGCGGGAATGAAATCTTCTCGACCGCTTTCCCGCCCAAGGCCCGCGAACAGGCGCGGCAGCTTACTTTCCAGTTCGGTGAGGAATTGCGCAAATCCGGCTATCGCGGGTATTTCGAACTCGACTTCCTGATCGACAAGAAAACCGACGAACTGTGGCTGGGTGAGTTGAACCCGCGCATCACCGGCGCCAGCTCGATGACCAATCACGCGGCCTTTGCCCATGCGGACGCGCCGCTGTTCCTGTTCCACCTGCTGGAGTTCTCGAAAAAGCCTTTCGAGCTGGATGTCGAGGAACTAAACGCCCGTTGGGCGGATCCGGACATGATCGACAGCTGGTCGCAGATGGTGATCAAACACACCGATGACAGTGTTGACCGCATCACGCAGGCCCCACAGTCGGGCATCTACAAGATGCTGGAAGATGGCCGCGTCGTGTTCGACCGCTTCGACTATCACCGCCGCGCGGTGGGTGAGAATGAAGCGTTCTTCCTGCGTATTTCGAATGTCGGCGACTACCGCTATGAAGGGGCCGATCTGGGCATTCTGGTGACGCGCGGGCGGTCGATGACCAAAGGCTTCAAACTGACAGACAAGTCTAAGAAGTGGATTCACGGGATCACTTCAGCTTATACGGCCGAACCTCTGCCCGCCGCGCAACCGATTGAAGACCCTGCGTTCAAAATTATGTAGAAAGCCCCATGGCGCTTGTTTTTCGCTCAATCGACGAGGAACAGCCCGGTCCCAAGCTGGCCGGGCTGTTTGCCGAATACTGGCCCGCCTACCGGAAATGGTGGGCTCAAGAGGGCTATTCGGCCCGCCCCACCTATCGCGAATGCCTGCGCGCCTTGCAAAAGCACATGCCCGAGATCATGCCGCTTTACGAAGAGGTCGTCGAACTGGTTGGCGGCAGAGACAGTCAGGCGCGGTTTCTCAGTTTCTACTGCCCGCCTAAATACCTGTCGGGCTGTAGCCAAGCGGTGTGGTGCGGCAAGACTCCCATATTGGTGCGCAACTATGACTATCATCCGAAAACCTTTGATGCGGCACTGCTGAAAAGCCGTTGGGGTGGGCGCGGTGTGATCGGGATGTGCGACGGTGTTCTGGGCTTGCTTGATGGGATCAACGATGCCGGTCTGACGGTTTCGCTCACCTTCGGTGGACGGCGCGAGGTAGGAGACGGGTTTGGCGTTCCACTGATCCTGCGCTATGTTCTTCAAACCTGCGAAACAACCGCTGAAGCGGTTGACTGCCTAAGTCGTATTCCCTGCCACATGAGCTATAACGTCACCGTTCTGGACGCAAAGTACAATCACAGCACGGTGTTTCTGGCCCCCGACCGGTATCCGCAAATCACTGACGTGCCGGTGGCGACCAATCATCAGGGCCATGTCGAATGGTCCACCCATGCGCGCTTTACGGCCACTGTGGAACGTGAACGGTTCCTGCTTAACCGTCTCAACCAGCACCCGGAAAGCGAGAAGCGGTTTATCGATGCATTCCTGCGCCCGCCGCTTTATTCAACCGCGTTCACGTCCGGGTTCGGTACGCTTTACACCGCTGTTTACCGACCAGACAAGAAGCAACTGCAACTGTTGTGGCCCGGCGCGTTATGGGACCTGTCGATGGATGCATTCACAGAAAGCACGCGCACTATTCTCATGCCAACAGACGAGCACTATGCTGAAATGTAATTTTTGCGGGTCAGTTAAGGAGGTGAAGACACTCCTGCTGGCCTCGGTGTGCCAACAAGGATTGACCTGCCCCCCGAGGCTCCCTCATTCATAACGAGAGTCTGCGGGTCTGGTCTTCATATTCGTCGTCGTTGGTTT
>NZ_CANMFF010000037.1 GCF_947497005.1 uncultured Ruegeria sp. | reverse complement strand
GGTACATCATTCAGATTAAAACAACGTGCTGCTCGTATCAGCGGATCCGGCAGGTTATTTGACATAAATTAGATTACGGGTATTGGACTTGTGAAGCCGCAAAGTTAAAATGTTCCACATTTGTAAAGTAAAAGTTTCCACTTCCCCGTCGAGCAGCCAGGCCTTCCGCAATACGGCTGGTTTCGTGAGCTGGCACCGAAACACACTCATCAGTAATGAACCGGGCTGGACGCTGTTTGCGAAATTTGGCAAACTTGGGCATCCTTGAGCCGGAAGATAAATCGATGCTACCATCGGAACGACATGCAATAATCCTCGAAGAAGTTTCGCGTCAACCTGCTGTTTCTATCCGAGCCTTGACCGAACGGCTCGGCGTTTCGCGAGAAACAGTTCGTAAGGATATCGAGCAACTGGCGCAGGCAAGCAAGGTCAACCAGGTACGCGGTGGAGCGACCAGTGTGCGTACGCACGAACCCCCGATAGTTGATCGCACTCAAACCAATCGAGCAGGCAAAGAACGTATTGGCAATTACGTAGCCAGCATAATCCCGGATGGAGCGAGTGTGATCATTGACAGCGGCTCGACGACACTCGCGGTAGCGAAAGCCTTGGCGACCAATCACCAATATTTAACAATTTATACCAATGATTTAACCATAGCTTCGGTACTTGCGCCAGCGGCAGCAGAGGTCACTTTGCTGGGCGGGCGTTTAGATTTTTCGGAGAATGCAACAATGGGTTTGGACACGCTGGACCATCTTTCCCGATACAATGCAGAGTATGCACTGATCGGAGTTGGTGGGATCAGTGCTCGGACCTTGTTCACCGATTTTTCGTTGGAAGGCGCAAACCTCCGGCACATGATGATAGAGCGGTCACAGCGCCCGTTCCTATTGGCGGACAGCAGCAAATTCGATGTGGTGGGGCAAGTTGCGATGAAACCACTGCCTGTAGATGTTACCCTAGTGGTCGACGGCGAGTTGCCCAAAGGCATTTCGGAAGTGATTAGAGACCAACCGGTTGATGTTGTCAGCGTCTAACGCCAACAAAAGAAAAATATTGCCAAGTTTTGCAAAGTGCAGATAAGGTGGGCACAAACCCGATTCCTTCTGTACGGAGCAAGGCAATGGCCGACATCCAACTTCCGCAAAGCGCGCAATATGTCATCGTGGGGGGTGGTATCGTTGGCTGCTCGGTCGCATATCACCTGACGAAGATGGGGCATCGAGATGTTGTGCTGCTGGAACAGGGGCAGCTGAGCTGCGGCACCACATGGCACGCCGCGGGTTTGGTCGGTCAGCTGCGTAGCCAGCCCGCGATGACCAACCTGATCCGCTATTCGACCGAGCTGTATTCACAGCTTGAGGCCGAGACCGGGCTTGCCACCGGCTGGATGGAATGCGGATCGGTCACAGTGGCACGGACTGAGGAGCGAATGACCATGCTGATGCGCACTGATGCTGCTGCGCGGGCGCAGGGGGTCGAGGTCCAGGTCGTCACACCGCAGGAGGCGCAGGACAAATGGCCAGTGATGCAGGTGGACGACGTCAAAGGCGGGCTGTGGATGCCCGGCGACGGTAAGGCCAACCCGACTGACCTGACCCAGTCACTGGCCAAGGGCGCGCGCATGGGTGGTGCGAAGGTGATCGAAGGAATCAAGGTCACTGACATTCTGACCAAAGATGGCACTGTCACCGGTGTGGTCACCGATCAGGGCACGATCAATGCCGAGATCGTGGTGAACTGCGGTGGACAGTGGGCCCGGCAACTGGGCAAGATGTGCGGCGTCAACGTACCACTGCATTCGGCCGAGCATATGTATATCGTGACCGAACAGGTCAAGGGCGTGACTCCCAATCTGCCGGTGTTGCGTGATCCGGACGGCTATATCTATTTCAAGGAAGAAACCGGAGGCCTTGTGATGGGTGGGTTCGAGCCCGAGGCCAAACCCTGGGCGATGGATGGCATCCCCGACAAGTTCTTTTTCCAGCTATTGCCCGACGACTGGGATCAATTCGAGATCCTTTTGGAAAATGCGCTGACCCGGGTGCCGCAGATGGCTGAAACCGGGGTGCGCAAATTCTACAACGGTCCCGAAAGCTTTACCCCCGACAACAACTATCTGCTGGGTGAGGCGCCCGAGCTGAAGAACTTCTTCGTCGGCGCCGGGTTCAACTCGATGGGCATCGCTAGCGCAGGAGGCGCCGGGCGGGCGTTGGCTGAGTGGATTGTCGAAGGGGCGCCGACCTCGGACCTGTTTGCAGCGGATATCCGGAGGTTTGCGAATTTCAACAACAACCCGACTTGGCTGCATGACCGGGTCAAGGAAACGCTGGGCCTGCACTACGCGATGCCCTGGCCCAACCGGGAACTGGACACGGCTCGCCCCTTCCGCCGCTCGGCTCTGTATGACCGGCTGGCAGCGAAGAACGCCGTATTCGGGTCGAAAATGGGCTGGGAGCGGGTGAACTATTTTGCCGAAGACGGTGAAACAGCCGAGATCGAATACAGTTTCGGTCGTCAGAATTGGCATGACAATGCAGGTAAAGAACACAAGGCCACTCGCGAAGCGGTAACGCTGTTTGACCAAAGCTCGTTCTCGAAATTGCTGGTGCAAGGACGCGATGCTTGCAGCGAGTTGAACAGAATCTGCGCGGCAAATGTTGACGTGCCCGTGGGACAGACAGTGTACACAGGCTTGCTGAATGAACGTGGGGGGTATGAATCCGACCTGACGGTTCTGCGACTGAAAGAGCAGGAGTATATGCTGATCACCGGCTCAGCCCAAACCATTCACGACGCGGATTGGATCCGCAAGAATTTCAGCGAAGATGCCCATGTTTTCCTGACGGATGTGACGGCTGCATGGTCGGTGCTGTCGGTTATGGGGCCAAAGTCGCGCGATGTCTTGAAGAAGCTGACGAAAGCGGACCTGTCGAACGCAGCCTTCCCGTTTGCCACCGTTCAGGAAATCGATCTGGGCTATGCCACGGTTCTGGCCAACCGCATAACCTATGTCGGCGAGTTGGGTTGGGAGTTGGTGGTTCCGGTTGAATTCACCATTGGCGTCTACGAAGACCTGATGCGCGCTGGGGCCGAGTATGATATTCGCGATGCGGGATATTATGCGCTCGAGGGGTTGCGTCTGGAAAAGGGCTTCCGCGCCTGGAGCCGCGAGTTGACCCCGGACATCACGCCGATCCAGGCTGGTCTGAACTTTGCCGTGGACTATGACAAACCCGGCGGCTTCATCGGGAAAGAGGCACTGCTGGCCGCAAAAGCGGACCCCGATCACCTGAAAACCCGTATCGTACAGCTGGTACTGGACGATGACGCGCCGCAGCTATGGGGCGGCGAGGCTGTGCTGTATGACGACGTCGAAATCGGCGAGGTCCGCTCGGCTGCCTATGGTCACACGCTGGGTGCAGCCGTTGCGCTGTGTCAGTTGGATGCACCCGAACGCGTGACGGCGGATTACATTGCCAAGGGTAGGTTCGAGATCGACCTTGCCGGAAGACGACTGTCAGCAACGGCGCATATCCGATCCCCTTACGATGCAAAAGGCGAACGGCCTAAAACGGACAGTTAGTCTCTGATGGCACCCAAATGGCATAGATCCTGATGAAACACTGTTCGGTCATCGAATCCGACACGACGCGTGTCAACGACATCGGCTTTTTGTGCTGGGATGGATTGCCTCTGGATCAGCTTTCGGTGGGGTTGGCCTATCTGAAGACCGCGAACCAACTTGCCCCTGACAAACAGCTCAGAGTCTCGATCTTGTCGCTGGCTGGCGCTGACGTGCAGAGCAATTGCGGAGTAAGCCTGAGAACCCGCCGCATCGATGACCACGCGGCGCGATGTGGCTATCTGTTTTTGCTCGGAGGACCGGTCCTGCCTCCTGATCAGCAAAACCGTCTTGGCCGCGTGGCGCGTTCGCAACTCAGGGCGGGCCTTGTTCAGGGCGCAGTTGAGGCGGCGTTGATCCCACTGGCACATACCGGGCTTCTCTGCGGCTTGGATGTCGCTGCCTCGTCCTCAGTATTGAGTGCACTGCAAGAGCAGTTCCCAGATATCTCGCCCGCATCTAACGATAGCCACGCCAGTGGAGCGATATGGTCTGCAGGTTCAGGGTTCTCTCTGCTCGACCTTCTGTCCAAGACTACAAGCGGCACACTTACTCCGCAGGAACAGCCCCGGCTAAACCGGAAATTCCAGAGCTACAGACCAATTTTCGGCAGGTGCATCGCATGCGCACACGACATCGCCCGAGTTGACGACGGCTTTACCGGCGACATCGTTGTTGACAAGGCCATAGAACTGTTTCGGTATAATCTGGAAGAACCCCTCCAGATTAAGAGCATTGCTGAGGAAGTAGGGATTTCGGTGCGCCAACTTGAAAGGAAATTTGTAACAGCCACAGGACTTACCCCAAAAGCCTACTACCTGGAGGAACGGTTGGAAAAGGCCCAGGCAATCGTCAGATGCACCAATCTGACGCTGGCCGAGGTCGCGTTGGCCTGCGGGTTTGGGTCCAACGCAACGCTTTCGCAGAAGTACAAACAAAGGTTCGGGCAATCACCCGCGTGCGAACGCGCCCGGTTGAACGCCCCAAGGTTCGAAACTTGATGCGTCGCTGGCGTTCACCACATTTCGTCAGGTTCTTATGACAATTGGCGCGCTTTTCATCGTTTTGACCGCTGCATTTCTGCACGCGCTATGGAATGCCGTAGTTAAAGGCGCGCCAGACAAAGCCATTGTTCTGGGGCTGATTTCGCTTGGCCATGCGATACCAGCGATGTTTGTAATACCATTCACTGGCTTGCCGGTCTGGGCGGCTTTTCCCTTTATCGTTGGCTCGACCCTGATCCACTGGGGGTACTACTGGTTTCTGAACACCGCCTACAAACATGGCGACCTGTCGGTGGTCTACCCAATCTCACGCGGAATGACACCGGTTCTGGTCGCTTTGGGAGCGATCCTGTTCGCGGGTGAAGTTCTGCCGTCCGTCGCATGGATCGGCATTATCTGTATCTCATTGGGTATTGGGTGCCTGTCCCTTGCAGGATTAGGCAGGCACACAAACTGGATCGCCGTAGCGGCTGCCTTAGGCACCGGCTTGATGATTGCGTCCTATTCACTTGTGGATGGTATTGGCATCCGGTTGTCCGAGAACACACTGGGGTACATCGCAACACTGTTCGTGGCGGAGATTTTTGTGGCAGGTTTCATCTTCACTACCAGGTGGCAGCGTGTCGTGACTCTACCCAGACGTTATGTCTGGGCTGGCCTCGCAGGCGGTGTCATTTCGGGCGTGGCTTATGGGCTTGTACTTTATGCAAAGACAATCGCGCCATTGGGCGTGGTGTCCGCGCTCAGAGAAAGTTCCGTTATCTTTGCGTCGATTATTGGCGTCATGTGGTTTGGCGAAGGGCCAAAATCCAACAGGCTTCTGGCTGCGAGCATCGTGGTGATCGGGATTGTGGCTCTGGCGATGGCAAGTTGAAGGGGAGGAATTTGCGGACAGAAAACACAAAAACACGCCCGAATGTCTTGCTGATCGTCATCGATCAGTTCCGCTTCGATCTTCTGGGGCAGGATGGTCTCGGGCGGATAGCGCAACTGCCCAACCTTCGACGGCTTCAAGAAAACGCCGTCAGCTTTGCCAACCACTTTGCCGTCACAGTGCCTTGCGGACCTAGCCGGGCATCCCTGTTCACCGGGCAATATGCATTCAACCACCGGTCGGTCCGAAACGGCACTCCGCTCCAGCATGATACCCCGAACCTGGCGCGTGCGATGCGACAGGCCGGGTACAATCCACGTTTGTTCGGCTATACCGACGCAACCCGAGACCCCAGGATTCTACCCCCCGATGACCCAAGGCTTCAAAGCTATGAGGAACTACTTCCAGGCTTTGAGGAGGCGGTGAGAATGCGCATGGAATCAGATGTTGGCGCATGGCTTTCGCATCTGTCGCAGCGGGGCATTGAGCTGCCCCCCTACCCAGACACCTACCGACCAAATGGTCCGAACGTCAGTGATCCGGCTTTGTATCCGGCGGATATGAGCGATACGGCGTTTCTGTCGGATCAGTTTCTATCCAATATGCAGGATGCTGAGCCGGGATGGTTTGCGACACTAACCTTTATCCGACCGCACCCTCCACTTGTGGCACCTGCACCTTACAATACGCTCTATGACCCAAGGGATATGCCTGAGCCACGTTCAACCCGCGATCCCTTAGGAGACCGGCACTGGCACCCGTTTCTTGCCCCTGCACAGGATAAACAACCGATATCAAGCATGGTTGTTGGCTTCCCCGATCTGATGAATGATCCGGAAACCATCGCCCAACTGCGAGCAGTTTATCTGGCGTTGGCGACGGAAGTCGATCATCATATTGGGCGCGTGGTGGACTGGCTCAGGACGTCCGGCCAGTGGGACAATACCGTTCTGATCGTCACCGCAGATCACGGTGAGATGCTGGGCGACTACGGGCTGTGGGGAAAAGGTACCTTCCATGATGCTGCCTATCATGTGCCCCTGATTGTGCGTGATCCCGCGCGTCCTGATATGCACGGTCAAATGCATTCCGGGTTCACGGAGTCCATCGAAATACCCGCCACCATTCTCGAAAGAGTCGGTTCGAGCCCCCCCTCTTCGATGAACGGGCGAAGTTTGCTTGGCATTTTGGACGATACGGAAACGGAAGGGGCGGATTACAGCTTTTCCGAGTTCGATTTTGGCAATCCGGTAAAGCCGACCCCATGGATGGTTGAGTTAGGTCTGACCTCGCGGCAGGCAAATCTGGGCATTTTGCGCACAAGAAAACACCGTCTGGTCGAGTTTGGCGCGGGGCTGCCGCAAGTACTTTTTGGTATGGCCGAAGATGGGGAAGATATATCCGTCGCAGAGCGGCCCGAAGACACGCCAACGCTGCTTCACCTGACCCGCAAGATGCTGGACCACCGCATGAACAATACCGATCCTACCTTTGCGCAAACGATTGTGCGCCCCGGAGGCGTTAAGACCGGTTCGTACTAAGTACATGCAAAGACGCGATTTTAAATGTTAAAGACCTACCGCTGCAAATCAAAAAAAACCGATCGCGGCAATCTTGGGGCCGACGATAGTCTTTCCATAGGGCTGGCTTATGATGTTGAAGGTATAATCGATTTTTCTTGAAAATTTAATCTGTCAAACTGTCGTTACTATTCTGAATGTGAATGCCACACGAGAATGGCGAACCAGTCAAAAAATCACCAACAGAGGATAACAATGAGACACACAACATCACTTCTTACCGCTCTCGCCGTCGGCACGCTGACCGCGACGGTAGCAGCATCAGAAACAGAACTGACTGTTTACACCGCGGTCGAAGCGGAAGACCTGGCCCGATACGCCGAGACGTTCAACCAAAGCAATCCTGACATCAAGATAAACTGGGTTCGCGACTCGACCGGGATCATCACCGCCAAATTGCTGGCAGAACGGGACAACCCTCAGGCAGACGTCGTCTGGGGTCTGGCGGCCACGTCGCTGCTTTTGCTCAAGTCGGAGGGTATGCTGGAACCTTACGCGCCGGCTGGCGTTGAAGAACTGGATGTGAAGTTTGTTGATGGCGACAATCCTCCGGCGTGGGTCGGCATGGATGCCTGGGTTGCTTCGGTTTGCTACAACACGGTCGAGGCCGACAAGGCCGGGCTGACACCACCGACATCCTGGAAGGACCTCACCGATCCTATGTATAAGGATCAGGTCATCATGCCGAACCCTAATTCATCAGGGACAGGATTTCTCGATGTTTCCAGCTGGCTTCAGATGTTCGGAGAAGACGGCGGTTGGGAGTATATGGATGCACTGCATGAGAACATCGCGCGGTACACCCATTCAGGTTCTAAACCCTGCAAACTGGCGGCCGCAGGCGAAATCCCAATTGGCATTTCTTTTGCCTTCCGTGGGGCCAAGTCCAAAGCAGACGGAGCACCTCTTGAGATCATCGTACCTTCTGAGGGCGTAGGGTGGGACATGGAAGCAACCGCAATTGTTGCTGGTACCGCAAATCTCGAGGCCGCGCAAAAACTGGTTGATTTCACGGTCACCAAAGAGGCTAACGAAATGTATAATACCGGTTACGCAGTCGTGGCCTATCCAGGTGTTGCAAAACCAGTTGAACACTTCCCCGAGGGTCTTCTGGATGCAATGATCGAAAATGACTTTGAGTTTGCTGCCAACAATCGCGCGGCAATATTGAAGGAATGGCAGTCTCGCTATGACGGAAAGTCGGAAGCGAAGTAATCCCATTAGCAGGAGGGGCTTTAGTGCCCCTCCTACACACCATGCTCTTGTTCCCCAACGAACAACTTACTCACCCGGTTCAGACCGGCCAGTATCGGCCGCGCCCGAGGTGCAGATGTGAGGACCTCTCCCGTGCTTCAGAAAACACCACCCGGTGAACTGTATCTCAGCATCCAGAATTTGTGGAAAGCGTTCGGCAGCTTTCTGGCGCTCAAGGATATCTCCCTTGAAATCAACGAAGGCGAATTCATTTGTTTCCTCGGTCCGTCCGGCTGTGGGAAAACCACTCTTCTGCGTGCAATTGCCGGATTGGATTTGCAGACCAAAGGTACGGTCATGCAAGATGGCAAAGACGTCTCCAATCTGCCCCCGTCCCAGCGTGATTTCGGGATTGTGTTTCAATCCTATGCGCTGTTCCCAAATCTGACGATTGAAAAGAACATCGCCTTCGGCCTTGAAAACACGGGCCGCAGCAAGTCGGATATCGCGGTTCGCGTGAACGAGCTGCTGCAATTGGTTGGACTGCCGGACCAGGGCAAGAAATACCCTGCGCAGTTGTCAGGTGGTCAGCAGCAAAGGATTGCACTGGCCCGTGCCATCGCAACCAACCCCGGGCTGTTGCTCTTGGACGAACCCCTGTCGGCGCTGGATGCCAAAGTGCGTGTTCACTTGCGGCATGAGATCAAGGAATTACAGCGCAAACTGGGTGTAACCACCGTGATGGTGACACATGATCAGGAAGAAGCTCTGGCCATGGCAGACCGGATCGTGGTTATGAACCATGGGGTTATTGAACAAGTGGGATCACCCACAGAAATCTACCGCGAGCCTGCTAACTTGTTTGTGGCGGACTTCATCGGAGAAATGAACCAGATCCAGTCTCAGGTCACCAAGGGTGGTCGATTGAGTGTCGGTGAAAAGACTTTTGCGTGCCTTAGCCACAAGTTCAACGACGGTATGCCGGCGATCGCAGCAATCCGACCGGAGGATATCATTCCGCATGAGGCTGGTTATCTCGATACCGGCGGCAACAGGAATTGTATCGACGTCACTCTCGATGAAATGGAATTCCTCGGTTCGTTCTGGCGATGCCGGTTAAGTAACGAGCGATTTGGATCTTCAGAACTGATCGCGGATTTTTCGATCAATGCCGTGCGCCGACTAGAACTGGAAGAGGGTAGGACCATGGTAATTGAGTTGCCCGAAAACCGGCTGATGGCCTTTGATGTTCCGGAGACAGCAGCATGAGCGAGATTTCAATCAACCCGGGTACCCTTCCAGCCGGGCCTGACATCAAACCCAAGCTCAGCAGGGATGACATCCTGATGCGCGGCAGCATGATCGTGATCGCGCTCTATCTGGTCGCGACGTTGGTCTTGCCGCTTTACACGATGCTTTCCAAGTCATTCTCCACCTATCGGATGGAGTTGTCGCAATACGAGTTCCAAGTCAGTGATGACGCAGGCCAGTTCGACGGAACCATTCTGTCGGGCGACGCACTGAACGAACAAATAGGGGCTTTTTCTGGCACCGAACTGTCTACCGGTTCAGACGGGCGGCTGTCAGTAACCGAGCTTTTCCCCGATTTCAGCTTTCGCAGTCCGGTTATGTACCAGATCCGCAACACGAGCGACACCGGGCGGTTTCTTGTCGGATCTACGCTGCAGGACGATACGGATTGGGTCATGCTCGATTCCAATGAGTTCCGGCGGGTTCAGCTGAGACCAGTCCAGTCGCGAGGCTTGGACAATTTCGTCAACTACTTCTCAACCCCGGCACTGTTCAATTCGATTAAGAACTCCCTTTGGATTTCTGTGCTTAGCACCATTGTCACAGTAACTCTGGCGTTCTGGTTCGCTTATGCGCTGAACCGGAGTTGTATGCGGTTCAAGGGTGTGTTTCGTCTGATTGCGATGGCTCCGATCCTGGTGCCATCACTACTGCCCGGCATTGCGCTGGTCTATCTGTTCGGTAATCAGGGCATGATAAAGGAGTTGCTGTTCGGCGCTAGTATCTATGGTCCGATTGGTATCGTAATAGGCTCGGTGTTCTTTACTTTCCCACACGCATTCCTGATCATATCGACAGCGCTCGCGATTTCCGACGCCCGTTTGTATGAAGCTGCGGCCAGCCTGCGCTCGACGCCGTGGCGTACTTTTTGGACAGTCACCATTCCCGGCGCGCGCTATGGTTTGATCTCGGCCGCTTTCGTTGTGTTTAACTTGGTGATTACTGATTTTGGCTTGCCCAAAGTGATTGGCGGCCAGTTCAACGTTCTTGCAGTAGATATCTACAAACAGGTGATAGGCCAGCAGAACTTTGAAATGGGTGCCGTCGTCTCGGTCGTTCTGGTGATCCCGGCAATCCTGGCCTTCGCGATTGACCGTATGGTGCAATCAAAACAGGTTGCATTGCTGTCGGCTCGGTCGGTCCCGTACCAGCCAACCCCAAACCGAAAGGCAGATCGAATCTTTCTAGCCTATTGCTGTCTGATCGGTTTGTTCATCGTCGGGCTGCTGGCTGTTTGCCAATTTGCGGCATTGATCAAGTTTTGGCCCTACGACCTGAGCCTAAGCCTGAAGAACTACGATTTCAACAAGATGGACGGAGGCGGCTGGGGCTCTTACATAAATTCGATCAAGCTGGCGCTTTTGACGGCTGTGATCGGTACCTCAGTCGTCTTTTTTGGTGCCTATCTGGTCGAAAAATCAAACGGGTTTAGAACAGGCCGGTCGATTTTTCAGATGTTCGCGATGCTGCCTATGGCGATTCCGGGCATGGTGCTGGGCCTTTCCTACATCTTCTTTTTTAACAGCCCGTCCAATCCCCTGAACGGCATCTACGGAACGATGGCGATTTTGGTGATCTGTACAGTGACACACTTTTATACGGTGTCACATCTAACGGCTGTGACCGCGCTAAAGCAGATGGACAGAGAGTTTGAGTCGGTATCATCCTCGCTCAAGCAGCCAACAATGAAGCTATTTGCACGCGTGACGGTTCCGGTATGTCTTCCGGCTGTTCTGGACATATCAATCTATTTGTTTGTCAATGCGATGACGACGGTGTCTGCGGTGGTGTTTCTCTACTCCCCCAAGACGACGCTCGCGTCCATTGCAGTGCTGAACATGGATGATGCCGGGGACATCGCACCAGCTGCGGCAATGGGGATGATGATTTTTTACACAAATGCTGCGGCGCGGATTATTCACCTGATTGCGTCCAAGGGGATATTAAAACGCACTCAAGCCTGGCGCGGTCGCTGACGGCCATTCCTGCTGATACCAAACCCCGCCAATTAATCTTTGGCGGGGTTTTCTTCCAAGGTACGTTGCGCAAACTCTGTGAAGGCGCGGATGATCTTCACTTCGCGCCTCTGAGACAGCGATATAATGCTCTCGCCCATCTGCAGGTTGATGCCTTTAAGTTTGATTTGCCGGAGACGGTCATCATGACCATATTCCGCCTGCGAGACAAATCCGATACCTGCTCCCGAGGCCACAAGTTCCCGTATCGCCTCGCGCCCTTCCGCTACAATCGCGGGTTTCAACGTGATCCCGTGTTTTTTGGCTTCGTCTTCAAGTTTCTGGCGCGTTTTTGATCCCGTCTCGCGGAAAATTAACGGTAGATTTGACAGCTCTTCCAGAGACAGTGTCGGCTTCGATGCCAAAAGAACACCCTGTGCGGCAAAGGCCACTATCTCAGTGGAGCCAAGACTTAAGACATCCATATCTTTGCCGGGAGACAGGCTGCCCACTACGCCAATTTCCGCGTTATAAGCCCTGAGCTCTTCCAGAATCTCTTCGCTATTCCCCGAGCGTACGGTGATCGTGACATTCGGATTCTTCTTTTGAAAGGGCCCCAGAAAGGCCGTCATGTGGTGCGCAGAGTCGGCGATGATGCGCAACTCTCCATCGACCACGGCCTTGGTCTCGGATAGGTAATCCTCGATCTGACCTTCGATCTCGAAGTATTGCTTCGTATATCGATAAAGCTGCTCACCGTCGGGTGTCAAAGTCACACGTTTGCGCTCGCGTTGGAACAACAACAGATCATGATCCTGTTCCAGCTTTCGCACCTGTTCAGAAATTGCCGGCTGCGTCAGAAAAAGAGCCTCTGCAGCACGCGAAAATCCCCCATGCTTGGCTACAAAATGAAAGGCTTTGAGCTGGCTGTGTCGCATAGCTGTACTCCGAAGTTAGATCATAGGCTGTGCTTATAATTAGATTGATAATTACAATTTCACATATAGCAACATTTGCTGCAATTGTGTTCTTGAAAACACCTTTCTGGAGCCTGGTTATGACGCCTTCCAATCCCAAAATCGAACAACCGCGCCTCGGTGAACCTTACCTTTTGACACCCGGTCCTTTGACGACGTCCTATGCCGTAAAAGAAGCTATGTTAAAGGATTGGGGCAGTTGGGATGATGACTTTCGCGCCATGACGCAAGAGGTGCGGACAAGCCTGCTGGCGCTATTGGGCGAGGGTGCCGATGATTTTGACTGCGTCCCGATGCAGGGCAGTGGATCGTTTTCGGTCGAAGCGATGCTTGCATCATTCATTCCGCGCGATGGCAAGGCGCTGGTATTAGCTAATGGTGCCTACGGGCAACGCTCCGCAAAGACCCTGGAATACCTGGATCGAGCACATGTAGTTCTGGACAAGGGCGACTACTTGCCGCCGCGCGGCGACGAAGTTGCCCGCATTCTTGCCGATGACCCCGACATCACGCATGTGGTTGCGATTCACTGTGAAACCAGTTCGGGCATTCTGAATCCCGTGGAAGAGATTTCCGAGGCGACCTATGCCGCCGGACGCAAGCTTTTGATTGACTCGATGTCAGCATTCGGAGCGATCGAGTTGAAACCGAGCGAGCTCAGGTATGAGGCGATGGTGTCCTCGGCCAACAAATGTATCGAGGGCGTGCCCGGTTTCGGCTTCATCGTCGCCCGCAAGTCCGAACTTGAGGCGGCTGAAGGCAACAGCCATTCCTTGTCGCTAGATGCACACGCGCAATGGGCACATATGAACAAGACTGGCCAGTGGCGGTTCACTCCGCCGACCCATGTGGTTGCGGCGTTCCTCGAAGCACTCAGGGCGCACTCCGCCGAAGGGGGCGTACCAGGCCGTGGCGAGCGCTATACCCGCAATCGTAATGTCATGGTCGCCGGCATGCGCGAGCTGGGCTTTGAAACACTGCTGGACAATCGCTGGCTCAGCCCAATTATCGTCACCTTTTTCTGCCCGGCGGACGAGAAGTTCGTTTTCGATCAGTTCTATACCCTTATGAAATCCAAAGGTTTCATCATCTACCCGGGCAAGCTGACAGTGGTCGACAGTTTCCGTGTCGGATGTATCGGCCAAATGGACGAGCACGTCATGCGCAAAGTTGTGACCGCAGCAAAGGAATCATTAGAGGAGATGGGTGTCACAAGCGCTGCACCCCCCCTACGGGCATTGGAAGAACGCGCCAAACTGGCAGCTTAACTATCAAGGAACAAAATAAGATGACCATCCAAACACCAGTTGAAGCAAACGAACGCGTCTATCCGACGCCGAAAGTGCCCGCAATCGCCATCTGCCTTGATGGGTGCGAGCCGGAATATCTGGAAGTCGCAATAGCCAAGGGTCTGATGCCCAACCTTAAGCGGATGCGCGAGACCGGTACCGATCGGTTGGCCCATTCTGTGATCCCCTCCTTCACGAACCCCAACAACCTGTCGATCGCCACCGGCCGGCCGCCTATCGTGCATGGTATCTGCGGCAATTATTTGATCGACCCTGACAGCGGTGAAGAGGTCATGATGAACGACGTGCGGTTCCTGCGCGCGCCGACCATTTTCTCGCAATTCTACGATGCTGGTTTCCGCGTCGCCATGGTTACCGCCAAGGACAAGCTGCGCGCCTTGCTCGGCGCTGGATTAAAATTTGACGAAGGTCGAGCCGTTGCCTTTTCTTCGGAACGCTCGGGCGAGACTACTTTAGCCGAACACGGCATCGACAATGCAAGCAAATGGCTGGGCATGGACGTCCCTGAGGTCTATTCGGCCGAATTGTCTGAGTTTGTATTCGCCGCTGGCGTCAAGCTGCTGAAAGAGTTCAAGCCCGACGTGATGTATCTTTCCACCACCGACTATATTCAGCACAAGTTTGCGCCTGAACAGCAAGGAGCACTTGATTTTTACACCATGTTCGACCGCTACCTGGGCGAGTTGGACGAGCTGGGTGCCGCCATCGTTGTGACCGCCGATCATGGCATGAAGCCAAAGCACCTGGCTGATGGGTCGCCCGCCGTTGTCTACGCACAGGATTTGATGGACGACTGGCTTGGTAAGGATGCGGCGCGCGTCATCCTGCCGATTACCGATCCGTACGTGGTGCATCACGGTGCGTTGGGCTCGTTCGCAACGGCCTATCTGCCCGAAGGCGCAGATCAGAACGACATCATTGCCAAACTCAGGGCAACCGAAGGTATAACCCATGTGCTGACCAAGACTGAAGCCATCGAACAATTCGAACTACCTGGCGACCGGATTGGCGACATCGTGATGGTCTCCGGCGAAAACATCTGCATCGGCACATCCGAGCATCGTCATGATCTGGCGGCCCTGAAAGAACCGCTCCGCAGCCATGGCGGTTTGACCGAACAAGAGGTTCCGTTCATCGTGAACCGTGTCATCGACCTGCCGAACCAGCCGGTTTTACGCAACTTCGACGCCTTTTTCTACGCAACCACAGCGGCGGCACAGTAAGTCATGAAAGATCAAACCATGTCGAACATCGAGATACGAAACGAAGGGATGCGGATCGGTGGCGAGATCGTCTATACCGACGAAACCGTTCCGGTTCTCTACCCCTACACCAACGAAGTGGTAGGCCATGTTCCGGCCGGAACCGCTGAACATGCGCGCGAGGCGTTCGAGATTGCGGCGAACTACAAGCCGAAACTCACCCGGTATGAACGCAGTCAGATCCTGCAGCGCGCGGGAGAACTGATCGGGGAAAAACGTGAGTATCTGGCCAAATGGCTGACCCTGGAACTTGGCATCTGCCATCAGCACGCGGTCTATGAAACCAAGCGCGCGCAGGACGTCTATCAGTTCGCCGCCGCCGAAGCGCTGAAAGACGACGGCGAGATATTTTCGTGCGATCTGACCCACAACGGCAAAGCCCGCAAAATTTTCACGACGCGAGAACCCGTAAACGCGATCAGTGCAATCACGCCGTTCAACCATCCGCTGAACATGGTCAGCCACAAAATTGCTCCATCTATTGCGACCAATAACTGCATGGTCTGTAAACCGACGGAACTGACCCCGCTTACAGCGCTGACTTTAGCTGACATTCTCTATGAAGCGGGGCTGCCACCGGAGATGTTCCAGGTTGTCACGGGCTGGCCCGCTGACATCGGGGATGAAATGATCACCAACGATCATATCGATATCATCACCTTCACCGGCGGTGTACCGGTCGGCAAGATGATCGCCGAAAAGGGCGTCTACAAACGTCAGGCGCTGGAACTCGGCGGCAACGATCCCCTCATTATTCTGAATGATCTCAGCGACGCGGACCTGGACAAGGCGGCAACAATTGCGGTTGCGGGCGCGACCGGCAACTCCGGCCAGCGCTGTACGGCGGTCAAACGCATTTTGGTGCAGGAAAGTGTGGCGGACAAGTTTGTGCCGCTGGTTCTGGAGAAAGCCAAAAAGATCAAGTTTGGAGATCCGCAGGATCCTGAAACCGAACTTGGCTGTGTGATCCACGACAAGGCGGCGGAAGTTTTTGAGAACCGCGTCTATCAGGCCGAGAAAGAGGGCGCAGAAATCCTCTACCACCCAGCTCGTCAGGGCGCGCTGCTGCCACCCATCGTGATCGACAAAGTACCCCATGACAGTGAATTGGTGATGGAAGAAACCTTTGGCCCGATCGTCCCCATCGTTCGTGTGCCCGACAATGATGAGGAGGTGATGGCCATTTCAAACTCGACCGAGTTTGGTCTGTCTTCGGGTGTCTGCACCAACGATCTGAACCGTGCGATATCCTATATTAACGGGTTGGATGTGGGCACCTGCAACATCTGGGAACAACCAGGTTATCGCATCGAAATGTCTCCTTTTGGCGGTATCAAGGATAGCGGCAACGGAGTGAAAGAGGGTGTCATCGAAGCGATGAAATTCTTCACCAACGTCAAAACCTATTCGCTGCCCTGGCCCGGCTGATATTCCTGCCCTTCCCGTTGGCGGGCGGGGCTTCAAAATTCCTCCCCTACTGGCGGACCTTTCGGGGTCCGCATCTTTTACGAAGCGACAGCGAGGAACGGATATGCCACAGATTGTTCATACTGAAGGGGAATCGAATACTTCGGAAGCCCGCTCTACTTGGCTAAAGAAGTCTATCGGACCCAAATCGTCGCCACTGCTAAAACGCGACGCGGATGTGTTCCTGCATCAATCCTTGTCCAGCCCCTGCGTCAGCACGATTGCCAAAGCAGAAGGGATCTGGATCGAAGACATGGATGGCCGCCGCTATATGGATTTCCATGGCAACTCGGTGCATCACATCGGCTATGGCCATCCTCGTTTGGTGCAGGCTATCAAAGATCAGCTGGACGACCTGCCATTCGCCCCGCGCCGCTTCACCAATGAACCGGCGGTGGAACTGGCCGAAAGATTGGTTGCTATCACCCCCAATGATCTGGGCAAGATACTATTCACCACCGGCGGCTCGGACGCCAATGAAGTCGCGCTCAAGATCGCCCGCGCCGCAACGGGCCGCTTCAAGACGCTCAGCTTCTGGGACGCCTTCCATGGTGCCGGTTTTGGCGCAGCAAGCGTTGGCGGCGAGGCCACGTTCCGCAGCCATATTGCCGGTCCATTATTGCCGGGAACCGAGCATGTGGCACCATTCCACCCCACCCGTTGCCCATATGGGCATACAACGCTTGAGGCCAGCGCGGAAGCCTGTGCCAACATGATCGACTATGTACTAGAGCGCGAAGGCGACATCTGTGCCGTGGTGGCCGAGGCGATGCGTGCTGTGCCCATCGTGCCGCCGCCAGGTTTCTGGAAGCGGGTGCGCGAAATCTGCGACCGCCATGGTGCATTGCTGATCCTGGACGAGATTCCGACCGGCTTGGGCAAGACCGGACAAATGTTCTCGTTCCAACATGACGAGATTGTTCCCGATATTGTCACCATTGGCAAATCACTGGGCGGAGGTATCCTTCCCATCGCCGCCTGTATCGCCCGCAAGAATCTGGATGTTTGCGGCGATTTTGCCATCGGGCATTACACGCACGAAAAGAACCCCGTTACCGCCCGCGCAGCTTTGACTACACTGCAGATTATCGAGGATGAGGGATTGGTCGAGCGTGCGTCGGAACTGGGGAAACACGCGATAAGCCGCCTGATGGATGCATTGCAAAACGTTCCCATCGTTGGCGACATTCGGGGCCGTGGCCTTATGTTTGGGATCGAGATCGTCGAGGACCGCGTCACCAAGACACCGGGAAATACCCGCGCGGAACGGATCTATTATGCCTGTCTCGAAGCTGGGTTGAGCTACAAGATCAGCCAGGGATGCGTTCTGACCCTGTCGCCGCCACTGACTATTTCGAAAGGTGAACTAGATCGGGCAATCGATATCGTAGTTGCCGCGATTGAAGGCGAAGTTTAACCGGTCGGTCCGCATACGCCCTGCAAAACTTTAGCGAGGGGGAGCACCTTCCAAACCGATCAAAACCTGACGCGGATGACACGGCGCGGACGCTTATCGCTAAGTTGATTGAACCCGACGTCTCTAGCGCCGTGGTCAAAAAAGTAAAAGCTACTTGCAGATTATCGCACAAGAGCTGCGGTGAACTGAGCCTATATTGAAGTCGGAGTGAAGTATGGCGATTGTCACCTTCCTGATCAGTCTGGCCGGGGCCACCATGCTGCTGCTGTACGCGGTCCGCATGGTGCGTACCGGGATAGAACGCAGCTACGGCGCGTCGTTCCAGCGGGTGATGACGCAACAACGCAGTTACGTGCAAGCTTCGCTGGTGGGCGTGGTGATGGCGATGGTGCTGCAAAGCTCGGCCGCGGTAGCCCTGTTAAGCTCGGGCTTTGCAGCCAGCGGATTGCTGAGCTTTCCGGCTGGGCTGGCCATCGTGCTGGGTGGCGATCTGGGCTCGGCACTGATCATTCAAATTCTTTCGTTCAAACTGGACTGGCTTGTTCCGTTGCTGCTGGCCGTTGGCGGCTATCTATTCGTCAAGACCGAGGCTAAAAAAGCCCGACAGCTGGGGCGTATCCTGATGGGTGTTGCCTTTATCCTGATCTCGCTCAGGTTCCTGCGCGAAGCGATGGACCCCATTCGCGACAGCGCATTTCTACCCGCCGTAGCCGACTATTTGGCCCGCGACTATATTACTGCATTCCTTGTCGGAGGTGCGCTGGCCTTTGTCATGCATTCTTCGGTTGCGGCTATCCTTATGTGCGTGACGCTTGTGCAAATTGGCGCAATCCCGTTCGCCGCCGGTATGTCATTGGTCTTTGGCGCGAATTTCGGCTCAGCCTTCATTCCTGTCTGGCTGACGCGAGGGATGCCCGTGACCGCCCGGCGTATACCCTATGCCAATCTGGCTCTACGGGGCAGTTGGGCATTAATGACATTGTTTGCAGCTAACTTCGCCTTGCGGACCGGGCTGTTGGGCGACCCGCAAGGGGGCCAGATGCTGGTTAACGTACATCTTGCATTCAACCTGTCGCTTCTGGTTCTGGCTCTTCCGTTTTGCGGACGCGTAGAGGGCTTGTTCGAAAGGCTCTTGCCCGACCAGAAGAAAGAAAAGGAATCCCGACCTGCGCGCCCGACCAGCCCACTGGACATGGAAAATGTGGCTAACCCGAGCCAGGCCATACCGAGCCTAAAGCGTGAGCTTCTGCGGATGAGTGACTTTCTCGAAACCATGTTCCGTCCTGTCCTGGAACTGTACCGCAGCGGAGACAAGGAACAGATCCGCTCGGTTCAGGCTATTGACGAGGATGTAAACAGATGCCTTTCGGATATTCGAGCCTTTATCGCTGCGATGCCCTCAGAGCTATATGAAAAACGGGATGCAAAAACCGCGCGCGATTTAATGGAATTTGCGATCCGTCTTGAAACGGCAGGGGATGTTGTCGCCAAACGCCTGACAGTTTTGGCCGGCGAAATGCGCGCAAAGGGATCAAGTTTTTCACAGGAAGGCTGGTCGGAACTTGTTCAGATGCACGAGGGAATTCTGGCCAATATGAAACTGGCATCGAATGTGCTGATTTCGGACGATCTGGAAAGCGCCCGGCTTCTCAGCCTTGAAAAAACCGAGATCAAACGCGTGGAACGAGATAGCCGCAAGCGGCACTTGCGACGACTGCAGCACGGCACAACGGAAAGCTTCGAGACCAGCGACATTCATCTGGAGACTTTACGGGCATTCCGGGAATTCAACAGCCACATCGCTTCGATCGCCTACCCGGTCCTGTACCGGAATGGTCAGTTGCTTGAGACACGGTTAATCACCGAGATTGCTGACTAACGAGTTGCCGAATGGAGTACTTTATTAAGCACTCGGACGACGAAATCGTGTTACTATCGGTACGGCGGTCTGACACAGGAGCCAGTCGCAATGAGAAAAGTCAAATCAGAAGATGCAAAAGCGAGAGTGTGTACGAGTAACTACACTCGCATTCACAATTTTGTATTAAGATCGTTTAGCGCTCTCAAAAACTTTGGTCACAGGCGGTCTCTAGCAAGTAAATTCTACCCACAAAAGCTACTTAAACGCTCTGTTGAAACGAGTTCTTCTCACGCTTCTTCAAATTACTCAATGCAATGTAAGCCAACTCTCAGCAATGCAGTTAGGACCGAAAATCGAACGGCTGAAAGGGCCACAACATTTTATTTACCTTAGCAACGTTATTGGCATTGCAGAATAGATGGCCAGGTATATTCAGGGCGATCTCGCTCACCGATGGCAACAGCGATAGGGTTTCCGACTGCACTGCGACACAATTTGACCGCTGCGACACAGTCTTCCTTCCAGCAACCGTATTCGCAACAGCAGTCATTTACTGGCTGGGATTCCTGATTCTAATCTCTTCAATAGATCCCTCCATTCAGTTTGTTTGCAGATCCTGACCTGCCCCCCGAAACTTCCCTCGCTCTGATGTAGAGTTTGCTCAACTTTTCGAAGGAGCAAACGAATGCGAA
>NZ_CANMFF010000036.1 GCF_947497005.1 uncultured Ruegeria sp. | reverse complement strand
CCATCAACTCGCAAAGGAAAAACTATGGTTTCGCGTACAGACTATCTTTTGAACGAAGTCGAACACTTCGCACCCTACCCGCGAACAGGCCAACCACATCCATGAAGATGATGGTCACAGCCTTTAACGACGGAAGACATTATAGATTATTGTTCGCGCTGGTGAATGTGTTGCCGGGAACAGCGAGACCACCGGGTTGGAGTAATGTGGGGTCTGTTCCGCTTGGGACGGACTCTTATCGTTGGACATTCCGGGCTTTCGCTGCACCACGTTTGAATAGGCAAGAAGCGGACAAAGTTGCCGTTCGAGTTGGACGGTCGAATGATCGGTTTGGCTCTGCTAATTGCCATTCGCCTTTCCTGAGTGTTGGCAGTCCTCACCCCGCCGGGTAAACAGCGGCTTTTCAGTCTTGCCAACTTGGAAATAGTAACCTGAATACACCACGCCTTTCATTGGAACCGGCGACCGATGCCAATCACCAACCTGCAAATGCGGCCACGTCTTCATCACTGATCTGGCCCGACATGACATCCCTGATAGCTTGAGCCAATATCCGTGCGCCGGTTCTTGCTTCGTCTTCAGACAAGACCAGGGGGGGTGTCAGTTCAAGCACGTTCGAGTTCATGCCAACATAGTAGAAGACCGCACCCAGTTGCCACGCGCGATAGACGGTTTTTCGCGCCAGATCGGCGTCTGGGTCATTGCTGTCCTTCTTGACCAGTTCGACACCGATGGCCAACCCCCTTCCTCGGACATCGCCGACCTCAGGCAAATCTGACGTCAGGCGCGTGATTTCATTCATCAGAATGCGGCCGGTTTCCTGCGCCTTTGCGGCCAGACCTTCTGCCTGAAGTGTCGTCAGCACCGCCAAAGCCGCCGAGGCACAAACAGGATTTCCGTGCAATGTTTGCATCGAGAACGCCGGTGCGTGATCCATGATCCCGGACGGGCCGATGACGGCTGACACGGGCAAGCCACCGCCCAATCCTTTACCCAGGACAAGAATATCCGGCACAAAGCCCTCATGCTCGAAACAATGCGTCTTGCCACTGCGCCCAAGGCCGACCTTGACCTCATCGCTCACCGTCAGAATTCCGTAGCGCGCGCAAAGTTGGGACAAGCGACCCAGGAAACTAGGTGGAGGCACGATCAACCCACCATCGGCCTGAATCGGCTCCATGAAGAAACAGGCGACCTCATCGCCGGGACAAGTAGTCGCGAGAAGGAGCTCGATATGGGCCAGCAAAGCGTCCCCGGACGGATCGCCCTCAAATGGGCGGAAGGGATCGGGATAGGGCACCAGCGTGAGGCCGGCCGCCTTTGCCACACCGTCCTGCGCACTGTGCCCCGAGACGGACATCGACCCCTGCGTGCCACCGTGGTAGGCCCCCGAGAACGCCATGATCCGCGACCGCCCGGTGGCGGAAGGAACGACCCGCGCAACGGTTTCGTTCGCGTCACTGCCCGAGTGCCCAAGCCAGACGCGGCGACCTTCCGCTCCCGGTATCAGGTTCAACAGCATTTCGGCCAGTTCCACCGCCGGCTCATTCGTCCCCGAGAGGATGGATGCCCCCGCCTGACTGGCCAGAGCCCGGTCAACAGCGCTGCGAATGGCTGGATGGCTGTGGCCCAGGCTGGCCGCGCCCCAAGACGCTGACAGATCCAGAAGCTCCCGGCCGCCGTCTTCGACAAGTGTGCATCCCTTGCCTCCCGTGACAGCCAGCGGAAAGAACCGCAGCTTCTGGAGCGCGGAAACAGTTGCCTCGTCGCGCGAGATCAAGGATGTGCCGGTCATGCGTTCTGCAATTCGTCAAGCAGTTCCTGGGTGGTTACCTGTCGGCAATAGCCCTTGATTGTGGAAATGGAACTGTCCTGGCGCGCCTGTGTCTCGGTGGCGCAGGCATCTGTCACCTGTGTCACGAGATAACCAAGATCGCAGGCGTCGCGGATGGCACCTTCGACGCATTGGTCCGTCAAAAGCCCACAAATCACCAGTTGCTTCACGCCCAGATTGCGCAACACATAGTCGATATGGGTCGAGACAAACACTGATGAGGAGGATTTCGGGAACACGATTTCATCCTCGCCCGGCGCGATCTGAGCGATCACCTTGCCGTCCCATGATCCCTTGGCGACGTTGAAGCCTGTGATCTTGTAATCCAGACTTCGGTCGCGCCCATCCAGCGTCAGGCTTTCGATTGTGGTGTAGAGCACCTCAATCTGCTTTTTGCGGAATGCGGCCTGCAAGGCCTGCATACGCGGGATGACGTGCTCAAGCTGCTCAAAGAGCCAGCCGTGTTTCTTCTGAAACTCCGCCTCGGTCAGGCCGGTGAACTCGCCCCCGTCGCGGTGGGCGGAAAAGTTCTGAACATCAATAAACAAAAGCGCGGATTGTTCGGGCACTAAAGGCACGTTGCGGGTCAGGGTCATGTCAGACCTCCTTGAGATAGCGGTTGACGGCACCGGTCAGAATGTTGGCCCATGCCTGTTGGCCAGTCGCATCGCCAATCAAATCATTGCGGATTTCGATCAAGGAATGCGGCAGGCCGCTGGCCTCGCCGTGGCGTGGGACAAACCAGTCAGAGGCATCGTCAATCCGATAGGGTTGGTTCATGCCAATGTTGAGTTCAGGCCGCGCGTCAGAGATGAAACGGGCCAGATGTGTTGAGGTCTGAACGTCCCGCCGGAAAAGGAAACCAACGTGCCAGGGGCGGGGCGCGCCACTCAACACGGGTGTGAAACTGTGTATCGACAGAACAATCCTGCGCGGCTGCCGCCCAAGGAGGCGCGCGACCGTTGCTTGAAACGGGTCAAAGACTTCGCGAACGCGGGCCGCACGGTCCATATCGCTCAGACCGCGATTGCCCGGCACCTGCACCCCGTGGCTGACTTCAGGAATGGCATCGGCGGCATCGGGTGGACGGTTGCAGTCAATCACCAGGCGGCTGTAGGGCTGAATGATGGCTGGCGCGCCTAAGGAGTCGGCCACAACTCGCGTCACTGCTTCGGCACCGATGTCCCAGCCTACATGGCTGTCACGATCTTCTTGCGCAATGCCAAGATCGTTGAGCGCTTTCGGAACCATCTTACCGGCATGTTCGCAGATCAGCAAAAGCGGATGATCGCTGGCCGCGTTGATCACCTCAACTGGCGACGGATCTTGTGGACCCAAGAGTAGATTCGGTTTTGCCTGCGCCACAGTCATACCTTTTCGCTTTTGAGGGACGCTGCAGGGATCAGTCCATTCGGGCGGAACAGTAAAACGACGACTACAATACTTAAGCCTATGGGCTCGCGGAACTCCTGCATTTCCGGTGGCAAGAAGGCGGCAAGATAGATTTCAATAAACCCCAGCAAAAAGCCCCCTGCCACTGCGCCGCGCAGGCTGCCAAGTCCACCAAGGATCGCTGCAATAAAGGCCTTGACGACGGGCAAGAAGCCCATGTGTGGATCGACCGAAGACCGTTGCGAGACCCACAGAACGGCAGCAACGCCCGCCAGCATACCCGAAAGCGCAAAGGCCCCCGCGATGACGGTATTGGCGCGAATGCCCATCAGGCGCGCGACATTGAAATCCTCGGCCGCGGCCCGCATCGCGATCCCGGTTTTCTGGCGTTTCATGAAGATGTCGAGGAAGACAAGCATCACAACCGTTGCAACAATGGCCGCAATTTTGTTCAACCCGATGACCAGGCCGCCAAGGGTGATCGAGTCAGATAGAACCTGTGGCAGGATCACAGGTTGCGATCGCGTCGAGATGAAATTTTGGAACAGCACTTGCAGGATCATCGAGACAGCGAAGCTTGTCACCAGCATCGTGGCGGCCGAGCTATTGCGGACCGGACGGAAAGCGATGCGTTCCATCAGCACGGCGGCGATCATCGCAACCGCGATTGCCACAGGCACGGCCAACAGGAAGGAGATGCCTGCAATGCCGCAATACATCAACGTGTATCCGGAAATGGTCATCAATTCGCCATGCGCGAAATTGATCAATCCCATGATCGAGAACACCACGGCCAACCCAAGTGCCAGCAGGGCATAGGTGCCACCTAAAGCAAAGGCATTGACCGTTTGTTGCAAAAGCAGGTCCATCATTCGCCTCCCAGATAAGCTGATTTCAAGGCGTCGGAATGCGCCAGTTCGGACGCCGGGCCGGATGCTACGATTTCGCCGCTGGCAAAGACATAGCCGCGATCCGCAACTTCAAGTGCCATTGCGACGTTTTGTTCGACAACGGCCAGGGTGACACCTTGATCGCGCAAGAGCGATATTAAGTCGAAGACCTGACCAATAATTTTGGGGGCCAACCCAAGCGATGGTTCATCCAGCAGCAAAAGCTTCGGGCCGCTCATCAAGGCGCGCCCGACCGCCAGCATCTGTTGCTGTCCCCCCGACAATGTTCCTGCGTATTGGTCACGGCGTTCATAAAGGATCGGGAACAGGCTATAGACACGCTCCCAAGCTGCCTCGATGGCGTTTTTATTTTTGATGGCATAGGCGCCCATCGCCAGGTTTTCCGCAACGCTGAGCGCGCCAAATACCCGGCGGCCTTCTGGCGAAAGCGTCATGCCAGCTGGGGCCAGCATTTCGGGAGGCCAATCGGTGATGGCCTGACCTTCGAACGTCACCGTACCACTGGCGACAGGTACCAGCCCAACAAGGGCGTTGAGGGTCGATGATTTCCCGGCACCGTTGGCGCCAAGGAAGGCGACGATCTCGCCTTCCTTGATATCAAAGTCAATCCCACGCACCGCTTCGATCGGGCCGTATCTGACCGCGAGGGACTGGACTGAAAGAAGCGATGTCATGGAACCGAACCCTTACTGCATACGCGGAGCTGGGATCAGCTCGGCTGTTGGGCTGGGCTGACCGACCAACTCACGTTCACCGCCATTCACGCGGATCAGGGTGACTTCACGCACGGGCATACCATTGGTGCCTTTGTAGGTGATCAGGCTGGTCGCACCGCGTACGTTCTCAAGCTCTGCCATTGCATTGCGGATCGCCACCGGATCGGTTGATCCACCGGCAGCTTTCACCGCTTCGGCGACAACAATCACGAGGTCATAGCCAACTGCGTTGAACACTGTCTCAGATGGGTTGCCGGTCGCGGCTTCATACTTGGCGTTGAACTCGGCCAGGGGGCTGCCTTCTGTGGCATGGCCAGCCGTCGTGAACACAACACCTTCGCCAACATCACCCAGCGAGAACGTCGTCGGGCTGTCAATGCCGTCCGATCCGATCATCTGTGCCGTCACACCTGCTGCGCGCAATGCTTTCAACATTGACGGGAAGTCAGGCTCGTAGGACGAGGTCATGATCACATCGGGCTGCGGGTCAAGTGCTGCAATACGCGTGGCAATCGCCGAGAAATCCTGCTGGCCGATGGAATGGGTGTCCTCGCCCAGCATCTCGCCGCCAAGCGCCGTGAACACGTCGGCAAAATAGAGCGGCATGGTGGTGTACTGGCTGTCAGGCGAGTAGATAATATAGGCCGACTTGTGGCCTTCGCCCCATGCCCATTCTGCACTGACGGTGGCTTGCACGTTGTCGCCCGGGAAGTTGGCGAACATGAAATCGCCACCGATCATGGGCAGCGTAGGTGAGGATGCACAAGTTGAAATCGCCGGGATTTGCGCCGAGGACACAGTGCCGATGGCAGCCAGCGACGGGTCGGCGTCACAGGGCAGAACGATCACGGAAACACCTTCGTCCGCCAGTTCCTGAACCGCGATGGCCGTTTGAGCCGGGTCCGAGCGCACATCTTTCTCGATCAGTTCGATCATGATGTTGCCATTGATGCCGCCTGCGGCGTTGATCTCGTCGACCGCAATGTGCAGGCCTTCGATCACGGGGCCATCGTAGCCCGCAAGTCCGCCTGTCTGCGCAGTTGCAAGGCCGATTTTCAAAGTCTCGGCAATGGCAGGTGCGGCGAGTGCCGCCGCTGCCACCATGGTTGATGCAAGTAGTGTCTTTTTCATTGGTTTTCCTCCGGTTGGTTGTCGTTAGTCTTGCCGATTGGGGCCGAGATAGGCCTCGATAACGGCTGGGTTGTTTTGAATTTCCTCGGGTGAGCCCTCGGCGATCAGGTGGCCTTCATTCAGAACCACGATGCGGTCGCAAAGCTGGTTGATCAGCTTCAGGTCATGATCGACCAACAAGATTCCCAGCCCCAGATCACTGGTCAGACCTCGCAGGGTTTCCATCAGGTTGTCTGTCTCTTCGCGGTTCATTCCCGCAGCGGGTTCATCAAGAAACAGCAGTGACGGCTCACAGGCAAGTGCGCGGGCGATCTCGACCCGCCGCTGATCGCCGTAAGACAATGTCCCGGCATCTGCATCCGCATGTGCAGCAACACCCATCCGCGCTAGCGCGGCCGCCGTGCGGGCTTCGGCATACTTTCCGCCCCGCGTTGACAGAGCCGCAACAAGCACATTTTGAAAAACGCTCAGATTTTCGAAAAGGCGGATGTTCTGAAAGGTCCGCGCAATGCCGCGATCCGCGATCTCGTGAGAGACCAGCGCGGACAGTTTCTCACCGCCCAGTAAGAATTCGCCCTTTGTCGGCTCCAAGACGCCGGACAGCATATTCATCAATGTCGTCTTGCCGGACCCATTCGGCCCGATCAGCCCAATGATTTCGCCTGGATTCAATGTAATATCCACGTCATTCACAGCGATCAGACCGCCAAATTGCATGGTCATACCCTTGGCCGTCAGGGGCTGCGAATTGACGCTCTGTGCGATCTCGACATGCGTGCCAGCGACAGGGCGAACAGGGAACAGCCGCTCCTCCCATTCCTTTAGACCCGCCAGACCGTCCGGTTTGCGGAACATGGCGAACAGGATGATCAAACCGATGCCAATTTGCGTGGTACCAAAGACGGCTGGCATCTCCAGCCCCGCGACCGAGAAGCCGCCTTCAAAGCGACGCAGAATCTCGGTGACGAGGGTTATGGCCACGGCCCCTGCAACGGCGCCGGTCACGGTGGTCATGCCGCCCACAATCAACATGGCGAGAAGCAGGAAGGTATCGGTAAAGTAGAATTTCTTAGGGCTGATGGCGCCAAGGAAATGCGCGATGAGAGCGCCGGACAAAGCCATGAGTGCGGCACTGATCACGAACGAAATCAACCGTTCACGCCGAATGCGAACCCCCACTGCGCTGGCTGCGATGGCGTTTTCACGCCCGGCGCGCAGTCGCAGTCCGGAAATGGAGTCGCGGTAGAGCCGCCCAACGATCAAGGCCAGGATGACACCGACCGCAGCCACCCAAAGCGAGGTTACAGCTGGAATCCCGAAAAACGTTTGCGATCCGCGCGTTACGTCCCGCCAGCCAATGGCGACACCGTGCACGATGATCAAAAGGCCAAGCGTTGCGATGACGGCCGCAGAGCCTTCCAGCTTGCCAATCGCCAGACCAATCAGCAGGGCCACCACGCTGGTCAGGAGCACCGCAATCACTGTGGCCGGTAAAAGACCCATTTCCGTCGTCGCCAACCACTCCGGCAGTTTGGGCAAGGTCGCGATTTTAAGTTGTGCAGGCAGGGTCAATAAAGAGGCCGCATAGGCACCGATTGCCATGAAAGACAGGTGCCCAAAGCTGAGGATGCCGGAATTGCCGCTATAAACCCCCATCCCCACAACAGCGATCAGAGAAATGAAGAAAACGGTCAGCACCCGCTCACTTGCTGCACCAAAAGCCGAAGCAATGAGGGTCGCCAAAATGACGGCGGCGATGATCGTAGCGATGGAGGCAATTATGTGTTTGCGTGGCGAGGTGATCATATCGAATCCCAAGGTACGGTTTCGGACAGCATAATGATTATTTTTTTTCATAGTCAACTTTTTATATTTGGTTGACGTTTTATTTTCATAATGGTTTTATCAAGCCAAAGAGGAGAAAAGATGCAAGTTCGCGAACGTATAGAAGAATTGTCGGATGACCTGACATCGACCGAGCGCAAGCTCTCGACGGCGCTACTGCTCGACTATCCTTTCGCCGGACTTGAACCGATCCAAGAGCTCGCCAAGGCGACAAACACCTCCCCGCCCAGCATTTCACGCTTTGTCACAAAGCTGGGGTTCAGCGGTTTTCAGGATTTTCAACGACACCTGATTGGTGAGCTGAAACAGGGGCAGCGTTCTCCTGTTGAACTGCAAGCTTCCAGCGCGCCGATCCACGGCGCATTTTTACAGAGCTTTCTGGAACGGGCCTGTGCGGTGGTGAAGGACGCAACCAAAGCCGTGTCCGAGGCCCAGTTCGAACGCATCGCAGACATGCTGGCTGACGAGAAACGCAGTATCTATGTTATTGGTGGCCGCATGAGCGACCCTTTGGCGCAGCACCTGTCGCGACACCTACGTCAAATACGCACAAAGGTATTTCACTTGCCCTCAGACCCAGAAGTCTGGCCAGAGTATCTGCTGCGGATGCGGTCACGTGACGTCTTGTTCATCGTCGATTTTCGCCGCTACCAAAACAATCTTTGCGCGCTTGCACAAAAGGCTACTCAAGCGCGCAATGTACAGGTTGTCTTGATGACAGATGAGTGGCTGTCGCCAATTTCCGCCCACGCAAGCGAAGTTTTGGCAGCCCCAATTGATAGCAGCACCCTTTGGGACAGCTATACCGGTGCCTTGGCATTGTTAGAGGCTCTGTTGACCCGCATCGCTGACAAAAACTGGGATCAAACAAAAAAACGCATCGAAGAATGGGATTCCGTGCGGCTGGATTTTGGAGATAATGAAGATGATTAAGAACCCCCTGATCTTTGCGGCGACCTCGGATGTTGCTGGCAAAGTACGCGGCAAGGCCTTCCCGGTTTCTGATTTGGAGAAGCGAGCGAAAAAGGGCGTGGGCTGGACCCCGACGAATGTCATGATCACCTGCTTTGATGCGATTGCCGACAGTCCCTTTGGGGCGTTGGGTGATTTGCTGTTGATTCCCGACACAGAAACCGGTGTCGAATTGGATTTCGAAGATGGTGGACCGGTTGAGCGCTTTATGTTGGGTGACATTACCGACCTTGATGGCAAGCCTTGGGATTTCTGCACGCGCTCGCTTTTGAAGGCCGCGTTGGAGCGGATGAAGGCCGCAGGTGGAGTCAGCCTCGTCTCGGCATTTGAACACGAGTTTCAGTTCAAAACCGGCAGCAACCAGCCCGGCGAGGCCTACGGCCACAGTGGGTTTTCCGAGCGTCGCGTGTTTGGCGAGACGCTGATGGCAGCACTTGATGCAAGCGGATTGGCATCCGACACTTTCATGAAAGAATATGGTGCCAATCAATACGAAGTCACAAACGACCCGGCTTCTGACCACCGATCTGCCGATCAGGCCGTGATCCTGCGCGAGGTCACACGGATGACGGCGAAACGCCTGAATGAACAGGTGACATTCACGCCGATCCGCGACCCAGATGGCGTCGGCAATGGCGTGCATATTCACGTCAGCTTTCTGGATGAAAGCGGTGCGCCGGCCACCTATGATGAAAACGGCGTCGCGGGCATGTCAAAGATCACCGCATCCTTCATCGCGGGCGTGTTGAAATATCTCGACAGCATCATCGCCCTGACAGCGCCGTCGGATGTGTCTTACCTTCGCCTGACTCCGCACCGCTGGTCGGCAGCCTACAACAATCTGGGCTTTCGTGACCGCGAAGCCTCTGTGCGGATCTGCCCGGTGACCGCGACCGACCCTTCCAGCATCGCCCGCCAGTATAATTTCGAATACCGCGCCGCAGATGCTGCCGCCTCGCCCCATCTGGCACTCGCTGCGATCATCCATGCGGGGGCTCAGGGCATCGAAGACGCATTGCCCGCGCCAAAGGTCACCGAAGAAGACCTGTCCGTTTTGTCCACGGATGAGCTTGAGCAGCGCGGCTACGTGCGCCTGCCTGAAACGCTTGAAGATGCCCTGCAACGGTTTGAAGGCAATGACACCGTTTGCGGTTGGTTCCCGGCTGAATTCGCCTCTGTCTACGTGGCCCATAAACGGGGAGAAATCGCCTATCTGAAAGACAAAGACACCAGCGCTCGCTGCTTGGCATACGAGGAAGTTTACTGATTATGAGTAATCCCAACGCCAACCTGTCTCTCGTCCCCTTTGTGAGCGTCGAGAACATGATGCGTCTGATCCTCGAGATCGGCGTCGAGACCTGCATGGTCGAAATCGCAGCTTATATCGAAGAGGATTTCCGCCGTTGGCCCTCGTTTGACAAAACCCCGCGCGTTGCGTCCCATTCCGATGAGGGCGTGATCGAGCTGATGCCAACATCCGACGGCATTGACTACGGCTTCAAATACGTGAACGGCCACCCCAAGAACATGAAAGACGGGCTGCAGACCGTCACCGCCTTCGGGCTGCTGGCCTCTGTCGATACCGGCTATCCGGTCTTGCTGACCGAAATGACAATCCTGACCGCAATGCGCACCGCCGCTACTTCTGCCGTGGCGACCAAATACCTTGCCCGCAAGGACTCCAGGACACTGGCAATGGTCGGCAATGGTGCGCAGTCCGAATTTCAGGCGCTGGCATTGAAATCCATTTGCGGGATAGAGAATCTGCGCCTTTACGACACAGATCCTGCTGCAACAGAGAAATGCATCGCAAACCTGCAAGCTGCAGGCATGAGCATCACCGCATGCACGACCCCGGAAGAAGCGGTGATGGGCGCGGATGTGATCACCACCTGTACCGCCGACAAGCAATATGCAACTATCCTGACCGACAATATGGTCGGCGCAGGTGCGCATATCAACGCTATCGGCGGCGACTGCCCTGGCAAGACTGAGCTGCACAAAGACATCCTGCTGCGGTCGGACATATTCGTTGAATACCCGCCACAAACCCGTATCGAAGGCGAAATCCAACAGCTGGAAGACGACCATCCGGTCAGGGAACTGTGGCAGGTCATGACGGGTGCCAGCCAAGGGCGCACGGATGAGCGTCAGATCACCCTGTTTGACGGCGTCGGCTTCGCCATCGAGGATTTTTCAGCTCTACGCTGGCTACGCGACAAGATCGCGAAGACTGACAAGTGGCAGCATCTCGACATGATTGCTGACCCCGATGATCCGCGCGATCTGTTTGGCATGATCGAACGCGAACGCGCCCGAAGCGCCTGAGGGAGTAGCCCATCACGCTTACCATTGAGCCTCTGCCTGTTTCGAAGCGTCTTAATATCGACCTTGGCCTTAACGCAATGATCGTGCCGGGGCAGGAAAGCCTTCCATAAGTCCAAGGTCGGCTATCCGTGCTTGTCGTCGCTCGTGCAGCCTGCAGCATTCGGCAAAAAGGGCTCTCCTGACACCTTCGCCGTGATTGGCACGAAAGGCTGGTTCGGGAAACATCGACCTTCGCTGCACCATGTCGGAACTCAACAGACGCGGACAAACTGTGAGCTCGTTGTTGCCTTCGCAATGTCCGGTCTATCCTATGAAGCAGCAGCTAATTGGGACGTCAAACGGCGCAGGAGATCTTTACACTCGTTCAGGGCACTCACTGAAACGCACTCGTTCGGCTGGTGCGCCTGAGAAATGGTTCCGGGTCCACACACGATGGTATCCAGGCCAGCATCCAGATAGTACCCAGCCTCGGTTACACCATCCCAGAACCCTATGTCGACCGACCCCAGATTTGCTTTCAAAGCGCTGAGGAAAGGGCTGTTCTTACTGGCTCTAAATGCGGGAACATGCGACATCGTTTTGATGTGAACCGATGAGAGTTCATCATTCCTGATCAATCTCGGCCTCAGGTCTGACGACAGGAACGCCTCTAAGTCCTCCAAAAATTCGACGCTTAGATCATCCGGCAGGTGCCGGAATTCAAACTCCAAATCGCACTGTTTCGCGATCATGTTACGCGCCTGACCTCCGTTCATCAGGCCGATCTGGATCGTTGAAAAGGGTGTGACGTAGTCATTTTTGTTGGGTTTGGCTGCATAGACCTGAGCCTGTTGCAACAGGTACTGCACCAGATCGGATGCAAAGTGAATGGCGTTGGTTTTGGTCGCGATGGTGGCTGCATGCCCTTCAGAACCGGTCACCGTTGCCCGCAGGCCGATAATGCCCTTGTGCGCCACGATGGGCCGCAGATCTGTGGGTTCCCCAACCATGCAGAAACTTCCTGCGGGGACCGCCGATCGCAGATAATCGGAGATATCCCGCGCGCCGAAACATCCGGTTTCTTCGTCATAGGTCAGAACATGATGCAGCGAGAGCCCAAGCGCGTGCAGATCCAGATTTGTCACGGTGGAAAGGGCGACCGCGACAAACCCCTTCATATCCGTTGTGCCGCGAGCAAAGAGGTTGCCATCCCTTTGCGTCAGTTTGAACGGATCCGTTGACCAATTCTGACCGTCAACAGGGACAACATCCGTATGCCCTGCGAAGACCAGAGCAGGACCGTCCCTTGGACCTGCGACAGCATGCAGGTTCGCCTTTGTGCCGTCAGCATTGGGCAGAATGGTGACATCGAACCCTGCGGACACCAGCAGATGACGACAATAATCTACGCACTCCAGATTGGATTTGTGACTGGTCGTATCAAAAGCGCAGAGCCGGTCAAGGATAGTCAGAATATCTTGCATTGTGCACCACCGCAAAAAGCATCAGGCTGACAAGTTGAAAAATCAAAGCCTACTACTTCAAAGCGCTTTCGATCTGCTTTGTGCTGCCTTGACGGCCTCCAACACAATCGCATTCAGGTTGTTGTTCAGGGCAAATTGCTCTAACGCCGCTGCAGTTGTCCCACCCTTTGAGGTCACGCTTTCTCGCAACTTAGATGGCATGCGATCCTGTTTCAGAAGTTCGGCGGCTCCAATCAGCGTGTCGGTAGCAAGGTCCAAAGCAAACTGGGGATCCAATCCTGCATGTTCTCCGGCTTTCCCCATGGCCTCGACAAAGGCGAAGAAATAGGCCGGGCCACTTCCCGAAACGGCTGTTGTTGCGTGTATATGATCTTCGTCTTCGACCCAACTGACTGGGCCAGACCCAGCAAATAGCGCTTCAAACTGGTCTTTGCGGGACGCATCCGTCGCAAAGGCCACGTTGACGGATTTCTGAACCGCTGCGGCCATGTTAGGCATGCAACGCACGACAGGCACTTGTCTGCCAATATTCTGAATGATTCTGGCGCTGGTCACGCCGGCCATGATGGAAATAACAAGTGCATCTTCACTCAGGACATTGGCCACCGGGCGGCTGGCGTCCTCGAAAACCTGTGGCTTGGTGGCAAGAACAATTGTTGCGAATTTCAGGTCGCTGGGAATGTCGTCATACGCCCTGTGGAGCGCTCCGATCCCGAGTTCAGAGGCGTCTTGCGCATCCATGAAGGGGTCGATAATCGAGATTTTCGACATGTCGCCGCCATCAGTTTTGTACCCCCTTAGGATAGCACGCCCCATGTTGCCGCCGCCGATAAACAGGGTTTTATCTACTGTCTTTGTCATGGCTCTAGATCCCGTAGTTGATAGGTTTGCCTGCTCGACAGGCCGCCCATATTATTGCCTCACAGGGAGGGTTCTTTGTGGTAGAGCAGCACCTAGGATGCTGCTCTATCAAAGTCATGTGACGTTTTGCCTTACCACTGAGCGTCTCCGGCAACGCTTCGTGCACCTTTGGCCGCAATCCGCTTTTCCATCTGTTTGATGCCGCGCAAGATCGGGAAACAGTAGATAAAATAGAGGCTCGCGACGAGAAAGAGGATCCACATGATGTGCGCCGGATGCCGGTGAATGGCGTCTTCGCCTTGACGCATAAGTTCCACCACGCCGATAACGGTCAGGATCGACGTGCCCTTGATGACCAGAACATAAACCCCGGCAAGGGGCGGCAAGGTGAGTTTCCAAGCCTGGGGAAGGATTACGTTCAGAAGACGCTGGCGCATGTTCATGCCAACCGCTGCGGCCGCTTCCCATTGCCCTTTTGGTACGGCTTCCAATGAGCCGCGCACAATCTCGGCCGTGTAGGATGATGTATAGATTGTCAGTGCAATCACGGCTGCCGTGAAGTTCGAGAAGTCAAAAATCGGCAGTTTCGTCGTCGGCAGCACGTAGTAGACGATGTAGATCTGCACCAGGAATGGTGTCGCCCGCACCAGGTGCACGTAAAGTCCGATGATGTTGTAAACAAGCCTTGGCCCGACCGTGCGGCCAAGTCCAAGCACAAGGCCGACGAAACTGCCCAATGAGATCGCGACAAGCGAAATCAGGATCGTGTTGAGAAAACCCTCAAGCAAAAAGGGCATGGTTTGTAGCGTGAGTTCAAGCATTGTGACCTCCTACCTGCTGTTCCAGGCATTGCCCGACAGCTTCTTTTGAATCTTATTCGACGCCACCAGCATCAGCAGATAGATCAGCAGATACCCAAAGGCCGCGGTCATGAACGCCTCGGTCGGCATGACGCGGTCGGAGAGTATGATCAACCCGGCACCAAGCAATTCAAAGACAGCGATAAAGCTGAGGATGGAGCTGTCTTTCACAAGCACCGCCGCCTGTCCAAGAAGCGACGGGATGATTTTCGCGAAGGCCTGCGGATAGATGATGTGGATCATCGTCTGCCGCTCACTCATTCCGACTGCTTTAGCGCCTTCGAATTGGCCACGATCTACAGCTTCGATGCCGCCGCGAATGATTTCGCTCATGTAAGCGGCAGTGTGGATTGTCAGTGCAAAGATACCGCAGGCAAGCGCCGGAACCGGAACGTTCAGAACCGGGATTTGCGAAAGCCCGTAGTAGACAATGTAAAGCTGAACCAGCAATGGCGTGCTGCGTACTGCTTCGACATAGGCCGCCACTGGGGTTGATATCCAACGCTTTTGAGATCGACGCGCGACGGTGACAAGAGTGCCAAGGATAAGCGAACCGACAAGACAGACAAAAGAAATCCAGAGCGTCGCCCACAGCCCCCAGGCGAATTCGGGCAGGTATTGTAGAACAACCCTGTAGTTATAAAATTCTATCAATCTCATGGTACACCTCCCTTGTTAGGCTGGCCGTGAGAGGTATAGTCCCTCACGGCCTAGATTTATTATTTGTGATCTGCTTCCCAGGCTTTGGTATGCACCCAATACTCCAGCATACGCTCGATTGTCCGGTCTGCTTTCTTGATGCGGAACCAGTTGTTCAGCCACGCCTCAAGATGTGTATCGGTGGGACGGACAGGAAAGCTGAGCGGCGATTGCACGATGGTTCCATCCAGAAGCCGCACGCCCTCAAATTCGGTTGTAAACTGCGTCGCGATTTCGCGCGACGTGACACCTGCATCTACACGTCCAACCGAAAGAGCCTGCGCCACGGCAGGGCTGCCGCCAGAGAGTTCAACAACTGTGGCATTGGGCATGTTGTCGCGGACGAACTTGACGTGCGAGCTGGCTTGCGGAACGCCGATGTTGACGCCTTCGACGTTCAGGTCTTCCCATTTGGCCGCATCTGACCCGCCAGCAACATAGGCGACCACGTCGCTATAGTAGAAGGGTTCGGTGAAGACCAACTGCAACGCGCGCTGGGGTGTGGGGGTCATGTCGGCGGCGATGAAATCAACCTTTTCCGCCAGCAGCGATGGGATCAGACCCTTCCACTCGTAATCGTGGAATTCGATTTCAACGCCCATGTCCTGTGCGATCAGTTTGACAACTTCAACGGCAAAACCAGTGCGCTCCCCATGTTTGTCGACAAAGCTGAACGGCGGGCCTTGAGTTTGCACAGCGACGTTCAGTGTGCCGCTGTTCACGATGTCCTGCACCGTATCGGCACTGGCAGGGGCCGGTGTTACTGTGTGGGCAGCTGCAAATGCTACCGCCCCGACAGCGAGGGTTTTCAAGAAATTCATCAGAGGCTTCTCCCTTTGGTTGATGATGATTAGAGAACTTTGTCCAGGAACTGCTTGGCGCGGTCCGTGGACGGATTCTGGAAAAATTCCGCAGGTTGACCGGTTTCCACCAGTTCACCGGCATCCATGAAGATCACCCGGTCACAAACCTCCCGGGCAAAGTTCATTTCGTGCGTCACGATGCACATCGTCATGCCGTCGGTCGCAAGACCCTTCATGAGATCAAGCACCTCACCAACCATTTCCGGGTCGAGCGCAGACGTCGCCTCGTCAAAAAGCATTAGTTTGGGCTGCATCGCCAGAGCTCGCGCGATCGCGATCCGTTGCTGCTGACCACCAGAGAGCTGCGACGGATAGTTGTTGGCCAGATGATCGAGCCCCAACTGACGTAAAAGATCCATTGCGATCTGATCCGCTTGGGCACTCGTGCAATTGCGCACCAGGGTTTGCGGCAGCGTAATGTTTTCAAGAGATGTCTTGTGTTGGAACAGATTGAAGTGCTGAAAGACCATGCCAACATCAGCGCGCAACGCATTCATGTCGGTTTTCTTGTCCGCAAGGTCGATCCCATCGATATAGATGTGACCCTTCGAGATCGTCTCGAGCCCATTGAAGGTCCGCAGCAGTGTGCTTTTGCCCGAGCCACTGGGCCCGATGATGGCAACAACCTCGCCACGATCCACGGTTGTGTTCACATTTGTCAGCGCGTTGATTATGCGCCCGTCAGTGGTTTTGAAGATCTTCGACAGGCCTTCCACCTTGACCAGTACATCACCTTTTTGTGCAGAGCCGTTGTCCATATCACGCGACCTCCCTTGCGTCTGTGCCAAGATATTTTTTCAATAACTCCATCAGCGCTTCACCTGCGGTGGCGTTGACGTCGATATGGGTGACAATGCGAATGCGGCGTGTCCCAAACGCACCCGCCAGAATTCCGTCGGCGCGAAGCCGCGCGACTATTTCCGCGGCAGTAGGTGCCGCATCCTTCAGGTCAAAAATGACGATGTTAGTCTCGACCGGCAGGACTTCCTTGACCAGGGCGAGCTGCGAAATCTGATCTCCCAGGTTCGACGCAAGCGTATGATCGTCGGCCAGGCGGTCCACATGATGATCCAGCGCATAGAGGCACATAGACGCAACAATACCGGACTGGCGCATCGCACCGCCGATCTGCTGCTTCAGGCGCCACGCTTTTGCGATAAACTCGTGTGATCCGGCCAGCACGGCCCCCACCGGTGCGGCAAGCCCCTTGGTGAAATCGATCCAGACGGTGTCGAAGCCTTCGGCATAGGTGGCAGCAGGAATGCCCGATTTGACAACGGCGTTCATCAGCCGTGCACCGTCCATATGCGTGGCCAATCCTGCGTCTTTCGCAACAGCGGAAACGGCCTGCAACTGTTCAAGCGGCCAGATAGCACCGCCGCCCATGTTCGCCGTTTGCTCAACACAAAGCAGGGTGCTTTGTGGCATGTATCGAGAATCCGGACGAATGGCGCCCAGCAGCTGATCGGGTGTGAACATGCCATTGCGACCATGCAATGCCTTAATCATCACGCTGCTAATTGCTGCGGGTCCGCCGGTTTCGAAATTGATGATGTGGCAGGATTGCTCACAGATGATTTCATCACCCGGGTTAGTGTGCACTTTGATCGCAATCTCGTTGCACATCGTACCTGATGGTAGAAAGACAGCTGCCTCTTTCCCTAGAAGCTTTGCAACCCGAGCGCAAAGCTCGGTCGTTGTGGGATCTTCATCCTTTTGTTCGTCCCCTACGACACAATCCAACACGGTCCGGCGCATCTCGGGCGTCGGTTTGGTCTTCGTGTCAGCGTAGAAATCGTACATCGCGGTCTTCTCCCCTAGGCCCGTCGAAGCTTTGATGCCGGGCGCGTTACAAGTTGTGTAGGGGAGTCATGTCATGCCGGTGAGCATGTGAAAAATAAAAATAATGATATCTAGCATTCAATTTTGATATGCTAGAAATAAGCTACTTCGAATTCCAAGTTGGTTGGGGTGGCCATAGCTTCCCCCAATTCATGAGTTTTGTTGCTTTAGATTTGGCTCCGTGCTCTGGCGAGTGGCTACTTGTTCAAAAGATCTTCAAGCACATCGAGATAGCGGTTACGGGTCTCAGCCAGGCATTTTTCAAATTCGCCGATCAGCGCGCTTACCGGTCGAAACTTGGAGCGCAGTAACGTGGTGGCAAAAGGGAGTTTCACGGAAAAGCGTCGAAACACAATTGCACGATGCCGGAAACTGAGCGCGGAGAACGGGTTAATGATCGTGACGCCCAGACCTTCCGCGACCGCCTCACCTGCCATCAGAGAATTTTGAACTTCCATCACGTTTAAGGTTGTTACGTTTTCTTCTTCTAACAACCGTTGAAGGCGTTGCGAATAAGGATCAATCTGCCCGAGTGAGACAAAATCCACACCATGCAGATCCTCGGGAGAAATGACGCTATTTTTGCACAGCTGGTGCCCAACAGGCAGAATGCAGATTTCCGGGGAATCGGTGAAGGTTTCGAATTCAGTACCCTCTGGTTCAATTGCGTAAGCCGCCAGCCCTAGGTCGCATTGCTGTGACGTAGCCAGTTCCGCAATTGTCGGCGTCATGCGGGTCGTGACCACGGTTTGCACCCCAGGCCTGCTTTTACGAAATGCTTTGACTGTATCGACCAGAAAGCCCTGAGAAAAAGCAGGTGCGCAGGCAATGTGGATTTTCCCCTGTTGCAGGTTTCGAATTTCATCAGCCGCCCGGCTGATGCGTTTAAGGCCGCGAAACGATCGGTCGACTTCTTCATACAGCAACTGCGCCTCACGAGTGGGCGTAACCCGGTTGCCGGTTCGAACAAACAGCGTCATCCTGATTGCATCTTCCAGTTGCTTCAACGATCTGCTTACCGCAGGTTGGGAACTGTTAAGCAGTTCGGCAGCACCTGTTACTGTGCCTACTGTCATCGTAGCGTGGAAACACTCGAGAAGACGTGAATTCAGTTGCATGTGTCGAGCCCAACCATGTAATCTCGTTAGTTATTTGAGCGCCCACAAGCATGGCACCGCTTTGGTAGACTAATCAGATCCTAGAAAAGCAACTAAACCGCTCAAGACCAGTTGCAACCACGGAGAGAACGATGCCTGCGTAAGATGCTTACGTCAATGTCAGCTTCGTAATGCGCTGTAGTCGTTCCATAATAATGCAGCATCCGCGAACTGGGCTCAGAGTTGTCTTTTTCTGCGCTCTGCTTGTCGCAGCCCGAAGCGGACATTCGCAATTAGACTTTGCAGTTTCCTAGAGCGCAACGAAAAGGTCAATTGCTGCTTCTTTCTGAGCGGTGGTCAAACGCCCATAACTGCCATTCGTTTCATGGGTTTAGATCCCTTTCATACATGATGTGCCAGGCGGAAAACTTCGAAAATACCAGACGACCGCCCTGTGATAGGGCGGCCGCTCCCGTATCGTTTGTAATCGATCTGAGAGTCTATCCGCGGCTCAGGATTTCCTCGCCGAGGATCTGCATGATTTTCTGGCCAGTCTCGCCAGCCCAATTGACCGCAAGCTCTGCCAGCAGCGCGCTGGTTGTGGTGAGCTCGACACCGCCGCGCTCCATCTTCCGGAACGCCATCTCATCCGTCAGCGCAGTTGGGGAACCGGAGGCATCGACCACAGCGGTCACAGCAAAGCCTTCGTCGGCGGCGCTAATTGCGGGCGGGGCAAGGCACACGTCGGTGGTGATGCCTGCCATGATGAAATTCTTGCGCCCGGTGTTGCGGCAGGCATCTGCAAAGGCGCTGTCATCCCAGCAGTTCACTACGCCGGGACGCTTTATCCGCGCGGCGAATGCATCCGGCGCGATCTCTTCCAGCGTGGGCATCAGCGGCCCCTGCATGTTGTCTTCCATGCTGGAGGTCAGCACCAGCGGCATGCCAAGCTCGGTCGCCGTCCGCGCGAGGGCGCGGGTGTTGGCTTCGATCAGATCGCGGTCAACGGATTTTGCCCAATTCATTGTGCCGACCTGGTGGTCGATCAGAACGATGGCTGCGTTGTCGGGGGTCACTTTCGTGGAGGTCATGTTGATGTCCTTTTCTGGTTAAGAAATATGGGATGAGGGCAATTCGAAGATCAGGAGTTCGGCTCCAATTGAAGCCTCAATCGCCAGGTCCCCGGCACGGAGCAGTCCCAGCCCATCTCCTTTGCCAAGGGCAAGACCAGCAACAATTGCCTCGCCTTCGATCATAAAGATGTAGAGGCTACGATCAGGGCCGGACGGGCTGAAACTCAGCGCGCCGAAGCGGTCGAATTTGCCGTAACTGAGACGCACTTCCTGCTGTACAACAAGGGAGCCTTCGGCACCGTCGGGCGACAGCACCAGCTGGAACCGATTGGTGTGGTCCGCGGTTTCCAGCTCTTTGCTGGAATAAGCCGGCGCCAACCCTTCGGATTGCGGCTCGAACCAGATTTGCAGAGCTCGCATCGGCATTGTCCGCGAGTTGTTCACTTCGTTGTGGAGGATACCGGTGCCGGCGGAGATAACCTGAAGGCCCTTCGCCTTTACGGTGCCGTTGTGGGCAGGCACCACCGGATCGATATGCGATACTTCTCCGCTCACCATGAAGGTAACGACCTCGACATCCTGGTGCGGATGCAGGCCAAATCCCTTGGCGCCGGGGGACAGCGTGCCGTCATCGATTGTGATCAGCGGGCCGAACCTGCGCCGCGCCTCTTCCAGATGCGGCTTGAACGACAAATGCGCCTGCATGAAACCGAAATCCTTGAACTCACGGGTCGCGGCGGGGTGGTAGACCATCTCTGTCTGCATTACTCGTCTCCAGACCTATTCGCTGCGATAGAATTTAGAGATTTCATTCGTTCTGGAAAATGATCCTTTTGTTAACTATCGTTCGTAATTATGAACGATAGATTCTATTCTTGCGCCAAGGCCTTAGTGGCTACTGTACGCGCGGGCTCGATGAGTGCAGCAGCTGCGGAGCTGAACACCACGAAATCGGCGATCAGCCAGAAGCTTGCTCTGTTCGAAGCTGAATTGGGGCTGGTATTGCTGGACCGGTCAGGTCGGGCGGTGACACCGACCTCAGCCGGGCGCAGAATATTCGAGATCTGCACGGGGCCTGTTGACGCAGCGCGTGAGGCAGAGGCAGAGCTTGGCTTTGCCAGAAGCGGGAAGATTGCTGGTCGAGTGTCGGTCTCGGGGCCCAACAGCCTGCTTGGCACCGTATTTGTCCCGCTTCTGGCCGGGCTTCAATCCCGCTATCCAAATGTCGAACTGGAGCTTCATGCCGACGATTCCAGGTCGGATTTTGCGGCAGAAGACATCGATCTGGCATTCAGGACCGGCCCCGCCGATAAAGGACGGTTCATCCCGGCAGCCTTACCGCCTGCGCAGCGGGCACCTTACGCCAGCCCGCTGCTATTGGAGCGGATGAAAACCGTCAACCAGCCTGCTGATTTACTCTCGGTGTCATGCGTTTTGCGCACACAAGAATCAGGCAAATGGCTATTCAAGAACGAAGCAGGTCAAAGTGAGGCCGTTGCGCCGCCCGTCGGCTTGCGAGTCAATACGATGGAGCTCGCATTTACAGCAGTTTTAACGGGGCATGCAGTTGCCATGCTGCCCACATTGCTGGCGCAACAGGATGAACGCGTTGGCAACCTCGTGCGCCTTCTTCCTGAATGGTCTACCGAACCAGTTCCCCTGAATTTACTTTGCCGCCCTGAACGCTTGGCCGCTCCGCAGGTCGCTGCGGTTCGGCAATACGTTATGGAGGCACTAAAATCCGCACAGCTGTTGTAGCCAGTCAATCTCGACTGAGCTGTATGACGGTATGTGGAATCCACTTAGCTCAAATCAACAAGCCGCTAAAAATTTAATAGTGCGAGACCTCCTGGTTGACGTATTGATGTGCAACATCTTCCCCGAAGCGGTGGTTGAAGTAGGACAATCGGGAAGGAAGCAATAACTATTCCTATGCGTGCGATTTCACTGTCCGCGCGCTCATGCAGGAGCCGGCAGCTAAGTCTATATTGCGGACATTAGCATTCGGGCCAAGTCGTCAGGCCTATCGATCATCACGTAGTGCCCGAATGGCACCGAAATCGCCGTCCACCCCGACTGATGTTGATATTGCTCGAAAAACGGTTGGCCAAGCCCTGGGACCCAGCCGGTTGCATAGATGTAGGTCCGCTTTAACACCTTGGCTCCGCCGCTCACCAGTTGAATTGGTTGCTCAAATGTCTTGAGGGGTTGCGCGACATTTCGGCGGTCAACCCACGCACAGTCTGCTCCATTCACCGAAAAAGCCTCCGCTGGGCCCGGCGCGACTTTGCCATCGACGGCACTATCACGAAGCCCTGCCGCGATATCCGTAGGCAAAACGTCCAAGGCGGCCTGCCCATCGTCCGGCACGAGCGCATCGAGGTACACAAGTGAGCGAATGTGGTCGGGCGCTCTATCCGCGACTCCGGTGACAACCATGCCGCCATAGCTATGACCGCACAAAACAATGTCGGAGAGTTCTTCGCACGTGATCACCCCCAGGACATCCTCGATATGCATGGCCAGATCGGTTTCGTCACTCACGAGGTGAGCACGTTCACCCAACCCTGTCAGCGTAGGGGTAAAAACGTCGTGGCCCTCCCTGCGCAGAAGCGCGGCTACGCGAGCCCAGCACCATCCCCCTTGCCACGCTCCGTGGACCAATACAAATGTCGCCATAACCCGCCCCACTCCGTCGATACTGCAAAGACAGTAGATTCAACAGGGCCACCTCGTCCACAGCATCGTTTGGACGTTCAGCACGAGCATCTGCAAAAGTGCACTTCTGAAATGAGCCCAGAGTCACCATTGTCTGCAATCCGTTCGATTGGCTTGTCGCAGCCCGAAGCGGTCATTTACAACTGGCCTTTCAGTTTCCAAGTTGCGGGACCAAGCGGCCACCGGAATAACACCGTTGTAGGTCCATTTTATCAGACCAAAATATAGTCAATTTAGAGCGCGCAATCTGCTTCCAGGACCGACAACGATTTAGCCTCGGTCGTTCAAATCCAATGCTCGATAAGTGCCCTCCGGCAATCCTGCCTTCCGGAAGGCATCAACGTAGGGCGCTATAAGAGCGTCCGGACGCTGGTAACGGCGATACACCCAAACAATGTCGGCGATTTTCACGCCGGGGCGCGTGGCTTCAAGCCGGTTTCGGGCGCGCTCAAGTTCTTCAGCGCGTCCAAGCCTGGCGAGAACCGTGACTTCGGGGATCATCGACCACCAATAATCCAGCAGCACGCCCTTGCGCGCTTCGGCAAGCGCAAGTTCGTATTCACCCTTGTGAAAGTGGTACTCCGAGAGCGCTTGATGCCAATCCTTGATGGTCGACCCTGGGTCGAGGTCGATAGCCCGCCGTACAAGCGCCGCGCCCAGATCGAAACGCCCGGTCCAGACCAGCCAGTAGCCGAACTCCGCCTCCACGCTGCGGTCGCCTCCAATAGCGAGCGCGTCCTCCGCCTCGGCGAAAAAGCCGTCGCGATCCCCATTCATGAGCAGAAGAATACCCAAGATAAGTCGGACACGGGCCGAGTTTGGGTTGAGTGCCTTGGCTTCGTTGGCGGCAGCCAAAGCTCGGTTGAGTTTTTCCTCATATGTGCCAGCATAGCGATCCCCAAAAAAGCTTAGATCTACACGCAATGCCTCGGCCAGCTGCGCCCAGGCGCGCCAATAATCCGGCTCTTCCTTGATTACCCTTTCAATGCAACCATGGACCCGCTTCTGCACATCCGGTCTATCGTACAGATCGTCATAAAACATGGTGCATTCATACGACGACAATCGTTCCGGCGGTTTTGCCCGTGCCCGCCTTTCGTCTGTTCGCCTGATGGCGCCGCGCGTGTCACCAATCGCAACTGCAACGCGCTCGGTGATCTGAGATTGCACATCAAAGAGATTGGCGGTCGTAAGGTTCTCATCGAACGCCTCGGACCAGACCTGCGCTCTGCTCTGGGTGTCGATCAGGCGTGCCGTAACTCGCAGACGATCACCCGCTTGTCGTACCGTACCTTCAAGCACCAAATCGGCACCCAAGGCTTCACCGATACCGCGCACATCCTGATGTTGCCCGCGGTAGGAGAAAGTGGTGTGCCGCGATAAGACGTTGAGGTCGCGATAGCGTCCGAGTTCGATAATCACATCCTCGCTGATGCCATCGGACAAGTAATCTTTCGACGGGCTTCCACTTAGGTTCTCGAACGCCAAAACCGCTATTGTAGGACCTGTAGGCCGGGTCAGAGCCGTAGCCTCGTCAAAAGGAACGGCTTCATTGGCACCCCAGCGATGCATGCCTTGCCAAACCACAAATGCCGCAGTGATCAGAAGCGCTCCGCCTATTGCCGCCTGAACGCCACGGCTCCTAACCCAGCTGCGGCGGCTGATTGCTCGGCTCTGAGGATTTACATGATAAATTCGCACCGGCTCAGAAATGTTCTTCAGGCGGGTTTCGCCCAAGTATTCGAAACCAACGTTAGCTTTGCCGGCTGCCTGAGTTGCAACAACTTCAGACACGCAAACGCTACCAGGCTCCGCCAACTCCTCAATCCGTGTCGCGACATTGACACCTTCACCATAAAGGTCATCGCCATCGATCATCACGTCGCCAAGATTTATGCCGATCCTCAATTCAAGCTGCTCTTCAGGAGACAGGTTGTCGTTTCTCTTCGCCAGTTTCGCTTGGATTTCAGTCGCGCAGTTCACTGCATCAACGACCGAAGCAAACTCCACGAGCGTTCCGTCACCCATTAGTTTGACGATGCGACCATGATGTTTCTCGACCTGCGGATCGAACAGCTCCGAACGAAGTGCTTTGAGAGCGTTCAAAACGCCGATCTCATTCGCGCCCATCAAGCG
>NZ_CANMFF010000035.1 GCF_947497005.1 uncultured Ruegeria sp. | reverse complement strand
AAACCAACGACGACGAATATGAAGACCAGACCCGCAGACTCTCGTTATGAATGAGGGAGCCTCGGGGGGCAGGTCAACTAAGGAGCGAGTAACAGTAGCCAATAGATTGACTTTTCTGATGTTACGGGGAGATCACGCATGAAGCGGGTCCGGGTTCAATGTCTGTTTTTGCAAGATGGCGGTGAGTTCTTCGCAGGTGCAGAGGAGGTCGGCTCTCCGCCCTCTGTGCGGAAGCTAGAGGTCGAACAACAAAATAGGTTCGGTTGATTGCCCCCTACCCTGCCCTCCTGATGCCACCAATTTAAACGCCTAGTTTCAGTAATCCGCGCCCTGCCGGGTATCCCAGAGACGCAGGATTTCTATCTGGGTGGGCATTACACGATAGATCAGCGTGAATGGGGTTCGCGGCACTGAAAGCTCCCGTATGTCTCGGCGTGTGTCACTCGGGTGACCTGCATAAGGGTTGGCTGCAAGAGTAAGCTGAATGGCTTTGAGCTGAGTTCGTGCCTTTTCGCTGCCTTCGGGAAAAACTGACGTGTAGTAGTAACGGAACCATTGAATGTCCCGGGCCGTATCTTCGAGAAATATAATCTTCATTGGCTGTTGGATTGCCCGCTTGCTACCGGAGCCGAAAGTTCATTCTCGGTATCCCAGCTGTCTATCCAGGCATTCATTTCGTCTGCCGTGATGAACTTGCCTTGGTCTGCTTTTTCAACAGCCGCATCAATGGCTGCACGTTTAGCGGCTTTGGATTCTAACATCGTTCTAATTGCCCGTACGGCGAGTTGTGCAGGCGGTCGATCTTCGATCGCAGCTTCCCGTTCCAGGGTCTTTCTCAGGTCTTCATCGAGACGGATTGAATATGGGCTGGTATTCATCGCAATCACCTGTTTCCGTATTGTAGTACAATGTAATACATTGGCATTCTATTTACAATAGACCGATGGCATGTACTGCACCTATTGTTCTGAACTCATGAGCGTGAGGAGATATCATGGGTATGGCCTGCACTTCCGCGGATTTTTGAACTATGCGTCAACAATGCGGTTGGTTGCATATCTCCCCGATCGATTTTCGAGATCAGTGAGATCAAATAAGCTTGGTGAGATTTAATATTCTCAGCTCGTTGGAAAATATATCCGAGCACCATGAAACGGAGAGCTGGGCCATGTGTCGATTTCATAGCATACCAGGTCTGACCAAATCGTAAGTACTCGGCGATATCGTCCATAAGCCGGTCACAATGTGACTGATCCCGGGCAAAGCGAAGTTCCGAGCACAAACGTGGAAAGCTGCGCTCCATTTGATCTGGAGAAACTTGAACCTGAGAATGTTTTTCTTTCTTAACTATCGGATTCAAAGAGTCCTCTTTGTGCCCCTCATTTTCATGGTCATAGGCCCTCATTTTTTCGGTATGAGCCGGTGTTATCTCTGAGATTTCCACAGAGATTTCAGCCAGAAGTTTCCGGAGGACACGCGCATCCGGCTTACGGCGCAGCGCATTGCGCACGGAGGTCATCAAATCTGTGATAGAGCCACCGTCTGCTACAAGCTCTTTCAGACGAGCCAGAGCGGCCGATACCTTGTCGCGGAGTAACGTGAATTCGAGAACGCGGTCAGCATGCTTCTGGGCTTCCTGGAGGAACTCAGCATGCCGTTCAGACAATGGCATCAGGGAAAGACCGGTCGCTGTGACCACCCTGCCCTGTCGGTCTCGGCGTGCCCAACGTTTACCATTTGAGCTCATTACGCGTCGGACAATCCCAAGCTTGGCCAGAGTCGAGATATGACGTTCAACAGTTGGAACGCTGACATGGGCTCGTTTGGCAATCGCGTCGTTGGATGCGAAGCAGATATGCTCATCATCCTGATCGACTGAAATCTGATCTCCTTGCAAAAAGGAAATCATTGCTCTTAGGACGTTGAGAGAAGTGGACTTCAGCCCAAGCGGCTCTCTCGCCTCTTCAACGGCTCGAAGAAGAATCCATTTCTTGGGCGTATAAGTCCCCTGCCCTGTCGCGCTCGACAAGGTTGCTCCTGACGGAGCCATTGCTGTCACTGTTTTCATGAGTTTATGTCAGCAGACAAAAAATACCCGTTCGCTCAGGAGCGTTTTTTCTTGTATGGCGATTCGGGGACTGCTAGATTCTAGGTGTCTAATCTAAGAATTGCGCTTAGCGCAGCAGCCCTCGAAGCTCCGGTTTCGGGGGTTTTTCTTTGCTTGCCTTCCTCCTTTCTGCTCGTCCTCAGTTATTTTGCTTGTTGTTTACAGCTGTAAACTCGGCGTGTGATCTCTTGATGATTTTCGTCAGATTTTTGTCCAACCACTCAGCAAAATCCGCGTTCGAACCTGTCTTTCTAACTGACAATGTAAGAGACCCGCTGCCGGACTTGATAGTCACGCCATCAATGGGGCTGGTTTCACCAACGCCGTCCTTTTGTCGGGCACCACGTTTTGCGGCCGCTTTAAGTAGGGTTTCCAGCCGGTCATCTGAGGAAACCGATGGCTCGACGGCTTGAAGCAAGTCCGTTGCGTCTTCAATTGTCAGCTTGCCCGCCAAGAAGTGCTCAGCAAGTGCAGTCCACTTCGGGCGGCCTGACTTTGGAGCGGCGCCGATCATTTCTCCGACCTCAAAAGGAACGTTTTGCGTGACCTTAGTAAGGTGGGACAATCCTGATGCTGACAGGTTCAGAACTCGTTTCACCGTGGCTGTATCATGCCCAGCGGTCTGAATTGCTTCCGCAAAGCGAGCTTTTTCGTAGAAGGACAGGTTGCGCCTGGCTGCGTTTTCAAGGCCTTTGGCAAGGAGCGCCGACGCATCGTCGATATCTTGAACATTGGCGCGAACTTTGATTTTGAGCTCACGACATGCTTTGAGCCTTCTCCTCCCATAAATCGCCTCGTAACGACCTTCGGTTTTCGACTTCCGAACGAGGATGGGCACTTGTTGACCGCCGTCTTGGATGCTCGATTTCAAACTCTCAAAGCTATCGTCATCTTCATCAGGGTTTACAGCTGTAAACTCACCAAGCCGATCAATCGGTCCCCAATCGTCTATGAGAGATGGGTCAATTTCCCTAATTGCGGCAAGGGATCCTTGAAGCGCACCGAGAGCAGGGGCGTTGGCTCTTACCGGTCTGTCTGCGGTCTTAGATCCGGAACGTGCAATCGTGCTCGCTATACCCGACATTTCTTGAAGAGATTTTCTAGCCATTAGCTACGTCCCCATGCTTGGTGGATCATTTGCTCTACCTCAGAGCCGATCGCATCCATTGAGTTCTTTGCCCGGTCATAGGTTGCGCGTGTCATTTCCGAACGCACAACCTCGTAGATCGACTGCTTGAGCATTGTTGCGTCACTGATCGCAGTGCTCTTCAGAGCCGTTGCTGACATAACGCGGTCCTGAAACAGTGCTCGCATGAACGAAGCCAGCTGTTGAGATGGAACGTCTGTTGGCTCGTCACGTGTTATAAGGAACTTGAAGCTGTCGTATTCGAGAGTGGCGCCGGCGTCTTCAATGACAGCCATATAAGCACCAGCAAGTTCGAGAAATTGAGCTGTCGAAGACACGTCCAACATAGAAGGTGTTAAGGGCACGAGCAAAGAACTGGCGGCAGCCATCCCCGCGATGGTTAGGAACCCGAGTTGTGGTGGACTATCAATAAGAACAAGGTCAAAATCGTCTTCCACTTGGGCCAGAGCATTCCGTATTCTCGTAAAAAACGGATGGTCAGGGTTAGAGTGGACGGCGGATTCCGTCTCAAATTCAGAAAGAACAAGCCGTGACGGTGCCACAGACAATCCGGGGAAATATGTCGGAAGCACGACATCTGCCATATTAACCGGGTCTTCATAGCGAATGGCATCGTATATCGTTAGCCCATCGAACTCGATTTCAGGGCTGATGCCGCACATGGATGTAAGCGAGCCTTGGGGGTCTAGGTCAACGGCCAGCACACGGTATCCGCGAAGCGCAAAAAAATGAGCCAGATGAATTGTTGTAGTGCTTTTGCTGCTACCGCCTTTGAAGTTCATCAACTGCCAGACTTGAAGTTTCTCTCCTTCCGTCCGGCGAGGGATGTAGCGTCCTTGTTTGCGCGAGGTCTTCTCAAGCGTTTCACGTGCTTCCCAAAGCTCTTGCGCAGTATAGTAACGTCGACCGCTTCGCACGTCTTTTGGTTCAGGAATTGTACCTTCTGAGTGGACCTTGCGCATGAATTGACCCGAGACGCCCAAAAGTTCGGCCGCTTCTGGTGCTGCGAATGTGCGTAGTGATTTTGTGTTGTCAGGTGCAAAGGCAGCAAGAAGATGCTCTCGGATAGCCGAGTTCAATCTCTCGGAAATTTCCGTGGCGAGTGCCGATGGTCGATCTGCCGTAAGTGGTGTCACGGGAATCATGTAGTTGCCTCAAATTAAAGAATGTGGTCATTTTCGCGCCACTTGAGACAAACAGCCGTGATTCACTACCCTAAGTCAAGAATTTTCGCCTATATTGTGGGCTGCGCTGACCGGCAGACTACATGCGCTTTGTATCAGAGCAGGGTGGTTTACAGTTGTAAACCCGGTAGAAGAGAATTGTGGGCTCTCAAATCAGAGGTGGATCTTCCGCAGATCAAGCAGGCATGCGCGTGAAACTTCTCTAAATGCTCCGCTTTGAGTGGAGCATGTCCTGCCGAAGGCTGTGTCATGAATGAGCGAGGTGCGTTGTAAGAAGGGTATCAGGGAAGGGTAGGGGGTTAGTTGAGCTGATTGGTTGAATCACACCCCAACAAATCCGCAGCCGGGTTCTGGGCGATATCGACGCCGTCATAGCATTTCTGAGCCAGTGCGATAGGTGCAAACCGGTCTTGAGCGGTGCGCCGTCCTGCACGGCTTGGGTCAGGAAGCCCGAACGCAGCCAATGCGATGAGGCATAATCCTTCGTAGTCCTGTCACCTTCAGTCGGTGTTTGACGATCTGGGCGATGGCGTCCAGGTTGAGGCGGCGTTTCCGCATCCAGCCAGATTTCGAGACCGAGTGAAACAGGGGGTTGTCCTCGATCTGACCCACCTTGATCCAATGCACCAGCGGCTTCGCTGCGCGGCCTTTGCGCACCAACCGTGGAGTCTTGTCTTTTTGGGTGGTCTCGACTACCAGCAGCGACAACTAAATTATGTCATTCTCGTTGAATTCCTTCAGCGACACATCTCCCAAAAAGATCCCGCCGATCACCGAACGCTGCCATCTACCCGAGGTCAGCCCAGTAACAGGATGATCCGGTCACGGCTGTCCCGGCACGAACCTTGAATGGTGACCATCTGCTGTTCGAGAATATCACGGGTAATCGGATGGGCGGTGTTCGGGGCAAGGAGGTCGGCCCTGTGTTTGGAATTTGCGAAAGCGTAGGGGCGATGGTTGACCCTGCCACGGTGGTGAGCACTTATTTGCTCTGTCAGGCCGGCAATAAGAACAGCTTGATTAAATTGCCGGGTGTGGAATCCTAAACCGTTGAACAAGTATCTTCGTTGGCATATATTGCCAATCAGGAGGTTCATGCCATGGTAACCCGCAATGTCGTACTTACAGAATCGCAGGATCAACTGGTGCAGAATCTGGTTGCATCCGGTCGCTATCAGAACGCCAGTGAAGCGTTGCGCGCCGGTCTTCGTCTTCTGGAGCGGGAAGAGGCGGGACTGGTGTCTCTCAGACAAGGCCTGCAAGAGGGCGTAGCCCAGGCTCAGGTTGGAGATCTGGCAGAAGGCAGCGGTACGGATGCGATCCGTCGAGCCTTTGCAAAGGCTCGAACCAAAGCGTGACCAGACCCTTTCGACTGACACGCCGTGCTGAATCCAGCCTGGTGGAAATTGCCCGATGGACCATCGACAAGTTTGGACGGCATCAAGCCGATCTTTATGAACAAGAACTGATAACGCGCTGTCAGGCCATCACGGAGGGCAGGGCGGCCAGCCGCAGCTGTTCAATATTGGTAGAGGAGGCAGCTGACCTCAGATATGTACGGGCGGGCGAGCACTTCCTAGTCTACCTGGATCAGCCGGACGCGGTGATCATTGTTGATATCCTGCATTCCCGCTGCGACCTGCCGCGACATGTTTCCGCGCTGGCCACGTTAACGGATGCGACAGGAAACAAGACATAGGCACAGCAGCCGGAGTTTCCCTCAAGCTGGGAATTCTTTAATTAGGCAGTATGTGCTCACCCCAATAGATCAGTCGCCGGGTTATCTGCGATGTCCACATCGTCGTAATATTTTTGCGCCTGGGCCATCGAGCGGTGCAGGGAGAGGCGCATGGCGGCCTGGATTGGGGCACCATCTAGCGCGGCCTGGGTCAGAAAACCGGATCGCAGCCCATGCGGCGAGGCGAAGTCTTCAGGCAATCCCGCCAGAACCAGCCTGTGTTTGACTATCTGATAGATCGAATCCGGGCTGAGACGACGCTTCAACACATTGTCTGCCTTGGAGACGGGGCGGAACAGCGGCCCGTTCGTGATCTGTCCAACCTCGATCCAATGCACCAATGCTTGCGCGGCGCGACCCTTCAGCACCAGCCGTGGGGTTTCACCTTTCCGGGTGGTCTTGGTCTCCAGCAGTGAGAGCCAGACCACGCCGGTCTTGTCGAATTCCTTGAGAGAGACATCCTCGCGCATCAGCCCGGTGATTTCCGACCGCCGCCGACCGCCAGAGGCCCAGCCCAGCATCAGCAGTGCCCGGTCGCGGCAATCCCGCCGCGAACCCCGGCAGGTGGCGAGCAGTTGTTCCAGCACATCCCGGGTGATCGGATGTTGTGACTTTGGGGCAGGGGGTCGGGCTGCGGCGCGGCGCGCCTTGGCGCGGGCCTGCTTCACCTGCGGCGCACCGAAGGGGCTGTTCAGGTTCTTCATCCGATGAAACGCCAGCCAGGAGGCGATGCGCCGATCCAGCGTTGATGGGGCAGGGCAGGCGAGGGACCTGCGCAGCCCCTGAGCAATTAGCGCTTCTGCGGTTTCGCGCGCCACATCCGTTTCTGGTGCGTCATTCAGATCGCGCGCGTGATCGAGAATGAAGGCGAGGGCGGTGGCCTCGGATTCCGGCCAGTCCAGCGTCGCTGTGAACCGCGCGGATTTCCAGGCGGTGACATAAATCAAATCCCGTTCATAGGCGCGCAATGTGTTTTCCGGTGTGCCGCGCACATAGAGGTCGGTGAGCGCCTCTTGATCCGTGTCCGAGAGGGCAGGGGCGGCGGCGGGGAGATAAGGCGCAGGGGTGCTCATGGGTGCATTCTGCCCTCAATTTCGCAGGAAATCAATCAAACTTGATAAGGGATACTTATCGGATATAATAGAGGATTGAGTATGTCTTCAGGGTAAGGCGCAAAAGCTTTAAATTATGAGCGTAAAGAGGGCAGGGTGCCTAAGATCACTGTAGAACCTGTTTCGGTTTTAAAGAAGATCTGAGATTGCCTTCAGAACTCTGTCCGGGACTTCCAGCTGGGGAAGATGGCCCACGTCCTTCATCGCCTCAAACCGGTTTTGACCGATCAGATCGTGCAGTGCTTCTCCTCGTTCGATTGGAATCCATGGATCTTTTGTCCCCCAGATCACTTTCGTTGGACATCGGATTTGACCGAACAAGGGTTCTATCTCTGCCGTGTATTTTTCATCCGCCTGGGCAAACTGCCGGTAGAAGCTACGGCTGCCTTCCTCTGTCAGCCACGGTGCAACCAGCTGCTCGAGGTCTGCTTGGGACACATCGCTTGCAACGGCCCCGCGAATATAAGCTTCAACTATGGCTTGATGGATGTGATGCGGAAGACCTTGAAACGCTTCAACGTGCTTTCCAACATGATCGAAAAAACCTGACCCCCAAGGGCGCATGGCGACGACGTTCATAAGTACATACCGTTCAAAGTCAGACCCATGTAGCAAATGAGCCCGCAACGTAGTGGCACCACCGAAGTCATGCGCTATCACCGTTGGGCGATTTAAACCCCAATGCGACAGCATCTCAACAAACACGGCCCCCTGGACGTCCAGAGACGTCCGCTGGTCGCTGTGCTTCTCAGATTTCCCATAGCCGGGCATGTCATACCAGTGCACCGTGTATCTGAGGGCGAGTGTTGGGATCAGGCGATGCCAAGAGTATGATGACCAGGGCCATCCGTGCGCCAACACCAAATCGGGACCCTGGCCACATTTTCCGGCCGCTACTTTCCCGGCAGAGGTCTGGTATTCATCGGCTAAATTCCACTCAGACATAACTCAACTCCAAGTACATGGTGCATCGGGTCGCATCGACGGGATCGTCAGGCAGGACGTGTCTGACCCAGTTCACTCGGCGCGACGACTTCAGTAAGCGCTCCGGTCACCACATCATAGATCGCCCCCGAAACAACCGCGTACCCGGGCACGTTACCGGCATCTCGCAGCTTTGCGACGTCATCTCGGATGCTCTGTTCGTGGTTTGATATTGCGGAGCCTGACACGTCAATGCCTATCCTTTCTTTGATGGCCATTTGAAATTCAGGGTCTGCAAAACGTTCAGCGCCGCATTGTGTGTGATGCATGATGACCACCTCAAAGGGTCCGGGTTTATCGCCATCCATCTTTTTGACCATGAAGGCCAGCGTGGCGATTTCCTGAATCAAGGCCTCGGTGACTCTACCGCCGTTATTTCTGATGACGACGGCATCCCCCAGATCGAGCCCAAGGACGTGCGCGGGATCAACCCTCGCATCTACGCAGGTCAAAATGACGGTTCGAAGTTTGGGAACTATCGGCAGGTCACTAGCTGGAAAGGTCTCCGCGAAGACGCGGTTGCGCGCAAAGAGGATGTCAGAGTTGGACATTATTTCGCTCCTCGGGGTTGAAAGGTTTTGAGAGTTGGATCCACGGTCTTGTCTGGCGGATGCGCAGCATCCATCGAAAAGGGCGTTATGTAATTCAGATCATGCGAGCTGAGCCATTCTTGCGTATCTCGGGCAAACAGCGGCTTTTGAATGGGAGTGGAAAAATCTTGGGGACCTAAATTGATCTCGGTCTATCCTGTTGGCTTTGTTGCAGGAGGATTTGGTGTGAAAGTTCGGATCAGGATTGAAACGGAGTTTGGGTGGGGCGAAGGCCGGTCCCATGAGATTGGCGTCATTGAGCGGTGTTCTATCGATCCGTCGTAAGACGGCCTTGGTATCAGCCTCGCTGAGGGCAAATCGATCTTGAAAGAAGTCCAGCGTGCTGTTCTCCAGGATCAAGCGGAAGAAATCAGCGAAGTCGCGCGGGTATGCCGTCACTGCCATTCGTATTTGCCTGTGCATGATCGTCGTAAGCGACGTGTCGATACTCATTTCGGTCGTGTGACTGTCGAAGCGCCTCGGGACCGGATGTGTATGTGCAGCTTTCCGGGCTTTCCTGCGTTCAAGGCAGCGTATTCTCCGCTCACGCGGATTTTGAAAGACAATGCCACACCCGAATTTAGGAGGCTTCAAGCCGAGCTGGGTGCCCGGCATAGTTTTCGGGAAGCCGCGCGTCTGTTGAACGAGCTCACACCTTGCGCCACCCAGAACCATGCAACGATCCGGAACCGGCTTGCGTCGGTTGCCTCACGCGCTATGGATCTGAGAACGTACTTGAGCCACAACCTGTCAGCTATCACGAACTACGGGCAAAGACGTCAGCAAGGTAAAGCAGTCTCAACGTCAAGGGCAGAAGGCCTCGTAAATGAGATCGCCAATGTGCGCATGGGAAAGAAGCAACGCATGAGATGGTCCCCAAGAGGCGCGCACCGTGTTGCGGTTGTCAGGGCTGCCGTCTTGGATAGAAGGGTTTCACTAGGGCTACTTAGGGCGGCATAATCCCCAAAGCTTTTCCACTCCCGTGCCCCTAGATTTGTAGACGCTTTGCCCCCTAACTTTGAGGCGAGGAGGCCGACATGGGGACGAGGAAATACAGCGAGGAGTTCAAGCGCGACGCGGTAAGACTTTGCCATAGACAAACATCATAAGTTGCCAAAATTTATTGTTTGCAAATGTCGGCAAAAATCACCGAGTTTTGAGGTTCACGATACGCGGTATCAATTCACAATTTCGGACAATCTGACTGTTCCAATTGTTCATTGCCCGTTTCACGGCGATCGCATCTAAACGGTCGTGCAAACAAACAACCCTGACACTTGCTGTGGCAAGCCCCGCACCAAGACAGTCCAAAGGAGACCAATAGTGAAAACTCAGGCAAAAGTTGTCGTCATTGGTGGCGGTGTCGTCGGGTGTAGCATCCTTTACCATCTGGCCAAACGGGGTTTCACAGATGTAATGCTGCTGGAACGCCAGGAACTCACAGCGGGTTCGTCCTGGCATGCGGCAGGTAACCTGTTCACGTTGACATCGCCTGGCAATGCCTCAGTCCTACAAAAATATGCGATGGATCTGTACCCCGAACTGGAACGTGAAAGCGGTCAGGATTGCGGGTTGCACTACGTTGGCGAAATCAGCATCGCCAAAGATGACGAAGACATGAAGATGCTGGCGATGGCACGCGATTCCGCCATGCGATACGACATCCCGTCAGAGTTTGTGTCCGCAGAACGCGCCAAAGAATTTGCACCGACGCTGAACACCGATGGTTCCGTCGGGTTCCTGCACCAGACCTGGGCCGGTTACTGCGATCCGGCCAGCGTCACCAATGCCTTTGCCAAGGCGGCGCGCAAATACGGTGCCACCATTCATCGACATACGCCGGTCCTGGCAACCAACCAGCGCGAGGATGGGAAATGGGATGTTGTGACCGAAGAAGGCACGATTGTCGCCGATGCTGTCGTCAATGCGGCCGGTCTATGGGCGCGCGAGGTTGCCGCCCTTGCAGGGATCAAACTGCCGATCATGCCGGTCGAACATCATTACCTTGTGACCGAAGAAATGCCCGGTGTCGTCGCAGCAGAGGGTCAGCACGCGCTGATCGCTTATGGTGAAGCGAACCTTTACACCCGTCCCGAAGGCAACGGCATGCTGATTGGGGCCTACGAGAGCCTTTGTGTCCATTGGTCAGAAGATGGCACACCGATGGATTTTGGGCATGAGTTGCTACCTGACGCGGTTGAGCGGATGGAAGACAACTTTCTGGAAGCTGTCGATTTGATCCCAAGCCTTGGTGAAGTGGGCATCAAAAGTGTGATCAACGGGCCGATGATCTTTTCGCCCGATCTAGAACCCATGATCGGCCCCTACCCCGGCAAGCCCGGGTATTACTGCGCGAATGGCGTCATGACCGGTTTCAACCAAGGTGCCGGGATCGGCAAGATGCTGTCAGAGTGGATCATCGATGGCGAGCCCAGCATGGACGTCAGCTTTTGGGATGTTGCGCGCCTTGGCGACTATGCAGGCAAGAATTATGCCAAGGACCTGACAAAATATAAGTACGAGAAACGCGCCCACCGATCCTATCCACATCAGACCCACCCACCGGCCCGCCCTGCAAAAACCTCGGCGATTTATGACCAATTGAAAGAGGCAGGTGCCGTGTTTGGCGTATCAGGTGGTTGGGAGGACGTGCAGTGGTATGCAACCAATGATGCCGAACGCCATCCTGAATTTTCATACGAGCGCGCGCCGTGGTCCACCGCCGTCGCCCGTGAAGCACGCGCCGTCCGTGAAACCGCTGGCCTGATCGAGCTGACAATCTATGGCAAGCACCGCTTTTCGGGGCCGGGTGCAGTGGCCTATCTTGACCGGCTGATGGCCAACAAAGTGCCCGAGAAGATTGGTAAATCAGCCCTGTGCCCGATGCTTAGCCACAATGGCCGGGTCATCGGGGATTTCACCGTCACGCGGGTCAGTGCCGACTGTTGTCTCGTGCTGGGGTCGGGTTCGATGGAAAAGATCCACGAGCGCTGGTTCCTGCAACATATGCCTGAAACAGGTGCGACCTACGAAAACATCACCAACCGCTATGCAGGACTAAGCGTGGCAGGTCCAAACAGCAAGGCGATCATGGCAGCGCTTGCGCCTGGGACCAGTTTCGACAGTGCAGATTTCCCGTTCCTGTCAGGACGCCAGATGGAGCTGGGTTTTTGCCCGGATGCCTATGTCGCACGTGTCTCATACACGGGGGAATGCGGTTATGAAATTTACATGCCGATGGAGTATCAGCGCAGCGTGTACGAGCTGATCAGGAAGGCTGGAAAGAATCACGGTCTGACATTGGTTGGCGGTCACGCGTTGATGTCACTGCGGTTGGAAAAGGGCTTTGCCGCTTGGAGCCTGGAGCTGACGTCGGACTATTTCTCCCATGAAACTGCACTGGCGCGGTTTGTCCGCTATAGCAAAGAAGGCTTTATCGGGCGCGAGGCCGCTATTGCCGCCAAAGACGCCGGACCGCGCGAATGCTATGTGCAGTTCGCTGTAGAGGACGGCGATTCCGACGCGCTAGGCGGAGAGCCCGTCTTCCTTGGCGACACAATCGTTGGTTACACCAGTTCCGGTGGTTACGGCTACAGCGTGAACGCAAGCCTCGCGCTTGGGTTTCTCAAGCCAGAGCATATCGATCCGAAAGCCGAATATACGATCAGAATTATCGGCAAGGACCGAAAGGCCCGCCTGCAATCAACCCCGCCCTTTGATCCAGAAGGCATGCGCATGCGCGCCTGATGATCGTTGCAAGGGCATAGAGTGCGGCCCGGATCCTCCCACCGGGGCCGCACTTTTTGTTTGCCGCATAAGATCAGTCGGGACGTTTTGACACGTCATGGGCGGCGCGGATCACCGCGGCCGCCAATGCCTTGGCCATTGATCGGGGCGCCATGACCCTGAATTCTGTCGTGCTGATCCTGAACAGAAGGGTATGGATCCGCGCAGCCTCGGTCTGGGCGACGGTATTGGCGGGGAATACCGCAGTATTCAAATCAACCGGAGCCAAACGGGCAAGGATGTCAACGATTTGAGGGCTGTCCATTGCAATGGTTGCCCATGCACTGGATTGGTCAGTGACATGCGCCACACCATCAAGATGCATCGCAGAGCGTTCACCAAACAAGAAATAATGCGCATGGCCGAAGGGACATATGAAATTGCTATCCCTGGCGTGCAATTTACCCCAATCCGGCAGCCCAATCCCATAGTCATCGTCAAGCATCCGTGACAGCGCCTGTTTCTGACCTGCGCGCGGCGCAAGCGACGTGATGTAGCGCGGTTCTGACAGCGATAACTGACAGTCACCGATCTTGGTCGGAAATGTATCACCACACGCGGTGGTCGCATCCAGTCTAAACACGGCCGCGGTCTCCTGTCGGGTCAAATTGCACCGGATGGGCAATTGTGCATCGGGTAGAAACCCCTCTGATCGGGTCATGGCACAGAACTGTTTCACCCAGACGCTCAGTCCCATTCACAACGAAACCCAGTGCGATATGGGCCGCCAACGCGGGTGAAAAACAATTCGACGTCACATAGCCAATGTCATTGGCAGGGGTGATCTCTGCGGACGGCGCAAAGATATGGCTGCCGGCGTTGATCGTTTGTGTCGCCTCTACCGAACGCAAACCGACCATCTGCATACGGTGGGCGCCAGACAGGCCGGGCCGCGCACTCATCCGTTTGCCGATGCAATCCTTTTTCTTGCTGATCAGCCCGGCCATGCCGCAATCGGCTGCGGTCACCCGCCCGTCGATTTCAGAATGGGTGATGAACCCCTTTTCGATCCTCAAAACGTTGAGAGCTTCCATCCCATAAGGGCCACCGCCGTAGGTGCGTGCCGCCTCCAGAAGTCTTGTAAACAGGCTTTCGCCATAGCGAGCCGGAACCGCAATTTCGTAAGCCAACTCTCCTGAAAACGAGATCCTGAAGAGCCGACCGGTGACGCCACCAACCTCAAGATCGCGGCACGACATAAAGGGGAACACCTCATTCGAAAGGTCTAATCCCAAGAGCTCTGCCAAAAGCGTACGTGACTTGGGCCCTGCCACTGAAAACTGCGCCCATTGTTCGGTGGTTGAAATCAGGCTGACATCCATTTGCGGATGTAGGCACTGAAGGACAAATTCCAGATGCCGCATAACCTGCCCGGCTGCGGCAGTCGTTGTGGTGATCACAAAATGATCATCAGCAAGGCGGGCGACCGTCCCATCATCCATGACATGACCATCTTCGCGCAGCATCAGCCCGTAGCGCACGCGCCCAGCCTTCACCGTTGACATCATGTTGCTATAGACCAAATCAAGAAACGGGCCTGCATCCTTCCCCTGCACGTCGATCTTGCCCAGGGTTGAAACATCGCAGACCCCGACCACCTCTCGCACCATCGTCACTTCGCGGTCGCAGGACTGCCGCCACGTTGTTTCGCCAGCAATCGGGAAATAGGCCGGGCGGTACCAAAGACCGGATTCGTCCATCGGTGCATCGGCGGCAACACTGACATCGTGCGAAGTAGTAAAGCGTTGCGGCAATAGGCCCTTGCCACGCCCGCCAGCGCCCATGGCAGCAATCGACACCGGCACGAAAGGTGGGCGGAACGTAGTCGTTCCGGTTTCAGGGATGCCGCGCCCGGTTGCATCTGCCAACACGGCAAGTGCTGCGACATTGCTATTCTTGCCCTGATCGGGTGCCATACCTTGCGTGGTGTAGCGTTTCATGTGTTCGACCGAGACGAAATTCTCGCGCGCGGCCTGTTGTACATCCTTGACCGTCACATCGTTCTGGAAATCCAGCCACGCCCGCCCCTTGCCGGGCACCGTCCAAAGCGGGGACTGCCGGTAAGCTGCGTGATCCGCTTGTGGCAATGAAACAGGTGCAGGAATCAGCCCCAGCGCATCAAGACATACATGCGCGGCAGCCAGCCCTTCGCGGAGTGCGCCCAGCGTTGTCATCTCGCCGTTGCAGGCCCCTGCCGCGACAAGGCCCGGCACTGCGCCGGCGGTGGGGACAAAGCATTGCTTTTCTGCGTTCCAGGTCGGGCGTCCGTTCAGATGGCATGTCAGATGCACTGTGGGGTTCCAACCGCCCGACATGGCAAGGCTGTCAGTCGCGATCTGCCTTGGCCCCGCGCTTGTCTTGATGGTCGCGCTGCGCAATGCCTTGCGACCCTGCGTGCCCATCACCACCGCGCCTCGGATCACCTCGGCATCGGCAAAATCGGGTCCGTCTGCGCGGCTGTCGACAATCGCACTGACCGACACGCCAGCGTCCGTCAGATCGCGTGCAGTGTCGTAGGCGCTATCATTGTTGCAGAATATTGTCACCGACTGACCGGGCGCCACACCATAGCGGTTCACATAGGTACGTACCGCACCGGCCGTCATGATGCCCGGGCGGTCGTTGTCGCGAAAGGCAATGGGCCGTTCAATTGCACCGGCGGCAAGAACGGTGCGTTTGGCAACGATCCGCCAGAAACATTCAAGCGGGACGTTGCTGGTCGGCGATAGATGATGGCCCACCCGCTCCAGCGCTCCATAGGTCCCGTGATCATAGGCCCCGACAACCGCTGTCCGCGGCATCAAGCGCACGTTTTCCATCCCAGCCAGCGCATCACAAACCTCACGCGCCCAGATATGGCCCGGTTTGCCATCGATGCTGGTCGTGTCGCCATTCAGTCGCCCACCGAACATGTTGTCTTCTTCGGCAAGGATCACGGTTGCCCCGGAACGGCCAGCCGCCAGCGCGGCCATTAGACCCGCCGGACCGGACCCGATGACAAGAACATCACAAAAGGCAAAAGCACTCTCGTAGCGGTCTTGCCCCGCTTCACCGCTCAGTTTCCCTAGCCCTGCAGACCGGCGGATGACCGGCTCGTACAGTTTTTCCCAAAACGCGCGCGGCCACATGAACGTCTTGTAATAAAACCCGGCAGTCAGAAAAGATGCAGCCAGATCGTTGGCCGCAAGGATATCAAACCCAAGCGACGGCCAGCGGTTTTGTGAACGCACTTCCAGGCCGTCATAAATCTCTTGCATGGTGGCGCGCACGTTGGGGTCGGTCTCGCCACCGCTGCCCACTGTGATCAGTGCGTTTGCCTCTTCGCTGCCGACACCCATAACTCCACGCGGGCGATGATACTTGAACGAGCGCGCGATCAGTTTCCTGCCGCTTGCCAGAAAGGCAGAGGCGACAGAGTCGCCGCGGTAACCTGCGATCTCGGACCCGTCAAAGCTGAACCGGATCGGGCTGTTCCGGTCAATCAGACCTTTTCCTGCCAGTCTCATTGTGTCCCTTCCTGTCGAGCCTTGGCAAGTTCAACCGAGAAAACTTCGTGGCTAACTGTGTCACGTGACACGATCAGCCAAGCGCCACATCCGCCGGAATGCTGCCATAGGTCGCGTGTTTGACCAACAGGGTTGATCCGATTGTGGACATAGTCGTCCCATTCATGATCGCTGGTATCCGCGTCGGGCCGGTTCAGCGCCAAGGCATCACCCTGATAATAGTACTCTCGTCTGTCACGCTCGCCGCATAGGGGACATCGGATGCGCATGGTTTGGTTTTCCTTGGTACGTTGCCGTATTGTGTCAGATCAGTGCAGGTTGTGTTGCGACCCGGACGCCTCTTCATCCATCAGCCGATACCCGGTCTGGAACCGGTCAAGGCGATACATGTCCGCCATCTGGTGATGCCGCCCCGTTGCCATCAAATGCGCGGTTGCCACACCGGAGGCAGGCACCGCCTTGAACCCGCCGTAACACCAGCCGCAATTAAGGAACAAACCTTTGGTCTGTGTCTTATCAATCACCGGCGAGCCGTCGGCCGACATATCCATCACTCCGCCCCAGCTTCGCAAAACCTTGGCTTTGCCCAAGGCTGGCATCAGGGTCATCCCCGCACGCATGACTTCCTCAACAGTTGGAAGGTTCCCGCGCTGCGCGTAAGAGGCGTAGAAATCCAGATCCCCGCCAAAAACAAGGCCACCCTTGTCAGACTGGCTGATATAGAAATGCCCCATGCCAAAGCTGATGACGTGATCCACAATCGGTTTAAGGCCCTCGGTCACAAAGGCCTGAAGGACGTGGGTTTCAATCGGCAGGCGCATGCCGGCCATCGCGGCAACCTGACTGCTGCGCCCAGCCACGACGATGGCGACCTTTGGTGCTTTGATGGTGCCGCGCGTTGTCTGGACGCCCGTCACCTTGCCATTCTCGATGTCGATTCCGGTGACTTCGCAATTCTGGATAAGATCGACCCCACGCTGGTCTGCGCCACGGGCATACCCCCACGCAACCGCGTCGTGCCGGGCGGTCCCGCCGCGCGGATGGAACAGCGCACCCTTGATCGGAAAGCGTGATTGTTCGTAGTCAAGGTAGGGCACCATTTCCCGCAGTTCGTCGCGATGGATCAACCGCGCATCGTCACCTTGGATCAGCATTGAATTGCCGCGCCGCGCTGCGGTGTAAAATTGACCGTCAGAATGCAACAGGCTGAGGATACCGCGCTGCGACAGCATGGCGTTATAGTTCAGCTCTTGTTCGAGATTCTCCCAAAGCTTTAGCGAATGGGAATAGAATTCTGAATTGCCGGGCAGGAAATAGTTGGCGCGCACGATGGTCGTATTACGGCCGATGTTTCCGCCCCCTAGCCAGCCCTTTTCCAGCACCGCGATATTGGTGAACCCATGGTTCTTGGCAAGATAGTAGGCGGTGGACAAACCATGCCCGCCGCCGCCAATGATTATCGCGTCATAGGCTGGTTTCGGGTCGGGATTGCGCCAATGCGGCGTCCAACCTTTGTTTCCGGGCAGACCCTCTTTCAGAATTCTGAAAGCAGAAAATTTCATCATTCGGAACTTTCAAACAGCGCCTTTGGGCTGATTTTGTGCGTCCAGAAATGCCGTCAGGACGATTTCAGGGCGGTGACCTCGATTTCCACTTTCAGGCCCGGTTTCGGCAGGCCCGAAACCACCATAGTGGCGGCCGGTCGGATTGCGTCGAATTTTTCCTTCAGGATCGGAATGACCTCTGGTGCATGGCTATCGGCTGTCAGGTAATAAACGGCGCGCACGACATCAGCGAGGGTAAAGCCCGCCTTTTCAAGCACCGCCTCAATTGAGGTAAAACAATTGCGGGCCTGATCTGCGGCACTGTCGGGTATTTCGCCGGTTTCGGGATCAACACCGGTAATGCCGGATACAAAACACCAGGGCCCCTGCACGACCGCACGGCTAAAGGCCACGGCATCTTCGACAGGGTGGTTCATCGTCACGTTTTGTCGCGCCACTTTCATCTTCCTTTTCTTTGGTGCCCGCTTGCCTGGGTCAGACTCTGCTGTCCGCAATATTGTAGAGCCGCGTGCCGAGTTCATAGTAAGCCGCCCGCACATTGCGCCAGCTTTCTGCTCGTACTTGCTGCAGAGGCAATGGGAAATCCGTGATTGATCCGCCCTGCACCAATTCCGCACAGGCCTTGCCGATCACCGTGCCGGGGCCGATTCCACGCCCGTTATAGCCGATAGGGACGGTCAGCCCCAGGGCCGGTTGAAAGACCCTTGGCAGGTGATTGTCGGTAAAGCCCATCTGACCCGACCACCAGAATTGCCATTCCTGCCCACGCAACTGTGGGAATAGTCGATCCCTGACGCGTGTGGCCCAGTTTGTCCGGAGCGACCATGCGCCGCCAGTCATCCGGCCGGCACTGCAAACGATGTAGCGCCCAGCATCATCAATGCGCGAAGAAAACATCGTTTTACGCGTATCAAACAATCCATTGCGCTTTGGTGAAATCCCGTTGGCAATCTCGTCCGGCAATGGCCCTGTGGCCGCCTGGAACATAAAGACCGGGATCGTCGCCTTCGCGATATCGGGCAGGAAACGATCGGTATAGGCATTGGTCGCTACGATCACCTGATCCGCCGATACCTTGCCTTGCGCAGTTTGCGCGACCCATCTGTTCCCATTGGCCGTCAGGCCCTGCACCGGTGTGTTTTGAAAGATTCGCGCGCCCTGTGACAGCGCCGCCCGCGCAAGGCCGCGTGCGTAGGACATCGGCTGGATGGTGCCTGCACGTGGGTCAAAAACTGCTGCATGCCGATAAATCTGCGATCCGGTCATGGCCTGCAAATCGCTGCCGGTCACCAGTTCGACGGGCAACCCAAGCGCCTTCATCTGCTGACAGCGGTCTTTCACCCACCCGACTTTCGACCGCGCGTGTGCCGCTTGCAACATGCCTTGCCGCTTGGCTTCGCAGGCGATCTGGTATTCTTCGATGACAGAAAACACCAGATCAGGCGAAGATGACAGCGCCATGTTCAGCCTTCCACCGTCCTTTTTCCCCAGCTCTTGCTCGACCTCATTCGGCAACAACCAGACACCAGGATTGACAAGGCCGGCATTGCGACCAGACCCGCCATGGCCTACCTCGCGCCCTTCCAACACAGCGCAATTGACCCCTGCCTCGGCCAGATGCAGCGCCGTGGACAGCCCCGTAAACCCGCCACCGATGATCAAAACATCCACATCAAGATCGCCCTGCAACGCAAGGGTTTCGATTTTGGGCGTCGCGGAATGGTCCCACAGCGAATTATGGTATCTGTCGGCCTCGGTCATCGTTGTTCGCCTTTGATTTGTGGGAAACCTGTTCAGTCGTTCTTGACAGGAACCGTATAGCCAAGGGCCAAGCGGTCGCCATCGACATAGATCGTCTCGCCGGTGATGTAGCTGGAATAATCACTTGCCAGATATAGCGCGACATCCGCCACTTCGCTGGGTGCGCCAAGCCGGCCGAGCGGGGTGCGTGACAGGATCGCGCTTTTGCCGTGGGGGTCCTTGGACAATGCATCTGCCAACAGCTCAGTTTCGATAGAGCCGGGGCCGAATGCATTGACACGAATACCTTCCGGCGCAAGCCGAATGGACGCGGCCCGTGTCAATTGTGCCAGCGCGCCCTTGGACATCGAATAAGCCAACTGATTGGGCAATGCGACGACCGAGTTCACTGACGACATATTGATGATGCTGCCCTTGGTACCTGCGGCAACCATGGATTTCGCGGCAGCCTGCGCCATCAGGAACGCACCGCGCACGTTCACGCTGAACAGGCGATCAAATCCTTCGACATCCAGATTAAGAATGTCACCGGCATGAACGATGCCCGCGTTGTTGACCAGAACATCGACCGCGCCGTCCTCTGTGAACGGAGTCGGCAGGATCGGAAACACTCCACGATAGTGGTTGGGCGTCAGGATCAGGTCGCTTCTCCTTGGCGTTTGCAGATTCAATTTCTGAATTCAGGTTTTACGCTCGGTGAAAACTAGCCTTTCACGCAAGCAACAAATCCTCGCTTCATATGACTTTTATCGATGTGTTTGACGTCTGTTTGTTCTTTGCCGGCGCATGCAGACACATCTTCTATCGGTTGCAAACCAGAGGAGTGACCGGTCTGGCGAACTTGCAAAAATTGACATAAGAACAACATGTTATGCAGCCCCTGACGCCCGCCACAGCCGAATGCCGCGTGCAGTCTCAACCGATTAGGCCCTAGTTTTCGCCCGGAATGACCCATCAATTCGGCCCAAGAACTGGGCGTTCACTGCGCCGTGTTTAGCAAGTTTACCCTATTTGTGCGTTGAGGCCACAATAGTCATCAAATAGATTCTAACGAAGTTCTTTATTCAAAACCCTATGCAAACAAAAGGCAACGCATTGGAATTCGACAGGAGGATCTGTTGCGAAGTTTTAACTGGCGACAGCGATAGCATTGTACCGGCGGGCTAAGCGGCCAGCTCTGCAAATTGCCGAAACGGACAGACTCCGGGCGTGATTTGACCTTTGCGGTTCATGTGTGCCACTTCGATTCCGTCGAGGGTTACCGCCGCTGAAGCGAACGCCTTGAACCCTAGCATTGGCCGGATGCGTCTTTTGATGAAACGATGGTCCTGTTCCACGATGTTGTTTAGGTATTTCCGCCTCACCATCTCAATCGGGATCGGGCAGCCAAAGCCTTTCAGCAATTTGTTGATCGCCTTGATACCAGCTGTGTTGGCGCCACTTTTGTCGATGACGATCTTGCGTGGAAGGCCGTTGACCTCCAGCATTCGAGCAAAGAATTTAGTGGCGGCAGGCTTGTTCCGACGGTGTGAAAGCATGAAATCGAGAGTTTTGCTGTGTTTGTCGACCGCTCGGTAGAGGTAAACCCATGATCCCTTTACTTTAATATATGTTTCGTCCATTCGCCAGGAGCGGTCGCATGGGCCTTTGCGGCAGCGTGCTGTTTCAGCGATTGCGCAAGAGTACCGTGTCACCCAGCGGTTCAGCGTGGTGTGATCGACGGAAACACCTCGCTCTGCCATGATCTCTTCCAGATCGCGGTAGGAAACGCCGTATCGAACGTAGAAGAATACTGCGAATAGGATCACATCTTTCGGGTACTGTGCACCTTTGAAGGAAATCATGAGCTCGCTTTCGACTTGATACGACCGACGAGTCATTCACTCGTTAATTCCGAAAGCGTCAATGGCCGAAAGTTTGCAACGGAACCGGTGAGAGATCAGGGGGTGCCCATTCCATCAGAACCCACATTGACACCTCAGCAAAAACAAGGTCTGCGTTTTGATTGTCATCAACTGGATCAAATCGTTTCCCGGCGAAGAACACCGAAGCCTTCGGCCCAGTCGCACAAGCAAGGACACTACATGTCTGAAGGGCGAGTTTGCCCTGCATGGCCGCGTCCGGCCTCAATCAATTTACGAATGCGCGTTCGAGGCGGGTGACGGCGTCACGTATCAGTTCTCGTGATGTTCCAGTATTGAAACGCACGTGCAGTTCGCCGCCCTTGCCAAAGGTTTCACCTGCATTGGCGGCAATTTTGGCCTGCTGGTAAATCCGGGTTGCAACTTCTTCCTGCGACAATCCGGTTTGCGAAAAGTCGACCCATGAAAGATAGGTTGCACCCATTGGCATCGAACTTACTCCGGCGATGCCATTCACCCCTGCGTCAAACAATTTTCGGTTGCCATCAAGATAGCAGACTAGTTTGTCCAGCCAGGCGGCGCCTTCGGGGCTGTAGGCGGCGGTGGTCATCGCGACGCCGAAATCATTCCGGCCCAAAGACAGTTCCGAAATCCGCTTCTTGAACTGTTTTCGCAAATCTTGGTCGGGAATGATCACCTGACCGGTATGTGTCCCCGCGAGGTTGAACGTCTTGGATGCTGATGACAATACTATCAGCCGGTCCACAAATTCTGGCGCTGCGACGGGAAAAGGAATGTGCTTGTGACCCGGGAAAACCAGGTCCTGATGAATTTCATCAGACACAAGCAGCAGATCGTGTTTGCGGCAGAACTCGCCGGTTTCCCGAAGCTCTGCCTGCGTCCAGACCCGGCCACCGGGGTTATGAGGTGAGCACAAAAGAGCAATCTTTTCCTGCCCTGTCATGACTTCATCGTATGCCGAAAAATTCATCTTGTACTGGTTGTCCACCTTTTCGAGGGGGCAAACTGTGATTTCTCGGCCAGCGGCAAGGACCACCTTTTTGAAAGCGTGGTAAACCGGGCTAAACAGAACAACCCGGTCACCGGGCTTGCTGAATGTGTCCAGAACCAGGGCAATCGCGTTGCTCAGGCCAGTTGTTGTATCTATCCAGTCGGGCTCAATCGCCCAGCCGTGTCTGTTTCTCAACCAGCAGCAGACGGCCTCTTCATAAGGGAACGTACCGCTCGAATAGCCGTAAATTCCATGATCCAGCATTTTTTTGACAGCATGCTGGACACAGTCAGGAGACTGAAAATCCATATCCGCAACCCACATGGCCAGCCCGTCATCAGGGGAAACGCCATAAGAAGAATGCATGTCATCCCATTTGTTGGAATACGTGCCTCGGCGATTGATGATTTGATCAAAGTTCATTGGGATGCACAGTCTGTTGCAACGTCTTACCCGACCGTCCCGCATTTCATATTAAGAAAAGAACTCTTGCTCAATATAGATAGATGGAACCTTGGTCACGTTTGCGGGGCCGGGTGATTGGGAGATCCGGATTTCATCCCCGCTTGAAACCTGCTGATCTGGTGCGCTGATCGGGGCATTTAGCGCGAATTAAGATAATGGGCATGAAGGTGTGTGGATTATGGCTTTGATTTTGTTGACACTTTCCTCGCTTCTTTCTGAAGCATTTTCCCGAGCGCATTAACTTGGTGCGATTCACTCTGGAAATCTGGAATTCCAGAACCAGGCCAACCTATAGAGAGAGATCATTCATTAATCAGGATTTGTTGCTTTTCACCAAAGCTCTGTTCAATTCTATGAGCATGGGAAACTCAGAAACCCGGGAAAAGAAAGCGCGTAGGGCAGGGGTGAAACAGCATGACAACTGTCTCGCAGTATTTTCCCGTCGAGCGCGCTGGTCCCAGGTTTCTCGCTCAAATCTATTGATCGCACCAAGATTGTCAATTTGCTGCCGAATAGGAATGGGGAACATCTTTCATGGCAAGAAGAACCGGACGAAGAGCTTCACAATCCAATACATTGGTTCAGCCGCCCTATCGACAGCTAGCCAATAACTTTGCCCCTGTTGAAGTGCTGTCTCCCGAACAGGTTGAGCGCATTCACGCCTCGGCACTGGATGTTTTGGAAGATGTCGGGCTGCGGGTGATGGATGCAGAAGCGCGAAGTCTACTGCGCGAGGGCGGCTTTAAGGTCGACGAAGCAACAGAGCAGGTCTTCTTTGATGCAGAGCGGGTCATGGAGCTTGTTAAGCTTGCTCCTGATGTGGCTTCTGTGCGCGGCAAGGATCCGCAAAAGCGCCTAAAAATGGGCGGGGGCCATTTGGCGATCAGCGCCGTGGGCGGCGCACCGTTCGTATCCGACCTGCAGCGGGGACGTCGCGCCGGCAGTCATGCCGATCTATGTGATTTGATGCGCCTGACCCAAATGCTGAATGCATTGCACATGGAGGGCGGGTGTTCGGTGGAGCCTTGCGATCTGCCGCAAGATTCTCGCCATCTGGATGTTTACCTTGCGGCTTGCACGTTGACAGACAAGCCCTGGAAGCCACAAACGGTCGGGGCGGCGCGTGCCCGCGATTCCCTGGAGATGGCAAAAATCCTGCATCAGGAAAACAACGACCAACTGGCCGCTGATCCGGTATTCATGACAACGACCAATACCAATACGCCGCTGGTGCTGGACGCAGAAATCGCGCAGGGGGTTTTGACCCTGGCACGCGCAGGTCAGGTTATTTGTGTCACCCCGTTTGCCCTGTCCGGGGCCATGGCGCCAGTTACGGTAGCCGGGGCGCTGGTCTTGCAAACGGCAGAGAACCTGGCCTCCTGTGCGCTGGTACAACTGGCCCGCCCTGGTTGCCCATACATTTACGGATCGTTCATTTCCAACGTGGATATGAAATCCGGTTCACCGGCATTTGGGACACCGGAATACACCCTTGGTGCGCAGGCGAGCGGTCAGATCGCGCGGTTCTATGGCCTTCCGTTCCGGTCGTCGAATGTAACCGCATCCAATGCGCCGGACGCACAGGCGGCCTATGAATCGCAGATGTCGCTCTGGGGGGCGATCACCGGGCATGCCAGCGTTATCAATCAAGGTGCCGGATGGCTCGAAGGCGGGCTAGTGGCCTCGTTTGAAAAACTAATCATAGATGTGGAGATGCTTCAGATGATGGGCGCCTGGATGGAAGGCCTTGTCGTTGATGACGTCGCGATCGGCATGGATGCCATTCGCGACGTAGGGCCGGGCGGGCACTTCTTTGGGACAGCGCATACTCTGGAACGCTACAGGGATGCCTTTTATACGCCCTTGGTGTCGGATTGGTCCAATTTCGAGAACTGGACAGAAGCCGGTGCGAAAGACACCTCGGTTCGTGCACATGAACTATGTCAAACGCTGCTAAAAACCTACGAGAAACCAGCCCTTGATCCGGCAATCGGGGAAGAGCTTGAAGCCTATGTCGCGAAGCGCAAAGAAGAGATTTCGCGAAACGGACTCTGAGGACTGACCTCATCGAAGCCTGTCGGCAAATTAGCACTGGGCATTTCTTTATTACGCCGCGTTATTTTGCTATCGTTCGGGGTGGGTACTCTAAGTGATGTCGAAGGTGTTGCTACTTACGTCGCCGCAGGGTCGACATAAAGACTGATTGCAAACAGTCGGGAAAGAGAAGATTTGGGCAAAATACCTTCTATTCGCGCGCTTCGCGTTTTCGAAGCTGCAAACCGCATGGGTAGCTATTCGCTCGCGGCACATAAGATGGGCATAACCCAGAGCGCCGTCAGCAGACAGATCAAAAGCTTGGAATCAGAACTTGGCGTCAAGCTCTTCTTCAAAGAGGGGCGTAATGTCAAACTGGCCAGCTATGCCGAGGAGTTTGCGGGGCATTGCCAACTTGTTTGCACGCGGCTGACGGCGGTCTGACCTGCGTCTGTCAGGCGGTCATTTCGAGAGCGTAA
>NZ_CANMFF010000034.1 GCF_947497005.1 uncultured Ruegeria sp. | reverse complement strand
GAAGACGGCAATGGCGCCGTCGAAGCCAAGGTCAAAGCCGAGGTCGCAGAGCTCTGCGCCCGTTTCCCGATCTATCCAAATTTGTAATCGGTACGACAAGAAAAAACGGCGCCCCTGAGGCGCCGTTTTTTTTGTTTGCGGTACTGCCGCCCATTTACACGCAAGAAAGACGCGCTGAAAACGTTGGGCCCCGGCGTGAAAGCACTCAAACTTCGGCCTCGGCTTCTTTCAGCGCATCTTCCAATAACTTTTCGTTGCGCGCTTCTTCGATGCGATTGATGCGATCCTCGGCCGAGCGACCGTCGAAGCGATATTTCACCACGTTGATCAGGCTCAGTGTCAGCAACACGATACCCATGCCCCAATAGCCTTTGGTAGCTAGTGGAACATCGGTCGAAAGATAAAGCGAGATCCCCAGCAGCAAATAAGCCACGGCCACGCCTGCCCCGTTCAACAACAAGATCAGATTGTTTTCGCCACGATTGGTCATTGGAAGTCTCCTTGGTCAAAGAAATTAGGTTGGGGCTGGATTAGGATTGCGCCTTGAGGCGGTTTAAAACATCGGCCGCGCTGGAGCGGGTTTTGGGACCGTAACCCGCCTCCTCCATGCGCCGGGCCAGATTGCTGTGATCATTGCCTTCATCGATCTCGCGAAGGATTTCGGACTGTTCGAACGGGTCGTCCTGGGTCATCACACGCGCGATCAGTTCTTCGGCTTCTTCGGCCGGGCTCGTGCCGCTCAGATGTCAGTTCAACCGTTTCTGCAACCCCTGCTCTCGTTTTATCGCCCGCGCCGAAATTGCCCCCTGCTTGAGATCCAGAATACGGCGGCTGGCGGTCTGCACCGAATGGCGCAATTGCAGGATACGTGCCTCAAGCCGGTCCACGGTTTGCTAGCGCAGCGCCAGTTCGTTTTCCAGATCCTCAACCGCCTGTGCCGCGCTTTGAACAAGATCCTGCCGGTCATCTGCCAACGCCTGACTGGTTCGCTCCATCAGATCGTCAGTGCGGGATTGCAGCGTTTCGATTTGACGGATTTCTCCGCGTTGTTTCTGGGTCAGGCTGGCAAGCGTCAGCTTGGCGACTTTCAGGTTTTGGTCAACCTCACGGATCTTCTGGTCAATCAGCTCAATGGAAAAATTGTCGCGCAGACGGTCTTCGGCCCGAGCATTTGCGCCATTCATCAGGGTCTTCAAGGTACCGAACATGTGCTCCTCCAAATTCATGAACATCGTTCACAAAACGGGGATAGCAACCACGTGAACGACGTTCAAGTATTTTTGAACGACGTTCAGGAAATTATTTGTTTCCAATTCTTGAAAAAACCTGTGCGATCATGCGTTCGATCTGTTCCGGCGGCACACCCGAGAAGCGGTTTTCAAGCCCAAGGGCGACGATCCCGTGGACAGAGGAAAACAGCGCGCGGGTCATCAAATCCATCTCGCCCCGGTCCAGATCAGGGAACAATTCGCTGACAGGCTCGGCGATAAAGAAAAACAACTCTTTCAATGCGTTGCGATACCAGTCCGGTACTGATCCATCATCGGACATCTGCAGGTCGAACAAAGCCCGCCACAGGTTGGCGTTTTCATCGGCAAAATGCAGATAGGCCGTGCTCATGACAATCAGTCGCTGCACTGGAGGTTCGCTGCCGTCAAAAGATGTACCAACTGTCTTCCCCAGACGCTTGAAGGTCCGCCCATTCACGGCCATGACAATGGCATTCAAATCTTCAAACACGTTGTAAATCGCGCCCAGCGCACATCCGGCGTCCTTGGCCAGATCCCGCGCCCGAAGATCGTTCAGACCATTCTGATCAATTCGAGCCTCTGCGGATTCGACCAGTTTTTCGCGCAACTGCTCACGCCGGATCTGTACTTTCGTTGACATATCGCCCTCAACTTTGAACCACGTTCAGACCTCAGCGCATAGTCCAGAGTCAAAGGTCAGATCAAGCCGCGCCACCACAGAAAAACCAGCAGAAGTGTCGTCAGCGCCAACAGGTTGAACGCCAGCCCTCCCAGCAAACCGAGGAACCAGCCCCATCTGCGATCCGCCAGATTGATAGACCCCAGATGGGTCTGCACCACGTCGGATGCCTTGATCAACTTGGGGGTATCCAGAACCAGCCTCAACTTGGGATGAGATGCCATTGCCTCGGCCCGGGCCAAAATCAGCGCCTGCTTGTAGACACGACGCGGCATCCGGCGTTTGGCCTTGCGGATCGATGTCTCGAGAGTCTTGTCGCGTACCCCGAGCTTTGCGCGCAGCAACACCACCGTCTCGGCGATCCGGGTCTGAATATCTGGGTCCTGCGACATAGATGGTCTCCTGCGGCGGTAACTTAGCGTCTGTGTCAAAGACCTACAATGGGGCTGGCCGTTTCTGGCCACGGCTTGTATCACGCGACATATGCTGAACACGATTGTACATGGTGAACCAACCGCCCGACCGCCCTTGATCATTGCCCATGGCCTGTATGGATCGGCCCGAAACTGGGGCGTGATTGCAAGGCGGCTTTCGGACGAACGGCAGGTTGTGGCAGTCGATATGCGTAACCACGCCTACAGTGCGTGGGATGCCTGTCACGATTACCCTCATCTGGCGCAGGATATCGCAGAAGTAATCGACCAGATTGGCGGGACAGCGGATGTACTTGGACATTCGATGGGCGGCAAGGCCGCGATGACACTGGCGCTGAAACACGGTGGATTGGTAAACAAGCTGGTCGTCGCAGACATCGCGCCGGTGCAATACACGCACAGCCAAATTCAGTTTATCGAAGCCATGCGCGCGGTGGATTTTTCGCGCGTTACACGCCGTTCGGACGCAGAACAGCAACTGGCTGAACTGGGCGTTGAAAAGGCCTTGCGAAGCTTTTTCACGCAATCGCTGGACATCAAGGGAAAGCGTTGGTTGCTGAACCTGGATGTGTTGGCAGACCAGATGCCAAATATCATGGGCTTTCCAGATCTGGACGCCCTGTGGCAAGGTTCCGCGCTGTTCCTGTCAGGGGGCGCGTCAGACTACGTCCTGCCTAAGCATCGCGATAAAATCCGCACGTTGTTTCCCGGAGCGCGTTTTGCCAAAATCCCCGGTGCCGGACATTGGCTGCATGCCGAAAAACCGCGTGAGTTCGAAGCTGCCGTCAGGGCATTCCTGAACGCCTGATCACGCGCCTTAATACAGCCGCCGGGCCACCATCCAGGATGCCGGAGCGGCGAGTACAGCCCCTGCGGCTGCGGCGCCAACGATCGCGCTGACAGAAACCATTCCAGCCGACAGCACGGCGATAATGGCCGAACCTGACAGAGCAGTTGCAATCAGTGAATACAGCATAGCGGCAAGACGAAACATGGCCGGGTTTTCCTTCTGATGACTTCCGGCCAAATGTTTCACGATTCGAATGTGTTGCACTTTGATTTGTGTCAGATGCAGACTGTTCCGGACCTAGGATTTGACGGTTTCACCGCCTCCATTCACCCAGTCGGCTAACCCACCGAGATTATACACCTTCTGATATCCCATATCCTTCAGAAGCTTTCCGGCCAAAGCCGCGCGCCCACCTGATGCGCAGTACAACACGATGGGGCGTTCCTTGCGCAGTTCGGGGTCATGTGATTGCAATGCATCGTCTGCCCGAAATTCCAGCATGCCACGGGGTACATGATGCGCCCCGGCGGCGCGGCCAGTGTTTTCCAGCTCATTCGCATCGCGAATATCCAGCAGCAGCCCCCCCTGTTCGATCATGGCCTTTGCTTGGGCTGTATCGATACGCTCGACCACCGCATTGGCGGCCTCCATCATGTCTTTGACCGTCACCGGCATGCAAGTTCTCCTCTACGTCGCCGCGCAGAGGTTAACATGCGAGAATTAGAAGGTGTAGGCGTGAAGGAGAGCGACCGCGTTATTGCTCCCGAAACGCGCGCGACATGCTGTCTGATACCGGTTTGGCGATATAGGCCGCAAAGGTGCGTTCTTCGGTTTGGATCATGATTTCAGCGGGCATCCCCGGGGTCGGAACAAAGCCGCTGACGCGGTGCAACTCATCCGGAGTGAGTGAGATCCGCGCCAGATAGACTTCTTGCGGAACACCGGTCGAATCCTCAAGCAGTGAATCGGCCGAGATATAGAAGACTTCTCCGTACAAAACAGGCGTCGTGCGCTGATTCAATGCGATCAGGCGTACAGTGGCGGTCTGTCCCGTAACAACACTGTCAATCTCGGTGCGCGGAATCTGTGCCTCGATGATCAGGGGTGCATCTGCGGGCAGTATCTCGGCTATTGGTTCCCCGGTTTCAATCACACCGCCCGGCGTATGATAGTGCAACCGCACCACCGTTCCGGTCACAGGCGCGCGCACTACGGCCCGGTCAAGAACGCTGCGGGCCTGACGGGATTTTTCACGGACGCTTTCCAGATCGGCTTCGATAACGCCAAGTTCGTCCAGCGCGGCCTCACGATAGGCGGACCGCGTACGCGTAATCTGTTCGTCGTATTTTAGCAGCATCTGGTTGATTTCGGCGGCTTCCGCCTGCAGCCGGGCCTGCTGCCCTTCGGCTTCGGCCTGAACACGACGGATGGTGTTCAAATCCCCTTTGCGAACAAGGCCTTTCTCGAACAGCTGGCTCTTGGCCTCAAACTCCTCCTGCAATATCTCCGCTCGCCGGGTCATGCTGTCCAGCTGAGCCTCAAATCCGCTGGCCCGGATTTTCAGCGCTTCCATGTTGCGTTCCAACAGCGCCAAGTCATTAAGCAGAGTCTTGCGCGACACATCGAAGCTGAGCTTTTGCCCGTCAAGAATGGCCATTATTTCAACATCTTTGGCGGCTTCGATCAGTTCCGGCGAAAACACGAGGCGGTCGCGTTCCCCGTACTCCGCCAGCAGCCGCTCGGTCATAGCCTGAAGGCGCAGCTTGCGAATAAACAGCTCACGCTCATTGGCCTGGGCCGAAGTCTGATCCAACGTCATCAGCACCTGACCCGCCTGAACCGACTGACCTTCCACAACTTTGATGTCTTCGATGATGCCGCCCTCAAGGTGTTGTACTATCTTGTTCCGACCCGTGGCGACGAAGCTGCCTTGCGCGATGACCGCAGCGGCCAGCGGAGCGCTGAAGGACCAGACCCCGAAACCGCCGAAACACACGACAAGCATGACCAGCCCGATCACAATGAACCTGTTGATCGAGCGTGGAACCTCAGCATACCACACATCTGGATCATTGTCGGAGTTGTTCACAGGTACGAGGTCATTCATGGTCAGCCCCCCTGCCGGCCTTCAATGCCGGTCTGTTTGCGCGGCCCATTGAGCTGCTGAAGAACCTGGTCTCGCTGACCAAACAGGGCCACGCGCCCGTCGGTCAAAAGCATGATCTTGTCGACAACGTTCAACAGCGTTGGTTTCTGCGTGATAACAACCACGGTGATCTTGCTCGCACGCGCCTGCTCAATGGCACGCGCAAGCGCCTTGTCCCCAGCGACGTCAAGGTTTGAGTTCGGCTCATCCAGCACAACCATTCTGGGGTTGCCAAAGAATGCCCGCGCCAGTGCGATACGTTGTTTCTGACCACCGGATAACGGCGACCCATCAGCGGCCACCACGGTCTCATATCCCTGCGGCAGAGTCGCAATCATGTTATGAACATCGGCCAGAACGGCGGCATCGTGAATCTGTTCGTCTGTGGCATCCACCCGCATCCGTCCGATATTGTCCTTGATCGTGCCAGGGAATAGCTGAACATCCTGTGGCAGGTAGCCGATGCTTTCGCCAAACTGGCGCGGGTCCCAGTTGCGGATGTCCATCAGGTCAAGCCTTACACTGCCCGATGTGGGCAGAATGGACCCGACAAGAGTTTTCCCAAGCGTGGTTTTCCCCGCACCTGAATTGCCGATAATGGCCAGTGTTTCGCCGGGAACCAGCGAGAACGTAATACCGTTCAGAACCACGCGTTTGGTTCCGCCCGGCACATAGAGCAGACGTTCGACATCCAGACGACCTTCGGGGCGAGGCAAGCGCAGTTTTTCGTATTGCAGGGCCGAGGTCGATAGCAGCGCCTTGATCCGCCCATAAGCCCCGCGTGTCAGCAGATAGCTGTTCCACCCTTCAATCGAGCCTTCAATTGGCGCAAAGGCGCGCCCGGCAATGATCGAGGCCGCAATCACCATACCACCCGTGATCTCTCCCTGCAGGGCCAGAAACGCGCCCCAGCCCAGTATTCCGATCTGCGTCAGCAGGCGAACGGCGCGCGAAATTGCAGCGAAGATCACGTTTCGGTCCTGTGCCCGTACCTGCCAGGTCAGGGATTGGGCTGTGTCCCGCCCCCAGATTCGCACTGCTTCGGGGATCATCGCCAAAGCGTTAATGATCTGGCTGTTGCGCGACATCGAATCCAGATGCAGGTTCGCCATGGACTGCGCCTTGTTCGCCTCGGCAAACGGCTTGGCAGTCATTTTCTGGTTGATCAGCGCAATCGTCATCAGGATCAGCGCAGTAACCACAACGATCAAACCCAATTGCGGATGCACCAGGAAAATCATCAATATGAACAATGGTGCGAACGGTACGTCCAGAAATGAGATCAATGTGCCCGAGACCAAAAAACCGCGCAACTGCTGCAAATCGCCCAATGTCTGATACTCGCGCCCGTTTCCATGCAGCGAGGCATGCGCGGCGGCACTCAGCACCGGTGCGCCCAGCCGTGCCGCCACCTCGACCCCCGTCCGCATGAGCATAAACCGCCGTACGGCATCGAACGCCGATTGAAAGATCACCGCGCCAGCGACAATCGCTGTCAGCATAATCAGTGTATCAAGGGACCGGCTGGTCAGAACCCGGTCGCTGATCTGAAACAGATAGATCGGGATCGCCAGTATCAGGATGTTGGTGGCACAGGTCAGGACCAGAACAAACGCCAAGTTGCGCCAGATCGCCCGTGTTGAAACGCGCAACGTGCGCTGGAAATCCTCGGGCGGGGTGCGTTTGTGGAAAGTTTGGGGTGGCCCGTTCCCATCACCGCCGCCGGTCTTTGTTTGCAACAGTGGCTGGTTTGCCTTGGCCTCGATCGTGGTGCCTATGCCGTTCTCGCCGGATGCGCGCGCAGAGGGGGTCTTTCGCGCAGTCGAGTCCCCGACGGATGCCGGATCCGGGCCTTCAGCGTCGGCCACCCCATTGCCACCACCCGCCGGGTCTTTGTCTTGCGCGGGCTGCGGCTGTGCGCGCCGATGGGGAGGATCAGCGCGCCGTTGTTCGCGTGAGTGTTGTTGGTCTTCGGATTGCTTCGGTTTGTCGGTTTCGACCGTCTGATTTCGTTCTGGTTCAGGCACGCGCATCTCCTGCGTCAGGTGCAGTCGGGCTTTCGCCCGTAGCGACCGCGTCATTGGTTCCATCTCTCCACCAGCGTCCTGACGCTGCGGGCCCAAACCGCCTTGCCTGTCCAATGGGCTGGATAAGGGTGGACGGCGTGACGAAAATACAATCGACATTTACAAACCTTCTGGTCACTCGATAAAAATTGGGAGGGTCAGGCCAACATGGTTTGCAGGCCGTCATCTGCTGTCGTTGTTTCGGTGGACGGTGTGGTTAGCGCCTGTGCGGCATCCGGTTGCGGGATAGACATGTCATCTATGATTGCAGCGATTGCTTCATTGGTCATTTCTGTGATTTCTTCGTTGTCCGGCATGTCGATCAGGCTGGCCTGATGTAGCAACAGGTCAGAATAGGATCCGTCAGCAGCCATAACTGTCGAATCCACACCCATTTTGGTCAAATTCGCGGCGTTCAACAGGGCGTTGCTGCCAGCGACGACCTCGGCCTCAGCTGCATTGGGACCAGACAGATCAACTTGATCCTGATCCAGCATCATGGTGACCTGCTCAATGATGTTGACCTGCAACAGGTCTCCGTCGATTTTGAGCACGCGTAACTGTTCCATTCCGGCGAACATGGGATCATTGAGCAACGCGTCCTCCAACGCATCCATATCCATTTCCTCAAGGGCCATGGCATCGGACAGGTTCTGCTGCAGATCCTGATGAATATCTTCGCCTATCGTTTTGACAGACGCTTCATTCATGAGCAGATTTTCATCATCTCCGGCCATTGCTCCGGGCATACCGCCGCTGATGATATCGTCATCCATCAGGGCAATGGTCTGATACAGCATATCGACGGAAATCATGTTCCCGTCGATCATGATCAGGTCGTAGTAGCTGCCCAGTTGCACGATATCGGTGACATTGAACATCTCGTTGTCGCCCATAGCATACAGGGTCGACGCGGCCGAAATCTCGGTCTGAATGTTATCGATATCCGTGGCGTCGATAACTTGCTTGATGAAATTCGCCACAACCAGATCACCGTGCACCCAATCCACCACGATGTATTCAGGTTGTCCGGTGGTTCCGGCGGCATCATCAAGCCAGGGGGCTTCTCTGCCTTCAACTTCGATTTTCGAGGACTGAATCACATCGGTGCCACTGCTTGCGCCCGGAACCCCAACATCCCAATCCGACACAAGCGCGACCTGACTGATGGCCGTCAGGCTAATTGCCTGCCCACCAACTGCAATATAGGGGGCATCCACCCAACCAACAGCTGCAGAGACCCCATTGATCGCAAGGTTACCACCGGTCACCACAAGGTGCCCGTCGTCGAACTCGGGATCCTTTGACTGATCCCACTCGTCCGGCAGCATGGCTTCCGCCTCATCCTCGTTCGCTTCATCCGGCTTATGGAACTCTGGCAGAATCTCTTTCCACACCGGAGCCTCGGCAACGTATTGGCCGTTGACAATCACACCCATCGCATCATCGCCATGGAACTGATGCACGGTAACGCCGTCCACTTCCGCATTCATCGGGTCCAGCATCTGCTCGGCCAGCGCCTCAACCATCTCGGTCGATTTGTAATCCGCGAGTGAAAATGACGGGGACGCCACAGCATGGAGCGACAAGGCCATATCCAGCATTTCTTCGCCCTGAGCGATCAGTACTTCGGTATCCCGAAAATCCCCTTCGCCCACCGTGTCGTTGTCACGCATGACCACCTTTTGCACGGTGAAGGTCATTGCCGAACCCAGTGGCACGGACTCCGGCCGTAGAATAATCAACTCTGGCGCAGATGACGGGCTGGACGGGCCGTCCGGAACAAAGCGCATAGACTCCGCGCTTTCTCCGTTGAGAATAATGATTGCTTCATGCACGGGTCCAACAGGTGCGGACGGCAGGGGCAGTTCCGGTTGAGAGGGAAGGAAATTGAACGGCAGAGCCTTATATTCGCCCGCCGGGATATCCAGATCTGCCTTGATGTTAATCGAAGCCGGGTCGTCAAGCCCATCGATTTCAGCTTTCCGCCTCAGGGCACTGAACTCTTCGTACTGATCTCTCAGCCGGGCCTGTTCGATCGAAATCTCAAAAGTTCCAACAAAATGCGCTATCGTTTCAGTAATACTGTCAAGTGCCATGTCGGTTATCCTTTATACCCGCACCGGCCTGAAATTTCCGCTTTGGGTTCAGTTGGGCCGGGGCCGCGTATTACGGCCCCGGCGTTTTTGAAAAATTGCGGGGCCCGAAAATACGAGCCCCGCCTTGTGACTTATACGTCTGTGTCGTCGCTTGCGCTGGACATGGTCATCGAACCACCAACCATGGTCGTATCGACCGAGTTGCCAAGAACGTTGGCACCCATGATGATCGACTGGTTGAAGGCCGAGGTATCGACCACAGCCGCAGCCGACGCATAGGACTCGCCGGTTACGATACCATCGCCACCATTGTTCGCGCCCCAGGCACCGCCATTGCCGCCAGCACCGCCGTCGCCCGAATAGGCACCGCCACCGTAACCACCGGTGGTCGTACCACCCATGGTATCACCGGACGTTGCGCTGCCCATCGAAGCGCCGCTGGTTCCACCGTTTGCGGCGGATGCGCCACCGGCACCACCGGCACCCGATGTGGCCGCACCGGTTGCGTCGCCGGAACCGGCCGAAGTGGCATCGTTGTCGGAACTGCCCTCACCGCCATATCCGGCGATTGCGTCAGCCAGGCTGTCCGCCGCGCCGTTGGTGTCGGCATCTCCGAAAACGTCTGCTGCGCCGCCATCACCTGCGGTATTGGCCGCATCCGCAGACCCGGCACCGTTGCCGGTAGACGTGGACGTCGGGGTTGTGCTGCCACCTGCTCCGCCGTCACCGTCGGCAGCCGATGTTCCGGTACCCGCCGCATCCGCTGCGCCGTCGGCCGCGTTTGATCCGCCGTCTCCGCCGCTGCCGTCTGTGTCTTGCTCATTGCTAGCTGCGCCGTTCACGTCACCCGGGCTCTGGTCAATATCCGGCCCACTTGCCGATTGATCACCTACACCCTGTGCATCGGAATCCGAGTCAGCAGTTCCACCGGAACCGTCGCCACCCGAGCCGTCGCCACCGGTTCCGTCGCCGGCCGTGCCGTCGCCACCGGTTCCGTCACCGCCGGTTCCGTCACCGCCTTCGCCTGCTTCGGCTTCAAACATGCCAAGCTCTTCCTGCAGGGCCATGATTGCAGCTTCGACCATCGCGCCAAAACCGCCGTCGCCGTCGCCACCGGTGCCATCGCCACCAGTTCCGTCACCACCAGTTCCGTCACCACCGGTTCCGTCGCCGCCAGTTCCGTCGCCGCCAGAGCCGTCAGCCGAACTGTCCGCCGCGCTGTCGGCGGTGCCATCCGCAGTATTGTCGCCTGCAGTGGCGTCATTGGCTTCGGTCGTGCTGTCGCCAGTGTTCGAAGCCGATCCATCAGACGCGGCATTACCTTCACCGCCATCCGCTCCGGAAGCATCTGCGGCGTTATCCGCCGTACCAGTGCCGGTTCCGGTCGAATCGGAATCGCTGTCGCCGCCATTTGCGTTACCGGCCGCGTTCGACCCGGACAGACCCAGGCCCAGACCCAGACCAAACGAATCCGCGCTGCCTCCGGTTCCACCGGTTCCTACACCGTCGGCACTCGTGCTACCGTTGTTGTCGGACGCCGCCGAGCTGTCTGCGGCACCGCCATCTCCACCAGCGCTGTCGCCGTCAGCTCCTGCGCCAGACAGACCAACACCTATGCTTGCGTTGTGTGCATCACCAGTTGAACCACCCCGGCCACCGCTGGAATCGCCGTTGGCACTGCCGGTGTCGCCACCATCAGCCTGCGCTTGGCTACCCATTGTTGATGAATCGGCCGCGCCACCATAGCTGGTTCCGCCATCACCCGATTTTCCACCATTGGCGTCCGAGTTGATACCTTCTGCAGCAGTGGCTGTACCACCATTGGCGTTGCCATTCTGGTTGAAGTCAGCATTGTTGGATACGGTCGGTGAATCCAGCGTATCATCGTCGCTCAGGCTGGCTACCTGGCTGTTGACTGCTGCCATCGCTGTTCCGGCACCATCCATCGAGATGTCCACGTTCATGTCATCGCCGGGATCATAAGTCAGATCACGGCCAGCGGTGATCACGTCGCCCACTGTCGCCGAATCGCCCAGATCAAGATCTACCTGATCATCATCGCGCGGAATCCACTCACCACCGCCGAAATCGATATTGATCTCGTTGTTGTTGGAGTTGTCGTTGCTGTCATCTCCGCCATCAAGCGTCTGGGACTGATCCTGGCCTTGATCCTGATCCTGGCCTTGGTCCTGACCTTGATCCTGACCTTGGTCTTGGCCCTGATCCTGACCTTGGTCCTGACCCTGATCGTTGGAGTTTTCTACATTCTGATCCTGCTGCTGCTGTTGCGCGGTCAGGTCAGCTTCGACAAAGGCTTCGTCTACTGGAATTTCGATATTCACCGGAGCTTCCAGATTCTCGACAATAATTTCGTCGACGGTCGTTACATTGGTATTATTTACATTGCGTCTCATGACAAATTCCCATTTCTGGAACGCCAGACCGCCATTCATCTACAAAGCGGCAACAAGCGTGATTGAAACAAAAAATCCCCACACAGCGCCAAACACACTGAATGCGGTCTAAAGTAGTTTCCTTGGGGCCACCTCCTTTCCCGGCTAAGCCGAAAAACGCGACCGCTCAAGATCAATGCTGAAATACGCAAGGAACAGGCGCGTCAGGAACAGACGCTTCGAGAATTGAAGCCCGGCCATGTTTGCAGTCGCGCGGGTCCGCGACTAGCTAACTGAAAGTTCTGACACGGGTATCGTATTGTATTTGCTTGATATTTTTCAAGTTTCTCAATTCCTCGGCAAATCAAGTGTGAAAGTCTAAACAAAGAAAGTTATGGAAAATTAATGTAATTGTTTCCAATGGTTACACAAAATCATTCGGGAAAACCTACCCGATAGTTCTATAACTCCGCCCCTCGAACTATACCGTCTGGTTGTGGATATTCATGTTTTCAGCTATCATAAAATCTACATAATTCTTTGATTAGTTAACTATTTTTGTCCGGCGATTTTATTTCTATTGCGCAATTTCCGGTTAACCCCGTTTTGTGAGGGAATATAATGAGTGAGTCTTTGAACAATGGATCTGCCAATCAGAATCTTTATTCAGAAGATTTTTCGATTGCTTTCCTCGGAAAAGAGTTATTCTTTTCAAATCAAACCCTAAGAAGTGTCCAGACCGAGTTTGGCGTCTGCGCCTTGCGCTTTGAAACACTCGAAGCAATGAGTGAACATGTCCCTGGAAGCAGTAGGATCGTCGTTGTAGATCAAATGTTGATCGAAGACCTGCTGGCACGTCCCACTGCCTATACCAATAGTACAGGGTCCGGCTGTCTGGCCTTTGCCTATCGCAAAGAGGAATCGGCGCGGCACATGTTCGAAAGCTGGGATCGCGCGAAGTTTGGCGAATTGGGGTTTTTGCCAATGAACGTGGCGCCGGATGCGTGGCGCGCCATCCTCAGGTTACTGATGCACGAAGAACTTTACCTTCCCAGTTTTCTTGCCGATTGTGTTTCATCTCCATGTCAGCGCGCACCCGAAATTTTCTCGCAACCAAAACCTATTGCACCGAACGGTGTGGATCGGCATGCGCAATATTCCAAACTGACACGCCGCGAGAAACAGGTTCTTCAACTGGTGTCGCAAGGCAAAAGCAACAAGCTGATTGCGGCCAAGCTGGGCATAACGGAACACACGGTCAAGCTGCATATGCATAACGTTGTCGGTAAGATCGGCGTCAGCAACCGGACAGCGGCTGCCCATTTCTATTTCGAGGTTGCGCCGCATGAGGCGCATCAGACTACCGTTGACTGACCATTTTGAGGCCCGCTTCGACCGCCTGATCCATTTGGTCGGCAAGCTAAACTATATGTGGACCAATACAGAGAGCTTGCTGATCCACTTGATCGCTGGCCTTACCGGAACGTCGAAAGACATGGCCGTCATCATTTTCCTGACCCTGAACACCACTCGTGCGCGAATAGATCTGGTCGAGAGACTCGCCAAAATGGAAGGGCGTCCGACCCAGGTCCGCGATCCGATCCTTGAGCATACCCAAAGATTGGCCAAACTTTCGAGTATTCGAAACAAGTACAATCATTGCATCTATTCCTTCGACCCGGAAAGCGGAAACCCGAAAACGATCCTTATGCGGATCGCCGATCGCAAAACTGATATCAAGCTGGGCCGTGAAGATACCGTCGATGACAATGCCCTGCGCGAGATCGAAACAGTCGTTGATCAGTTATCAGCGGCAAACCGGGACATTTGGAAACTGATCAAACATTTGGGATATCCGGTTTAGGCTTGCCACTGCGCGACCCGACTGCACAGAAATTTTTTGCGGCACAGTTTCACAGTACTCGCCCAACCGAAGCTGCGTGGCGCGCTAAGACGACATGAACAGGTACACGATTTCCGAAGAACAACTGAATGGTGCGGGCGGTGGGCATTGAACAATGCTTCCAGTACGTTCCCCACAATTCCGGTATTTTGGAAATACTCTTTATTTTCTTCTGGTTGTCCAACCTATGTTGTTCCGGGTTGTTCCGAAATGATCCGTAATATACAAGATATAGAAATGGGACTGAAAGTTGGACTGAAGGAAGGCCTCTACCAACAATGCGCCAAACGAACAGACTAAGCGGAGCTAAAGTCAAGACTGCCGACGCCGGTAAATATGGCGACGGGGTTGGATTGTGGCTGCACAAGCGCGATGTCAAACATGGCAAATGGGTACTGCTCGTAACTGTTCACGGTCGCCGCCGTGAAATGGGCCTTGGTGCCTACCCTGCTGTGTCATTGAAAGAAGCCCGGGAAGATGCTGAAAAGTGGCGGATGATGGCGCGGAGAAACTTGGACCCCATCAAAGAACGGGAACGCGAGCGCAGGCAGCTTGAGCGAAACATGCACCTTCTAAAGGACATTGCTTTTGATGCATTCGAGTCCCGCAAGGCCGAATTAAAAGGTGATGGTAAGGCTGGGCGTTGGTTCTCGCCACTGGATCTGCACGTTTTGCCTAAGCTCGGAAAAGTGCCTGTTGTAGACATCGACCAGATTGACATTCGCGACACGCTGGCACCGATTTGGCATGAAAAGGCTGAGACCGCCAGTAAAGCCATGGACCGCTTGGGAATATGCCTTAAGCATGCTGCGGCTCTTGGATTGGACGTGGACCTGCAGGCCACAATGAAGGCCCGCGCCCTTCTCGGCAAGCAACGGCATAAGCCAAAGAACATCCCGGCTTTGCCTTGGGCTGAGGTTCCCGCATTCTATTCCAGCCTTGATGAGGGAACGACGACTCACCTTGCGTTGCGATTGTTGATCCTGACAGCAGTGCGATCCGGGCCGATCCGAAAAGCGCACGAGGATCAATTTGAAGACGATGTTTGGACGATACCGGCCGAGATTGTGAAGGGACGCAGGGATGCAACAGAAGATTTCCGAGTACCCTTATCAGACGCTGCATTGGAAGTGATCGAAGCTGCAAAGAAACAGGGGCGCGATGGCAATCTCTTCCCCAGCGTTCGCAAAGGCGTCATTTCCGATGCAACAATGGCGCGCTTGATGGAACGCCGGGACATGCAGGCTCGACCACACGGATTCAGATCCAGCTTTCGGGATTGGGTTGCAGAGACCACAAACACGCCTCACGAGGTCGCAGAGACGTGCCTGGGGCATGTCGTAGGCGGGTCTGTGGAGCGCGCCTATCGTCGCACGGATCATCTCGATCAGCGGCGCATTCTCATGCAGCGGTGGGCGGATTTCGCGACCAGTAGACTTCTAGGCAAAGCAAGGAGAGGCGGATGACGGCAGGCGAGGAAATCTATCCGCCCTCTGATGGTGATGGTTGTCAGCCGTTTCGCGACATAGCGGCCTTTTTGCGATGCGACTTCAATACAGTTGTGAATGCATACCAAAGCCTTCCCATTCCGGAATGGTCAACCCCAGAACATCAAAAAGCCTTGAAGAACGCGGCAGGCAAGTTGAACAAGGTCGTCAGACACGCTGAGAACTTAATTAGGTCGCTAAATCGTTTGTCCAACAATGAGCTAAACTCCCTGATTCAAGCCGGAACGATTACACCACAGCAAATTGAGTTTCTGATTCAAGCAATGCAGCAAGATGCCGACCAGATAGGAAACTGGAGAGACGAGCTGCCTTCCTTAACAAGCAGAAACCATGCGGCCTACATTGTTTCCGAAGGAGTTAGGCGTCTCTATCGGCGGCTTAGGAAGGAAGTCTCGTATGGGCAAAACGCTGATAGCGGTGCGCCATCCGGCGAGTTTTGCAAAACTGTCGAGTTTGCAATTGGTTCTTTCGGAATCGTGGCAAGCTGGAGAGGTCCCGCAATGGAAGCCTGGAGGAAACAACACGCCATCGAGGACCGTTACCGGCTGATGAGAATGAAAAAGCACATCTCTGATGCCCATCATGCTTCAATACATAAGGAGATTGACTTGGCTGGTGTGCAAATTGACTACGAAGGAACCGGGAATAGCAAACTGGCACTTGTCTCGATACGCGAGCGTCCGGATATTCCCGCCATTCCCTTGAAATTGTCATGGTTTTCGTCTGGCGTCGAAATCCAAAAGTATGCGAGCGAGTTCGCGGAAAGACTCTCCAACCCGGACTAATACCAACTCCGCACGCAGTTATTTCTAGTTCGTATTTTCACAAAATTCTTCAGTTCATTCATCTTTCCGACAGAAGCCAAGGCAATCGTGCCAAGGCAGAGGAAAGAGGACCGGCAATGACTGAACGCATTCTACGCCGCCCCGAGGTCGAATTGGTAACCGGGATATCCCGCAGCACAATCTACGAAAAAATGAACCCGAAGAGCGCATACTTTGATGCCTCTTTTCCTACACCAGTTCGGCTTGGCCCAAAATCGGTTGGATGGAAAGAAACGGAAATTCAAAGCTGGATTTCAACTCTTTCCGAGGTAGCAGCCTAGAAACCCGCACCCCAGGAACAGGGCGCGGGCGGTGTTTGATTGCGGCTTGTGGAATAGCTGTAATTGTAACCGTTTCGGCCCTTTGGTGCAAGAACCAAGGAGCAGAAAATGAGTACTGAGCAGAAACCAGACTTTGAACTCCCACCGTCAAACGCATTGCGTGTATATCGATGGGCGGACCTTCCCAATCTGACGGCCCCAGCGCTGTATCGGATCACTGATCCGGGTCAAGAACCGCGCGAAATCTACGCATCCAAGCACAAGCGCCAAGTCCTTGAGGGTTTGATGCGGTCGCCATTGTTCGCGGCCAGCTACTGTCGCCTCTCGGACCAAGTGCTGCCGCTGCGGCGCGATGACGGCGTGAACATCGAATGCAAAATGTATCGGGGCGATGCAGACACCGGACGCCAGAAGTATGGCATCTACTTCCTCGTCAGCAAAGTTGAGCTGATCCAGGCGAACGAGGTGGCGGCATGAGAACCTTAGACCTCCAAGTCCGCACTATTCGCCGCAAGCATGGCCTTACTGAAGCCGCTGCTCGCATTATCGCAACCCTATACTATGGGGAGGGCCGCTAATGGCCCTCATCACCCAGATCCCCAAAAACAGTCGTGAGGAATTCCGTGTCAGCCGGGATGACTTTCAAGGGCATGACCTCATCAATATCCGCGTGTTCTTCATCTCGAAAGACGGAGAGATGCTGCCTGGCAAGCAAGGTGTCGCCTTCAAGGCCGAATTGCTGCCTGAGTTCATAGACGCGCTCAATAAGGCGGAGGCTGCGTAAATGGGGCGCGATAGGCGAAACGAGAAACGCGGAGAGCACTTCACAAAGCTTGTTCGAAACATGATGGAGACGCCCGCTTGGCGGGCGCTCTCCCCTGTCGCGCAGTCTCTTTACCCCTGGCTCAAACTGGAGTGGCGTGGGCCGGACAACAACAATAACGGCAGGATCAGTCTCAGTGTTCGTCAGGCCGCAGAGCGTCTTGGTGTCGCTCGCAATACCGTCGCGAATGGCTTCCGAGAATTGCAGGCTAAGGGCTTCATAGCGGTCACCAAACCACCCAAGCTGGGTGAAAGTGGCGTCGCAACTTCACCCTTATTTGAACTCACAGAGATATCCCTGCCGACCGCACACGGAGACGGTGGTCGTCGGCTCTACAAGCAGTGGTCTGAAGGGGCGGATTTCCCTGTGGTGAAGGCCCCAACTCACAACCCAAAAGGGACTAACGGAAAAGAAAAATCCCGTCATCAAAATGATGACAGCACCGTCTTAGAATTTGCGACGGGGAAGTCAAAGGCGGCGCAAAAATGATGACAGGGCGGCTCAAAATTTGTGCCGGAAACGCCCCATTTCGGCAGGGCTCCCGGCTCAATATTGATGACATCCTTAATCTACCAGGGGGTCTGGGGGAAACAGACACCTTCGGCACCGACAATCAAACACAGCGAGGCATGAGCCATGAAAGATAACACCAAAGGCGACATCACCCCCAAGATAAGCGAGCCAAGCAAAACTGGGATCAAATTCGAAGGCAGCAACAAAGAAGGTAGCATTGTCGAGCTAACCAAGCACGACGGGCTAAGGGAAGTGTTCGGAACAGATAGTGATGAACAGGCTAGTGCTTTGATGGCTCACTGCCTGAAAGCACTGAATAACGCGGAATCTGGTAGCGCGGGCGAAATAAACGATGAGCGGGCATTCATGATTTCCATTATCCACGACATTGCGCCACGAGATGCTGTTGAGAGAATGCTGGCAGTCCAGATGGCAGCCACGCATGTTGCAACAATTCGCTCGGCCCGGTGGCTTGGTGCCACAGAGACAATCCCTCAAGCCCAACTCCACTACACTGGATTCAACAAACTCACACGTTCATTCGCCGCGCAGATGGAAGCTCTTCGCAAATACCGAAACGGCGGTAAACAGACGGTCACCGTTCAGCACGTGAACGTTGAAGACGGCGGACAAGCTATTGTCGGTAACGTCGAGACGGGGGGAGGCAAAAAATGAAACATGCCTCCAACCCCATGCAAAAGGCGCACGCGGCCCCTCGATGCACGGCGACATCAAAACGCAGCGGCCTTCCCTGCAAAAACCCGGCGGTAAAAGGCTGGTCAGTTTGTCGGATGCATGGTGTCGGTGGCGGTCACGGTTCAGGCAAAGCCAACCCGGCCTATAAGCACGGGATGCGCACAAGAGAAGCTCAGGAGATGAGGAAGGCCGTCACTGAACACGTGCGTATTTCACGCCAACTCGAACGCATGATAGACGACATATAGAGATCCTCCGAAAGGAATTACCCTAAGGCTTCGTGTCCTTACCCATGAAGCCCAAAGCGCCTTCATTGTTCAGAATCTCAATTGCGGTATCCAAGGTTTCCTGATCCGAAACAAACTTGTCGTCCCAGACATAGCTGGTATCTTCGCAGTCCACCGCTTCCAACGTCCACTTGTTCTGGTTGTCCAGGCGGTAGATTTCGATTTCAAACCGATACCCATCAACAAGCACGGACTTGCTCTTGTCTGACATTACCAATTTAGGTTCATCGATATTCATTGGTGCTCTGTACCCGCGTTCTTATTCAGTCACTCTGATATCAAGACAGCCGGTATTTTTGCCACAAAAACATGTCGGGGTTGCGACGCGCCGAACTCGTACCCCCTCATTGAAATCGCTAAACCCCATCATGACGCGCCGCATAACAGTGATATGAGAGCGAAGTGTTCTGATTGCGACCGTTCAATGAAGATTACGAAAGCGCAACGACATTCAAAAAATGCAGTTTGAAATTCTGTTAGATTGGCGTCGTGCTCGTGGGGTGACACGTCGAACTCACAACCCCCTCGAAAACCAGTCGAAAATTGTACGTGCTAAAATCAAGACGTGCCACCCACTCGGGATTTATCGCATTGTGGCAAATTTGTGTCCATGATTAATCGGGAAACTCACTGTTTCCACGCCCAAGACCAACTGTCTCGCCAAATCATCGTCTGCTAAGGGATACCCCCAATATCGCCGTTTATCAGGAAGTGATAGGAATCAGTTAACGGAACACAACACCAAACCGTAGCACCCCCTCCAAACGAGGGGCTGGCCCAGACCCCCTCGTCCAGCCCCTCACACCACCTTTCACTCTCCGAACATTTGCGAACCGGCGACGTACCTTCGTGCCAATGCCCCACTGCGGGCGTCGTTGGGATTGAAGCCCGTCGCATCACTGGGTGAAGGATGGCTCCTAAGTGTCGATATTTGCCCACCCAACGACGGGCGTAGGAACGCCATTGTTGAGCATAGTGCCTGTCCAGAATCCATGTTGATTTTGCGAGAAACTCACCGTCTTCCAAACGCCCGATACGTTGGTAGGCCAATTTTGATCGAAAAGAGTCACTGTAAAGGTTGTTGGGTCGGATTGGCTGACAGATACCGCTTGAACAATTCCTGTGTGGCCATAGGCGTTAAGGCCTCCCGGCAACTCGATTGATATTACTGAACCAATCAGAGGCGGTGTCTTAGACGTTCCATTTTCATGGTAAGAGATTCGACTAGGGGAGTGAGACGCCAGATTTCTCGCTACATCTTTGCCGTGGCCAAGAGATTGGACCGGAATTTTTAGTACAGATGTTGCATACCTTTTTACCAACTCAACACACTGAAATTCTCCGCTTTCTACACCTTCTGTCAGGCCGTTGGAATTTGACTTGGACTCTAGCGTGAAGTTGTTGCCGCCAAAAGAAATACCGAGCGTTCCTTTCGTTTGGCCATAGGCAATCAGACCGCGAACCAGGGTGGCCGTGCTGTAGATTGTCACTGCGCTTTGGCCACTTGAGCTAGAGTTGATGGTTGAATTTGAACTATTGCCCGCAGGCAGATTTGTTTGTTTCGGAAAATTCAAACCATGCTGAGAGCTGCTGGGCGAACATCTAGTAAATGTTTTGGGCAATGAAGATGACGACTCAAAAAGCCCTGTTATTTCAACATACTGCTCATTTGAAAGTACATCAAACCACCAATCATGAGTAAACACTTGGTTTCCTAAGTTGCACTCGCCACGAAATCGAGTGACTCCTTTTCGGATATCGGTGCGTCCGGTTGCGCATCCATCTTCGTACCCGAATGCGATACCCTTTCCTTGGATAACCCTAATGCTCTCATAGAAAATTTCGTATGGTATATGGTTCAAACCACAAATCGCGACGTCGTCAACATAGACACCACTCAGCAAGGGTGTCAGTGCGCTCACTCCCATTGGGGGTTTTGAGCCGCTACAAGGCATTGATCCTGTTGTTGCACCATTCAGCAATCCCATCGTGAGTTGGGTCGGTTGTCCGGTTGGTGTCAAACATTGCTCAACCTGGAATTCCATAAACGCCTGACGGGTTTGCGGGCCTGGATAGCCATCAGCGGTACCGGCGTTGTATCCAAGGGCATTTAGTTTGGATTGCATTTGCGCTGCTTCTGGGCCTGTATCCATGGCGAAACTATGTGGTTGCGCCATCACAATCTGTGGGGTTGAAGCTCCAACCCCCACCAAAGTCGCGCAAAATAGACTTAGTGTGTGTTTTCTCATTTAATCCACCGCACTGTTTCTAAATTTGCAGCCGACTGATTGAACGGCTGTATGTTGGAGCAGTAAACCCCACACACAACATGGCGGTCAAATGGTACCTCTCTGCGTGCAACGACTTAATCCTTTTTGTTGATCTACAGGCATAACTGTTCTGTTGAACCTGTCTACAATGATGGAAAGAATGAGTTTGCGGGAAACGGTTCAGATCCTATACGACCAATTTTCACACCACTCCGTTTATTGTTTGGCCTGAAGCTTCGCGGTCCAAATTCAAAACTTGCAATCTTGTGGATAGTCAGATCAATGATCGAAGCAACAAAAGAGACAAATTTGACAACCAGCACCCTAAATCTCATGCTGCTTTCAACTTAGAAATATTTTTTATAGTGATTTCGTGCGCATAATTGCGAGTTTAACTCTGTCTTTATTGGTCGCGGGGTGTGATTACGACTCCTTAGCTTTGTCGCCTGACGACGCTCTTATTACCGCACAAGCATCAGATTTTGTCGCTTCAAGGTCTTTTTCCGGCCCAGAAGACTTTCCGCCAACCGACTTTGCAGCTTATGGAATCTTAGGCTTTCCCAAAGATCCAAGTTTGAATAGTTCTACACTTCGAAGGTTCACTCGGTTCTGTGAAGCTTACCCTGAGGTTTCCGCATCCTTGATGCCCACCAGCTAAAAGGGCAGCATGGCGAACACTCGCTCATTTCGCTTTAGTCTAACACTGTATCCATGCGAGGTCATGAACGCATCAAATTGCTGTTTTTGCGCTGTTGTTAGCCCTTCCGTCAACCCGGATCGGGTGCACCTATGGCATATCTTGGTACACGGTCAGCGGAGTCTCGGGACTTCGTTATTGGTCTCCCAAATGAGTGAGGAACTCCTCCTGAGACAAAGCCGGAAGTTGAACGGAAGTCAAAACATCGGCCAACAGGAAGGCCGGCACTCGCACATTTCTTGAATCCACAACCAAATCCTGCGTTTGGCCATACACCAGCTTTACTCCCTTCCGCGCAGCCATCGAATTCTTTGGCGGAGGAACTTCAAAAAACGCCAACACCTTTGATTTGTCGGGAGCGTCAGGGAAAGCACGATAGAGATACAAGATATCTACCCGGCCCCATCCGGGAATTCTTTTCGTGAGTGTTTTGACCTCTGGCTTGCCAAACTTAACATAGAAGTCCGCAACAACTGCGACTTTGGCTGACTGATTGTAGGGCATGACACCGATTACAATGTCCCATCTTTTGAAGCCATTTGGATCTCGGTTATCCCGTCGCGCATCTCTCACATTATCGTAGAATACTACCATGGGCTCGAAGCGCCCGGCGCGAATATGCCTAACGTTGCTCAATGCACGAGCATTGTAGTTTACGGAAACCAAGCAAGTAGGGTGCATGTAACGGCTAGGAAGCGGAGTATATTTTCCTCCTACCGCCCGAAAGGCATTTTCTAGGCCTTCACGATCCGAAACACCCAGGTCAGCACATTTAGCAAAAGCAGCCTCTCCAACCAAAAGCATCGCGACAAAGACAAAAGACTTCAACATTAACAATGTTCTTTCTATTTATCGCTTGGTTAGTTTTCCAGTTTCATTGAATGTTCCGCTGCGACATCGGGATTTAGGTCCGCTAACCTTCAGTCTAATGTTCTTTTTCTTAAACGTTATCTCGTAGGTGATTTTCCGACTTTTTCCACACTCCTGTTCAACGACCGTCGCGACCACAAGCCTTTTGCTGGTCAAACTCTCAACCGCCAACTTGCTGGTCTTTCCTGAATTTGGCCAGTGGATGGTTTTGCCAACCAACTTATCATTTCGGATGTCAAACTTTAAGTCAGCACTGTGCGTCCTACCACGTTCACTTGAAGTGGCTATCCATGTGTGGCTCGCAAACTCAGAGACACTCATACTCTGCCCATCGGAGTTCAGCGTTACTAACTGTTGGGCTGAAGCAATTTGAAGGCTCAAACAGGTGAAGACGGCGGCGACAAAAATCCAACCAAACAATTGGTGACGCATTATAGACTCCATTATTAACCCAAATTGAGGCGCTTGAATAATCCATATGTTAATCCATTGGAGTCACACGGAGCAACATGTGAGCTTGGTCGAATTGCCTGCTCACTGGTCCGTAATTTTGCTGAACACAAGTTCTCGGAAAAACTTGGTTGCTTTGCTGCAGGGCGGAAACCGTCCGTTCAAACCCACCCAGCCAGCACCTAAGGATCGTTTGCAGAGCGAAGGTACGGCTTGAGCCAGTCAGCCGGAACCCAATTTTCAAAGTCGGCGAATCGCACCTTAAACGCAGCAACGCCGTTTCGCGCAATTGGTCCCTCGATAATCTCGCCAACGTCGCTGGTCATGCCGTCAGGGATAGCAGCTATCACCTAGTCGCAGAGCTTCATGCTTTCACCTACAATATCTGGCCCGCTTAAGCCGTGACTTAGCCGCTCGGGTCTCCAAATGTCTGTACCGGCCACCTGAATATCGGGCGCAGTCCAGAGCATGCCCAGCGGCGATAACAGCCGCCCCAATGTCCTGCCCATCAGCGTAGCAGATACCGACCCAGCGGTCATGGGTGCGTTCGCCATTCAGGTCGCAGGATATGGACTTGCCACGAAGGTAGTTGACCATCCAGCGCTTAGCATTCTGCCCAGACCGTGTACCCAGTTCGGGCGCGTCCACACCGTTTAGACGTACCGGTGTGCCATCTACGACGATTGTATCAGCATCTCGGACGTGAAGGCCGCCAGCGTAGGCATTAGGTGCAAGGAAGACTAAGACTAATATCAGGCGCTTCATGCTCAAGAGATAGGCGAATCTGTTAAGCTCTTCACCCCCTAAATGAAAAGAAAACCCGACCGCTGGGGCCGGGCAAGTCCGAGGAAAGTTTGTGCTACCTTGATCATCTGCCAGTTTGGTAAATTTAGTGTTAGTGACGATTGGCTTCGTTGCTGAAAGTAGCATCTAAAACGGAACTTTTTTACTGCTTGAGGTGTTCCGCAAAGCCATCTTGAACGGCTTTTAGAATTACAGAGGTTTTCTCACATGAATCGATTGCGACTGCGCCGCCGAGGGCTAATTTGTAGATGTTCTCAGGGGTGCAATAGGAGCGAATCCCGCGATGATAGGCTTCAAAGTATGCTTCTTTGTCAGGTATTCGCGACCGAAGGGCACAACGCTTTTCGTAGAAGCTGAAGTAACTGGGTTCTATTCCCAATCTTCCGTCAGCCAAGCCAACCTTTGACCAATCAATTTTACCTATGCAGTTTTCCGGAGGAAACATCTTTGAAAAAAGACCGCTGGACTCATCGCTGGCATGCACAGCACCTCCGAAGCATACGCCAAACGCCACAATTGCAGAACACGCTAGAGGTTTCGCCAATTGCTTCTTCAACCGTTTTGGTTCTTTGCCGGTGATTGCCTGTTCAGTCATTGCTTTCATCCTATACTTAATACTCGCTGAGGCCGTCACTCACCCGCAGCGCGGCGGGTAGATTTTGCCATTGAATGACAATGAGACTAGGAGGCACTGCTTAACGATTGCTTAAAGTTCCATTTCAGAATGGGAATTCGAGAGACAGCACGCCTATCGTTTGGCTTTCAACCTGCGATTCGAATTCTTTGCTTAGATAGGTAATTCCAAAAAACGTCGAAACCTTTCGGATTCGAACCTGGACGCCTGCCCGAGCTCTTAACCGTTCATTGGTCATTTCAACATCGGACCAATGCGGAAAAAAATCGCTGTGTGTGACATACGAATAGTCGGCACCGAGGAGGAAAGACATATCGTTCATTTTTGAAGCTCGTTCTGGTGAAGCAGGCTGCAAAAACCCTGAAATCGGGTCACGAACATACCTTTTAGCGTCGGCGTAGCCGTCCACAAGGATATCAAACCCAACTCGCCCGAACGTCTCATAGCCGACCTGCGCTCCAACAAATGGTCTGAAGTAAAAACCTTCGGCCAACGTGTAGCCTCTTGCGAATTCGGCCGAAACCATACCTGTTACACTGTCTCCCACATGCTCGTGAGGCATATCCTTAGGTAAATATCCTGCGATTCCAGTTAAATCATGAAACCCCTGCTGAAAGTCGGCGATGTTTGTCTGGTCTCCCGTAGCAAGGATTTCAGCACCTACATTGTACTGTAGCTGTCCAAAGCTCTCGTTTACAAAAACTCCGAGTCCCAACATCCCAACATAAGGCCTGTCGTTGCCCGTCGGTTGGTTCCTTGAGCCCCACGGTGAAATAATCTCGGCTCGAATACGAATATCATGAGCGACTCCTCCAGTATTCTCGCCTTCAAAACCCAAAAACAGAGTGTAACTCGCTGATCGCCAACGATCCCTGCCGTCTCCAAAGAAATCGTTTGTGAAGAAGCTCGACTTAGTCGGATCCGCAGATGCGGATGCAGCGGCTAGAATGGTGCCAAAAAAAAGGAATAAGGTTTTCACTAATTCGCCCTCATTTTTCCAGAAACCGAAAAACTCCTTCCGAATCTCTAGCGGGCATAAGTTAATGTCAGGATAATTCAATGAGCTCTGCGGGTAGCAGTCTAGCTGACATCCCAGAGCGGAATTGTTACTGGCGCTCAATTGAATTTATTTGTGCGTTAATTTGCCATTATGATTCTGTCGGGCAAATTGAGATACAACCTAAGGAAGTATCAAATATTGTTTTGTTCAACCACAACTCCCCTAGAGGTCCAGGATGCGACGTTGGCGCTGGCGAAGTCAGTTCCTCAGGTTGAATATGCCTGGAAGATCCTGCGACCGCACTTCGGTACCCAGTTAAGTGTCGGCTTCGGAAGAATTGTTCCCGCGCCAAACTTGTTCGACCTAATCGCGATGGGCGTCCTAATCGAGCTAGCTGTCAGGCCGTACGACGTTGGCGTTTTGATAGCCACCTCAACTTGCGTAGCCGAAGAGGTCGCGATTTACTTGGATACCACGGACACATCCGCCTTCATGGACGACATACAGATAGCGAACTTACTCTCACATTTGGTATGTGTCTTTTCTACGCCGCCCATTGATGAAAAACACTCTCTGTTGAACCAAAGATGGGTAGATATTGCGGCTGTCGTTTTGGATGTTATGGAGCAAGTGCGAAAGATATTGATTGATAACTCGTTGAACGGGTCGATAGCTCGCGAAGAACAATGTGGAGTGTCGGAAAGAATTGCTTGAGCCCTGAGTTGTTCGAGGCCCACTAGAATCGTTCGAACTAAGATTTTTCAATGCTCTAGATTGAGGCGCTAACACTCAACCTGCCGTCGACGTGAACTTCACCTTCGTTTTAGTTGGCAAACTGAGTTAGAGAAGAAATCTTCTCAATGTCATCACCGCTTGTCAGCCCATCAGAAACCAGGTGATTCAGTTAGTCAAAATTGGAATATTGGGTTGTGTTTTTAGGTCGGTGTTTTCCAGTATCAAGTTCTGAACTTCGGCTCTGTCATCAGCCGTCAACGTTGCCTCGTCTAGAAAGATTTCCAGAGCTGTCCGCAAGCCGCACAACGTATTCTTCGACCCCTCCGCTTTGGCATCATCTACAATTTCAGCTAACGCCTCAACGAACCAGTGTTTAGTGCTCATGAAACCCTCGAATATTGTTTTGATTACTGTCGAGGAAATCTGGTTAACGCGTAGTTAACTCTGATTTGGTTTTTCGCGCATTTTGGTTGCACATTTTGTCACTGTACTTCGAATGGTCGACAACATAGGCGTTTACAACTTGTCGAATGGCTTCAGCGGTTAGAAACAAACCTTCTGCCTCAAGCCTCAGTTCGATTTCGGTGGCACGCTCCAAGAACTCTGTGTCCATATCGTTACTCCCGTTCGCACAATTTCGCCCAAATTGAATGTGACCTGCCCCCCGAGGCTCCCTCATTCATAACGAGAGTCTGCGGGTCTGGTCTTCATATTCGTCGTCGTTGGTT
>NZ_CANMFF010000033.1 GCF_947497005.1 uncultured Ruegeria sp. | reverse complement strand
TAGAGCCCACGGCAGGCGTTGGATGTAATCATCAGCAAGAAGGCGAGATGCGGGTCGAAATTGATTAGGTTTGAGAAATCACCGCGAAATGCAAAAACCAGTGCACCAACGAGGGCGATCACAACACCCAGATACTGAACAGGCCCAACTGACTCGAGCGTTCTTGTGTGGACGCCTCCGGGAACGCAAGCAGAATCTTGTGGTGATTTTGGGGAAATGCGGTCGAGTTCCTACGTGTGTCCGGCCTCATGTTGCGACATTGGTGTCGCGGGCCCTTATGGATAGTTCGAAGATCAGGTCCAAATCATATTTGCGGGGTTTCTACTCCACACACGCTCCCTGGTTTTCCCAATCCCGTCATTCTCGACTGTTCGCCCATAATCCTCCGCTAAGATCTACCGCATTCCGGCTGACAGCTGGCTTTCCTCAGGCCGCCAGCTGAACTCGATACACATCTTCGTTCTTCATCACCGCCCAAGCCATCCGGGCCATCTTGTTTGCCAAGGCAATGGCCACCAGCAGTTTCGGTTTACGTTTCAACATCCGGTCGAGCCACGAGCCATCCGGGGCGCCGCCTTTGCGTTCGGCTGCCTGGATCACCGACGTGGCCCCAAGGATCAGCAATCGTCGTATATCTCTCTGCCCCATCTTTGATGTTCGGCCCAGCCGGGTCTTGCCACCGGTAGAGTGCTGTTTCGGAGTCAGCCCGGTCCAGGCGGCGAAGTCGCGCCCTTTGCGGAAGCTCTCACGTGGTGGTGCTAGGGTGGAAATCGTCATCGCGCAGATCGGCCCGATCCCGGGGATGGTCATCAGCCGCCGTGCCGTGTCGTCATGCTGCGCCGTCGCCTCAATCCGCGCTGTCAGGTCATCAACTTGCCAATCCAGAATACTCAAATGATCGAACATCCGGATGCACATGTTGCGCGTTGCAAGAGGGAGGTCGCTGGCCTCGCTATCAGCGATCATGACCTCAAGTTTTCTAATATGGGATGCGCCTTGAGGTGCCACGATCCCATATTCGGCCAGATGTCCGCGCAGTGTATTGACGACCTGCGTGCGCTGGTCGATAAACAGCTCCCGCGGGATCTGTTGCAAACTTTTGACCATTGACCTTTGTGGTGCTAGCGCCTGGGTAGCGAACGGCATTACCCAGTTGAAGGTTAGTTTATGATTTCTTTCAAAGGTGCACAGTATCCGAAAGACGTGATCCTGTTCGCAGTGTTCTTTTACGTTGGCTACGGTGTCTCCTATCGAGACCTGGAAGAAATCATGGCCGAGCGCGGTGTTTCAGTGGACCACACTACGCTGAACCGATGGGTAACACGGTATTCTGGTGCAATCGCTGAAGCAGCACGTCGCCGCAAAGGGCCATGCGACCTTTCTTGGAGGATGGGCGAAACGTATATCAAGATTAAAGGCGCGTGGGTTTACCTCTATCGAGCTGTCGACAAACACGGCAAAACCCTTGATTTCATGCTTTCACGACGTCGAAACAAACCTGCAGCCACAAGGTTCTTCGCCAGGATGTTGGAGACAAATGGATTGCCGAGGAAGATTGTGATCGACAAGAGCGGTGCCAACACCGCTGGCATCAAGGCCATCAACAAAATGCTCAAAGGCTTTGGCTGCCCGATCCCAATTGAGATGGTGAGGCGGAAATACTTGAACAATATCATCGAACAGGATCACCGTTTCATCAAAAGGCGTATCCGGCCGATGCTGGGGTTCAAAGCCTTCACTTCAGCAGCGGCAACGTTGGACGGCATCGAAGTTGCTCACATGATCCGCAAAGGTCAATTCACGCCCGGACTCTGTCCATTTCTACAATTCGCAGAACTGGCCGCCTAACCCATCGGCGCAAAAGCAGGATTCCGAACAACCACAAACTTTGCAACGGAACCAGTTCCTGCATCTTGGCGACGCTGCAAGAATCGTTGGCGATCGTGAAGCCATTTCAATGTGGGCCAAGCCAGCCCATCTGCACTCCTATTTATTCAGGAAGAATAATGTCTGAGAACGTTGTGGGTGATCTGCTGAGTTGTACGATCCTTCCATTTGAGGCCTAAGAACCAATAGATAGTGCCGGCACAGAAGACCTCGCCCTTGCCTTTCGGGGCGACAACGATCTGGGATGAGCCATAGCGGTATTTTTTCACCGTATCCTCGTCATCCTTGCCCTCGATCAGCTGCGCCCATTTCGTGGCAAAGGCGTCTTTGGCCAGAAATTGCGAGACCAGTGCGCTGCCGGGGCCGCCTTCGGTGATCTGATCGACGGCGCCGGGGGTCAGGGCCAGAATTTCGGTGCCATCCAGCGGTGAATGCAGGTCCGTGGGATAGGGCAGACCATGTTCGGTGATATAGCCGACCGAGTCGGTCTCGTATCCCACGATGCCTTCTTCATCCCCGAAAGAGTCGCCATACATCAGGCCGGTATCTTCGAAAATCCAATGCCCCGGGCGATAGACCATGAACCCGCCATTCGAGCGCGGCGAGCCACCGTCATAGGTTGCATAGATACCCTGCAACCCCGTAACGCCAAAGGTCTGGGCGGCGGGTCGGGATACGCTCTTATGCTCCCATATATTGGTCAGCAAGTGCTTTTTGGCGGGGTCATTGCGCACCGGATCATTGTCGTCTGAGCCAAATTTGTAACACACTTGCGTGCGCCCCTGATCCTCGACCCGCACCTGCCAGAGCATGTTGGCGGCAAATCGCGCCAGCTTGCCACCCTGTTCGACCCACGTGTCGACGGCGTCGCGCTGATCCCAGGACCAGTATTCGTCGTGACCCGAGATAACCAGGCAATCATACCCGTCCAATACGCCTGGTATGTTCCCCAGATCGTACTGGTCAATATATTCGACCTCATACCCGTTTTCTTCCATCCAGACGGCAAAGGGCTTGTTGTCGACCGCCCAACCGGCCGAGTTCGCGCCCCATCCATATCCCATCATCAGCGCATAGCCGCCTGTCGGCTGCGCCGTGTAGTGGCGTTCGTGCTTGTACCGGTACTGCTCGGGCTTGGTGCTCAGATAGTTGAAATTGTCCGGTGCTGACCAGAAGCCGCGCTCAAATGGGCGGTTTAGCGACAGGCGGGGGCTGGGGCCAACACCGTCATCGCCGTGGATGCCCATATAGTGGTTCGCACCGCCCCAGGCGTTATAGGAAGTCGCTGTACATGTGGTCAGCATATAGGCGATCTTGGTCTTTTTGGCGCCGCGCAGAACGAACCCAGCCTCGCTGATCTGTTCCTGGTCGCCATTGCGGGTGCGGAATTCGATGATGTAAACACCTGAACGCCATTCGTCCTCGATCGGGATTTCTGCCAGCACCGGCCAGCCACAGCCGACCTCATGGGCATTCAGAGGTGTTTCCGTGAACACGCCCTTGACGCCGGTTTTTTCAACGACGACTTCTCGGGTCGGGCCATCGCGCCAAACGGTATAGTCAAAGGTCTCGCCGGTGGTGGTCAAATGCAGTTTGACCGTGTCGCCGGAGGCATAGCTTTGGGTGTCGCAATAGCCGTAGATTTCCAGAAACCCCGGATCATTGGCCGACATCTCGTAATACGCCAGTTCGAACGCCCGCCAGCCCTGTGGTAGACGCATGGTCGAGGGGCCTGAAGACAATGGCGCAGGATCGGTCAACCCGACATTCTGTGCTGCATGGGCGGCCAGCGGAAACGCAGCCCCTGCAGCGATACCCGTGGCCAATACATTGCGGCGGGTGGGGTTTTCGAGCGCGTCCGGACGCGCATTGTGTTCTGGCTGGTCGTGGTTTGGCTTGTCGCTCATACTCAAACTCTTTCCTTTGGCGCAAATGGCAAGTGGGCGGACCGTACGGATCACACCATCCCCAAAAAAAGCCGGTTTCTGCCAAAAGGTGCAGAACCGCGTCAAAAAGTTGAGCTATTTAGAACCGTTGACCGACATAGATGTAGAGTTGATCTTCGCTGTCATTATTGCGTGCCCAGTCGACAGACAGATCAACCGGGAATTTCTTGGACACCCGATAGCGCGCACCCAAACCGGCCGCAGAATGGGTGCCGCCTGTTGACAGGTTTGAAAAGCTGTCCCCGGTCAGGCCCGCTCCGGCAAACGCGACGGCTCCGAAGCGGTTGGTCAGACGGTGCCGGTATTCCACCTGCAACGAGACCGAGCGCAAGTTCAGGAACTGCGTGACCGGAAAGCCTCGGAACGCGTCCGTTGCGCCCAGTGAACATTGGTCAAAGAAGGGGGTATCATCGCTGGCCACGCAGGTCGAAGCGCGTGCAGCAATGACCCCCGTTTGTGATCGGGTTGAAGTAGTGGCTATAGTTCACGAACCCCTTGGAGTAGTCGCCGGTCAGGCCCTCAAGCGTATAACTGTGCGAAACCTGCGCCTTGAGGTTGAAGCCCTTGGTTGGATAGATCGTATCGTCACGCCGGTCCCATTCCGCGACCAACGCGGGCGAGATGATCTTCATGTTCAGGAACTGATCGAAAGGGGGTGGGATCTGAAATCCCGACCCGCCAGGAGAGATGGACGTATCCAGATAGCGTGTTGCAAAACCGATCGAAAAATCCGGGGTAATGCCATAGGACAGCTCGGCGCGGATGATGCGACCGTCCTGTCGAACCGGCAATTCCCCCAAGGTCGTGAACAGGTCATAGTTGATGTTGGCATCCGCAAACAACGTCTCGATCTGCCAACGGTTATTGTTGAAGGCAAAATTTGCGGCCAACCCATAGGCTTCGCTACCGTTGCTGGTGCGCAAGGCCGCCACGCCGATGCCCGAGGGCTTGGATCCTGCGTCCAATGTAAACAGGTACCCGGCGACAACAGTCAGGCCCGACCCGAGCGTCGGGTCCGAGGTTGGGATTGGAACCGCAACCAGCGATCCGTTGCGAAAACCGACGGCCTCTTCTTCCTGCGCCGTATCGAACGGCTCGACGCCCGGTTCGATGGTCACCGAACCCGCCATTGCAGTGCCCGGCAGCACAGACAGAAAGGTCAGGGCACAGAGCGATGTTGAGAACGGAGCCTTTTTCTTTAGCTTTGTCATGTTGCCCCCTGCATCTGCGCTGCGCGATCCGTTTGCGTCACAACCAGACACAATTCGGCCCCTGTCAGGATGGCCGCAACATCTGCGTTCAGCGTTTTGGTCAATTGATCCATTTCTTTGGCGCGAACAGGCCGCGCCGGATCGTAATATGCAATGGCCAGATAGGACCGACCGGTTTTGGTGAGTGTCAGGTCGCGTAGAATCCCACCGTCCTTTTGCAGTGAACCGCGAATAGCGCGCCGCGCGCTGGCAAGATCTTGCGGTTGTGCCGTGACACCGGCGAGTTCGGCCAGCCCGGCCAGAAAATCCCGGAAATACTGCGCGAGAACTGTGATGCAAAGGATCAGAACAACCAATGAATCTCCGATAGGGGCGATGGGCGCCAAAACCCCGTCGCTCAAGTAGCCGATCCCCAGAAGGCCAACCGCAGCGGCCGCGGTGACCAACCCGTCAAATGCGGCGGCCTGTGCCTCGAGCTTCAACAATCCACTTTTACGGCCCGTCCGCACCCAACTCCACCAGTGGAACCCCGAAAGGGCCAGACAAAGCACTCCAACCGCAACAAAATATGGCAGCATAGGTCCAAAGTTCAGCTCGGGTTGCGGCTCCCCGCCGAGATACCCGAGGATGCTCAGAACGGCGTTTACCATTGCGAAAAGCACCAGCCCGAACAGGGTCAGCGCCCGAAAGGTAACAAAGATCGCCTCATCTGCGGCATAGCCATAGGGGCGGAACTTGTCAGGCTGGCGCGCAATCCGTTGCGCAACGCGCAGACCCAGAAAAGCCGCCGCGAAACCAATCAGGGAAAACAACCCGTCCAGTTGGATGGCCTGCGACTGCGACAGATACCCAGCATAAAGACCCATGCCGCACATGATCAGGTTGCCAGCCATTCCCATGATCATCGCGCGACGTTCCAGGATCCGGGTTTTGTCCGGCGACATTAGAGGTATCGGGGAAGGCATTGGGTTCGGGTCCTGCATTTATTGTCTTGGTTGCGGAGAGACAATATCAGCTAATGCGGAACCTATTCGATCTGAAAAAGCCATTTTCTGCCAACTCTGGAAATCCCGGGTCGTTGCGCACGGGTTGCACATATATCAATCGAAGAGAAAGGCGCTCGGACCTGTCCTTGGTCTCTTGGATTGGCAGAAATCGGCTTTTTTGTGCGTTTCGGTCGGACGTAAGGTCCGGCGGATCGTCCCCGGCCCTACGGTTTTTAAGGGACCCCCATGGAAACCGGTTTGTACTGAATATGCGCAACTACATTCTTGGCCCTCTGCTGTCTGTTGCGGCCTTGGGTATGACAAACGGGGCCGCGGCTCAAAACAGCCCGGATCGCACGACGTCGACCGCGATTGGCGCGTCGGTCCAGTTCGGCAATGTCGAACAGAATGTCGCCCTACTTGACGCCACCCGTGAGGGCGGGTTCCGGACCCGCTTCGGCGTCGGGCCGATTCAAAAACTGCTACAGCCCTTCAACGATACCCGCACCCGGTGGGAGGACCAATATGGCCTCAGCTTCGGCCTGCAATATTCCCCGATCCTACATCAGAGCAGCCGGGGCGGTACAAATGGGCGGACCTTGAATGATGCTGTCGATGTGTTCCTGCGCTGGGACGGAGCGGTCGAGACCGTTGCATACAAAGGGTCGCTGGACTTTTTCGCTTATCGCCGACGGGATAACTTTCTGTCGACCAATACGACCCAGTTCAACTCCGCACGCGGCACTTTGCTGGGGCCCAGCGATGCCAATGTCGAAGGAGCGTTTACCTCGGTGTCGCAACTGTCGTGGGAGTCGCTGTTCTTTGACGGCGCGTTGGACATTACAGTTGGCCAGCTATTCCTGCCAGCGCTCGTCGATGAAAACGATACGCTGGGCAATGATCGCCTATCATTTATGGCTGAACCGCTATCCAACAATCCCGCGCATGTCCTGCCCGAGGGGGATGCCGGTCTTGGTATCGGAATATGGGTGACGCCATCCGCCCAGTTTTATGTCGGCGGAGTCGTGACCCAGGCAAATGCAAAAGGCGAATATCCCGATTTTGGCGCGTTTGACGGAGATTGGCTGACTGTGGCCGAGCTGGGATGGACGCCGGATATCCCTACGCTTGGTCAAGGGCACTACCGGTTGACCTATACGCATATCGACCTGCCGGGCACCGGCCCATCCCGCAGCGAAAGTTGGTCTTTCAGCGCGGAACAGGCAATGGGCGAAGAAAAAACACTTGCCCTGCGTGCGGGCACGAATGACGGCAACCGAAACGACATTCACCGTATTGTCAGTGGCGGTTTGGTTTTTGACAATGTGTTTGGATATGAGACGGATGCCATCGGTATCGGCGCGTTTTGGGCGAAACCCAACGACAGCAACAGGCGCGACGAATACGGGACCGAGCTGTTCTGGCGTCTTCAGCTGACCAATAGCGTACAATTCACCCCGGATATCCAGCTTTGGCGGCACTCGGATCGCAATGAGGATGGGATAGAAGCCGTTGTCAGTTTTCGCCTGACGATTTCTATCTGAGTATCACCGCTCGGCGGGCCGAAGCGTCTGTAAATTCGCTTGTTGACTGTGACCTGACGTAACGTCGGCGCAATCACGACATTGTAAACTGATCATTAACATAGATTGAAATTAATGTTACGAGGACCGCTAAGGTACTCAAACGAAAACCAATTTGGTACGCAACTTTGGACATTCACTGGCAATATACAGTCAATGAAGTTGAAGCCGTCTTTGATCCGACTCCGGATTGGGACTTCGAGCTTATTCAACTGGACGTCGGATCGTTGGGGTATCGCGCCACTGAAGCGATCTATCCAGGTTTGGCCATTCGGTATGAGACAATGGCAAAACCGTTGCGCAGTTTTCAGCAGCTTAGAAAAAAGGGCTTTTTCGCCGGTGTTGTTCTGAGTTCATCCAGTCCGGTGCTTTGGAAGGGATGTGAGGTCAACGGTGACCTTGCGCTTGTATTCGGGGATGCTGATCATGACATGGTTCTTCCGGCGCGATGTGTTGTACTGACAATCGAAATTGACTGGCATCCGGCCCACGCGGCCGGCTTGATCGGGTTGGAACCCGGCTTGTGGCAGTGTGACCCGTCCGAACTCCGCGCCTTTTTTGACCTGTGCGGTGCCCTGACCAAACGACAGGAGCAGGCAAATCTCTGCCAATCGGAGCAACGAGCAGCGTGCATACAGGTTATGTCCAGGTTTCTGGCAATGCTGATGCGGCCGACACATACCCGCCCCTCGCGCCAATATGGTATCATGAGCAAAGCCGAAGAATTCGCCGCCCGACAGGGGTGGTGTGAAAGTGTTGCCATCGATAATCTGGCAGACGCCATCGACGTGCCCCGCCGTACATTGCACCGATCCTTCAAGGAACTTTATGGGATGGGACCGCAAGGTTACCTGCGGATGGTCCGGCTGCATATGTTCCGCGAGGCCTTGCTGACCGGCGATCATACAGGCATCGCCGATGCAGCGTTGGGTGCCGGGTTTCAGCATTTCGGGCGCGCGGCGCAGTATTATCACAAGCAGTTTGGCGAGTTACCCAAACAGACTTTGAGACGATCGATCAGCAGCTAAGGTCGTCATGACCTCCTAGGGCCATATGAGCGTGACAGCAAATTTGAACTGGCTTTCAAGACCGCCCTCTAGCCGCTCTACCATTTTGTAGTAGCCCATGCTCAGATCAATGGCAGATCCATTGTCACGGGGAAAGGTCTTGCCAGCTGTCAGTCCCAGAGGGATCTGCCAACGATTGCCGGATGAAGCCTCCCAGTCATACGTGAGGGAGTTCGAATAGCCAAAATAGCTGCCGCCCAGCAGGTCGCTATTGTAGATCATTACCGGATTGATGGTGGCAACGCTGTAATCGTCCTGCCCCCAATGCTGACCGACAATCGTGGCATAGCTCCATCGCCCGGAAAAGCCGGTCGCCACGGCACTTATACCGCCGCCCCTGCCCGGCCCCGCCAAATCGTCACGCGTTCTGGTACGGAGAGAGGCTTGCGGGCCGATGCCGAATTTCAGATCGCGATCTGATTTCGGAGAGAAAAAGGCCTGAACGATGCTGCCGCTGAGACCAGTGCTGTAACTTGACTGCCCCCGAGGCTCGGGCCCTAAAGGCGGAAGGACGACTCCGTCCCGGACCCCGACAACAGGTACGATTCCGCGCAGTATGACGTTAAAGCGCCCTTCTGTAGGCACCGAGTAGACCGGCTGAATCTGTGCCGCATAACTCTGCGGGTCTCGGTCATTGTCAAAACCTACGGTATTATCCAACACCACTGCCCGAATGCTGGCCAGCGGGTCCTGTGCCTTGCGCGCAAGCTGGCATTGTTGGTCACAGCCACCGTCGGCAAAAGCGATTGAGGGCACGATGCCCAAAGCGCAGCCAAGGGAAGGGTTAGAAGTTTAGACAGTTTCATGAATTGAGCTCGGTATTTGAGAAGATGGTTGAAGGCGTCAACGAGCCCACGCTTTGCGCAGGAACCCGGCCATATCCGCCCAGGCAACACCGGATTCAGGTAAAGCCGTTGAGGTCTGGAACACGTGCCACATGCCTTCATAGACGATCAGGTCAACCGGGACCTGCGCGTCCAGCAGCCTGCGCTGCAGCCTTGCCGCATCGCTCAGAAACAGGTCGCGCGTTCCGGTGGTCAGAAGGATGGGTGGCAGACCGGGCTTGATGGGCCCGTAAATCGGAGACGGTCCGGGGTCATTCAAAGTCAGATCGCCCACATACTCTCTGGCAGCTGCCGCAAGGCTGATCGGATAGTCGATGATCGGATCCTGTCCGGACATCACCGTGTAACTGTCCCCGGCCCCGGACACATCGGTCCAGGGCGACAACAGCGCTGCGGCTGCGGGCATGTCGAGCCCCTCTGCCTGAAGCTGTTGTAGGGTCGACAGGATCAGACCACCCCCCGCGCTGTCACCGTAAAAGGCCAACTGGTCCGAGGGGTATTCGGTCAGCAGCTCTCGGTAAACGGCCATCACACGGTCACGCGACGCGGGAAACGGGGCCTGCCACGCAAGGGGATAGCGCACCGAGAGGATACGCACCCCAACCGCCTGCGCTGCTGCCAGAGAGCTGGTTTGCGCAGATTCGGGCGAGAAAAACACATGCGCGCCGCCATGCACGTGGATTAACAAGTGATCCTTCAGCGCAGGGTTCAGATTGGCCGGTGTGATCAGCAGATGATCCGCCCCATCGATTGTGCTTGTTTCAACCGTGGCAGGGAATTGCTGAAGTGCCGCGGCGACGGCCTCTGCGGTGCCTTCGGATAAAGCTTGAAACGCGTCCGCATAGCTCAGCCCGCCCAACGTCGGATCGCGACTTGGGTCAAGCGCCTGCAATTCCGCTGCCGCCTGCGCGCTGATCGTGGTCGGCGGCGTGACATCCAGCGCGGCAACCGATGTTGCCGCCCCCAATGCCATCACCAGTGACACCGCGGTATGACCAACCCTTCGCATCAGATTTTCGACAACATGCGCGCGGGCGTGTTGACCACCATGTCGGAAATCGCGTCCTCGCCGACACCGACGTTGCGCAAGAGCGGCACGACGTAGTTGGAAATCCGAGTATAGCCGACCCCGCCAAAGGTGCGCAGGTGGTTCTTGGCATAACAATCCTGGCTCAGGACGATCTGCTTGGAATAGCCCTGCTGGACCAGGAAATAGACCATCGCCATGACCTCGACATCGCTTTGACCGCCATTGCCCTCGAACGCGTTGGGCACGTCACCGTCCAGCAGGAATTCGAAAATCTCGAAGCCCACCCAGGTGCCGAATGTATCAAAGCTGAGCGTATAGCCCTGATCCAGAATACCCTTGAAGAAATCCAGATCGACGACAAAGCGACCCTCGGGGTTTGTCACCTGATTGCGCAGGTTGTCGTTGGTGACGAAGGACTGCATGTGAGCAAAGACAGTGCGTTCTGGCGTGGCCCCCATTGTCTTGAGATCACGATGGACCTCTTCGGCCTTGGGCTGATCGAATTTCGACCCGTGGTGGATCGTGTAAGGCAGCCCGCATTCCTTTTGCGCGTTGATGATCGCCTGCGCGGCACGCTGTTCGTTTTCGTCCCAGTAGTTCGGAGCAGTTTTCAGATGTCCCGCCTTCACCCCCGACGTGCCGAACCCTTCGTTCACATGGCCCAGAAACGTCTTGGTCAACTCATCGGTACTCATCTCAAGGGCTTCGTCATACCAGAATGTGCCGTCACCGCCATAAAGCCCGGTCGAACAGATCAGGTTCACGCCGGTCTGTTCGCTGAGGTCTTTCAGAACCAGATGATATTCCGGCCCCTGGTTCTTGCCCCAGGGCGAAACCTCTAGGATCGTCTGACCGCCCACCTGTTTGTAATAGTTCAGCTCGTCGATCATCACCTGCCGGTCGCGCAGGGACCAGGCATCGCGCATGAAGGCGTAGCCGCCCATATTCATATAGCCCAGATGCTTCATCTGCACCGGCTCTTCCGGGTCGGCGGCGAAATACTTGACCTTGTCGATTTTGTCGAAATCGGGCTTGGTCTCGTAGTAGTAGCCGGTAAAATCCGAATAGATATGCTCGTGCATGAGCGTAAAGCCCAGATCTTTGGCGGGCACGGGCCCGCGCACGGTCATCACAGTGCCGTTTGCAGGATCGCTTGCAGCCAGAACCGGGGTTGCGCTGGCGGTCAGGGCGGCAGCGCCGACACCTGCGGCAAGTTCCAGAAATTCACGGCGAGATTTGTTGTAAGTGGTCATCGTCAGATCCTTTGTTTCATGAATGCGCGGCCCCGGAAGGGACCGCAAAACAGGCCGAACAGATCAGGTGTCGCGGTTGATCAGTTCCTGGTACCAGTCGCTGGGCAACCGCTCGACCGGCTTGACGCTGTCGTCTGGCAGGGCTGGGAACGGCGTTGGATCAAGGAAGCGGCGGATCACGTTTCCGGTGATGCTCGCCACATCATTCTGGCGGTCATTTTCATGCAGCGAGCCGCACCACGAGATTGACGAGGACGAGAAGACCGCCCCGCCGTTGGGGCCTTCGAAAAAGACGATATCGGCGCGGGTGGTCGTTTCCCGTTCAGGGGCCGGGCTATGCGACAGGTTCAGCGCCATGGTGCCCATCTGGGTCTCTTCAATCAGACCTGGGATCGCGTTCGAGCTGCCAATGACAAGCGCATGCCGGGGCGTGCCAAGGTCAAAATCGGCCTTGTCGAATTCGTACCCGCAAGCGCCGGGCTGATTGTTGTCGACGCCGTAGGCACCAAAGTTCTCGCCCTCGGTGCAGCCGTCAAAGATCCAAGACGCGCGCGGGTTCTCGGCATCGGCGGTTTTGTGGAAATCGGTGCAACCGGTAAAGACCATGCCCGACATGTTGACGCCAAAGACACTCTCAAGCCGCCGGTCGCTTTCCCAGAAACCACCGCCGCGCAACCCGTTCTCCATCACACGTTCAGACCAGAGCGTGTTTTTGCGGTACTCGATCGCGCCCTGCGCGCTAGGATGCGGGCTGACCGACCAGAACCAGCCATTGCCGCCCAGATACATCATGCGCCCGCCCTGCGCCTGATATTCGACCACGGCATCCCATTCCGCGTGGCTGACATATTCGGGATGCGCCCCGGTGATCACGCAATCATAACCTTCCAGCAGCGAGACGCCCTCCTGATGCAGCAGTTCGTCGGTCAGGATGTCGACCGCGATCCCTTCCTTGTCGAGGAAATCGATCAGATGCGTATCAAGCGTGAAGTTATACGCATTCCAGCCGGGCTTGAGGTTCAGCATCGGCCGCAGATACGAGGCATAGTTGCACGAGGTGCCGTCCAGATGGGTGTTGTAGAACCCATAGACATACTCGCGGTTGTTGATGATGAAATTCAGGTCATCCTGATTGGCCGGAATGCCTGAAAACGCATCGGGCTGCAGCACCGCGTACAGCATGTTGGTATAGGCCAGCATATTGTATTCGGCGATATGCAACGCCAGCTTCGCGGTCCGCTTACCCTTGGGCGGGCTGACGAAAAAGGTGATGTATTCGACAAAGTCACCCTGTGTCAGCCGCGCCGCATAACAGCCCGATGGCAGATCGAACGGAATGGTATAGGCAAAGCTGGTCTGCCACTCGGCATCGTGCAGGTCGTCGGCGTGAAAGTGCATCGCATCAAAGGGCGTCGCGTCCTTGGTCCAGTCCTGCGATTTGAAATCCGAGAACGGGCCGAACACCGCGCGCAACGGGGTGTTGATCACCTCGGCTTCCAAGCGGTTTTGCGAAAGATCAGCAGTGGCCAGCGTGCCGATGCCCTGGCTGAAATCCAGATCCAGCATCGCACGCGCGGCCAGATCGCCGGGCAATTCCTCGGCCCGCATCCGGTCGATATCCGCACCCCAAAGCGCGCCGCTGATCACGCGCGGGTCGGCGATGCGTCCGGTAAAGGCCCCTGCGGCCACGTTATGCCGCCCTGTGCCGGGACCGCCGTCCGCAGCAGCCACGCGCAGCAGTCCTGTCTGCGGCACAGGGCCGGAAAACGCGGTCTCGCCCACCTGACGGCGGGCCGAGAACCGATCACCGGCGCTGATCGGCATATCCTGCAAAATGACCCGCAGCAGCCCCGCCTGCGCATCATACATCCCGGCCACATAGGCAAAATCCCACTGGCGCACCGCGCCCTGCGTGGTGGCTTTGGTCATGTTCCCCTTGTCGGCCACGAGAAAGCTGATGCGCCCGTCGTCTTCCAACAGCAGCGCCCAACCGGTTTGCGAAACCGCATCATAGCGCGACACCATGTACTGCTCGGCCACCGTGCCGCCAATGCTGGGCGAGGTGATATAGGCTGCGTTCGGATCGATCTCTTCGCTGAAATCGCCGGGCAGGAAGGTGGGCAGAACATAGGCGCCTACGGTAAAGCTGTTCAGCCCGTCCAGCGCACTTGCGTCAAGAACTTCGACATAGGACCCGTTGTTAAGGGGTTGTGCGATGCCATCATAGGTGCCTGCAAAATCGGCCTCAACCGGGCGCAGTTCGAAACGGTCCTTGTAAACGGACAGATTGTCGGCGTTGAAAATGCGAACCAGATCAGCCTCGAAACTGTCATTGTTGAAAGCGCTGACCTTGAACTCGACCCGATCCCCGGGGCGGCAACTGAGGCGCGAAGGATACCCGATCAGAGTTCTTTCAAGCCCCGGTTCGGCCTGTTGGGCCGCAGCTTTTGTTGCGACCGTGGTTGCAGCAGCGCCCAACATTGCAGGAGACGCGGCCATACTCATGGACGCTTTCAAAAAGCCACGGCGGCTCAGTTGGTCGGAATTCAAAGCAGAAGTCTTTTGGGTCACGGCGATTTGTCCAGATGGATTGCAGTACGATTGGCGTAGGCCAATCGCCTGGCAAAAATCACATCAGGCCAAGGCTTTAAAAGCCAGTTTCTGCCAAAATGAAGAGTACCGGAACAAACACCGGCCTCGATTTACCAAAAGTCTGTTGTCAAACATCAGCACCCTCGCCAATCTGTTGCCGCCATTCGCTACAACCGCTGCTCTAGATGTTGGGCGAGCAAGTAGCTTTCAGGGTTCTGTTGCGAAGTTTTAAATGGCCACGTTGATAGCTCTATACCGGCGGGCTAAGCAGCCAGTTCTGCAAATTGCCGAAATGGACAGATTCCCGGCGTGAGTTGCCCTATGCGGATCATGTTGGCAAAGTCGACTCCGTCCAGCGTCACTGCTGCTGATGCGAGTACTTTGACCCCCAACATCGGTCACGTCCGCCGCTTGATAAAACGGTGGCTGTTCCACGATATTGTTGAGATACTTGCGCCTCACCATCTCGATTGGAATTGGGCAGCCAAAGCCTCTCAGCATTTTGTTACTAACCATAATGCCGCCGGCGTTGGCGCCGCTTCTATAGACAACGGTCTTTCGAGGAAGTCCACCGCCCCCAACATGTTGTGCGAAAAATTTCAAAGCGGCTGACTTATTTCGACGTCGCGAAGGTGTGAACTCAATTGGCTGGCCGTTGACAAGAGAAACGATCCCTCGGATCATTTTCCGATCTTCTTGACTGTCCACGGTTCGACAAAGGCGGAGAGATGCGCCTGAAGCTTTGATACAAGTCTCCGGATGTGTCGCAAACTTCGATGTCCGATTGACGGGCACGCCGGATCTGGCGTTTGTTCCCGCCAAATAGTTTTCGAACAGGTTTAAGCATGATCTCCTTGAAAGGCTGTCACTTCCCCAAAGACGCAGTTTTGTACGCTGTGTTTTTCTATCTGCGGTACACAGTGTCGTATCGGGATTTGGAAGAAATCATGGCTGAACGAGGCGTGCAGGTGGACCACGCCACTCTCAATAGGTGGGTTGTTAAGTATTCACCGATGATCGCCGTGAACGCGCAATCGAAGAAGCGACCAACGCTGAGTTCCTGGCGCATGGACGAGACATACGTTCGTGTTCGCGGCAAATGGATGTACCTTTATCGGGCCGTCGACAAAGCTGGAAATACCCTTGATTTCATGCTGTCTGAGCGGAGGAACCGTCCAGCAGCAGCTAGTTTCTTTGCCAAAGCGCTGTCTTCTAATGGAATTCCAGAAAAGATCGTTATCGACAAAAGTGGAGCTAATGCGGTGGGCATTCGAGAAGTGAACAAAATCCTTAATCGGTTTGGCTGCTCAACCAAAATCCAAACGGTCAGGTCCAAGTATTTGAACAACCTGATCGAGCAGGATCATAGGTTCATCAAGCGTCGCATACGGCACATGTGTGGGTTCAAATCGTTCAGATCCGCCTCGGCTACTCTGGACGGCATTGAGGTCGCCAACATGATCCGAAAGCAACAATTCCCCAACACTACCACGTCGGGCTTTCGGCTGTTTGCCGAGATCGCAGGATAGGTGTGTCCGGTAGGTCGCTGACGCTTGCCGTTCTAAAAGTTTGCGACACATCCCCTGGATTTGGACGTAGCTGGCATCGATGAATTCATCATCCATCAGCTACAAGCGTCACCGATTTCCTCCTCAGGTCATTACCCACGCGGTGTGGCTTTACGTTCGCTTCAATTTGAGTCTGCGTGAAGTTGAAGAGATGCTGCTGCAACGCGGGATCGATGCATCCTACGAAACTGTCCGGCGTTGGGTCATCAAGTTTGGACCGCAGATCGCTCGAAACTTGCGACTGAGACAGGGTCGTCCTGGCGATGTCTGGCATTTGGATGAGGTAGTTGTGAGCATCTCTGGCCGCAAGTATTGGCTTTGGCGCGCGGTCGACCAGCATGGAATCGTGCTGGATGAAATACTCCAACCGAAACGGGATAAACGGGCCGCAAAACGGCTGCTACGCAGCCTGATAAAGCGATTTGGCTTCATTCCCAAGAGGATCATCACGGACAAACTGCGGTCCTATGGCGCTGCCAAACGAGAGATTGCGCCAGGCTTGGATCATTGGTTGCATAAGGGCCTCAACAATCGCGCGGAAAACAGCCATCTCCCATTCCGAAAGCGGGAACGGACGATGCAAGGATATCGGTCTCTAGGGGATTTGCAGCGGTTCGTAGCCATCCACTCGGCCGTTCGGAATTGCTTCTACGCCGCCGCGCGCCGCCGCTCCGCCATTACAATTCGATATCACCGTCTCGAGGCATTTGACGCCTGGAATGCCACCACTCAAGCAGCTTAAAATCCAAGCATCAGCTTTCATTGGTGGGCAGGGAGTTAATGTGACAACACCCGACGAGGCATTCGGGCATTGTCTCGAACTGGCGCCTGAATACGTTTCCTGTTACCGATATCGTACCGCGATGCATCTCGAAGCCAACGATATAGAAGCAGCCAGAGAAGCGGCGAGGGAGGTGCTTCGAGTATTTCCGAACTACAGCATCTCGAAACACGAGTTCTGGCACAAGCAAACCACTGACCCGGCCGAACGGCAACGCCGGATAGATCTTTTGAAATCGGCGGGCCTACCGGAATAAGAGCTCGAGCTGCGCGCACAGATATATCATTACAGAAGCTCGCGTTGTTACATAATGTGAGCTGAAACTGGCTATGTTTGCGCGCTCCAACAGCTAAGGCTGCCGCCTCGCGCTCTTCAATCAAAATAATTCTGGCCGTGGCTGAGCGCAGCGAATTGGCGCTTCGTCCACAGAGCGTGAGTTCAACTACCTTTGGATTTTGCGCCCGCAGCGAATGCCCGGTTCGGTGAAGCTGCACTGCGGCGTGAGCTTACCCGATGAACGGCAGCAATGGGCCGTTTCTATTAGGTACTAAACTCGATTTTACGACTATACCGAACAAAATGTAATGACGAATAAAAACCACATGAGAACTTGGTTTTCAATGATTGGCTCAGTCCTAACTCGGATTGATGCTGCCGTGCTTCTCCGAATGATTTAATGGACACTCGTGTCACCACCCATATTCTTTTTGCCGTGCACCTTCTCCCTGAACCGCTGCGCAATGATGTAAAGGGACGGGATGACAAATATGCCTACAAGAGCGGCTGCGATCATCCCGCCGAACACCGGCGTGCCGACACCTCTGCGAGCGAGCATGGATGCGCCGTCGGCCACAACCAGCGGGTAGAGCCCAGCGATGAATGCAAAGCTGGTCATCATTACTGCGCGGAAACGCGCGCGGGCACCCTGAATGGCAGCATCCACGGCGCTTAGACCCTGCCGGTACCGATCCATAGCGAATTCGACGATCAATATCGCATTTTTGGCGGCAAGCGCTATCAGAACCACCAGTCCGATCTGGGCGTATAAGTTGTTTTGGAGCCCCAGTAACAGCAGCGCACCCAAGGCGCCGCACACTGCAAATGTGACGGAGAGAAGCACCGCAAGCGGTATCGTCCAGCTCTCATAAAGTGCAACGAGAAAGAGATATGCGAAAAGCAATGCAAGCCCCAGTACAATGGGCGTCTTACCGGCGGCCTCAATCTCTTGCTGCGCGGTTCCGGTCCAATCGTAGCTGTAGCCTTCTGGCAGGGTCTGGGCTGCAATTTCCTCCATCGCCGCGATGGCCTCGCCCATAGACACGCCCGGAGGCGGCCCACCATAAATGGTGACGGCCTGGAAATTATTGTAGCGGGTCAGCAACTGCGGACCCAGAATGAGCTCTACCTTCGCCACAGCGCGCACCGGCACCATGTCTCCGTCACGGTTTCGGACATGAATGCGAGCAATATCTCCGACATTGGCCCGGTATTTCTCATCAGCTTGTAGATTGACCTGCCATGTCCGACCGAACAGGTTCATGTCGTTCACATGATACCCGCCCAATGTGACCTGCATGGCCCGGAATAGGTCGTCGACGTTCACGCCAAGTGTCTGCAGCCTTTTGCGATCGAGGTCCAGGTTCAGCTTCGGAGACTGAGCGGAAAATGTTGTGTAAACGCCCGACAATCTGGGATCGGCGTTGGCGGTTGTGACCAGCCCTGCTGCGGTTGCGCCAAGATCCAGAACATTGGCACCATGCAGGTCCAGAAGTTCGAATTCAAACCCGGCGCCCGTACCTAATCCAAGGATCGGCGGAAGATTGAAGGGAAAGGCAATGGCATCTTCCAAACTGGCGAACTCGCGCCGGACGTGCCGGATCGAGGATCTTACAGACAAGGCCGGATCGGTCCGGTCTTCGAATGGCTGCATGATCGCGATGCCAAACCCGCTGTTCGACTTGTTCAGGCCATCGACAAAGCTGAAGCCCGTGACCGTCATGACATCCTGCACTCCCGGTGCGGATTTTATGATGGCCGAGACATCCTCCATCACTTTGGACGTGCGATTGATCGAGGAGCCTTCGGGCAAGGCGACTTCAACGAAATAGGCCCCCTGATCTTCGACGGGAAGAAACCCGGAGGGTGTGACCTTGAACAACCAGCCTGCGCCGAAAAGTGCAAATCCGAGCAGCAGGACGGCCAGGAATGCCCGACGGGCAAGAATTGAGACCGCATAGGCATAGCCATCGCGCGCGTTGTCTATGCGGCGCGATATCCAGGCAAGTGGCCCGCGTCTGGGGGTGCTTTCCCTGCGCAGAAGCACCGCACACAGGGCCGGGCTGAGTGTTAGGGCGTTCAGCGCAGAAATCAGCATTGAAAAGGAAACAGCCACGGCGAATTGTTGGAACATTGTTCCCGTAATGCCGGGAATGAATGCAACCGGTACAAATACCGACAGCAGCACACAGGTTATGGCCAGAATGGGTGCCGTAATCTGCTTCATCGCCTCGCCGGTGGCTTCGGGTACGGACATATCCGGGTTCTCACCCATGACCTTTTCGACGTTTTCGATCACCACAATCGCATCATCCACGACGATGCCTATTGCGAGCACCAGCGCCAGCAGCGAAACTGTATTGAGCGAAAACCCCAATGCCAGAATGAATGTCAGTGCACCGACAAGCGAAACCGGAACCGCGATGAGCGGGATCAGGGCCATCCGAAGGTTGCCAAGAAACAAAAAGACCACGATCACGACCAGAGCAAATGCCTGTATCAACGTCTTTACGACTTCGTCGATACTGGCGCGGACGAATGTCACAGAATTGTATGGCACGCTCCAGTTGACCCCATCAGGAAAGGCGTTCTGCAATCCTGTCAGTGCTTTGTTTATGCCCTTTGAGGTATCAAGGGCATTTGCCCCCGGCTCAAGGTAGACACCGATCATCGCGGCCGGTTTGTTGTCAAAAGAGGCAAAGGAATCCTGCGTTTTTGCCCCAAGTTCCACCCGCGCGATATCGCTGATCAGGACAAATGAGCCGTCGGGAAGGGCGCGCACGACAACTTCTTCGAATTCGGCGATGCTGCTCAACCTGCCCTGTGTCTGGATGTTCAGCTGAAAGGTCGGGTCCTTTGCCATCGGCTGTGCGCCAACACGTCCCACAGCCGCCTGAACATTCTGTGCATTGAGTGCAGCGATCACATCGTCAACTGTCACCGATAGATTGGTCATCTTGTCGATGTCCAGCCAGATCCGCATAGAATAGTCCAGTTCCCCGAAAAGGGTGGCATCCCCTACGCCGGGTGATCTTTTGATACTGTCCATAACGTTGATCGTTGCAAAATTTGACAGGAACAAATCATCGTTCCTCGGGTCGTCCGACGTAATGGCCACGACTTGCAACAGTGCCGACGACTTCTTTTTGGTGTTGACGCCTGCGCGCGTTACCTCTTCGGGTAAGGCGGACATCGCCAGACTGACACGGTTCTGCACATTAACGGCGTTGATATCCGGATCGGTCCCGGGCGCGAACGAGACCTGTAAGTTATAACTGCCATCCGAACCGCTCGTAGATTTCATATAGAGCATGTCACTGACACCGATCACCTGTTCTTCGATGATCTGGGCGACAGTTGACTCGACAACTTCGGCACCGGCGCCCGGGTATTTGGTCGAAATCTGAACCTGTGGCGGCACGATGTCGGGAAGTTGTTCCACTGGCAGCTGTGTTATGGAGATCAGTCCGGCCAAGGTAATGACCACCGAGATGACGATGGCAAATCTGGGACGGCGGATAAACAACTGCGAGATCATGGGATCAGTTCCCGCTGGCGGTTGGTGAGGCGTTCTGGGGCGTCGAAACGTTGACCTCGACACCGGCATGGACACGCTGTAGACCGTCGGTGACGACCTGATCACCCTCGCTCAGACCGTCGGAGATGACGGCTTCGGTTCCTTGGGTCCGATCCAGCTGGATCTGCTTTTTCTGAACTTTACCGTCGTTTTCGACCGTAAAGACAAAGTAACCGGACTGATCTCTCTGTAAGGCCTTTGCGGGGATTACCAGTGATTTTTCCTGTGTGGGATCGGTGACAATGACTCGCACCAACTGGTTATCGATGAGCGATCCATCAGGATTGGGAAAGGAACCACGGACCAGAATGGAATCCGTTCCAGACTGCACCTGCGTATCAATCACATCGATGTTGCCCATTTCACCATATTTTGTTTCGTCGGCGAGAATCAGCTGCAGTTTCAGCGGTTCGGAGGCTGACGCCTTGGTGCGGCGCGTGCGAAATTCAAGCAGTTCGGCTTCGGTTACCGGAAAGGTAACGTAGATAGGGTCGATGCTGGACAGCGACAGCAGGGTTCCACCCTCTGGGCTGACGAATGCGCCAACTGACAGGTCTGTCAGCCCAATCCGGCCGTCAAAGGGCGCGGTTATTTTTGTGTAAGACAGATCAAGTTGGGCATTCTGCAGACTGCCCTGTAGCTCAAGCACATGTCCATCTGCCTCACCTTGCTGGGCTTCAGCTTTTTGAACGACTGCTTGAGGTGTGTCACCTGTGGAGTAAAGCTTTTGCTGTCGATCAAGCTCGATATCGGCAAGCTTCTTTGCCGCTTGTGCAGCCTGGATTTGCCCCTGTATTTCTGTGACAGTCGCCTCGTAAGAATCCGGTTCGATCTCGATCAGGACATCCGCTGCTGCAACGGAAGAGCTATCCTTGAATTTGATGGACTTCACAAATCCCGGCACGCGCGCAATCAGGTCGACACGATCCACAGCCTCGACCCGACCAGTGAACACTTCGGTCAACAATACTGGCTTAATCTCTGCCGCGGTCACGGTCACTTTGGGTTTCGGTTGGTTTTCCTGCGCCATGACAATGGAAGGAGTCAGACCTAAGTGCAGAAACGTTGCAGCAACTAACAGCCTTAATGGCAAGGTTCATCCTCCCGTAGATTTTTGTAACTATATTTGTTCGCACCACGGTAACGTAATGCAGTCGAAAATCCAGCGACTGACGTTGAGCGCCTCACCCGCCATTTCAGCCAAGTGAAAGTTGTGCCGATTAAGCAATATGGCTCGTTCTCGCTCAGCTGTCTTCAATACCCCGAAATTGCCGGTGCAATGTTTATCACCCCAGTTAAGATCTCTTAGGTCGAGGCGTTGAGTTGTTCGTCCAGATCAGAAAACGATGTTGCCCAGAATTCTGCCAGAAACGCTGAAACTTCCTGTTCGGAGACTTCCGACCTATTGCCTTCGGCATCCGTCGCTTGACCCATTGTGTATCGCAGGTCGGTGCCAGTGTTCGTTTGCGTCAGCTGATATGTCTCGGGCAGGCTTACTCCAGTGCGCGCCGGATCCTGGATGCAGGTCGAGAAATAGTCGAACGGTTCCCAATCAGTGATGCGATAGAAAAAGTCCGCCAACTCGTGAGAACAATGATAACCCGACCCGTTGCCGAGGCGCCCTTGCGGACTGTCGACGGTGATTTCCTGTACACGGTTCATCCATTTCAGCTTTAGTTCCGGCGCGACCAACGCCTCCCAGACGACTGCGATTGGCGCATCGAAATGATGGCGGAATGTCCAAACTCCGTCTTCCTCGGTCAGGAAATGACGCTCGCGATTGGCACGCAAACGTTCCCACGATTTAGCCAAATCGTAGACTGACATCAAAACTTTGCCAAAATGCTCGATTTCTTGTGAAAACGGTTCCACTATGCCTTTAATATCCATGGCATTAGCGGCGGCTTCACTGAATAAGGCGTAACTGTGAACACCAGTGGCTTCAACAACATTTGTCTTGGCCATTCGGTGGACCAGAATAACGTCGGCGCCGGAAAAATCCTTCACCGGGCCAAGCTGCATTTCTTCGAACTGGCCATGATGGGCGATAACCTTCAAATCCAGTCCTCCGACATTGGCACACGCGTTGCAGGTACAGGTTGTATTGGCAACTATGTCCTGTCGACGAAGAGCAAATGCGTTGTAGAGGTTTTCGCAGATGGTCAGGAAGGTCTCGCCGGAGGGGAAATCTTGCCGTGTCGAATATGCCAGAACCGCATCGCCTTCGGTTTTCCAAAAATGAAGCGGATCACCCACTTGCTCGATCAGCACTCCCAGCAAAGATTGCAAAATCGGATTGGCGTGATCCATTTCTGACGATGTCAGAAATTGGGTGTATCCGGATATATCGGCGATCAACAGATATCCAGTTTGAGTTGACATGGCGCCCTCCCCAAAAGAGTGTTTGGCGGGATTACTTTTTCTGTTGCACTGGCGATTAACCCTCAAGGTCAATTGACGCCAGATCTGCGGAATGCTTACGTTTCACACAGGGCTCAAAACCACTTCGGGCTGAAACTCGCCATAGACGGTCGTCATGAAGCGTAGGCTGGGAGCTCAGAGGCTTAGTAGCAGGTGAGAGGTCGAAGTGGTCACCAATTCACGCATCACCGCCCCTAAAAGGGCGCCACTACAGCGATGATATTACGTCCATCCGAGTTGTTTTAGAGAGTGCGCGTCGTTCCAGATCTTGGTCATTCGGGCGATTTTATCGCCTTCAAATTCCATAACATAGGCATAGTTGGTTGCGATTTCCTTGCCCGTGGCAGGAACCGGTCCACCCTCACCGGTTTGTTTGCCGCTGAATACTGCTGTGGCCGTTACGATGTTCCGTTCGTGATCAGTCGAGAAAGAGGTGATATCGTAATTGCCATCGGGGATCGGTGTTAAAATTCCTGCCGTCCAGGCTGTATAACCCTCGATTGTCGAAATGTCGGCCAATGCGTCCGCTTCGCATGTAAAAGTGGCACCGATCTGACAGTATATCTTGCAGACGTCCCAGCCCTTGCCTGTTTCGCACGCATCAAAGAAGGCTATGGCCGTTTCGGAAATACTCATCGTGTTTCTCCTATCCCTGTTTCCTTACGTCCAGCGCTTCGTCGCCGTCAGTTCTGTTTGGATAGGTTAGTTTTAAAACATTTATTTTAAAATAAATGAAGGATGAACTTCACTCGCGAATTTCCCTCATGATCATGTCGTAAAAATTTGGTATTACGTGCTTTTTTTCGTCGTGCCGCCCATACAAAACAGTCCCGTGGACGCAAAAAACCAAAAAGCTTGCAAGCTGCGCCGTGTCCTTGTCCGGCCCGATGTCTCCATCCGCCTGGGCATTGCGAAGAGCGGCTTCAACCAGCGATTCCACCTCTGCACAGAACGCGCCAACCTGTTCGGCGGCCTCAGGACTTATCACATGTTTCTGCGCAAGGTGGTTCATCATCAGGCAGCCCTTGTATTCCGACTTGGCGGCTCCCAAAAAAACGTTTCGGAGAAACATTTCGACACCCTCTAAATTCGGGTTGTCGATCAGAATACGATAGCGCGGCCCGATGACATGATCACGATAATGATCCAGAGCTGCCGAGAACAATCCCTCCTTGTCCCCAAACTCCTTGTACATACTAGCCGTGTTTAGCCCGGTTTCGCGGACGACATCACTTATTGACGTAGCCTTGTAGCCGTTTTGCCAAAAAACACCCATGGCTTTTTCAACCACGGCTTCGCGTGAATATGATCTTGGCCTGCCCATGGGAGAATATTAAAATGATCATTTGAAAATCGCAACACGCACCGTCTGAGCAAGATCAGGAAAACCGTTCCGCAGGGTAGAATCTTCGTGAGTTGCTGCGGGTGGCCGGTCGCGCAACTGTATCTAGTCAGCCCAGCGGGTCAGTCTGGACTACACGATCATGGAGAAAACGCTGGGGTGCCTTATCGACCTCAGATTCGGGCCTCCTCCGGGTTAGCGGCGTGCGCCGGTTCTATATTCATGATCCCGCAGGCTGGTACGCGTTTCTGGAAGAGCTTCGCGCCCGCAGCGAATGTCCCGAAAGCAGGCGCGGGTGTAGCATCTGGACTGGCTTCCGGATGTCGGCATTGGGCCAATCCGCAAATCAGGGTATGAACCATGTCTTTTGGAACATGCTCACTTTTGAAAGCGATTATCAAGGTTCGGTATGGTATGATTTGAGCATGGCGATATCGGAACTGGACGTGTCGCTCTGCGGACCGCGCAGGCCACAATGAGGCTCATCGTATTGCCGCTGCATTCAGGTTAGAATACAAAACCCTTCAAGCCATATTCAACTTGCGTTACACGCAAGAAAGCGTGCGCCCGATAAGACGGCATCGATTGCGGGTTTTTCCTTCTGCATCGATTGCGTCCATCGACCAGACACCATCTGTTTTCCGGGTCAACATCAAGAAGCCGAAATCGCTGTTGCTGACTACTATACTTGCCAGGCTGCCAGCAACTTCAACGTTGGTAGCAATGTCGGTGGGCATAGGATCAAGCTGCGTTCCGCCATTGCCGCTTATCACCTGCACCGGCCCGTCCAGTAAATCGATCGCCTGAAAGGCGTGGATATGGCCTGACAAAAGAAGGTTGACTGTTTCTGGAATGACCCCGCTGAGCGCCGCCCGCTGTGTGTCGTCACCATCAATCAGCTCTCCGAACGCGTGCATGTTCACCCAAAGCGGCCGGTGCGTAAGAAACCAAGCTTCGCTGCTGGTTTTTCCAAACACCTCCCTGGCCATTTGACCCTAGACGTTTGACAAGTCAGGGCTGCTTTGCGGCGCCGGACCAGCCGAGGAATCAAACGAAATCAGATCAAGACCATCGACGGAAGCAATCCACTGCAGGGTTACAGCGGGGCAATTCGAAGGAACGGACCCGGCTTCGAAGTACCGGAACCACCCTTTGTCGCCGCGTCCACAGTTTTCGTGATTGCCCCTTAAGAAGACAAACGGGACGCGCGTGAACAGATTGTCCGCCGGGTCCAGCCAGTCTACAGACCAGGACTTATAGGTGTCACCAAAAGGAGATCCGCCGCATTTTTCTTGGTCCGGGCATTCCGATGTCCGATACAGGTAGTCACCTACATGGAAAACCAGATCCGGCGATCTGGATGCGATTTCCTCGAGGATGGATTTCAACGGCCAAGTGGTTGGATCATTGCAGTTCTGTACTCTGGTGCCGCGAATTCGGCACCCGGTATCCCCGATCACGGCGATCCGTTGCACGCTTGGATTGAGCGTTGGCAGCGCGTTTTCATCAAGCATTATTTTTTGTGCCAATTTTGGCGCGCGGTATTCGCAAACCAGATGAGGAAACTGGTCCTCTGGCATTGCTCGCTTTTCCATCGCGACAGCCTGACCATCGATTTGCAACAAGGGGCAATCAGGTGAGGCAGAGATTGCTCTTACAATGATTTGATCATCGGGTCCGAGCTGAACTCAACTATGCAGCACGTCAGCTTTGGCAGACAAAATCGTGAAACACAGCCAAACCCATGCCGCGAAAACGAGTGATGTGGTTCTGGTCAATATGCCGGCCCCTCTTTCTGCAATGGCAGCAAGGTCTGCAATGAACCCAAAATACCTTATGCTGCGCAAACGCTGAATGACGGGTTTCTCGCGATCATAGACCGGGGCTACAGTTGGGCAAATTGTCGAAATTCTCGGGTTGCAAGTTCGCCAAGCGAGTAACACGGTAACCTTTCACTCTATCCGCAGCAACCATCGCCCAGCTGTATTGGAGGACATGGTACCGTTGCATAGGAACAGTAGACACAACAGTCGCCTTGCAACGGCTTCAAAACTGTTCTGCATGACTTGCATTCATAGAACCACTGGCAGGCATCCGTCGGCATTTCTTCGGTTTCGCTGTGCCCACAGTTTGGGCAAGTCAGTGTGCTTTTCAGCACTACGGTTTGTTCCGTCATTGTCTCACATCTGCATAATCAGAAAATCGTTGATACGGGCCTCATAGAACACGACAACCCAAGCTAAACCGGTCATCGCGGTCGTTCCCCAAAGCCACCACTTCAACTTTGGCAATGAACCGCGCTGATGAGACAGCAGCCAAGATACCGCGACGAGCGTGGTCGATATCGCCAACACGTAGTAGCTAACCGCTGCGATCTTCCCAAAGATTGCCAGCCAACTGCCGCCCAATCCCAGCAGCATCATCGTCATGGGCAATACACAGCAAGTCGCGACGCCAAGCGCGGAAAGCGATCCTAGGTAACTGAGGCTAAGGTGCTTCTGCATTGGCGTTCCTGACGACCTTTTTTGCGCGGAGTTGTCTAAGCGACAACCTTTCGTATAACTTCTGTAGCCACTACAGGATCAAGGTGGGGAGTCTCACATGTTTGCGATTGGGGAAGCATCCCGGCAAAGCGGTATCGGCATTGAAACGATCCGCTACTACGAACGCGAAGGGATCGTGCCTAAACCGGAACGCGCTTCAAACAATCGACGAATGTACGCCACGCAGGATATTGGACGGCTTCGATTCCTAAAGAAATGCCGTGACTTGGGTTTTCCGCTTGCCGATGCGAGGACACTCCTCGAACTATCCGAAGGAGATAGCGAAGATTGCCAATCCGTTAAGGACTTGGCTGAGCACCACGTCTTGAATGTGCGCGAAAAGATAGAGGAACTTGAGCGTTTGGAAGCGGCGTTGACTGAACTTACAGCCAATTGCGACAGTGGGAATGTTTCTTGCCCAATGCTTTCTCAACTGCGTACCCTGTAGCGGGACGTTGGGTTTTGCGCCCCCTTTGGCCGGCGCGTTGTGTTCGGTCAGAATCCGGGGTAGCTTCGCCACGTGACATACATTCGCCCACTAACCACGACAGTTCTTACGGTTTTCCTGATCCTTGTTATGGGGCTTGGGAACGTCGCACATGCGCTAGCTAGTGAGTGCGTTGGCGGGCATTGTATTGAACACATGGCAACAAGTGTTGAGGCGCAACACGCTGACCACGGGCTGGTCGCTCCCGGCGAAGACGGGCAGCATGAACCGGACACCTCGGCGCATGAAGGATGCAATCCATTCCTGTGTAACGTTCTTGCGCTCACGACACCGGCATTCGAAACCAAATCTAACCAAGCAGCCGTCGTATTAGCATTGCGGGCCACTAGCCTGTCGACGCTCAATGAACCGGACAACCCGGACAGGCCACCTAACGCTTAAAACAGATTTCCGAGGCGGTTCACGGCAGTGAACACGTTCCAGTGCGCTGCGAATTATTTGCGGCCCCACTCTGTTACATAAGGTTAGGACCAGTACATGACCCGAAAATATCTCCTGATCGGCGCGTGCGCCGTGGTAGCCGTCGCCGCCTACATCACTCTAAGCCCCGTCCCGGTTGACGACGCCGCGCAGTCGGCACCTGTCGAGGGCGACGCGATGGTGGCCATACAGATGCCGCCTATTGAAGGGAATGCGGCCATCGGGCAGCGTATATTCGACACCGCATGCGCCGCGTGCCACGGCAGCAACGCGGTCGGCGTAGAAGGCGCAGGGCCACCGCTGATCCATATTATCTATGAACCCAGCCATCATGCAGACGAGTCATTTCAACGCGCGGTCGCAATGGGCGTCAGAAGCCACCACTGGCAGTTTGGCGACATGCCTCCGGTTGAAGGCTTGACCCGCGGTGACGTGGCTATGGTCATCGACTACATCCGCGAAATCCAGCGCGCCAATGGAATAAACTGAGGAACCCCCAATGAAGAAGCTCACCATATTTGCATTGATTTCCACGCTTGCCACAAGCGCATTTGCCCATTCGAGCGTGGACACCACCACACCCGAAAACGGCGCGACAGTTGCCGAAGTGCCCTCTGAGATCAGTTTCAATTTCGCGGATGATATTCGCCTAACAAAGGTCAACATGATCCATCAGGAGGCTCATACCGTCACGCTCGACCTAGGAGATCAGACAAGTTTTGGGCGCGCGTTCGCTCTCCCGCTTCAAAGCATGGGCGAAGGCACCTATCGCATTGAATGGCGGGGTTTGGGGGCAGACGGGCACGCCATGCAGGGCGAGTTCACATTTACAGTGGGCTGACCATGCCCGACATCTGGGGAATAGGCGCAATTTTGTCCAAGCTGATGCTGTATGTCGGCATTAGTGGTGCGGCTGGTCTTTTGATCATTCGGGCTGCTTTTGCCGACTTGGTGTCGCCTCTGGGCGATAGGATGCGTGGTCAGATTGCTCTGTTGGCGGGGCTTGCGCTTGCGGGCTCTGTCCTTGGGTTCATGCTGCGCGGTGCAGCCCTGACGGGCGGGGCTGATGGTATGACCGATCCAGAAATGCTCGGTTTGCTGTGGCAGACCCCGGTTGGCGACGTTCTCGTCTATCGGATTGCCGGGGCGGTTTTGATGATCGTCGGGGTATTCATGCCCCTAATTGGACAATGGATCGCGCTTGCCGGTGGAATGATCGCGCTGTGGTCATTCGCCCAGATCGGGCATGTCCCAGAGTTGGAGATAACCGGCGTCCGCTTTCTATTGCTCCTGCACCTTTTGGGAGTTGCGTTTTGGATCGGGGTCCTTGGACCACTTTATGATCTGTCGCGACAACCAGAACACCTGCGTAGCGCGGCCCTCTTGGGGCATCGGTTTGGGCAGGCTGCTTCGGTCATTGTTCCTGCAATGATATTGGCGGGACTGCTGATGGCTTGGATGTTGTTGGGCGATCTGTGGTCGCTGATGACCACCGGCTACGGGCAAACCCTTTTAATCAAACTTGCACTTGTAGGCATGGTCCTGACGTTGGCAGCCGCAAACAAACTCCGCTTCGTTCCAGCCATGCAGGCAGGGGACAATAAAGCCGCCCGCCACTTGGTGCGCTCCATTGAAATCGAAGCTGTAATCATTCTGGTGGTCTTTGCAGCAACCGCGACGCTCACCAGCGTCTTGACCCTACCGAATTGAGGTATCCCATGATCAAGCTGAACTTCTTGGTCGTCACATTTTTTAGCTTCGCAACGAGCGCAAGTGCTGGTCACGAAATGGACGACCGGGATTTGACCAATGGGCAGACCCTATACGCTGAACACTGCGCGTCTTGTCATGGCGTCAAACTCGAAGGACAGCCGGATTGGCAGACGCCTGACGAAAACGGCATTCTGCCATCGCCGCCCCATGACGAGACCGGGCATACCTGGCACCACGACAACCAACTTCTGTTCGAATACACCCAACTAGGTGGCGAGGCGGTGTTGGCCGCGCGCGGCGTCGATGCCTTTGCAAGTGGCATGCCTGGATTTGTTGACACCCTCACCGACGACGATATTTGGGACGTTCTAACCTATATAAGATCAACTTGGCCTGACGATATTCAGCAATTGCAGGCCAGCCGTAATCTTTCGCACGAGTAGCAACTGGGCATTTGGTAGGGCTTACGGGGTTGCGAGGTCAGTTCGGCGACCATTCGCATTGGTCTGCAATGTCGTCGTGGTTTAGGTTCCTAACAGGTTTTGAAGCTCTAAAAATGGATGGGTGTAACTTGCGATGTCGCCAAGAGTGCGATCAGCAGAATCGCGTAGGTGCCGATGACCCAGAGGAACATGGAGTGCAATGGCAGTGTCTTCATACCCATACTGTGACCGGGCATGTTCTCCATTTCGTCATGGGACATACCGTGCACCTCCGAAGACATATGACCGTTGCCCAGTGCCGGGCCATCGGCCCCGGGTAAGGTCATACATCCGTGTTTCAAGTGATTGGCAACCAGCCAGCAATTGATCGGGAATGCAACAAAACCACCCACAATTGTTGCTAGGCCCATGCGAAACCAGAAAGTCGGCGAGAGCGGGTCTTCCGATCCAGGCCAAGCCGCTGCTAACAGCACCATCGAGGGGATCATGCCCGTCATTACCATGTTCATCGACACGGTCTCTGCGAAGAGCGTCTTTCGGACAGCCCCTGCATAACTTACATACATCGAAAGCATCATAAGGGCCTGAAAGATGAAAAGCCCCGAGACGAAACCGGAGACGTATTCGACGGTGATGTCCCAGCCATTTGGTAGCGCGAGGAAATGAACGAGGATTGCGGCAATAATGATCCCGGTGGCGTCGCCTGCCAAGCAGTGCATTTCGCTGTTTACACCTTGTTTCCAAGTCGCGCGCGTGAAACGCGTATGTCCGCCCGGAAACGGTCGGCGGCAGGTGATCAGATAGAAAAACAGGCCGACAGGTCCCGTGTAGATCGTCACCAGAATCCAAGCCATACGTTGAACCCAACTGGTCACGCCATTACTTACTGAATCCCAAACGACGAATGCCACGCTGGCACCCGTCAGCAAGAACCACACAAGCATCGCACCGTTGAGCAAATCGACCTCCCTGGAGTACAATTTCCAAAAATAATAGGAAGTATCGGTGTTGGTTCGATGCTAAGCAATGACCGATGTGTTATGCATCGCATCGATTGGTCGTACGCGTCTCAAATGGCAGGTATTCGCAACCATTGAAGGGTGAATGCGTCAACACATCCGAGAACGTCTCTTAAGTGTTATGTGAAGCAATCCATGGCTGAGTGGGTCCCTCATCATTGTGTCAAACGCACAATTCTTTCTTTCGCGTGTTCAAGTGTTAACGCTTGGACCGAGCAAGGGCGGCGCAGGACGCACTGGTTTCGGCTTTGTCGCATTCTTTTCGGAAGTATGAATGCTCGTAAGAAATTGCTGTGTTTAGACTGCGAGTTCTGCGAATT
>NZ_CANMFF010000032.1 GCF_947497005.1 uncultured Ruegeria sp. | reverse complement strand
GCTGACGGCCCAGCTCGGAGGTGATCGAGCCGAACAGCTCGGGATCACGGTCCGACAAAGACTGGGTGAAAAATCCGTCTGAACGGTGTGGGGCATTCACGGGTCAAATCTCCTTCAAAGGGGTCTCAACGCAGCCACGGCTGCATTGGCAGTCAATATGTGGTGCTGCAAAATGGCCTCAGATCACTCGGTCCCGAGGTTCGCGGCCTTCGAAAAAATCGCTCAGGTTGTCGAGAACCCGGAACCCCATCGCCTCGCGTGCTTCGCGTGTCGCGCTGCCCAGATGAGGCAGCATTACAAGGTTGTCGCATTGCAACAGATCCGGGCTGACATGCGGTTCACCATCGAATACGTCCAGTGCAGCACCGCCGATCATATCGAACATCAAAGCTTGAATCAGCGCCCATTCATCGATCACTTCACCACGTGCGGTGTTGATCAAGAATGCGTCAGGCTTCATCAGGCTCAGCCTGCGCGAATTGATTAGGTGCCGGTTGGCTGTACCACCGGGGCAGTGCAAAGAGACGAAATCACAATGCGGTAGCAGTTCGTCGATAGTGTCCACCTGTCTCGCATCGCAACGGGCGAGAACATCGGGTGACACAGCGCTGCGGTTATAGACCAGTACATCCATGCCAAACCCGTGATGAGCGCGGCGGGCCATTTCCTGACCGATGCGGCCATAGCCGATGATGCCCAGTGTCTTACCGCTGACCTTGGTGCCAACCAGATGTGTAGGCCGCCATCCTGCCCAGTTGCCGGATCGCAGTTCGCGTTCGCCCTCACTTGCGCGGCGCGCCACCATCAGCAATAAGGTCATGGCGATATCGGCTGTGCATTCCGACAGAACATCGGGCGTGTTGGTTACGGTCATACCCAGCTCGCGGGCTGAAGGCTCGCAGATGTGGCTGTACCCGACACCGTAATTGGCAAGGATTTTCGTCTGCGCACCCGGCACATCCAGTGCTTCGGCGCTCAGTGTATCTGTTACCGTAGGAAGCACTGCGTCATAAGACTTCAACGCATGCCGGATTTCAGCCGGAGACATGGGTTTGTCCCCGGTGTTCAGTACAGCGTTGTAGTTCTCGGCCAACTGCACCTCGACGGCGGCAGGCCAACGACGGGTCACAAGAACCGAAGGTTTGACCATCACGCAGCCTCCATCGCACGAGCAATGGTTTCACCGATCACGGCGGGGTTTTCGGCGACGGTTACACCGGCGGCGGACAGGATTTCGACCTTTTCGCTGGCGCTTTCGCCGAAGGCCGAGATGATTGCACCTGCGTGCCCCATGGTGCGGCCTTTCGGAGCTGTCAGGCCCGCGACATAGGCAATCACAGGTTTGGTTATGTGGTCGCGGATGTACTCGGCGGCTTCAGCTTCCTGCGGCCCGCCGATTTCACCAATCATGGCAATGGCATGGGTGTCTTCATCTTTTTCAAACCGCTGCAAGATATCTTTGAAGGACGATCCGTTTATTGGGTCGCCTCCGATCCCGACGCTGGTTGAGACTCCGATCCCGCGCTCTTTCAACTGGGCCGCTGCTTCATATCCCAGAGTCCCCGAGCGGCCGATGATCCCAACATGACCCGGCAGATAGATATGTCCTGGCATAATGCCCAGCAGCGCTTTGCCGGGCGAGATTGTGCCCGCGCAGTTTGGCCCGGTCAGAACCATGCGTTTGTCCTTGGGATAGCGGTACATGTACCGCTTCACCCGGATCATATCCTGCGCCGGGATGCCATCAGTGATACACACGCAATAGCGAATACCTGCATCTGCGGCCTCCATGATTGAATCGGCGGCAAAGGGCGGGGGCACGAACACAAGGCTGGCATCCGCGCCGGTTGCCTCAACGGCTTGCTTGACTGTGTCGAAGACCGGAACGCCTTCGACGGTTTCGCCGCCCTTTCCGGGCACAACGCCACCCACAACATTTGTGCCGTATTTCAGCATGTCCTTGGTATGGAACCGCGCCATACGGCCGGTGATGCCTTGTACGATGACACGCGAGTCACGATCGAGAAGAATGCTCATTGCACAGCCCTCATCTTGGTACCTTGAGTAAGGTCGTTTTTCCATGCGCCCACGGCGCGTTCTGCGGCTTCCATCAGCGTTGTGGCGCGGATGACGGGCAGCCCGGATTTGGCAAGTATTTTCTGGCCTTCTTCGACATTCGTTCCAGCCAGCCGAACGACGACCGGGAGATCAAGGTCAAGTTCCTTCAATGCCTGAACGACACCTTCAGCCACCCAGTCGCAGCGGTTGATACCGGCGAAGATATTGACAAGGATTGCTTGTACGTTGTCATCCGACAGAACCAGCCGGAACGCCTTGGCGACACGCTCTGGTGACGCGCCGCCGCCGATGTCCAGGAAGTTGGCAGGCTCGCCCCCGGCCAGTTTGATCGTGTCCATCGTGGCCATTGCCAAACCAGCGCCATTGACGATGCAGCCGATGTTGCCGTCCAGTCCGACATAAGACAGTCCACGGTCCGCCGCGCGGCTTTCGCGCGGGTCTTCCTGGCTTTTGTCACGCAGTTCGGCGATCTGGGGGTGACGGAACAGGGCGTTGTCGTCAAAGCTCATCTTGGCATCCAGTGCCAGCACCCGATCGTCGCCGGTGATGACCAACGGATTGATCTCGACCATAGTGGCGTCCAAGTCGCTGAACGCGGCATAACACCCTTGTAGCGTACGTACCATTTGCTGGGTCAGCTTGGGTTCAAGCCCAAGCTTGAAGGCAATTTCACGCGCCTGGAATTCCTGAAGCCCGACCGCAGGTTCCACGATGGACCGAACGATGCTGTCGGGGCGGTCAGCCGAGATGTCCTCAATCTCCATCCCGCCTTCTGACGAGGCGACGATCATCACCCGCTGGCTGGATCGGTCCAGAACAAAGCCAAGGTAAATCTCACGATCAATCGGCACGGCGGCTTCGACATAGACACGATAGATGCCTTTGCCTTCAGGGCCTGTCTGATGTGTGACCAGCTTACGACCGAACAGGTCATCGCAGGCCTTGTAGATTTCATTTTCGGTGTTGCACAGCTTGACCCCGCCGGCCTTGCCGCGCCCGCCCGCATGGACCTGTGCCTTGACGATCCATTTGCCACCACCCAGTTCACGCGCCCGGTAGGCCGCCTGTTCCGGGCTGTAAGCCAACGCGCCCGCAGGCACCTCGACGCCGAAATTCGAAAGGACTTCTTTCGCCTGGTATTCGTGGATATCCATCTGATGCACTCCTGTTTATGCAGCGATTGAAGTGCCGTAGCGGCTTTCCAGCAGGGCTTCGATTGCGTCGTGATCGACCTCACCGCCCAGCTCACGAATGGCATCGGCGAACAGGCGCACGATCCGGCTGACGGCCTCGCGGTTCAATTGATTGAGGATGCCGATTCGTACCTGCACCGGTTCACTGAGCGTCGGCCAGATACCAAACCCACGGGCGCGGCAGTTCTGCACCAGTTCCATCTCGCGGTCAGCGAGTTCGGGGGGCAAGTTGAGCACGATCAGGCTGGGCATGTCCGAGGTAACCTCGCACCCCATCTCGGTCACGGCGTCCCGCAGGACCTTTTCATGGGTTCTATATGACATGGATCGCTTGGTCAGACCTTCCCGAAGGGTCAGGCGCAAAGACTCATGGAAAGCGGCCACCGCATAACCCGAATGGGTCCGATGATAGGTGCCCTTTTCCACGTCCTGCCCATCGACGATGCCCCAATGGCGCGCTTCAAAGATTGGGTTGTGCACGTAGGTATAAGCACCGGTCGATTTCAGCGTCTCGATATAGGCTTTGGTAAAACTGACAGGGGCATAGGTCAGCGGCAGGCAGCACAGGCCTTTCTGCGGGCAGGACGCCCAACCCGCCACACCCGGATAATCGTCAATCGAAAACTCGTCGACGCCAAGGGACGAAACAGCGTCGATCAGACCCATAGCGCCGTGACGTTGGCAAGCGTCCGAAAAGCCACTCAGGTCGTTCACCCTGCCCGAACCAGTTTCCCAATGCGCCATAAAGGCCCATTTAGGCTTGTGCCGGGCAAGAGAGGCTTCCACGAGTTCAGCAGTCACCGGTTGGCCGTGTGGAACTTCGACCACAGTGACGCTGGCAGCTTGCGGGTCAAGTGGGTTGGCCGCGTGTTCTTCAGGCGTTGCCGCCTTGATCCGCAGGGTCAGCGCGTCGATCCCCGAGAATGTGCCGTTGGTGAAGGCGACAACCGTGTCACCGGGCATAACGGCCGAGAACATAGTGTCCAGGGCGCTCCATCCGGTGCCCGCGACGGCAAAGGTATAGGCGTTTTGAGTGCCCCAGATTTTCCGCAACATATGTTTGCATTCGATCATGCCCCTGAGGACGTCACCCTGCATGTGATCAGCAACACCAGCACTTGCGAAAGCCTTCAAGACACGGGCATCCGTGTTGCCCGGTCCCGGCCCTGCGGCAAGGGTCTCGAGAATTTCGAGCGGAGGGAAAATCTGAAAAGTCATGGCCTGACATCCTCGGCTGTTGGCCGGGCATAGCGGCCTGATGTGATAAGATACCGATTAGAAAACGCGAGCTTGCCGTATAGCGCAACGTAACTTACTACTGCTTTAGGACGGCTAATAGTATAGGGTCATACCTACTCATATTGGCAAAAATACAAATGTATACTAAAGATTCACCCCTTCTTATGGGTAGTATTTCGCAAAATCTGGGCAAAATCATATGATTGAGGCACCGGGCAAATCCATCGACATTATGCTTGCTGGCAGCAATCCACTGGTTCTGTCAGCGATGTCGGAAATATTCGAACGCGATCTCCGATTCTCTTTGGTTGCCACATCGGCGACGGCCGAAGGGTTTCTGGGAACAGTGATGCGGGTTCCCGTTCAGGTCGGTGTGGTGGATTGGGCACTTCCGGTTCTGGGCGCTGCCAAATTGATCGATGTGCTGCTCGATCAGGCCAATGCACCGCGCTTTGTTGTCTATGGCGATAGCTTGGGAGATGTTCCGCGATTGGCTATGCAAGCAGGCGCGGCTGGGTTTGCCGCGCGCTCGGGTGAGGTCGAAGGCCTTCTGGAAACCTGCGCCGAAGTGGCCGCGGGTAAAAAGGTGTTTCCGTTCGTCGATGTTCGGAAAATGCGGCAAGATCCGATTCAGAGTCTCTCGCGCAAGGAACGCGCCATTCTGGAGGCTCTGGCGTAGGGGATGTCCAACCGGGATCTGTCCAGGGAACTTCAGATATCCACGAACACCGTCAAGTTTCACCTGTCCAATATCTATGAAAAGCTGAGTGTCAAAAACAGAACGCAGGCCATCGCATATTTCTATTCGTCCCGACGGATCGGGGACTAGGCCGAGAACAACGAGGAAGGCTGGACATGTCTGAGATCAGAATAAACGTCGTTGGTGCCGGGCGGGTTGGAAAAACTCTGATCAGCCTTCTAGATACAATAGATAGCTGTTCGATTCAGGATGTTCTGAGCACATCCTCTCAATCGGCGCATGAAGCCGTCAAACTGTCCAGCGCCGGACGCGTAGCAAGCGGTTACGCCGATATGCGGCCTGCCGATCTTTGGATCATTTCAGTTCCTGACACGCAAATCTCTGCTGTGGCACACGGGCTTAAAAAAATCTGGGTGGATCGGGAACCACCCGGAGAGCCGCAGGTCGCGTTCCATTGCAGCGGCTACCTTCCTGCTCAGCAACTGGAGCCGTTGCGAAGCCTGAATTGGCATCTGGCCAGCGTTCATCCTGTCATGTCCTTCGCTGATCCTCAGGCCGCCGCCGAACAGTTCAAAGAAGCGCTTTGTGGGTTAGAAGGCGACGAAATGGCCACGGCGTTTATTCAGCCACTCCTGGAGAAACTGGGCGCTAAGTGTTTTCCCATCCGGTCTGAAAACAAAAGCCTGTATCATGCAGCCGCTGTGATATCGAACAATTTCACCGTTGTCTTGCAAGCCATCGCCCGCGAAGCTTGGGCAGAAGCTGGTGTGGCGGACGAAATTGCCCGCAAACTCAACGCGGGTCTGTTAAACAGCACAGTCGAAAACATCGACCTTCTCGGCCCACAAGATGCGCTGACCGGGCCAGCGGCCAGAGGAGACGAAGAGGTTGTAACGAGACAGGGTACTGATGTGGCAGCGTGGCATCCGGCTGCTGGCGAAATTTACATACAATTGAGTACACTGGCGCGAAAGCTTAAGGTATGCGGATCTACGCGACAGACGTAAAGATTCTGATCCAAAGCGTCAGAATTGGACGCATTCGAACAGAATCTACATCGGCGATTTCCCGCATGACTTCAGAAACTCATTTGGGTCGGTTTTACCTCTGCCTGACGGCTTTAGCACTCGGTATGATCAACATCTGAGCCTGCTCTGTTCCCGGCAAATGGTCTGCACTTTGGTCTGACGGCGCGCCGGCCGCCTAGGTGGGTTCTTCCCTAAAGAATGCGTCCGCGACGCTTGTAGGAGAGTGGCTTTCCCGGGCGCTGCTTCCGCGAATCCTTCATTCATGTTACGTTAGGTCAACTTTTGAGATCCGACCTTTTCCACGCACTCAGTTTTTACAGCGCTTTCTAAAGAGGTGACTTCATGTCCGACTCCAGCAGTGAGCCCCCGCGCATAACGCTGTCCATTCCGACCTCTCGACCAAATCCCACGATCTCGGCGGAAATCGCCGGAACTGCCGGTATCGCTGCTGAAAGCGCTGATGATATCAGGCGTATTGAAGCGGACAAACTCAAGGCGTTGCGCCGCGGTGTTGGTATCGAACTGTCCGCCGAAGTGATCAACGACCTGGTCGATCGACGGGTGCAGGCGACGGGTGCGGTCTTTCGTCAGCTCGCTACAATTCGCGAGGATCTGGCCGGAGGTTTTCTGGGCGCTGTCGTCCCGACCCTCGCCCCGAAACTGCGCGGAGAGCTGATCAATCCTGACGGTACGCCTGCCGAAAGGGTCATCGTTGAAGCACTGCGTCCGACGTTTACTGCCAGTGAAGGCATCGACAATGCGGATTTTTCTTGGGCAGTCAAAGCGGCTGTTACGGATGCTCGGGGCCTCTTCTCGCTTGACCTGCCTAACCTGCGCCTTCCGCAAAACGGGCTGAGATTGCGGATTCGCGGACAGAACACCACCCTGACCGAGGCCGTGCCGCGTGTTGATGCATTGGACGGCGAACTTGGTCTTGTAGTGCTGGAGCGCACTGTCCTCCCTTTGCAGCGCTCCATCCTGGGAGAGCTTGCCGATATTTTACCGGTCGATCCTGAGGATGCAGAGGAGAACATATCCGATTTCACGGGCACGCAAGCCCCTATTGTGCTGGGTGAAGGAGATTGCGCCTCGGAATACCGGACCGAAGGTGGCACGGTTTCGCGGCGGCGTTATTCGGTTCTCTATCGGCTGATTGACCCGCTTGTCGGGCCCAAGAATATCGTGAGGACCCGTCCAGTTGGCGGCAATCGTTTTATCACTACAATTCCGGGCGGAACCTTTGCGCAGGCCAACCTTTCTGCCGAAACGCTGCTGGCCGCTTTCAACAATGACGGAGGCGACTGGGATTTTCGTGATCGTATACCGATTGACGAACCCATTGATGTCGAAGATTTTTACGAAGATCTTGAAGTGCGCCCGCAGGATGTACCGAAAGCCTCCAGCCTTGCGCTTGGCTATATCGCCAAGATGCGCTCGACCGCCGTTCACGCCGGCATGTCGTTGGGGCGGCTGGTCTATTCCCTGCCGCTTGCCCCAGGCGAGGAACAACGGATCGTCGTGTCAGAACAGCGGGAAACCCTGAGCGTGCGGGAACGCGAAAGCCTGACCTTCGAGGAACAACAGGATTTCGAGGAAGCGCGCGATACATCTTTCAACAGCACCTTCGAATCTGCGTTGGACGAGGTGATCCGGGGCACATCCTCTTTCTCGACCAAGGCGTCTACGAAAAGCTTTGGCGGCGCCGGTGGTATTGGCGGTGGCCTGTTCGGCGGCATCGGGGCCATTGTCGGCGGGGTCGGATTCAGCGGAGCGCGCTCCAGCTCAAATTCTTCCGGCAGTTCGTCTAATACACAGAATACGTCACGCGATTTTCTGTCGGATACGCATGAAACATTCTCGGCGGCGCTTGAACGGGCCGCTTCGGTCAAGCGCAGCTCTGCCCGAACCAGCGTTCGCACGGCCACGGCAAGTGATCGGCGGACGTCGACCACCAAATTCGTGGCCAACCGCAACCACTGCCACGCTATGACCATGCAGTGGTTTGAAGTCCTGCGTGATTTTTCCATGGAAACGCGCATCGAAGGCGTTCAGTTGGTCGTCTTCGTTCCCATGCAGCTCATCCGCTTTCGCCGTTTGGGGCAAGGCGACCAGTTGCCAGGGAATGTCACCAGATCCGGATTGCTGAGCCGATACAAGGTGATCCTGCGCCATGCAGAAGTGTTCCGTCGCGTATTTCGAAACCGCCGCAGATTCCGCACGGCGCTGAATCTGTTGGAAGAATTTTATGCAGACAAGGACGCGACGCCGCAGAACGCACCTGGTGTCGCGCAGGACATCGTCAGTTTCGAGGCGCAAGGCACTTTCATGCCCAATGATGATATTTCTGCCGTGATTTTCACGCAGGATGGCGACCGCGTCGGGCCAGTGCCCCTGACCGGATCACCTATTGATATCGATAACCTGCATGACCTGCCTGCTGAAACGCGCGAAAACCTGCTGGTTCGGTTGGCTGACGCGCGGCGTGACCCGACGAAACGGCGGACCTATACTGGGTCCGTGGCGCTGCCTCGTTCGGTTGAACGCTCGGATATAGCCCGTGTTGAGCTGCGCAGACGGACGGGTTCGTTTGCCTATTCATTTTATACCGGTCCTGACCCGATCAACATCTTCAACATCTGGGAGCATATCTCGAACCTGGAGGATGCGGATGATCTGGACCGCGCCACACGCAACATCAACCGCAGCCTGCATACGACGATTTCCGGGTCGAGCTTTGACGATCTGGTCGGCGCGCCGATGGTCAGCGAGTTTGAGGCGCGCATGAACGAAGACGCCCAAACCATCGTTGACGACAATACGTTTCAGGCCATGCCTGCCACCCTGCCCTATTCCGTGCGGGAAGTGCCGGATGTGCTGTCACGCCGTGATCTGCGGCGAATTGAAGAAATGTACCAGCACATCGTCGCCGACACGGTACGCTATTCCCGCGTGATCTGGGCCAGTATGACGGACGAAGAACGCGCGATCCTGCTGGAACGCTTTACGATTGGCGTGCCGGACGGTGGGTTGGATGACGCCTCAAGCGAGATATCGCTGCTCAGCACAGTCCAGAATAAGGTACTGGGGTTCTATGGCAATGCGATGATCATGCCCTTCTCGATCCCGCCCGATCTGGCCGACCGGATGGAGATGCGGACCGGCGACATTCAGGACAGTCTGTTGGCCTTCCATCGGGAAGATTTCCGACCACCACGCCGCACGATCTCGCTGCCAACCAGAGGTCTGCTGGGCGAGGCCGTTCTGGGTCGCTGCAATTCCTGCGAGATGATCGACCATCGCCGCTTCTGGAACTGGCAGGACAGCCCGACGCCACCGCCAGTGGGTGACGCGCCGGTCTTGCCAGCTGACAGCGATGCAATCTTTGGCACCCGTGCACCATCAGACCTGCCGAGCAATCAACCTTCGAACACGCTGACTATCGCCGGGGGTGACATTGGCACCGGACAGGCTGTGCCCACATCGCAACTGGCTGAAATCCTCAAGGCCGCGCCTGATCTTGCGCGGGCGGGAACCGATCTGACTGGGTTGAAAGAGCTGCAAGCCCAACTGGCCCTTGAAACGCAATCGGTTGCTGCTGGTCGGGACAAGGCCATCGACACAGCGACGGATCTGACGAAAGAGCTTGTCGGCAAAGCCACAGAGCTTGCGGGCAAAGGGCAAGAGATCGCTGCGGCCCGCAAAGAGGAAGAGGCCAAGAAGGAAGCTGCCGAAAAGAAAAAGACGGATGCAGCCAATGCCGCCAAGATCAAGGGGTTTGAGGATGTCGCCAAGAACGCTTCGGGTGTATCTGCACTGATCGGTGGTCAGGCGGATGGAACTCAGGCGGCCTTTACGCAAAACCTGTTCAAGGATTTCCCTGGCGGTGCTGCTGCTTTGACCAATCCTTCCAACACGCTGCTTCTGGCCAAGCTCTTTGGGGCCTTTACCAAAGCGAACGCAGATGCGGATGACGGCAGCGCAACCAAAACCGGCAGCCAATCGGTTCTGGATTTCCTCAATGGCCTGAGCGCCCCTGCGGAGGACGACAATGAGTGACACGAGCACAAATGTGACCCCCGAGCCTGGAATTGATGAAAACCTTGCTGAGGCCATTATCAATATCCTCGAATCTACAAATTCTCCGGCGATCCAGCGCGCCCGAGAGGTGATTGCCCACAGGCTCGCCATTGCAGGTGACATTGCCCCGTCCCGCATCCCTGCACCGCGCAACATCACCGAGATCGGCGGCTATATTAATCTGCTCAGCGAGTATGGTGAGGCCGAGCAGCGCTCGCGCATGATCGCAGCCGCTTTGGGCATTGCGGGGCCGCAGATTTCGCTGCCACAGCCCGGTGCGGTACCGCCAATGTCGTTCATCACCCGCGACGGTGCACGTCCTGCCGGACCACAACAGCCCAGCTTCCCGCTTACATTCACGATCCGCAGCGACTTTATTCCGGCCTTCGACAATGCGCTGCAAGAAATCAACATCCGTGGCGGGGCGGTTCCGATTTTGACCCCCGTCAGGGCACTTCCAGCTGCGGGGTCTGGGCCTGTAACAGACGGCACAGCGCAGTTGGCCCTGATCGGCCGAACCCTCAGTCTAGCCCCAACTGCAGCTTTGCACGCGGTGGCCACTGATCCCCTTTCGCTCAGTCGTCCGACCGCGGGTGGCGGGTTCGAGGTTTTGGCGCGTGTGATCGACGCCGCGGCCCCGATTGCCGGAACTATTGCAGCTGCGGATTGGACAAGCTGGGAATGTGATGCCGCAGCCTGCACCGAAGTCGACAGCAACGATGCGCGCTTTGCGCTCACGCCGCTGCTGAATGCAGCCGGTTGGCATCAGGTCGCAGATCCTGGCAACCCTACCAGCCTGTCCGAGCCCGGAACCTGGGCTGAATGGCGCAACATCACGGGGCTTGTGCCGGGCGTTACGCGGTTCGCCGAAGAACTGCAGCTGCTTTACCCTGCTGAGATGCTCATCACCTCGCCGGTCTTCAATCAACTGGACAATGTCTGGACGGGAAGCGAGTTCGCAGCACCGTAACGAAGCTGTGCGAGACGCGATAAAGTGATTTGGCAGCACCCAGTTCATGGGGTTCTATGCAATCAGGAGGGCAGCCATGCAAAACCCAGAGCGTTTCGAGAAGTTCTATTTTGCCAAAGTCGGCATGGGCGAAGCCTGCGGCTGCGCCGAACGCATTATCGATGTGTTTGAGTTCAACCGAAAAGGTGGGGCCCAATCAAGACAACCGGTGAAGCAGGACAGGCGCAGGCGTCGGTCCTTTCGGTCATGGGCCATCAAATATGGGCTGATGAGCCGTAAGCGTCAGAACTGAAACTTTTTATGCTGAGCGCCCTTTGACATCACCCTTTTGGCATGACTTGGCCATGTCGGTGAACTTAAGCCCCGACAAAATACCCTGTAGGAATGACACTGAAACAGGTCAGACAGGAACTAACTTTCCGTCTCGAAGGTCCAGTTCATTTGGTGCCAGTTCCGCGCGGAACGTTGGTGAATGACTGACAAGCAAGATTGCTTGTGGCAACGCGCGCAAGATTTCCAGAAGGCGTGCCTCGTTTTTCGTATCCAGCGCATTGGTCGGTTCGTCCAGCAAAAGCGCTTCGGGTTCCATCGCTAGAACTGTCGCAAGCGTCACCAGCCGTTTTTCACCGCCTGACAATTTGTGGGTGATGCGGTTTTTTAAATGCATCAGATCCAGATCGCCCAGCACTTTTTCGACGATGGAGAGCGCATCGTCGCGTGTCTTGCCCAGATTGAGCGGACCAAAGGCGATATCTTCGGCGACGGTCGGGCAGAACAGCTGATCGTCCGGATCCTGAAACACAAGCCCCACCCGGCGCCGTACCTCGTAGAAATCTGCCTCTTCAATCCGTTGTTGACCAAAAACAGTGACACCACCAGAATCTGGGCGCTGCAACCCAAGCGTAATGCGCAAGAGCGTCGACTTTCCCGCACCATTCGGTCCCGTCAGGGACAGGCGTTGACCGGCGTTCAGGCTTAAGCTGGCCCCGTCGAGGACAGGTGCCTGACCGGGGTAGGAAAAGCAGATGTTTTCAAGCGCGATCAGAGTCATGCGAATTCCAGAATGATCAAGCCCGTGCAAAGAACACCTAAACCAGCAACAAATGCGATGTCTCTGCGGGTCAGTGCGAAGTCCTGAAGCAGCAACATGCGCCCGGTAAACCCCCGGCACTTCATCGCGCCTAGAATGCGTTCTGACCTTTCGATCGCACGCACAAGCATCATGCCTACAAGGTAGCCGAAGCTGCGATAAGTGTGCCAGTTTGTTGTCGGTCGGAATCCGCGCACCTTCATCGCGGCGCGCAGGCGCAAATATTCTTCCCGCAAAACCTCGATATAACGAATGGTGAACATAAGCAGGTAAACCAGTTTTTCTGGGCAGTGCAGGCGATGCAACGCGTGGCCCAGCGTGACCGGCTCCATCGTGCCAACCAACACCATCAGGGACAGGATGACGGCATTGGCGGTCAAGGCAATCTCGACCGCTTTCCAGAAACCCTGCCAGCTTGCCGGAAAACCCCAAAGCGTAAAAATCGGGTCTCCGGGCATGGAAAAGGGCAACAAGACCAGCATGAACAGGATGAACCCATCCATCATGGCCATTCGTTTCAACGTCTTGCGCCACGGCAGGCGCGACAGCGTAAGAAGCGAAAGAGACACCGCCAGCGCCGCGCAAAGCGCGGTGAGTGATGACAGCGCAACGGTCACAACCGCAAAAACAACTGCCATGACGATCCGCATCCGGGGATCCAGCGGGCTGATCAGACCTTCAGGCCTGCCACCGGCCTCGGCCAGTGTTTTATCCTGTTGCCCCAGTATATGTGCCATCAGGCAGCCAATTTGCGGCGGGCCGCCATGTAGAAGCCCAAACCAAACAAACCGACGATGTAACCGATACCGCCAAGAATGGTCTGCAGGTCATTGCGTTCGCGATAAGCCGCAATCTCGCGCCGAAGGGGTCGCAATTCGTCACGCACTGCCTTGGCAATAACCTGCTGCTCTTCGTGGCTGAGCGAAGCCACTGAGCCCGTTGCCTGAACCTTAACATCCGGGGAAGATTTTAACGTTTCAGATGCCGCTTCGCCCAAAATCTGCGCGACATTTTCTGTGGACATAGTGACTTGGGCCACATGCCCGGCACCGAGGTCGGCAGAGAACGTATGCGCAATGGCTGAATTTGGCGTGTAGACAAAAAAACCGTCCGTATCAGTGACAACACGACCCAGTTCTGCCCCATTCGGGCCAGTGACAATGACCTCGGTCTCGCTTGCCATATCGCCATTGGAAAACCCGATCTCGCCTTCGATGGCATCACCGGACTTAAATACACCAGCAATGACTTTATGCGCCAAGGCAGGCAAAGGCGCACAGCACAGCGCCAGGATGAGAACCAGATGCTTCATGTGGTCACTCCTTTGACAAACAGCTCGGGCTTGACCTTGCGGGCCAGCAAAACCGCGAACCCGGTCAAAACCGCTTCGATGGCCATGACGGGTATATGCGTAAAGAAAACAAGCTTGGCTGCAGGCAGGAATTCATCTCCGGACAGAGCCAGCGAAACCGCCACCATGCCGGTTGTGGCGGCAATTGCAAAGGCACCGCCAACGCCCCCCCAAATCGCACCTTGCAGGGGTGTTCCGCGTGCGATCAGGCGGCCAAAGAGCACACTGGCCACCACGGCAGGTAAGGCGATATTGACGGTGTTGATCCCCAACACCGTCAACCCGCCAAATCCGAAGAAGACCGCCTGAAGCAAAAGCCCGACGAACAAAGCCGGGAATGCTGCCCAGCCAAGCAGTAGTCCGGCCATGCCATTAAGGATCAAATGTATCGACGACGGTCCAATGGGCACGTGGATCAACGACGCCACGAAGAAACTGGCAGACAGCACCCCGGCAGTGGGGAGACGATCAATATCCAGCGATCTGAGACCCAGGGCAATTCCACTTGCCGCGGCGACAGCGCCGCCGATCACGACCGGGTTGGAAAGAGCTCCGTCGACGATGTGCATTTGGGGTTACTCCAGATCCCAGGCGCGGATCCAGATGACCGCGTCCTGGCTGAGTTCTTTGCCTTCATGTTCGGTAACAGGACCTGCTCCAAGCGCTGCGAAACCCCAATATCCGGCTTTTGGAACACCGAATGAGAAGTATCCGTTATCGTCCGAGATTGCGGCCACGGCACCTCCCGGCATTGGCGAAACCTTCGGCGTAGAAGCGGCCGAGCTTTCCATATCGGGTTCGGCTGCCATATACTCGATTTCAATTTCGGCACCTGCAACAGGCTGGCCCTCGGCCATGACGCGACCTGTGAAAGTTGACCCTGCAATCACATTGGTTGGTTTGTTCAGCGGTATGATCTCGACCGGCAGGCCCACAGGGTTCATCCAGTCGGTCGGTAATTCGTTGCGGTTCAGAAACGCTTTGGTCAGTTGCTGTATGTAGATGTCTTCGGATTCCTCGTAATAGGGCCGCGGAACCGTCACCAGCACGTAATCGCCCGAACGCTTGACAGGAACAGTGCCTTTGAACGCAGCGCCTTCATTCTCTTTCCCAGTAAATCGGACAGGTTCCAGTGTACCCAGCAGGTCGGTTTTTTCACCGTTGTGGATCACATAGAATTCCTGCGGCTTTTCCAGATCCATGACATGGCCGTTTTCGAACGGGTGCCAGAAGATCAGCTTGACAGGCACATCGCCCGGTTTTTCGATCATGGTGTCGGTGGTGTATTCCAGAAGGAAATGCGCATTTACCATGGCGGGAAGCGCCATCGCGGCAATGGCTGCGAAAAGCAGCTTTTTCATGAATGTTCATCCTTGTCCCGTCGCGCCAGACCCGGCACGAAATTCATTTTGACTGAGGGACATCCAAGGCCGGTTTGCTTTTTCCAAGCATCCTGGTCCGACGAACATCCCGTCGCCGATTAGGAGTGCCCCTAAATGTGGGCACATGTCCGGCAGGTATCCTGACTTGCGGGTCGAAGCGTTGGGCTGGCCTTCCCGGGGAAACCCCAGTGGCGTATCAGCCCTGCTCGCCGCTTACAGTTGCGGGTGCAGTTGCGGAATTGGGCCTGAGCCCGCACCGCATTCCCTATTGATTCCAGAGCACGCCCCGGAACCGGACATGTCGAGCGGCTTGCCAGACAATTCCGGCCTCCGTCAATGATCAATTTCGGTAGCTATCGGAAAAGTCAGTCATCGGGAGGGCAGAATAATTTAACTTTGCCCATGAAGCATTTGTAAAAAAAGGGGAAAAGAGATTTTACGTTTCTAACAGGTATCTTTCAGACAAAGGCAAGCTTGCGGCGCCAAGTGCACGGGCGTCCGGGCCAACGGCCCCTGCCAGCACTGAAGGTCGCTCAAGTCCGGTCAGGTTCAGATCGGACAGCTTGTTTTCGACCATTTCAACCAGCCGAACTTTGATATCCGAGGGCATCCAGCCATCGATCTTTACGCATCCAAAATCGATCAGGCTGCAGGACGAGACAATACCACCGGCAATCCCACTTGCTGTCTGTTTCAACCAGTTTTCCAGTTGGGCCTCTGGCAAATCCCACCGCTCGGTCGTTTCCCAAATAGAATGGGAGGTTGCCCCTGCTGTGGCGATTGAACGTTCGAGCACATACAGGCTGGCCACGTCGATCAGCGGCTTTACGCCGCCGGCGTCGTCAGGCACTGGCAAGGGGCCGAGTGCCCCCGCATTTCCACGCCCCGAAAAGATCGAGCCATTGAGAACCACACCTCCACCAATGAAATATCCGACGTAAAAGTACAAAAAATCCCGAGGCCCGTCCGCTGGGCCAAAAACCAATTCCGCCCCACAGGCCGCAGTGGCGTCATTCTGCAAAAATATCGGCATGTCGTAACCAAGCGCCAGATCCGCCTTTAAGTCTGCAGTGCGCCACGGATCCATTTTTCCCTGAGGAACCTGCAATGTCTGAGCCCAGTCCCAAAGGTAAAACGGCATAGCGATCCCAAGGCCCGCGACCCTGTTCTGGGCCTCAGGGGGCATGGACGACATCATTTTATCAAGGCTTTCCCTTGAAAAGTCCAAAGCGGCCTTTGGCGTTGGATAATCATAGGTTCGCCGCTCGCGTTGTCGTACTTTTCCAACGAAGTCGGTCAGAACAAGTTCGGTGCTGCGCCGGCCAACTTTCAGCCCAAAGAAAAATGCGCCGTCCGGATTGAGCCGCATGGGAACCGATGGCTGTCCGACCTTCCCTCGGACGGGATCGCCCCGCAAAAGCAATCCATCTTTTTCCAATTGGCGCATTATGACTGAAACCGTTTGCGCAGACAGCCCCGTCATGCGTGCGATCTCGGACTTTGCGAGGGCCTGATGACGCCGGACAAGCGACAGAACCAGGCGTTCGTTTCGGGCTCGCATCCCCCTTTGGTTGGTTCCGCGCACCTCTGGCCCATGCGAGCCAATGGAATTATCCTGAGATGAGTTTGCAGACACGGCCACCCCTTTCCCATTGAAGAATGTGGAAGCCTCCTCGCCCTGTCAATAATAAATAAGAGTGATTTATTTATTGACTAAGTATTCGAATCTGGTGATGGTTTCACATGGGATCAGGTTATTTTCGCCTGATCGCCCGCGTGCCTTTTTGGGCACAGAAAAAACTGGGAGGATTATCGATGAGACTTGCGAAGCTTGCGGGCGCAACAGCGCTGGCAGTTACTGCCATGACAGGCAGTGCTATGGCAGAAGGTGAAACGGTTTGCCTGATCACCAAGACTGATACCAACCCGTTCTTTGTCAAAATGAAGGAAGGCGCAACTGCGAAGGCTGAAGAGCTTGGAATGACGCTGAAAGCCTTTGCTGGCAAAGTCGACGGTGACCACGAAACACAAGTGCAGGCTATTGAGACCTGTATCCTGGATGGCGCCAAGGGCATTCTTCTGACGGCCTCGGATACATCATCCATTGTTCCGGCAGTAAAACAGGCGCGTGACGCAGGCGTTCTGGTCATCGCTCTGGATACCCCGCTGGAGCCCATCGACTCGGCCGACGCAACCTTTGCTACGGACAATTTCCTGGCCGGATTGTTGATTGGACAGTGGGCAAAAGCCACTATGGGTGACGCGGCCAATGACGCCAAAATCGCCACGCTGGACCTTGCGGTCAGCCAGCCCACTGTGGACGTGCTGCGGAACCAGGGCTTCTTGCAGGGTTTCGGAGTTGATCTGGCGGATCCGAATGTGATCGGCGACGAAGATGATGCGCGACTGGTCGGCAGTGATGTCACCGCCGGTAACGAAGAAGGTGGCCGCCGCGCGATGGAAAACCTGCTGGCCAAAGATCCGACGATCAACGTGGTTCACACCATCAACGAACCAGCGGCAGCAGGTGCTTACGAGGCGCTCAAAGCCATCGGACGTGAAAATGACGTGCTGATCGTTTCCGTCGACGGCGGATGCCCGGGCGTGCAGAATGTTGCTGACGGCGTCATCGGCGCAACATCACAACAATATCCGCTGCTGATGGCATCGCTGGGTGTTGAAGCCGTCAAAAAATGGGCGGACGAAGGCGCGAAGCCAGAAAACACTCCCGGTAAGGATTTCTTTGACACTGGTGTGGCGCTTGTAACAGACAAGGCCGCTGATGGCGTCGAGTCAATCTCGGTCAAAGAAGGCATGGACCTCTGCTGGGGTTAAGCTGACAAGATGGAAGGCCGCAGAGCGGCCTTTCACCTATCAAACCACCCAAACGCCTGAAAACTTGCTAAAGTCGTCAGTAGCCTGACGCTTTGGGGGAACGTTTATGTCCGATACTTCACGACAGTCAGACGATTTCGAAGCCGCCGCCAAGGATAGCCCGGAACAGGTCGCCGAATTTGACGATCACCACCGGGGGTTTGTCGGAACGATTCAGCATATTCTGCATGTGAATCCGTCTCTGGTGCCTTTGATCGTTCTTGTGGCTGCCATTGTCATTTTCGGCGTCTTGTTGGGGTCCAAGTTTTTCTCACCATTTGCACTGACCTTGATCCTGCAACAGGTTCAGATTGTCGGGATTGTCGCGGCCGCGCAAAGCCTTGTGATCCTGACCGCCGGTATCGATCTGAGCGTCGGCGCGATCATGGTGATGTCGTCGGTTGTCATGGGGCAATTTACCTTCCGTTATGGGTTACCACCGTCGATCGCTATCGTTTGCGGGCTCGCTGTCGGTACAGCCATCGGCGCGTTAAACGGTTTCCTCGTCAGCCGCATCAAGCTGCCGCCGTTCATCGTGACGCTTGGCATGTGGCAAATCATTCTGGCCGCAAATTTCCTGTATTCGCAGAATGAAACCATCCGGTCGCAGGATATCGAGGAACATGCCAGCATCCTGCAACTTTTCGGAGCCAAGTTTAACGTGGGTGGGGCTGTGTTCACCGTCGGCGTGATCTTCATGCTGGTGCTGATCCTGGTGCTTGCCTATGCACTGCGCCATACCGCATGGGGCAGGCATGTATACGCGGTCGGTGATGACCCAGAAGCTGCTGAGCTGTCCGGCGTTAATGTACACCGCACGCTGATGTCTGTTTACATGCTGTCCGGCCTGATCTGTGCCTTCGCGGGCTGGGCTCTGATCGGTCGGATCGGCTCGGTGTCGCCTACGTCAGGCCAACTGGCCAATATTGAAAGCATAACGGCGGTTGTGATCGGGGGTATTTCCCTGTTCGGAGGTCGCGGGTCCATTCTTGGCTCGTTGTTCGGCGCGCTGATTGTCGGCGTCTTCACGCTTGGGCTTCGGTTGTTGGGCGCTGATGCGCAATGGACGTTCCTGCTGATCGGTATCCTAATCATCGCAGCCGTCGCGGTCGACCAGTGGATCAGAAAGGTGGCGGGCTGATGGAACCTATTCTCAAAGGACGGAACCTTGTGAAACGCTATGGCAAGGTGACCGCGCTGGATCATTGCGATTTCGATCTGATGCCGGGTGAAATTCTGGCGGTTATCGGTGACAACGGTGCGGGTAAGTCAACGCTGATCAAGGCTGTGTCTGGCGCGGTGGCGCCGGATGAAGGTGATGTTTGGCTGGAAGGTCAAAAGGTGAATTTCCATTCCCCGATCGACGCGCGCGAAGCCGGTATTGAAACCGTTTACCAGACACTTGCGATGTCCCCTGCCCTGTCGATTACAGACAATATGTTCATGGGTCGGGAAATTCGGCGCAAAGGAGCGTTGGGATCGTTGTTTCGAATGCTCGACCGCCCTGCCATGGAAAAGTTCGCTCGCGACAAATTGAGCGAGTTAGGCTTGATGACGATCCAGAACATCAACCAGGCGGTCGAAACACTTTCAGGCGGTCAGCGCCAGGGCGTCGCTGTGGCGCGAGCTGCGGCATTTGGCTCGAAAGTCATCATCCTTGACGAACCAACGGCTGCGCTGGGTGTGAAGGAATGTCGTCGTGTCCTTGAACTGATCCAGGATGTGAAGTCACGGGGAATTCCGATCATCCTTATCAGCCACAACATGCCGCATGTTTTCGAGGTTGCTGATCGGATCCATGTGCACCGGCTAGGTAAGCGTCTCTGTGTCGTTGATCCCAAGGATTATACGATGTCCGACGCAGTGGCGTTTATGACCGGCGCCAAGGAGCCACCCTCCGAGGATCAGGCCGCGTGACAGGCGAATTTACCACTCCGAAAGCCTTGGCAGACAGTGTTGCAAATGCTGTCGAGGCGTTGCAGGTGGCGCAAGATCGGCATCTTGTAGCGATTGCCGGGCCACCGGGATCTGGAAAAACAACTGTGGCCAGCCTTGCGACGGTCGAGCTCAATCGGCGCGGTGTCCCAACCGGTCTGGTTTCGATGGACGGCTTTCACTATGACAACACGATTTTGGTGGCCCGAAACTTAATGAGCCGCAAAGGTTCCCCCGAAACCTTTGACCTCGCCGGGTTTCATGCCTTGCTTGATCGTTTGCGAAGGGACGGCGACGTTGCAGTTCCCGAGTTTGATCGACAGCTCGATCTAGCTATTGCTGCGCGATCAATGATCACCCCGGACCAGCGCTGTGTTCTGGTCGAAGGGAATTATCTTCTTTTGAATGAACCCGGTTGGTCGGGTCTCCACCGTCTTTGGGCGCTCAAAGTGTTCCTGGGTGTTGATTTGGCGACACTCGAATCCCGTCTGACCGACAGATGGATCGGGTATGGTTTGGATGGCAAAGCCGCAAGAGAACGGGTGCTTTCAAACGATCTGCCAAACGCAAAACGTGTGATCCGGAATTCGGTATCAGGTGATTTGATTCTGGCTTAAGAAATCCCTGTAGTAGATTGGTACTATTGTCATAATTCCTTCTCAAAACGGCAAAAGAGAATTTAGTAGACCGGTGGAGCAAGGCCGGCCTGAAACCATTTCACAAAAGAAACGATTGAAAACACAGGCAACCCGGTCGCGCGCTGAATATCGGGCGCATAAGGGCACATATTCGTGCATTCCAGAACAATCGCCCCAAGGTCAGGGTTCTCGGAACGCAGAGCAACCGCAGCTTCTACATTGTCTTTTCGGGCCTTCTGAAGGTCCAGGCTCAACTCGTTACCAAGGATTGCTCGGGTAAACTCACGCCCTCCTTCCGTTGTGCCGATTGGCGTACCTAGTGGAACATTTGCGGCACGCAGATGGTCCTTGGTCAATGTGGATGCCGAAATAGTCAGTACACCGGCACGCTTTCCCGCAGGAAGGATACGATTTACCATTTCGACCTGCATCAAGGACGAGGTCACGACTGGAACGTGAACAGCCTCGGCCAGTTCTTTTTGGAACAAAGATAAGAACCCGCAATTGGTGGTTATTCCGTCGGCCCCGTCTTTGACCAGCTCTTGCGCGGCGTCGATAAAGACCTCAAGCATACCTTCAGCCCTGTGCCGAACCACCCGATCTGGCGAGGCATTGCGGACAATGCGGTACAGAACCGGAAAAGGCCAGGTCTGCGCGTTGCCCATGTCGCCGGGAATCCGCGGAAACCGGGCATCCAGCATCAGAATACCAACTGATGCACCGTAGATGGATTTACCGCCCTGCGCGATCATTCCTGTACCTCCTCGATTATCCGGGTCGAGATATCTTCGGACCCCTCCATATAGATGCTTGATATCCCGTGGCGCACAGCGTCCTGCACCTGATCCATGCGTTTGGTGATATGAGCACCCAAAACACGCGCCGCCTCATCAGCATCCCGATCCATCAAAGCCTGCATTACCTGTTTATGTTCGCCCTTTGATCGCTGCACCCGGTCCAGGCTCATGGAAATCCATCGGATATAGCGGATACGCTCGTTGATCCGAGTCAGGGTTTGCAGCAGCTCCATGTTTCCTGACAGCTTTGCGATAGCCAGATGGAATGCCTCGTCCCGGGTCACGGCCTCTTCGATCGTCAGACCCGTAATGTCGATGCCCTTTGCGTAAAGCTCATTCCGCAGCGTCTGAAAGTCTTCGTCCGACGCCTTGGCGCAAGCTGCACGGGCTGCGGCGGTTTCAATGATCTGGCGCAGCTCGAACAGGTCGAACACGCTTTGCGCATCCAGCGGGCGGCAGAAGAACCCCTGTCCGGGGCGGAAATCAAACAGTCGCTCCGCCACCAGACGATTCAGCGCCTCGCGCAACGGTGTGCGACTGACGCCCAAATCCTTGGACAAAGCCACCTCGTTCAGTCGATCGCCCGGGCGCAGGCGGAAGGACACTGCCATCGCTTTGACCTGATCGTAGATGTCGTCGACGCGTGGACCTGCCATAAACCCTGCCCTTCTTTCGTTGATCCACAGGTGCCACACACAATTCTTGAAATCAATATACAAAACTGTATACAGATCTGTGTGCAATTTTGAATCGAAGGAATCTCGGACTATGACAGGGACGAATTATCTGACCGGAGCCGAGGCAATGGTGCGCATGCTTGAGGCCCATGGCGTCAAGCATATGTTTGGCCTGTGCGGTGACACCACCTTGCCGTTCTATGATGCCCTTTCCCGAATGGATCACGGCATTCAGCACATTCTGACACGCGATGAACGGCACGCGGCCTACATGGCGGATGGTTATGCTCGCGTAACAGGCAAGCCGGGAGTATGCGAAGGCCCGTCCGGCGGCGGTGCGACCTACATTTTGCCGGGGGTGGTTGAGGCCAATGAAAGCTCGGTTCCGATACTGGCGATCACTTCGGATGTGGCAACGACCAGCCGCGGAAAATTCCCTTTGACTGAACTGGATCAGCCCGCGCTGTTCAAGCCTCTGGCCAAATGGAACGCTTCTCTGGATGACGCCAAACGGCTTCCGGCCATGGTTCGTGCCGCGTTCCGGGCGATGACAACCGGCACACCCGGCGCGACGCATCTGGCCCTTCCGTTTGACACTCAAAGAGCGCAGGTAGACGAAGCCGAAATCTGGGCAGACGACAGACATCGCAGCTACCCCGCAGAACGGGCTGCACCCGACCCGGATGCGGTTGAAGCGGCAGCGGCCATTCTAGCGCAGGCCAAGTCCGCCATTGCCGTATGCGGAGGAGGCCCGGTTCTGTCTGGCGCCACCGATGCGCTGCGTCGGGTGGCGGGCTTGTTGGATATGCCGATTGCCACAACCGTTTCGGGACAAGGCGCTATTGCCGAAACCGACCCGTTGGCTTTGGGCGTTGTCGGGTCGAACGGAGGTGTCCCAGCGACACGTTCCGTCGTAGATCAGGCTGATGTCGTCCTGTTCATTGGCTGCCGCGCGGGTTCGGTCACAACCGAGCGTTGGAGAAGCCCCGCACGCAACACCACGATCATTCACATAGACAGCGACCCCATGGTGATCGGTGCCAACTACCAGACTGAAGTGGCGATTTGTGCCGATGCTCGACTGGCGCTGGAGGCTTTGGCCCAAGTGCTGGAGGCTAGGCAAGACCTGACTGGTCAAGGCGGAACAGCCAAGGCCCGCGCGGCATGGGAGGCCAAGATGGCCGCGTTTGCCCCTCTTGCTGCAAGTCGCGAAATGCCAATCCGGCCAGAGGCCGTCATGGCATCCCTGATGGACATCCTGGATGACGATGCGATTGTGGTCGCCGATCCCGGCACCCCCTGCCCCTACTTCAGTGCACATTACCGCTGGCAGAAACCAGGCCGGCACTTCATTACAAATCGGGCGCATGGGGCGCTGGGGTATTCCCTGGGCGCGGCCATGGGTGCGCATGTCGGACGGCCCTCGGTCAAGACCCTCGCCGTCATGGGCGATGGCTCGTTTGGCTTCACCTGTGGCGAGTTCGAAACCATAGTCCGGCACAAGATGCCGATTACGTCGATCGTATTCTCGAACTCGGTCTTCGGCTGGATCAAGGCCGGTCAGGATGCGGGCTTTGGCCAGAGGTATTACAACGTCGATTTCAATCGGACAGATCACGCCGCTGTTGCATCAGCCTTTGGTGTAAAGTCGTGGACGATCAAAGACCCCGCAGACCTGTCAAAAGTGCTGAAGCAAGCCATCGAGCATGATGGGCCCACGCTGGTCGACATTCATTCACAACAACTTCACGAGGCTGCCGCGCCTGTGTCAGAGTGGGTCGCGTAAGAGGCGATTGACGGGGTCAACTGCGCCAGAAACTCCTGCGCAATCATGGACAGGGGGCGACCCTTGGCAGTGATGATGGCCAAGTCCAGCATGACGGATGGTCGAAACGGGCGGGTCTGATACCCGCTCTCACCGTCGAACGTCACGGTAAAGGGGTCAATCATCGCGACCCCCATACCCTGTTTTACAAAGCTCAGCAGGTTTTCGGACAAATGAGTGTGGATCTTTGTGCGCCACATGTGTCCGGATGCCTGAAAGATGTCACGTGTTCGGCGATGGGTTTGGTGCTCGGGACCCATGACAATGAAGGGCTCTTTTTCCAATATGTCCGGCGTCAGAACATCGTACTCGGCCAACGGGCTGCCTTCGGGAAAAGTCGCCAGCGTTTCAAACTGAAATACCTGGTAGTTCAGCGTGTCGTGCAGGATCGGCATCTCGACAATGCCGATTTCAAACAGACCCGAGATCACCCATTCCTGAATCTTGGACGAATATTGCGATTGAAAACTGACGGACAGGTTCGGGCGACTTTTGGCAAAACGTGCAATCTCGCGTGGCATGAAACCAAAAGACAAAAGATGTGGCGCAGCAACCTGCAACTGACCGGGATGTTTGTTCTGCAGATCCGTCACTGCCTGTGCCACGTGATCCAGCCCACGCACGACTGTATCAACCTCACGATAAAGCAACTCGGCTTCCGGGGTGGGCAGCAACCGGCCCTTGTTGCGCTTAAACAGAGGCAATCGCGCTTCGCGTTCCAGCTGCGCTAAAAGATTGCTGATACCGGGTTGTGATATCCCAAGTACCGAGGCTGCGCCGGTCACGGTTCCGGTTTCCATGATGGCGTGAAAGGCCTGAAGCTGGCGAAAGCGTAACGACATTTGTTAGTGTATCATTTTTTCTGATGAACTCCCGAAAACATAGTATTTGAAATGATATCTTGGTCAAGGCAGGCTTCCGTTCATCTAAAGGGGGCGAAATGAGCGATCTGGCACAGAAAATCACCGGCTACGACCTTTGGCACCTGAAGCTGCCGGTCACGTCCCGCCGGGATCACGGTATCGGGTCCGTTGAAGGCGCGTGTGAAGTCGTCATCTTACGACTGACATCCGAGGATGGCTCGCAAGGGTTCGGCGAAGCGTCGCCCTGGTCCGTATTCACCGGCACTCCGGAAGCGACCTTCGCGGCGTTGGATCGTTACTTGCGTCCTCTCGTTCGTGGGGCCTGCGTTGGTGACCGGTCAGCCATCATGGCGCGCGCAGCCTACGCCGTGGCACATTGTACTGAAGCCAAAGCCGCGCTGGAAACCGCGCTGCTGGATTTGGCTGGCCGGATCAGCGGGATCCCGGTCTGGTTCTTGCTGGGTGGCCGCTGCCGAGACACCATTCCGCTTAGTTGCTCAATCGCCAACCCGGACTTTGCGCAGGACATCGACCTGTTGGCGCGGTTGCGTGACGATGGCGTAGGGATCGTCAAGCTCAAGACCGGGTTCAAGGGTCATGCTTTCGACATTATGCGGCTGGAGTACCTTGCCCAGAACTGCCCTGAATTCTCGGTCCGTGTGGACTATAATCAAGGGCTGAATATTGAGGAGGCACCTGCAAGGGTGCGGGATGTGGCGCAGTTCAATCCTGATTTCATCGAACAGCCGGTTCGCGCCCATCACTTCGGGATGATGGCAAAGCTTCGGCAGATGACCGATGTTCCCCTTCTGGCTGATGAAAGCGTCTTTGGCCCCGAAGATATGGAACGCGCGGCGCAGGAAGGCATATGTGACGGGGTTTCAGTGAAAATCATGAAATCCGGAGGTCTGGTACGGGGACAGACGGTTGCACGTATCGCGGCTGCCCATGGTCTTACAGCCTATGGCGGAGATATGTTTGAGGCCGGGTTGGCCCATCTTGCGGGCACCCACATGATTGCGGCGACACCGGAGATCACACTGGGCTGCGAGTTTTATCAGGCGTCCTACTTCCTGAAAGAGGATATTCTGGAAGACCCCTTCCAGGTTCGGGACGGGCAAGTCTGCGTGCCTGAAAGCCCGGGGCTTGGCGGCAGGCCTGAACTGGCCAGACTGAACCATTATGCAGTGGCCAAGGCAGTTTCAGAATGAGTGAAAAGAAAACCATAGCCATCATAGGTGCCGGGATAATCGGCGTTTCGGCTGCGGTCTGGCTGCAGCGGGATGGGCATGACGTGATCCTGTTCGACAAGGCCGGTCCAGGTGAAGGCACGTCACATGGCAATGGCGGTGTGCTTGCGTCCTGTTCCATCATACCTGTGACGGTGCCGGGTTTATTGGGCAAAGCGCCAAAAATGTTGCTGAGCTCTTCGCAGCCGCTGTTTTTGAAATGGGGGTATTTGCCGAAACTGATCCCATGGCTCCGGCAATATCTTAGCCACGCAAACGTAATGGACGTAGAACGAATTGCAGCCGCACTGACGCCAATCGTTGGCGACAGCCTGAATGATCACGAAGCTTTGGCAGCAGGCACCGGTGCCGAGAAGTGGATCGTGCCGAGCGACTATCTGTTTCTATACGAAAACCGGGCGCATTTCGACGGGGACGCGTTGGGCTGGGGCATCCGGCGGAAGCACGGTTTTCAATGGGAAGAGCTTGAGGGCAAGGCATTCCGCGACTACGATTCGGTGTTCAGTGAAGATATCGGATTTGCGGCCAAGCTTTCCGACCACGGTCACATCACCGACCCGGGACGATATGTAAAAGACCTCGCAGCGCATGTTGAAGCCAATGGAGGCCGTGTTATCCGTGCCAATGTCGAGGACGTCACCCGCGAAAATGGCCACGTAACGGGCGTGCGCGCCAATGGGGAGACCGTCGCTTGCGATACGGCTATTGTGACGGCCGGAGTCTGGTCGGGACCACTTGCGAAGCGATTGGGAGTTTCTGTTCCTCTTGAAAGCGAACGCGGTTATCATCTTGAATTGGTGGAACCTTCTGCCATGCCGCGCAGCCCGGTCATGGTGGCCTCGGGCAAGTTTGTTGCCACACCCATGGATGGCCGCATACGCTTGGCGGGAATTGTAGAATTCGGAGGGCTGGATGCACCGCCCTCGCGCGCGCCGTTTGAATTGATGCGCAAAAATGCCCGGGCGGCTTTTCCGGGCATAACATGGAAGGAGGAAGTGGAATGGATGGGGCACAGACCCGCCCCGGCTGACTCGATCCCGATCATTGGTGACGTGCCCGGTGTCAAGGGCGCTTATATGGGCTTCGGACACCATCACATTGGCCTGACAGGCGGGCCAAAAACCGGACGCCTACTGGCACAGATGATCGCGGGTAGAACCCCAAACGCTGATATGAGCATCTACGCACCGTCACGTTACACGACTTAAGAACAGGCCGATGAGAAACATTGGCATCTCAAACTCAATAGGGAGAAAACGATGAAGAAACTGACAAACCTTCTGGCAGCAACCGCCTTGACCGCCGCTGCAGCAGCACCGGCGATGGCTGAAAAATGGGACATGCCGATGGCCTATTCGGCGTCGAACTTCCACTCGGCCACAGGCGCAGAATTTGCCAAATGCGTGACCACCGGCACTGGTGGCGAGATCGAAATCGTCACACACCCGTCCGGCTCGTTGTTCAAAGGTGGCGATATCAAGCGCGCGATCCAGACCGGGCAGGCCCCGATAGGTGAGCGTCTTCTGTCGGGGCACCAGAACGAAAACGCACTGTTCGGGTTTGATTCGATCCCGTTCCTTGCGACCTCGTTCGACGACAGCGCCAAGCTTTGGGACGCGGCCAGGCCGTCTATCGAAAAACTGCTGGCTGAACAGAATCTAACGCTGCTTTACGCTGTGCCGTGGCCACCTCAGGGCCTTTATTTCAAGGACGAAGTGAACTCGGTCGCTGACATGAAAGGCATCAAGTTCCGGTCCTATAACAATGCGACTTCGCGTCTGGCCGAGCTGACCGGGATGTTGCCGGTAACGATCGAAGCGGCAGAAATCAGTCAGGCATTTGCGACAGGCGTGGCGGATTCTATGGTGTCGTCGGGTTCGACCGGATATGACCGCAAGGTCTGGGAAAGCCTGAACTATTTCTACGAAGTCGACGCCTGGCTGCCGCGAAATTACGTGATGGTGAATTCTGACGTCTGGTCCGGTGTGTCCGACGCCAACAAGAACGTCGTCAAAGGCTGCGCAGAGTTGGCGGAGTATGCAGGCAACTGGCGCGCGAAAGAGTACACCGGGTTCACGCTGCAAGGTCTGCGTGATGGCGGCATGAATGTTGGTCCTGCATCCGAACAGATGACGAACGAGCTGAAAGAGATCGGCGTGACCATGACCAATGAATGGCTGGAAGCCGCCGGTGACGAAGGCAAGGCCATCGTCGACGCGTTTAACTCGTCTCAGTAATCCTTTCAGGATGGGCGGCGGCACAATCTGCCGCCCATCTCACATCCAATAAAAATACAGCGGGGACAGCATGGCGGCTTTGCGAGGGCTTCGGTCCGTACTCGACTTTATCTATCTGGCGGCGGGGGTTCTGGCGGCGTTCAGCCTGATTGCCATTCTTTTGCTGATCGTCGTGCAGATGCTGGCCCGCTGGACCGGTGAGGTGTTCCCCGGAGCACCCGACTATGCCGGATACGCTATGGCTGCTGCGTCGTTTCTGGCCTTCGCAAATGCGTTGAACCGTGGCAGTCACATCCGCGTTTCGATCCTATTGAACTCAGTTCCGGACCGGTTTCGACGCATTCTCGAGATCTGGTGTTTCGGGGTCGGAACTACTGTCATGTGGTATTTCTGCTGGTACGCTTACCGCTTTGTCTATTGGAGTTGGAAGTTCAACGACATCAGCCAGGGTCAGGACAGAACCGCCCTCTGGATTCCCCAATCCGCGATGCTAATCGGTGCCGTGATCCTGGCCATCGCCCTGACTGACCATCTGATCCATGTCCTGTTCAAGGGTGAGCACCGCATCATCCGCGATCTGGCCGACCAAAGCCACGGAGAGTAAGAGCATGGAAAACCTGTCTGTCATCATCCTCTTCCTCTTTGTTCTTTTCACCTTGCTGGGCACCGGTGTCTGGGTCGGTCTGGCCTTGATGGGGGTTGCCTGGGTCGGGATGGAGCTGTTTACGACACGCCCTGTGGGTGACGTGATGATCACGACAATCTGGTCTGCATCGTCCTCGTGGACCCTGACTGCACTGCCGATGTTCATCTGGATGGGCGAGATTCTGTATCGAACGCGGTTATCTGAAGACATGTTCAAGGGGCTATCCCCCTGGATGGCCCCCTTGCCCGGTGGTCTGGTACATACGAATATAGTGGGTTGCACGGTCTTTGCTGCCGTCTCAGGTTCTTCAGCCGCAACTCTGACCACGGTTGGGAAAATGTCGATCCCCGAATTGCGCAAACGCAATTACCCTGAACGGATGATCATCGGGACGCTGACCGGCGCTGCAACTCTGGGGCTGATGATCCCGCCGTCGCTGACCCTGATCGTATACGGCGTGACAATCAATGAATCGATCACCAAGCTGTTCTTTGCCGGCATCCTGCCCGGCCTTGTCCTCGCGGCGATGTTCATGGGTTATGTCGCGATCTATTCCAAGTTGGGCAAGGACTGGAATCCGAACAAAGAAGGCAAACTGACCTTTTCCGAGAAAGTCAGGAACTCACGTTTTCTGCTGCCTGTGATCCTGCTGATCACGGTTGTGATCGGTTCGATGTATCTGGGCTATGCCACGGCGACCGAGGCTGCGGCTTTCGGCGTGATCGGCGGGCTCTTACTTGCGGCGGGTCAAGGGTCGCTGAATTGGAAGACCTTTACCGAAAGCCTGATGGGAGCTACGCGCACCAGCGCCATGATCGCCCTGATCCTTGCTGGCGCGGCATTCCTTTCGCTTTCCATGGGTTTTACCGGCCTGCCGCGTGGACTGGCTGATCTGATCGCCGGATGGGAACTGACCCGGTTCGAGTTGCTGATGGTGTTGCTGGTGTTCTACATCATTCTGGGCTGCTTCCTTGACGGGATTTCCTCGGTCGTGTTGACCATGGCCGTGGTTGAACCGATGATCCGCGATGCGGGGATCGATCTGATCTGGTTTGGCATCTTTATCGTGGTCGTCGTCGAGATGGCGCAGATCACGCCGCCGATCGGCTTCAACCTGTTCGTGATGCAAGGCATGACTAACCATGAGATGAGCTATATCGCGCGCGCCGCGATCCCGATGTTCCTGATCATGGTACTGATGGTCTTTATCCTCATCTGGTTCCCTGACCTCGCCACTTGGTTGCCTGAGAATTTGCGGCAGAGCCCGGGCGGATAAACCGGTCTTGAATCCGCTCCACCTGGCCGCCCGTCACGGGCCGCATGTTTTGATTGCAGGATTGGCGGCAGGTCTTATGCTGCCTGCCTTGGCCGACCCAATGCGAAACCTGCTGCCTCCTTTGGTCGTGCTTTTGTTGTTCGTCACCGTCCTAAGAATGGATCCAGAAACCATTCTTGGGTCGTTGAAAGATCTGCACAAAGTCGCGTTCGCCGTTGTCGGTTTTCAATTCGTGACGCCGCTGATTGTTCTCGCTGTTGGATTCGCGGGGGGATGGATGGGAACTCCCGTGCTTTTGTCCCTGCTGATCATGGCGGCGGCACCGTCGATTTCAGGCAGCCCCAATATGTGCCTGATGATGGGTCAGCCTCCAGAACACGCGATGCGAATGATGGTGGTTGGGACAGCTTTGTTACCACTTACGGCGTTTCCCGTGTTTCTACTCATGCCCGAACTTGGCGACATTCAATCCGTTCTGTTGGCCGGGCTGCAGCTTCTGTTGACGATCCTTTGCGCAACCGGTGGTGCCGTTTTTGTTCGGCGGGTTTGGTTGCGCGCGCCATCCCAATCCACATTGCTGAACCTCGAAGGGTTGGGCACAATTACTCTGGCTGTTTTTGTCATCGGCCTGATGCCCTCTGTCAGCGCCACGGCCCTGGAGAATCCGGCAATCGCCGCATTCTGGATCACCCTCGCCTGTCTGGTCAATTTCGGTGCTCAAATTGTTACGTTCCGCCTGACCCGAGGCAAGTTACCTGCCGCCAGATCTACCGCTGTTTCCCTGATCGCAGGAAACAGAAACATCGCAATTTTTTTTGTGGCTTTGCCACCCGAGGTCACTGCGCCAATTATGGCGTTCATAGGGGCGTATCAAATTCCGATGTACCTGACGCCAATGGTCATGCGCGGTCTCTATCAAAGACAGGTCACGCCCGGGTAACTTCGGAATACTTCCACTCAATGTTATGTCCCAGCCCCATTGTGGCAGTGAGCCGAAGCCTCCTGTTTTCTTTCCAATCAGAGGTTTTTGGCATGTGCCGGGCCAAATTGGCCAGCGGCACGGTTTATATGTGCATGCGTATGGCGCTGGACGAAAAAAGCCATCGAAAACGGAGCATTCCCGACCTGTCAGTCGCTACCCACAACGGCGCAATTGCCGATCAGCTATAACAAGACGCTCAGCTGACGGATCGGAAAAGAAGCAGAGGTGAGTGCTGTTACGCGAAGCATCAGACGCGAGATTTGAAAGCACTATGCGGAAGGCCTTTTCCATCAGGCTGATCTTCGCCGCTTCGGGAAGTGCGCCGGATCAAGTCACGCGTCTTGCGCGCAATCTCGGATGACAAAGTGCTTTGTCGTCTCTTCCAGGACTTCCCAATAGCCACGAAAGCCGTTGGGGATCATAAAGCTGGCCCCGGTGCGAAAGTCCTGACGCGTGCCATCTTCATGGATCAGGGCGCAATGACCTTTGATGATGTAACAATATTCGTCCTTGTCGGTGAACGCATGCCATTTGCCCTGCGTCGATGTCCACGTACCCGCCGACAGTGCTCCGTCCGGGCTGGTAAAATGCATTCCAATCTTGTGATGCGGATCACCCTCGACAACGCGGTCGGGAAGATCGGCCAGACGCCTTTCGTTGCGCGTCGCGGGCTCGTCAAAGAGATTGAGAACCTGTGTCGTCATGAGGTCAGCCCTCCTGCTGATAGTATGTTTCAAGGCAGCCCGTCCGACCAATGGTCGGTCACGCGCTGAGATTTGGTATTTCTGTCACCCTTTTACCGAACAGATGGGCACCCGCCAGAACAAAAGCCGCGATAAAGGCCGCCTCGGATGCATTCAATATGTTGGCCTGTCTACCGACATCCTGAATACGCTTGTGCGACGTTTTCATTCTTACTGCAGTAATTGACACCGGCAGCGTCCATCCGCCGTTGCCGATAAGACCACTGCCAGGATCGGTCCCACCGAGTTCAGGATGGTAAAGACCGGAAAGGCGGCGAAAAACACCGGCAGAAACGTCAGACACTAGCAGTTTTCCTCGCTGAAATCAGCATGGCGACGCGCAAGAAATGAGATGACCGGTACGCCGGGGCCAGCATGGCAAAACGGATCAGCTTGACCAATGTCGCGACCTCAATGGCCTGATCCGATCGGGCACAGCCTGCGACCACCCGAACCATCTCCTGCCCGGGTGGTGAATGGTCAGTTTACAGCTCGCCCTGCGCCTGCATGTCGTTGGCGGAGACGCCTGCGACTGCGACGGGTTTTTTCATTGCGTCGCGGCGGAAGGGTTCGCC
>NZ_CANMFF010000031.1 GCF_947497005.1 uncultured Ruegeria sp. | reverse complement strand
CCAAGGTCTTCCTGTCCGCTATAGCTCTCGCCGCAACCGTCTTGTTCTGGCTGTAAATCAATGAGTCTGGAGCCTAGGATTATTGCGTGTCGTTCGGATGGTAGCATCGGATGATCTTCAGGTTCAGTGTCGCTCAATCATGCCAATTTTTGCAAATATCGTCCAGCCCAGTTCAGTCCAGATGATTACGTTGCAATGCCAGTATTACGAAGCCAAGCCATATTGCGAAAGGCCTGGCTATCGCTCTACAAAACGAGTGTAGGTCGAAATAAGTTTGGAAGGTGCCCCCGACTGCGGTCCATCAACCGTAAGCGAAATTATGATAAATTTGCGCGAGTCCCATCCACGCATTCCGATTTTTTTATCCAGGGACTTCTCCAGACGAGCTTTCCCCAATCTCGTGGACATCATCTTCCGCCAGGTCCATTGGCATCCGAACCCAATCTTAGTCCAAGCGGATTGCACCGGGAGGGCTCATCGAGGAACGCTCAGTTCGTTGTGGAGACTCTCGCTACAGCTGTTGTGACAATCCGCAATCAGTTATGCTCGGCAGTGATCATTTCTCTAAACTGAGACACGGTTTCTTGTGCAACACCAGCGGCTTCAAAGATAGCAGCGGCAAAGCTCACTGGTGCTGTTCCAGGAGCGGTAGCAACCCGGCCTGAGGAAACGGCCGCTTCACTTTGAACGTAGTTTGACACTCCATCATACCCAACTGCGTTCTTAATCAAAAAATCACCATCATTCGAATTATGGGGTACGGAATTCAGCAATCCCGATCGGGCCAGAGCCAGGGTTCCACCGCAAATTCCGCCGACAGCAACGCCGTTTTCGTACTGAGCCACAAGCAGATCTGAAATGTCCGGTGCGGCCTCAGAATCCCACACGGTTCCGCCAATGACTGCCACTACATCCGGTTGCCACGCGGTCAGTTCCTCCAGTCCTTTGGAGACAATGACGGTCAATCCCCCCATCGAGCTCAATTGTCCCGGAGTTGGGGAAAAATACGCGACGTCGAGCCCATAAAAGGAGCCGCCGATTCCGCCAATCATTGCGCATTCCCAGTCCGCGAAATTATCTGTGAGTATCAATGCGACTTTCGCCATTTTGGTTATACCTCTTGAGGATCCCACTCCAGAACATATAGGGAACATTCCGGATGTGCAATGTTACTGGGTAACGAAAGCCCGCCGTCTTTCGATGTGTTGGTCAGGGCAAACGTCAGGCATTTTGCCGATGAGTAGAAAGCACCTATTCTGGGAAAATGTGTAAAATCGAATTATTGGAGAAAAGTTATGCCGGTGCACCAGATTGTGACCATCGTGGGTTATATGACAGTCCCCGAAACCCACGCAGATGCATTTCGAAAAAACTGTGCCGATATGATTGAGCTGCGCAACCAAGAACCTGGCCACTTGGCGTCGGCCTACAGTTTCGGCGCCGACGGGACGGTGGTGTCCCGTGAAGATTATGACAGCGCAGATGCGGTAATCCGCCATATGGAACTGGGCAGCCATATTTTTGAAAGCACGCAAAGCCTGGTCAATATCACCGGGGTCGAATTACATGGTCCTGCGGCTGAAGTTGAAAAACTGCGCGACCTGTTCAGCGGACTGTCTCCCAGGTATTTTGAGACCGAATTTGGGTTCCGGAGGTAGCCGGGCTTGAAAACGGGATCTACGGCAAGTCGGTAAGGCAGAGCCCAGCCCAATGAAGGCGGTATCATCCTGCCAAAGGAAATCTGCAGAGGCTTGGCACAATCCAAAGGCGCAGCGTTTTGAATCCGCGGCTCAATATGTGGGTTGGTTAAACCCCAAGCCGCGCGGCTGTCTGCATTTAGGATGGACGACCAATTCAACATTGAAGCCGGAGACATTTCCAAGTTTGACAAAAGCCGCATGGCTGCGACAATCGAGACATCTGTTTGCGATAGGTGGAGACAGGTCGAATGAAGGGCAGACGACGCTTTCTGACTCGTGTGATCCCGACCACTTTCTGGGCGTCCATCACAATGCGAAGCTTTCCCCGAAATGCGGAGGCAAAGACCGTCGAAAACACAAGCTACAAAATACTCACAACTACCGAGGCGGAAACTCTGGCTATCTGGTGTGCGACCATCGTTTCCGGTGCTGAAAAGGCCGGAGTTGCACTATTTGTCGACCAAAACCTTGCAGGCGATCAGGCCGCGTCCCTGTTGCTCCTCAGATACCTGGATGCCAGCGACATGGCGGGATTTTACCACAAGGGTATCTTGGGCGTTGAAAAAGAATGCCTCCACCGCTTTGGCCTGCCCTTTGTGCAGGTGACCGACGATCAACGCGTAGAGATGATCCAAGCCGCCATAGCTTCAGACATGCAGGTCTGGACCGACCCGGATCCCAATTTCTTCTATTTCATTTCACGAAGCGATGCAGTGGATGTTGTTTATGGCACGCAGGAGGGGTTTGCGGATCTGAACATCCCCTATCTCGCGCATATTCTACCTCCCAAACCCTGGTAGCAATTCAGCGGTACGAGGAGTGACCAGAAACACTGAGGCCCAATGACGAAAATCTCACATGATAAGGTTGAAGTCGTCATCATCGGCTCTGGCATCGCCGGTAGTACAATGGCGGCTGAACTGGGTGAGGCAGGGTTTGATGTGCTGGTTCTTGAGGCCGGGCCGGAACGACAGCTTTCAGACATGGTCAGTTCGCAAATCTGGTCTCGGCGGCTCAGATGGGCGGGTCCGGAAGTTCGGGAAACCGGTGATCTTGTGGGGGCCGCGAATTTTGCCATGGGGTGGGGGACCGGTGGTGCGGGCTTGCATTGGTACGCAAACTGGTACCGTCTGCACCCCGACGACTTTCACGTCAGGTCTCTGTATGGGCGCAGTTTGGACTGGCCCATCGGATATGATGACCTGCGCCCATGGTATGACCACGCGCAGTCCTATTTCGGCGTGTCGGGGGATGGCGATCCCAATGCGCCGCCCGGCAAGCCGTATCCCATGCCCGCCATTTCCCTATCCAAACAGTCTCAGGCCATCAAACCCGGTTTTGATGCAGAGGGGCTGAGACTCACGCCAAACACTTTGGCGGTAAACTCCGTTCCCCATGACGGTCGGACGAGTTGCCTGCTTGACGGTTGGTGCGACGCAGGATGCCCGATCGGGGCTTTGGCCAACCCGCTGGTTCTGCAATGGCCGCGGGCGCGAGCGGCGGGCGTTGAGTTGCGCCACAATGCCTATGCCGCACGGATTGAAACTGACTCTTCGGGATCCAAGGCGACCGCCGTCGTTTATCTCGATGAGCAGGGCCGGGAAAACCTGCAACCTGCGGACATAGTCATCTCGGCCTGCCACACAATCTGGAATGCACGGCTGCTCTTGCTGTCAGTCAGTGACAAGCATCCCGATGGGCTGGGCAATGGCAGCAAGACACTGGGGCGCTATTTTACCTCTCACGCGCTCACAACCATCCACGGGCTGTTCACGCAGGAAACAGAGCCCCATTTGGGTGTTTCGGGTGCCAACACCCTTTGCCTTGATGGCTATGATGACAAACAACCGGCAAATGATGCTTTTGGCAGCCGCGCGTGGCTTGTCGGGCAGACTGCAAAACCCAACGACCTGTTGGGGACCGCTCTGGCCAGGCCGGAGGTGTTTGGCGAGGCTCTGGACGCGTATCTACATCAGGCCAGTTTGCATTACGGAAACATGTCAGTGCTGTGTGAGGAAGACAGCATGCCGGAAAACCGTATCACGCTTGATCCGTCAAAACACGATCGCTATGGGCTGCCGATGGCACATATGAGCAATTCACTGCCACAGGCAAATGCCGCCAGGTCTGAACTGGCTAAGGCGGAGGGTCTTCGCATCTTCAAGGCGGCGGGGACCAGCGATGCTTGGGCAGGCCCTCGAAACCCGATGCACATGATGGGTGGAACAATAATGGGAAATGATCCTGCAACGTCTGTGACAGATTCTTATGGGCAGCTCCACGACGTCGAAAACGTGTTCGTCGCAGGCGCTAGCCTGTTTCCCACGCCGGGCGCGATAAATCCGACGGCCACGCTGGCTGCGTTGGTGTTTCGCACAGCAGATTATATTCGCACCCATCGATCCGCTTTGTTACCCTAAAGCGCTGCGCGGCGGTTGTGCCCGCCCCATTTCATCAAATGCGTTCAGCAGGTCCTCGAACCAGCGGTGCAGAGCGCTGTCAGGCGGCCAGAATGCGGTCAGGCTGACAACCCGGGCCCACTGGAATGTTCCGAACAGGATATAGTCCGAATAATCTGGCGTTACCCCGCCCAGAAAAGAGGATTCGACGAGTGTTGCCTCAAGCGGGCTCAGAGCGAGCATAGTGGCGCGCCGGGCAGTTTCCGGATCGGCCCCAACCTCCTCGACGCTTTGGCCAAATTTGCGCAGGGTTCGTTCCTGATAATAGTCTTTGTCGCAATTCGCCGTCAGGGGAAACTGTTCTGCAATAACAGTGCGAAAGATCAGCGGGTGCAGCGTGTTATCCGCCCAATGATTGACGAACAGCGACTTTGCCTTGCCGGAAGGTCCAGCAAACAGAGGATGGGCCGGATAAGTGTCATCGAGATAGGATGCTATGTCCCAACTGTCCCGAATCCACTGCTCGCCATCTACCAAGACCGGGGCCATCACTCCGCCGGAACGCGCGATCCGTTGCTTTTCGGTTATGTGCCATGGCTCTGAGTCAAAGCTGAGTTGTTTATGCGCCAGTGCCATGCGGCTGCGCCAGCACTACGGGCTCAGATGGGCTTTTGGATTTTCACCAACAACTTCAAAGAGCCTACGTTTGTTTTCATGCGAAGTCATGTTGAACCACCATTCCGTATTGCAACATTCTAACACATTGCCAGGAACGTCCCGGGCCGATCCCGAGTAGCGTGCCGCATCAAGAATCTGACTCAAATACGTCTGATCCAAACAACTTGTTTTTTGTTTGCACCAATTGCCTCAAGTACTTCGTTGATGTCCAGATTGTATTCTCCAGCTAGATTTTCAACTTGAACCGCGTGGAAGCTCTCGAGATTGCGCACCGTTCGACCTTCTTCAAAAGCGATGAACTCGTGCGACCTACCACCCCAACGTACGATCCCACCGCAAAGCCGCTGACTTTCCATATTGACCAGTTCGGCCACCGGGTCGGCAAAGAAATCGCTCCACTTCAGAAAACCGGTGCTGACTGCCCTTGCAACCGCCTGTTCGATCGTCCGGCTTTTGAGCTTGGTGGTGATCGAAGCAGTCAGCGCATCGACCGTTCGGGAAGCGTGCCCCAATTGCCTGGCAATGACGGACGGTATCAAACCCGACGCGAGCATTTTCAACACATCCAACTCATCCCCAGACAGGGAATCCGAGGGAAAGTTGAATACGGTTTCAATGACATCTAGGGCAAGCAGGTGCAGAACCTGTGCCTCATGGCGTAGGGCAGGGAGCATTCTCGCGATCAGGGCGTCCCATTCTGGACGAGGCGCATTGGACGTGACGGTAAATACGCCGCGCTCCCCAAAGGGGTTGATCACTGGAATTGAAAGACCGTTGCGTCCAACCCCGAACCTTCTGGCTGCCTGAAAAAGTGCCGCATAGTCGGTCTGGTTGTCGAATGCTGACCAGTCTATCGGTGCTATCATGGTGGCGCCGAACCGAATGAGGGGATCGGCCAGAACCAGTTCGTTGTCGACGTAGTACCTGACCCATTCAGCTGGGAACGTGGTGCAGCCGTGGACAACGTTGTGATGCTTGTCGATATGGGCGTAGGACGCATTCTCCAGTCCGAACCTCGAACATATTTCCTGAAGGCGCGCCTCCCCAGTTTGCCTGAAGTCCAGTTCAGAATTGCCAATATCTGCAATTTTCATTGGTAATCTTCCTGTTCCGCGTTGCCGTCGAGGCCGCATAGCAACCTAAAGCTGAATAAACTACTCGGGAATTCCCGTAGCCAATCACAGATTTGAATACAGTTCTGTTCTTGAGGCGGAAACAGAGCGAAAACCTGCCGAAGAGGCATATCAAATTGAAAGGTTGGCGGGGCACAAACCGAGGTGTTTTGAAATGCTCTTACGACCCTAACGAATTCCGTGTTCCTCCTCCCGCGCTCGTCGCGCCAACAGCCCCATGAAACTGGAAATCAGGTTCAGTTCACCTCGTTCATCGGCCTTAACCATTCCGCGAAGATATCCGCCCGGATTAACCACGGGCGGCAGCCGCGGATCACTCAGCCTCGCATCTGCGATCACTCCCGATAGGAGCGCCCCCATGATGGTCAATCGTTCGATAGCTGCATGCCAGGCGGAGACATTGGTGCCGATCTCTGAAAGTCGGGACCAAACGCCGGTCTCAATTGCATAGAGGCTCGGATTGGAATTCTGAACTCCGCCACCGGCGATATCGATATGCATGCGCAGCTCGGGTGAGGCCAGTTCATATAGGATGTGGTTATTCACCCGCGGTAGTTTTTGGGCCTTGCGTGATGCCGTATCTGTCGGATGATTGCTTTCTAAGCAATGCGGAGGGCCGTCAGGCCCGGAGCCGGAACAATCTGGTTCCGAGGCTTTTGCCGAGGACATTGAACTCTCGCCATCGGCGTTACAGGACAGAATTGTTTCTTCAATTTGGTCTTGTATATGGGACCCGAAACAAGCTTCGGGTTCACCCGAAATTTCACCACGTTTAGTGACATGCCCTTCGATCCTTTTCCAAAGGTTGTGAGCTGCCTGAACATGTGCCCTGAGCTCATCCAACGACAGGTATTTCAGCTTGTCAGAACGCAGCCATGATCGAAATTCAACCATCATGCCCTCGACCTCTTCAGACGGGCAGGGGAGTGAATGAAGCACCGCCAGGCTGTGTTTCACATAACGGTAAAGCCGTGATCGATCCCCGCGCAACTCATCATGCTCTTTCTTCTCAGAATTGCTTTGCACGTCCGCGTCAAGCATCTCGGGAATAAGGTTCAGGGCTGGGGTCAGGAAGAGGCCAAGCCCCTTGCGCTTGCATCGCGCGCCATTTGCGCCAAGCCTGCGTTCGATCAGGCCAAGCTTCTCCAGCTCCCGTTCGTGATTGTGGATTGTCCGATCTGTCACGCCACGCCCGGCTATGAGCGTTTCCTGACGGGCGTAGCAAAAAGGTTCCTGAGACGGGTCGCGAAACGCGGATGGTGAGATCATGTCGATGATGATCTCTAATGTGCGAATACACTGGGCCGATGCGCCTCCGATCTGGGCGTAGCACACACAGAGCTGCCGAAACCTGTCACGGTTCCAGCCCTCGGGAAGACCGTCGTGGAAGCGCATTTTTTGGTGATTTCGGGCGGATGAGATTTGCCGGAAGCTCATGGTTTCGACCTCACCTGGCAAAGGTAAGAGTTGTTATCGCAGCTTCGCTGGGCGGAACACTCGGTATGGTTCATTGGTTTCATTGTGTGCTTCTCATTGAGGAAGCAAGGCGGGTCGAACCTCAGCAAAAGACAAAGAAAAACCGTTCGCACGGATGCGTTTATCCTTGTCAGATTTTCGGGAACTTCCTATAAATCAGGTGATCAAACGTGACTTAAGAAGATCCCCGCTGAGGCCCCGCCTTGCGGGGGTTTTTTGTTTTGGGATTGGGGTGTTCCTCCGGGCCAAACGGCCTGGTTCAAATATACGGCTGGCGATTTTGGTGGCATAGCCAGGAGCAACGCGTTGTGCCGCAGGTAAGCACGTCAGTATCGAATGAGTTCGTAATCGCTGAACCCGAATATGTCGGTCCACTCGACACCAACGCCGCGGAAGTAGCTGGGAGGCTCACAGCGATTGCCGAGGGGCAGCCAGACTGGGATTGGGGCAGGAGCGCGCTCGGACCAGTGAAAGCTCGCGTTGTCGTCATATGTGCCAACCACGAGATCAAGCGAGCGCTCACAATCGCCCTCTCGCGAACGACGGCGATAGCTGTAGTGGCGCACATCCCAAACTCTGATGGACCTGACAACGTCGAAATCGGGAGAAGAAAGATCGACGCTGATCGGAGTAACCTGCGACGACGTTGTGCTTTGCCCATAGACGGCTCGGGCAGCTTCCGAAGAAATTGAAACGTCCAATATCCTTGGCCCAGGAGCACTGTCAGATGGAAGCTCTGGAACAGGATTGGCACTGTTGCCTTTGATGGCTTCCAACCTTTCCATAGGACTCACGCCTGAGGAGTTTTCTGACGCGTTCATCGGACAACGCCAGAGTTGGAGCGGCGGTTCGACCGGGTAGGGTGTGATGCGCCGAATGAACTCCGCCTTGGCAGCGACGCAATCAGGCGAACCTGGCCAACCTCCGGCGAGGCAAAGGAATATGGCACAGTCAATTGGATAGGCACTAGCCTGCGTGGCCGGCAGTGCAGCGAGTGCAACTGCAAGGGCCTTTGCGCGAGTTCGATTTCCGGATTTTGAGTGTTTCAAGATGGTCTCTCCTGCTTGCGAATCGCCTAAGCAATATCCGGCCAATATATTTCTGACAATCCAATATCGTATATTGGCGTACTTTCTTATATTGACGTAGATTGTGTTTTAGTCCACAACTTTTGGATGTAGAAGACGGCCCATAGGGGGTCGTCATGGCGGACAACAAGAGACAATACACTGTGGTAACCATCGAGATGGTCCGGGGCCTGAAAGAAGATCAGGTTCCCTTTACATGCCGCTACGAATTTATCGGACTCGCTTCCCTTGGACGACCTAAGTACCACTGCATTTACAGCTCGCCGAACTATGTCGGAGCCTTGTGCAAGTCGAAGATTTCTCGAGCGGGCGCTGAGCCCAGAGAGTTCGATCTTTGGCCGGGGCTTTTTAAGCATCACCAGGAATTTGGCGACGGTCGCATTCTCTGCGTCAAATCAGATTACACGATCGAGTCGATTACCCCAGAGGGTCTCGAAGCAGCTCAGGCCCTGGACGCGAAATCCAAAACCTGATCGGTCACGTTCGAGAACCTGGCTCATCAAAATACTGGGGCAGGGCACATGAAACGGCTCTTGTTTCTCAGCGCTACACTCGCGTCCTTGTTCTTTGCTGCGGTCTGGATTGAACCATCAAAACAAACAAAGACTCTGAGCGCGTCCGAGGTGATTGCCATTGATGGTGACACGATCGACCACGGCGACGACCGCTACCGGCTCGTTGGCTTCGATACGCCTGAGACCTACCGGCCGCAATGCCGTGCGGAAAAGACTCTGGGATTGGAAGCGAAAGCAAGGCTGACAGAGCTCATCCAGACGGCGGACCAGATAGAGCTGGTCATCCAACCAGATCTGGACGTGCATGACCGCTTCCTAGCGGTTGGGCGTGTGGCTGGGCAGGACGTCGGGGCCATCCTGATTTCCGAAGGTCTCGCCCGACCATACCACGGCGGCAAACGCCAGTCCTGGTGCGGCTGAAGGAAAGGATCAAACAACGACTTGATGACCAAAAAACGAAACTAATGAGAAGTGAGCCGTCCTGTCGATTGCGCCAACAATCGACAGGACAAGAAACGCCCCAAATCCATCCGGGCATTCCTCCAACATCAAGAGAGAACTGTACTATGGTAAAAACAGTAACCCTAGATGCCGATCCTAGATTGGACAGCGCCGCGCCAGAGTCAATGGGTGCGGACCCAGACAACGTGCCTGAGCTTTCGGCCGCACAGCACTGACCGGCCACAGCGCAGAGCAGGACATCCCCGACACTTTGGTCAGACCTTCAGGCTGATTGATTCAAGCTGAACGCTGGCTGTCTACGAAGCCCGCGAAGGGCTCAGTGCTGTGTCCCGGCATCGAATTTCCTGCTGCTCAGATGATCTGACTCCGAGCCTCATAATAGTAATTATGTAAACTTTACTGACCTATTTAGAAGAACGGAAAGGTGATCTCCTTGGCCTTCGAAACTTGGCTGAACTGCTTAGCAACGAGTGGTGTTCTCCGCGGGGAACTCTCTTCGATGCATGTGGTGCTACACCGAAGAGAGAACGTGGTGAGCTCCAGATGGGGCTGTATCCACCACCTATCCGACTCCGCCCTTGAAAGCGAAGCGGCAACGATAAATCTACCCAAGCCAATCCGTTCAAAACAACGCGAAATCAAATTCGATCACGGATTTGTTAACCAACTCCTTAGGACGCTTTTCAGTCGCTCCACCTCGGTTTTCTTGCTGTGGTTTGCGGCGACAAACCCCGCTCTTGCCCAGGTTATCGAGTACGAACCCGATGGCAGCGTGTTCCTGAACGGTGCGCGGGCAGAAATCGTTGATGGCGTGGTTAAGCCAATCCAGATGCGGGAATACGAGTTGGACGAACAGACACAACCGCCCAAAGCGAAGCGGACAGCAAAGATCGAGATTGCGGGAAAAGCACCGCGGCCTCGCAAAGCCTCTGGTGGCTGGTCGCAGGAACGGATCGTCAAAGAAATCCATGCAGCGGCAGAACGGCATGACGTTCCGACCGAGTTGTTCATGGCACTGGTCTGGCAGGAAAGCCGGTATCGGGCTGATGCCCTGTCGCCCAAGGGTGCCATCGGTTTCGCGCAGCTCATGCCGGGAACGGCAAAAGACCTGGGCGTGAACCCAAAGAACCCTGCTGAAAATCTCGACGGTGGCGCTCGCTATTTGGCAGCGCAGTACCGTGAGTTTGGAGACTGGAAACTGGCGCTCGCCGCCTACAACGCCGGTCCCCATCGCGTCGTCCAGTATGGCGGCATCCCCCCCTTCACCGAAACCCGCGACTACGTGCGGATCATCCTGAGCAAAGTGAGTACAGAACTATGAAAAGACCCCCCATGAAGCGGCACCACTTCATCCAACAAGTGGCATTCTTTGCGCTGACAATGACCATCGTTAGCGCAGCACCTGCCTCCGCTGGCTGGCTGCAGGATGCCATTGGCGATTTCATCAACGAGACACTGGCCGACTCGAAGGTCGTTGGCGTCAGCCTTGCCGCTGTTGGCTTCATTTGGGGCTGTCTCGCCTACGTGTTCGGCTGGGGTTCGTTGAAAGGCCCGGTGATCGCAATCGTTGTCGGTGCTGTTATCGGCCTTGCTGATACGTTCATCGGAGCCTGATTGATGGCTCGCCGCAATACGGTCTTTCGCGGCCTGAGCCGCCCCGCAGAATGGGGCGGCCTGCCCGTGATCTATCTCTTGGTGATCGCGGGGATGACCATGCTTTCGTTCTTCATGTTCGGGATAGCGCCAGCAATCATTGCGGGCTTTGTTTTCTATACCGGGCTGCGCCTCTTTTACGAATGGGAACCGGCATTCTTCCGCATCCTGTCCGTGACGCTCTCCAAGACACCACGCACCAAAAACCGTCAGCACCACGGGGGAGATTTCTATAGTGCCTAAGCCTGCTTCAAAGGATCTGTTTACCCTTGCTCGCTCGTTGCTTGAGCCGAGCTGGCGTAAGGATGAAATGCACCTCTTTCAGATGTTGCCATATGGCTATGTCGTGGACGATGAGGTCATTTCTACACGCAACGGCGGACTGATCGCCGCTGCCGAAATTACCGGAATCAACGCAAACACTCTGGACGAAAACGAATTCGAGTTTTTGGCCGAGCGTTTTGAACGTGTATTGCGGACCACTCCAAATGAGGTCGCATTCTACGTTCATCGAGTGACCGTGCCCGCTGAGACAGGGCATGTCATCACGGACGCAACCGGCTTTGCTGGTGCCGTGGCAGAAGCCATGCGGTCAGCCTCGCTCGATGCAAAACTGAAAGAGCGCAAAATCATCATCAGCGCCATTCTGCAGAAGCGCCAGGATGAACGCGCCAGGCAAATATTCGGCATGGCGTCAGGAACGATCGACGAGGAACGCCGCGAAATGATGGAACAGCTCGACGGTGTGTTCACCACACTGGCGGGCACGCTGGGTGAGGCCCGCGTTAGCCGGCTGAAGCTCAGCGATGGGCGTTGGCTGGGTTACTATGGAATGCTGCTGAACGGGCGCTATCAGCCCATCGTTCATACAAACATTGCAGAACCGATTGCCTTCAATATGCCGCAAGAGGACGTGCTGTTTCAGGGCAAGACAGCCAAACTTGTGTCTGGCGATGATCAAGAGCGCTCTATTCACGTCTATTCCCTGAAGAACTATCCGATGGCGTCATTCCCCGGCATTTTCGACGGGCTGGACCTGCCGGTTGATGTCGTGATTTCGCAATCGTTCCTGCCGATCAGTCGTTCGCAGGCGCAAGAAATGGAACGCCGCAGATCGGGTCAGATGCGCTCGGCTGGTGACAAAGCGAAGTCGCTGGAAGAGGACTTGTCCATCCTGGCTGATGGGATTGCATCGGGCACGATGTCTCTGGGCAAGCATCACCTTTCGATCTGCGTGTTCGGGACGGAGGAAGATCTGAAAACAGCCGAAAAGCATATCATCGGTGAAATTCAGATTTCAGGCGGCACGGTCAAACGCGAAGCGATGTCAGCGCGGGCGGTGTATTTCGCGCAGCACCCCGGCAATTTTGCGTTCCGTGCCCGTGAAGAACTGATCACAGATCAGAACTTTGCAGACATGGTTGCGTTTCACATGCGGCCAAAGGGTCTGCCTGAGAACAAGCTGCCTTGGCCTGGGCCTCTGGCGACGTTCCCGACAACGCATGGCGACAGCTACGATGTTTCGCTGCACTTGCCCAAGACAAGCTCGGATGCGGAAAACCTACCATCCGGCCATACCATCGTTCTCGGCCCAAACGGCTCCGGTAAGACCGTGATTGCAATGCTGCTGGCGACGATGGCGGTTGCGCAGGGCGCGCGTATCATCGCGTTTGACAAAGACCGGGCGATGGAAGCCCCCATGCGGGCACTTGGGGCGCAATACACTCGCGTTCGGGTTGGCGAACCCACCGGCATGAACCCTTTCCAAACGGAAACGGATGAGGCTGGGCAAAGCTGGCTGGCAAATTGGGTCACAGCCTTGATGAGCTATGACGAAAAGCTGACCGCCGAACAGAAAGATGAGATCACGCAGGCGTGCCAAGCCAACGCCACCCTGCCCCCACAGCTTCAGAACTTCGATTCACTGGTGGATCGGTTCAGAGCCTTTGACGACAACAAGAACCTGTTCAAGCGGGCTAGCGAATGGGCAGGTGACGGGCGGTTGTCGTGGATGTTTGGCGAAGGTGGCAAAGATCCGTTTGCCTCTGGCGACCGGCATCTTGTGTTCGACATTTCCGAGGTTCTGGATGACGAGTTGGTCCGGTTGGCGTGGATAAGCTACGTCATGCGCCAGATCGAGCGCCGGTGTGCCTCTAAGGTACCGACTGTCTTTGTCATTGATGAAGCCTGGGTGATCGCTGGCAATCCTTACGGCGCGGAAATCCTCAAGAACGCTTACACCACGTATCGGAAGCTGAACGTCATGATGATGATGACGCAGATCCCCGATCACCTCCTGTCATCAGCGGCCAGTAAGTCGATCCTGGAAAACACCAGCACGCAGCTCTTGTTCCCATCCCGATCCGGCAATGAAGCGGACTACCGGGCAATCGGTTTGAACGATGCAGAGCTGGGCGCATTGCGAGCGCACTTTGGCGACCGCGTGATGCTTATGAAAAAGGGTGATGAGAGTGTCTGGCTCGATGTCGATGTCGGCGCACTCGGCCCCTTGCTTCGTGTTCTGAGCGGATCAGACGGCAAGTCTTTCCCTGATCCTGAATGGCGTCAAAACCCCAACTTCTGGAAGGAAATCACATGAAATCTCGTCTTGTAATCGCCCTCGTTGTTCTGGCCGCCGTCGCCGCCTGCACCAACACCTATTCGGGATATCGCAGCAAATGCGCCTGCGACTTCGAGCGCATGAACCCCACTGATTTGGAGCTTGTCTGATGAACACCCTGAAGAAATTCCGCACCACTGTGGCTGTCGCCGTTTGGGCCGCCCTGCCCGTCGCGGCGTTGGCCCAGGGTGTGCCGGTCGTGGATGCTACAGCCATTACACAGGACGCTGCCAACTCCGCTCGGGAAGTTGCTGAAATGGTTCGCCAGTACGAGCAATTGTTGCAACAGTATGAAAAGCTGGAACAACAGCGCGCCATGCTGGAAAACTCTTTCAAGGCCATTTCCGGCCTGACCGATTTGGACGAGTTCAACAGCCGCAGTTTTTTGAAGCTGGCTTCAGCGGCGGACACGCTCGGATACGCTTTGAACGCGACCGAAGACACGATCGGCGATCTTCCGGGCGTGGCAGGGTTGGCGATGGAACGCCGGTCAATCAGCCTGGGGCTGAACAATGGCATTCTGAAAGAGTTCAGCACGTCAGATGTTCCGGCCCGGCGTATTCTCTCAGAGCGTGGTGGCGCTGGCCTGATGGCATCTGCCCTGGGCGAACAGGGCTATGACATAGCGGGCAAACTCTCTGAGGATGCCGAAAAGCTGCGCGGTGAAATCGGTCAGCAAGAAGATCTGAAGGATGCAATCGACTACAACACGGCGGTTCTTCTGAAACTCCTCCAAGTTGAAATTGAAATCTTGCGCGCAACCTCTGCTAATGCTCTGGCGTCGGGCACGGATCTGGCTGCGACCGCTGCCGATCTTTCGACACTCAGCAACTATGTACGAGGAACCTCACAATGAAACTCCGCTCAACTCTTATCCTGACCATTGCAGCCGCCGCCGTTATGTCGGGGGCTGCATCGGCTCAGGTGAAGCTGCGCCCATCACCCAAGGTCGATATGCCGTTCGGTGAATATCGTAAGTGCCTTGGGTATTCGGGGGCGCGTGAGTACGGTCGTCAATTCGTCAAAGGCGATCAGGCGCGCATGGCCGAGGCGGGCCAACCGGCAGACAAGCAATCGCTCGTGACCAACTGGTCGGTGGTGATCCTGAACGAACAGGTCATTGCGGCGCACGAGGCCACAATCGAGCAATGCAAACTGCGCAAAGATGGCGAAACCTTCAGCACAGAATGCCCTCTAGGAAATCTGAGCCGTGATGATGCAGCCAAGAAAGTCGGGGCAGACCAGGACGAGTTCTGGAACCAGCCATCTGACAATCTGGCAGCAATCAAAAAAGAGCAACGAGCTCGGCTGGAAGCTCTGCGCCCTGCAATTGAGGAGGCTTGTGGTCCGTGATCCAAGATTTCGTCAGCTCGATTGAAGCTGCCCTTAATAACTTTTCGCAGCAAGCGTACAACAGCCTAGCGGCGGATCTTGCATCCGCCCTATGGGCAATTGCCGCCCTGATCTTCGTGGCAATGCTGATCAACGGCGTACTTCAGATCAGAGAAATTGGCCTCGGTGGCTATGTCGGCTGGATCATTCGGGCGACGATCATCATTGGTATGGCTTCAAGCTGGAGTTTCTTTCAGCCCATTTATCAGGGTATTTCGAGCCTCCCAGACACCATTGCCGGAGAATTGACCGGCACAACAAATGTCTGGGAAGCACTCGATGACATTGCGCTTCAGTGTTTCTTGATGGGCCAGCAGGCCATTGAAAACGCGACCTGGGGCTTGAGCATCACCGGGGCTATTCTCTGGGTTGTTGGTGCTGTCATCGTTGCCTTTGGCACCGGCATGGCGCTGATCGCAAAAGGCGGTCTGGCGGTGTTGCTGGGTCTAGCGCCAGTTTTCATCGCAACGCTGCTCAGCTCGGCAACAGCCAATATCTTCGCGGCCTGGGCGAAAACGACTGTTGGCCTGATCATGGTCATCGTCGTTCTGACAGGCATCGTTTCTCTTATTCAGGCCCTTTTCAGCTCCGAACTGAACGCTGTTGAGGATGTGAATAACATGGAGGCCAGTGGCCGCTTTTTGGCGATCTGCATTGTGTCAATCGTGATGCTCACGCAGGTCCCGTCGCTCGCTGGGGGAATGTCGGGTGCAATCGTGTCGGCGTCCTCGGGTTTTGCCGTGGCAACTGGTGCTGTCGCTGCCGCAAGAAGTGCATTGGGCACTGCCAGCGATGGCGCGCGTGGTGCTGTGGCCGGTGGGAAAACCGCCGCCGCGATGGCCTCCGCAGCCCGAGACGGCACCGGCGTCCGAGACAGCGCGTCTCGTGCGATGCAAGCGCGCCGGGACATTGCGCACAGATCTCGCAACCAGGATGGCGCGGCTCGCCAAAGCTACGCCGCTGATCGCTATCGGCAGAGCATACAAGCTGCTCGCGCAAACCCTAAGAAATCTTCGTAAACTGAGGTACAGAGCAAATGTCACATGTGACAGATCACGAGAAAGAACTTTTTCTGGGCGCTCGGCGCGATGCCTTCAAATGGCAGGTGTTCGGAGCAGTTGGTATGGCAATGGGCGTTGCGTCCATTATTGGCTGGGCATTGATCTTGCCGCTGAAGGAAATCCGCGCGGTTCCCTTCTCAATCGACCCGGATTCAAAGCTGCCGGTTCTGCTGACAGAGAAAGTCCAGGAACTGGAACCGTCTGAGGCGATGGCGTTCCGCGAAGTCGCCAACTATGTGCAGGATCGGGAAACCTATGACGTTCAGGACAACAACGAGCGCCTGAAATCGGTTCTACGCCGCTCTGACGAGCTGGCGGAAACGTCCTATCGCGACCTTTGGGACGGTTCGAACGATAGCCATCCCGACGAAATCTATACGCCCAAGACAAAGGTGCAGACCGAAATTCTCGGAGTGTCACCCGTCAATGACGAGACGGTGCAGGTCGAGATCCGCAAGTCCCTGATCGTGCCGAACCAAGCAACGGCCTCAGCCCGGTATGTGGTCACAGTGACCTACGGGTTTGAGGAAAAAATCGTGACGTCGATGGATGAGCTTCTGGAAAATCCATTCGGCTTCACAGTCACCAACTATCGCGTAGACGCAATGGGAGACATCTGATGCAGCGTACCCTTAAGACACTCACAACCGCCACCGCCGCTGTCCTGGCTCTCTCGATGCCCGTTCTGGCGGAAATCACGCCGACGCCGGACGGGAAGAACGCGGATCATCGCATAACGCATTTCCACTATGTCGAGAACCAAGTGTACCGCATCCCCGTGGGTGAACGCCTGATCACGTATGTTCATTTTCCGCAGGGTGAAACCGTGCGCAGCATCGGCGCGGGCGACACGGAAAGCTTTCAGATCACCCGCCTGCAGGAAGGCCGCGTGATCGCGTTCAAACCGGAAATCCTCAACTCGGATTCCAACCTTACGGTTTTGACCAATCGCGGCTCGTACAACTTCTATCTGGTTCCTGCTGAAACTACCGCTGAACGCAAAAACGTGCCATTCCGAGTTACGTTCTACTCAAACAATAAGGGTGGAACCACAACGACCCGTGGCAAGGTAGCGCGAGGCGAACCCAAGCCAACCGGGCGGTTCGTGAACCAAAACTATTCACGGTCGAGCAAAGCAGATTTTGCACCTACTGCCGTTTGGGATGACGGTGTTCACACATATATGCAGATCCCGCAGGACGAGGAACTGCCGGGTATTTTCCGTGTATTGCCTGACGGTCGGGAGCTGATGGTAAACACCACAGTGAAAGAGCGCGGCATTATCCAGGTGCAGGGTCTTTCCGATCTTTGGACGCTGCGCATCGAGGATGACTCGATCTGTGTTCGCAACGATGGCGACAATTACCAACAGGCAAGCGCTCGCGGCCAGACTGGCAGACCCATCACCTCGCAAACAGTCAAACCGGGGGGCAGCAAGTAATGAACCGCGAGCAGACAATTGCGGCCCGGGCGGCGGCTGAACAAACGCCTCAACGAATGAGGAAGAGTTTCGAGACCAGGAAACTCATTGCAGTTGCTGTCGCTAGCGCGGTGTTCGTGGGCTTCGTGCTATTTGTCTTGGGGGATGACAGCAAGACCAGCCGCGCAGGCGTACGCGTCGATGCTCTGCGACCAAGCGGCGGTGACTACTATGGGCTTTTGACAGCGCGTGGACCCGAGGTAGATGAGAAGGAGGCTGCACCGGGGGGCATTAAGGTCACAACTGTGGATACAGCTGTCCCGGTGCAGCCCGTTTCCGAAGGACTGAAACAAGCTCTCGCTTCCGTTGAAAACCTTAGTAAGCGCCTTGCTTCAATGCAAGACGAGCTGACCGAGGCAAAGGTGTCTTTGTCTGAAAAAGACAGTGAAATCGCTTCGCTCAATCTGACCAACGAGCGTTTGGAGGTCAGATATGATGAGCGCGAGAAGACGTTTCAGACAGAGCTGGCCCAAGCTGTTGCTGACGCCGAGGCGCGGGCTCTCGCCAGCATGAGCCATCTGCAAACCCAAGGTCTGACTGAGGACGAACGGCGCAGGCTCGAAGAACTCAAGCGGATGCGCGAGCGCCAGAACCAGTCGGACGGCATTGTGTTCGATGAAAACCCATATGGCAGAAACTAATGGAGCTGACGATGAACCCAACAGCACTCTCCCTTGCCCTGGTCACGCTGGCCTCAAGCGCATTGGCTCAGGAACAGAATTACCAACCCATCAACAGTGGGTCGCAGCCGGTGATTTTCCAGCCGTACTCCCCTGCCCCGCAGCCCGTGCAGGTTCAACCGGAAAACACGCGCCTGCCTGAAGAACAGCGCGGCTATCAGGAAAACCCAAACACGACATGGCAAAACAACTTGGTTGAAGAATATCCGCCCATCGTGGGGGCCTCGATCATTGACGATCCATCGCGCACATTGACTCAGGGCACGGTTTTGACCGCTGTGTTTGGTGGTGCGGTAAGTTCAGAGCTGCCGGGCAGTGTTGTGGCGACGATCACGCGCGGCGTCTATTCGATGGATGGGACAAGACTGCTCTTGCCACGCGGATCAAAACTCTATGGCGAATACCGCGCTGATACAAAACTGGCGCAAACGCGGATCGCTGTCGTTTGGAGCCGGGTTATCACGCCGGATGGTTTGTCTGCGCAAATCGGCTCAGCCGGGACGGATGGTCAGGGCCGGTCTGGGGCAACCGGACGTGTCGATACGCATTTCGGTGAGCGATTTGGAACCGCTGCATTGCTCTCGATCATCGGGATCGCGCCGGTCGCGCTGGTGGCCGACAACGATAGCAGCAATTCGGTGCAAACGGATCTGGCAACACAGGTCGGTTCGAATTTGCAGAATGCCACAGCAGCGGCGTTGGAAGACTACTTGCGGATTACACCAACTATCTATGTGGATCAGGGAAGCCGCATAAATGCCATCCTGCAGCGTGACGTGGTGTTCGACAATTTCTGAGACAGACCCTTTGAAGCGGCCGTATCGTCGGCCCTTCCGGCCGCTCCCCGCACAATTGAATGCGTTAGCGGCCTTTTTTTGCGGAATAACAAGGATAAAAATATGAGCGGGCGAAACGGCAACGGCCTTCTGGAATACTACACCGAACAGATCGAGCATCTGTTACATGACGAAAACCTGAGCGAGATTTCCGTGAACCCAGACGGAACGGTCTGGGTTGAGGAAATGGGCACTACCCACATGACCAAGACAGACATCACTCTGACCAAGGATGATGTTGGCAATATCGGGCGGTGTGTGGCTGGGTTCAGCGACGTGACTTTCGGAGAAAAAAAGCCAATTGCAACGGCCAATGTCCCGACAAAAGAGGGCAAAGCTCGGGTGCAGGTTGTTATCCCACCTGCGACAACCGGCGTGGGGTCCGTTGCGATCCGCCTGCTCCGCGTGAAAAGCGTTGACCTGGGCGCGTTCAGCTTCGCCAGCCAAAAGGCCGCATTGGCAGAAAACAACGACCACAGCGCACTTGAGAATGCTCGGGCGGCGCTTGCAGCGGGCACGATGGGCTTTGACGAGCTGGCCGACCTCTCGATGCAAAGCAAATGGAACGTGATTATTGCGGGCGGCACATCGTCGGGCAAAACCACCGTCTTGAATGCGATGTTGAAGCGCGTCGATCCAGGCGAACGGATCGTGACGATTGAGGAAGTGGCAGAGCTGGACATCGAGCAACCAAATTTCGTGGGCTTGCTTGCTGATCGTTCCGAAGAAAATGGGCCTCGATCCCCGACAAAGCTGCTGGAATCGGCGCTGCGGTTACGGCCTGACCGCCTCGTCTGCGGTGAAATCAGGGGCGATGACGCGAATATGTTTCTGGAACTGGTGAACACCGGCCACGATGGATCTGTCTGTACCATGCACGCAAATTCGCCCGTCGATGCCATTGGACGCATGAGCAAAATGGTGCGGCGCGGATCTCCGACTGTCCAAAAGTCAGAGGTGGTTGATGACATCAGAGCCACCATTCACATGATCGTTCACATGAAGAAAATCGGAGACGAGCGGAAGGTCAACGGCGTGATCTTCCCGCCCTTGATGACTGCTGACCAACTTATCTGAAGGAGAAATAGAATGAAAAAATTTGAGTATCGTAATGTCTTGATGCGGGTAGAGGAAAATGCAGGCGAGAAGTTTGCGAAGCTCGGACAAGACGGTTGGGAAATGGTCGGCGTTGTGCCTGCCGAGTTTGGCATCGTGTGCTTTTTCAAGCGTGAGCTGACGGATGGCTGAGTTTCAGGATCTACCAAAAGGCAAGAAGGTAGCGATAGCCGGCACAATGGGCTTTATCGCTACTTCAGCCTGTGCGGTGTTGGTGGTCGGCTTGGTCATCGAATACCTCAACACGAAAGGTTTCCGGGGGTTGGACATCTGGGCAGTCCCGGAAAAGTTCATGGCACGGCCTGCAGAAGAGCAACAGGTCATCGGGCTTGTGGCTGTTGTGGCCGTCTGCGTTCTGACCTTTGCGTTTGTGGCCGCTGCTTTGCGCGGCCCCTCGACCAAATACGGGGATGCCGTTTTTGCGAAAGCGCCTCAGCTCGTAACAGAAGGATACGCGGCACCGCTGAAGCTTAAATCAAAACTGGACAGTGAAATCGTTTTTGCCAAATTCGGCCAGCCAAAAGAGAAAAACGCGATTTTCTATAAGCCCGGTCCAAGCGTACAGAAACCACATGCGATGTTCATTGCTCCGTCTGGCTCGGGTAAAACAAGCGGCTTTGTGATCCCCAACATTCTGCGTTTCAACGGCTCCTGCGTTGTTCTGGACATCAAGGGCGAGATATTCCAGGCGACCGGCGCACGGCGGGCAGCAATGGGTGATGAGGTCTTTGTGTTCGACCCTGAAAACCCCGAAAAAAGCCACAGCTATAACCCGCTGCGCCGCGCCGCTCGCGCCGACAATCTGGATCGGCGTTGGGAAGAAGTAATTCAGGTCGCAACGCAGATGTTCGACACGCCCAGCTCGTCCGCTCAGGGCTTTTTGGGCGGCGTCGAGGGCATGTTCTGCGCAATGGCGATGTTGGCAATCAAGCGGAACCGTCCGTACATTTCCGAGATCCTGCGCCTGGTCAAAACGACCAAGCAAAAGGATTACGAAAAGATGGCCGAAGAAGTGGGCTATGCCCGGGCAGCAGATGAGTTCCTGAATCTTGCAGCCGAAGAATCCAAAATCCTGCGGTCAACGATTTCGGTTATGAACAACTCCGGCCTTCAGCTCTGGCGAAACCCGTCTGTGGCAAGAGCCACGCAGGGCAATGACATCAACTTTGAGGATCTACGGCGGCGCCCCACTTCGATCTACTTTTCTGTACCAGGGAAAAAGGTCAAAGAGTTCCGGACGCTCATTCGCTTGTTGTTCCTCGATCTGGTGAACACAATCGAAACCGTTGAGCCGGGCGAAGATGAACCGTTCAAGGTTCTGATCCTTCTCGATGAGTTCCAGCGCCTTGGCCATCTGGAACGCGTAGTGGAAGCCTATGACACCATGCGATCGTTCGGCGGCAGGCTTGTGGTGATTTCGCAAACGCTGTCGCGCCTGCAGGACATCTATGGGCACGAAGGTGTGCGGGCGATGCTGGCCAACGCCGGGACGCAGATGTTTGCGGCTTCTGAGGATTCAGAGGTACGCGAACACGTGTCCAGGTCCATCGGTGACAAAACAGTGATGAGCAAATCAATGTCTCGGGCGCTGGGTAAAATGGAAATGGGCAGCATATCAGAGCGTGAAGAAGGCATTCGCCTGCTCCGGCCGGAACACGTTGGCCGATTGCCTGAAAAGGAGGTTGTGCTGATCCGCGAAGGCAAGATGCCGGTGATTGCGAACAAGATTCGATACTTTGAAGATCCCTATTTCATGCAGTTCCTTGGGGGTGACACTCCGAAGATCAAAGGCACACACCTCGATCTGGCTGTAGAGCAGGCCAGAGACACGGCAAAGGCTCTGGCTGAAACCAAGCCCGCCCCTGCCCCAGCGAAAGAGGTTTCCGCAAAAGATCAGGAACTTCAGGCGGCTTTTGATGCGCAACGCACAGTAGCCAAAAGAAAGAGCAGGTCAGCGAAACAATTGGCGGTGGAGAAGTTGGCGACGCAACCGTCGAGCCCAGTCGCAAACGCGCAGCACTCCAGTTGAAGGCGTAGATGCCCATCATCGAGCACGAGCTGCAACTACGCTTCGATGTATGGGTATATTATTTTTGACTCTGTGTACAATATTTCATATAAGGCGTAAACAATAATCGACTCACCAGAAGTGTCCTGTCCAAAAGGGATTTCAGAAATGACCTACCAAGATCGCAATACCGTCGTCTCGATCTTCGTGAACCTCGCCGTTAGTGCATTTGTTGTTTCACGGCTTCTGGATATGAATGCCTCTGGATCGTTTGATGGCCCAGACGCTGTGAACAACTGGGCCCGCATGGTGATCTGGCTGATCCCCCTGGGCGTCGTTGCCACCATCATCGGCACCATACTGTTCAACATTGGATTTGCGATTGTTACACACGAACCCAAACCCAGCTTCGTCGTTGATGAACGTGATAAGATGTTCGAGCGCCGTGGCAGCTACGCCATCATTATCTTCGCGGGTGCGGGTTTTGTCTCAGCCGTCGTCGCGATGGCTCTCAACGCATCAGCGCTCACCGGCTTCAACATCATCTATTTCGGAATGGCTTTCGGATCCCTGTCAGCAGATATTGTCAAATTTGCTAGCTATCGGCGGGGGTATTGATCCATGGGCAAGCTCAGGATCACCAACAACATTAGACGTCTACGTTTTGACGCTGATGAAATGACGCAAAAGGAACTCGCCGAAAAGGTTGGAGTCACCCGACAAACCATCGTTGCCATTGAAAACGCCAAATATTCACCAACGCTCGAACTGGCCATCTTGATTTCTCGTGTGTTCGGCGAGCCCCTCGAAAAAGTCTTCGACATCCAAGACGCCAGCTAATTCGCGGCGTCCGCGCTACCTTACCAAAGGAATAGATATGTTCATCAACCCTCCTCGGTTCTGGAATCTGATGGCGCGCTCCTATGCCCGCCGTCCGGTTCAAAACCAAGCCGCGTATGAGTACAAACTGGACATTACTTCGAGACACCTGTCCCCCCAAGACCGCGTCCTGGAATTCGGTTGTGGCACAGGTACGACGGCGATCATTCACGCCCCAAAAGTCGCCCATATCGACGCCATCGACTATTCATCCGAAATGATCTCAATCGCCAAGGAGAAAGCCAACGCACAGGGCATCAAGAACATCAACTTTGAAATCAGCTCGTTCGAATGCTGGCCTATTCCGGCGAAGGGTCAACCGTATGATGCCGTACTAGCTATGTCGATCCTGCACTTGGTACTGGATCTTGACGCGACACTGAACCGAGTTCGCAGTTCCTTGAAAGAAGGTGGCCTGTTCTTCAGCTCGACGGTCCGTCTGGAAGGTCTCGAGAAGTTCGTCATACCAGCTCTCGGGGCCATCGGCCTATTGCCCAAGATTCGCGCCCTGACGCAAGAAATCCTTGTCGAGCGTATGCAAGCTCATGGGTTCGAAATTGAACAAAAGTGGCGTCCTGAAACGGGTTCGACTGCTTTCATCATCGCAAGGAACAGCGGTTAGTTCGTTCGACATCTGACAACACTGACCCAGCCGTTCACCCACGCCGCAGAGAACGGCTGGAGAGGAGCCCAAATAAGACACTGGTGCTGGCGCGGCGAAGAAGATTTCGGAACCTATATTTGCGTTCTGTTTTCTTGCGTTTTCATGGCAAAAAGTCGAATGAACACTGAACGGACGGCGGTAAATATGTAATCGCACTGCTGGCTGCGACCGAATGCACAATCAGCGCCGATTTGGCGAAGGTCAGGCATTTGAGAATTAGGGGGTGGCATGTGTTTGCTCCTTTTGCGACGTGAACACTGTGCCATGGCGGGCGGGTGAATACTTGAAGAGAGCATCCAGATTTTCTTGAGAAATTTTTCTGCCTTCTCGGATTGCCCACATTGAGTCATGCTTTGTCTATGAAGGTCACTTTCGGAGATTGCGCTGTCGATACTAGTCGGCAGATGTTTTGGAAGTCAGGTAAATCCGTACGTCTTGAGCCGCAGGTTTTCGACGTGCTGGCATACTTCTTGCGGAATCCAGGAATAGTGGTCTCGCGCGACGATCTTATTGAATATGTCTGGGATGGCAGGATTGTCTCAGATTCAACTATTTCAACCAGGATCAATGCGGTCAGACGGGCCATTGGCGACAACGATCGCGCGAAACGCATGCTCGAAACGCTGAGTAAGCGGGGCTATCGGTTCTCTGTTGAAGTCTCCAGCGTCGCGTGGACAAGCCCTGATACACCTACACCACGCTCTGATCGCCAGACCACCAAAGCTGCTCGATCCGCGGATGGCACTGTCATCGCCTACGCTACCAGCGGCGAAGGTCCGCCTTTGATGAGGGCCGGGCAATTCCTGACGCATCTGAATATGGATTGGGAGAGTGAAGTCAGGCGACCGACGCTTGATCGCCTTGGCGCACATTTTTCTCTGACGCGATACGATCAGAGGGGGACCGGGCTTTCGGGAACCTCCGCGACGGACTTCGCGCTTGAACGGCTGGTCGAGGACATGCTTGCAGTGGCCGACAACGCCGAACTCGAACGCTTTCCGATCTGGGCGACTTCACAGGGGGTGCCTGTGTCACTGGCATTCGCGGCCGCCTATCCTGAGCGCGTCAGCCGAATGGTCTTGTACGGTGGTTTTTTTCAGGGCCGCACGGTCCGTGAGCCCGAACCCAACTCTGTTCAGGCGGATACCTTCCTTGACCTCATATCAGAAGGTTGGGGCAAGCCAAGCGGTGCATTTGGCAAGGCTTATGCGACGTTATTTATGCCCGATGCATCGGCGGCGCAGATTGATGACATGTGCAAGATGCAGTTGGCCTCTGCATCACCGGACACTGCGATCGCACTGAGGCGTTCGATAGACACCTTCGACGTATCAAACATCCTCGACCAAGTACGGGTGCCGGTCCTCGTAATTCACACAACTGAAGATTCCGTCAATCCAATAAGCCAATCTAGCTTGCTGGCCTCGTTGCTGCGAGATGCACAGTTGAGAATCGTGGAAGGTAGAAATCACGTGCCTCTGCCTGGAACAGACGCATGGGAAACGATTATGCATGTATCGCTCGATTTCCTAAGGTCGGCTTAGTCCGCGTCTGTTGAGTTCCGACATGGTGCAGCGAAGGTTGATGTTTCCCGAACCAGCCTTTCGTGCCAGTCACGGCGAAGGTGTCAGGAAGCCCACTTTGATCGATGCTGCGCGGTGCACCAATGACGGCGACGCGCAGAAAGCTGACTTTGCAAATTTACGAGAACGGCTCAAAAGAAATTGCCTTTCACCAAACGACGAACATGCTGAGGTGTGGTCAGGCAAACTAACCGTTCGCAGTATTCCAACAGAATCTCTGTGCGGAACCCGGAAGTGCGTTAAGGTTGGGTAAACAAAGTTGGTTCCTCACTCTGTGACGAAGTTATCCAAAGCAAGATTGAAAGAAAATAGAATGAATCGCCTGTTTCCATCTCTGCCGGAGAACGCGACACTTGGAAGTGTCTATCAAGCCTTTCCAGACAAACTTTCTCCGCTTTGTGCGTACGAAAGTCTTGTGATGAGGGGCGAGAGCGACCTCTCGGTTGCCGAACGTGAATTAATTGCAGCCTATGTCTCGGGTTTGAATGCTTGTGCGTATTGCCATGGAGCACACATCGTTTTTGCCAAAGCCTACGGAATTGAGGTCGAGACAATCGAGGCACTGATGGAAGATCGCGATACGGCACCCGTCGAGGATCATCTCAAACCGTTACTGGCATACATTGAATAGCTTACTGTCTCGCCATCACGAATGACGGAAGCCGACGCAAATGCAGTCTACGCGGCAGGCTGGTCGGAGAGTGCGTTGTTCGATGCTATCCAGGTCTGCGGTGTCTTTAATCTCGTGAACCGCTTCATAGAAGGAACAGGCGTCCAAAGTCCTGGCAACGATCCAAGGCAAGCGGATGAGGCCACATTAATCCGATACCGCAGTGACACCTTCTACACCGATTTTGGACGGGAGAATGGCCTCGACATTCCTTGAATTGATGTTGTTTTAACTTTCGAACAGTGACGAAAAACTGGTCCAATAAGAAATCAGAAGCGTCCTTCGCTCTCGGGGTTGTCCCATTCGTTGGATCAAGTCGGCGCCGTCAGTTATATTGGTGGATCTATGTTCAAGCCTCGATGATCCGTCCGGCTTTTCGTAGATAACCCATTTTCTGATAAGGTTTGGAGACTTGTGAGCTTTGTAAGGGGGGAGAGTTGCTTAAGTTTGACGCTGAGACAACGAGATTACTTGAAATTGCCTATCAGGGAGCTGAGTTGACACGGCGAAGACAGGCTTCATTTGATGCGCTGTGCCCTGCTCCCGGTGAAACTATTTTGGACATCGGATGTGGCAACGGGCTGTTAACAGCGGAGTTGGCCCGCGCAGTTGGCACGGATGGTTATATCATCGGGATCGACCCAAGCGCTGACATGACAGCAGCCGCAAAAGAACGATGCAGCGACTACGCAAACGTGGAGTTTCGTGCAGGTTCCGCAAATCACTTGCCCATTGAGGATGAACGTGCTGACAAGGCCGTCTCGGTACAGGTCTTTGAGTACATCGAAGACGTAGACGGTGCATTGGCTGACACGCTGCGGTGCGTCAAACCCGGTGGGCGCCTTGTCATCAGCGATCTACACTTTGGCAGCTTGATTTGGTTCAGCGACGAGCCCGACAGAATGCAAAAGATGCTGACATCCTGGAACCAGCACTTTGTGAGTGGTTCCGTCCCGGAAAGACTGCCCGCACTGATAAAGGCTCGCGGCAACCATGTGGAAGATGTCTTGTCGTTCACAATGACAGATCACCAGCTAAAGCCTGATGGCCTCGCAATCATGATGATGCACCTCATGAAGCAATACGCTGTCGCAAATGACCATGTTGATCCCGCTGTTGCGCAATCGTGGTTTGACGAACAGCTTAGCCTTGCAAAAGTTGGACGCTTCTTTTTTTCGATGACCCAATTTATCGTCGTGGCGCGTAAAAGGGGTTGATAGACCGAAATGACTTGGCCTCGGTTCTTCCGCTGGCTCGCTGAAAGGTACAGTTCAAGAGCCCCTTAGGTATCGTTGTCGTCGTGATTGGTGCTGCAATCTTTTGTCCGAACTTAATTGTCGCCGTTGAAGCCCCAATGAAGGGCCAGACGCGCAGCCATTGATCAGGCGTTCGAACGACCGCAGCGATAGACGTAATGCACAGAAGGTCTCGAGTTGGTGCTAACTCTATGGCTACAACACAGGTACGTGGCTGTCACTTCCAGCTTGCAGCTGCCTTTGGTGTGATCCAATCGCCATATCCGGCCGATTGTCACCAAATGTCGTCAGAACCTTCCCGGATACAGATTCATCATGCTCTGCACGTCCAGTTCACTCGAAAACGCGTCCGGATTACTCCAGATCACCTCGTTAATATAGTCGCGTTCCGAGTGAAGATCGTTGGCTGTAGGCCCTGATTCCCGGTTTTCGGGGAAGCCTCTCTTTGTCCAACCGAACAGTCCACCAAATACGGTCCAGATGCTGGGTGACATTGTATGGGAAGCCATCTCGTGGTCCTTTCCGACTTACTTGCGCTGTCGCAACAAGAGTAGCTGTTCACCCGTTTTTCTGGTATCCAGCACAAAATTGTGCTGTTCTACAAAAATGAAGAACGGGTTCCAAAATTGGTCGGATATTCGCGTGTTCCTCTCTGTCTTCAGAGAAGGATCGACGCTTGCGGCCTCCAAAAAGCTACAGGTCTCCCAACCAACGGTTGCCCGGCGCGTTGATGTTCTCGAAAAAGAAACAGGCTTGACGCTGTTTGAGCGCGGTACGCACGGGTTCAAACCGACCCGAGAAGCCCTTCGCCTCGTTCCCCTCGCCGAAGCAATCGAGGCTTCAGTCCTCGAATTTACCGACTGCGCGAAAGAATTGACGTCGACACAACCCATCCGTATCACCGCTTATTCGGCAAACTTCTCAGCACGCATGATCGAAATCGTAAACGCGTTTTCCGCCGACAATCAGGATGTCGCATTCCAGTTTTTGTCCAGTGTTCGGGCGCTGGACCTGATGGCCGGGGAGGCAGACATTGCGTTGCGCCTTGCGAGAACCGATCCTGATCCTGACCTGATCTGCCGGAAGATTAGCACGGCACGCTGGTCTTTGTTCGGCAGCAAAAACTACGCGGACAAATTTGGCATGCCGGGGTCAACAAATGATCTGGCCGGGCATCAGTTTGTTACCTTTCAGCGGGACGATGTACCGAATGTTTTCCACGAATGGTTGACCAATCACGTGGCACCGGAACAGATCGTCATGTCTTTCACTGAACTGGAGCTAATGCATGCGGCGATCAGATCAGGGCAAGGTCTTGGGATCAGCAATGTCAAGCTGGTTGAAGCAGACATGTCTTTTCTCCGATGCTTCGACGAAATCCCCGAACTTGCGGTGCCGCACCTAATGCTCATTTCACCGGAAGCCTATCGTCGGCCAGAGGTTAGAGGCTTCGTTAAGTTCTTCGCACCTCGATACGCTGCAATCTACAAGTAGTGATCGAGTAAAAAAGAACTGATGCTATACTTTGTGAAACGCAGACAAGCTCTTTTGCATTTAAACGAGTTCAGCGGACAAAGAGAGCGCCGGTTTAAACCATTCCTCTCCGCACAGGGGTTTCAGGACGTTTCAATCGGAAGGCTTTGATCGGCGCTCCACTCAGCCCAGGAACCATCATAGAGGCGCGACTTGTCGAACCCCATTTGGCGAAGCGCAAGGAGACCGCAAGAGGCGGCAATACCGCGACCGCAATACGCGATAACCTCGTCGTCGGTTTGAATTCCCTTGTCCTGATAGTGCTGAAGGAGGCGGAGGCGATCCGCCAACCTGAATGAGCCTCGTTCCTTTAGTTTCGCTGCCCGCTCAGCAATGGGTGTGTGTGCCAAATCCGGATCGATGTTCGATATCGCCGGTATGTTAACTGCACCGGGGATATGTCCCGAGCGACCTCCCCATGTGTGAACACCGTCGCCTCGGAAGAGGTCGTTTGGCAGAAAGTCCACAACTCTGACCTCAGGCATACCTATCGCGTCCAGAACCTCAGTTTTGCTGGCAATCCAATTGCTCTGCACCTTGGGAGCGAAGTCGCCAGGCTCAACGGATGGATCGCCAGTTTCAGTGGGTCGACCTTCGAGTTTCCATTGCTGCAAGCCGCCGTCCAAGACCTGTACGTTTTTATGGCCATAGTGCGAAAGTGCCCACCAAAGACGCGCTGAAGCCAACGGAAGCCCGGAATCATCGTAGACCAAGACATGACTGTCGTTGGAAACACCCAACTCGCGCATCTTTTTCCCAAAATCCTCTGGCCCGAGCATCATATCGGGAACGTTCTGATTGCTGTCTGCAAGCTCTGTCGACATGCCAACATACACGGCGCCGGGAATGTGCTCGGCTTGGAACTCGCTCCTATCGTCATAGGCCAAGCCCTTGCCGTTTTCCTCCCTAAACTTCCAGCGAACATCAATGATGCGTAGTTTCGGGTCAGTCAGGTTATCTGCCAACCAAGCCGTATCAATAAGCGGGCGAGTTTGGGTTGTCATACCTACGTTCTCCTCTAACTGGACGCTGGTCGGGCCGTATGGAATAATCCCCAAAATTGCTTTCGGAGTCCAATTTTAGGAAATCGGGATTTGATGAAGCAACTATGGTTTGAACCGCATTTCGCTGATTTCATGAGACTTCTGAAAGAAACGGATGCTGAAATCATGGCGCCTCGTAACGTCGATTTCCTTTGACTCGTTTATGGCTAGGCATGCTCATATAGCTCGCTGACGGACAGGTTTGGTACAGATAGTGGAAGGTTTGGATGCTTGAAGATCGATACGGAAGCCCGCTAACGACCACATCACAAGCTGCGCGAGACGCCTACGTTGAAGGCATCGACCGTTTCCTCGGCGCCTTTGACGATGTCGAAGGGGCATACCGCGCCGCAATGCACGCAGATGACAGTTTCGCAATGCCCCATGTTGGCCTTGCACGCTACCTTGTTACTGTCGGGCGTGGACAAGATGCAAAGCGTGAAATAGCCGTCGCAAAGGAACTTTCGCATGGCGTCAGCCCTCGCGAAGCCGCCCAGATCGACATTATCAGCGATCTCATTGAGGGGCGTGCACCGCAGGCCTACAGGCGCATTCGAGATCACGTCGCAGACCATCCGCGAGATATTTTGCTGGCTCAGACATGTACCAGCGTATTTGGTCTGATTGGGTTTTCAGGTCAGGCAGGGCGCGAGGCAGAGCAGCTTGCCTACACAACCATGTTGAAGCCACACTATGGCGACGACTGGTGGTTTCTCTGCCAGCATGCCTTTGCCCAGATGGAGGCCGGGCAGATCGGCCCCGCCGCGAAAAACATCGAGCGCGCGCTTGAGTTGAAGCCAGACAGCGCGCACAGTGCCCATGTCAGGGCCCATCTCTACTATGAGAACGGCGAGACGGACGCTGGCTACGTTTATCTGCGCGATTTCTGGCAAGACTATCCCACCACTGCCTACCTGCACTGTCACCTCAGTTGGCACGTGGCTCTCTGGGCGCTTGAAAGCGGCGATGTGACTGGAATGTGGAAGATATTCGATGAATGTGTTTCCCCCGACCGCCCTCCTGCACCGCCACTGAATGTATTGACGGATAGTGTGGCCATTGTTCACCGAGCCTTTTTAGCCGGCGAGTCTGTGCCTCAGGAGCGCTGGCAGCAACTCAGTGACTATGCTGTTCAGTTCTTTCCTTCACCTGGCCTCGCTTTCGCGGACGTTCACGCTGCTCTTGCGCATGCCATGGCTGGAAACAGAGAGCGCCTGGAATCGACCATAGAGCGCGCAAAGGGACCCGCAGGCCCCACCGTTGCCTCTGTCGCAGGCGCATTCCGTGCGCTGGCGGATGGAAATGCGGACGAAGCGATTGAGAAATTTGTAAGTGTCATGTCTGAGCACGAACGCCTTGGCGGCAGCCGGGCGCAACGCGACATTGTCGAGTTTACGTTGGCTCATGCGCTTGCAATTTCCGGGCAATCGAATGAAGCACGACGCATTCTCAACATGCATCGACCGCATACCGCTCACGACCACGCGGTAGCTGGTTTGGCGAGGTAGGATGCCTATGTTCTTTGATGTCCGCTATGAGCGCTTGTCCGCTTCAGGTTCGATGTTGATCAACCGAAGTGTCTGCTTCTCGAGTTCTAGAAAGCTCGCTGGTGAAGGCCCGTTTCGGGCTGATACTGTTGAAAAGCTCCACTTTCGCCAAAAACCGCCGAAAAAGTAGTCCGTAGAAAGCTAACCGGATAATTGGGAGAGGGGGTTGGCCAAAACACTGGTCAGCCGATGAGAGAGTAGTTCATGGCCAGCTCTGGGCATGCGGTATCGACTGTTTTGATACAAGTGATTTTGGCGGATAAGTGAGGAAGCAGAATAATCAAGTTTTTCAACACCATCCGGACAAAGCAGTCATTTGCATTAGCCAATTACTCAGACAATTCGCGACGCAAACCAATTATCCCGTGACATTAGATAACTTGCCCACGCAGGATTTTGAAATCCAAGCCGGACGTCGTTCGCCACCTGGGTTCTAATGTCCTCGACTTGTGCCAGTACGTCTGGCAGCGCCTCTGTAATTCTGTTAACCGCCACTTCGAAGCTCAAAAGATCTTCCGCCGCCAACTGGCCAATTCTTATCGAAACTTGGCGCAGCGTCTCATCGAAACCGTCGCCTTGCAAATTGGACGCTCGCCACAGGTCGAAATCTAGCACTTCCTGCATCCGGGCTTTGCCAAATGTATCTTGCAGCGTATGCCGTTCCGCAGGGACAAAACCCAGCCGACGTTGAACTGCGTCGCTCGCTGGGTTCAATTTTGGCCATACACGCGTGTAGATCGCATCGGCGTCAGAGGTTTCGAAAACGTGTCCACAAAGTATTCGGGATGAATCGCTTGATACTCCTTTCCCCCAATAGGAACGAGCGACTGCAACAAAAGTCGCCACTGTATTATGGGGCAATCCCGACGCAACAAATACGCCACGAATTCCTACAAATTGGTTATCGCTGGCTTCGTCCCGGACGGTCCACAGACCAATGTGTGGGGCATTGTTGGCGCTCCGCACTCCATCGACGGCAAGAGTGTCGATCCAAGCATCGGTTGCCGCCAGTGCACCTTTTCGCGAAGAGGCGTTGTGAACGAGAGTTTTGACGACCTCTGCGTCCCCAAACATGTATTCTGCCACATCTGATCGATCCGATACCATACTCGGCTGCAATCGGTATCCAGAACGATTGAGAACAGCTTCCAACTTGCTGCCCTTTCTCTGCGCAAGCATCTTGCAAGAAATCGGGTCGGGTCAAGGATCGTTATCGAAAACCATTGCCTCTCGAATGGGCCGCTTCGGGCTCAGACCGGCCATGTGACGGCTTCAGTAGTTCATCGGGTCGGTTCAGATGGCATCAATGTCGGCCTAGCGGGACTGAAGCTGACATCGAAATTACTCAAACTAACGGTCTCTCACCAGTGAACAGCCTGGTCCGATATAGATCACCGATTTCCACATCTCTTCCGTCACTTTGCAGTTGTCGGTTCCTCTTCCTTGGTCATCTGTTCGGCTAAGTTTTCCGAGCGCGAGTCTCTTCAAAAAGATCGGCTTTTCACGGTCAAAAAATAATCTCCAATCTGCGTTCATCTTCGTTAACACCTCCATCAGGCTATGTGCCCTTGAAGAATGCGCGACATTTTTCGTTGGGTGTGAGTGGCGGAACAGCTAAAAAAGGGGATAATTCACCACTTAGGGAATTTTACCGATGCCATTTTCGGTTCAGATCGTGGCCACCCCAGAAACCAGCGCTTCCAGCGTGTTTGGCCTGTATGACACTTTGGTGGCCGCAGGGCGGGACTGGGAACATTTGGTGAGCGGCGAGGAGCCTACCCCGGTATTTGACGTCAGCCTTGTTGGCCCTGACGCCGAGGGATTTCGTTGCGGAAGTGGCGTGTGGATCGCGCCAGACCAGACATTTAAGAACGCAGACCACGCTGATATTATTGTCGTACCTGGACTGACACTTTCACCGCACGACCGGCTCGACCCCGAACAACATCCTTGTTTAGCGTGGCTTGCTAAGCGCGACTTGGCCAAGACGCGTATCGTGTCAGCCTGTACCGGGGCGGTCTATCTGGCGGAAATAGGTATCTTGGATGGGATTGACGCGACCACACATTGGGCTTGGGAAGGCCTTTTTCGAAGGTTTTACCCAAATGTGCGGCTTCGCATCGACCGCGGCCTTTGCTTTGCTGATGCGTCTCGCGGACCCGTTACGTCGGGTGGGACAACCGGGTGGCAGGAACTCGCTACGTTCCTGATCGCGCATTACGGCGGCACACAAAGGGCGGTGCGGGCAGCAAAAGTCTGGCTTATGGCCAACCGTGGAGAACTTCAGTCACCATTCAGTTCAATGATCACTACAGCACCTCATGCTGACGCCATTATCTCACGGGCTCAGTTATGGATTTCCGACAATTACGCCATCGATAACCCAGTCGCAGAAATGGTTAAACGTTCCGGGTTGCCGCCAACTACGTTTGCGCGACGCTTTCGCAAAGCAACGAGTAAGTCACCGCAAGATTACGTTTTGGCGCTGCGAATTGAAGAGGCTCGGCAGTTGCTTGAAACCACCGACGGCTCCGTCGCGGAGGTTGGAGAAACAGTCGGCTATACCGATACGCCGTCGTTTAGGAGGTTGTTCAAGCGAAAGACTGGACTGACCCCTGTCGAACATCGCAAAATGTTCGGTCAATCTCGGTTTTCTAGCTACTCCTGATGGACGATGTTTAAGATTGGCAATCCTATTGATCGCATAGGGCTCGGTGCCGCCTTTCACGGCCTTACACATAAGTGACTGGAGGCAGCCTATTCCGTTGAAAAACTCTTCCTTGATAGACGCGCAAGTCGCTGATTCATTCCCGTACTGAACGGGAGAATGAGCGATGATGGGGCCATGGCAGCAAGCACGAGGGTCACTGTTCTACGAGTTCTCGATTGAGGACTATGTCCCGCAAGACCATATACTTCGGGGTATAGACCGGTTCGTCGCACTGTCTGATATCCGACAGCAGCTTGCGCCATTCTACAGTTCGACAGGTCGACCATCAGTTGATCCGGAATTGATGATCCGGATGCTGCTGCTCGGTTACGTAATGGGCATCAGATCCGAGCGTTGGCTCTGCGACGAGGTGCATCTCAACTTCGCTTACCGTTGGTTCTGCCACGTCGATCTTACCGACCCGGTGTCCGATCATTCGACCTTCTCGAAGAACCGGCGCGGACGGTTCCGCGATAGCAATCTGCTCGGACACCTGTTCGAGATGATTGTGGCGCGCTGTATCGTGGAAGGGCTGGCAAGCGGCCAGCG
>NZ_CANMFF010000030.1 GCF_947497005.1 uncultured Ruegeria sp. | reverse complement strand
CGTCTCAACCGTCTTTCCAGTCCGTCAGGCCGTCTCTCCGACCCGTCAGCACCACCTCAGCAGCGCCGGTGAAGGGGTATTTACGGATTAGGTCTGGGACCTGCAACCCCCATTTTGAAAAAACTTCACATTTCTCGTCGATTTCTTCTATTCATTAACAAAATCAACATACTACCTTAACAAACTAAGTTCTCCGAAGGAATTTTTGACGTCAGACTGGCCGTTGGATTTCGACACTACTCTGTCCGGGAATGGAATCGAGGGCTGTTGCACCAGAAAGCAGCCCTTAATCTCATACGAGCTGGTCGAAAGTCATATTGAAAACTTGCAGGCGGAATCACGAACACGAAGTGAACTGACTTGGGGTCACAATTGTTTTTTTACTCAATCGGCGCACTCTCAAATGAAACGAAGCACGATGGCCAAGACGGCGAACAACAGATCAGCCAGCCAGTGTTACGAGAGGTAGAAAGGCCGCAATGCAATTCGACTATGTCATCGTCGGCGGAGGTTCGGCAGGATCGGTTCTGGCAAACCGGCTCAGCGAAGACCCGACCACAAGCGTTTGCCTGCTTGAAGCAGGTGGTGGTGGGAACAGCCTGATTGTCCGAATGCCGGCTGCTGTTGTTGCCGCACTTCCCGGGCGGCCCAGGATCAACAACTGGGCATTCGAAACCGTCCCACAACCCGGTCTGAATGGGCGCAAAGGCTATCAACCTCGAGGGAGAGCGCTGGGAGGATCAAGCGCTATCAATGCGATGCTTTATATAAGGGGTCAAAGACAGGACTATGATGGCTGGGCTGAACTGGGGTGTGAGGGCTGGGATTGGAACAGCGTTTTGCCCTATTTCAAACGCGCCGAAAACAACGAACTTGGCGCAGATGACTTGCATGGCGACAGCGGACCACTTCAGGTGTCAGACCAAAAAGCACCGCGCCCGATCACCCTGTCCTTCATTGAAGCCGCTCAACAATTGCAACATCGACCTACTGACGACTTCAACCGCGGCGACAACGAAGGAGTCGGTCTGTACCAGGTCACACAATTTCATGACTCCGGAAAAAATGGTGAGAGATGCTCGTCAGCGGTAGGCTACTTGTTTCCTGTCATGGATCGCCCGAACCTGACCGTTATCACACACGCTCAGGTCAAAAGGCTGACGTTCGACGGTAGCCGTGCCACCGGTATCGCGTGTGATGCAAAGGGCAAAGGAACGGAAATCGCGATTACAGCACGGCGCGAGGTTTTGGTATGCGCTGGTGCGTTAAAAACACCGCAGTTACTGCAAGTGTCAGGTATTGGCGATGCCGCCGATCTGACACCACATGGAATCGACGTACGGCATGAATTGCCCGGCGTGGGAAAAAACCTGCAGGACCATCTGGATTTCACGCTTACGCACCGCACCAAGGACACGGACAATTTCGGAATAGGGCTAGCTGGTACCGTGCAACTGCTGAAGCATATCTTGAGGTGGCGCGAATCTGGGGTTTCGATGGCGGCCACCCCTTTTGCTGAAGGCGCAGCTTTTCTGAAAACCTCATCCGATCTGGACCGCCCTGACATTCAGTTGCATTTCACAATCGCAATGGTCGACGATCACGCGCGCAAACTGCACTATGGGTATGGATATAGTTGTCACATCTGCAAACTGCGCCCGGAAAGTCGGGGGACAGTTGGCTTGAACTGCGCTGATCCCATGGCTGCGCCCGCCATTGATCCGGGATTTCTTTCAGATGCCCGCGATCTGGACACAATGATCAAAGGCGCGCGCATGACCCGAGACATCCTGCAGGCACCGGCTTTGGCCAAATATCAGCACAAAGAGATGTTCGGAACGGATACTGCCGAAACCGACGCGGATTGGGAGAGGCATATTCGCGCCCGCGCCGATACGATCTATCACCCGGTCGGCACCTGCAAAATGGGCACAGACGATATGTCAGTTGTAGATCCCGAGCTTCGGATACGGGGTCTTGAGGGGCTGCGTGTGGTTGACGCTTCGGTGATGCCGACATTGGTGTCGGGCAATACAAACGCACCCACCATCATGATCGCCGAAAAAGCTGCTGACATGATCAAAGCCGCAGCGTTGTAAACGCCCTAATGGCCTTTCCTCAGGGCCTCCAGCCCGACGCGATAATTGGGATAGATCAGGTCTACACCCAGCTCATCTTTGATCCGGTCGTTCCGGACACGTTTGTTTTCATTGTAAAAACTACGCGCCATCGGGGTCAGATCAGCCTCTTCAAACCGAACTGCAGGGGGCAATGGCAAACCCTGTAACTCAGCCGCATATCCTATGACATCCTGCGGGGGGACCGGTTCATCATCACAGACGTTGTACACACTTCCCGGGTTTGGTTTGGCCATTGAGGCCTGCAATATCTGCGCGATGTCGTCCACATGAATGCGTGAAAACACCTGCCCTGGCTTGATAATCCGCCGCAATCCGCCGCGCTTGAGCTTGGAAAACGGCCCGCGACCCGGCCCATAGATGCCCGCCAGACGGAAGATATGAACAGGCAGGCCGGGAATGGCCGACCACTGATCCTCGGCCAGCATACGCCATCTGCCGCGCTTAGCGGTCGGTGCAGGCGGAGTGTTCTCATCAACCCAGTCCCCTTGGTGGTCGCCATAAACGGCCGTCGTCGACAGGTATCCCACCCATATGAATTGACCCGCACGCTTGGCGATTTCATCGCCCAGCACCGCCAACACTGGATCGCCTTCTTCACTCGGCGCCGTTGAGATCAGTAAATGAGTCACCCCATCAAGATTCGGTACTTCACCCGGCCAGATCTGTGGTTCGGCACCTGAAGCCCGGATTGCAGCAGTTCCCTCGCGGTCTCGCGTGGTGCCAACAATACTCCAGCCTTTCGGGGCAAGAATTCGGGACAAGGCCTGGGCGGAATAACCATGGCCAAATGAGAAGAGCGTCTTGTTCATGACCCTTTGATGATCCGCACCGTGCCGGGATGCAAGCGCCGCAAGGACGCACTTGAATCGAATCTTCGATTGCGCCTTTCTGTCAGACATGAGCAAAAAAACACCTGACCTGCATTCGGCCTACGCGTCGAGCTCTCCGGGAGAGAACAAACGACTCTATGCGGAATGGGCTGGGGATTATGACGAGAGCTTTGCCGCGCGCGAAGACTATCAGCTTCACACCCGTACAGCACGGGCGTTCGTCGGTGCTGGTGGTCAGGGACCGGTTCTCGATGTGGGCGCAGGAACGGGTCTGTGTGGCGCGGTGTTGTCCAGGCTTGGTGTCGGGCCGATAGATGCAACCGATATCAGCGCGGAAATGCTGGATCAAGCGATGCGCAAGGATATCTACCGGGACGCAATCGAGGCTGATCTGACGCAGGGCATCCCTGTTCCGCGCGACAGCTATTCCGGCATTGTCTCATCCGGCACGTTCACACATGGCCATTTAGGGCCCGAAGTGCTGCCCGCCCTGTTGCGCGTGGCTCGGCACGGGGCGCAGTTCGCGTTGTCGATCAATGCACGCCATTTCGAAAAACTGGGTTTTGCGGATGCTCTCAGCGAACTGGAACAGAACCAGATTCGCAACCTGACCCTGCCCGAAGTCCGCATCTATGGTGATCTCGCCGCTGGTCCAAACAAAAATGACACCGCCCTGATCGCTTTGTTCGAACGGGCTTAACCCTGTATGCCCAGTGAACAGATTGTGCTCCCGGTTTTCATGGCTCCGCAATGCCAGCTTTTCAGATCGGACTTCGGTCAAAGCTGGCTGACTTGTGGAACAGCAGGATCAGGTTCAGGTCGCGTAATCCGAAGCCTCAACATCAAGGATCGCTTTGATCTCCCGCAGATGCGCATCGGCCTGATCAGGATAGTCATCTAGCTCTTGCGCAGTTTTCTCGGCGATCTCATCAGACAAGACGCGCAAGGGTAGGCCGGTTTGCAAGGCACGAATGTAAGTTTCGGCCGCGCGTTCGAAGTAATACAACCGGTTGAACGTATCCGCTGGGTCGCTGCCGATGATCAGAACACCGTGATTGCCCATGATCATAACTTTCTTCTTGGGATCAGACAGCATCCCGGCGCAACGCTCCCCTTCGCTTTCAAAGGCCAGGCCTCCGAATTCTTCATCAACCACGTAACGGTTATAGAAGGTTGCCGTGTTCTGATCGATCGGCGGCAGTGAGCTGTCGGCCAATGAGGCCAGAACAGTCGCAAAGATCGAATGCACATGCATGACGCAACGCGCATGAGTACAATGGCGGTGTATAGAACCATGCAGCCCCCAGGCTGTCGGGTCCGGTGCACCGGGTTGTTTCATCACATTCGGATCATTCGCATCCAGCAGCAGCAGGTCCGAGGCGCGAATGCGCGAGAAGTGCACCTGATTGGGGTTCATCAGAAACTGCGTGCCGTCATCATTCACCGCCAGACTGAAATGGTTGGCAACCGCCTCATGCATGTTCAGTTTGGCCGTCCAGCGGAAAGTGGCGGCCATATCCACACGCTCGGGCCAATGGTCGATATTGGGACGAAGATTGGTGAGGCTCATGGTTTGGCTCCTTTTGCGGCTGGTCCTGACCAAACCTGCATTCGGTCTGGCCGTTTGACCAACGAAAAAAACATGGCTATCGCATTAGCTGAACTTATGCCGAGGTTATGTAGATGCAGAACAGGCTTCCTCCGCTTGGCTGGCTGCGTACTTTCGAGGCCGCCGCGCGTCATCTGTCCTTTACTGGCGCGGCGCGGGATCTGAACATGACGCAAAGCGCGGTTAGCCAGCAGATCAAATCGCTGGAAGGGCATCTGGGGCAGCCACTGTTTCTACGTCGGCCCAAAGCACTGGAACTGACTGAGGCCGGAATTACGTATTTGCCGGTTGTACGAGAAGCCTTTCGAACCTTGGTGCGGGGCACTCAGGCGGTGACCGGTGCGCAACCAAACGCGGTTCAGGTACAGTGCAACATCAGCTTTGCCGTCAACTGGCTGGCCCCGCGCCTGCCGGCATTTCGGGCCGAACATCCCGACGTTCAACTGAATATCTTCACCGAGCTTTGGGAACCGCGCGAGATGGCCGAAGGTGCTGCGGTTGAGATTCGATTCTCTCTTCGCCCCTCGGATACCGCCCGAACCGAGATGCTGCGCACTGAACACTACTATCCAGTCTGTGCCCCTGGATATCAGGTGTGTTTGGAGGACCTTCAGGAAAAACCGCTGCTCGATTGCTCCAACCTGTTGTCGAACTGGGCGAATTGGGCGGAAGATCAGGGTCTAACCTGGACAAATCCGTCGGTAACTTACGCGACGACCTATCTGGTTTGCCTGTCAGCTGTAATGGCTGGAGGCGGTTTGTGCCTGGCTCACGACACTATCGCAAGTCATCTGATTGACCACGGACAGCTGATCGCACCGTTTAAACACCGCGTTCGAATGCCCGAGTCCTATTATCTGCTATTGTCTCCGCAGGCCGAAGATACACCCGGAGCTGTGGCCTTTGCGGATTGGGTGCGACGCGAAATCGGGTCTGTTGCGTAAACGGAATTACTCCCACCCACTTACAATGCCCCCTTCAGGGCATCGTCGTTGGTTGGGCCGAGCAGCGCTGACGCGCTGCGGATGCGATTGGACGGGCAAGCCGCGCCCAGAACGAGCGACGATTTCAGAACAACGAAGAACCGGGGTTGCACCTGCTCGCGCATTCGTGAAAGTTGAGCCATGGAATACACACCCTTCCCAAGTTGGCCCGATGTCGCCCCTAAATTGATCGCAGTCGCAGCCGGACGTGAGGCGGCAGACACGATCATTCAGGGTGGTATTTGGGTGAATGTGCACAGCCGCGAACTGCTGCCGGACCATTCTGTGGCAATTGCTGCTGGGCGGATTGCGTTTGTCGGGCCTGATGCCTCTCACTGTGCCGGTCCGGACACGGAAATCATCGACGCGCGAGGGCGATACATCCTGCCCGGCTTGTGTGACGCGCATATGCATGTTGAATCCGGTATGCTGACTCCTGCCGAGTTTGCCCGCGCTGTCATCCCTCATGGCACCACCAGCATGTTCACCGACCCGCATGAGATTGCCAATGTGCTTGGGTTGGACGGCGTGCGCATGATGCACGACGAAGCCATGATGCAGCCGGTCAATATATTCACTCAGATGCCGTCCTGCGCACCATCTGCACCGGGGTTGGAAACGACGGGCTATGAGATCACGGCCAAAGATGTGGCTGAGGCGATGAGCTGGCCCGGTATTATCGGGTTGGGTGAGATGATGAATTTCCCGGGGGTAGTTCACGGTGATCCGAAGATGTTGGCTGAAATTGCGGCCACGCAACGGGCGGGCAAAACCGTCGGCGGGCACTATGCTTCGCCAGATTTAGGGCCTGATTTTGCGGCATATGTCGCCGGAGGACCGGCGGACGATCATGAAGGCACATGCGAGGCCGACGCCATTGCACGGGTTCGGCAAGGCATGCGGTCGATGATGCGGCTGGGCTCGGCCTGGTATGATGTGGAAAGCCAGATCACCGCCGTGACCAAAAAGGGTCTGGATCCACGCAACTTCATTCTATGCACCGATGACTGCCATTCGGGCACATTGGTAAACGACGGGCATATGAACCGCGTCGTGCGTCACGCCATTGCCTGCGGATGTGATCCGCTTATCGCGCTTCAGATGGCGACAATCAACACTGCTACACATTTTGGGTTAGAACGCGAAATCGGGTCGGTCACGCCGGGGCGGAGGGCAGATATCATCCTCAGCTCGGATCTGAATGAGCTGCCGATTGATATGGTGATTGCCCGCGGCAAAGTAATTGCAAAAGATGGTGCAATCACCGTCGATTGCCCTCATCTGAATTGGCCCGACAAAGCACGCAACACCATTCATTTGGGACACGAACTGACGTCGACCGATTTCGAGATCAAAGCCCCGGACGGGGCCAACAAGGTGCAGGCCAATGTGATCGGTGTAGTGGAAAACCAGGCCCCAACCAAGGCTTTGAAAGCCGAATTGCCGATCATTGGCGGGCTTGTTGAAGGCGAAGGCGAGGTGTGTCAGATCGCACTGGTCGAGCGGCATCGCGCAACTGGCGGGGTGACCAACGCGTTCGTATCAGGCTTTGGCTATCAGGGAAAAATGGCCATGGCCTCGACCGTGGCGCATGACAGTCACCACATGATTGTTGTAGGCACCAACCGGGAACAGATGGCGCTGGCCGCCAACCGATTGGCCGAAGTGGGCGGTGGCATCACCATCCTCCGCGATGGGCAGGAACTGGCGCTGGTCGAATTGCCCATTGCCGGCCTGATGTCCGACAGCCCCGCCGCCGAGGTTGCTGCCAAAGCGGACAAGATGATGCAGGCCATGCAAGACTGCGGTTGTCACCTCAACAACGCGTATATGCAGCACTCGTTGCTGGCGCTGGTCGTAATCCCGGAACTCAGAATCTCGGATCTTGGGCTTGTTGACGTGCGCACCTTTGAAAAAATCGATCTTCTGGAACCTTTGGCATGACAAAACTCATAACACCTGAAGCATCAGCGCCAGAGCGGTTTACCGATCCTGCAGCAGCGGTCGCACGGCTGGAAGCGCTTTACAATCAGGCAACCGATTTCCTGTGCGACAGCTTTTCCAAAGCCATGCGGGAAGGCGCACCAGCTGCGCGGTACAGAGCCTACTACCCTGAAATTCGTATACAGACCTCGACATATGCACAGGTCGACAGCCGTCTGAGCTTTGGCCATGTATCTGAACCCGGTGTTCATGCGACAACCGTGACACGCCCGGATTTGTTCCGATCCTACCTGACGCAGCAGATTGCCCTGCTGATCAGGAACCATGACCAGCCCATAACCATTGCGGCGTCAGATACACCGATTCCGGTGCATTTCGCAGTGGCCAACAACGCCGATCTGGTTGTGCCGCATCAGGGCGCAGCCGCCTTCACCCTGCGCGACGTGTTTGACGTACCGGATCTGACCACCACCAACGACGATATCGTCAATGGGGTGCATGATCACGATAACGATGCAGGGCCTCTTGCATTGTTTACCGCCCAACGGGTCGACTATTCGCTTGCACGACTCGCCCATTACACCGCGACGGATGCCGGTCATTTCCAGAATCATGTGCTGTTCACGAACTATCAGTTCTATGTCTCGGAATTCGAAAACTATGCCCGCGAGCAATTGGCGAACCCCGACAGCGGGTATACAAGTTTCGTTTCAACCGGAAATGTCGTGATAACGGACCCCAAAGCAGAAATCGAGCAGCCGCTGAAACTGCCGCAAATGCCGACCTATCACCTGAAACGTGAAGATGGTTCCGGTATCACTTTGGTCAACATTGGCGTTGGGCCGTCAAATGCGAAAACCGCCACGGACCATATTGCGGTTCTGCGCCCTCATGCCTGGCTGATGGTTGGCCATTGCGCCGGGCTGCGCAACACGCAGGCACTTGGGGATTTCGTGCTTGCCCATGCCTACCTGCGCGACGACAAGGTTCTGGATGACGACCTGCCGGTCTGGGTCCCGATTCCACCTCTGGCCGAAGTTCAGGTGGCACTGGAACGTGCCGTGGCCGAGGTTACCGAGCTGGAAGGTTACGAGCTAAAACGGATCATGCGGACAGGAACGGTCGCATCGGTCGACAACCGCAACTGGGAGCTTCGCGATAACTCCGGCCCGGTTCAGCGCCTCAGCCAATCCCGCGCAATTGCATTGGATATGGAAAGCGCAACTATCGCCGCAAACGGCTACCGGTTCCGCGTTCCCTATGGCACATTGCTTTGTGTTTCAGACAAACCGTTGCACGGCGAATTGAAGCTGCCAGGCATGGCATCATCCTTCTATACCACTCAAGTCAGCCGCCATCTGGCCATTGGCATCAAGGCGATGGAGCACCTGCGCGGCATGCCGTTAGAGCGTCTGCACAGTCGGAAATTGCGTTCCTTCGACGAAACAGCCTTCCTCTGACGCAAAAAAGCAACGTTTTCCCCATATTTTTAGGGGTTTCAGCACTACTATTCGTTGTGTTTAGCCACAATATCCCGTTACAGTTACGCGGTGAGGCCCAAGACATCGGGCACGTTAAGGAGACCAAGAAATGGCAAAGCCTATGACTAAGACTCAGCTGGTTGCTGCTCTCGCTGAGGAAATGGGAACCGACAAGAAATCCGCGAACTCCGCGCTGGAGGCCATCACCGGCCTGATCACCCGCGAAGTTTCGGCCGGTGGCGCAGTGACCCTGCCCGGCGTCGGCAAAATCTACTGCCGCGAACGCCCCGAGCGTCAGGTACGCAACCCGGCAACCGGTGAGACTTTCACCAAGGAAGCCGACAAGGTTGTGAAAATGACCATTGCGAAAGCACTGAAAGACAGCGTGAACGGCTGATTTCAGCGTTCATTTTGAAACGATTGAGGGCCGCCGTTTGGGGGCCCTTTTTCTTTTTCCGCCAAATCAGGCCCGCCAGATCACTCAGAAACTCGAAAATACAGGCAGAAGCGTCATTGATTACGCCACATATATTTTATCATCGGATTGCCTTGCCCGGCACGATCACGGAAACATGTGCTTTTGAGGGGCTATCTCACTTTTTATTTTCAAAACGGGAAGGAATTAACTTTGGCCTCCGCTTACACGTTTGAAACCAAGAGACTGAGTGTTCAGGCTTGGAGCCCATCATCGTTGCCTTCAATCGGCACGCATGAGTTTCGCGAAGAATTTTCGCCGCTACTTACACCAGCAGTTTTAAAACACTTGCCCAAGGCATTGCAGCTCTCGGATTCTGAAAACGCGATTGAGCACTGGCTGGAAGAAAGGGTGGCGGAATCTGATCTACTAACCGTCCGCGACAGCAAAGGAATACTGATCGGCCTTCTGATCCTGGCCCGACTTTCGGAGCAGGAGAGTTTGGCGACGGTGCATGTCGGGTATCTTTTTTCCGAAGCCGCATGGGGACGGGGATACGCGACCGAACTGATTTCCGGTTTGATCAATTGGTACCGTGACTCGAGGACTTCTGTCCAGATTATCGGCGGGGTCGAAAAAGGGAATGCAGCGTCGGCCAGAGTGCTGCAAAAGAACGGCTTTGAAAGGATGAAAGACTACTCCGATCCGGAAACTGACATGTTCAGCAAACGCATAACAGATCATTCCTAGCACTCATTCTCCTGCGCCAAGCCAGGTTCCAAAGACAAACCCGAAAGGCCGAGTTGGAAGGCACGCACTTCCTCCATTTCGGAAGGCATCCTTGTCACAAAACGGGCGCCAGCATGGGCGCCCGTTTACTTTATTCATCGGTCAAATCAGTGAACCGTTTCGATCTTACGGAAATCTATTTCCCGACCTTCAGGCATGGAGTCGATGCTCAGCACCTCATTGCGTTTGGTGATCAGGATATAGACCACGCAGGCCAGATAAAGTCCGACAACAATGGCCCCGATCCACTGGATTTGCAGCCATTGGCTTTGGAACAGCAGGGTCAGCATGAACAACAATGCAACATTGCCTGCCACGTACACCGCCTTACCAAACCGTTCGACCGTCAGGTTCAGGTTGTCAGTGTACAGACGGATCAGCGAGTCCAACGAGTTGATCACAAAGGTTATGCCCACGATTACCATAGCAATGTTGGTGATGCCTGCGGTGCTGATACCGTTCAGATGGTAGTAGTAGAGAACGGTGAACCAGATCCCCAGCGGAATCGACGGGAAGATCAACAACGCCGCCAGCAGCTGCCAGGTCTTCAACCCGCCCACAAAGCGCGAAGTGAACTGCCCAATCATGATTGACCATGCAAACCACCAGAACAGGTAGAAAGCGTGATAGTCGGTCAGAGGCAGGACAAACTTGTGCAAGTTGGCGAAATAGGCGTTGATATTGCTGCCGGTTTCAACAAACCCGGTCATTCCCATGCCAGCAGCCACCCACATGCCGAGGATAAGCGCCAGGAACAGGAAGGTCGAACCCACCGACAGAATACGCACGTATTTCAGATCGGTCGAGGAATAGGCCGCAGCCAGAATGACCACAAACACGATGACGTAGAAAGTTGTGACAACCGATTCACCGTCTCCGACCTCGGGCAGATAGCCCGGCAGGTAGATCAGAAACAGGCTGGCGGTGAAGGCGCAGGTACCGATGATGACCACGTTGTTGATCAGCTTGACCACCGGGATCTCAAAGAACTTCACACGCGGCTCGATCACGCAGAAGTAGAAGGCCGTCAGGAAGTAGAACGCCCAGATCAGGAAGCCCCAGAACCCGAATTCGATCGCCAGCGGGTTGGCAAAGGCATAGGCCGGATCATCGGCATAGCCGCCGAATTCCGTCAGTGGGAACATGATCAGGCCGACATCCAGACCGGATGTGAACAGGATCGCGATAAACGTAAACAGATGAACAGGTGTAACGCCAACGCAACGCAGGTTCCACCATTTCACGACGAAGAAAGCGACCAGGCCCAATGCCAGCAGGACGCCGAAAGATAGAATGTACTCCAGAAGCACCGACAAACCTCCCTTGATATGTCAGGTCCTGCCGCCGATATCTTTAATTGGCCAGTCAATCAATATAAACATGTGCAAGACTTTTCTTGCATCACGCATGTGTCTTTTTTGACGCGCACTGCTTGCGACCGATCCCAAAATCAGGGACAGTCCGCGCGACGTGACAGGGGGTCTCCATGGATCTGCGCGCCATAGCCATGGGGCTGACATTTGCCCTGATCTGGTCATCTGCCTTTACCTCGGCGCGGATCATCGTGGCGGATGCCTCTCCTCTGTTTTCGCTGGCACTGCGGTTTCTGATCTCCGGTGCTCTGGGGGTCATGATTGCCCGCGCGATGGGGCAAAGTTGGAACCTGACCCGAAATCAATGGCGTGCCACGATCCTGTTCGGAATCTGCCAAAATGCCCTGTATTTGGGCCTGAACTTCTACGCGATGCAAACGGTCGAGGCTTCGGTCGCGGCCATTATCGCATCCACTATGCCCTTGTTGGTGGCACTGGCAGGTTGGCTGATGTTCGGGGATAAGCTGCGCCCGCTTGGTGTATTGGGTCTGTTCGCCGGTTTCGCCGGAGTCGCCCTTATTATGAGCAGCCGGATCAGCGCGGGCGTCGATATGTTCGGAGTCGCACTATGCGGTGCGGGGGCGCTTGCTTTGACTTTTGCCACGCTTGCGGTTCGCGGTGCGACGTCTGGCGGTAACTTCATGATGGTCGTCGGCTTGCAGATGCTGGTAGGCTCAGCCGCGCTGTTTCTGGCCGCTCCGATCTTTGAGACCATCTACATTCACCCGACACTTCCGCTGGCGCTGGCGTTCATCTACACAACCCTTTTCCCCGGATTGCTGGCCACATTGATCTGGTTCCTGCTATTGGATCGGATCGGAGCCATTCGGGCCGCCACTTTCCACTTTTTAAACCCTGTATTCGGGGTCACGATCGCGGCGATCATGCTGGGCGAAAAGTTGGGTGCGATGGACGCGGTCGGCGTCGCCGTCACGACCCTTGGCATTCTTGCGGTTCAGATTTCACGACAGGGCGCTCAGGGCAGCAAGGCCTCGACCTGAGACAACAGTTTACGGGAATCGGGTTTGACGTTCGACCCATAGGTCGCAACCACCTCCCCTTCAGAATCGATCAGGATCTTGTTGAAGTTCCATTTGGGCGTGAAACCGGTCCGGGCGGCAACGGCTTTGTAGAACGGATGGGCGTCTGCGCCTTTCACCGGAGTGATGTCCGTCATCGGTAGGGTCAGCCCATAGTTCATCTCACAAAACTGTTTAACCTCATCTGCCGATTCCAGCTCCTGATTGAATGAATCCGACGGCACCGCAAGAACGACCAACCCTTTGCCGGAATAAGTCTCATGCACCTTTTGCAGAGCCGCGTATTGTCCCGTGAATCCACAATGCGACGCGGTGTTGACCACCAGCACAGGTTGGCCGCGCCAGTCTTCGATGGTCAATGTGCCTCCGTCGATCGAGTCGAACTCACCGGTCAAAGGCGCCGCCTGAACGGCGCGGCCCAGTAAGATCAGGGCAGTCAAAAGCAGCAATTTCATCATGACTTGTCCTCCCTTTTAGATTGATACGCATGTCTTTGTTGTTCAGATCACTTGCACGACTGCGAGAGCGATTTGAAATATCGCTTTGCTTTCCACCCCGCAGCCCCCAGATAATGGCGAAAACAATAATTCAGCCGGAGGATCCATGACTCGCTTTACCAAAGACCCCACGGCCATCGCTGCGCTTTCACCCGAAGAGTTTCACGTCACTCAGCGCAGTGGTACCGAACGTCCGGGCACCGGAAAACACCTGAACAACAAGGAGCCGGGCATTTACGTGGATATCGTATCAGGTGAGCCGCTCTTTGCCTCGACCCACAAATACGAGTCCGGTTGCGGCTGGCCCAGTTTTACCAAACCGATCATCCACGAACATGTGGAAGAAGTTCGCGATACGACGCATGGTATGATCCGGACCGAGGTTCGTTCAAAACACGGCGACAGCCATCTGGGGCATGTCTTCCCTGATGGTCCGCGCGAACATGGCGGGCTACGTTACTGCATAAACTCCGCCTCGCTCAGGTTCATCCATCGCGATGAGATGGAAGCCGAAGGCTATGGCGAATATTTGATTCACGTGGAGGATATCTGATGACCGAACAACGCGCTGTACTGGCCGGGGGCTGTTTCTGGGGTATGCAGGATCTGATCCGAAAACTGCCGGGTGTCTCGCGCACCCGCGTCGGTTACACCGGCGGCGACGTGCCCAACGCGACCTATCGCAACCACGGCACCCACGCCGAAGGGATCGAGATTTTGTTCGACCCGTCGAAGATCAGTTATCGTGACCTGCTGGAGTTCTTCTTCCAGATCCATGACCCGACCACGGCAAACCGTCAGGGCAATGACCGCGGCATGAGCTATCGCTCGGCGATCTATTTCGTTGACGACGCTCAGAAACAGGTCGCCGATGATACCATCGCCGATGTGAACGCCAGTGGCCTATGGCCCGGCAAGGTTGTGACCGAAGTCGAACCCGTCGGCGACTTCTGGGAGGCCGAGCCAGAGCATCAGGATTACCTTGAGCGCATCCCGAACGGCTATACCTGCCACTTCCCGCGCCAGGATTGGGTCTTGCCCAAGCGCGTCAGCGCCGCAGAGTAACGCACCACCTGCCCGGCCCCTCTGATCCTTCAGGGGGGCTAGTCTACTGCCACCCGCGGTCTACCACTGGCTTCGACCGTGATCATGGCCTCGACAAACACGTCCTTGGCTTCGATCCGTGCCGTTTTGATGTCACGATCCACGATCACCCGGATATCTTCCGCACCGGCTTGTCGTACTGCACCTTCCGCTTCAGACCTCAGAACGCGTTCCAACAAGGCCAAAGCTTCATCGGATGCGGCGAAATCCTGTGGACCGTCCTCCAGGTGCACACGATACCGCCCCTCAGTCGGAGAGGTGACCGTGCCTGAACGCCTCAAGGTCAGCCGCCCCACGACAGCACCAATCGCATTTGCCACGCCTGCATGTTCCGGCAGGATCATTCGGCAATGCAGTCGCTCACCCACCGCCGGGTAATAGCTGGGCGCCGATGCGCCAAGACCCACCACATCCACATTCAGTGACGCACTCAGCGCCAGGAGCCCACAATGTTGTGCCAATCCACGCTGAGTCAGCACATGGCGCGCCAGGTCTTGTGGCGGCAGGCCGAAACCATCCTGCTCCTCACCAAAAGCAGCCTCTAACAAGGTCAAACTGGTTTGTTCCGTCAACTGATCAATAATCATCCGCGCCAGTGCTTCGGGCGAACTTGCAAGCATGTCGCCTGATCCTACCCGTTTACGCGCCACCAGCTGCAATGATTTACGGGCCGCCTCGGTATCCCAAGCACTCACCCGCCCCAGAACGTGGCTGGCATCCGACGGCGTCACGCCCGAGACCTGAACGATTCCGCGATCCACCAACCGCGACAGCGCTCCGTTCTCCATACGCGTTCGTAACAACGCGCCAAGGGGCAGAACCTGATCGCCCAACCGCTCCAACAAAACTTCTTCCCGCGCGCCGACGCCCTCGGCATGAATACCGGGCACGCGGCGGGCGAAACGCGTATCATGCTCGCCCACTGTCGTGGCCCGCAATTGTTCGTCCAGAACGGCATGCACAACCTCTGGCGTTTCAGTCGCGATCAGCGACACCGGCAGGACACGACGCGGCCCCAGAAACACACCACCCTGCAACCCTTCGGTCACCACATGAACCTGACTGTCCCCACCCAGACCATGGGTGCGCATCGCCACGGCCTCGACCATGGTTCGAAACCCACCAACCTGCGCGCCGGCCGGGTCAATCGCGGGCTTGCCGTCGCGGATCAGCGCCACATCGGTCGTCGTTCCTCCGATATCGGACACCAGCGCGTTATCCGCACCCGTCAACCAGCGCGCGCCGACAATTGACGCTGCCGGCCCGCTGAGGATTGTCTCAATCGGCCGCTCCCTCGCCTGTTCTGCGCTCATCAACGCCCCATCGCCCCGCACCACCATCATGGGGGCTGAGATTCCCAACGCGCGCAGCTGATCCTGCGCACGTCCGATCAAACGGTCGATCATCCCGATCAGCCGCGCATTCAACACGGCAGTGACCGCGCGTTTTGGCCCGTTCAGCTTTGCCGATAAATGATGCGAACATGTTACCGGAGCCCCGGTTCTTTCCGAGATAACGCGCGCCGCCTCCAGCTCATGCGCAGGATTTCGGGTCGCGAACTGCGACGCAATCGCAAAGCCGGAAATACCCTTATGAGAGTCTAAAAAACCCTCCAACGCAGCGACATCCAATGGCGCAGTTTCTCCGCCGGAGTGGGAATGACCGCCCCCAATGACCAGGGCCGGATCACCTTTCAAGGCATCCTTTAGCCCATGTTTTTCAAGATCGCTGTCTTTGAACCCGATATAGATCAACGCAACCCGACCGCCCTGCCCCTCGACCAGAGCGTTCGTGGCCAGCGTCGTCGACAGAGATGCCATCGATATCTGATCCGGAGCAACCCGAGCTTCTTCCAGAACAGCCGAAATCGCCTTGCCCACACCAATCGCCAGATCCGCACGCGTGGTCAAGGACTTGGCTGAGGCGATGACCTCCTTCTCATCCCGGATCAACACCGCGTCGGTATAGGTTCCGCCCGTATCTACCCCCAAAGACAGCGTCATCGGGTCCTCCTTACTGTTCGCTGCGGATGGTTTAGCGATTGTGCACGACACGTCCAGCCTGTTTGCGGCAATTATGAAAGTTGTTCCACCGCCCAGCGCGCCGCGTCGGCCACGGTTGCATCCGGATCCTCCGTCAGACGTTCAGCGACGGGCTTCAACTTCGGCTGTCCGGAGTTTCCGATGGCATAAAGAACGTTGCGCACGAACCGATCCCGTCCAATACGTTTGACAGATGAACCTGAAAACTTCGCACGAAAGGCCGCATCGTCAAGAACTGCCAACTCCTCCAGCGCAGGTGCCGTCAGGTCTTCGCGGGCAGCATAGCGCATGTCACTTGCGGCGACCGCGAACTTGTTCCATGGACAGGCCGCCAAGCAATCATCGCAACCATAGATCCGATTGCCCAACTTGCTGCGCAGCTCAGGCTCCACCGGGCCTTTATGTTCAATGGTCAGATATGAAATGCACCGTCGTGCATCCAACCGGTACGGGGCCGGAAATGCATCGGTCGGGCAGATGTCCAGACAGGCACGGCACGACCCGCAATGATCCATCTCAGATTTGTCCGCCGGCAATTCCAGCGTAGAAAAAACAGACCCTATAAAAGCCCAATTTCCCCAATCGCGACTCACAAGGTTTGTGTGTTTTCCTTGCCACCCAAGTCCAGCGGCGTGTCCCAAAGCTTTCTCGGGAACCGGCGCGGTATCGACAAACACCTTAACCTCGCCACCAGCTTCACCAATCAACCACCTCGCCAACCGCTTGAGCCGCTTCTTAACCAGGTCATGGTAGTCCTTGTTCTGCGCATAGACCGAAATCGCGCCTCGGTCCGGGCGGTTCAGGATTTCTGTCGGGTCGCGTTCCGGCGTGTAACTCTCGGCCAACATGATCACCGATCTCGCCTCGGGCCACAAAGCGGCAGGATCGCCACGCCAATGTGTCCGCTCAGCCATCCAGCGCATTTGGCCGTGATACCCAGCGTCCAAAAACGCCTCCAATCGCTCGGGTACCTGCGGAACATCCCACGGACGGCACACGCGGCATGCAACAAACCCTTCTGCCAAGGCCCGTTGCACCAGCAATTCCTTCAAATCCGATCCGTTCTTCATCTGGCCAAAAATACCTTCGGGGGGAATCGTGACTTGGCGCGATGGGGGCAGACAGCCCCCCTCTGTGCACCCTATCAGAAATCCAAATCAGCGTAGTGGGGCGGTGGCCGGAACCCGGGCACCTGATCCGCCAGTATCGACCGGAAGGCCGGGCGCGACTTGATCTTCGCGTACCAGTCCTTGACCACCTGACTGCGGTTCCAATCCACATCTGAAATGTAATCCAGCGAAGACAGATGCGCTGCGGCCGCGAAATCAGCCAATGTCATTTGATCCCCTGCCAACCACCGGCGTTGATCCAGTAACCATGCCATGTAGTCCAGGTGGTATTTGATCGCTCTGGCGCCCTGTTTGACATTCTTGCTGTCCGGGTACCCCTGACCCGTCACCTTTTTATTCACCCGCTCATACACCAGTTTCGATGTCACATCGTGATGGAACTTATCATCAAACCATCCCACAAGCCGCCGCACTTCAAACCGGGCTTCGGGGGTTTTCGGCATCAAAGAGGGTTCAGGACGGGTTTCCTCAATATATTCGCAGATCGCCGCGCTTTCTGACATAATCTGCCCGTCCAGGCGCAGCACTGGAACTTTTCCCGCCGGATTGCGACGCAAAAAATCCGGATCCTGTTCCCAATATCGCTCTTCGACCAGCTCAACCTCGATCTTCTTTTCCGCCAATGACAGACGGACCTTGCGACAATACGGTGAGAGGGGAACGTGAAACAAACGCGCCATGGGCTTCCAATCGAACCAGTGAGTACCCAACAGATTTAGCCTTTGAGGGCGGCGGGTTTCAATCCTCGAAACAATCTGCGCGACCATCTGCGCGGATGGTGGCCGCCCCATCCAGAATAGAAGCCGCTCGTCTGCGTGTACGCGAGGTCGGATCCGTGACTGATCGGTTGCGCGGCGAAGGCAAAATTGCGGCAATTCGCGCCGCCTGAACCGACGTCAGCTTTGACGCGCTGGTGTTGAAGTATTGCTGCGCGGCTGCTTCGACCCCAAAAACGCCATTCCCGGTTTCCGCAACGTTCAGGTACACCTCAAGGATACGCTGCTTGCTCCAGAATATCTCAATCACCGGCGTGATCGAAGTTTCCATTGCCTTGCGCACCCAGCTGCGCCCTTGCCAAAGGAACACGTTCTTAACCACCTGCTGGGTTATGGTCGATGCACCGCGATTGCCGCCGCCCTCAAGCGCGTCGCGGATGGCTTCAACGTCAAATCCCCAATGCTGGCAGAAATTTGCATCCTCTGCTGCCACAACCGATCGCGCCATGATTGGAGCTATCTCTTCAATCGGCACCCATTCGCGCTCAACCCTGCCCAACCGTCGCCATTCGGACCAGATGGTATGGGTCACGGGCGGGTTCAAAACCGAATACAGCAGGACCAGAGCAACCACGAGACCCACAACCGTCAGGCCAGCGCGCGTCATCCAGCGGCGAAACTGCCGCGCCAATGGTGTTTTCTTTCTGGATGCCTTGCTTTTTTTGCCGCCTGATTTGCGGGCTGCTTTCTTCGCCATGTCTCAGCTATACGACGCAGGGTTCCGGTTTGAAACGGCCTAAATCGCGAAAGCACGTGCCTCGCGCGGATGAACAACGGGACGCGCAGTTTCCAGCGACATCGGGTCAAGCCCGGCCAGTTCAGGAAACAAATGCAACACTTCGCATTGTGTCTCGCGATCCGAGGCCGACAACGCATGCCCCGGATAGTAACTTTCGCTTTTCGCTCCATTGGCGAAGACGATCTCATGTTGCTTGAACAAGAGGTGGAAATACTCGATTTCACCGCCTTCGACCCGTGTTACCGTGTCGCCATTGACCAGGGTGTGTGCGGGAACCAGCGCTTCGGTATGGCCGAACAGGTATGACGCCTGCCAGTCTTCAACCAGCATCCGATGCTGAGGTGATACCAGCAAAGGGCGATCCAGACCAAACACACCAGCGTCCAACCGGATTGGGGCCAGTTTACCTTCCGCGGCAACCATTGTGCGCCCGACCCAGATCAAAGGCTGCGGCCCGCGGTCCACTGTTATGACCATGTCGCCAGCTTTCAGATCTTCCACCGCGCATTCGCCTTCGGGCGTCGCGATCATAGTTCCAGATGTGAAACAGGGAGGGCCAAGGCTTCCGACCGGCAGCGGGCCTTGCGTATTAACAAACGTGGTTGATACGAGTGTTCCTGGCTGCAACACCTGCCCGTCCGTCGGGGTGAAAACCCGAGATCCGTCAGCCAAGTAAAATGTTGTTCCTACATAGGTAACATTCCCAACGCCAGACACGTTGACTGTTACAGTGTCTCCGGGCCAGGAATTCGTGACATCCTGGCCGTTGACCGTATCTCCACTGGGCGCGTCAATTTCACCGTCATCATCCACATCTGTCAGATCCAGACTGGTGACCGTGATGGCTGTTCCCAAGGGCGGAGGGTTTGCAGGGTCAAAGGTGTAAAACTGGTCACGATATGTCGTTGGCATCCTGCTGCACCTATTTTCTCACCATCAAAAACCGAAACAGCCCATGGTTATCACCAGAACGTGAACAAAGCTTGGCGAAATTAAGAAGAGCAGGCAAGAAACACACACAATCAATGTAAACAAACAGGGCCCCGCGTGGTGCAAATGACACGCGAGGCCCTGTTTTTCGGTGAAATCCGACTTATTCCGCCGGAACTGCCGTGGCTTCCTCGGTCAGCGGATGGCTCAGCTTGTTCAGCATTTCATTGGGGCAAACCTGCAGGAAGTTGCTTTTTTCCACGTCCCAGTGCTGCAGAATATCCGCGGCTTTGCGACTGTAAGTCTCCTCGGCGTGGCGTGTGATCATGGATTTCAGTTGATCCACCCAATGGTCGACAGTGACCGGACAGGTCACAAGCGTTTCCTTGTTCATCAGCGCTTCGGCCTTGCCTTCTGGATCATACAGATAAGCCATGCCACCGGTCATGCCTGCACCGAAATTGGCGCCAATCTCACCAAGGATAACGGCCAGACCGCCGGTCATGTATTCACATCCGTTCGAGCCGCAGCCTTCGACCACAACTTTGGCACCCGAGTTTCGCACAGCAAACCGCTCACCCGCACGGCCAGCCGCAAACAGATGGCCATCCGTTGCGCCGTACAGGACCGTGTTACCGATAATCGTGTTTTCATCCGCCTTCAGCGGGCTGACTTGCGGCGGGCGTACTACAATCATGCCACCAGAAAGACCTTTACCGACATAGTCGTTTGCATCGCCTGACACTTCCAGCTTCAGACCCGGAGCTGCGAAAGCACCGAGAGACTGACCGGCCGAGCCCTGCAATTTCACGTGCAGATGGTCGTCCTGAAACGTGTTCCGCATACCAAAGTTCTGAACAATATGACTGGAAACACGGGTTCCCACAGTCCGGTGCGTATTCTGCACCGCATAAGACAGCTGCATTTTCTCGCCGTCCTTCAGGAATCTTGCTGCATCCCGCACGATCTCGGCATCCAGAGTATCAGGTACCGCGTTGCGATCTTTGTCACGGTTGTAGACAATATTGGCCGAGCCATCGACGGTGATCAGCAGCGGGTTGAGATCCAGATCGTCCAGATGCGCCGAACCACGGCTGACCTGAGCCAGCAGGTCCGCCCGGCCGATGATGTCGTCAATCGATCGCGCCCCGAGGCTGGCCAGCAGCTCACGCACTTCCTGCGCGTAGAAGGTAATCAGGTTCACCACCTTATCCGCATTTCCGGTGAACTTCGCGCGCAGGCTCTCGTCCTGTGTACAGACGCCAACCGGGCAGGTGTTCGACTGGCACTGACGCACCATGATACAGCCCATCGCGATCAGCGCGGCGGTGCCGATACCGTATTCTTCGGCCCCCATCATCGCGGCCATGACAATGTCGCGCCCGGTGCGCAGACCGCCGTCAGTCCGAAGGGTAACACGGTCGCGCAGGTTGTTCATCGCCAGAACCTGATGCGCCTCGGTCAGCCCCATCTCCCACGGCAGACCGGCATATTTGATGCTGGTCGCGGGCGAAGCACCTGTGCCGCCATTGTGCCCCGAAATCAGGATCACATCAGCCTTTGCCTTGGCCACACCGGCCGCAATCGTGCCAACGCCCGAGGACGCCACCAGTTTCACCGTCACCTTGCAGCGTGGGTTGATCTGCTTGAGGTCATAGATCAGCTGCGCCAGATCCTCGATCGAGTAGATGTCGTGATGCGGCGGCGGCGAGATCAAGGTCACGCCTTTGGTCGAGTGCCGCAGACGCGCAATCAGGTCGGTGACCTTCATGCCTGGCAACTGTCCACCCTCACCGGGTTTCGCACCCTGGGCGACCTTGATTTCCAACTCTTCGCACTGGTTCAGGTATTCAGCAGTCACACCGAACCGGCCCGAGGCCACCTGCTTGATCTTGGCCGATGGGTTGTCGCCATTGGGTTCCGGCACGAAATGTGCCGGGTCTTCGCCACCCTCGCCCGAGTCCGACTTTGCGCCGATCCGGTTCATCGCCACGTTCAGCGTCTTATGCGCCTCGGGTGACAGCGCACCCAAGCTCATACCCGGCGTGACAAAGCGTTTGCGGATCGAGGTGATCGACTCGACTTCTTCAATCGGAACCGGCTTGCCCAGCGGTTTGAAGTCCATCAGATCACGCAGATGGATCGGCGGGTTCGACTGCATCTTGGCCGAATACTGCTTCCATAGCTCATAGGACGCCTTGTTGCAGGCCATCTGCATCATGTGCATGGACGTGGCTTCCCACGCGTGGGTCTCACCTGATTTCCGCGCCTTGTAGAAACCACCGATGGGAAGAACATCCAGACCGCTATTCCAGCCTTTGGCGTGGATTTCTTCAGCCTTTGACTGAATACCCGTGACGCCGATACCGGAAATACGGCTGGTCATGCCCGGGAAATATTCGGCCACCATGGCGCGGCTGAGGCCAACGGCCTCAAAATTAAGGCCACCGCGATAGGACGAGATCACTGAAATGCCCATCTTGGCCATGATCTTCAGCAGGCCCTGGTCGATGGCTTCGCGGAAGCGGGCGACGTTCTCGGTCAGCGTGCCGTCCAACAGCCCACGATCAATGCGATCTGCCAGCGAATCTTCTGCCAGATAGGCGTTCACAACGGTCGCACCGCAGCCGATCAACACAGCGAAGTAATGCGGATCAACACACTCCGCCGACCGCACGTTCAGCGAACAGAAAGTGCGCAATCCCTGACGTGTCAGGTGCGAATGCACGGCGCTGGTTGCCAGAATCATTGGCATTGCGACACGGCCTTCGCCCGAGTGCATGTCCGTCAGCACAAGATGTCCGGCACCCGAGCGTACAGCTTCTTCTGCTTCGGCTCTAACACGGGCCAAAGCGGCGCTAAGAGCGCCCCGACCGGGTTCAAAACTACAATCAATTTCAGCCAGCGGAGCATCGAAGTTTTCAACCAGCTTGTCCCATTGCGCATTACCGACAAAGGGGCTTTCCAAAACCACGATCTCGGTTTGGCTGCTGTCTTCATCCAACACATTCTTGAGGTTGGCAAACCGCGTTTTCAGCGACATCACACGGTATTCACGCAGGCTGTCGATCGGAGGGTTGGTAACCTGGCTGAAGTTCTGGCGGAAGAAATGGCTGAGCGGGCGGTATTGCTTGGACAGAACCGCCGACGGCGTGTCATCGCCCATGGATGCCAGGGCTTCTTTACCGTCTTCTGCCATCGGAGCCAGGATTTGCTCCAGCTCTTCAACCGAATAGCCCGCAGCGATCTGACGCTTGCGCAGCTCTTCACTCGAGAAGATGGACGTTTCGGTCACGCCAGCGAGCGTTTTGTCCAGATCGTTGATCTTGCCGACCCATTCACCAAAAGGAAGGGCGCGGGCCAGTTTGTTCTTGATCTGGGTATCGCGGAACAGCTTGCCCTTTTTCATGTCGACGGCCAGCATCTGGCCCGGACCCAGCGCGCCCTTTTCGGTCACGCTCGCCTCGTCGATCGGAACCATTCCGGCCTCAGAGCCCGCGATAACCAAACCATCGCCTGTCACCACATAGCGCATTGGGCGCAATCCGTTCCGATCCAGACCGGCGCAAACCCAGCGGCCATCGGTCATGGCCAACGCAGCCGGGCCATCCCAAGGCTCCATCACCGAGTTGCAATAGGAATACATGTCACGCCAGGCCTGTGGCAGCTCAACTGCCTGCTTGGACCAGCTTTCCGGCACCAGCATGGTTTTCGCCATCGGGGCAGACCGGCCTGCACGCACCAGAACTTCAAAAACCGAGTCCAATGCAGCGGAATCCGACGATCCGCCAGCGATGATAGGTTTAATGTCTTCGGCATAGTCGCCAAAGGTGCCACTGGCCATGCGGATTTCATGGCTCTTCATCCAGTTGATGTTGCCCCTCAGTGTATTGATCTCACCGTTATGAGCCAACATGCGGAACGGCTGGGCCAGCCACCATTGTGGGAAGGTGTTGGTTGAATAGCGCTGGTGATAAATTGCAAACGCTGATTCAAAGCGTTCGTCCATCAGGTCGGGATAGAAAACCGCCACCTGTTCAGCCAGCATCATACCCTTGTAAATGATCGAACGGCAGCTGAGCGACGCCAGATACAGCCCGGAAATACCAGCCGCTGCGGCCGCTTTTTCAATGCGGCGGCGGATGACATAGAGCTCACGCTCGAAGGTTTCTTCATCCACGCCTTTGGAATTCGAGATCAGGATCTGCTCAATCTCGGGGCGGGTGGCGTTGGCTTTTTCACCCAGGCAGGTAACGTCGACCGGCACATGACGCCAGCCATAGATGTAGTAGCCCATGCGCAGAACTTCGGTTTCCACGATGGTCCGGCACTGTTCCTGCGCACCAAAATCGGTGCGCGGCAGGAAGACCTGACCAACCGCGATCAGCTCATCCAACTTGGGCTCGTGGCCTGTGCGGCGAATCTGGTCATAGAAGAATGGCACCGGAATCTGCACGTGGATCCCCGCGCCATCGCCGGTTTTGCCATCAGCATCGACAGCGCCGCGGTGCCAGATCGCCTTGAGCGCGTCGATACCCGCGTCGACAACCTTGCGCGACGCTTTGCCGTCCACGGACACAACAAGGCCTACGCCACAAGAAGAATGCTCTTCTTCCTTGGAATAGAGACCGTTTTCGGCCATCCATGTGCGCTTGGCTTCTTCGGCCCGCACCCAATCGGCATCATATTTGGTCATTGGCTGTCTCCTTGTTCCGGCTGGGCATACATGGCTTCGACCTCGGCTTTGGTCATCTGCCGACGTTCGCCTGCGAACGCGTACCCCTCGGGCTTTTTGTCGATGTAAAGTTCAAGTTTCAGCGGGTTGCCTGCGGCATTATCAAACAGACCTGCCGCCATTTGTGTCTGGCCGTGCATCTCGCCCGGAAGGGTGATCCGATACCAAAGTGCCGAACCACAATCGGCACAAAAGGCACGCTCAGCCCAGTCGGAAGACGTATAGGTTTTGACCGGGCCAAGCGCTGCGTACCCTTCTTCGGCCTGAAAGGTCACTAACATCGAGCTGGTCCAGCGGCGACACTGGTCGCAATGGCACGCCCCCAGCGCATCCCGCGCCGGAGTTGCGGTTACTGTGACCTCGCCACACATGCATTGGCCTTGCAATTCAGGCATTTCGGACCCTCCTGATCGCTGGGATTACTCGGCTGCAACGGCAGCTTTTGTGTTAAAGCGGTCGATGATCGCGTCGGCGCAGTCGCGCCCATCACGGATTGCCCAAACCACCAGAGAGGCACCACGTACTATGTCACCAATGGCATAGATGCCGTCCATCTCGGTCTCGCCGGTTTGGAATGCCGCCTTGACGGTGCCCCAGCGGGTGACCGGCAGGTCGGGTTGGCCGAACAGTGTGGGCAGATCTTCAGGCTCGAATCCCAGCGCCTTGATCACCAGATCGGCGTCTTCGACATAATCCGCGCCTTCGATTACTTCGGGGGCCTGACGACCCGTGGCATCAGGCTGCCCCAGCCGCATCTTCTGCACCATCACACCCGAAACCGTGTCATCGCCCGTGAAGCCTTTGGGCGCGCTGAGCCATTCAAAGATCACGCCTTCTTCCTCGGCGTTCTGCGTTTCACGCTGCGAGCCCGGCATGTTCGCCCGGTCCCGGCGATACAGGCATTTGACCGAAGTTGCACCCTGACGGATCGATGTGCGAACACAGTCCATCGCGGTGTCACCACCGCCAATCACAACGACTTTTTTGCCTGCCGCATTCAGGCGACCATTGTCGAAATCCTCGACCTCGTCGCCAAAACTTTTCCGGTTTGAAGCGGTCAGGAAGTCGATTGCTTTTTCGATACCCGCAAGACCACTGCCCGGCATGGACAAGTCACGCGACTTGTAAACGCCGGTCGCAATGATGACGGCATCATGCTTGGCCCGGATTTCTTCGAACTTGGCCGCATCCACGTCGCAGTTCAGAACAAACTCGACCCCACCGTCGGCCAGCAGATCATTGCGGCGCTGGACGATGTCTTTTTCCAGCTTGAAGCCCGGAATACCGTACATAAGCAGGCCGCCCGCACGGTCATAACGGTCGTAGACGGTGACTTGGATACCCGCTTGGCGCAGCATGTCCGCTGCAGCCAGTCCACCAGGTCCTCCACCAATGATACCCACACTTTCACCGCGCTCTGCCGCCGGGATCACTGGCTTTACCCAACCTTTATCCCATGCTGTGTCGGTGATGTATTTTTCAATGGTACCGATGGTGACCGTTCCATGGCCCGATTGTTCAATCACGCAGTTGCCTTCACACAGGCGGTCCTGCGGACAGATGCGCCCACAAATCTCGGGGAAAGTATTGGTTGCCTGACTTGTCTGATAGGCCTCTTCCAGACGGCCGGTCGCAGTCAGTCGCAACCAGTCGGGGATGTTATTGTGCAGCGGGCAATGTGACTGACAATATGGTACCCCACACTGGCTGCAACGACTCGCCTGCTCGGCCGCTTTTTTAGCGGCGTACTCGGAATAGATCTCGTCAAAGTCGTCCTTGCGGTCATCGGCGGCACGCTTTTCCGGCATGACGCGGTCGATCTGCACAAATTTCAGCATCGGTTGCTTGGCCACGGGTCAGACTCCATGAATTGGCTTAGTCTGGTTTCTTTACGGGATGAGTATCTGAATGAAAAGTCAAATATACTGACCTACTTTTAGAAAACGTGTCGTTCCATTGGAAAAATTAGGTAAAAACCCGAAGTTTTAGTTCCGATTCGGACCTATATGCGTGCTTTCCTTTTTTTTACCGCCCTTATACCCATAAACCTCAAAGACACGTGGCGGCAGCACGGCAGGGCAGATGAGTTTTTTCCACCTGATTCTCGTAGCAATCATTCAGGGAATCACTGAGTTTTTGCCCATATCTTCATCAGGTCACCTGATCCTTTTACCTAGCCTGACGGGCTTGCAAGATCAGGGTCAGGCCATAGACGTTGCGGTGCATGTGGGCACGCTCGGCGCCGTTATTCTTTATTTCTGGTCGGACGTGAAGCAAGCCCTTGCTGGGCTGCCTGGCGCTCTGACCGGGCGGACGGACACACCTCAGTCCCGTCTCGCTCTGGGGCTGATCATTGCAACGATCCCAACTGTGATCGCGGGCTTTATTTTGCATTTAACCGGACTGAGCGATGCCATGCGATCAATCACCGTGATCGGCTGGACAATGCTGGGCTTTGGGCTGCTTCTGTACTGGATGGATCAGAAAGGCCCCGAAACCAAGGAAGCCGCCGATTGGGGAATACGTGACGCGTTCATAATGGGGTTGTGGCAGGTTCTTGCGCTGATTCCCGGTACATCCAGATCCGGGATTACCATCACAGGAGCCCGTCAATTGGGCTATACCCGAGAAGACGGCGCACGGATTGCCATGCTGATGTCGATCCCGACGATTCTGGCGTCGGGCACTTTGCTGGCACTGGATGTTGTGCGCGACGCCGATATGCAATTGGCCCGGGATGGGGCCATTGCAGCGGTGTTTGCTTTTCTCTCGGCCCTTTTGGCACTCAGCCTGATGATGCGACTTCTGCGCAGTGTCAGCTTTACACCCTATGTCATCTACCGCGTCATTCTCGGCGCGATCCTGCTGTTTATGGCCTACAGCTGATCAGATACGCAGGTTCTTGGCCGAGTTCTGAATGTCATCATACTGACCCGAGGGCCGGAATTTCCACAGATATTCCGGCAGCACGGAGTCCAGCGTTGTTGGCGCGATCCCAAGATCAGCAAATGACTTGGCCCCGTCCGATACGACATTGTCGTGCCGCAGGTTCTTGAGCTGATCCCGGGTCAAAATGTTGTTCGGGAACAGCTGGAAGCTGACGAATTTTGCGATGTCCAACATTCCCGCCATGATCCGGGCAGCAAAAAACGGCATACCGATGATGACGCGGCGACGGTGAATGACCTCAAGCATCTGCTGCATAAGTGCGCGAAAGGTCTTCACCTCGGGCCCACCCAGCTCATACACACCAGGCTCGGCCTGACCCAAAGCGCCTTTGACGGCCGCCTGGGCCACATCATCCACGAAGACCGGCTGGAATTTGGTGTCGGCCCCAACCAGAGGCAGGAACGGCCCCATGCGAGTCATGCCGGCGAAACGGTTGAAAAACTGATCTTCGGTTCCAAAGATTACTGAGGGGCGCAGGATCACCGCGCTGGGCATATGTTTCAGAACACCCGCTTCGCCTTGTGCTTTGGTTTGAGAATAATCGCTGGCGGCACCCGCATCAGCACCAATGGCCGAGATTTGAACCATTCGTTCAATACCCTGCTCGGCGGCCAAACGCGCGATGCGTTCAGCTCCTTCGGCCTGCACGGTATCAAAACCGTTTTTACCCAACGCGTTCAGCACGCCCACGCAGTTGATCACGACATCCGCGCTATGCATCGCCAATGCGACCGAAGCATCATCCCGAATATTGCACAGTACCGGTTCAACCTGCCCCACAACACCGTAGGGTTTCACGAACATTGCCTCGTTCGGACGTCGCACCGCAACCCGTACACGCCAGCCCTCACTTGCCATGCGCCGCGCGATGTAGCGACCGACAAATCCCGATCCGCCATAAATCGTCACCAGTTTCGACATGAGAGGGCTCCTGCTGAGAAATTGCGCCCTAGAACTAACGCCCGCAGCCCAGTCAAACAAGGCGCTAATTCGCCGCGACGACATTGAAACTCCTGGGTCAAAACCACCGGTCGAAAACCGAATTCAAAAAACTTTAAAAAATCTATTCGAATCCGGTTGACGCCCCCGGCCACTAGGCTTAAACGCCCCTCCACGACACCTGCCCAGGTGGCGGAATTGGTAGACGCGCTAGCTTCAGGTGCTAGTGTCCGTATGGACGTGGAGGTTCGAGTCCTCTCCTGGGCACCAAATCCCCTTACAAAACATAAATAGATTCAACATGTTGACGTAGGCGATTTGTACCGGAAACCGTCTATTGCACCTTGTGGTACCCGCAGATGAAAAATCTGGCAGGTATTTCCCCGAACACAGAAATCCATCTGGTGATCACTGGCACCAGAGATTAGTTTGCGAATTGTTCAACAGGGCAAAACCGATGCGCAAAGATCTGAAGGTAGCTTTCGAAAATATTGACTGGTCGGGGAAAAGAGGAAGAGCGCCTCGGTCAGGTCGCGGATCGACCTTGGCCGCCACAACTAGGCTTCGCGACGCTTTGCCCAGTATTTTCGAAAAACTCGAAGTCCGTAGGTTTCTTGATGCCCCCTGCGGCGACTGGACGTGGATGCAGGCGGTGGACCTGTCAACGCTTGTGGCCTATCACGGAGCAGATATCTCAAGTTCGGTCATAAACCCCGTTGCAGAAGAGTTTACTTCTGAAAATGTATCGTTCTCCGTACTGGATATATGTTCAGACCCGCTGCCCAAAGCTGACCTGATGATGTGCCGCGACTGCTTATTCCATCTGAAACACGAAGCAAAATGGGCATTCTTCAGGAACTTCATTGAGGCTGATATTCCCTATCTTCTTACTTCGATTGATCATGTTCGGCACAATCAGGACCTCAAAAAGAATGGCGGGTATCAACGGTTCAATCCTATGATTGAACCGTTCAATTTCCCGATGCCATTGTATCTAATCCACGAGACATCAGACGCACCCGAGTTTGATCTTCACGATCCGAACCTCGGCAATCGGCAGCACCGATCAATGGGGATTTGGAGCCGGGACACTTTGGTACAGGCGGTGGGTAGGCGTCCAAGTAACGCTTGACGGCGCTTTCACCTTGGTAGCTTCGCGTACCGGAAACCGGCAACGTTTGCAGAGTACTGATCAAAGCTCACATACTACGACGTTCAGGACACCGATTGCTCAGACACGATCTCACCAAAGCTGGTAAAGAACTTGCCTGACAGTTTCTTGGCAGTTCCTGCAATCAACCGACTGCCAAGCTGAGCGATCTTGCCGCCGACGTCGACCTTGGCCGTATAGGTCAGAACCGTTTCGTCCCCGTCTTCGGTCAGCGTTACCTCGGCCCCGCCTTTGGCAAAGCCTGCTGCTCCGCCCTTTCCTTCACCAGTCAATGAGAACCTATCCGGTGCATTTGTCGTATCCAGCGTAACCTCACCCGAAAAGCGGGCTTTAACCGGACCGATTTTCAGCACCACCTTGGCCTCAAGCTCAGTAGGTGAATTCTGCGTGAGCTCTTCACAGCCGGGGATGCAGTCCTTCAACACTTCCGGATCATTCAACGCGCGATAAACCACGTCACGAGGTGCAGAAATACGAATTTCGTCAGTCAGTTCCATTCAGGTCTTTCCTTTATTCAACAACATCTTGGAAACACACGCAAAGCGACCTCCGTGGCCTCTTTAGTGGTTTGTTCTGGTCGCACAGGCCATTTGCGGCGCAAGCGTTCAAGCAAGTTTTTCATCATGAGAAACCTCTGTCGATTTGTCACTGTTTCGCCACATCACGATCTCGGCCAGGATCGACAGGGCAATCTCATGTGGGTCAATGGCATTGATGTTCAGCCCCGCCGGAGATTTCAGGCGGGCGACCTTCACTGGATCCATACCCTGCGTAATCAGCTTCGCAGTCAGAGTGTCAGCCTTGCGGCGGCTGGCCACCATCGCCACGCGCGCCGCCTCGGTCCCCAAGGCTGCCTTCAAGGCAACCCCGTCATTGCGTCCTTGCGCAGCTACAACAACAAAGTCGCGCTGTTCCACGCCCAGAGTATCGACTTGGTCCAAAGCGAACCGCGTACAGTCCTTTCCGGCCTCGACTCCGGCCTCGACCATCGTACGAAACCCTGCAAGCAACCCATGCGCCGCCAGAGCCTCTGCGATTACCCCGTCGCCGAAGATTACCAGCCGGGGCGCATGTTGATAGGGCTCGACCAGCAGATCGACGGTGCCACCAGACGGGCAGCCGCTCTTGAAGGTTTGCACGCCATCCGGGTCTGTCATGGTTACCACCTTTTCCGAAGGTTTGACGCAGATCAGCTGAGGCGCACCGCAGGTCAGCGCCCGCTGCGCCGACGTTCGAACCGCGCGCTGCACACACGCCCCGCCAAGATGCCCCAGAATCTGGCCGTCTCGCGTGATTGCCGCCTTGCCACCGGCCTTGGCCGAGGTCGCATCCGCTGTACGCAGAACCGTCGCCACACAAAAGGCCTCCCCACTCTCGCGCAGCCGTTCGATGGTGTCGAATATGTCGAAATTTGCCATGTTGGACTCCTTTCACAGCTTCCGGAATTGCGGCTCCAGCGCCGCCAAAGCATCGAGTGTGTTGGCCGGCAAATGGGCGTCCAGATAGGGTTCTGCCGCTCGCATCCCCGCTGCAATCGGCTGATAGTCTTTCCAGCCTTTTAGCGGATTCAACCAGACAATCCGCCGTGCTTTGCGCTTTATGCGCGCCAATACATCGCCCAGAGCTCGCGGATCAGAACTGCAATATCCGTCCGAAAGAACCAGAACGACAGTCCGCCCGTTCAATGCTTGCGCGCCGTAACCGACCAGAAACCTCTCGAGACTGCCCGATATATCGGTACCGCCCCCGAATCCTTCAGCCATCAGCGACAATCGCCCTGCCGCCCGAAGCGTATCGTGATCGCGCAGTGCATCGGTAACCCGCATCAAACGTGTATGGAACAGATAGGCGTCCGCCTCAGTCTCGCCACCGATCAGCCCTTTTAGAAAAGCCAGAAACACGCGTGAATACACGGTCATCGATCCACTCACGTCGCACAGCGCCACAATCCGCATCGGGCGTGGCGGCCGCGCACGGCGATACAGATCCAAAGGCTCGCCACCACGCGCCAAGCTGGCGCGCTGAATTCGGCGCATGTCCAAAACTGATCCTCTCAACGCTCTTTTGCGGCGACGCGAACGACGATCCCTTATGGCGTGGGCCAAGGCCAGAGCTGCCATTTCGGCCTGTTTTAGAGTCTCTTCATCCACCAGTTCACGCAAATCCCGGCGCGACATGTTGGCAGTCCGAGTCGCGATCAACTTCCCGTCCATCCCCTCAGCCTCTCCGTCGCCATGGTCCGGAGTGGTGGCTTCCTGAGGCGAATGCGACTGTGTTTCATCCTCCGCCTCGCTCTTGGACTGCCAGATCATCGGTTTCGCGGATTGCACCCGCACATGTTTGTTTTTCACCGTTCCCGCACGCTGCTTGCCCAGATTGAACCAATAGGCGTCGAATAGCTCATCAAAACGGCGCCAATCATCCGCATCACCGGTCAACACCGCGCACATCGCCTGCCGGACCTGGTCGGCATTCGTTGCATCGATATTGGACAAAGCGGCCAGCGCATCCCCGGTTTCACTCGGCCCCACACGCAGGCCATTCATTCGCAGATAACCGATGAACCCGGACATACGATCCGCGAGACCATTAGCTCGGGAAGGGAAGCGCGTGACCTGCATTACGCCACCTTTCCGATCAAGCGATCCATCACCTCGGGTGGGGCCGCGTCGTAATCAGCGGCGGTCTTTAGCAAGCAAACCAATGTTGCCTGCACTTCATCCGGTGACTTGGCCAAATCATTCACCCCCAACCCGGACAGAGCAGCAGCCCAGTCCAGCATTTCGGCAATACCTGGTGATTTCTCAAAGTCTTCTTTCCGCAACGCCTGGACGACCCCGATGATCTGACGCGCCAGAATTCCTTCTATGTGAGGCAAACGAGACCGCAAGATAGCCATTTCGGTTTCCTTCGATGGATAGGCAAGGAAACTATACAAGCACCGTCTGCGCAAAGCGTCTGACAAATCACGCGTCCCATTAGCGGTCAGGATCACAATAGGCGTGACCTGCGCCTTCACAGTGCCCAGTTCCGGAATCGTGATCTGAAAATCAGAGAGAATTTCCAGAAGATAAGCTTCGAACTCCTCATCCGCACGATCAATCTCGTCAATCAGAAGAACTGGGGGTTTCTCCTCAGAAATAGCCTCTAACAAAGGCCGTTTCAGTAGATAATCATCAGAAAACAGCTGCGCTTCGACAATTCCACCCTGCGCTTCGCTCGCGCGAATGGCCAGCAATTGACGTTGGTAATTCCATTCATAGATGGCGTGACTGGCATCCAGCCCCTCATAGCACTGCAACCGGATCAATCGGGTATCTCGCCATGCCGCCATTGCTTTGGCAACTTCAGTTTTGCCCACGCCTGCGGGCCCTTCCAACAGCAAAGGCCGCCCCAATTGCTGCGCCAAATGCAGCGCCATCGCCAACCGGTCGTCGGCAACATAGCCCTGCGCGGCCAATCCGTTCTGCACGTCATTCAAAGTCAAAACCAGGATCCAATCTTCATCTGGCCAAAAATACCTCGGGGGAGATTCGGAGGGGGTAGAACCCCCTCCGTTCGGTCGGACCGGCGACAGCCGGTTCGAAACCGATTACCCGTGCATCCCCAACCCGTTGGCGATCTTCCAAATGCGCCAGTGGTCATGCGGCATGTGGCTCTGCACCAGCCCAAAGGGTCGGAACGCATCATGCACCGCGTTTGAAAACGCAGGCACGCCACCCACATTCGGGCTTTCTCCTACGCCCTTTGCACCAATCGGATGATGCGGCGAAGGCGTCACCGTGTGGTCCGTGGTGTAGTTCGGCGTTTCCCACGCGGTAGGAATAAAGAAATCCATCAGCGTGCCGGTCTTCACATTGCCCATCTCATCATAGGCGATTTCCTGACCCATCGCGATGGCCAGCGCCTCGGTCACGCCACCATGGACCTGCCCTTCAATAATCATCGGGTTGATCCGGGTGCCGCAATCATCCAGAGCATAGAACTTCCGAACATCCCATTCACCGGTGTCCACGTCGATCTCCATAACGCAGATATAGGCCCCGAAAGGATAAGTCATATTCGGCGGGTCATAGTAGCTTACAGCCTCCAGCCCCGGTTCCAGACCGGGAATGGCCTGATTGTAAGCGGCAAAAGCGATCTCTTTCATTGTCTTGAACCGCTCAGGCGCGCCTTTGACGGCAAAGCGATCCACATCCCATTCCAGATCGCCATCATGAACCTCAAGCAGATAGGCCGCGATCATCTGCGCCTTGGCGCGGATCTTTCGCGACGCTACCGCCGTCGCGGCACCGGCCACGGGGGTCGAACGCGACCCGTAGGTGCCCAGCCCATAAGGCGCGGTGTCGGTATCGCCTTCCTCCAGCGTGATATCATCTGCGGGCAGACCGATCTCGCTGGCGATGATCTGGGCAAAGGTCGTGGCATGACCCTGCCCCTGGCTGATCGCCCCGATACGCGCGATGGCAGAGCCGGTGGGGTGAATGCGGATTTCGCATGAATCGAACATGCCCATCCCAAGGATATCGCAGTTCTTCACAGGCCCTGCGCCAACGATTTCGGTGAAATGCGTCAGACCGATCCCCAGCAGCTTACGCGTTTTTCCAGCCTTGAACTCCTCGATCCGCTGCGCCTGCTCGGCACGCAGACCGTCATAATCCACAGCCTTCAAAGCCTTGTCCCAGGCGGTATGATAATCGCCCGAGTCATATTCCCAGCCCAGCGCAGACTGATAGGGGAACTGATCGGCCTTGATAAAGTTGATCCGGCGCAGCTCGGCTGCGTCCATGTTCAGCTTGATGGCCAGAACCTCGATCATCCGTTCGATGAAATAGGCGGCCTCGGTCACGCGGAAGGAACAGCGATAGGCCACACCACCGGGCGCCTTGTTGGTATAGACACCATCCACAGCCAAATAAGCGGTGGGGATGTCATAAGACCCGGTGCAGATATTCATGAACCCTGCCGGGAACTTGGACGGGTCGGCACAGGCATCGAAGCCGCCGTGATCCGCCGTGGTATGGCACCACAGACCGGTGATCTTACCTTCTTTCGTGGCCGCGATTTTGCCCTGCATCCAGTAATCGCGGGCAAAAGCGGTGGCCATCAGGTTTTCCATCCGGTTTTCAACCCATTTTACCGGCTGACCGGTTACGATCGAGGCCACAACCGAGCAGACATAGCCTGCATAGGCCCCGACCTTGTTACCAAAGCCACCGCCAATATCAGGACTGATCACCCGGATATTATGCTCGGCCAATCCAGAAATAAGCGACACAACTGTCCGGATGGCATGCGGAGCCTGGAACGTGCCGTAGAGCGTCAGCTTACCGGTCACCTTGTCCATCGATGCGACGCAGCCGCAGGTCTCCAATGGGCAAGGGTGCGTGCGGTGGTAATAAACCATCTCTTCAGCGACGACATCGGCCTCACCCAGAACCGCTTCGGTCGCGTCCTTGTCGCCCTGTTCCCAGGTAAAGATATGGTTGTGATGTTTGCGCGGCCCATGCGCACCTTCGGTCTGGCCTGCAAGGTCTTCACGCAGAACAACGTCCGATTTCAACGCCTCGAACGGGTCGGTCAAAACCGGCAATTCTTCGTAGTCGACTTCAACCAGTTCTGCCGCATCGGCCGCAATATAGCGATCTTCGGCAACGACATAGGCAACCTCTTGGCCCTGAAAAAGAACCTTTCCGTCTGCCAGCACCATTTGCTTGTCGCCGGCCAGCGTCGGCATCCAATGCAGACCTAGCGGAGCAAGGTCTTCGGCAGTCAACACGGCAACAACACCGGGCACGGCGAGCGCTGCCTCTTTGTTCACACTGACGACACGTGCATGAGCGTAGGGCGAGCGGACAAATGCGCCGAACAGCATTCCGTCCAGCTTGATGTCATCGACATAGTTGCCCTTGCCTTGGGTAAAGCGCACGTCTTCGACGCGTTTTCGGGCGCAGCCCATGCCTTTTAGGTTGGTGGCGCGTTCTTCGGGGGTCAGAGTCTGGTCGTTCATTCCGCAGCCTCCTTCTGAGCGTTCAGCATGTCGGCCGAGGCCGAGATCGCTTTGACAATGTTCTGATACCCGGTGCAGCGGCACAGATTTCCGGCCATGCCAAAACGGATGTCTTCCTCGGTCGGGGTTGGGTTTTCCTGCAGCAACCTGTGCGCACGGGTGATCATACCCGGTGTGCAGAAACCGCATTGCAGCCCGTGATGTTCGCGAAACATCTCTTGCAGAACCCCAAGGCTGCCATCGTCGTTGGCCAGTCCTTCGACGGTGGTGATATCGGCCCCGTTCACCTGTGCCACGAAAGTGGTGCAGGATTTGACCGACTTGCCGTCGATATCGACAGTGCAGGCCCCGCAATGGCTGGTCTCGCACCCGATATGCGGACCGGTGATTTTCAAATCTTCCCGCAGGAAATGGATCAACAGCGTGCGCGGCTCGGCCAGACCTTCGACCTGTTTGCCATTCACGGTGAGTTTGACGTGCATTTTCGACATGAATGTTCCTCCCCTCAGCCCGCGCGGCTTTGTGCGCGGTCGATGGCGCGGCGCAACATCACAGCGGCCACGTGTTTTTTGAATTCGACGGGTCCTCGGTTGTCTTCGACAGGCTCGATGGCATCCAGCATCGCGGTCACGCAGGCATCAACATTTCCCCCGGCAAGCGCAGTACTGGCGCTTTCGGACCAGACAGGAGTATCGGCCAGATTGGTCATCGCGACCGAGGCCGTTCCATTGCCAACCATCACTGCCGCGGCGGCAGTTGCGTAATCCCCGATCTTGCGTTTTTGCTTTTCATAGGCCTGACCGACACCCGCACCCGGCACAGGAATCGAAATCCGCGTCAGAATTTCCTCGTCCTCGCGGGCCGTGAAGTATGCAGCTTCATAAAAGTCGCGGGCCGCAACGCTGCGATTTCCATCGGGGCCAGACAGTTCAAACGATGCGTTCAGACACTGCATAAGACCGGGCATATCATTCCCCGGATCTCCATTGGCCACGTTGCCACCGACAGTTCCCATATATCGCACCTGAGGATCGGCGATCTGTAGCGCCGCCTCTCGGATCAGCGGGATAGCAGCAGTCAAACCATCATGGGTGATCAGCTCATGCTGCGTGACCATCGCACCAAGAGTCACTGTCTCAGGACCAATCTCGACGCCCCTGAGTTCATCAATAGCCTGAAGATCGACCAGATGGCCCATTTCAGCCATTCGCAGCTTCATCATCGGGATCAGGCTGTGCCCGCCCGCGATCACGCGCGCCTCGTCTCCGTGTTCCTGTAGAATGCCGATGGCCGAAGCGATGTCGCCTGGCCGGTGATACTCAAAACCGGCTGGTATCATATCTTTCCTCCCTGGGTCCGAGCGATATGCCTTGGGGGACCTGAGGATAGAAAAGCGGCGCTAACTCCGCACCCGCCAGTTACGTGAAACGGGGCGCGCAGCTTGTTTCACGAAATACGAATGAGCTGCACCAGTTGCGATCACAGACCCAGCGCATCGCGAATATCCGTCAGGCGGGATCGGCTGACTGGCACCTTTGTCAACGCGTCGACGCCGTCGAAATAGCAAGTGCCGTTATCCTTGTGCCGTTCGAAACTCGAGACATGTTTGGGGTTCACCAAATAGCTGCGATGCGCCCGCAAGAACCCTTCGGAAAGCAGACGGGTTTCCGCTTCGGTGATCGACCATGGGCAGAATAGTTTCTCTGAATCCAAATAAAGGACAGTATAATGCCCTTCGGCCCGAATGGCGGCAATTCCGGCGGGGTCCGCAAAAAACGTCTGGCCTTCACGCTCATACGGAACACCAGCGCGCATCTGTGTCTGTTCAGGCGCAGGATCTAGGGCAGAAGCCGCAGGTGCCGCTTCGGGCTTTGGTTCGATAAACGTGATCCCGGTCAACAAAAAAGCACCGCAGATCAGGAAGACGGATACAGTCACGCCCATCGCCAGCACCTGATTGTCCAGTGCAGGACCCGCGCCACCGGGGCTGTCACTTGCAACGAAATCGGTCAGACCAGTGGCAACGAAATGCATGGTAAACACAGCCAGCCCGAAACAAACCGTGCCCAGCAGAATGTTGCGTTGAGTTCGATTGCCATAAGCCACCCAAATGGCGGCCACTGACAGAATCACCGATGCCAAAGTGGACAGAACAATGTCCAAGACGTTGTTCACGGGGCGGCACAGTTGCATCCCGGCCATACCGATATAGTGCATCGCCACGATACCCAGACCTACGATCATCCCCGAACCGATCATCGTCTGCGCCGAACGGGGCCGAAAATGTAGCAACAGCAGCGCTAGCCCAACCATCAGGATTGCGGCCAGCGCCGACATGAGTGTGATCAGGGCGTCGTAATAGAACAGGATCGGCAGTTGCAGGCCCAGCATAGCAACAAAATGCATCGACCAAATGCCGCCGCCCAGAATGACCGCGGCCAAAGCCACAACAAGTTTGCGCCGCTGACTGTCCAGCTTTGACGCGCCATGCGTAAGGTAAAGACCTGTAAATCCGGCCATCAGTGCCACAGCAAGCGATGCCGCCACTAACCAGGCGTTATGAGAATAGTCCAACATTTGGATTTGAGCGCCCTCCCCGACGCGAGGGCGACGTTAGCAAACAGAATTAGCTGCGACAATTCACAGTTAGCTGTCGCAGGGCTCAGGCCTGCTTTTGAACCTCGGCCTGCTCCGCCACCTCAACAGCGTCTGCTGTCACTTCGACCACGTCGTCCCCTTCCGCAGGCTCCATGGCTTCGGGCTCTTCGGATTGATCCTCAAGCGCACCAACGATCAACGGCAGCATGTGTACACCGGTCGCACTTGCGATTTCGGGCGTTTGAGGTGTCTGCCAACTGAGCGTATCGAAGCTGCCGCAGTTCTGACAAACCGGCCCCCATTCAGGCTGAATATCATGGCAATTGTTGCACACCCACTGCGGACCCCGCGGCGCGTTCAACGCCTTGGCCAACCAGCCTTGCACAACGGCGTCCGAAGCACCTTCGCCCCGTTCGATGGCAGCCATCAATGTATAGGCGCGTGCATCACCTTGTTTTTCGACCACATCGCCCAACGCACGGCGGGCTTCGGGGAAATCCTCGGCAACGATATTCAGCTCCGCCAGAATCAGACGGGTTTCCATGTTCTCGGGATGAATGCGAGTCAGCGCGGTGAACCGCTTGATCCGTTGATCGGGGGTTTCTTCCGGTGCGATCTCGGCAAAGGCATGGGCCAGATCAGGATGGGGCTGCACATCCCATGCCTTTTTGAGAATCTTTGTCGCCGCCCGGGGTTTGCCTTTGGCAATATATGCACGGGCCGCCATGGCGGCGGCTGGCACAAGATCGGGTGACAGGCGATTGGCCTCGATCGCGCGCTCCTGTTGTTCGACAGAGGCGTCTTCGTCCAGAATTCCCTTGGCTTCGGACAAGGCCAAAACTGCATCGCGCCGTTTGAATACGTCGCGTGGCAAATGCCCGGCTTTTAATTTGGACGTCAGCGTCGACCGCGCACCGGCCCAATCCTGCGCCTTGGTTTGCAGGTTCATCAACACGTCTTGCGTTTCTTCGTGGCGCGGTTTGATCGCCAGAGCTTTCTCGGCCAATTTACGGGCGGTTTCATCATCACCTTCGGCCAGCTTCTGCTTCATGATCCCGCGCACGCCGACAAAGCGGGTCGCATTGTTGGTCACCAGTTTCTTGTAGGTGTCCGATGCTTTTTTAGTATCACCGGTCATCTCGGCGGCCTGTGCCACGAGCAGATTGGTCAGTTCCGGCCTGTTCAACAGCTTCTCGGCCTTGCTGGCTTTGGTCATCGCCACACGCCCTTCGCCCGAAGCCAGCGCCATCAGGCCATCCGCCAGCGCATGATATCCTTTTTGTTCTCGGTTGCGGTCGAAATACCGGGACAAGGCCGTTTCGTCACCGTTCAAAAATTTCAATGTTGCGATTAACAGGCTGAGCAGTTTGAAAAACAGCCAGACCGCAAACACCAACACGCCCAGAGCGATCACCGATTGAAGCGGCCCGAGTGTGAATTCTGTGCCCGCGACGGTGATTTGAACCCCGCCACTGGTTTGCATAAGGAAGTGACCGCCCAGCGCAAGCAGGCCGATAATCGCAACAAAAACGAGGATCTTAAACAGTGACCACAGCATGGCAGGTCCTTCAGTTCGAGTTCAGGCCGGAAGCCAATGTATTTGCCGCATCAACGGCATCGACCCGTGTCTGGGCCGCCTGCTCCCAATCGGCCATCGCGGTCTGCGCCGCTTCGGGAAGTGATTTCAATTCGCTCAACGCTTTGGACAGGTCTCCATTCGCTAGCGCAGCCTGCGCGCGTGACAAAACAGCGTCAGGCCCATCGCCTTCCTGAGGCGTGACCGAACGCGCACCCGTTTGGCGTTGCAGGAAGGCGATCAGGCCACTGCCTTTGTCGGCATCCCGCGCTTCAGTCAGCGCCGTTCTCGCAGCAGAATCAAATGAGGCTCGCAACGAGGTCAGGGTTTCCACCCCCTTTTCCGACGTGCTGGTCAAGGCGTCCGGGACATTGACACCCCCTGTCTTCAATTCAGTGACCAGATCAGAATAGGGCTGACCTGCGTCCAGTTGCCCGTGCAGACGGGACAAAACAGCGGCATTTGTCGCTGCCTGTGCGTTGGCGGACGCTTTCGCCTCAAGCGCCTGAGCGTCCGAGACCATTTTTTCAACCTCAGCCCGTTGAGTCGCCAACGAATCCTGCAGTTTCTTCAACTCGGCGTCAAAGGCAGCGATGGCTTCGGGTGATACGTTGGCTTCGATTGGTGCTTTCTCCAATGCTGCGATCCGGTCCGACAAAGGCCCGACCTGACCGTTCAGCGTATCAACCGAAGATTTGACCGCGCTCAGGTCTCCTTCGACCGGTGTTAGCTTGTCCGACAACGCTTTGACCTGATCTGTCAGACCGGAAACGTCCGGGATGTTTGCAAGCGTCTGTGACAACTTGGCAATCTGGCCCGATTGATCTGCCAGTTTCGATTCCAATGCCGCCAACACATCTGAGTTGTCGGAGCCATTTGACAACATCCCGCCATTGCCCAGCGCAAATCCCATTGCAGCCGCGATGGCGCCGCCCAGCAAAGCGGGCACAAAACCACCGCGCTTTTCAACTACACGCTCGACAACCTTTTCCTCGACCGGGGCGATTTCTTCTGTTGGCGCTTCGGCTTCGGCTTCGGCTTCGGCTTCGGCTTCGGCTTCGGCTTCGGCTTCGGCTTCGGCTTCGGCTTCGGCTTC
>NZ_CANMFF010000029.1 GCF_947497005.1 uncultured Ruegeria sp. | reverse complement strand
TGCATATCAACCATGCACACCAATACAGTGTCCAACAAACCCTCAGATACCTGAGCCTTCAGATGTTCGAACGTGAGAGTTCCGCTCACGATGCATCCTCCTTAATCGCGATTTCGTTCAGCGCTGGTTGCAGCAGCGCCAGTATCTCGTCCGCCATCGCGGCGATCTGCACGTCGGTACGCAACAGATCGTTGCGCACTTCGATCATCACATTTGCCAGGCCCCGGCTGAGCGCGTGCAACCGCAGCGAATGCGTGACCCCGTCAGCCGGGCCATAGGGCTCATTTCGTTCAATCCAGCGATGCGGCAGCCGGTCGGTATGGTCGAGCATCGCGTCAACCAAACGACTATCCTCATCATGCAAAAGCCCCACTTCCACCGCACGTGGCCGATCAAAATAGACAGGGGTGAAGGAATGGACGGTGACCACAACCGTTTCCGGGCCGCGCACATCTAGAACCCGGGATACCGCCTTGCAAAACGGCTCATACACTGCCGCGACGCGAGCGGCCCGGTCTCGCGCGGTCAGCCCCGTATTCCCTGGCACTTCGATCATCTCTGATTTCCCGGGCATCGCACTTACCGCTTCGGGTGGGCGGTTACAGTCATAAACCAGCCGCGACACAGTCGACGCGATAACCGGAGAATTCAAGGCCTGAGACAGCATTACAGTCAATGCACGGGCACCAGGATCCCACGCCGCGTGGCTCTGCCGATCAGCTTCGGCCAGACCCAAACTGTTATATTCTGGTGGAATTCGGTGGCTGGCATGTTCGCACAGCAAAACAACCCGCCCGGTCCCGGTTTCGTTCAAGATTTCCACTGATGCCATTACCCTTTAACCCCATCAGGTTCGCCTTCTGTCATGTCCGGCATCTCCTCGATCAGACGCGTCTCGAGCAACTGCCCGTGACGGTACAGGATCGGGTAGGCAACCGCTGAGATATGGCTGTTGAACTCTCGCAGAGCCCGCAGGGTTTCCAGATGCGTATCGCTGGTCTCGAAACTCTCAGTCGTCCCATGTTGCAATCGTCGAAGGTGACGTTTGCGGCTTTGCCGTTCCACTCTTTTGATTTCACTCTTTTCAAGGCTCAGCAAACGCGCACTTTCCAGATCGTCTGAAATCAGGACGTTCGTCGCCAACTTCAAATTGGCCAGAATGCTCTCGTGCATCTGTACCAATTCAGCCCACCCTTCTTTCGAAAACACTGCCTCATTCTTGCGCATATCCTCGGCCAATGCGGTCAGTCTTTTGGCCACGACATCGCCCGCGGTTTCCAGGCGGATAGCATATTCCATCAGATCGCGTGCGGTCTTTGCGTTCTGCTTACCGAATTCCTTGGTTGGGATAGCTGCAACAAAAGCGCGAATTCCCGACAAGCAGGCGTTCACATCATCATCGATGGATCGCACAGCCTGAATCTGTTCCCTGTCCCCCGAGCGATACAGTTCCAGCGAGGGCCGGAACATCGTCTCGATCAGGTCGCACATGCGCAACAACTCGCGTTTGAGGCTGGACAATGCCTGACTTGGGCTGCCGAAATCGTGCAAGTCCAAAGCGCTGATCGGACGTCCCGGTTGCGTCGGCGTCGATGACGATTTCGGGTCGGGCAACAGCCTCTCCATCAAGGGCTGGAGACGCCCACAGAACGGCACTGCCAGAAGCAATAGCGATGCGTTGAAGGCCAGATGAGCGTTTACCAACATCTGACCGCCTTCGGGCGTAGCCACCAATCCCGAACGGAGTGCAAGATTTACACCGAATAGAACCGCGATTGCCCAACTGCCTCGCAACGCCAAATTGGCAAACGGAATGCGCCGTGCTTTCAGATCCATTCCACGGCTCAACCAGACTGGAATGAAGGCAGACCCGAAATTGGCACCCAGAACCAGAGACAGACCTGCCGTAAAGGGAATTGCCCCTATTTGTACCAGTGTCACGCACATCAGGATCGCGGCGACCGATGAATGCATGACAAAAGCTAGGGCCCCGCCAACCAAAAAGGCCGTAATATAGTCGCGTGCCAGATAATCGGCGATCGCTGGCAGAAAGGCACTGTCGCGGATCGGGTCCATGGCCTCGCGCAGGAACCGCAGCGAAATCAGAATAAAGGCCACACCCATCAGGATGCGGCCCATCTGCCGCGCCTTCCTTGCCTCGGTCTTGACGAACAGATATCCGCCCACGGCCAGTAGCACTGGTACCAGCCAATCCAGATTGAACGACAGGATCTGAATAATCAGTGCCGATCCCAGATCCCCACCCAATACGATCGCAAGGCCCGCAGGAAAGGCTAGTAACCCGCTGGACGCAAAGCCCGAACTCAGCAGCGCAACCGCAGCCGAACTTTGCAGAATGACCGCCATGACGACACCGACCATTGACGCCTGCAAGAAAGTCCGCTGTCCGGTCATAACCCGCTGGAACGATGCGCCGTAGCTGCGCTCGATCCCGGTGCGCACCATTCGCACAGCGAACAGGAGCAACATTGTTGCCCCGGCCAGTTGGATAAGGAAGCTGACAATTGCCATGCGGTTATCCGTTCACAAGGTCTAGCAACTGGGCGTGCAATTCCGGCGTGGCGGCAGAAACAACACGACCGTCCGAATTCAAGTTCAACGGATTACCATCCCAATCCGTCATCACCCCGCCAGCGGCTTCTATCACGGCCAGAACGGGCAGGAAATCATAGGGCTGCAGATCGTAATCGATCACCGAGTCCACATGCCCGGCGGCTACAAGGGCATGCGGGTAGCAATCATAGGCGAACCGGCGCGTCTGCCCTGACTGCATAAGGCGGTCAAAAAGCGCAGGATAATCCCGGTGGATCTTGTCCCCCTCATTCACAAACAGAATAGATTGATCCAGACGGGTACGGTTCGAGGTCGTGATCGCTTCTCCATTCAAAGTTGCTCCCTGGCCGGGGATGCCCAGAAAGATTTCATTCAGCGCGGGCATGCCGATAACCCCGATATCCGGCTTGCCATCCACCAGATGCCCGAGCAGAAAACCGAAAAGCGGATGCCCTGAGAGAAATGAACGGGTGCCATCTATAGGGTCTATGATCCAGACTTCGCGACAATCCTGCCCTTCAAAGCCATGCTCCTCGCCAAAAACGCCATGGTTCGGAAATTGCTGCTCCAGATAAGAGCGCACTTCAGCTTCGACACCTTTGTCGGCCTGCGTGACGGGGCTTTCATCTGCCTTGAACTCGATCCCCAGCCCGCCGCGAAAATATTCTTGGGCCGCATTGTTGGCCAAATGGGCAATCTTGATCGCATGGAAAACAAGATCAGATATATCAGTGGTTGGCTCGTTCTTAGCGTTCAGCATTTAGATTTATCCGATGCAACAAAGGTCTCTGATCCCGGAATAGACAGAAACATTGAAATGGCTTTCTGCAGATTTGTTTTTACTGAAGTCCGGCTGAGTAAGCTTGGACCTTCAGTCGATTTGGCAGGATGGGCAGAACGAACCTCAAATGATCGAATGAGCCCTGCACGGTGAATTGCCTTTTTCGGGGCGGAAGCTTTAATCCGCCAACATTCATGAACTGTGGGAATTGAAGCATGCCATTCAAGCCGGTGAACCAAGCGAAAGAACCCATTCATACTCCCCGAATTCAAAGCCACGTCCGAGTTGATCATGGTAAGGTTTTGCATGGTGAGCAGCGAAAACTCCAAAGCCATTCCAAACATCCCAGATTGGTCAATGGTGCACCGTGTTTCAGCCGACTGGCAGTGTCGTCCTGATTTTGCAGATTGTCATCTGCATGCACCATCGATTTTCTAACTTGATCACAGATCACAATATAAAACCACAAAAAAGCGCTACTACAACAATTTTCTTTGGTTTTTATTGTTTTTGAGGAGAAAATTGTGGATTTCTGCGGGAACCCTCCCCCTTTGTCGAAAGTGCAGAGGTGATTCATCCTAATTTCAGGCAAGTCCGGATACGGGTATTTGATCCAGCAAACAGGAGCACGGCATGATGGGCGGCAATAAGAACGTTTTTTTGTAACCTTCGATCAGATGCGCGAAGATTGCCTTTTCGGAGCCCGGGCAGATTATGTAGACCTGCACAATTTGCGCGTACTGATGGACGGCAGCGTCACATTAACCCGGATTTATTCGGTCACCGACCCTTGCGGGCCATCGCGCGCATCATTGTTATCCGGGCAATACGCGATGAACCACAGATCGGGGCGCAGTAGAGCGCCACTGCGTCATGACACTCCGACCATGGCCAGCGAAATGCGCAAGGTCGGTTATCTGCCGATGCTATTTGGTTATACCGACACCCAGCAATAACCACGCGTCTTCAACGCAAATGACCCGACGCTGAAATCTTACGGATTCCACATGGTTGGCATTGTGGAAATGGTCGAAATGCGGTTGGAAGTGTCATTGCCTAAGCGCTCGCACCTAAGAATTCGCGGCTATCAGATTGCGTCTTACCCCAGTGTATTCAAACCGTTCGCGCGTGATGGCGGGACGTCGACCCTGAATGACCTGGCACACTGCTCGGCCGAGGACAGTAACACGACCATTCTAATCAACCATTTTCTTGAAACTATGCCGACGAAGGACAGGCGTGGTTTGCCTACCCGACCTATCTGCGCCAGCAGCGACGTATCAACCTCCGCTCTTGTTTGGCGGTTCCAACGACGGCGAATTGGAGAACATGGCAGTCCGCAAACATGTTTTCAACATCAGCCATACTCTGCGCTCATTGGTGGTCTGCCCAGACTGCAAACGAATGACCTTTCGAGGGTAGCCGAAGCTCCTCAGGCGGGGCATGTTATCCGGAGTACCGACAGGGCTGACCTAACTTTATCAAAACCGATCAACAACTTGGCAATACCTTTCGAAAACCCTTACTGGTCAGAGGTTCCGTTGCAGGTTCATCGGGATTAATCTGCCAATTGCAATTCGCGCCAACGATGGCAGGTCACCGAATGCTCCGCTTCACAAGTCTCCATGCGCGGTTCTTCGCGTTTGCACAGGTCAATAGCAAAGGGGCAGCGGGTGTGGAACTGGCAACCAGTGGGGCGATTGGTGGGTGACGGAATCTCACCTTCAAGTTTCTGCGCCTTGCCGTGATCATCCGGGTCCAGCGAGGGGATCGCTGAAAACAACGCTTTCGTGTACGGATGACGCGGTGATCGGAACAGCTGACGCGTCGGAGCACTTTCCATGATCTGACCCAGATACATAACGGCGACATGGTCGCAGGTATGGGCCACTACTGACAGGTCGTGACTGATGAACAGATAGGTTAGCCCCATCTCGTCCTGCAGCGATTTCAACAGATTCAGGATATCGGCCTGAATCGACACATCCAGTGCAGCGACGCTTTCATCGGCCACCACAAACCGGGGTTTGGAGACCAATGCACGGGCAATGGAAATGCGCTGTCGTTGCCCACCGGAAAAGGCGTGAGGAAACCGGCGCAAATGTTCCAGGTTCAATCGACACAAGTTGGCGATTTCACGCACACGTTCATCAACCTCCTCGCGCGAGTTGCACAGCCCCACGACCTCAAGCGGTTCGGCAATGATGTCGCGGACGGTCATGCGCGGCGACAACGCGGCATATGGATCTTGAAAGATCAGCTGCGCGCGGCGCCGGTATTCCTTCAGTTCGGACCCGGTCAGTTTACCCAGATCATAGCTGACGTCTCCGTCTTCATAGTGAGCGGATCCACCAGTAATCGGAGCAGCGTTCAAAAGGGCGCGCCCGAACGTGGTTTTGCCCGAGCCGCTCTCACCGACCACCCCGAAAAACGAGCCCCGCGGGATCGACAGCGAGACGTCGTTTACGGCTTTGAGAACACTCTTGTTGAAGATCTTCCCGCCAACAGGAAATCCAACCGACAGGTCCTTGGTTTCGATCAGATTTTCAGTGCTCATGCAGATTGTCCCTCGTGGCAGAGATGGCAAGCCGTGCGATGGTTTTCGCCTGTGTCAGACCAGCCGGGGGCGACCGTACGGCAAACATCGCCTATGATCTTGCCGCAACGGGTGTGAAAGACACAGCCCTCTGGCCGTTCCAGCGGCGACGGAATGTCTCCCGGCACCGGCATCAGCGGCTTGTCCAGATCGTCAAGCTGTGGCAGGGCGTCAATCAGCCCTTGGGTATAGGGGTGATAGGGGTTGCGTATCACTTCGCGCACCGGGCCTTGTTCAATCATCTTGCCCAGATACATCACCGCAACCTTATCCGCCGTTTGGGCGACGACCCCAAGGTCGTGGGTAATAAAGATGATCCCCATGCCAAAGTCGGTCACCAGATCCTTCATCAAATCAATGACCTGAGCCTGGATTGTCACATCTAGCGCCGTAGTGGGCTCATCCGCGATCAGCAGCTTGGGCTTGGTCGACAGGGCCATTGCAATCATCGCCCGCTGACGCATGCCACCGGACATTTCAAACGCATATTGCCCAAACCTGGTTGACGCATCGGAAATGCCCACGCGATCCAGCATCTCGATCGACAGTTCACGGGCCTGCTTCTTGGACATATCCGTATGGATAAGCAATTGCTCGACCATCTGGCTGCCGATGGTCATCGCGGGTGCGAAACTGGCCATCGGTTCCTGGAAGATCATTGAAACGGAACCGCCGCGTACGACTTCCATGTCGCGTGGTCTTTTCAGGCTCATGACGTCCACCGGCCCGTTATCCAGATGAAGTGTGATACGGCTTTCCGGCGCATAGACCGCATTGCCCGGGTTAAGCTTCATCAACGATTTGGCCGTCACGGATTTTCCTGAGCCGCTTTCGCCCACAAGGCCCATGACCTCGCCCGGAGCAATCGAAAAGGACACGTTGTCCACTGCCGTTATCAGCCCTTCGTCGGTCTTGAATTGCAGCGTCAGGTTTTCGACGTCGATCAGGCTCATTTACGAGTCTCCGAATAGGGATCGGCAGCATCACGCAGCCCGTCGCCGACAAAGACGAATGCCATGACCAGCGCAATGAAGAAAATGACCGGTATGAAATACCAATGGTAATTCAGCAAGACGTCGGCCTTGGTGACGTTCTGCAACATAACACCCAACGAATTCACCGGATCCTTTAGCCCTAGCCCGATAAAGCTGAGAGCGGTTTCTGAGAGGACCACGTAGGGAAACGAGATAACCAGATCGACGATGATGTAGCTGGTGAAGCTTGGCAAGAGATGTCGCCGGATTACGTGACCGGCGGGTGCCCCGCACAATTGCGCAGCCAGCACGTATTCCTGATTGCGTTCGGTCAGCAGATGGGTGCGAACGCGCCGGGCCAGTGTCGGCCAGCCCACCAATCCCAAGATCAGGGTTATAACAAAAAACCGGGTCTCAGCGGACCATTCGGGTGGGATGAAAGCAGCAATTGCCATGAAAAGTGCAATGGACGGCACCGTCCTGACTGCGTCGGTAATCATCTGAATCACACTATCAATGGCGCCACCGTAATACCCGGCGATCCCGCCAATCATCAGGGCCAGCACGAAAGAGATCACTACGCCTAGCGTGCCCACCTGAAGCGAGGTCCAAACGGCATGCAATGTGCGCGAGAAGATATCTTTACCAGCGCTATCCGTTCCGAAGAGATGAACATATCCCTGATCCATTCCAAACAGATGGATGTCACCCGGGATAAATCCGAACAATTTGTAGCTGTCGCCGCGCACGAAAAACTCCATGTAGCGACGTTCATCCTCGTTGATCTTTTCGACCCAACGGAAATTGGTCGCCAACGATCGTTCGCGTGTAACCGTGTGCAGAAATGGGCGGACCGAACAGCCGTTGTTGTCGCAGAATTTCGGTATCTGAGGTGTGCCGTTCAGGTAGTCCTTATCCCGACCAGCGACAGTTGGATCATAAGGTGACAAAAACGGAGCAAACAGGCCCGACAGGATCAGCACCACAAACACTGTGGCCGCGATCATAGCCGCGCGTTGTCTTTTGAACCTGGCCCAGATCAGTTGTCGTTGAGAGGCGGTGAAATAAGCCTCTTTGGCCTTTTGCTCAGCAGAGCTTGGGGGTGTTTTCACGGACATATGGCTTACCTCAGAATGCTCTTGCGCACGCGTGGGTCAATCACCGCCAGCAGGATGTCTGTGGCGAAATTCAGCGTGACAATGGCGGCTGTCAGCAGAAAGATGATGGCACCCGCCAGTTGCTGGTCATTGGACCGTGCCAGAGCCTCCAACAGCAGCGATCCTGCTTCTGTGAGGGTCAGGATCAGGGCGACAATGGGCAGTTCGTTGAAGATACGGTTCAGGTCAAAACCCAGAGAATTGACTATAGGCCCCAAAGCATGACGGGCGGGGTAGCGCCACAACAAGCGAGGCCCGTAGATGCCCCGCGCTGCTGCGGCCGTCACATAAAGTTTGCCGATTTCGTCTGACATCAATGCCCGCACAGTCTGCAACGCGAATGCGGTCGCCGACCAACCGAGAATAAATACCGCCAGCCAGGCATGTTTCAGCAAATCCAGGAATTTGGCCCAGGACCAGGGGGCCTCACGATATTCCGGGCTGAAAAGGCCGGTGAGTGTTTCGCCAAACTAGATTGTGGAAAACAGCATCACCATCAGCGCCAGCAGAAAGTTGGGCATGGCCAGACCCAGATAGCTGACCAGGCGCAGCGAGTTGTTGAGAACAGCATTGTTGGATGCGGCAGAAATAATCCCGACCGGCAGCGCAATTAGGTAAGCCAAGGTCAAGGACCCAAGGCATATCCACAATGAAATCCGAAATTTGTCACCAAGCAGCTGCGCAATATTCACGCGCAGAATACAACTTTCGCCAAAGTCGCCCCGAATCGCACCGCTAAGCCAGCGGGTCAAGAATGGACGATCAAGACCAAGACGCGCGCGTTCAACCTCGATATCAGCCAGCGTGATCGCCGAGCCCTGCGTATTTTTGTAGGCAAGATAACGTTCGGCGCAATCACCCGGCACCAGTTCCATCAGCGAAAACACGATGAGCGAAACCAATACGAGGGTGACAATGGCCATGACCGCGCGCGTGGCGGCAAAGCGAGCGAATTGGAGCATTTGTTGTTCCCGGTTAGCATCTGGAATGGGGCGCTGACGCCCCATTCCGTTGCCTCAGATTGAGGATAGGATCACTCAGACAACCACCACTGCGCGGGGCGGTAAGGATAGGTCCGATAGAACTCGTAGGACTGCGTCTTGAACTCGGTGAAGTTCTGCAGATTGTTGGAGTGGTAGATCGGTGCCGGGGCGTTGACGGTTCCTAAAAACAGCAGCTCTCCGGTCATGATCTCAACCATTTTCTGAACTGCTGTGATTGAGGCATCCGATCCCGGTGCGCTAGTTTGATATGCGTCCTGTGCCGATTTCAGATCGCCAACCCAGGCAGGGGGCTCGATACCGTTTTCGCCATTCGAGCTGATATATTCTGCCCAGAGCATGCCGGTACGTACGTCAAAATACCCGTCAAACGGCGGTACTCAGATCTCTCCGTCGCCAAGGACCGACCCGGCAGGCTGGCTCTTAAGCCACATCCCCATGTCCAGGGTATTTGCCGTTTGAGCTGCGCGGAACTCGTCCGAGGCGACCTCTTTGATTGCGGTGTTGACGCCCACATCTTTCCAGTTCTGCGCAATAAGCTCCACTAATTGTGCCGATGCGGACTGCGTCGAGAATTGCCAGTCCAGCACAAAGGGCTCACCGTTAGGAAGCTCGCGGAAGCCATCTCCGTTCTGATCGACAAGACCGACTTCATCCAGCAGCGCGTTCGCCCGGTCCTGGTCAAAGGTGATTTCGTAGTTCGACCATTTCTCGTCGATGAAGTCCGGACGTGGCGAGAAGCCGATATATTGCGTCGGCGTGCCCAGCCCGAACGCCGTCACCTCGTTCAACTGATCGCGGTCCATCGCAACGGACATTGCGGTTCTGAAACGAATATCATTGAAGATCGCCCGCTTGCCTTCATCTTCCGCAGTCACGTTGAATGTCAGCGCCGGATAGCTGATCGCAGGTTTCACTTCTAGCGTATAATTCCCGCTTTCCTGGCCTTCCAGAAGCACTGGCGCAGAGGTCAGGTTCACGCCTTGGGACTTATAGTCCACCTCACCATTGAGCAGCTTGAGGTTGCGGACCTCTTCATCCGGGACATAGGTTTCATCCATTTCCGAGATATAGGGTAGCTGATTACCCGCCGTATCGACCTGGAAGAAATAAGGGTTCGCGACGTAGTGACGACCTTCGGTGCTTTCTTTTACCAGGATATGACTTTCAAGCGTCGGCATGGTGTCCTTGAGCAGGTTCGCCAGCTTGTCTCCCGCCGTCAGCATTGGCGAAGGCGTGTCCATCCAGTCCGAGTTGCCATAATGAGCCTTGATCAGCTCATAGCCGTTCTCAAAGCCCAGAGCTTGCGCATTTGCATCGGCATTTTCGTCCAGCGCAGGGTGAAACTTCTTGAAGAAATGCTTAGGCTGATAAGGTTGCACATAGGTGAACGAGAATGTTTCAGTCAGGCCCGGCTTTGGTGCAGCAAGCGTAAAGCGGACCGTGGTTTCGTCGACGGCCTCGACCTTCATCGGCTCACCGCCAGCCAGTGCGTAATCTTTGGCTTCTGCGATGACGTTGGTGTCCATCATCAGATTGTCGTACCAGAACACTACGTCTGCCGACGTGAACGGCGCTCCATCAGACCACTTATGACCTGCCCGCAAGTTCACGGTCAGTTCGGTGAAATCATCATTCCAATCCCATGACTTTGCAACGTTGGGCACAAGGGTCTGTAGATCATCGGAATACCGGAACAAATTCACGTGGCGTACAGACAGGAAGTCGGACGTGCCGCTTTCGGTGGCATTGGACAGCGCGTCCAGAACACCGCCATATTGACCTATGGTATCGTATGGCACGACCACCAGCGGCTCAGTCGGCAGACGATCCGAAACCGCAGGAAGTGCGTCGTTGCCGCGGATCATTCCATTCAGATCGCCAATTGCCGGATTCTCGGCAATGGTAAGCGTGCAGTTCGCGGCCGCTTGGAATTCGCCGAGATTAAATTGTTGCGGAAAGGCGCCCGCGGATACGCCTTGCATATCTGCAACCGTCGCGGCAGGGCAATTGGCCCAGGCCGCCCCCGATGGCAACATAGGCCACACCTGACATCAGAAGTTTTTTCATGGTTTCTCCCTAAAATTTGGTTACTTTTTTGACTTGTGTTTACGTGAAGCCGGCGGGTTGACTGCTGCTCCGCTGGAGTTCTTTTTCTTTCCAATCCCTTTCCCCGAAGCGACATGCACTTTGACTCCTGCGCGTTTCAGCACCGGAGCAAAATCTTCGGGCGGGGCAACATTGGTCACCAAATCGGTCATCTGATCAAACGGGCAAGCCACATTGGCTGCCCTTGCACCGAATTTCGTGTGATCTGTCGCGACAATAATGCGCTTGGTATTTTCGCGTAACGCGCGCGTCAGTTCGGCTTCAAGGGGATTCGATGCCAATACTCCACCGCTTAACGACAACGCATCGGCGCCGCAAATTACAGCATCATAGCTGTATTGGCGGGCCAATTGCTCGGCCGCGCGGCCGAAACTTCCGCGCTCAGATCGAATGACCTCGCCGCCTGCAAGGATTGCGCGCGTACCATTGTTGTCGGCCAGCGAAGCGACGACCGACAGCGAATTGCTGACCACTGTCAAATCCTTCATCTCGCGCAGTTGCTCCGCAACATGGGTCATTGTCGAGCCCACGGCCACAAACAGAACCATGCCATCCTCGACAATCTGACTGACCTGTTTGGCAATCAGTGTCTTTTCCTCTGCGTTATGCTCTAATGCGCCGGAAAACATCGGCGTATCTTGCGCGCGCGATAGAAAAGTGCCGCCATGCACTCTCTCAACCATATCGTTTCGCGCCAGCGCCTTGACCAACCGACGAACCGTTTCCTCCGATACGTCCATGACCTGCGCAATCTGTGTATTGCGTGCCGAGCCTCCCAGCCTCGCCAGCACATCCAGAAGTTCGCGGCCCCGATGAGGGATATTATCGCTATCGTGATCCATTTTTGAACTCCACCATATTTCCGATCAAAAATACACAAAAAATGCAATTTTTTTGTGACAATTACCGTTTTTGGTCATTTTTTTTGCGTTATCCAATAAATTCGGTCATCGTCAAACGGCACGGCCGCTCTGTCTCTGCCAAGTTTCTGGCGTCAGATTGGACGTCATTGGCAATGGTTGGATCATGCGGACATTTCAGCGGTATGATGAACCAAAGGCTAAACGCGTCGGCGCGGGCGTGGTGGTATGAGCGCGCGGTGGATTGAGGGTCGCGAGGGCGGAAAATCAGGTTGATCTGGTCATGCGCGGCGAGCCTGATCTCATCGGAGTCTAGCCAGCATTTTGTCGATCAATGCCCTGGCCAATGTCGTGCTCTGGGGCGGGGCATTGCCCAATCTGACAAACGCGACACAGGCATTGTTCGTTATGTCGAGCATCTCACAGAGCGGTAGTCCGTGAGGTATATAAATTCAGCCACCGTATGCGGTGCTGGTGTTTCGACCTTGTCAAAACGATCTTGTGCTGGACACCTGTCAGACTGTCAGATTCAGTGACGGTGTGTCAGAAAACGCTAAATTTAGCTCTAATACTGGTCGCGCCGTTCGTACATGCCGCCAAGCAAGACCGCGTTGACCAGGTCGTCCATTCTTGATGCGGGCAGCAGGTTTCTAACAAGCCAGCCATTTCGAAACTTGACGGTTGGAACTTTGATGGCCTGAACAGAGTACGGCAAACCTACATTCTACCTTTGTTTCAACGATCTTCACGGGTTGATGGAAACACTATTAGACGAGGTCAAGGGAGGCGTCGTCGAAGGCGCGCAGACATGGCTTTCAAACGAAGGAGACCCAATTTCCAGCCTTCAGGAAAGCCTGAGCGCCTTAGTCGATGGTCGCTTTGAAGGGGGCGCCATTCTTAAGACCGTCTCAGATGCGGCGGCGAGCGATGCATGGCAGGAACATGTCTGGGAAATCTTCCCTTGCTCATTTGATGAAGTTGTTTCAACTCGCATTGAACAAGATCAAACCAAAGGCATACCGCCAGAATTTGATCCCCTTTCGGTGGCACGCGCACTCAACCGAATGGATGCCGGTGTGCTTATCCAAACCTTTGGCTCAACGCAAAAGGCAGACAAAGCCGACGTGCTGAAGGCCATCACCCGCATCTGGATTTCAACGCTCTATCCTTTCAATCTGAACAAGGAACTTGGCACATAAGGTAAACTCAAAAAGCGCTATTCACGGTCGTCTCGTGCGAAGCGTTACTGCCCGAAAATACCAATCGCTTTCCACAATGTGCGAATCGAGAGGCGATTGTAGCGACTGGTGGCAGCTATTTGACCGTCGGGATGGCGACCGGAAGCGAACAACTTTACCGGTCTTACACCGCAGATTCAGGTTGTGAATTCAGAAGGAGCGGCGCGCGTTTTTCCCTTTGAATCTGAAGCCTTGGCGGGCGATGTTTCCGTTGAACGGTGCGCGGTTCAGGATGTGGACCAAATTTTCAGGCTCGCTTTTTTTTCAGTCTTATGGCAGCGTTGGCCCATAGTTCAGTACGATCCCAAGGGCGGTCGGGTTCTTCAGAAACCAGACAACTCTCATATATTGAAAATTTAGCAACCACTTGGTTTCATGTGGTTTTTTTGCTGCGGTGTCCATCGCGGCACCAAAGGAGTTTTGTTATGGCTCAGGCGCCGACCTCAGAAAAAACACCTGCGGGGGCATCCGGATTGGGCGGCAAAAAAAAGCCACCAACCGGCGATCCCGTTGAAAATGCGATCGAGGAATCTCGGGCCGCTGCAAAGGAGGCGTTCAAGGATCAACTGGACGCACAGGCCGCCGCCGCCAAATTGATCTGGGTTGAAGCCGAACAGCAATATGCGGTCGATATGGTGCAGGCTCAGCTCAAGGCGCAGGCCACCAAGGCAGCAGCTGCAGCCGCTACGCTGGAGACTGCTCCGCTGGTGACTCAGGCCGGGCATACGCTGACGAAAGCTGAAGCCGACAATAGTACGGCGCAGGGGGCGCTGGACGGCCTGTACAAAGCACAACTGGCGCAAGAACAGGCCGTGACAGAAGCAAACACAGCACTGAGCAAGGCGCAAAAGGCACTTGCCCAAGCACAGTTTGATCTTGATGCGGCGACGAATGACTACCAGAGCGCGGTATCGGATGCTGCAACGACGGCGTCTGCGCTTGCATCGGCGAAATCGGCAAATGCAGACGCTTTGGCGCAGCAGAAACAGGCCGAGGCATCTCAGGCTGACGCAGAAAAAACAGCCGACGCGCAACTGGTCGTCGATACAGAAACCGCGGAAGCAACTAAAACGGCAGCTTGGGCAACCTACAAAAAGGCGCTTGCAGATATTGCAACCAAACTGGCCGAAAACGAGTAACGGCCTAGCCGGGTATCCGGGTAATTTTTCCCAATTTTGGAGAATTCATGATGGCAACGCAATATCAAACACCGGGCGTTTACATTAAGGAAATCGATGCGTTCGGCAACGCGGTCGTAGAAGTACCGACCGCGATCCCAGCGTTCATCGGATATACCCAGAAGGCGAATTCCGGAAATACAGATTTAACGAATTTGCCCACCCGGATCGAGTCGATGGTCGACTATAAGGCGTTGTTCGGTGGGGGCCCCGACTTGCTGGTAACGCAGGACAAAAACGACAAGAGCAAGATGGTGGCGGCCAGCCCGTTCTTGATGTTCCAGTCCCTGAAACTGTTTTATGCCAACGGCGGTGGGCCCTGCTATATCGTTTCGGTCGGTCCCTTCTCGGACAGCAAGGACCAGCCGACAACACAGACATCTGCTGATTTGCTGGCCGGGCTCAATGCGCTCGAATTGCAGCCCGAGCCCACGATGATCGTTTGCCCCGAGGCCGTGATGCTGAGCGGAGGCAGCACCGATTGGGAAAAAATTGCAACCGCGTCGCTTGCGCAGTGCAATAAACTGCAAAGTCGCGTGTCGATCCTGGATATTGTCAATGGCGACAAGCCCCGTGGCGCAGTGGAAAAAGACGATCCGATCTCGAATTTTCGAACGGATGTCGGCTCAAACTTTCTGGATTATGGGGCAGCCTATTACCCGTTCCTGAATACCTCTGTGATCGATTCAACGCAGGTGACCTTTGCCAATCTTGACAAGAAGACGGTGCTTGGCGACCTGATGAAATCTGTCGAGGCGGAACAGCAAGCGCTTGCAGACGCGCAGGCCGGACCTAACCAGAAAGGTAAGATTCCGCCTGCAACCGCACAGCTGATCAAAGATGTTCAGGGCAAGGTCGCCGCAGCAGATGTTAAGGCAAAAAATCAGGCCTTGATGGCGGTAAGCGCGGTTTACAAGGACGGTATGGATCAAGCGCTGGCCGCGCTGAATTTGTTACCACCCAGCCCTGCGATTGCCGGAGTAATTGCGCAAACCGACAACACGGTCGGCGTTTGGAAAGCTCCCGCGAATACGTCGGTCAACTCGGTTGTTTCGCCGTCCGTCAATATCAGCCATGACGACCAGGCGGATCTGAATGCGCCGCTGGATGGTAAAGCTGTTAACGCCATTCGCACCATGCCTGGCCGCGGCATCATGGTTTGGGGCGCGCGGACGTTGGACGCCAACTCACTCGACTGGCGCTATGTCAATGTACGGCGCACGCTCATAATGCTCGAACAATCGATCAAGATCGCCTGTGAGGCATATGTTTTCTCTCCAAATGATGCTTCGACCTGGGTCACCGTTTCTTCGATGATCGAGAATTTCCTGACCAACCAGTGGAAAGCGGGTGCACTTGCGGGGTCCAGCGCAACCGAAGCGTTTGATGTCCAGGTCGGTCTGGGGTCGACCATGACCGGGCAGGACATTCTGAACGGTTATATGAGGGTCGAAATTCGAGTCGCGGTGGTTCGCCCGGCCGAGTTCATTGTCCTGACGTTCGAGCAAAAGATGCAAACTTCGTAGTTACGGCCGGATAAGGAGACAGGCACATGTCTGGAGATAAGCAAAACAATGTTTGGCCGCTGCCGAAATTCTATTTCAGCGTCGATATCAGTTCGCTGGGGTCCGAGGTCGGGTTTCAGGAAGTCAGCGGACTGGATACCGAAACCCAAGTGATCGAGTATCGCGCGGGCAATTCCAAAGTGTTCAGTACGGTAAAAATGCCCGGCATTGCTAAATTTGGCAACGTGACGCTCAAGAAGGGCGTATTTGTTAAGGATAACAGCTTTTTCGATTGGTACAGCAAAATCAAGATGAACACGATCGCCCGTGCCGACGTCACAATCAAACTGCTTGATGAAACCGGCAAACCAACGATGACGTGGAAATTGGCCAATGCGTGGCCGACAAAGATATCGCCAACCGATCTCAAGGCCGAGGGCAACGAGGCGGCCATCGAGTCCCTTGAAATTGCCCATGAGGGTCTGACCATTTCAAACAAGTGACCTTGTTAGATGTCCAATTACTACCCACCCGTTTCCTTTTCGTTTTCGGTCTCAATTGGCGGCAACTCGCGTGGGGTTGATGCGAGCTTTTCCGAAGTTTCGGGTCTTAACAGCCGAATGGATACGTTTGCAGTGCGCGAAGGTGGGGAAAACCGGTTTGTCCACCAACTGCCACAGACGGTGAAGAACACCAATATTTCCTTGAAGCGCGGGTTGATGGTGGCGAGTTCCGCGTTGGTGAAATGGTGCAAGGATACGCTTGAAGGCGGAATGTCGAATCCAATTGTGACAAAGACCGTGATTGTCTCGTTGCTCGATCAGACCCAACAGCCAATGCTGGCGTGGTCGCTGGATCGGGCCTGGCCGGTCGGGTGGCAGGTGGCCCAGTTCAATGCGCGTGAAAACAGCGTTGCGATTGAGACCATCGATCTGGCTTACGCGCAGGTGAGGCGCAAACTGATCAGGACCAAAGCTGCAACCGGGTTTCTAAAGCCCTGACTGGTCCTCTGGCTGGAGGGAGCAACAATGACGGTCGAAATCAGAGAGCTTGTGCTGCGTGCGCGGGTGCCAAAGGACGATGCTGATGAGTTCCCATCGACCGACGTCGACGCCTTGAAACGCGAGTTGTTAGATTTTGTGGAGCAGCGTGTTGCTTCTGCCCTGCGCCGACAGTCCGAACGATAGGATAGCATGTTAGAAAAATTCAAAATCCTCGCCTTTGCCGACGACGAGTTGCGGTCCAAGATCGGGCAGTATGTGGTCCAGATCAATCCAGAGACCTACGCACATGGGCACAGGACCGAGTTCACAACAGATCGTGGTATCGACGTGGCGGGCAGCCGCGCGCAGTTCAAAAGCCGCGCACCCGAGACCGTTAACTTTGACTTGATCATCGATGCAACAGGGGTCGTGCCCGGTGTAACCTCAGTCCATGACGAACTGAACAAAGTCCGTCAGACGGCCTATACATTCAACGGTGATTTGCACAGCCCGAACTATCTGAAACTGATATGGGGCAAATTCGCTTTTGACTGCATGCTTACGGGTCTGAACGTATCCTACTTGCTGTTCAGCCCTTCTGGCCTGCCGTTGCGTGCAAAGCTATCGATGACCTTTCGTCAGCACCAGACGCCTGCGGATCTTGCTAAGCGGGCAGGTAAGCGTTCAGCCGACCTGACCCATGCGCGGGTGGCCACGGATGACAGTTCTCTGCCGCAAATGTGCTACGACATATACAGGAATGCGGCGCTATACCCGCATGTTGCCCGCGCCAACAACCTCAATGATCTGATGCATTTGCCCGTAGGCAAGTGGCTGACCTTTCCACCATTGGAGGACTGATGGCTGAATCCGTTCTCTTTGATGGCGCCGATCTGATCACCTTCAGGCTGATGGTTGATGGCAGCGAGGTTTCTTCCGTCGACATGATCACTTCGATATCGGTGACCCGGCATATCAATCGGATCCCTTCTGCAGAGATTGTGATCGCGGACGGTGATCCCTCGACGCAGGATTTCAAGGTGAGCGATTCAGCCACTTTCGTACCGGGTGCCGAAATCGAAATTCTGATGGGATATCAAAGCCGGGACAAATCTGTATTCAAGGGCGTCATTATTCGGCAAGGCCTGCGCGTGGGCCATGACGGTCGAAGTGTGCTGACTGTGGGATGTTCAGACAAGGCGATCCGTCTGACCATCGCTCGGGTCAGCCAGACCTTTCATGAAATGACCTATAGCGATGCGATGAAAAAACTCATCGCCGACTCCGATCTGCAGGCGAATGTGTCTGAAATATCCGGTCAAATGGGTCATATAGTGCAGTCCCAAAGCAGTGCCTGGGATTTTCTGTTGTCCACGGCCGAGGCGCACGGCCATGTCGTTATCGTGGAGGATGGCAAAGTCTCGGTCGGGCCACCCAAGTTCGTTGCTCCCAGATACGAGGTAGCCTTCGGGGAAACGCTGGCACAGATGGATATCGAACTGCGTGCGGTCAGCCAGCTTTCGCAAGTTTCTTCGACCAGCTGGGACGCGTCACAACAGGAGTTGCTGCACGGAATTTCCAGTGAACCGAGTGTCAACAAACAGGGCAATATCACGGGCAGAGAATTGGCCGAAAAATTGGGAGTCGCAGAGTTTGGTTTGCAAACATCGCGACCCATGGACGCCGGCGCCCTGAAGACCTGGGCGAACGCGCAGCTTATGAAATCCCGTCTTTCACGGATAACCGGGACAGTATCTTTTCCGGGAAATGCGGGCGTAATGCCAGGCTACCTGCTTCAAGTGGAGGGCGTCGGTAAGCGCTTTGGCGGCGACGCGTATGTGTCGGGGATTCATCACTACATGTCCGAGGGTGAATGGCAGACCGAAGCCACACTTGGGCTGGATCGGCGCTGGTTTGCTGACCTGCACCGCGACGTCGACGAACCACAGGCGGCGGCTTTGACGCCGGGTGCGACCGGCCTGCAGATCGCGAAAGTCGTTCAGGTCTATGACGACCCGGACGACGGTCAGCGGATCAAGGTGAAGCTGCCCCTTTCCTCGCCCGATCAGGGTATATGGGTGCGCCTGACTAGTCCCTATGCCGGAGACAAAATGGGTATCTCGTTTTTGCCCGAGGTTGACGATGAAGTGGTGGTTGGGTTCCTGAATGACGATCCCAACGCGCCTGTCGTTCTGGGCGCGCTGCATAGCAGCCAGCGATCCTTGCCGTTTCAGCCGCAGGAAACCAACGCAGAAAAGTCGATTGTCACCCGTTCCGGCCTTAGGATCGGGTTCGAGGATGAAAAGAAGATCCTCACAATCGAAACACCGGGCAAACATATCGTCACCCTCAGCGATGAGGACAAATCAATCACCGTTGTCGATTCCAACAACAACAAGATCGAAATGTCTGAGGGCGGCGTTACCCTTTCAACGCCCAAAGACATGGAGATCTCTGCAGATGGCTCGATCTCAATAAAGGGTCAGAGCGGGATCAGCATCAGCAGTCCCAGCGATGTGTCGGTGGCTGGTGGTGGCGTTTCAATCGATGCGCAAGAGGCACTGTCATGTACCGGTAACTTGTCGGCAAGTTTCGAGGCGACAGGCGAGGTTACGATTTCGGGGATAATGGTGAGCATCAACTGACAAGGAGAGGGGAGTATGCCCCCAGCGGCGCGATTAACAGATATGCATGAATGTCCGATGGTGACCCCGGGCCTGCCGCCCGTGCCTCATGTGGGCGGTCCAATTGTTGGCCCCGGCGTGCCCAACGTGATGATCTGCAACATGCCTGCCGCTGTCGTCGGCGATACATTGATTTGCGTTGGCCCGCCCGATGTGATCGCGATGGGCTCGGCCACGGTAATGATCGGTGGCAGACCTGCAGCGCGAATGGGTGATGAAACCGTGCATGGCGGAACGATCCTGACAGGGTGTCCAACGGTAATCATCGGGGGATGATGCGATGATGACCAGCAAACCCGGATTTTTGGGCCGCGGCTGGAACTTTCCACCGCGATTTACCTGCACCAAGACCGCGGGCGGAACGTATGAAGGCCGCGCGACGATGGTCGAGGCGGAAACAGACATCGCGCAAAGCCTGGATATCTTGATGTACACCATTCTGGGCGAGCGGGTGATGAGACCAACCTACGGATTGGGCCTGCAGTTGCATGTATTCGACTCGACCGATGAAACTGACCTGACCTTTTTGCGGTCTCGAATCGAGAAGGCAGTGGTTTTTTACGAAGACCGAATTCGGATAGAAACAATCGAGTTCGGAACCGAGGCCGTCACCGAAGGCCGACTGGATATCCATATTGACTACTTAATCCCCAGCACCAACTCGCGCGGCAATCGTGTCTTTCCCTATTATATCCACGAAGGCTCGACACTTGATCCCAAATCGCGGGTTGCCGCGGCCCTTGTGGGGCATCGATGACGTCGCGCACACCTCATATTGATCACCTCTGGCAGGATGGCCGGTGGTTGGAGCCGCTTGGTACGCGTTATTTCCGGATGGACGAACGCGACCTTGAGGATATGGCCGATTTCGCAGTTGAATTTGCACAATTGCTGACACTGTTCGATGACCGGAACCAAGCGGTGCCGAAAGAGCAGGGTTGGCGCGCCTTTTTTGCAGGAGAATTGAGCTTTTTGCTGGCCAGGATCGTGGTCTTTGCCCGCAAACAGAAAGACGGCTGCGGCGCAAACGGGCCCGATCAGCTGACCCGCCTTGCCGACTGGTGCGAGGCTGTTGCAGTGCTGGAAGGTCAGACATCGCGTGACGCTTTGACCGAAGGGTTTTGCCAGACAGTTCAGAATGCGCTTCGCGCGGAGTTTGGAAAAATTCTACGTCCAGTAACGTTGGACAGCACGTCGACCTCTACTTTAGAACAGCTATTGCGTGTCCTGAGAAATGTCGCCGACAGTAACAATCCGGATCTGCATCACGCTGCCAGACGCGTCATCATCGGGTTGGGGCAGGTCGCTCGTAAGACATTGCCACTCGTTCTAAATTCCAAATCCGACCACCCTCCGCATGCGGGTCTGTTCCTGAGCTTCCTGCAATTGCTGGATGTCTCAAAAGCGCAGCTCAACCAGATCACAGAACGTCATCTTCAGTATTATTACGAGACTGTTCTGGGCCTGTCACCGAACCCGCCAGTACCGCATGACAGTTGGCTAGTATTGACGGTTTCACCGAAGGTCGGTGTGGTCGACCTCAAGAAAGGAACATTGTTTGTCACGCCCCCGAGCCAGGATGGCAAAGTCGTGCGTTTCGCCAATACCGCTGATACGCGTCTGTCGCGTACAACGATCACCGCGCGACGGTCGATTTGGTGTGGCACTGATCAGCAAGGGAACATAACCCGTATACTGGCCTTTGACCAACGTAGCTTTTCTGACGGATCGCCGTTTTTTCACCCGTCCCGTCTGACCCATTCCGATCGGCAGGCTGCCCGTGAACTTGGCAGAACCGGCATAGCCTTTTCCAGCCCTGTGCTGGGCTTGTCGCAAGGGACCCGAATAATCGAGTTGACCTTGCGGTGTCGGAAGGGGGCCCTTTCGCGTGCCTTGCACAAATTCCAGCGCCATGCCGCATTGGACCATCAGGGCGAACTGACCGATGAGGTGTTTCAACATCTGCTGGACTGGGCCTTCCTCTTTTCGCTCAGCACTCAAAAAACACTGAAGACAGTGCAGCAGGCAAACGTGGACACGGCCTTGGCGGATGAGGACAAACTGGTGGTCCGTCTTGTGCTTACCCCTGATTTTCCTCCTATCGAGCCCTTGCGTGCAGGACCGTTCGAAAATCCGTGCCTGCAGATGCAGTTCAACCCAAGTGCCCCGGTTTTTGGCTATGGCGGTTTTGCCCATCTGCAGGTGCTCGGTGCAGAGATCGCGGTTACAGTCAAGGACCTGCAAAACCTGCATATCGGACCGGGCGCAGGCGCTGCGATTACCAAGCCTGTCCCGGCTTTCGCCCCGCCTGCTCAACCGGGTTCGGTCACAGAATTCTCGTGTGCCGATCTGGACGGCAAGAGGGTCACATCCCTTGCGATCTCGATCGAATGGGCGGGATTGCCGAACGATCTGGAGGACTACTACGCGCCGTATGCCGAGGCGACACGGAACAACAGTTTTGAAGGGCGATTTGACCTGCACAGCAAAGACTTTTCGGATCCACGTTCAACCGGGAACGTGCCGCTTTTTACGGCTCCGGACAGCAATCTCTTGAACCTCAAAAGAACCTATTCGCTTAATCTGCTGCAGCAAGGCAGACTCACGGACCCGCGTTTGACACTGACTTTGACGGCACCCGGTTATGGCTTTGGTGCGCCACTGTATTCCGGACTTTTGGCAGCGACATTGTTAAAGAATGCGCGTGGTGGCCAGACTTTGAGAGCGTGGATCACCGGGAAGAAACCCGCGCCCGTGCCAGCACCACCCCCACCTGTGCAGCCTAAGATCGCCAGCGGAATTTTGGAATTCAATGCCGTCGCCGACAGTGTCACGGGTGATCTGGAAATCTGGTCGCTGTGCCCGTTTCATCAGCCGACGCTGACAGCGAACCCGTATCTGTCCGGTTTGGAGTTCCCCGATCGGTCGGCGCTATTTTTGGATCTTGAAGGCGGTGCAGTCGGGACCCCGGTTTCAGTCCTGTTTCAATTGCGAGACGCCCGCCGTGCCCGGTATGCCGGAACCCTCGACAAGGCCAATCCAGACCTTAGCTGGTGTTATCTGGCCAGCGACGGCTGGAAGGCCTTTCCACAAGCCAACGTCATCCTGGACGAAACTGAAAACCTAAGCCAGACCGGTCGCGTTGAAATCATGATCCCAACAGACGCGGCATCGGATCAGGTTATCCGTCTGGCGCTGACGGCCCCTGCCGGACGGACGCCGATGACGGATATTGTAGGGCTGTCAACCAACGCCATACGCGTCACTCAACAGATCGAACCCGGAGATGATCCGTCCACTGGATCTGTGAAACCCATTACCCAGCCCGAGAATCAGATTCCGGGCGTGCAGAAAATCGAACAGCCCGTTGCAGCATCGGGAGGGCGCGCTGCTGAGAGCCAACGCGATTTCCGCACGCGCGTCAACGAACGGCTGCGTCACAAAGACCGCGCCATCTGCGCTAAAGATTACGAGCAACTGATCCTGCAGAAATTTCCAGACATATACGAGGCAAAAGTCTTCGGTCCCGGACAGGGTGGCCTTGGCATTGTTGTCGCGCCGACCTCAGGACGTCGCGATCAGGTGCGAGGACCTATTGTGCCACTGGGGCGCAGACATCAGATCGCATCCTATTTGAACGGGCTGAGCGCCGGCTGGTCTAGTCCCGTGAATGTGGTCAACCCATCGTATGAACCTGTGCGTCTTTTCGTTTCGATTGCGTTGGGTCGCGATGCGGCACGTGACGATGCTGTTGAGCGGATCAAGTTGGAGACCCGAAAAGCGATTGCGCCCTGGATGCTGGACGCGAAACTGCCCATGGCCATCGGGACCGGCCAGATAGACTTGGGAGAGCTGCGCAAGACTCTGCATGCGCTTCCCGGCGTAACCCAGGTAACCGGATTGTCGCTGGTACAGTTCTATCGTTCAGAGCCAATGACACCGGAACTGGATCAACACGGCCTGAAAGACACTGCAGGGGCCAGCGCCGGATCTGAAACCAGTCTGCACTGCGCGACACCATCATCTGTTTTGTGGCCGGACCCCGAGATGCAGATAGAGCTTCTGCCCGCCACCCGCAGCATCGGTTCATTGGCCGTCAATCGCGACCTGCACAGCCCCGGCACGGATCAACAGATATTGTGGCTGGCGGATCCCGCACTAATTCCGCGTCGTCCCCAGCGGATTGGAATCGGAGCACTGCAGATTGGCCGGACATTTACCGTGATCGACCCCGACGATGCCCGCCCGCCGTCCTCAACACTGTTATTGCGGGATTCGGATCGGTCCCCGCACCCGTTTGCTTAAAGGAACGAAGCCGTGACAGCGACAAAAGACCAGTTGGTTAAACTCTTCTCTGACGGGATGCTTCCTACGGGCAACGATTTTTCGGAGTTGATCCGGTCGACCGTTCATGTCCAGACCTTTGATGCGCATGTTCGGGAGTTCAAAGCGTATACGACGCGTCCGGAAATCCCGATCGGTGCCCCGCCCGATCGCTGGACATTGAAAGTCACAGATCCGACGGACGGTTGCTCTGCTGCCCTGATGCCGGTGCTGTCAAACGACACACCCTATGTGGAGCTCGCGCCGCAAGAACACAGCCACGCTGGTGCGGCGGGACTTAACATTTGGGGATATACCGGTCTATCCGGTCGGATCGGTACGGCAGTCGGAGGCGAGGCTTACGAAGGATCAGAGCCGGAAATGGCCAAGCTGGCCATGCACTCGTTGAAGGCGGGCGAAACGCACAAACGGATCATACTGCAGCCCGGCAGACCCTGCGCATTTGAGATTTCGGCTGTGATTGACGGCCCTCAGAACGAACACAACGGTTGGTTGATGCGCGCTTTTCACACGCTGATCGGCTGGAAGTCCCCGGTGCCGAATATGATCCATGCGGTCGTAGTAAGCTCTGGTCCGAATGCAGCACCATCCGTGCAAGTGACGCAATCTCCGCGTGTTGGACCAGCGTATTGGCGCTTGCTATTGCGGGCTTTTGCGATCGTGTTCCTGGCGGCATTGGCCATTCACTTCCTGCCAAAGTGGATTTCCCCAGACGCCAGCTCTCAGAATGGAGTCGCAGTAACGACATCATCGCCCCAACCCCCGAGCAGCCAACCCGCGCAGAACACAGAAGCAAACCCGCCCGGGGATACCTCACAGCCTGAACTGGAACAGGAAATCACGAGTCTTCTGGCTAAGGTTTTTCATCAATTAGGTCTGGATAAAATTGTTGAAACACTTGAGAAAATTCCAAAACTGGCGGACTGGATCGCAGGCGTTGCACTGGTGTTGCTTCTCTGTTTCGCCCTGTCGGCGCTGCGATTGCGCCGACTTCAGGCCAGATTGAGCTGGCGCAAGGCCGAAGGGGCAGGTTTTAAGCGAAACCCGCCCCGTGATCTTTGTCTGCAAAGACCAAAGCTCAAGGCTTATGCCAATACGCCATTCAACTATGCGATCACACGGCTTTGGGATTGAGCGGGGATCAGGCATGCGTGTGACAGGACCCAAATCAACCCCGGACATGATATCGGCAGATTTCGACAGCCTCCTGGCGCGTGGAACGATTTTATCTCAGACATTGTCCGGTGACATTTGGACCGACTTTAATGAACACGATCCTGGCGTCACCATGCTTGAAGCGCTGTGTTACGCCCTGACGGATTTGGGATATCGCTGTAGCCACCCGATGGAGGATTTGCTGGCTTCGTCCTCGGCAACCACGGGTGTCTCGGTGGATGAGCAGCCCCTTTTTACCGGCAATGAAATCCTTGTAACCGCACCGGTAACAATGGCGGACATCCGCGCCGTAATATTGTGCGCCGTGCCCGAGATAATCGACCTGATTCTGTTCGAAAGAGGGGATCGCCCGAATTGTTACCAGGTGAAGCTTGCTGTTGCTTCGGGCAGCGACCCTGTACAGACACGCGCCCGAGCGCGCGCGATACTGACGGCGCAACGGCCACTTGGCGTGAATTTCGGAAAAATCGAGGTTGTTGGTTCCGACGAGCCGCAAATTCAGTCAACCAGTGACGTATTGAGCTTGGGCCGAAGGGATCAAGATGACACGTCTATGCTGTCAGAACATCAGATCCGAGAGAATGCACTGCGTGTTGACGGCATAAACAAACAACTGAATGCAGGTGTATCACCGACGGAGATTTTCAACGGGCCCGTACCAGGTGCGGTGACACCGTCGGAAGCGAAACAACACAACTTTGCTCAGGCTGCAAAGGTTACGGGCCTATCTCATCCGTTTTCACTCGCGCTGGCTGCTACCTCAACCCAGCGCCCGAGTGCTGAAATGGCGGCTGCATTGGAGACGGTCAGCGCTGCGGACGAAGCGCGAAAAGCGGAATTACGGTATGGAGTTAACCAGTTACGGGCCAAGCACTACTCGCAGCTTCCGGCAGGCGATCCAAACCGAGATCTGGCCCGGTACCGTTCAGTTCAACACTTGTTTCCACAGATTTATGGTCTTGGTGCAATGGGGCCTGACCGGGGCGGCGCCAAGCGGCTGGCAGAAGTGCGTCAGCTTAAGGGATACCTGGTGTTTGCCGAACAAATTCTGGCGAACTATCTGGAACAGCTCAACAATGTTGCACGGTTATTCTCGTTCAGCAACGTTGAACGCAGTTACTTCAGTCAACCTTTGGCCCATGAACCCGCGCGCCCGGACGATGCTCCCCTGATTGCGCCTATTTTCGGCGCGCTGAAGGACCCGGACTGGCTGGAAACGTATAACACGGGACTAAGAAAAATCGTTCTGGACAATGATCCGTACCGAATACGGCTGCGACGCGCTCTGGATCATTTGCTGGCTCGGTTCGGCGAAGAATTCGAGACTAACGCCATCAATCGCTGGATGCGGCGTGAAGATCACAAGACGCTGGAACAAGTCGAAGATATGCAGCTTGGGCTTCGACGCGATTTTTTACGCGAGATTGTCGATTTGGGCCGCGATCGCGGGCTGGGACCCAAAGTGGTTGATCCGACCAAAACAGCACTTCAGCGTCGGGTCGATCTGAAATGCGGCGCGGATTTTCGGTCTGTCATCATCGAACATGCGCTTTTGGATCCACCCCCTGATCCGCCGCGTCAGTTTCAGGCCCTCTTGTTGTCCGCGCACGGATACCAAGGCGTGATTGTGCTGAACAAACGCGTTCCGAGCGGTGCCTGGACGGCAACCCGGCAAGCGGTCACGGATGGGTTGGCCGATCCGGGAGCGTTTCGGGTGTCGCCAAACGGCGGTTACAGCGCTCGTCTGACGCTCAGGACAACTCGGGGTGAGCTTGTTTTTGCCACACCTTTTCCGTCATTCGCGCGCGCCAGATCTGCAATTAAAAGCCTGACCGCCGGTCCGGTTTCGATGACCCCATCGTATCTGCTGGCAGAGGGAAACGCGCATCGCCTGTCGATCGTCGCCCACATTCCGCCCCAAGGCGCAGGCCCCAGTGCGCAGACGTTGTTCGGGAAGATCCTGGCCGAGAATTTGCCCGCCCATCTGGATGCGGCGCTGTATTGGGTCGAGCGAGCCGAATATGAGACAATTCTCACGCGCTACCGCGCTGCGCTTGGGCCAAGTGCTGCGTCGGGTGCTTTGATCGACCGTCTCGATCAGTTGGCATGCAAGGCGCTGCTGGATGGGATGACAAGCCCATGACCAGCCATAGGTTCGCGACGCTCACGATTGATGTCGATTTCGCCAACCGGGCGGACGCGGACCATTTCCAGAACCGGATCAGCCGATTTTGCAGCGATGACCTGCCGGAAATTCTGCAGGCGCAGTTGGGGGATGTATCAGTTCACGCTGATCGGGTTGAACTGGATTTGGGCGATCTCAGCCGTGATCGCCTGGAAAATGACATCGCCACCCGGTTGGTCGATGCGTTGCGCGCCTTGAATGTGCCGCCAACAGAAAGCCTCAAGACGCCAAGAATGGATGATATCGGCGATAACGCAGGTTTCATCCACTTTCTTAGAACCGGCCGGATTCCGGTCTCGGCTTCCCATGTTTCAGAGGTTGTTGGGGGCTGGATCGAAAGTGTCTTATGCGCGTCTGTGCCGGACAAGCGCCGCTGGCTGCAAAAAGTGCTGGAAGACCCGGCGGCAACGCAGAGGTTGGTGAGAACGGTTCCTTCGGAACAATTCTTGCGTTTGCTGACATCGCTTGGTCTGGATGTTGCTGCCTACACGCACAACGTTTCGCTGATTTGTGCTGATATGGGTTGGGCATCGGCACAGTTTGAGCCGTATTGGCGGCATGTGGCCCTCAAGTTCGCCAGTGCCGAGACCTCCGACCCGCGCTTTCAGATGGGCACGCTTTTGGAAGAAGTAGCCATGTTGCTGAATCAGGGACTGGTTTCTGAAACCAACGCAGCAGCGCCGCATATATCGTCTTCGCGCTCTGAGGCAGGGCGGAAAAATGTTCATCCGAAACCAGATAATCTAACGATGTTCGATACGCGCATTCAGGGAGAAGAACCACAAACATCGGCGCGTGATCCCCTGTCCATCAGCCCGGTAGCCGATATCGATGATCCAGATACCAGAGGGAATTCTGGTTTGCCATTCGCGCAAAGCAGACCGGGCCCGACTTTGGGCCCTTCAGAACGAGATTCAGTGCCTTTGGAGCCACCTGTACCTTCCTCGTCCAGCGGGCCGGGTCCAGGGCGAGCGACAGCTGGAAACAGCAACGATCTGGACGCCCCGACTGAACTGACCGGGGCGGAGTTCTGGCCATCGGTGCCCGTTGATGTGCCCATGCCTGATGTCCCTGATATTGGCGCCCATGCCCAAAGTCATTCTGTGTCAGAGCAGGTGAAAGATGCTGATTTTGCTCTGGGTCATGAACCAATGGCGATCATTGAACGATTGTTGAGCGATCAGGACCGGAACTTCGCGGAAATACAGGATCACGCTGCATTGGTCGCGAGGATAGAAACCGCACTGACGCAGTATCCGGACAAATTTATCGATGATCTTCGTTGTGTCGAAGCGCGAGAGGTCCTTGTTTCCCGGCTCATCGTTATAGTTCCGTTTGAACTACTGGCCCGGCTGATTTCATTGCTTGTGCCAACCCATAAAGGCTGGTTGCTGGACATGCTCAAGCGGGCAGGTGGCTGTCTGCCGCAAGGTGTCTCAGGGCGCCTTTGGCAATTGGTTCTGAGACGGGCTCTTGAACCCAATGACCCAGCCTTGACAGAAAAGCAATTTTCCGGGCAGATGGTCCAGTATGCGGCCCGGATTGCGGCAGTTGCCCCTGTGGACATAGTAGAACGCCTTCTTGGATCGCGTACTACCAGCGCAGGAACCGGATCGGTTAGCGATCTGGACCATTTGCTGGACCACTTACAGTCAGGCGCAGCCGAGGCAGAGACAGTCCCAATCAATCAAGCCCGGTTCGATGGCCTTTCAGATGATGCCGAGCCTTCTGTATCAGAGCCGGGCAGACCCCCCTTGGATGCACCGCTCGCCCTTGCGGACATGGTCGCCGAGTTCGGGCCTCTGGCTGCTTTGATGCGCTTTCTGCGGTATGGTCAGGGGGTTCCGGGAGACCAGCTTGCGAACTCCGAGGCGTTGGTACGGTTTCTTGATACGGACGGCGACGGGGCCAGCCAAATGATGTACTGGCTAGCTACGCTACCGGCGACAAGGATGCGGTTAGCACAATCGACCACTTCCGCAGTACGCACGGCGGTTCTGGCCCACCGGCACAATGACTCTTCATTGATTTCTATCGTACAGGATCTGGATCGGGCGATTGCGGAGCTGCACCCCGAGGCACAGCAGATCGTTAGCCACGCGTTTTATGAGGCTTTGTTTTCGACGACCCCTGCTTCGGCCAAACCGGCGGAACTTTTGCGCATTGCAACCGAAACCGTGGCGGCGCGCTTGGGTCGATCACGCGTGGCAATCCTGCAGGCCTTGCTACAAAGTGCGGCGCACGCGGGCAGCGACGAGTTTCGCGTCTTGCTGGTTGCACAGCGCGCGACCGTCGAAGTTCTGCAGGGCAGGGCGCTACCCGACCCTCTTCAGATCCCGGACATGCTGTCCCAATCTCCATCAGACGCCCGGTCCACGGCGATGCGCGTCTCGCTTGCCGGTCTGGTTCTGATCTGGCCCTTCGTACCGCAGTATTTCGCACATCTGGGCACTACCAAGCACGGAAGGTTTTGCACACCGGAACACCAGAACCGGTCGGTGTATTTGCTGCACCATCTCGCTACAGGCACGCATCATGCGGCGGATCACGATCTGACGCTGGCGAAAGTCTTATGCGGTCTGGAGCCCGTTGATCCGATTTGGCCGTCTAAAGAACTGAACGATGAAGAGATCAGACTGATTGACCATTTGCTGACGACTGTTACCGAACGCTGGCCGGGACTGGAAAACACCTCGGTCGCGGGTCTGCGCGGAAGTTTTTTGTGCCGCGCAGGGCGTTTGGTCGATGGGGACGAGAGCCTTATGTTGACCGTCGACAGTGCCCCTTATGACATGCTGCTGAATAACATAAACTGGCCTTTTTCCATGGTTCGGTTCGATTGGATGACCCGATTGCTTCAGGTCGATTGGGGCCTGAGATGACAAAGGCAAATGCGCAAACGCTTGGTCGCGAGCTGGACTGGTTGGATGCTTTGATCGCCGACGCAATTGCGCGGTATTTTGAGCTGCCCGATCGCCCGCCCGCCTCAGCGCTTGAACCGCCGGATCTCGATGATGATTCATCCGACTACGCTCGGCTTATCAAATCCAGGGAACTGGGGTTTGATGTGCGTGCAATCTTGATCCTTGCTGCGGCGACCGTTTTGCGCCCCGAAGCATTGGACCCTTTGCTGGTTCGCAACAAAACGTTGGACAAACCCTTTACCGAGTTCGGCGGGGTCACTCATCCGGGGTCGGGGCTGCTACCGACCCTCGATACCGTATTCTTTTTGCTGGCCGGTCGCGATCTTGAAAAACGGTTTGAGGTCTCTCGGCACTTCGGTTCGATGGCACCGCTCCTGCGAGGGCAACTCATTTTGCCGGAAATCGCAGATGCGGCCGCAAGTAATGAGCGCGTATTGACACCTGGGCCCGGCCTGCAGCCGATACTTGGCGCGCTGGCCCCTCCAGTGCGGTTGAATTTACCCGCGCAGCCCCTCGAAACCCGGCTGGAATGGGCGGACCTTGTTGTTCCTACGGCCACGAAAAACGCGCTGGAAGAGATCGTAGTTTGGATGAACTACCGTATGGTCATGCAGTCGGACCAAAACCCGTATCGGCTGTTTGGTCCAGGTTACAGAAGCCTGTTTTATGGTCCACCAGGCACCGGAAAGACGCTAAGTGCAGCGCTTTTGGGTAAACGGCTGGGCCGACCTGTATACCGGGCAGATTTGTCGACTTTGGTGTCCAAATGGATTGGTGAAACGGAAAAAAACTTGGCCCGCCTTTTTGATCAGGCAGAACAGACCGATGCGATATTGTTTTTTGATGAGGCAGACGCCCTATTTGCGCAGCGTACCGCAGTCAAAAGTGCGGTGGATCGCTACGCCAATCAGGAAGTCGCGTACATCTTGCAACGGATCGAGATGTTTGAAGGGCTTGTTCTGCTGGCCACCAACCTGCGGTCGAATATTGACCCGGCGTTTGCACGGCGCATTCAGTCCACAATCTCGTTTCCTGCGCCGGAAGAGGCAGAGCGACTGGCCCTGTGGCATCGGGCGCTTGCCGGGTCCGATCTGCTGGGGGATGATCTGGACTTGCCGGAACTTGCGCGCAACTATTCTGTCACTGGGGCCGGTATCGTCAACGTTTTACGCAATGCGGCGCTGACGGTTCACGCGAAGGGCAGAACGTCACTGACAAAGGACGATCTTGTCACTGCCATCGAACGCGAGTTCCGCAGCGAAACCCGGGCAGTGGAGCGTATCAGATGATCCACGAGACAATGACATTCGTTGTAACCCGATTGAACCGTGCTTTACTTGAACGCTATCCCAGTGACGGTGATTGGGTCATTGCATCGCATGTGACAACTGCGACCGGCTCCGCTCCTGTCGACGCTGCTGACAAGGTTCTTTTGACAATAGTCAACCTTGAACGTGACAGCACCGCGATGCGGACACAGCCTTTGACGCACGTAGAGCATGACAGTTCTGCGCGGATGAATCCGACCCTTCAAGTTTCGCTGGACGTTCTGGTTTCGGCAAATTTCGACCGGTACGAGGATGGTCTGAATCTACTTGATGGGGTCATCGGCTATTTCCAGGCCAAGCCGCTTTATACACGCCAGAATGCGCCGGATCTGCCCGCCGGCCTCGAACGTCTGACCTGTGACTGGGTTGATCTGAGCCTCAAGGATATTCACGATTTGTGGGCGGTGCTGGGCGGGCGATATTTGCCTTCGGTGCTTTATAAAATCCGCATGCTCAGCTTCCAGCAGGGCTGGATCGAGGATGAGACGCCGTTGATCAGCGGACTGGACGTGTCATCATGACTGGGATCGAGTACCGCTGGCTAGCTAACCTGAACCTGCACCACGCCTATTTCACGCAAGGCCAAAACGGGGTGTTTCAGATTACGCCGACCCAGGCGACCCAAGCGCTTTTTGATCAATACCAATGCCGCTTTCGCGTGACGACCTCTGGTGGGCAGTTATGGTATGCGTGGGACGGGCGGGACAGCGTCGTCAAACGCATATCGCAAAATGCGGTCTTTTCTTTTTGGATCGTAAATCGTCAGCCCGACCTTTTTCCGATTACGCAGTTACCTGCAAACGGCACGGCCTATTTCAGCACGAATGCCGCCGGGGTTCAGCATGCCGGGGACGGGCAGCCTCCCTCCCTGCGGTTCAAAGACTATACTGGGCCGCAGCTGATGATCTTGCCGCCACATTTTTCGCAAAGGCTGAACCCGGAAATCCGCGCCGATCGGATTACGGTCACACGCATGGCTACCGGCGAAACCGTTCTGGATGTCGCAGCACCGGATGGGCCAATCTCTACTCTGCGTTTGAATCTGGCGGCGCTCCCGGAAGGGGCTTATCAAATCAGAGCGGATCGCAAGCTCTTGCTTTCGGGGGTGCTGACTAAGGGTCCGCAGCCATTTGCGTTAGTTGAAATCGCCCCGGCCGGAACTGGGGTTCCTGCCTCGCAGCGTCTTGTGCCGAACGGGACGATGGTCATCCCCAAGACCTATGAGATCGCATTCAAGACGAGGTCAAGTATCTGGAAATACAATATTTTTGGGTTGGATAAGCAAGACCCGAAAATTGTCGGACCCAAAGACGCTTCCGAGTATCTGGGACCAAAACCCATTTCGGTTAATGGGCGAACCGGGATGCAGTTCACGTCGATCAAACCAATTGTGTTGCGCGACGACCTGTTGCCCGCGCTGAACTTCAAGCTGCGCTACACAACCAGCGCGAAGGGAGACGGTGAAATCCAACTGCCACTTGCAAGCCCTGGTGTGACCCAAGTGATGGACCACGGCACCCGCTTGCAACTGGTTTCAACGATGAACGTCTACCTGTGACGGCCCACGTTAACCTTGGAAGGACATGTGATGCCCGCAACTAATAAAAATTTTCAGACTGCATTGAGCTTCACGTTGAAATGGGAGGGTGGCTATGTCGACAACCCTAACGATCCCGGAAAAGCAACCAATAAGGGAATAACCCAAAAGGTTTATGATGCATATCGGCAAAGTCATGGGTTACCGACGCAATCGGTCAGGGCCATTTCCCAAAAAGAAGTCGATGATATCTACCTGAAAGACTACTGGGACATGGCCAAATGTCCTGATCTCCCATCTGTTTTGGGGATCGTCCAATTCGACTCTGCGGTGAACTGCGGGACGGGCCGCGCGATGAAGTTTCTGCAACAAGCTGTTGGTTGTACGGCTGATGGTCTCTGGGGGCCAAGCACGGCCACTCATGCCGCGTCTTGTAGCCCTGTGACAACGGCAGGTACTTATCTGGATGAGCGGGTCAGCTATTACAAAGCGATCGCACGCGAACACACTTCAAATGAAGTATTTCTCAAAGGATGGCTGAATCAAGTCGACAGCCTGAGAAGCTATGTGGGGGCCTGAAAACTCTGCTGATGTCAGGTGCGCATGTGGCCAATGTCATTTTTTGAGGGGTAGATCGCTGCCATGGTCGAAAGCCTGAAGGAAAAGATAGCGACGCGGAAGGCCAACAGCCTCCGACGTCGTCAGGTTCGGGCCGAAAGACAGGGCGAAATGCCCGCCCTGACGGCACCCGAGCAACGCCTTGCGCATCTGCAAAATGCCGTCAATGGGGCTGAAGCGGCGCAACAACTGGACAACACGGATGGCCTCCTGAATGCTGCTGCGGCCACACCTGATTTTTCGGAGAAAGTGGTAACCAGCGCCTCCGAACCCGTCTTTGCCCCTGGCCCACACAATACATACGCAATAGTGAGGCGCTTGCCCCGCGGCGCGCAAGTCACTGCGACACGGCCTCTGGTCGCGATCCGCTCCGGGCAGCCTTTGCTTTATTCCAGGATCGAAGGCACTGACGAGATCATCAGGGCCAAGGCTTTGTCAGATACATCTGCTGTCGCGTTGGGGGAAACGCACGGGATTGACGCGCTCAAAGCTGGGATGGAAGGCACCGAAGGGGCCGATACCGCTGCTGGAATGCACGATCGCGGGGCACTCAAGGAATCTGACGGCTCTGGTTTTAAAGTCGACAAGCCAGCGGAACGGATCGACGAGCGCGACTGGGATTTCAAACACGGGTCCGAGGCTATGGCCGGGGCCACGGGCAGCATTGCCGATATCATCGCCATCGGGTCGCTGATCCGAAATTGGCGGACTCGTAACACCGGTGAGAAATTTGGTGATGCAATCGAAATTGGCGCAAGCACCACAAGTCTGGGCGCGAATGTGGCCAAAGTGGTGGATTCCAGTGCCAAAGCGCACGACGGCAGAGGGACCGGCGGTACCGGCGGCGCGACAAGCATCAGCGGCGGTCGACAAGGCAGCTATGCGACCACCCATTCTGATGCGGCTGGCAAGATCACTGGAAACATCGGCGATTTTGCCGGGCTCATCGCGTCGGTCAAGGATCTCGTGCTTAGCACGAGGGACGCCATCAAGACCTGCATGGCCAAGCAGGAAAGCTCGCGCGGGGAAAAGAGGCGGGGAATTGCACAAGCGCTTTTGGATTTTCTCAAGCTGGCGAAAGGTGCAGCCAGCACTGCGCGCAACCTGCAATTCACTTTGGAGAATGCGTTTAGCGTGGCGGCGTCAACGGCCGTCCCGATCTTGGGTTTGCTTGTGACAGGCCTGCAGGCAGTTATTCACGCCTATCATGTCGGAACTAGTCTGGCGGACTTTAAGACAATGCAGGAACGTAAACGCGACCTGAAATCGCAGCTTGGCGGTGCTGTGGACGCAGAGGCCGTCGCGATCCAGCAGGACGAAAACGTGTCACGGCAGGGAGGTGCAGAAGGGATTGAAGACCAGTGGTCTTTCGCTGGAAAGGTGTTGCACAAAGGGGTGAACGCTATCGATCATCGGGGGATAGAAGCGCTGCTTGAGCGCGAAAAAGAAAATCTGGAGCGGATTGCCGAGGACCCGGCGCATGGTCATGAGATTGTAGCGCGCAAAAAGGTTATTGCTCTCATCGAACGCTATCAGATCGCGCGGGCCTTCCAGCAAGTTAATGCAAAGACTGCCCGCCGGGGTCTTGCCAATCTCGGCCTCGATCTGACCTCTATTGCGGGTGACATCGCGACCCTGACCGGGGTTGGAGCGGGCGCGGGTGGAGGTTTGAAAATCGCGGCAGGTGCGGGTAAAGCCGCCATGGTGGTGACACGCCACCTGAAACAGTTCGGCCGCAACAAGGCGGCGACCAATGCGCGGTGGGCGCGTGTCTTTAACGCAGACAAATCAAGCGAGAAAAAGCTGGAGCAGCGCCGACATATTGCTGATTTGCTGTTTGCGCAAATCGGGCGACTATATACCAATATCAAACAGCACAACGGTCCGCTGTCCAATGAAATGCGGTCAAATTTTAACAAGCAATTCCACGAGGTGTCGTGGTATGTCCGGGCAGGCGGGCTGAGTTGGAAAGCCTGGGTTGCCGTTTGCAAGCGGGATCCTGCGAAAGGGTATGACATGATCGTAGAAGGACAGAAAACCCGTGGCTGAGGTCAGACCAGACAGGGTTGCGCGGTTTGATGCGCTGTACAACGCGCTAAGCGCCGCAAGATATGCCTGCGAGATAATGGATACCGATCAACTGGGTCTTGATCTGTCGACGATCCTGTTTGACGTACCGTCACGGGATGGCACCGGAACCCGCCCAATGAGCGTCACCGTTCTGCCTGATGACGGTGCGTTGGACTATGCCGATCTGGTACAGGCCTGGATCAGCATGGGGCCAGCACAGGACGGTGATGCCAGTCGATTGGCCGACGCCAACGTTATCGCGCCGATTGGACATTCGGCCATTCAGGACGGGGACGTGCATCACCGACACGTATGGCCGATCCAGGCCGGTCAGCACGTTTCGCCGGATATGGTTGATGAGTGGATCAAGCTTATGATTTTCAGTGCCGATTCAGTCCTCGCGCATGCTCGAAAATAGGTGGGCAACGGGCGTTTATTTGCGAGTGAGGTCATAATTGCCTCTGGCGTATATGCGAATGCCCGGTGCCAATCCGCGAATGCTGCACGACAATCTTGATGGGTTGAGAAAATCGTTCATTTACAGATTCTTCGGCGGAAAGTTTGGGCTTGGCAAAACATCGGTCTCAATGCACGACGACATTGCAGATCGCAGTGGCACCGCATAGCGGCCGAGAGCCCTTTCTGCCTGTCAGACAGGATCCACTGAGCATCGGCTGCCCGTGACGGTGAGTGCAAGAAAAAGGGAACCCTGGCCGGTACTAGCCAGTAATGTCAGATTGCACATCTACACACCGAGCTGTTGATATATGTGCGGTGTTATTGCGCTGGGATATAACTGGACGGATTGCCATCTGCGCTTGCATTCACCATGTAATACTGATTTTCACCGCTATCCCAAACCAAGAATGCATCTTCATTTGCCGGTTTGGTCTGGGTGCCCCAAGGCGCCTGAATGGTTAGCTCTTGGTTCAGGTCATATCCCAACCCTGAGATACGGATCATTTCAACCGGTGTAGTCTTAAGCGCACCGACAAGACCAGCGGCTCTTTGGTTGAACATCGCCTGCACTTCGGGGGCCATGCTCAAACGCTCTACGAGGCGCCTGTTTTTTTCCGCCACTTCGTCCAAGGCGACCAGTTCGTATTTACTATCAAAGGTTTCTTTGCCAATGATGTAAAAATCGGTGCCATCCTTGCGCATCTGCAGCGCCACAATTGAACCTTTGTTCTCGGCCAGATAATTGGCGTCATACCCGGTGGCATCGACACTGCCCAGAGCTTCGCGGATCGGGGCGGGGATGTCTTCCAGACTGTCGCTGGTTAGGCTCCAACCCAAGATCGGACGATCCTTGATGTAGATTTCTTTCTGCGGGCTGTGCTCAGCCACGCGGGACGTTAACATTTGCTGGTCCTGAATGGGCAAATCATCGGCAAGCGCGGAAGTGCTGTTCAGACAAAAAGCGGTCGCAGCAGCTATGAGCGAGGATGTAAATATTCTCATAATGTCACCGTTAATTGAGTTCAACTCTGAAAGGCGGGATGTGGCAGTTCCGCCTCTGCAATGAATCGGGTTTGGTATAGGCACGGTGAGATCCTGCCGTACTTGGCGCGCAAAGTCAGCAATATCTCGAGTTGTGACCATCAGTGCACAGGGATTGCTGCTGTGGCCATCAAGAACTGTTTCGCGAAGTTGCACCGTGGCGCGCTGGCTGTCAGTCAGCGTCCGAATTGTGCCATCCTTGATGGTGTGGTCGACCCCCGACAATTCGTATGCCATGGAGCAGGAACCGCCGTGATCAGCCCTACTTGACTGTTAGTGCATGACTGGCCACTGGTCCATCTGGACGAAGGTTTCCGTGGCCGGAGGGCGGTAGCCTAGAGCACTGTCGGGTTGTGATACTCCAATGCTGATCCGAAATTTGCTTCAATGGCACTGGAGCCAACCTGCACGTCATGATCTGAGAGGCTCACATCCATCAGGCCATCCACGGGTGCCCGAATAATTCTCCATCCTTCCCACAGGAAGTTCAGCGCGATGAGAATTGCCAGGATTAGGTCAAAGATCAGCCAGCCGGTAACAGGCGCAAGTAAAAGTCGCACGACACCGCCAATTGAGGTCATCACGTCAGTGAATATGTGCCGGTAGTTCGCCTCCAATGCAGGCGACTCCTCGCGCCTGCCGATATTGAGCAACAAGTAAGCCGATGCACCATTCACGCCAGTCGCGATGATAGGGCGAGTTTACGTACACGAGACCTAAACCAGGTGTCTGGCCAAAAAGAATTAGAGCCTCTGGGCGTTCTGCCTAAAGCAGGGGAAACAGCCTTGGTATCTGCATCGCGGCCTGTGACACCTGTTACTCTGACGGGGGCTCAATCTGAGGCACAGGAACGGCTTTGAGATAAGCGGCAATCGCTAAACGCTCGTCATCGCTCAATCGAGAAGTATTCTCGATGACTTCAACCATTTCCCCACCGGCGCTGTCATAATCCGGCGTGAAACCGGATTTCAGGTATTCCGCAATGTCGGCTTCGGACCAATCAAGCTGGTCTGAGGTAAGGCCGGGGATACGACCTTTTCCGTTGGGATTAGGCGCGCCCGTCAACCAGAGATCACGTTTCAGGCCACCTAGTCCGTTTCGCGGCGTATGGCATTCAGCGCAATGTCCAAGCGCCTCCACCAGATAACGGCCTAGAATCTGTTGGTCAGTCAGATCGCCGTCAACCACCCAACCCGGCTTTAGATACAATAGCTTCCATCCACCCAGCCCGCGTCGAATGTTGAAGGGCAAGCCGACCTCATGCGCGGTGCTTTCAGTGGTTACCGCTGGCAGGGTTCCGAGGAATGAATGGAGTGATGCGACATCCTCTGCCGTCATGTTTGCGTAGGACGTATAAGGAAACGCTGGGTAATAATGCTGCCCCTTGGGCCCGGTCCCATGGATCAGGGCATTGGCCAGATCCAGAGCGGACCATGACCCAATACCAGCAACCGGATCACTGGATATGTTTGGGGCAATGAAAGTGCCAAAATCCGACTCGAACCGGCGACCGCCAGCGAGATTGAGTTTTTCCTGTCCGACGGCGTCTGGTGCAGAATGGCAAGATACACATCCTGCAGCGTAGAAAACGGTCTCACCTCTTGCAAGATCTGGGGTAATACCGTCCAGTTGCGTCCGATCAACTCTCTGCGGTCGGGTCAGCACGAGACCGGCCAGCCCGACCAGAACTGCAAAAACAGCGGCGAAGATGAAAAAACGCCGCATAGCTAGCGCTCCTTTAGTCTTTCGGTGCTCGGTAGGCTTTATGACATGCCGAGCAGGCGCCGCCCAGATTACCCATTGCCCCCTTAAGCGCTTCAACATCTTGTCCCGCCGCAGCCTGCATCGCAACAGCGGCGTCGGCCAAAGCCTGCCCCTTGGCGCCTACATCTGGGAAGTTCTCCCAAATTGCAGGCAACGCGCGGGTGGACGGGTCGGTCACATTGTCGGATCCGGCGGGCCACATCTCGGATTGGTCGATCTGCGTCAGAACGACGATGTTATTTGCGGCCCGTGTTGCGGCCTCGGCATCATATTCCGTCTCTCCCTTGGCCATGCCGCCAAGAGTGCCAAGGTTGAAAGCATAGAGTTGCATTATCGAAGTTCGGGCCTTCACCGCCGGATTTTCGCCTTCATGCGCGATTGCCGTTCCAATAGCGGCTACAGTCAATAGGCCCGCCGCGAAGATGGAAAATCTCTTCATCATGGTGTGTCTCCCTGTTCTGTATGATGAATATTACCTTGAACAAATTTTATTGTAATTGTTTGTTACTTGTCGTTTCTTGTTAATTTATGAACAGCCAGAATTGGGATGATATTCGATACGCGCTCGCCGTAAGAAAATACGGATCGTTGAATGCGGCCGCTGTGGCCTTAGGTGTTACGCATGCAACGGTCCTGCGCAGAGTTGCTGCCCTTGAAGAACGTTTTGGATGTGTGATTTTTCAAAAAAGCCCATCAGGGTATGCAGCACTCCCCGAGGCCAGCACAATTCTTTCGGCGATGGAAAGCGTTGAAGACGCCGTGTTGTCCGTAGAGCGGGCAATTGTAGGCGCAAATCGGTCTCCCGTTGGTCACGTACGCATTGCGTCCACGGATAGTCTTTGCCAGCTTGTATTGCCTCAAATACTAAACGAGATTTCACAGTTATACTCCGGCCTTGAGCTGACCTTATTGAGCGGAAATAGCCATCATGATCTTTCGAGGCTGACAGCGGACATTGCAGTACGACCCTCGATAAGACTTGAAGAAGGGCTTGTCGGGGAACGTGCAGGTACGCTGTCATTTGGAGTTTTTGACGATGGTTCCCCAAATCGAAAATGGATGAGGCTTGATGGGGCGTTGAGCCGCTCGCTCCCGGCCGAATGGTTGGCAGAACATGTCAATGCGGATGAAATGACCAACGGCGCAGATAGCTTTTTGGTGCTTCAGCAGATGGCCGCGGCCGGGGTGGGCAAAGCGTTTCTACCCTCATTTATTGGAAACGCGGATTCTCGGCTCCACTTGTCGATGGAAATTGGTCCCGAAATTGAAGTTCCTCTGTGGGTCACGACACTTGATGAAATCGCGCATACTCCGAAGTTTTCTATCGTTAAGCGAGAGCTGGTTGAACGCCTGTCCGGTGTTCTGGCTGCGTGACATAGTCTGAACAACACGCCCTAGCGTCGATTTTCCAATCTGCCGTTTGGTCGCGAGGTCCACGAGGTCTGCATTGAGGCCAACGCTCCATCTAGGCCCAGGCATCAACACCGCGTCGACGGCCCATTCTACCATCCGTGCGAGTGGCAAGTCGCGGGAAGCCGCTGATCAGCGAATTGCTGCACAGGCAATCGGCGGCGAGGAGCCCAAACCGACCAGCTGGATTGCTGTGTCGAATGCCGTCCTCGGTGCTGCCGCGCCGATGCAAGTCGGTGGGATACTGCGCATCCTGCGCCCCGCACGGAACGGTAGCTCAGGTCGACAATTGGCCGCAAGAATTGGGGGATTTGGTTAAACAACTTTTGTTCTAACAGACCTCTATCGCCTGTCCTGTAGCAAACAAAGTAGTCGTTTGGGCAATTTTCGGTAATAATAGCCTCGCATTTGAATTCGACCGTTTCGAGCCCGACTTTTTTGCAAGGTGGCCGCCATGTCGCACATTAAAGGCGATGTTATTCTGATCGCTCACTTACCAGGTGTGGTGATACCTGAGCCCGTAATTCCCTTTATGACGTCCCACACCGAACTCCAGCAGTTGCCCTACGACGAATATCAAGCTCTGACGGGGGGCGCTCACGACCGAAAAAGCGAGTATGAGATGGGAAGACCCGTCGCGCTGGTCTCTGTTGTAGAAACTGATCTCGTTCCGCAGCAGACCTTGAGCGGCTCACGTTTTCTGGAAATGAAAAGCCCGGCTCATCGCACTGACCTCCTGGCAACTCTACCCAACGGCGACGCTGTCGCCTGGGCGCTTGATATGATCTATGGGGCCTGGGTGTCGCTTTCGCTCGCCCGCCCGGTGTCGGGATTCATTCAACCGCGCTTGTCGTCTTTTTTCTTGGTGCCCGATGGGCCCAAACAATTCGAATGGCGGGAAAACACTTTTGACGGCATTCAGGTGCAGGGCGACGCCGATCATGAGTATTTCGTTGCTTCCAAGCTGACAGAGGCACCACTTACGCAAGTCGATATCCAACACGCGAACCGCATCGCCCACCTTATCCGCCCGATCCAAAAGACCCCGGAGTTGGCGGGCGCGCTGCGAACCTTCCTAGACGCGCAGGACGCTGCGCTAGGTCGAGTGGAACAGGCGACACTCTGCACTATCGCACTAGAGGAGCTTTTGTTGCGCGGCCAGACCACTGGCCTTCAAAAGGCCTTCGTTGCCGCAAGTTCTGCGCTTGTCCCGAAAAGCGGGACGGTCAGCAAGCGCGCGCTCGGCGATCTTTACGGCCTGCGCAGCGATGTGCTTCATGGGCGCTCTGGCAATGTGGCTGCTGCCTCTCCCGAGACGCTGGCGCTTGCGCCTGCGCTGCTTGCCAGTGCGATCCTCTCTCTCGGTCGCGCTGTGTCCGAAGGATCAACTTTTTCCTCTCTACTCAATGAAGGCACTGAGGCACTGTCTCGCATTGTTCAGAAAGGTTCTTGGCAAGCTGAAGAACAGTTCCGCGTCGATAACCGCATGTCCGGCCACCGAAGTTCTATAGCTACCCAAATGGGCACCACGATGGGGGCGCCCGAAGGTAAAGCGATTGCCTGGTCACCTCTTATCGGCCTCGATTGCCCAGAAGGTGTTTTTACGATTGGTAAGACCGCACCGGTGGCGCTCAGTGCACTATCGTTTGTGAAGTTAGAGGAATTGGAAGACGGCTACATACGTGAAGATTTCCTGCGCCGTACCAGCGCCGCAATCCAAGCGGGCCAAATCCCCGACACGGGCCGCGCCCTGCTCCTTGTGCCGGATGCCAAAAACAATAACACGGGGATTCGAGCGCGTGCGCCGCATGATTATCCGAGCGTGCGTGCGACCGTCATCGCGCTTCGAGCCCTGGGCTTCGGCAACTTCCTCGATCCAGTTTTGCTGGGCGAGTACTATTTCGAAGGCAAACTGCGCCTGCGTTTGCCCAGCGTCTACCGTCAGACCTTACTGACAAAATGGCTTGATGAAGTGGATCAACCCGATCCAGTTGTTTTGTCAGAGGCGGGTGCTCTCGCTGATACCGTATTGCAAATCGCTCAAGACCATCCCGGAATCGACCGGCAGTTGACTCTGCTGCGCGAAGCCTTCTTTCATCCGATTGTCAGCAATCCTGTCCGAGCCCGGCTGTGTTTTGCATTCACCGATGCAGTAGTCGGGCGTATTTCGGGTTCCGACATTGGCGCACAAGTGGCGCGGCTAGCGCAAGAAATTGCCCCTGGCTCAACTGGCCGGTGGTTCGCAAAAGATGCGCGTGGTCTACGCAACAGGCTTGCCCATACCGGTGCAAGTGAAGTGCCTGAGAACGACCTAAACCAACTGCTTGCGTTCTCGCAATATCTTGCACTGCAACTCTTGCGCTATGTTTCCAGTGCAGGGCAGGACATCTCGGCAAAAGGGTTTCAGACCGCCCTGAAAGAGAGGATGTAGGAATATGAATGGAACCAAGCAGATGCCCGAAGATGAGCAAATCCAGTTTGTGTTGGACAAGTTGCAACAGAACAAAGCGTTCTTTGCCAGCCAAAGCGCCAAAAGTAAACGCGCATGGATCGCTATCCGTACGGGGACGATCCTGATTAGTGGCGTAGTGACAGTCATTTTGGGATTGAAGGCCACATCCTGGTTCTCCATAAACACCGATTTGACCGCAAACATTGCGCTGGTTCTCAGCGCTGGGGCAACCTTCCTTGCCGCCGTCGAAGCCACTTTCGATTTTCGCTGGACCTGGATCAACTATAGTTTGACCCTGACAAAGCTTTATGGGCTTGAGGATGACTTGCAATACTTACGCACGGCGGGTGACGTAACGCAGGAAAACCTGGACGCCGTTTTCACTGAATTGTCCAACACGCTGGAAGGGGTCAACGAAAACTGGACAAAACGCCGGATGCGCGAGGGTGGGGCGGTAAATGCGGAGTAAGAGTTCCGCGATGGTCGACAATCGAACCGCGACAACTAAGAACTTACCGGTTAACGAGCGCTTCGGACAGCACAAAATCTGCTGAGGTCAGGTGGTGCCATAAGCTCGCATGGAAAGCACCGTGAGAAAAGCTGGACCATCTGCAAAAGGTGGCCACTCAGCCGCCGTTCTCTGCTGAACGCCTCGACTGGTGATTTGAGCCATGAACTGGCGCCGCCGAACGTCCTGATTGCTGCAGGTGCATTCGACAGATCGCACCTCAAAACGGTCGATCGCCGTCGCCTGAGATTGACCCAGGTTTGAAACTCGAATTTCCATTGTTTAGAAATTGGCGATCATCGCGGCTTCGACCGAATGGACACCTATGCCGACGACAATTCCAGCAAAGTTGAGCCCAATAAACGCGTTGATAACTTAAAAGAAACCGGCTCGCGGGTTTTTCTGGCTTTGTGTCGCCATAGCCAACCGTGGTTGCGTTTATGGGCGCGTGATATAGGCTCGTTCCGGTTGACCAACCTTTGATCCTGCCAATCGAAAGCCCCAATCGCGAACTAAAATCCCAGCGGTACGTAAAGTTGGGTTAACGATGCCACCCGGCTTCCGGAGAAATTGCATGACGGTCCCATCCACTTCGGCAATTACAGTAGATTTTGATATCTCATTCTCTGCTTCGCTCAAAACAGCACGCGCAGTATCAAACTGTGCTGGTAGAAGGGTGGTCTGGCGCAGTTTGGCACCATCGAGCGCGGCATGTGCAGCCGCAACCTGACTTTCCGCGCCGGACACGGCTGTTTGCAATCGCTCCAGTTCTTGCTCGCTCACCACGGTGTCGTTTCGTTCCGCAAGCTCGAGCCGTCGTTCCAAATCTCTATTGGCCTTGACCTGCCCCCCGAAACTTCCCTCGCTCTGATGTAGAGTTTGCTCAACTTTTCGAAGGAGCAAACGAATGCGAAA
>NZ_CANMFF010000028.1 GCF_947497005.1 uncultured Ruegeria sp. | reverse complement strand
CCGACCAAGCCGCAAGTGGAAAATACACAAAAACAAAAGAAATTCTCAAAAAGTTCTTTAATCATTTATTTTCAATATCTTACTTTTACGTCGAGGCGACCGTTATCGCGCCAACCAGAGTAATTCCAAGCGGGCATCATTCGAAGAACGCCCAAGGCAAAAGACAACGCTACTACATATAGGGAGTCGACCAATGCCGGACACAAGGCCAAGCGACTCGGGCCAATGAAACGACTCGGAATTCCACCTGGATTCGTCGCAGAAAGTCTTCAATTTCAGATTTGGGCGCATTCCAAGTCCGAGAGACTCTCATAGTTCTGATGGCTCCTTCAGAGCACTAAGGTTCTGAACACCCATCTTGCACATCCCTCGGAGATACGGTCTGGTCGCGGCAATCTTATCTCTGGATCAAAAGCGGGACAGGCATGGCGCGCCACTTTCAGTTTCCTCTGGTCAGAACCGTCGGATTTGACGGAGCGCTTGTGACATTTGCGGACACGATGTCTGAGACCGCAAACCGGGCAGCTTTGGCGTTTCGATCCGAAGTGGATCGGCTTCAATGGGTTGAGGTCACCGAGTCGTCGGCCTCGCTGGGCTCGGCTTTTGTTCGGTTTGATACGCAACGCGTTTCCCATCAGCAGATGTTGCGCAAGCTTGAGGACCTGGTTGGCCAAAAGGACTGGTATACCACTCCATTACCAACGGGCCGCAGGCTGTGGCGTGTTCCTACTGTCTATGGAACCGACCTTGCGCCTCAGTTGGATGACGCGGCTGCTGCTGCTGGTCTGACGCCGGAAGACGCAATACGGCGGCTTGGACAATCCCGTGTGCGGGTTTTGACAATCGGGTTCGCCCCTGGGCAACCATACCTTGGACCATTGGCCCCCGAGTTCAATATTCCCCGGCTGCAAAACCTGACCCCCATGGTTCCCGAGGGTGCACTGGTTCTGGCGATCTCTCAATTTGTACTGTTTTCCGGACCAACCCCAACCGGATGGCGGCATGTCGGGCAAACCAACTTTCGGTGCTTCCGACCGGACGTGACAGAGACGTTCCCGCTGAGACCCGGAGACGAATTGTTGTTCGAGCCAGCCACCCGCGAAGAGCTGGAGCACATCCGGGCCAATAACAACGACGGCGCAGGCGGCGCCACCTGCGAGGAGATCACGCAATGACCCTGATCGTTCGCAGTATCGGCCCGGCTTGTACCATTCAGGATCAGGGGCGCAGCGGCTATCTGGATCAGGGCCTGTCCCGATCCGGAGCGGCCGACACTCTGGCCCTGCACGAAGGAGCTGCGTTGCTGCGGCAGAGCCCGGAGCTTGCCGCGCTGGAAATGGCCGGGATGGGTGGCGAGTTTGAGGCCACACAGAACATGCGCATTGCTTTGACCGGTGCCCGGATGCAGGCCAGTATTGATGGCAGCCCCGTGGTTTGGAACGCCTCACATCACTTGGACGCCGGACAAAGGCTGGCCATCGGGGCGGCTCTGCAAGGCAACTACGGCTATCTTCATTTGGGCGGCGGCATAGATTCCGAGGTTTTTCTAGGATCTCGTTCGGCACACCTGACGGCGCGGATCGGTCGGTCGGTGCAACAAGGTGACAGGCTGAGCTGCAGCCCTGATGCAGGCGACGCTGGATTGAAACTGACCCCTGCGGAACGCTTCTCGGGTGGAGTGTTGCGGGTTGTCCCCAGCTTTCAAACACCCTTGTTTGATGACGCAACGCTTGACAGATTTAGCCACACCTCATTCTATCGTGGCGCGCGCGCCAATCGGATGGGAATGCATGTGGACAGCGACGGCGACGGGTTTGCGGCCTCGGGACAGTTGAACATATTGTCCGAGGTGATCACCCCCGGTGATATCCAGATGACAGGCACCGGAGACCCGTTCATCCTGCTGCCGGAATGTCAGACCACGGGCGGGTATCCTCGCATCGCGACAGTTTTGCCCTGCGATATGTCCCGCGCGGCGCAGACGCCCGCAGGCGGAGCCATCCGCTTCGAGTTTGTCAGCATGGATCAGGCCAATGAATTGCACAAAGCGTTCTTGTCGGATCTTGCGCGACTGCCTGCAAAAGTCGAGGCGCTGGTGCGTGATCCGCATGATATCCCGGATCTGTTGTCCTACCAATTGATCGGCGGAGTGATCTCTGCCACCGACTAAGGAGATGTGCCGATGCCAAGCGTCGATCTGAATGCAGATATGGGGGAAAGCTTTGGCCCCTGGAAATTGGGCGATGACGAAAGCCTGCTGAGGATCATCACATCTGCCAATATTGCCTGTGGCTTTCATGCGGGCGACCCGGATGTGATGGCGACGACGATGCAACTGGCAGCCGAAAACAATGTGGGTATCGGCGCGCATCCCGGTTTTCCCGACCTGCAGGGTTTTGGTCGTCGGAACATGAAACTGCCCCATGACAATCTGCGAAACCTGGTGCGGTATCAGTTGGGTGCGGCAATGGGCATGGCCAGGGCGGTTGGCACCAAAGTGCGGCACCTCAAACTGCACGGTGCGCTGGCCAATATGTGTTCGGCCGATATCGATATGGCGCGGGCCTGTTATCAGGGCGCGCTGGACGTCGATCCCGACATCATCGTGATGGTTCTTGCGGCGACAAAACAGGAAGACGCCGTGCGCGAGCTGGGGTGTAAATGGGTGGGCGAGATCTTTGCCGACCGCGCCTATAATGACGATGGCACATTGGTCGACCGCAGCCTGCCCGGTGCTGTAATCCACGACGCCGATGTTGCCGGGCCACGCATCCTGAACATGGTCCGCGAAGGCGCAATCATCACGGAAAGCGGCAATCGGCTGGAGACATCCATCGACACGATCTGCCTGCACGGGGACGGCCCAACGGCAGTTCAAATCGCCCGCTCGGTTCGCGAAAGCCTGATCAGGGGCGGTGTCGAGGTCACGAAATTCACCCGCTGACCATCCTGCGTTAACTTCAACGTTCCAAGTTCACGACTGTTGCCCGTGCAGGCTTCAGCGCCTAGCATGGCAGGCAAGTGCATGTTCTGAATACTACAATTTCAAACAATGCGTTGACCCACAGCGGGCAAGCGCAAGGAGATCGTCGAATGTCATTTGATCTGATGTCTTATCAGCCCCGGGGCGACAAGAAGAATTCGGACTTCTTCAACGAGTACCTGCCGAAAATCTTTGATCGCCGTACAAGCTCTGGCATTGCGGATCAGGTCGGACCGATGCGTGCCATCGTCATTCAGGTCGAACCTGATGCGCTGTTCGACACAATGGTCGAGCTTTACGTGATGACGCCCTATCGACACACTGCCAGCTATCTGGGACGGACCCACAAATTCTCGGTCCTGCATTCGCATTCCGACTACCCGGCGCTGATTTTGATGGCCCCGCTCAGCCCCGGTTTTGAAGACTTCATACCCCGCATCAATCGCATGTATCCCCTGGCGCGCAACATGCCGCAGACGCGCTATGTTGGCGAGGTTTTCGCGGCCTGTGATCTGAACGCACTGACGGGAACGCTTGAGGAGCAGAATATTCGCTTCGAGTATTCCGGCGACACCGAAAACCCGTTCTACACATCGGACGGATTCCGGTTCACCACACCGTCCGATTTCACGTGCAACCGGGTTGGGTATTCAACTCATGACTTCAACGACACCGACAGCCTTGGCCTTGGCGATCGCGTGTTGCTGAGCGACTCAGAGCAGGCCCGTCTGGAACAGGCCGCTGCCTTCGGATCCGAAAGCAAGATCGCCCCGCTCATGCTGGGAATCGACCATCTTGCGACACGGGTGCTGGCGGGTGAGCGCGAGGATGCAATCCTCGAATTCCTGACTATGGTGCCCTACTATTTCTGGGGCGCTTACAACATCTTCGACATGAACTCGTCGACCAACGTGAACCGCAACGCCAGCGTGGATGACGACAAGAAATCCCCAGCCAAGGTGTTCACCGCAAATAACACGCCATCTTTCGTCAACTCCTTCGCCAAACTGCCGATGCCGACCGAGGATTTCGTACGTAATTTTGGCCGTCGCCTGCATCACATGGCTGTCGAGATTCAGGATGGCGATCACGGTGCAGGGGAAAAGAACGTCGATTTCGTTGTGAACACCCTGAAGGACAAGGGCGTGCCATTCCTGGCCCATGTGGTAGGCGAGTGCAAGGACGACCCGAACCTGAAACAGATCTTCTCGAAACACTCAAAACACACCCTACTGATCACCGAATATATCGAGCGGTGTCACAAGTATGATGGGTTCTTCACCAAGGACAACGTCGCCGCCCTGACAGCCGCCGCCGGACAGGATGAACAATACCAGCACGGCCACGTTTTCGATTAAAAAAAGGGCCGCGGAACACCGCAGCCCAGACCCATTCAGGAGAGAATATGCCGAGCCTTATGATGGCCCGATCATGAAACAGGTGACGTTGCGGGCCTGCAGACGGCGACAAGCCAGGTCGGCCTGTTCGCGGGTCATGCCCTGAAATGTTGCGTCGAAACCACGCGAGCTTTGGTTCACCTTGCGCAGCGTACCTTCCAGCGTGGTCATTTCTGACAATGCAGTTTTCAGCAGGATCTTCTCGGCCTCGTACCGTGTGGTATAGCGGCCCACATTGACCCCCCACAAATGCCCACCAGACGAGGACAGGCGGGTAACGACCTCCTGCTCAGGCTCGGGCTGATTGGGGGTTTCGGTCGAAGCCAGCACCAGATTGTCCGGACGCAATGCCGGGCGGGTATCTGAGGTTTCGACCGGAGGCGCGGTAGGTGCGATATCCGCTTCAGCTATGGCGGCCGCAATACCGCTGGTGATGCGGTCGCTGTTCTGATCGGCCGCGGCTGCAACCGCACTTGCGACTTGTGTCGCGGCCGTCGGTCTGACAACCGGGCGCAGACTGGATTTCGGCGCGCCGCTCAGGCGCGCCACCTGCGTGCTCGTGCCCAATCCGGTATTGCCTGCATAGGCCGGGCGTGCCGGTTTACGAATGGGTGCACGCGACGGCGCACGACGGAAACCCATATCCAGAAGTTCCGCAACCTTGGCATTCCGCGAGGCGCCGGATTTTCCGCCAAAGACGGTTGCGATGATCCGTTCGTCCTTGCGTTTTGCCGACGCCACCAGGTTAAAGCCCGCGGCACGGGTGTACCCGGTCTTGATACCGTCAGCCCCTTTGTAGGCAGCCAGCAGGCGGCGGTTGGTGTTGGGCACAGTCTTGATTCCCGCATGCGTCGATTGACGCGAGAACAGGTTGTAGTACTGCGGGTAATCATAGAGCAGATGCCGTCCCAGCGTGGTCATGTCGCGCGCAGTCGAAAGATGCCCCGACTCGGTCAGACCATGAGCGTTCTTGAATGTCGTGCGGCTCATCCCCATCGATTTGGCAGTCCGGGTCATGCGGCGCGCAAAGGCCGCCTCGGATCCGCTGATGGCAATCCCGATGGCGGTGGCCGCATCATTGGCCGATTTCACTGCAGCCGCGCGGATCAGATAGCGGAACGCAATCGTCTGGCCTGAGCGCAGGCCCAGCTTCGACGGCGGTTCTGCTGCTGCCTTTTTGGTGATCCGAACCTGAGTATCCAGCGCGATCTCACCGTTTCGCACCGCCTCGAACGCAACATAAAGCGTCATCATCTTGGTCAGCGAAGCCGGGTGCAGTCGGGTATCGGCATTGCGCGAATGCAGAACCTCTCCGGTTCGGGCATCAATCACCATTGCCGCGTAAGGTGCCGCCATGGATTTGAGTGGCGCAAACGCCAGCACACATAGCAACGCTATAAGGAATAAGCCCATTCGGGCCGGAACTGTCCGCCGAATCTGCACGGTTTTTGCCTCTGTCTGCCTCGCGCCGCCGGCTTTTCCCGGTCGGCAAATTATATTTTATTATCCTCAAGGCTATCACAGAGACCCAATGAAATAAACTGAAAGCTGAGCTTTTCGCGGTTTCGTTATGCGCCGGAACTGCCGCTATATCTAGACAGAACCGGCACCGAACCCACAAAATGTGTGATTGCGGCAGAAATTCGTCCTTGCCTGAGCGGGTTTTTGTGGAACTGCGGCCAAAAGGCAACATTACTTCAGGCTGTGCACCAGATCGGCCAGATCACCCAAATCCCTCAATTCACGGAATCGGGGGCAGTCGACCGGGGCATCGGCATGCTCCACCTCCCAGACAAGGCCGTGCGGGACATAGACACCCCAGCATCCTGCCTGAATCGGAGCCACAACGTCGGACCGCATGGAATTTCCAACCATCATCGCGGCCGCCGGGCCATCACCGTATTGCTCAAATACGGACTGGTATGTTCCGGGTGTCTTTTCCGATACGATTTCCACCGCCTCGAACAGATCGCCCAGACCGGATTGAGCAAGTTTGCGCTCCTGATCAATCAGATCCCCCTTGGTGATCAAGACAACTCTGTAAAAGCCGGTCATACCTTCCACGGCTTCGCGGGCATGGGGCAACAACTCGATGGGATAGGCCAGCATCTCTTGCCCGGCTTCGATCAATTGTCGAATAACCGAGGCCGGAACACGGTCATCCGTGACTTCTATAGCGGTTTCAATCATCGACAGGACAAATCCCTTGATGCCATAGCCGTAATGGCGAATGTTGCGTTTTTCCGCCGCAAGAAGACGCTCCATCAGATGGTCCCGGTCGGCGTGATCAGACAGCAATTCGGCAAAATGGGCCTGCGTCAGCTGAAAAAACCGCTCGTTATGCCAAAGGGTATCGTCGGCATCGAATCCGATTGTCGTCAGTTTTTCCGCCATCTGTTTACGCCCGCTTGCTCTTTTCACCAGCCGTGCCCACGTTATATAAGCGCGAGGATAAACCCCAAGCCTGAATCGGACAGTTGCCTACGATGCTGGAAAACACCTGGATGATGTCTGACGAACCTGACGACGACAATGAGGCGTCCGTTCTGTTGCAGACGCGCCCAAAAACCAAGCGTCCGCCTTTGTACAAGGTGCTGTTGCTGAATGACGATTACACTCCGATGGAGTTCGTGGTTCATGTGCTGGAGCGATTCTTCGGCATGACCCACGCCGAGGCGTTCGAGATCATGCTGACCGTGCATAAAAAGGGTGTAGCAGTCGTTGGCGTCTTCAGTCACGAGATTGCCGAGACCAAAGTTGGCCAGGTGATGGATTTTGCCCGCAGGCACCAGCACCCGCTGCAATGCACCATGGAACGCGAAGAATAAGGCTTTTCGCCTGACGCTCACCCACTTTCTGTCGGAATTGCCCATGTCCCCTCGCCTGGAACTTGCATTGCAAAACGGCCTGTTGCTGTCGCAATCCCTGTCTGTGATCTGCCCCACGCCGGACCATAATCTTTCGGTGCTGCCAAAAGGGGTTCAAGTGGTGCAGCCCTTCAAACCTTTTCACGACCATTTCGGGGCGCTTGGCTTCGAAACAGTGCCCGTAGCTGAAAGCCCGTGTCAGAATGCCCTTGTCTTTCTGCCGCGCGCCAAGGCTTTGGCGAAGGCGATGATCCAGCAGGCCAGCTCACGGGCGGGTGGCTATGTCGTTGTCGATGGGGCAAAAACCGACGGTGTAGACAGTATTCTGAAAGATGTGCGCAAGAGGGTCTCGGTCGAAGGGCCTCTGTCCAAAGCGCATGGCAAGATTTTCTGGTTTTATGCAGATGCTCAAGCCTTTGCCGATTGGGCCGCACCAAAGGCGCAGATGGTCGATGGATACCAGACGGCGCCAGGTGTGTTTTCGGCGGACGGTACCGATCCCGCCTCAGCTATGCTATTGAAAACCTTTCCCGCCAAACTTGGACCTCGCGTGGCCGATCTGGGCGCGGGCTGGGGGTATTTATCCGCAGGCATCCTGAAGCGTGACGGAGTGAAATCCGTGCATCTGGTCGAAGCAGACCATGCGGCTCTCAATTGTGCGCATATCAACGCATCAGACCCAAAGGCCCGGTTTTACTGGTCCGATGCCGTGACATGGACCGCACCAGAGCCTATCGATACGGTCGTTATGAACCCCCCGTTTCACACGTCGCGCAGCGCGGATCCCGCGTTGGGTCAGGGTTTCATCGCCGCAGCAGCCCGCAATCTGACGCGCAACGGAACCTTGTGGATGGTCGCCAACCGCCATCTTCCTTATGAAGCAACACTGAACGATCACTTCGCTCAGGTTCGTGAAGCCGCCGGCGACAACCGGTTCAAGGTGTTCCAGGCCTCTCGCCCTCGGCGTTAAGGCCCGCTAACCTGCCCCACAATTCAGGAGGATTCGGATGTCCTTTTCCATCGCAGGTAAGACAGCAATCGTAACTGGCGGAGCCAATGGTATCGGTCTGGCCATAGGGCGGCATTTCGCGGATGCGGGCGCAAACGTCATGTTCGCCGACATGGATGAAAAACGCCTGGTCGATGAACTGGGCGAACAGGCAGACGACGGCAACATCCGCTATTTTGCCGGGGATCTGCGCGAAAAGCTGACCATTGCCAACCTGCTGTCAGCCACACTGGATGCGTTTGATCAGGTGGATATCCTGATCAACGGCGCGCGTCAGGTGATCCCGTCTGATCCGCTGGACCCCGATGACGATTCCATGCGCACCTTGCTGAACCAGAACCTGATGCCTGCCCTACGGCTGAGTCAGCTGGCCGCGAAACGCATGATCAAACAGGCCGGGGATGATGATGAAAATCCGGCAGGCTCGATCATCAACCTGTCTTCCATTGCAGCTCGCCGCACGCATCCCGATCTGTTGGCTTATTCCGTGTCGACTGCAGCGTTGGATCAAATGACCCGGTCGTTGGCCGTGGCGCTGGCACCGAACCGCATCCGGGTCAATTCGATCGCGCTCGGCTCGGTCATGAGTGCTTCGCTGCAATCGACGCTGAAAGAAAACCGCGATTTCCGCGACGATATCGAAAAGCACACGCCGCTGGCGCGTATCGCCTCGGCGACCGAGCTGACTGAAACCGCGCAGTATCTGGCATCCGATGCAGCCGGTTTTATCACGGGTCAAATCCTGACAATCGATGGCGGTCGTACATTGCTTGACCCTGTCGCAGCACCTGCACATTGAGACCCATGTTCGACACAGAAAAAACCACCGCCTCCGCCTGGTTTCGCCAATTGCGCGGCGACATTGTTGCCGCGTTCGAAGCCCTAGAAGACAGCCACGACACCGGCCCGTTCTCTGACGCAAAACCCGGCCGGTTCGAGGTCAAGGAAACCACACGCCAGTCCGAGGACGGTTCGGACGCAGGTGGCGGTCTGATGTCCGTGATGCGCGGTGGGCGTGTGTTTGAAAAGGTCGGGGTCAATGTCTCAACCGTGTACGGCACACTAGGCGAACGCGCACAACAGGCAATGGCTGCTCGCAAAGGCATCCCTGGTATGATTGAGGATCCGCGGTTCTGGGCTTCGGGGATCAGCCTGGTGGCGCATATGCAGAACCCGCATGTCCCGGCGGTGCACATGAACACACGCATGTTCTGGACTCCGCACGCCTGGTGGTTCGGAGGCGGATCGGACCTGAACCCGTGCATCGAGTATGACAAAGATACAGCGCATTTTCACGCGACGCAGAAGGCGCATCTGGACCCGCATGGGCCCGGGCATTATCCGCGCCTGAAAGACTGGGCAGATGAGTATTTCTATATTCCACACCGCAAACGTGCACGCGGTGTGGGCGGGATATTCATGGATGATTATTGCTCCGGGGCCTGGCGGGCCGATTTCGCCCTGACGCAGGATATCGGTCGGGCTTTCCTGCCTGCATTCCTGCCCTTGGTCGAAAAGCGACGCGTGCAGGGCTTCTCGGATGCCGACAAGACCGCTCAGCTGGTGCATCGTGGTCTTTATGCGGAATACAACCTTGTTTACGACCGTGGCACCAAATTCGGGCTGGAAACCGGCCATGACCCGGATGCTGTTCTGATGAGCTTACCGCCGATGGCGAAATGGGTCTGACGCTCAGAACGTGTCCATGATGAAGTTGTCGTAGCAGTAGTTCTGCGCCGACACCGCCGACATGTTTGCCCCCACCTTCCTGACGGTGACGGAATACCCCGGCTTGGTATCCGCACCCGGTGGCGAAGTCAGGGCAAACTGAACTGTTCGCACACCGGGCTCATAGGCCCGCCAGATATAGATCCGCTGGTTGTTTGGAACACCCAGAGTACGCAGCGCATAATCGCCAATTCCGCACCAATAGTTCACAGGTGCCGACGACCCGACAGCCTTGACCTCGTAGACCCCATCCGGCAGCGGTGTGATCTCGGTACGGAATTGCGGTCGGACAGACAGGCCGAAACCAACGGCCCCAGCCAGAGCAGGCATCAACACAAGCACAGCAGGGGCGAAAATCTTAACAAAACGCATGATCCTGGTATCCCGAAATAAGGGTTCCGATACTAATAGCATAGCCGGGACGACCTGCGAGTAAAGTGGGACAAACCGGGTGTGAGCATACGCTTACTGCGCTCGAGAATTTCTTCTACCTAAATTACGGGAAAGCAGTACACTACCTGTAACGTATTGGTTCACTGCAGATTACTGGCCTAAACCATTGAGCAAGAACTTTCCCAAAGACTGGTTCGATTTCCCGCCCGAGAAATACGCCGATCTGGGTGCTATGTTCTATCTGGCAGGGCTGACGAAAACGCATCAAAATCGCAGCCTGGCGCAGGTTCTGTATGCGTTCGAAACCCCGTTTCGTCTGGGCCAGTATCAGGTCTTCCGACAAAATGGCTATCCACGTGGCTTTGTCACTTTTGCCGGGCTCAGCCCCGAGGCCGAATACCACTATGCCGTGCAGGAAAAACCCCTCATGGACAGGGATTTCACCAGTGGATCGTCGTTCTGGATCATCGATCTGGTGGCCCCGTTTGGACAGACCAGCCAAATTGTTGATATCCTCAAACAAGAAATCCCTCATCCGCGCGTACGTACCAACCGGATGGACAGCGACATGACACGCAACCGCATTGTCGAATGGGCGCGGGATGAATCAGGTGAGGTCCATATGCGCCTGTATCGAAAGAAGGAGTTTGAACGCGTGTTGCAGCAAGGCGAGGGTTAATTGGTTTCTGTTCCAATCACAGGCGAACTGACCGGTGATGTGACCGGGTTCCCACCCAATGTGGAGATGGGACAACCCACGCTGAACAATGGAACATTCAACGCGATCACACAAACCTGGGCAATTGCGACGCCGCCCGCCAACGGTACCGCGTCAATAGACGCGAGCACAGGAGAGTGGACCTATACCGTCGATCCGACTTATTTCGATGGTCTGGATAAAGGTGAAGTTGTCTTCGATTCATTTTTCATCAGCGTCTCGGGCACAACGCAAATCGGCGCGTTTACTCTTCCGTTCACTGGCACACCGAACCCGGTGGAAGTGGTCATCAGAATAGAAGGCGTCTGTTTCGCTGCCGGAACTTTGATCGAGACTGAAGACGGCCCGCGCGCCATAGAAACACTTGGTATCGGGCACAGGGTGAATACCGCCGATCACGGGCTGCAACCTATTCGCTGGATCGAAAGCAGTATGATTCCGCCCGAACGGTTATGCGATGAACCCGCGATGCGGCCTGTTCGTATCTCGGCGGACAGTCTGGGTCCGAATTCGCCCTCACAGGACCTTCTGGTGTCACAGCAGCACCGGATTCTGGTGAAGGGCCCGAAAGTCGAATTGTTTTTTGGCGAACGAGAAGCGCTGATTGCTGCCAAACACCTGTGCGGATGGCCAGGAATCGAAATCGATACATCGATTGAATGGGTTCAGTATCTGCACATCCTGCTGGATCGACATGAAATCCTGAGCGCCGATGGTGCCCAGGCCGAAAGCCTGTTTCTGGGGGAAGAGGCGCTGTACACACTGTCCTCAGACGCACTGCGGGAACTGGCAGCAATATTCCCGGATGGGCCAGTTTCCGGTTATACCGGGTTCGGGCGCGCCGCACGTCTTATTCTACGCGAACATGAAGCCCGCGCACTTGCCTGAGATTAAGTACTGGTCGCTATGCGCCCGCCGACATCCTGCGGAGCCAATGCGACCGTTTTGATCACCGCGTGACAAAGGCTGCCCGGTTGCAGGTTCAGTGCGGCAACGGATCGACGCGTGACCCGCGCCAGAACATTTCCCGCCGGGGTCTTTACCGACACGATCGCGCCCGGCCCCTCGCCCGATCGGATCGACTCGACCGTGCCGCTGAGCACGTTCAGCGCCGACAGCCCCTCGGGCTTTTGGTTGGACAGGATTACTTCCTGCGCCGGAATGCGGATACGCAGATGGGCTCCGACCTCATGTTCGATGCGGGGCAGAAACAGCCTCGCTCCATTGGCGTTCAATTCCGTCAACCCGTCGGAGTGGTGTTTCAGAACTCGAACCTCCAATACAGCCCCAACGGCACGGACACCGGCCGGGGCTACCGACGGATCGGCAAGAACTTCGGATGCGGGCCCGTGACGAACGGCCTTGCCGTCCTGCAACACCACGACGGACGTGGCCAATCGTGCCACTTCGGCAGCCGAATGGGTCACATACAGAATGGGAACAGACACCTCATCTCTGAGACGCTCGAAATAAGGCAGGATTTCCGCTTTTCGGGCATCATCCAACGCCGCCAGAGGTTCGTCCGCAAGGATCAATCTGGGGCTTGCCAACAAGGCCCGCCCGATGGCCACGCGCTGTTTCTCACCGCCTGACAACCCGGCAGGTCTGCGGTCCAGAATGTGACCGATGCCCAGCATGTCGATGACCTTGTCGGGATCTTCGCGTCGTGTATTCTTCGGAGCGAACCATCGCCCAAAAGCAAGGTTCTGGCGCACAGTCAAATGAGGGAACAACCGCCCTTCCTGAAAAATGTACCCCAATCGACGCCGATGCGGCGGCAACCAATACGCTTGCTCCGAGTCGAACAGAACCCAGTCATCCACGGCCACTCGCCCCGCCTGTGGCCGCAGTAACCCTGCCACTGCGTTGACGATGGTGGTCTTGCCCGATCCGGAACGCCCAAATAGCACCGTCACGCCCGGTGGCGCATCAAAACTGACGTCCAGATCGATCCCCGGCAGATGGTGGTGTAACCGAACAGACAGGCTCATGATCCGGCCACCCGCGCGGCAGCGCGTCGTCCGACATATTCCGACAGCAACAACGCGCTCATCGCGATGACGATCGAGATCAAAACCAGTCGAGTCGCTGCGGCCTCGCCACCCGGCACCTGCAAGAATGCGTAAACTGCCGAAGGTAGTGTTTGCGTCTGACCCGGAATATTGGACACGAAGGTAATCGTCGCACCGAATTCACCCATGGCCTTGGCGAAAGCCAAAATGGCCCCCGCTATGACCCCGGGCAAAATCATCGGCAAGGTCACCGTGAGAAACACCATCGCGCGCGACGCGCCCAGCGTGGCTCCTGCCTGTTCCAGTTTCGGGTCCACCGCTTCGACAGACAAACGAATTGCCCGGACCATCAAAGGGAAGGCCATGATCCCGGCTGCAAGCGCCGCACCTGTCCAGCGAAAAGCCACGACGATCCCGAACTCTGCCAGAAACCTCCCTAGCGGCCCCTGAATGCCGAAGGTCAGCAACAACAGATAACCCGTGACAACCGGTGGTAGGATCAGCGGTAAATGCACCAGACCGTTCAATACCTGCCGCCCGGGAAACCGCCAACGCGCCAGAGCGTAGGCCACAATAATCCCAAACGGCAAGGTCGCCAGCGTCGCCCAGAAGGACACGCGCAGAGAGAGCTTCAAGGCTTCAATTTCAGCAGGGCCCAACCAATCCAACAGAGTCATCTGTCCGGCAGGGTAAACCCCTGCTCCAGAAACACAGCCGTGACGGCATCCGTCTGTAGATGTTCAAGGAACGTTTGTGCTCCTTCTTTTGCATGGGTCGTTACTGCCGCAGGATAAACGATCGCGGGGTGCAATTCGGTAGGGAATGTAGCCACGACACGGACCCTTTTTTCCACCTTGGCATCTGATTGGTACACGATTCCAAGTGGCGCGGCACCCGCTGCCACCAGTGCCAGTGCAGCGCGCACGTTATCGGCCTGCGCCACTTGCCTTCGCACAGCCTCCCACTGGTTCAGGCCCTGCAAAGCAGCTTTGCCATAGATCCCTGCAGGTACAGCATCGACCAGTGCCATGGCCAGATAGCCATCCTTCAACTCTGCCTTGAGGTCATAGTCAGGCTGGATTTCGCCCACCTCTGTGCGGTCGACAGCCCCGATCAAAACCAGATCATTGCCCAGCAAGTCCACCCTTGTATCCGCCCGGATCAAACCGTCCGTCTCCAACACATTCATCCAGTCTGGGTTGGCCGAGATAAATACATCTGCAGGCGCGCCCTGCTGAATCTGTCGTGCCAGAATTGATGTTGCCGCATAAGAAACGGTAACTTTCTGGCCGGATTGATGTTCATACCCTGTTGCAATCTCATCCAATGCAGTCTTGAGGCTGGCCGCAGCAAAGACCAGAACTCCTTCGGCCCCTGCCCGGATTGGAGCAAGCGCCGTTGCGACGACGACCAGTGCCACCATCCAGAATCGGCGGGTGAAGGATAGGGTCATGTACACTCCCGACCGGAAAGTTTCAGTCTCTTCGGGAATATCGGAGGCCACAGGTGACACGCAAGCGCCTTTGATCATTTACACGCATGATCCCTTTTCAGTGCTGAACGTTTTTCGAAACCAATCTCTATCGGTCAGGTGCCGTTGGGACAATGCCTGCCTTGATCTGAGAAGTGTCCCGAGGCACCCAAAGGTCCGATCAACAGTCAAAGCGATGTCACGCTGATCGGCAGCTGATCAAGGAAAGCAAGAAAATCTTCCAGACCCTCTTGCGTCCGTCCTCTGGCTTGGCTAAATGCAGCGTCACGGGTGATTAGCTCAGTTGGTAGAGCGCTTCGTTTACACCGAAGATGTCGGGAGTTCGAGTCTCTCATCACCCACCATCCTTTCCCCACAATGTATCAAGGTCTTACGCGACTAGCACCTTTTGTTGTGCTACGCATGAAACTGTGTCCGCTGCGCCTCCACTGCACTTAAACGGAAAAGATGTCTCCAACACAGGAGATATGGGCCATGGCAACAATCGTAAAACGGCCTAGCGGGAAGTGTCAGGCGACGGTTCGGAAGGACGGGCAATCCCGATCCAAGTCCTTTCTAAGGCGTGCTGATGCGGCGAAGTGGGCGCGAGAGACGGAGTTGAGCGCCGACAGAGGATTGCTAACCCCAGACCTCAGTGTGAACGCATCCGAGATGACACTTGGTGAAGTGCTGAGAAAATACCGAGATAACATCACGAGCGAGAAGCGGTGCGCGGACAATGAAAGTTTTGCAATCAACGGGTTCCTGCGTAAATGCTCCCAGTTAGCCAGCAGGAAGGTCAGCAAGCTGCGATCCGCTGACTTTGTCTACTATCGAGACCAGCGCATTAAATCCATGAAGGCGGCGACTGTGGTGAGGGAACTGGGTTGGTTGCAGCACGCCCTTGATGTCGCCTGTGAGGATTGGCGGCAGAACCTGCCACATGGGAACCCGGTCAAGCCTGTCCGGCGACCCAAGATCAACAACCGCCGCGAGAGACGGTTGCAGCAAGGAGAAACCCCAACCCACAACTGTTGACCTTCTTGGGTATGAAGCGCGACAGCCACGAGGCTCGAAGGTTCTCGGATGCTTATGCGTTGACCGAATTAGTACAGTGGCTGTTCCGATCCGCAATTCGTGTGGGTGGGGTTAACAACGCCGGGCGAGATTACCAACCAAGGCGTCGGGTAACGCTCTACATGCCATCTCAGAGAATGCGGAACCTACTGCAGAACTGGCTGCTGTCGGGTCAGGTCAACAGTGGACCGGTCTATGCGAAAGGCCCGAGACAGGTTGAGTTGCTTGCCCGGTTGGAAGGTCGTCAGGTGGCGGCAGTAGCCAAATGCCGTTTGACATAGCAGCGGAACAGACGTTCCTAACTCGTGAAGAGGCCGCCCTGTGCGGCCTTTCTCGTTTCTGGACGGGTCGTCCTTGTAAGTTTGGGCACATAGCTGAGCGTTACGTCAGCAATCGCCAATGCGTGCAGTGCAATGCGGAGAAAACGGTAAAGCGGGATCGGAAGTGTCGCGCAGCCTATCCCGCTTACCGTATGTTTAGGTCGGTACTAAACCGGTCGGGACAAGTGCTGATGGGTCGCGCAAGACCGTCCAAGTCGGTTGGCTGTTCCAAGGACACACTATCGCGGCAAATAGAGGCCCGGTTCACAGAAGGCATGACATGGGAGCGATATGGTCAGTGGGAGGTGGACCACATTACCCTTCTTTCGGCTGCCCGTTCTTTGAAGCACCTCATCGAACTTTGCCACTACAGCAACCTGCAACCTCTTTGGAAGCGGGACAACCTAGCAAAGGGCGGGGCGTTAGCCTCGCCCCTGCGGGATGTAATCTGTCTTCTTTCGGCAAGCTTCCAAAAATCTAACGCGAATAGAACCCATCACGAAGTTCTTGCCTTAGGCGCAGACGCTCCGGGTACTCTTTCAGGAATAGTTCGGGTGGTTTGCCTTCCCAAACTTGCGCATAAACTCGCATCTTGTTGCCGCCATAAATCTTTGCAAGGTCATCGTTGGAGTAACCCCTCGCCCAAAGTTCATCGGTAATCGCCGCAAGGATTTTTGCAAGTTCACCGTTACCAGTAGCCCCTCTGTTGAACGCGTCGATCATGTAGCCGCCATCATCGTACATGCTCGCGTTTTCAGTTGCGAACTGCACAACAAGCTCGGTCGAGAACATGTCGTCCGTTGCGATCCCGACATGGTCGACCCCTACAAGTTGGACATAATAGTCGATCATATCAGCGGCCTGCTTGGGCGAGATATCCTCGGGCCAAACGCCGTCCATCATCCATTCAGTGAACGTCGGAGAAATGTATCCTCCGGACTTGGCTGCGCGCAACGCCTCTTTGTCAGGAATGGCCCGATAACACCCTTTTGGTGTTGCATTGGGTTCGTTTGCGTAAAGACCAGCGGGGACTGAGTGTGTGTAAACATATGGCACACTGGAGTAATTTTCGTCCATGTAGTCCATGGCGTCATTGGCCGTTTTGGAGCCCGTGTGGCTTAGGTCGAGCAGGATGCCGAACCGCACCATTTCATCGATGACCGACTTCCCCCAAGGCGTCAGACCAATGTCGCGCCCGTTAAAGGCCGCCAACTGCCCCGATCCGGTTCGGAAAATGTCATTGTAAGCCAGGATCATACTTTTGATCCCCATATCCTTTAACAATGCCATTTTCTTAAGATCGCCATTCAGGATTGTGGCGGTTTGGCTGTTCCAGATGACGGCCGTCTTGCCTTGGATATGGGCGGCTTCGATATCTCGGGTTTCATTGACGATCAGGTAGTTTTCCGGTTGCTGCGCCATGGCTGAGCGAAAGTGATAGTGCTGCTCTAGCAGGGTTTCAAACGACATATCCGCAGCAGCCAGCGTCATCTCGTGTCCCGTAATGCCGTTGTCCCGAGCCCGCGCGAAGTAGATATGAAGCTGGTCGTAGTCGGTCCAACCAGTGCCGTAGGGGCTGGCCAACATGCCGAGGACGATTGTGTCTTGCACGAATTGCTTCGCCTCTTCTGACCCATCCCAAGTCTTGCTTTCCTCGCTGGCGTGTAGTGCGCCACCAAAAGTGATCGCTATGGCGCATGCGGCCAACAGGGTCTTCATGACAGAACCTCCCTAACTGTTTTGATCTTAGCTGCCACTTCCGATCCACCTCAGAACACGATCCGGGTTCTTAGACCGAACAGCGTAATGCTATCCTGAGTGGGGTTCAGCAGCGGGTCAGAAATGAACTGCAGTGATGGCGTGATCTGCAGTCCGGGCGAGATTGAAAACCGGTAGAATGCTTCGAGCGTGAATTGGTCACCGTCTATGCCTCTTGCCTCGGCCCAGTTCAGGCCCAGCCCGGCCAGATCGGTATTGCGACCATAGTACCCCAGACCCGCGGAGACGGACCGGTCATAAAGCGCTGCGGTCCCCTTTGAGGCCCCAGCCCGAAAGAACGGCATCCATTTATTGTCAACAAACCATGCGACAGAGAACGCGGCGCCGTAATCTTCTGGACGGCTACCATCGTCAGCCGCATCCGCATGCCAGAGGGTCAGATGGATGTTGTCGAAGTAGATGCGATCAAAGCCGGAGGTGTAACCAAATTCGAGTGATTTGAAGAGATTACCGTCGCTAAACACATCAAAGTTTGGATCGGACGGGTCGGCGTTTGCGTCTGAGACGCTTGCAACGGCGTAGAGATTCTCGCTCAGCTTTACCCCACCGGCAATGCCAAGACCTTGGTTGGGCGTGTTAATTGTCGGATTGGTATTGAAAGACAGGTTTTGGAAACCACTGTAGGGGCTTACCAACCCATAGATGTCCACAAAGTCCGTTACATCAATCTGGCCGACTTGCAGCGTCCACGAACCGTTCTCCGCCCTTTGGGTCCAGAACAGATTGGTCAATAGCAACCCATTATCGTTGAAGGCTGTCCCTGTGATTGAAAGCGCTCCACCATCTAGCCCAAGGAATTGCGGGGCAACATCGGTATAACTGTGCCGGTCTTCGATCTTGAACGTCAGAGACCCTCGTTCAGTTGCCTGCCAACTGCCGTAGAAACGCGCAATTCCGCTGGCCGCCTCGCCGGTTCCCAGATCAGCATTCGTAGTTTGACCCAATGCCAAGTAATCAATGTTGAACCGAAACCCACCCTCAGCCAGTCGGTCTTTCCATTGAAACCATCTCGGTGCGACATTGCGTGGAAAATCGGAACGATATTGCGGATCAGTTAGACCATCTCCGGGCTCTAGATCAGCTTCGACCGAAGAGGGCCCAGACAGACCTTGAGCCGACGCAGCGCCGGCAAAGGCAATACTCAATGCGGCAACGAGAAGTCTTATCATTCAGACGCCTTTGCCCCGCCGGTCTTGCGATTGCCCGCCGCTCGGATACGATCAGCGGCACGCTGCTTCCATTCTAGCCTGTCTACCTCGGTTTCCAGAGTTTCGACACGTTCCGTCTCTAGCTGGAAAGTCGCATTCATAGGCATAAGGCCGTCCACAACCATCATATTTTGAACAGAAGGATCGATAGTCAGCTTGCCGGTCAGCCGAACGGGTTCGTGGAAATAGCTGGGCGTCCAGTCCCCATTCAACTGTACACGTATCATCTGGTTGGGCGGAGGTGGAGGCATGTGACTGCACATCCCTCGTTCTGGCACCAAATATGCCACAGGCCGACCGTCCGGATCACTCGGAGCAGGAATGGCAAAGCCCGCGAGTGTGATAGTTTGACCATCGAATTGTTGATTTCCGTTCGTCCCAGCCTTTCTTCGACGTTCCGTTACAACCTCCCGCTGATCGAGCAGCCAGTCGACATCAATTCCTTCAACTGCCAATGCATCCTCAGTTTCGATCAAAAGCGCTTGCCATTTCTGCCTCTCTTCTTCGCTGCCACTGTCCTGCTGCAACCTGCCGCGCAGCCGCACAACGTAAAGGATATCATCGAATTGTTCCGGGCTGAGATCACGATAGGGGTCTTCAAAGACCTGCGAGGATGGGTCCGGCAGGTCTGCCCAGTCCAACGCGGCTTCAGGCGTCGCCATGGCAGTCTGTCCACACCAAACCAACCCTGCGAATACTACTGAGCGAAACCAATGGTGCATAAATACTCTCCGGCTGTTTAGACAGGTCAATCCAGTGTGTTTTTGAAGATGACGCCGTCCTTCATGATCAGGCGGATCGTATCTGGGCTTTCAGGCCTCGGATCGGCACCGAACCACTGATCGCCCGTGCCAACAACCGAGAAGTCTTCGAGTGGGTTTCCATCGATTAGCAGGATATCCGCATAGGCTCCTTCCTCGATAACGCCCAGTTTTCCAGCGGTATACGGGTTCATAAAGTCACCTGACAAAGCGACGACCTCGCCACCTGTCGATGTCAGCGTGACCATGGACGTATAGGGCCCGAAAAATTCATTGTTCAGGTGTTTCTCGTAGGCAATCTGGATATTGCAAGCCTCGACCGAGCCAACACAGTCGGTCTGGAACCCTCGCTTGACCGGGCATTCTTTCATATTGTCGATATAGCCTGCAAATGTGGCCGACGCGGACTTTGCTTTGGCAAGGCTCGCCGGAACATTCGCCACAGCTGGAATGTCGAGAAGGCCGGGGTCAAACGCCGTTAGGTTTGTTGTAATGTACGCACCCTTCTCGTTCATGACTTCGGCAATTTCACAGTCAAACGAAAAGCCATGTTCGATTGACATAACACCTGCGTCGAGCGCGCTCAGGATAGCTTCCTTACGATAGGAATGCGCCATGACATAGCTGCCATACTCATTAGCCACTTGCACGGCGGCTCTAATTTCCTCGGGCGATCCAGCTAGCAATTGCCATGGATCAAAAGCCGAAACGACACCCCCGGATTGCATGAATTTCAACTGTGTCGCGCCCATACGGAAATTGTTGCGTGCGAACCTGTAAACGTCGTCTACACCGCTAACTTCTTGCGCCATGTTCAGACGGCTCATGTTGGTCTCTGAACCCGGTGGAGCTGTGAAATTCGCGAAGTCAGCGTGACCGCCGCGTGTTCCGATAAACGCCCCAGATGGATAGTAACGAGGGCCCTCGATTTGCCCCGAGTCTATCGCCCTACGTAGTCCGCCATTAGCGCCACCAGCATCCCGGACAGTGGTGAAACCCTGCATCAAATACATCTCGGCCATCCGCGCACCGTGTATGGCAAAGTCCTCCCATGTCGTGTTGGCTTCCATCGCAGGCAAGGTCGGGCCCATCAGCATGAGATGCGCGTGCAGTTCAATAAACCCGGGGGTCAGTGTCCGCCCCTCTCCGTCAATGACTGTAGCATTGGGGGCATCGATCGCATCGGTTGATACGGACTTAATCAGGTTGCCCTCGACCAATACGCTGGCATTCTCGATGCGCTGTTCATTCACGCCATCGAAGATGTGCACGTTGGTAAACAACGTTTGGGGTTCTTCTTGATCCTGAGCCTGCGCGGACGCTGAAAAAGAAAGACCTGCAGCGACAATTACCGTCGAGCAAAGCGACATTCGTAGACCGGACATAAGTACTCCCTTCATATTCATGTTTTGCCAACTGTAGTCCGGAAAACTCTGCATCGGTTGCCACTTTTGAATTGGCGTGTTCGAATGTGATCGTAAAAATGGCCACTGAATAAATCGACCAATCATCACAAGGGTGACGAGCTTGCCTTTCAACTCCACCTCTCAAGAGCATAGCGAGGGCTTTATTCGCCTCTCCTTAGCAGCTCCGTTTCTGCAATATCTCACCCGACGTAAAATCAATCCGCAACCAGCATTGGATCAGGTCGGCTTGAAAGCTGAACTGTTGTCTGACCCATCTGTGTTCGTTCACTCAGAGCTGGTCTACGGTTTAGTGAATGCCTTCTCAGAAGTATCAGGGGATCGATACCTAGGACTGAATGTAGGGGAAGCGTTTGACCTACAAGGATGGCCGCCGTTCGCTCAAGCCTTGCAATCTACAAAAACGCTATTCGAGTTTTTCACTCGCTTTGTTGAGCTCGTACCGCAGGAGTCCAATTCTGTGCGGCACAGCCTCGTCATTGAAGCAGACAAAGCGACTTATCGTATCGAGAGGCAACAGGAACCAACTGTCCCCCCCGTTCAGGTGACCGGTTTTGGTGCCGCAATCTATGTACGCCTATTGCAGACCGTTGTCGGCGATTCCTGGGACTCTTCGTGCGTGCGATGGGAAAGCAGATACATCAATGGTCTGCCTATCGACTACAAAGGGATCGAAGTTGGCGTGGGAACCGATCCCGGAATGCAAATCAGTTTTCCTGTGGAATGGTTGTTTTTGCATCATGTCTCTGAGGGCTCTGCCAAACCCATAGCCTCGCCTCGACAAGATGAAGAGGTATCCGTGGTGGCAGCTTTGCGATCTGTCTTACGCGACAAACTAGATGAAACCGATTTGGGACCAAATGTGGTGGCGGGATTGCTGGGAATACAGCAGGAGAGGTTTCTGAAAGCGCTTCAGCAACAAGGCACAACGCTACCCCGCGAAATCAAACGGCTGCGTGTCGATATCGCCAAGGAGCACCTAAAAGAAGACCGGATGACAATTGCGGAGATTGGTCTGATGCTCGGCTATTCCGACAAGTCCCATTTCACTCGCTTTTTACGAGGGCAAACCGGAATGACACCGACCAAGTTCCGCCTCGGTGTATAGTTACGTTGCGAATACTTGGACTGCTTTTCCATTACACACCAAGTGCGGGCCGACAAGGATTTGCAACACACTTTTTGGAGCCCCTATCTAGGGATCACAGAGGGACAATTGCCCCCATAGCCCCTGCGGCGGTGCATGCAGCGCTGCGCCACCGCTGCACCAACTCTTTGTTTCAGTTCGATCAGCGACAGACCTGATCTAAGAAAGATGTCATATGATCTTGATACGTCCAGAAGATTGTGCAACCTTCAAGCCACTGACAACACTAGACATCTCTCCAAGATAGTGCTGGTTGCGGCAGTGGAGAACAGCACCTTGTTGCACGTGCGGATTAGGATAGAGCGCTTCGTTTACACCGAAGATGTCGGGAGTTCGAGTCTCTCATCACCCACCATTCCAACCTCTTGAAACAAAAGAAAACTCTTGCAAACAAGGCGCCATGTCCGTTTGAAGGTTACAACTTTGATTACAAAAGGTGTTCCCAAGGCAGGTATCCACCACAGCAGCTAAGCATTCCCGGCTGAAGTCATCGATGACGTTCAGCACCCGGAACCGCCGCCCGTCTTCCAGCGCGTCTGACATGAAGTCGAGTGACCATCGCTGGTTCGGCCCCTGCGGGATTGCCACCGGTGTCCTGGTGCCGACTGCACGCTTGCGTCCGCCCCGTTTACGAACGGTTAACCCTTCTTCGCGGTAGAGCCGGTAGAACTTCTTCCAGTTCACTTCCCAGCCTTCACGCTTGAGCAGGATGTGCAGCCGCCGATACCCGAACCGACGCCGCTCTGACGCCAGTTCTTTCATCCTGGCGCGCAGTTCAGTGTCTGCCGGTCGCTTCAACTTGCGCCGATACACGCGCGGATCGATCCCCGCCAACGCACAAGCGCGGCGCTGATTGTAGCCCTTAGTCTTCGTTGCCCAATCCTCGGCATTCCTCCTCGAATTGGGCCTCAGAAGTTTTTTCCAAGCATCTCTTTCAGCGTGGCAACGTCCATCATCTGCTCAGCCAGCATCTTCTTCAACTTGGCGTTCTCCGATTCCAGCGTCTTAAGCCGACGCGCATCAGACACCTCCATGCCGCCGTACTTAGATCGCCATTTGTAGAATGTCGCATCGCTGATCCCATGCTTGCGGCACAGTTCCTTCGCCCCAAGCCCAGCCTGCTGCTCCTTCAGAATGCCAATAATCTGTTCTTCGCTGAAACGGCTTCTCTTCATCGTCTGTCTCCTTCGTTGGAGAACAGGCTAACCTCTAATCGAGGGCTTTTCAGGGGAGCAGGTCAATCTTGCACTCTTCAACATGGCAATCGCCAAAGGAGACATTCGCTGCGATAGCAACGCGGGGAAGTGGAAGAAAACCTGGATCACGGCTCTAAGCAAAGATGTAACGTTAACGGTCGATGTTTCAGTTCCGCCCAACAAACCAGCCGTTTATGGATTGTGGTTTCGTCATGACCCAGGAGCAACTGGTGATTGGGATGGCCTCTTTGTACTTCGAAAGTCTTGCGTTCAAACCAGCATCACGGCTCGAACATCTGATCAGTCAAACTTGGTGATCTCCAATGCTCGTACCTTCAGCCAATTGACCGCCGGGTTATAGCGGCTGCGCTCGTGACGGACCAGATAATAGGAAAAACCGTAACTCGACTGAAACGGAGCTGAACAAAGAGAGGTCAATTTCTGGACTTGCTTTGCCAGCCGCTTGGGAACAGCTGCAACCGCATCCGTCTGCCCTACCAGGAAAGGAAGCGTGGTGAAGAAGGGCTGCTGGAATACGGCATTCGAAGCGTTTCCGTCTTCCCGCATGATCGTATCCGGTTTCAAACTTGTCGTGCCCGGAAAACTGAACTCGATTAACCGGTAAGGCGCCACGTCTTGCGGAGTAAAGGCTCGCTGTGGCGCTGCGTGTTCCTCGAGCGGATGGCCTTGTCGGAAAAGAACTTCGTAGGTTTCATCAAATAGCTTCTGAATGAGCAAGTCGTTCCTGGCATCCAAATCCGCGTATAGCAGCAGATCAATTGCTCCATTTTCAAGGTCGCCAAAACTTTGCGGCACCAGCGGCGAGACCTCGAATCTTAAGTTTGGTGCAGTAATGGCAAAGACGTCCATCATCGGTCCCAGGACAGCCGCGACACCGTAATCTGTCGAGGCGATGCGATAGCAATGGCTGGACTGAGCCGGATCAAAGGCGGATGGCCTGAAGACGTCAGCTATGGCCGATAGCGCTGCATCGACAGGTTCATTCAGGCTCAGAGCATGATCCGTTAACTGGTATCCGGACTGCGTTCGGATCAGCACCGGATCTCCTATCAGGTCGCGCACCCGGGCGAGAATTCGACTGGCGGCGGGCTGGCTGATCCCCAGATGCATTGCCGTGCCTGTCACGCTGCTTGTGCGAAGCAGGAGCTGCAAGAACCGAAGGGTCCGCATATCCAGTGAAGTTAGACCGTCATTCATTTCACGCATGTCCATCATGCTATTTGCGTCATCCTAATTATGTCGATCTCCCGCTAACTGACAAGTGAAGTCCGACCGGATGTACCCGATCAGGCGATCTTCCACTGATGTATTGGCAATGCGGACCACTAAACTGAACACGAAAGGACAGCGACAATGATTACACGACGCGTGTTCACCTCAATCGCGGTTGCAACATCCATGACCGGAGCTTTCGCCGCCCGGCCTAGCACTGCGGAGGCATCCGGTGACGTAGATCAATCGGCACTTGGCTCTTATGATGTTGAAACAGTGTCCTTTGACAGCTCTGGGGAAACCCTTGTTGGAAAGTTGTTGAGACCTGCTTCGGAAGGACCTCACCCGGCAATCGTGATCATCGGGCCTGTTGCATTCGTCAAGGAACAGTCACCGGTGCAATATGCAACCCGCCTGGCATCGCGCGGATTGGCCGTTCTGATATTCGACCCGCGCTATCACGGAGAAAGCTCGGGCACACCCCGACGCTACGAGTCTGGTGAAGCCAAGGTTGAGGACTGCCAAGCCGCCCTCGGTTTTCTCGCCGCTCAGGAAGGCATCGACGCAAACCGGCTTCACCTTCTCGGGATTTGCCAGGGCGTCAACTGGGCGATTGAAACAGCGGCGACAGACGATCGAGTGGCGTCTCTCGGGGTTGTCGCGGGTCATTATCTGACCGCGGAAACCGCCAGAATGTACCTTGGAAGTGATGCCGCAGTTGAAGCGCGTATGGATCGCGCGACCAAAGCAGCCGCCGATTTCGAAAAAACGGGGAAAGTAATCTACATTCCGATCGTCGGCTCTGAGGGTGCCCTTCTGACCGCAACAGCCATAGCAGATTGGTACTTACCTTGGGACAACAGGGCCCCGTGGCTGACTTTCAAAGGTGGGTGGGAAAACCGCATCACCGCGATGAGCGAAGCCGGCATTTGGGGTTGGCGGATCGACGAAACAGCCCCTCAACTGAGCCTGCCCGTATTGATGATCCATGGCGACAGAGCTGCAAGCGGTCAGGACATTCCCCGCCGTATTTTTGAAGAAATCGCGTCAGAGCAGAAGACGTTGCATTGGATCGACGGCGCCAACCAGCTTCAGTTTTACGAAGACCCGCTGATCATTGACGCCGCCGTCAGTGCGCTGGCCCCGCACTTTTTGACCTTCGACCGAAGCATCTGATGCAGACTACTTGGTTCGTAACGGCCGCTCCAGAGCAATCATTGCCGAAAAACGGGCGGCGACATCGAAACGCAATTACACAGGAGAATAATTTGCGATGAAAGTTCTTTCGCTACTGGTTGCTAGCGCCGTGGCTTGCCCTGCTGTCGCGGAACACAAGCTGCCGCCTTTTACCGAAGCCGTTTTGCCAATCGGGAACGATATCTATGCCGTGTCGATTGGACCAGGTGGGCCAGATGAAGAGTTCGGCTCAGACGCAACGAATGGTGGGCTTTATAAGGTTGCTTCCGACGGTGCGTCGGAAGAAATCAAACTCTCGGATGGGCAAGGCCTGCGCAACCCGACAGGAATGGTGCGTTCTGGCAACCAGATTGTCATTGTGGATGGCAATGAGGTCATCTCTACCGCTTTGGATGGCACAATAAACTGGCGGCAGGCTCTCGATGGAGATGGTGTTTTTCTTTACGACATTGAAGTTCTCGACGAGAACACTCTTCTCGTGAGTGATTTCGGGCGCGGCGCGTTCTTATCGGTCGCAACCAAAACCGGACAAATTCAACCTTACTTCGGCGATCTGCGCATCATTGGGCTTGCCCGCATTGCAATTGCAAAGACAGGAATTTACGCCGTCTCTTGGGGCAGCGACGACGCATGGGACAGCGCCTTGTATTGGGTGCCGCATTCAGACAACGGGCATACCGTTGCAACACTTTCAGACGGCTTCGGCAACTTGGAATCCGTTGAATTAATCAACGACACAGTTGTCGTCGGAGGTTATCCGGGTCACAAGGAGCACCCGAGAGCAAAGCTTATGCGCGTTGAAACTAATGGAACCATTCTTCCAGTGGACGCCGGGTCTCATTCGCGTGGGATTTCCGATATATTCTTCGATGGATCGTCAATATGGCTGACTTATTTCTATGACGCATCCTATGCAGAGTTGCCTTCTCAGGCGGCACAAAATCTCGACTAAAAGACGCATTTACTCTGGTTTTCATGGCGCATGGCTTCTGTCTTTAGCATATACACCGGGAGCCAACTGGCGGCCCAAAGCCGACCTCCGGCAACACCCGTTGACGCTGCGATGCGGCCCGTCAAACCGGACTTTAGCCGCAGCTGCGAAGCCTGAATGTATATGAACTCACACAATGCGGGCAACACCGACATTTGAAACCTGTGCTCAGCAAGGTGAAATTCTACGTTTCTGAGGCCCATTCGGACACGACCGCCCACCCCGATGCGTTGGTCCCCCAACAACTGACTGCCGAGACTTGCCACGCTACAAATGGTTTACAAGATTGAGATATAGGCAACGTGCGACAAGATCATCCTGCCAGAACGTCTTCCTGAGCGATACCCGATACATCAGCAAGCGCGTATAGCGCCTTTGTTGGTGGCTCTATCGTATCCGGGGGTGGCGAAAATGACGCGGGCGAGATTGAAGTCATATGTTACCGGAAATATGCCACGCTCAAGAACGGCGGCTTAGATACCGATGCCGGTCTTGTCAAATTAAATTGGTTTGATACCGTTTCAGTTGCCTATATTTTTTTTCGCGCCGCTCTACAGAGTCTTTTTCTCTGCTGATCATTTCACTCCCAAATCCCCTCAGAAGGGACAAGCAAGTAAGACGACAGGATACGTTTCCTCCGGCAGTACCTTGTCGATGGGAGGGATGACTAAGGAATAAATCCTTTCGGTACCCCGAACTTCAATGAACCCACGCTGATCCCTTTCAACGAATGCAGAAAAGCAATCAGGTTTTGAATTTCTAACTCCGTGAGTTGGACCGGAACAATGTCATTTTTTTTGCGTTGCCGCTCCATTTCATAGTCGTCCTCCCAAACTAAGAAATCAGTTTTTTGCAACCATGGCACCTCGGGCAATGCAGCCATTTCAGGACTCCAGTTGTCTAGGCTTGCCTGCGGATTTAGATGATGGCGAATGACGCTTTCAAGATCGGGGAAAGCGCCATTGTGACCGTAAGGCGCGGTCAGGGCAACGTTGCGCAACATGGGGGTGCGGAACCTATAAGCATCCTCAAGGCGGTTGCTTTCACCCATGCGGCCAACATCCCGGACAACGGGGTCCCACTGACGGGTACGGCCCGGCCCAAAGGGCGGTAAACCCAAGGCATGGAACTTCTGATCTGACATGAGCGGTCCGGTGTGGCAGGTGGAGCAGCGGGCTTTGCCGTAGAAAAGCTTCATCCCATCCAATTGGGCCGGTGAAAGGGCATTTGCGTCACCTGCGAGGTAGTGGTCAAACTGGCTGTCGGTGCTACGCCACTCTATCGCCATGAATGCGGCCAGAGCGTTGGCGACTTGCGTGATAGTGATGTCTTCGGTCGTCTCGACCTCATCAAAGGCGGCGACGATGGCCGGACCATAGCGTGGATCGGTGCGGACGCGTTTCGCCAGAATCGGCCAGCCTTTGTCAATACGATCATGCACCGCGCCTGTAACCTCATTCTCGGCCACATTGCCCGCCATCTCGAATTGTGAAGTCAGGGGAAACAGAGCCTGGGCCGCCAGCAGGGAATTCAGACCCTCAGGCAGCCACTCCTGCGCTGGGGAATTGAAGGCATTGCCATAGACGTTGGAAATGCTCAGCCTGCCGTCGTGAAAGACGGTATGAATTTCCTTGGCCCCAAGGTTCCATAGGCCCGGAGAGTTGCGAGGGATGCGTTTGCGTATTCTGTCTGCCCCAGTGCCGGGTGTGCGGTCCGGCCCCAACCCCTGCCCGCCTTCTCCTATACCCAGTGACAACCCGTCCGAAGTGCCGAAATCCGGGTGGTGACAATGGGCGCAGGTGATGTTGCGGTTGCCTGACAGGATCGGGTCGTAAAACAGTTGATGACCGACGGCGGCCTGTTCCATATCAAAAGGAACAAAGTCATCATTGGTTAGCGGGCGCGGCAAATCCTGTGCCGCCGCGGCCCCAACCCACAAGAGAGCAACTATCCCATGCGCCAGCTTGTTTTCGCCCTTTGCGTATTTGCGTCTCCGGCTCTGGCTGAACTGGAGCAAGCACGCGATATGATGGAAGCCGGTCAGTTTGAAGCCGCGCGCGAGGAACTTCTTCCAGCCGCTCGCTCGGGCAACGCCGAGGCCGAGGAGTTGATTGGCGTGATGTACGGGCTGGGTCTCGGGGTCGAGCAGGATTACGAACGGGCCTTTGAATGGTATCTGCGCGCCTCGATGAAGGGGCATCCGGGGGCTCAGTCGGGCGTTGGCTGGTATTATGAATTGGGTCTGGGCATGCCCGCGCCGGATCTTGTGCGAGCCTACATGTGGTACACGCTCAGCGCCATTGGCGGCGACCCCGACGCGGCGATCAGCCTTGAGGAAGTGGTTAAGAAAATGTCGGCGGAGCAGATCGAAAGGGCGCATGTGCTTGTCAACGACTACAAAGGGTGGATGTACCCGTTTCGGTGACGGCCGGGCCGCAAAGCCCGGCCCTTGCATTTAGTTAAGGTCCGCTGCGCGTGAGGCGTTCACATCGGCCTCAGCCGCAGCAACCGCTTCGGTCAACGCACCAAAGATTTCGTCCCCGCGGGCGACGTTGGACTGGAACCAGTCATAAACCGGGGTTGCGGCCTCTTTGAACGCAGCCTTCTGATCAGGCGTTAGGACATAGAGGTCCCCACCACCGGTGACAAAATCCTCATAGGCCTGAATCGACTTGCGCTTGGGCGAGGCAAAGGTGGCCTGTTGCAGCGCATAGAAACCGTCGACAACGACGCGGCGCATTTCCTCGGGCATCTCCTGGAACTTGGCGTTGTTCATCCACCACAGCGCTCCCATATAGGCATGGCCGTCCAGCGTGACATATTGCAGACCCGCGTCAGGGAATTTCATGCCCATAATGTCGGTGATGCCGTTCTTGGATCCCTCGACCACGCCGGTCTGGAAGCTAGTGAACAGTTCCGGCCATGGGATCGGTGTCGGCGAAGCTCCCAGAGCTTTGACAAGTTCCTGCGGCAGGTCGGCGACCACGGTGCGGATTTTCAGACCTTCCATGTCGGCAGGCTCGGCAATGCGGCGTTGGGTGTTGGCGAAGTTGCGCCAGCCGCCGGTGTTGCCAATGGTCATAAGACGGATCGCGCCGCCAGAGTCTTCCAGTGCCATGTCGCGCATGGTGCGGGTGAAGTCGCCGGACAGAACATGCTCGGCAATGCGGTCATCGGCCATCAGGTAGGGCAGGTCCAGAACCTGCACGTAAGGAAAGATGCCCGAGGCCCCGCCTGAGGTGGAGATGTAGATGTCGATGGTGCCATCGGCCACGCCTTGCAGGCATTCCGCGCCGTTCGAACACAGTTGGGTACCGATGAACAGCTCGACCTCAATCGCACCGTTCGAGGCTGCCTCGACATAGTTCTTGAAGACGATCAGGCCGTCATAATCTTCGTCATTTTCGTTCGAGTTGGCAGTAGCGCGCAGTGTGTAGTCGGCAGCTGTGGCGGCCATAGCGGACACGGCCACAAGCGATGTGGCCACCGCTGCGGTTTTGATGAAGTTTCTGAGCATGCGTTTCCTCCCTGTGGAACTCAGTTAGTTGGCAAATCCCGTTATCCTAGGGATAGTCATAGATAGTGCGGGGATATAGGTGATCAGGAAGATCACTATGATTTCGACGGCCAGGAACGGCAGGATCGCCTTGGCGATTGTTTCGACCCGTTCGCGGGATACGGCGGCGGCGACAAACAGGACCAAGCCCATCGGCGGAGTGGCGAGGCCGACGGTCAGGTTGACGCTCATGATGATGGCGAAGTGGATCGGGTCTACACCAAGGCTGGTGAAGATGGGTCCCAGGATCGGGCCAAGGATGATGATCGCGGGGCCTGCATCTAGAAACATGCCGACGATGAATAGCAGCAGGTTGATCAGGAACAGCAAGATAAGCGGGTTTTCCGACAGGCTGAGGATCAGCGAGGCCAGTTGTTCCGGCGCATGGCTGAGGCTGACAACCGTCTTGAACGCCATCGCCGCGCCGACCAGCAGCAGGACGACGGCGGAGGTCATGCCTGCGTTGCTGAGAATTTCTGGCACTTCTTTCCAAGTCAGTGTGCGCAAGACGAAGAAGCCGATGATGAAGGCGTAACCCACGGCGACGGCGGCGGCCTCGGTTGGTGTGAAGATGCCGCCCAGAATGCCGCCTAGAATGATCACCGGGGTCATCAATGGGAAAAAGGCTTTCAGGCTGGCCTGACGCCGTTCGGGCCAAGTGTATTTTCGGCTGGCAACGGGGAAGTCATAACGGTCTGCCATGAGTTTGATCATCAGCATCAGACCAACGCCGACCATCACGCCGGGGACGATACCCGCCAAAAACAGAGCGGCCACGCTTTCTCCCATCACATAGGCGTAAATGATCATGATGCCTGAGGGCGGGATGATTGGACCAATGACTGAACTGGCTGCTGTGATCGCGGCAGCGAATTTGCGGGTATAGCCCTGTTTCTCCATCGCCGGGATCAGCATCGACCCAAGCGCCGAGGTGTCCGCCACGGCGGACCCCGAGAGGCCCGCGAAGAGGATCGAACTCAGCACGTTCACATGCGCCAGGCCACCGCGCAGGTGGCCCATCAGGGCTTGGCTGAACTCGACCAAGCGGATAGTGATGCCACCGCGATTCATCAACTCTCCGGCCAGCATGAAGAAGGGAATCGCCATCAGCGGGAAACTGTCCATGCCGTTATAGACATTGCGATAGAGCAGCGTGATGTCGTTGGCCTGACCGTTGAGCCAAAGCAAGATACCGGGCGCGGCCAAAAGGGCAAAAAAGACTGGCAGACCGATCAACAGAAAAATCAGGAAGGTGGGCAGGAACCAGATCAGCATCTATTCAGCCCCCACTGCCGCGTCAGGAATTTCAGGCAATAGGTGACCCCCGCCCAGCAGAATGATGAAGGATCGCAGGATCAGCTCAATATTCACCGAGATCAGCAGAATGATCCCCACCAGCAACGATGCCATCATCCAACTGCGTGGTATTCGATACCATTCGTCGAATCCGAATGAGGTGGGCACGTATAGCGCTGCGGTGGCGAATTTGCCGCCAAAACCAGTGACCTCGGACCAGCCGATTTTGACCGCAACTAGCAAGACAGCCAGCGAGATCAGCAACAGGAACAGGTTGAGCGTCTGACCGATTGAGCGTGGCAAAAAGCGCTCCAGCATGTCGATGGCCACAAAGCCTCCGCGGCGAAAGGCGGTGGGTGCCATCAGGCCGGTCATCCAGAGCATGCAGAACCGCGCAGCCTCATCCGGCCATGGCAGAGCATTGCCCAGCACATACCGAAAGAACACCTGAATCAGGATTGCGATCACCATGAGTGCAATCGCAACGACACCAACCGCGCGGCCTAGACGCAGCACGGTTTCGTTCACGAATGCAATCGGCGCAAGCGCCGATGCCAGTCCGCCCATGCGGATCCTCCCTTGTTCAACCGCGGGTTTGCCCTGCGATCGTCATATCGCGCTTAGCTCTGCGCGAATTGGCCGAGTTTTCCGGCAAAGAAAGTCAGCGCGTCTCCATCCGCCATGCTGACCTTCAGAACTTTGCCCACCACGATCACGTGATCGCCTGCGTCGTGATAGGCGTGCTGCTCACATTCGAACCGAGCAAGACTGCCCGGCAACAACGGGGTGCCGTTTTCACAACGGTCATGTTCGATATCACGCAACGCATGGGCGTCTTTTGAACAGCCAAAACACAGCTCGGCCTGTTCAGCAGACAGAACATGCACGCTGAAATGACGTGCCGAGTGAAAATAACGGAACCGGCGCGAATTGCGGTCGCCCGCCCACATCACCAGAGGAGGGTCCAGCGACAGGGACGAAAAGCTGTTGGCCGTAATGCAAATCGGGCCATCTTCGCTGTCACAGGTCACGACGGTGACACCTGTGGCAAAGCGGCCAAAGGCATCGCGCAGGGTTCGTGTGTCGTCCTTGTGCGGGACGAATGTATGGTGGCTCATATCGCGCGAGATTGCATTCATTATGGCACCTCATGTCCCAGCGCCGCCTCATACAGGCGGTACCAGCTTTCACGATCCAACTTGACCTTCAAAGCATCCGAGACGCGCTTGATGCGGCCCAAATTGTTGGTGCCTAGAACCGGAAGGATGTTTGCCGGATGCGCGAGCAGGAAAGCAACGGCCACTGCGGCGCGATCCACGCCGAATTCTGCGGCGATCTCATCCGCTACAACACCGACTGGAGGGTTCCCGGCCATCAAAAGGCCCCCGCCAAGTGGGGACCACGCCATCAGCGGATGTCCATGCTGTTGATGGAACGCCAGATCGCCATTGGTAAACGGGCTGATCTCCCCAAGCGAGATTTCAATCTGATTTGTGACCAACTTGGTCTTCATCGCCGATTGCAGCAAAGACCAATCCCAAGGGCGGAAGTTGGACACACCAACCGCGCCTACCTTGCCGTTGGCCGCCACCTCATCCAGCGCTGCACCGGTTTCATGGTGGTCCATCATGGGATCTGGGCGGTGGATCAGCAGCAGATCGATGTGGTCAATCGCCATTTCGGACAGCGACGTGTCGACCGATTTCAGAATGTGAGCGCGCGAGGTGTCGTAGTATTTTACTTTCGCATCCGCGTAACGGCCAACCGGCGCGACGATGTCACACTTGGTGACGATCTCCATCTTCTGGCGCAGGCTCGGATTGGCCCGCAAGGCATTGCCCAGAACGGCTTCGGCCGCGTATCCACCGTAGATATCTGCTTGATCGAAGGTGGTGATGCCCTGATCCAGACAAGCCTGTATCTTGGCCTCGACATGCGCTGTCGAGGTGTTACTGTCATCACCCAAGCGCCACATGCCATAGACAAGGCGGCTCATTTCCAGCGTGTCAGATAGTTTCACACGTTGCATTAGCGACGAACTCCGTTGCCCAGCGGGGTCGCTGGGGTGGTTGCTGGCACGCGCCCATAGGCTTCGGGAAGCGAGCAGGTTTTCAGGCTGGGCATCACGCGGGCGCCAAAATGCTTAGCCTCATCCATGTGCGGGTAGCCCGAGAAGATGAACGCGCGGATGCCCATCTTCTGATATTCTTCGATCTTCGACATAACCTGATCGGTCGATCCGACCAGCGCCGCCCCACAGCCCGAACGTGCGCGGCCAACACCTGTCCAGAGACCGGGCTCGACATAACCGTACTCATCCGCCAGATCGCGGTTCCTGGCCTGATGCGCCACACCCAGCGAGGTCGAATCCAGCGCCCGTTCGCGGATGGCGCGACCGTATTCGTCGTCCAGCTTCGAGACGATGAAATCCGCGTATTCCTGTGCCTCAGCCTCGGTGTCGCGAACGATCATATGGACACGCAACCCGTAATCCAGCGTGCGGTCGTAGTTTTCAGCGACGGCGTGAACGGCCTTCATACGTTCGGCCAGTTGATCCTTGGTTTCAGGCCACATCAGGTAGACGTCACAATGCTCGCCGCACAGGTCCAGGGCGGAGGGAGAATAGCCGCCGAAATAAAGCAGCGGGCCGCCGGTCTGATATGGCTTGGCCGGGTCGGTGGTCAGGCCCGAAAAGTTATAGACCTCGCCTGCATGATTGATCTCGTCCTGCGTCCAGGCCTGTTTCAGAATCTCCACCACTTCGCGCGAGCGCTGATAGCGGAACGCGCTGTCGGCTTTCTCCCCGGGAAAGTCGGATGAGATGATGTTGACCGTCAAACGCCCTTTCAGCATGTGGTCCAGCGTTGCGATGGTGCGGGCCAGCATGATCGGTTGCATCTCGCCACAGCGTACGGCGGCCAGTAGGTTGATCCGGTCGGTGATCGGAGCGCATCCGGCGACAAAGCTCAGCGTGTCTTGACCGACCTGATAGGAGGACGGGCAAAGGATGTTGCGAAAACCCTGCGCTTCGGCCTCTTTCACAATGTTCGAGCAATGCTCCCAACTCGACCGCAGGTCACCGTCGGGAACGCCAAGGAACTGGTAATCATCGGAACACAGCGCAGCGAACCACGAAACTTCGGCCGCATCCAGATCGGGGGATGTGATGGGGACGATGCTCATTTGATTCACGCTCCGTACATCTTTGACTTTCCTCTTGCGTAGCAATCGCTTTGATGTAGATCAATAGTGTATCAATTTTTCCTGCGACCGAATGAAGCGTCTGCCGTGCCTGCATCCAACCGAAACCCCAATGCCCTGCCGGTATATATTCAGATCGCGGAACTTCTGATCCGTGACATCGCGGCTGGTCGCCTTATTGATGGTGAACGATTGCCGCCCGAGCGCGAGATGGCCGCAGAGCTGAATGTCTCGGTTGGAACGCTGCGAAAATCGCTCTCAGAGCTAGAAAAAAAAGGGATGTTGGAGCGTATCCAAGGCTCGGGCAATTACATCCGCGAGACCGGTACGCAAAATAGCGTCTATGCAATGTTCAGGCTGGAACTGCCCGAAGGGGGTGGCCTGCCTCGTGCGGATATCCTGTCGGTTGACCATCTGAAGAAGCCGGTCGATCTTCCGAAATTCGGTGCATCTGACGCCGGTTCGCGTGTCCGGCGGATGCGCTATCTGAATGATACAATCATCGCTGTCGAAGAAATCTGGCTGGACGAATCAGCGGGCCTAATCGAGCAGAGCCTGCTGTCCGACTCGCTCTATCGCTATTATCAGCGCCAGTTGGGCTTTTGGATCGCAAGAGCCGAAGACAGGGTTTCGGTCCGGCCTCTACCGGACTGGGCGCCTTCTGACTTCACCAAGCCAGCCGGCCAAGCAGTCGGTTACATCGAGCGGTTCAGCTGGTCGGAAAGCGCCGAACCCGTTGAATTCTCAAAAACTTGGTTCGACCCGGATCGGGCCAACTACGTACAACGTCTGAAGTAAAAGGAATCGCACATGACCCGGACCATCAATTACGGGCTGATTGGATGCGGAATGATGGGGCAAGAGCACCTGCACAATATCGGATTGCTGGAAGGTACCAGCGTGGCTGCGATCTATGAACCCGATCAGGAAATGGCAAAAGTCGCCAAGGCACTTGCGCCAACTGCAGCCATGGTTGGTTCCGTGCAAGAGCTTCTGGCGGTTGAAGAACTGGACTGCGTCGTCATTGTTAGCCCAAACCATTTTCATGTAGACCAGATTTGCGAAATCGCTGAAACCCGTCCACTACCGCTTTTGGTAGAAAAGCCGTTGTTCACCGACCCGCAAGACGTGACCCGACTCGAGCAGTTGCAGCGCGACTACCCCTGCCCGGTTTGGGTCGCGATGGAATACCGGTACATGCCCCCTATTGCTGCTCTGATCGAGAAGACTCAGGCGACAGGTGGTATAAAAATGTTATCGATCCGCGAGCATCGATTTCCATTCCTGGAAAAGGTCGGCCACTGGAACCGTTTCAACCGCAATACTGGTGGTACTTTTGTCGAAAAATGCTGCCACTTCTTCGACCTCATGCGTCTAATTTTGAAATCCGACCCGGTGCGTATAACGGCAAGTGGTGGGCAGGCGGTGAACCATTTGGACGAGAGTTACGAAGGTCAAACTCCGGATATTCTGGATCACGGCTATGTTCTTGTCGACTTTGTTTCTGGTGCGCGCGCGATGTTGGAACTTTGCATGTTTGCCGAAGGCTCTCGCTATCAGGAGGAAATATCGGCCGTCGGACCGGACGCTAAAATCGAGGCTCTGGTTCCAGGACCCGGGCGTTTTTGGCAGGACCACTTGGGCACCCCCCCTCCTCCGCGAGTAATCGTTAGTCCGCGCAATCCCAAAGGTCCCGTATCAATGGACGTTCCAGTGGATCCGAACCTGCTGGCGGCTGGGGATCACAATGGGTCGACCTACTATCAGCATAAAGGATTCTTGGCCGTGCTTCGTGGCGAAAAAGCAAAACCGGATGTGAGTCTGAATGACGGCCTCTGGGCCGTCAGGATGGGGCAAGCGGCGCAACAGGCAATAGACACTAGCGAAACGGTATATATGGTCGATTGAATGGGATCAAAAACACGGGTGCGATTTGTAGCCGCTATAAGGCTCCATATTGCTCGAACTTATGTCAGATATTGCCACTGGAGTTGGCAAAGAGTCATTTTTATCGACTGCGCAAGCCTACTTTTCCGCATTCCCACTTGGATTCCCCGTACACTTTTTGTCTTGTCTTAACGGCTGTGAATGGCTGCCTTTCATGATCGAGTGAGATACTCTCGCGGATGCGGCTAAAGTCCGCTTCCCGCCCTGGCGTCCCAAAGTAGTAAACGGCCCAAACCCGCCGTAGACCAAGAACCATCATCGCCGCAAAGCGGCCCGTCAAAGCCGCCGTTCGCCGCAAGCGCAAAATTAGAGAATGGCTAAACTCACACAATGGGAATTCAATCGGCCAATTAGAACAATAGCTATGAGAGATGTAGATCGTGCTTGTCAATTGGAACCATTGTGCATTCTCGATCCTAAAGTCAGGACTCATTGATTTCCGCCAGTCGACATGATTCACGGCTCGCCAATAGTGCGGTGAGTATGTCTGATCTCTTCTTGCTGGCTCCCAAGTCGCGCGGTTCGGCACAATCTTGTGGTCTGGTTGACCGTCGCAATCTACGCTAAGTCACCCCTTTCCGGCGAACAGGGAGAATGCGAGGATGACAGCGGGACACGATCTTGGCGGACTCATCGGATTTGCCCACGAGCATATCGATCAACACTATCGCGACACGCTCGGTCAACCGATCCCGGCCCTGGATGGCAAGACCCTTCGCCAGGCCGTTTGCAGTACGGCGGGCAGGAAGAAAGTCATTAACTGGCTGAAGACAATCGAAAACCGTAGCGCGCGCCAGACCGGGTCTCCTATTGCAGAGTATGATTTCAGCTGGATGTGGGACGAGCTCGGTCTGTCAGACTACCGAAATTGAACCAGCGATGGTTCTTGCAAAAACCGTTCCAAAGCTTCGCCTCCAGAGCCCATCGACTAACCCATGTTTTCCCGGCTGCGTCTTGCAGAGATGTGGCAAGGGTTATGCTGTCGCTGCGCGTCCAGATGGTTTGCCTCGTGACAGCTGGGCACAACAAAATTTCAGTCTCCGTGGACACACCGGTTTCATAATCGAAACAGTACTCTTGACCACATATTTCCAGCACCTCTCCACTCTTGGCCAGTTCCGAACTTGTCACCTCGCAGTGATCACAAATTCCGCCCAAGAGAGCTGATTGGAGTTCAGAAAGAACCACTGTTTTCTGAAAATTGCACACTCTGTCACTCATAACCGCTTCAGGCTTTCACAAAATGGTGAATAGAGAAAGCTTGTGAAACAAGAATTCAAGGGAATGTGACATAGCCCAATGGGTTCGAGATTTAGATTCGCCGATCATTGCCTGTAAGCTGCGGGGCACGTCGAACTTTCACGTCAGCCTCCATCCGACAACAGACCCGCGCACACTACAATACAATTCGGGCTAGTCCTCCCAGCGAAACGCGTCCTTATCAGCCTTCACCCGACCAATAGACGGCAAAGCGAAGTGGTTACCTAGCACAATACATCCTGTATCCGAGGCGCTTTCCAACAGCTTCCGACGGGATGCCACGGCCATCTCAGCATCGGAATCAAACGTAAAATGCCACTCGGGATGCCAGCACTGGGCGGTTGTATGGATTGCATCACCTGTTATCAGAGCGCACCGGCCGCCACTGATGATTTCGACCGAGACATGGCCGGGTGTATGGCCTGGCGTGGGGATCAGAGTGACATGATCGCCAAGCTTGTGTCCGGTCTCCACCAGTTCCGCCTGCCCGGCTTCGATGACGGGCAGAACGCTTTCGATGTAAAGATCGCTGTTATCCTCGCGTTGAAAGGCCTCGTCCGCCGCTGGCATCAGATAGCGCGCATTCGGAAAGGTCGGAACCCAGCGCCCGTCCTCTAGCCGCGTGTTCCATCCGACGTGATCGGCGTGCAGATGGGTGCACAGAACATAATCGATATCCCCCACATCCAGCCCCGCCGCCATAAGGCATGCGATAAACCGCTGGCTTGAACGCTTGTTCCAGTCGGGCAGCCGCGGGAGTGTCTTGTCGTTACCGACGCAACTGTCGACCAGGACGTTATGCGTGGGTGTTTTCAGCAGAAAACCCTGAATCGGCAAGATCAGCTGCCCGGATTGCGCACAAACACCGCCCGGCACATGCGCTTCGACAATGGCCCGGACATCTGGTCCCGCAGTGGGAAACAACTCTTCCACAGCCAGAAATGGAGCATGGATTTCCAGAATACGCCAGACTTCAATATCACCTACTTTGCACAGCATAGCCGGTGTCCTTTCTTACTATGCTGAAACCACCGTTCTCTGCCCAGCAGATTTGCCATGCCGTTAAACAACGAAGCTTGCATCCGATAGGCTCGATAACGTGGCGCCGACACTTGCTTGTCGAAGCAGAAACCTTTGAATTTTGCCGCTGGGTGTCTTCGGCAGTTCTTTGACGAATTCGATAAGCCGAGGATAGGCGTGTGCAGAAAGGCGCTGTTTGACATAATCCTTCAGCTCCGCAGCCAACGCCTCATTACTTTCTGTGCCTTCCGCCAATACGACTACCGCTTTCACTATTTCGGTTCGCTCCTTGTCCGGCACGCCGACAACAGCCGCCTCCGTCACGAAGGGATGTTCAATCAGAGCGCTTTCAACGTCAAACGGTCCGATGCGATACCCCGAAGAGGTGATGACGTCGTCATTTCGCCCGACGAAGGTGATACATCCGTGTTCGTCCCGCTCCACCGTGTCCCCGGTAAGATAGTATCCGTTCTCGATCGATTTGCTGCCCTTGTTCAGGTAACCGCTAAAGAACAAGAGAGGTGAATCCGCGATGTTGACGGCCAATTGACCTGGCTCATTGAGGTTGGCGATGCTGCCGTCCTCAGCCAGAACCTCAACCTTGTATCCTGGCATCACATAGCCAGCCGATCCCGGGCGTACCGGATGTTCGAGCCCGTGATGATTATTCACCAGCATACCCGTTTCGGTCTGCCCATAATGATCCTTAATCGGCGCATTCAGTTCGGTCTCGAACCAGCGGATGACTTCGGGGTTCAGTGGCTCGCCTGCGCTGCTGATGCACCGGATTTGATCGCGCAGCTGTGACGCGCGCTCGGTTCCGGCGGCGATGATTAGTCGAAACGCAGTGGGCGCGCCCGCAAAGTTAGTCACGCCCAATCTCGAAATCACGTCATATGTACTGTCCACTGTGAATGGCCCTTCGACCAGAGTGGTTGCATGTCCCAATAGTAGCGGGCCGATCAATGCATAGTACAGACCATAGGCCCAGCCCGGATCGGCAATGTTCCAGAATACATCGTCCTGCCGCAGGCCGATCCCTTCAACCATGTATGATCGAAAGGCAGGCAGAGCCTTTAGGGGCACGGGCACACCTTTTGCGGGACCTGTAGTTCCAGACGTCGCCATCATGAACATGAGATCATCGCCGTTCCGCAAAACCGGAACAAACTCAGGTGATTGCGTCGCCATTGTCTGGCGGAAATCAATGTCTCCGGCAACAAGCTCTTGCGGGGTGTTTGCTATAGTCGCGGCTGCAGGGCAATCTTCCACTCCGTCGAGCTTTTTGCGGTTTGCGGCGTCGGTGACAACCAGCTTCGCACCGCTCATGGTCAAACGGTCCTGAAGGGCCTTGGGCCCAAATGCTGTAAACAAAGGCTGATAGACCGCACCAGCCCGGAGGGTGCCAAGAAGAACTGTCACAAGATCCGGAGTGCGCGGCAACAGACCTGCCACGATGTCGCCGGGTTGGATGCCTTGTTCCTTCAGCAAATTGGCGAAACGCGCGGCTTCGTTACACAACTCTATGAAGTCGCGCTTCTCATGGTGCCCGTCCAACGCAATCCAGTTCAAAGCCAGGGGATTGCCCTGCAAATGGGCATCACAACATTCTACGCATGCATTGATCCCGTCACTGAAATTGCCGAAAAAGACAGACTTTGCGAGGTCCAGGTCAAAGTTCTCCACCGTTTTGGAGTATTCTGGGGAAGTCCCAGAGTCAGAACTCGATTCCATCAAAACATGTTCCTCCAAGTGCAGCCCTTAAAAGATCTTGCACTCAAATAGTTCGAAATTCCACATTGGAGATTACACGAACATCAGAGCGCCACGAGTGGTCCATTAGTCCTGAACCAAAGCTCGGTTTGGGTTCAAAAGGCCGACCTCGGATGTCCGTCGTCAGAGTATTTCGGAGAGCTGAGGCGTTTTCGTAACGGAGGCTCTGGTTCGATTTCTGTTTCAGTTTTGGCGGCAGCGGATTGGTGCTGCAACCGGCGTTTTCTGATTGTCTGTTTCTTGATCTCCTCTCTCATCTTCAGGATCTTTGCCCCTCGGCCGTGATAGACATCGGCTGGTGTGTGTTTGTCCAGGCTCTCGTGGTAACGACGGTTGTTATAGAAATCGACAAACACACCGATCAGGCGTTCCAGATCGCCGGGCAGGAAGTAGTTTTCCAGGAGAACCCGGTTCTTCATGGTCTGATGCCAGCGTTCGATCTTGCCCTAGGTCTGCGGGTGATGCAGTACACCGCGCACGTGATCCATGCCTTTGTCCTCAAGATAGTCGGCCAGATCGGCCGCCACATAGGACGCGCCATTGTCGCTGAGTAGCCTGGGCTTTTGAACAACCGTCGCGCTGTCGCAGCCGGATGCCTCCAGCGCCAAGTCCAGCGTGTCGGTGACATCTGGGGCCTTCATCGTTGTACAGAGCTTCCAGGCGATGATGTAGCGGCTGTAGTCGTCGAGGATCGTGGACAGATAGAACCAACCCCAGCCGTTGACCTTGAGATAGGTGAAGTCGGTCTGCCACAGCTCGTTCGGTCTGGTTGTCTTGTCGCGGAACTCATCGGCCGCGCAGATCACCACATGGGCTGGTGCCGTGATCAGGTCTTCGGCCTTGAGAAGGCGATACGCTGAAGATTCAGAGATAAAATACCGCTTCTCGTCGGTGTATTTGACCGCCAGTTCGCGCGGCGTCAGATCTTCGTGGTCCAGCGCGAACTCGACAAAGGTTTCACGGACATCATCTGGGATGCGGTTCCAGACAGACCCGGGCCGTGGAGAACGATCGGCAAGCGCATCGATCCCGCCCTCGACCCAACGTGCATACCAATCGTAGTAGGTGCTACTGGGGATGCCGATCATCGCCAGCGTCTGCTTCACCGGCAGGTGCGAGACTTCCACCGTGCGGATGATCTCAAGCTTCTCGGAGGCAGGGTATCTCACTCTTCGAACCCCCTATCCCCGATCATGCCTTTTTTGAGCAGGCGGTTCTCAAGCGTCAGCTCGGCAACCACTTCCTTCAGGGCAGCCGATTCCGATCGCAGTTCCTTGACTTCGGGGGATGTCGCCTGACAGGCCGTGTCACCCGCCAGACGGTTCTTACCCGCCTCAAGGAATTCCTTCGGGTTCTGTTGCGAAGTTTCGGCTGGATGAAGAGAACGCGCTGTAGCAGCAGGTTTAAGAGGCAAGTTCCGCGAACTGGCGAAACGGACAGAGTCCGGGCGTGATTTGACCTTTGCGGATCATGTGCGCCACTTCTATTCCGTCCAACGTTGCAGCTGCTGATGCGAAGACTTTGAACCCCAGCATTGGGCGGGTTCGTCTTTTGATGAAACGTTGGTCCTGCTCCACTATGTTATTCAAGTATTTCCGCCTGACCATTTCAATTGGGACTGGGCAACCAAAGCCTTTCAACATCTTGTTTATGGCGTTGATGCCAGCCGTGTTAGCTCCGCTTTTGTCGATGACAATCTTTCTTGGAAGGCCGTTGACCTCCAGAGTCCGAGCAAAGAATTTGGTGGCGGCGGGTTTGTTTCGACGCTCCGAAAGCATGAAATTAAGCGTCTTACCGTGCTTGTCGTCGGCTCGGTAGAGATAAACCCATACCCCTTTCACCTTGATGTAGGTCTCGTCCATTCTCCAAGAACGGTCGAAAGATCTTTTGCGGCGACGCGCGGCATCAGCAATCGCGCTGGAGTATCTTTTCACCCAGCGGTTCAGTGTAGTGTGGTCAACCGAAACACCGCGCTCACCCATGATTTCCTCCAGGTCACGGTATGAAACACCGTATCGAACGTAGAAGAAGACCGCGAAGCGGCCTGATCGACCTCAACCCGCGAGCCATCAAGCGGTTGGTCAACGCATTTTCCTTCCGGCGCGGCTACGCCCTTAGCACCGGTAATGTCGATGTGATCAACGACTTGCCCTATTGGTGTGTCCTCGATCTGCGCTTCCCTTACGCTGCGCAACGTCTGGTCGAGAACCCGACCTTGCTCGATGGCAGCTGGGGGGACGAGGCCGAAGCCGAACACTTCCCGCCTTCCGACCACGACACCATATCACGCCTGCTCGCCCTTCTCGAAGAGGCCGACATCCCAAAACTCGCGGCTTACGGATAAGCAGTATTGGCCTGGATTTTTCCGGTCCTGATCAACTGATCGCTGCCACCCGATTCTAGGCTCACGGGGCAGCTTCCAATTAGGGTCAGGATGCATTGATTTTCAAAGCACTGCATAATTCACGGTTCGAAAAACGGAGCGTTGATATGAGCGACCTTTTCCGGCTGACCGACGAGCAGATTGCCAAACTTTCCCCTTTCTTCCCGCGGTAGCATGGCAAGCCACGGGTCGATGACAAGAGGGTGCTGAGCGGGATTATCTTCATCAATCGCAATGGGTTGCGGTGTCGTGACGCTCCCAAAGAATACGGACCGCACAAGACGCTTTATAGCCGGTGGAAGCGTCGGAGTGAGAAAGGTATCTTCTCTCGGATGATGGTCGGTTTGGCAGCCGAACACGGCGAGGAAAAGACCGTGATGATCCCCTCTCATTGATTGCTTTGCAATCAACTGCCAGGCAGTGGACGCCACATATCTGAAAGCACATCGTACCGCGACCAGCATGGCCGCGAAAAAGGGGGGCGTGGCCGCCTGATTGGCCGAACCAGCGATGGTCACTCGACTTCATGTCAGACGCGCTGGAAGACGGGCGGCGGTTCCGGGTGCTGAACGTCATCGATGACTTCAGCCGGGAATGCTTAGCTGCTGTGGTTGATACCTCTATCGGCGGCGCACGTGTCGCCCGTGAACTGGATCTCATCGCTGAACTGCGCGGCTATCCCTGCATGGTGGTCTCGGATAACGGCACGGAGCTGACCAGCAATGTGATGCTGAAATGGCAGGAAGATCGCAACGTCGATTGGCATTACATTGCGCCGGGAAAGCCCTTGCAAAACGGCCTGGTCGAGAGCTTCAACGGACGGATGCGCGAGGAGTGCCTCAACGAACACCTGTTTCCGTCTCTGCGCCATGCCTGCCGCACAATTGCGGCATGGCGTGCCGACTATAATCACACCCGGCCTCACTCCAGCCTCGCTGGCCTGACGCCATACGAATATGCTATCCGGTCAAAGGAATACCAAACCCTGAACAGAGCTAACTTATACAAAGCGGACTCTCAGGGGAGCAGGTCATCTGTCTTTGATTGAACTGTCTTGGTCCAAAGTTGATACATACTTTGTCTCCTCGTCATACCAAACCGCTCGAAGAAAGATCTTATGA
>NZ_CANMFF010000027.1 GCF_947497005.1 uncultured Ruegeria sp. | reverse complement strand
CGACGGTACTGACGGACCGCCGCCATCAACGCAGAAAACACTTGCAATGCAGGCGCCACCCACACAAGACATTCACCCGCAGTTTGTCATGCTGCAGCGCGGCCCGTCGAACCTGCCGTTCGCTGCAAACGCAAAACCTCAGGCCAGCCAAATTCGCACAATACCGACAAAGTTAGCATTTGCAACGCTTGCACCAATGATTGCTTTTTGGGTGTTCATGGCCCAGTTTCTCGGCAAAACTCACACCCAAAACAATCTATTCTGCTGGAAACAAATAAAAGAGCTTTCGGTCGAGGTCGTGCCGCATTCGAGGTGCAATTAGAGTGTAAAGCTAAAGCCAGATAGATATCTAAAACTCGTCAAATTCCGGGACGTTGCCAAGCCGAATGAGGAAACTTGGCGACCCGACTTCGCCACTGTTCGGATCCTCACTGACCATGTAGGCATCGGCGCCAGCGCAATCGTCGGATTGCGCTTCTCTTTCTGCTCTGTTTTGTGCCTCCGCTGCCGTGGAGTATTCAAATTGTTTGCCAATTTTCAGGCTTCCTTGCCCTCCGCGTCCTGGCTTCTGTTCGACATATGTCTGGCAGATATAGTGAACTTTTTTTGAGCTCTCATCTGAGAGTGTCATGACAAAATCCTTGAAACGAGTACGGGCGCTACTGATGCATGAGATAAACAGTGCTCGCTAGCCACTTTGTTTGTGTTTCGCTCAATCAAGTCGCGTGGAGAGGAGGGCCAACGTTCTTGTCACCGATTTTTGACGGGCTTCGGCGGACTGGCTTCAGATGGTGTCTTCGCATCCCTTTCGAGCCGAGTTTTGCGAAGCCGAGCGTTCTTGATCTGTCTTTGCTCTGCTTCTTCGTTGACCATTTCCCGAACGACTCGCGTTGTTTTTTCCATCGGCGTTTCCGCCATGGGAACGTGTGCATTGAAGAGAGTTGCTTTTTTCGGCTTTGCCAATGGTTATTCTCCTATCCGTTTCCAACGGCGCATTTATCAGTTAAGTATTTCAAATTGATGCCAGGTGATTGCCTGGTCCTTGAGAGACACGCGCGTGTCGTGAAGGACTGCCACGGAGCAGTTTTGTCTGAACGTCAGGAGCAGACATAGCTTTCATCAACGCACTATAGTTCATTTGGAATCTCATTTCCGTTCCCACGCTCTGCGTCGAATTGTAAGTGCCGACGACAAGATGATCGCTTGTTGCACCGATGAGTCTATTTCCAGGGGGCATAGAAAGCCCAAAAACGTCCGTATCTTGCTGACCAATGGCGAGGATTAGTTGTGTGCTTTGTCCGCTTTTTGGGACAAGGTGAAGTCTTTTGAATACCGGGTCGCAGATACTCTGAGGGTGAGTTGCAGGTTTGGACCCTGTTTCAATGACCTCGGCGACAAGCGTAAAGGCATCCGTATACATCCCACCTATCTGATCTCCGGATACCGGATCAACGCCCAGAAGTATTGCTTCCCCCAGCCTTAAATCGTTGATGCGCCCAGCTGGGTGTCCACCCAGGGCCCAAGGAAGGTTGGCCGAGTTACCGCCAGATACCGTCTGAAGGAAGGGACCACACTGCCCCTCTGTGTCATTCGCCAGGGCAGACAAGGCGCCCATGTCTGCGGCATTCGGGGCAATTCCACTCAGACAAGCGAAATTCGCTCCGATGCCCTTCAGCGCGACACCTGGCATATCCACCACTTGCTGTGCAATTGAGCCGAGGTATTTTGGCATGATCCCTTCGCGCAGATCGCCCATCTCAACCATCAGGATAATTCCGTGAATGCAGTCTTTCCGGATCGCTGCGGCGGCCAGAGCGGTAATCACGAAGATCTCTGTGTTGTAGCTTACCTCACAGTACTGGACGACCTGATCGACCTGGCTCAGCGTTGGTGTACGGATCAAGGTGATCGGGCATGTCATGCCCGCATTGCGTAACTTCCGCACGTTGCTAAGACGCGCTTCTGCAAGCCCCGCAGCGCCACCATCCAGCATGGCCCGAGCGATGGTTGGATGCCCGCACACTGCTTTGGTCACACCGGTGACGCTGATTCCGCGAGTCTTGAGGCGCCCGATCACAGTCTTTGCATTATGGCGTATCTTGCTCAGATGCACCTCAATGCGGGGTGTACTCATATCGCAGCCACAGGCGTGGATTGATGCAATCCAGGATAGGCGGCGACAACCATTGCAATCAAATGCGATGCCGGCCGGCTAAGTACATCCGTTACGGGCAGCCCGAGTATTTGTGACTGTGCGGCGATAGTGTCGGTAATTTCGGCCTCAGACATCCCCTCGTGATTGAGCGTGATGCCGATGACTTTTGTGTCAGCAAACGCTTCGATGAGGGCAATCTCACTTGCAGGCTTGGGCATTGGCATATTGGGAAAATCACAGCGATGTGCGCGCTTTGGAGCGTGTTGAAGGATCACGGCGTCCGGCTGGCTGCCCCGCAGGATAAAGGCGGATGTGCAGAACGCTGGATGACTCAACGCCCCTTGACCTTCGATTAATATGACGTCGGGTTGTTCAGCCTCGGAAGCGTCAACAATCGCACCTTCAAGCTCACCGCAGCAGAACTGCGGCGGTACGGCATCCATTGCTACACCATGTTTTGCGCCCTGCATCAAACCCGTCTGGCCCGTACCAACAAGAACAGTCTTGATGCCTCTCGCGTTCAAGGCGCGGGCCAAGACGGTCGCTGTTGTCCGTTTTCCAATGGCGCAATCGGTTCCAAGAACCGCTATGCGCAGCGCTTTCACACCTGCAATACTCCCGTCGAACAGACGCATATCCTTGCTGGGTTTAGGTTTTCGAATATCTCGGATGGTGACTTTGCGTTCGGCCGCAAAAGACGCGATCTCAGGGTCATCGCTCAGATATTCATGCAATCCACTGACGATGTTCATACCAAGTGATATCGCGCCGAGAACAACGTCGCGATCTGTCGATGAGAGTCTCCCTGTAGATGGCGCCATCCCGTAAATAAAGGCGTTGGGGATCTCGGCTTCATGGGCAACAGCAGCGTCCAGACTGCTGAAGACCGGAATGTGGTTTACTGTACCGTCAAGAACCCGCCCGCTGTCTTCACCGTCGTAGTTGTTATCGATGACAGACTGAATCCTGTAGGCCTCTGAATGACGAACGAGGCCATTTGCAGTTTTTCCATCGATGTTGGCGAAGTTACCTTGGCAATAGACAATCGCAGTTGGCGGCAAGACGATCTGAGTGGCAGAGGTTGATCTTACGGGTTCATCGCTGGTCAATGGCGGCGCTTGTGCACCACTGACGGGACGACGGATAGTGTTTGCCGCGTTAAAGTCGGTTTTCATGATGTTTCCTTTATGTGGTCGACGCCGAAGGCAACGCTGCCGTCACCATCGGGTAATGAAGTCGAGAATATCGTGCCGCGCGCTCAGTTATCGAGAACGCACAGACCTTTAGACAACTTGAAATTCTTGTTGCAGTCCCAACGGTTTCCGGACCTGTCGAGATGGGCATTCGCAGGAAGGTCTATTACTTCACAGCTCACACCTGAGGCTGCGTATCCCCGCTCGCACTTCCATCCCGTGCCGTAAGTTGCATCGTCGAAGTAGGCATGTTCAGGGATCACAACGGGCGCGCATAATCCATCCTGTGCAAAGTATCCACGTTCACATGTCCAGGGTCGGCCGTATCCTGATGAATTCAGATAAGCGTTGGTCGGGACTACAATGGCAACGCAAAGGTCGTCCAATGCTTCAAACCCACGTTTGCATTCCCACGCGGGCCCATAGGTCGTAGCTGCCAGGTAGGCGTTTGCGGGCACGACAATTTCTTGGCACGTGTCGTCGATTTTTTGAAAACCGCGAGAGCAATGCCAGCGCTCACCTGATGGATCAAGAAACCCACCATCGGGTACAGTTACCGCAACACAGGCGGTATCATCGTTCTTGCGAAAACCATGAAGACATTCCCAACCAGAACCATAGGTGCGGTTGGTCGGATACGCATTTGCTGGCACTATGACAACGGCGCAGACATCGCCACTCAGCCTATACCCGGCGTTACATTTCCAGCCGTCACCGTAGCTCTTTGCAGTGGCATTTTCAGGCACAGGTTGCGATGTGGATTGAGCATATGCAGGCGTTGAAGACAGAAGCAGAGCACAGATTGGGAGCACAATCAGAGCCGCAATCATCTGAATGCCTGGTGACAGATGTGCTTCCCAAATCGTCCGACAGAGTTGCGGCATTGCCTTTGAGTTATGATCCATCCAGCTCAAGCCCCGCGATACAGGCATCTGCAAGGTCACGGCTTGGCGTTTCCGACCCCGGCAGCGTAGCCCAACCCGTATCCATCATAGCCTTGCGGCGACTGAAGCCAGAGGCCTCTTGGAGGGTTAAGATGATTTCTTCTCGCTTGGGGTCAGCAGCTGACCTGTTCAGGCAAACCGGCACCATCGCGAGCGTCACTTCTTCGCTTGCATGATCCTTAGCCAATTCTTGAGCGCCACCGCTGGTTGTCCACCCGCCCCAGGTAAAGCCAAGGATTGAGACCGCAATCGCACCACACAAAGCACCGTAGATGCCTGGTTTCGTCCATTCTGGAAATGTCATTTTAGATCCTCTGGCGGAGAAAGCGCTGCCGCGCTGTTTTGTGTCTTTTTGCGCAATCTTGGTCTCGCGCCAGGGCCATTCCCAAGGCGCGATGACCGATAGGCGCAGTTCGAGCTACTGAAATTTCATTTGATCAACGGTTGCGTTGTGGTTCTTTGGCAAGCCTTCGGTGCGTCTCATCACCACAACGGATCAAAAACGTCACACGCGATGTGGTCGTGCGCGAAAACATCGGCAACCTTCCCAAACATCAGATCCAAGTAGAGGACGTGACAGCTGAATTTTCATGATGGAAGAACTTAGTTCACTCTAGCAGGCGATACGCCTAGGCCGCAGAAAACCAGAACTTTAGTGGACTTAACATAACCACTTGGCGACGGTATTACAACGTTCGTGGGCCTAACGCTTTTTCCAAGGCCCCGGATGTCGATGAAAGAACTGGATTCAATCTGGCATTCGCCTTGTGTATCGGCAAATTCGTGACCACTTATGTAGCCTCTTTAGCATGCCACTCTGAAGCCGACATTCGTTGCATCACAAAGAACAGGTAATGAGGGCTCTGACTGATCTCCACCGTCTAAAGGCCGTTCGAGCCCTTGGTGAGGATACAATCGAAGCATACCTCGTGCGCGCCAGACTACATTGAAAGTTATGCAGTTTTGGCGTGCGATAACGCCTCAGAAAATGTCAGCAGGCGTTGACGGCTTTCGTCCCAAAGGTGCAGCCGCGCACAGTGCAGGCTTTCATAGAGTGTAATGCGCTGACATTCGGCGAGTTCACCATGATCGCGCAGCACTTCATCAAGTCTGTAAAAAGGTATCCGGCTGGCCATGTGATGAACATGGTGCACACCTATATTCGCAGTGAACCAGCGTAGAGGACCAGGTAGGGCATAGTGAGAGCTGCCATAGAATGCTGCATGCTGTAGTTTCCACTGCTCTTCGTGTTCCCAGGTTGTGTGCTCGAATTGATGCTGGATGTAGAAAAGCCAGACACCGATTGAAGCAGCTAAAATCATAGTGGGGAGAAACACAAACAACAGTGCATCCACACCTCCGACCCAATAGACTCCACCCAAAACAGTAGCTATCACAACGTTTGTCGCCATTGCGCTTAGCCAATATTGCCAGCCAGCATGCATTAATCCGACGGGCAGCCGATATAGGATAAAAAACGTATAGATTGGGACGACGCCAAACATGAACAATGGGTGTCGAACCAAGCGATACAAGGCGCGTCCGATCCACTTGCGGTTCACATATTCGTCGACAGTCAAGGTTGGTAAGTCTCCGATACCGCGCCGATCCAGATTACCGGTTGAAGAATGGTGAATTGCATGGGTTTGGCGCCAGACATCATATGGTGTGAGCGCCAGAACACCCAGAAACCGGCCTGTCCAATTGCAAAGTACACGGCTTTTGAAAAACGCCCCATGACCGCAATCGTGCATGATTATGAACAAGCGGACCAGGAAGGCGGCATTCAATATTGCCAGCGAAGTGGAGATCCAGACGCTAATGGACAATGCATGCCACGCAGCGATCCATAACACAACAAAAGGTATAACAGTGATTGTCAATTCGAAGACACTGCGTCCGGTGTTCGGTGCGCGGTATTGCGCGAGAACTCTAGTCCAATCCTGAGGTTGCAACCTGGTGGCCCTCCGATCTCTCATCGGACTTAAATGTCCAAACGGGCACCCATAAGGGTGCCCATAAAACGTTTAGGCCAGCGCCAAGTTAGCGGCGTTATCGCGCCCGTCACGACCAGATTCCAAATCAAAAGTGACCTTCTGGCCATCTTGAAGTTCACCAATGCCGGACCGCTCAAGCGCCGAAATATGTACGAATACGTCGTTCTTGCCATTTTCCGGTTCAATGAAGCCGAAACCTTTGGTTGAGTTGAACCATTTCACGGTGCCATTTGCCATGGTGTAAGTCTCCTAATAACAGCCGCCCGCACTATTGCGACGGCTCGGCGTGGTCGGTCTGAATCGAAAGACTGAACGCCGATTTTGGGAGACAGCAGGTCGAAAAAGAAAAACGTTAGCCCAGTATAGATGGGCTGCTGGGGAGCATCAAACAAGCCTTGATCCCCCGAAGAGTTGCACGATCTTGAAAAGATTAAGCTAACCGATGGGCTGGTACGGAAAATCAGGGTGAAGAGGTCTTATACACCAATAGCATCGCCTGAAATATGATCAAGCTTGGGCGGTTGCACTGTTGTCAGAAATTAACGACGCCGAGTTAACCCAGGTCTAACCGACACACCGTTTCGCCACGCGCTCAGCCCTTTGCAGCGCCGACAAATCCGCTCTCCGAACCCTTCGCTCCAGAACGGAGTTCTGCAACGTAGGCATGCGCGTTCCTGCGGCACGTCATTTAGGGCGCGTTCCAAGATCGCTTCTGTATCGTTGTCGGCTTCTTTCATCAGTTTATAACCTTGGTTTCAGTTTGGGTCACTCAGTTACCCCTTAAGAAAGAGTTGAGAAAAAAGCTCTCCCGTTGCTTGGAGATCGTGCCGGAAATGCCAGGTTCAAACGAACGAGAGGGGCCGCCTGCAATTCGAGGAGCGATTAGCGGTACGGACAGGCATTTCTTCATTCTCAGCTATTTGGACTGCGAGGGCGTCTTGGAAGTCGCATCCGCATTTTGAGCGTTTGGCTCCTTAATCCCGTGATCCGCTGGGCGACTCTGAAATATCCGATCTCGAGTAAAGGTGTCGAAGTCGAGTCTCGGACACACCATCAGCTTCCATGATCAGTTGCACCATCGGATCGGCCAGAAGTTGATCAAGTAAAAACTTCGACAACTCTTTCTTGGTCAATTTGTCCTGTACACGTGCACTGTCGAGATCAGCCAGAGAAACGGTCAAGGTTCGCGCCAACCCGGGATGGGTTTCACGGGGGTGCAGGTAAACCAATACCGAGGCTTTCCAGGCTTCTGGATCCAAATAGTCGGGCGGTGCAGAAAGCTCAGTTTCTATTTCGTACTCACCAGCCGGGAGCATTTCGTCAAAGCCCGGGAATGTGAACGGTCGGGAGAAGATTGCGGTGGTCTTACTGGTAATCTGGTCCATTTGCGTACGTCTCCTTAGCTGATACCGCTCGTTCGGAGACGTATTCAAGGACAAGTCACCCACTCCCGGCAGGGTCTTATGAACTTTGACGCTTGGGCTTTGGTTCTTCGGGGCCGACGTCAGGTTCCTCGGGAGCCAGTTCTTTTTTCGGCTTGTCCGCATGATTGGCCTTCAGCGCGGCATCCGCTCTGGTCGTCAGGTCTTTGAAAGACATGCTTTCGATCCTTTGATTGTCCGCAACACTTTCATGCCCAGGATGAGCGCGAAAACCAATTGCAGCTAAAACTAATATAGTGATTGGGGGCTCAAATTACTACGTAATGCCGCAGATTAAGACCTTTACTGAGGCCCGGACCAATTACGTTATAGCCCGACAGCGTACATTCATTTCGGGGATGGGCGATCATTGTTTGCAGCGATGTATTCCGGCAGAGCTTTCTCCCTACGGACTACCTTTGCAACATCGGGCGCAAACCATCACAGAGACACTTCCGGCTCCTGCAATGGATTTATGCTGGATGCGTTCATGGCTGTGTCGCCGTTGCCACGGAGTTAGGAGAACTCATCCAGAAGCCGTTTTGCCTCGGTGAGATCCGGGGTGTCTTGTCCCTCGCTGAACCAGGCATAAATCGGGGCCAGCAACACCTGAGCGTGGCTGGTTTCACCCTCGTCTCGCATCAGGCGTGCAAGCCCAACCGAGGTGCGCAACTCCCACAGTTTGGCATTCTGCTTCCGGGCAATACCGAGCGCCTGGAGATACAACTTCCTGGCAAGGATATTTCCGCCTAAACCGGCCCGTTCAGAGTCTCCGAGCATCCGAAAAATCTCGGCGTTGGCCCACCGTTCTGAACCTTGATCGGTCATGGTAATGACTTTGTCCCGCGCCTTTACCGCATGCTCATACCGGTTCACGGCCAACAAATTGCCGACATGATGGGAATAGAGGAAAGGCACATAAACATGCGTGTTTGATTCTTCGCATCGAGCCATGCCTTCTTCCATCAGATCGATGGCTTCTTCCGGTTGGCCCCTTGACGGCAATACAGCCGCAAGAACCAGCATTGCGATCCCCTTCCACATCACTAACCCATGCTCTTCCGCCACCTGGATCGCCCGGCGGCTGAATTCTTCGGCCGTTTCGTGCTTGCCAAGCAGCCACGCCAGCATGCCGTAGTGGGTATAGGCGTAACCGATGGTGTTTGAATGACCCAGCTGTTCGGAATGCTCAGGAACTCCGATCATCTCTTCCCATGCCATGGTCGGGAAACCGCGAACGGCCAGACCAATCGCACGGTAACACCGAAGACCCAAATGAGGACTTTGACCGTACTGCCGCGTGAGATCCGACTCGCGTTCCGGGTCGTACAGTTCAAGCACTCGTTCGTAGTCTCCCTCTGCACTTTCAAAGGCACCGGTCATCGTTCGGCTGAGATAAAAGGACCGGGCAGACATGAACAAATGGTCTGGGTTTTGGTCACCCGTTGCCGCGTCGAACATTTCCTCGGCAATTTCGAGCGCGTTTGCCTGTTGGCCGCTGACGTGAGAAATGACCCAATTGCCATAGTAGATCGGGAACCGGTGTGGTGAATCGCCGATAGAATTGACCAGGCGGCGCGCCTCGGCAAAACCGTCAACCGTAATGGGATGTGCATAGCCGCGCCCAGCCATGTTTGTATGGTTGAGCCGCAGCAGTAGCTCTAGTTCCCGGTCTCTGTCGCACTCGCTGTCCATTCCACCGCGCACCAGACGCAAGGCGCTCTCGAAGTGGTTCACGGCTTCGCGGTGGGCTGGACGCGCAAACGCATCGTCACCGGCCTGTGCCCAATACCGGATCGCCTTTTCCGTCTCGCCTGCCTGCTCGGCATGGTAGGCGAGGATCTCTGGCTGTGCGTCATCTTTTGCCTCAAGCGCCGAGAGCAGGTCGACATGAATTACCTGGCGACGTGATTTAAGAAGGCTCTCGTAGGCTGCATCACGCACCAGCGCATGCTTAAAAAGATAGTCGGCTTCTGGGGGTGTGCCACGACGGAACAACAGTTCCGCTTCCACCAGGCGATCCAGCGCCGCCGCGAGTTCACCATCCGAGTGGGAAGTGATAGCAGCAAGCGTTTGGTACTCGAAGGTCCTGCCGATCACAGATGCGATCTGAGCGATTTCCTTGACCGGATGCAAACGATCCAGGCGCGCCATCAAACTGTCGTGCAATGTTGCCGGAATGGACAGTGCGCTGAGCGGTCCCGTCAGCACATAGGCACCGTCCTCCTCACGCAATGCGCCGGACTCCAGAACCACTTTGGCAACTTCTTCGACGAACAACGGCACACCGTCGGTTTTGGCCGCGATCTCGTCGAGAACTGGATCGGGCAGAGACTTGCCCCCTCCGACGCGCGCCACAATGTCGGCAACCTGGGAACGACCCAGTCGATTTAGCATCAGGCGGGTAACAACCGGATGACCGCCAAAGCCATGCTCGAACGTAGGGCGAGCGGTCATGAGAACCAAGATGCGCGAATTTGCGACCGAATTCAAAGCCAGCTCAACGAGTTCCAGCGTTGTTGGATCAATCCAGTGGGCATCTTCAATCACGAAGCAAACAGGCCGAGCCTCTGCTAACCCCACGAGCTGATCGATCAAAGCCTGAAGCAGCCTTGAACGCAATTGTTCCGGGCTGAGGTTGGACGCGCCATAGCGCGTTTCCGCGTCAAGTGCCAACAAAGGTGCAATCAACGGTGCGTGGGCAGCCGTGTTTGACGTGCCTTGCCTCAGCAAGGTTTCAAGCTTGTCGAGTCTCGCGTCGTTGTCGTCTTGCGCAGCGAACCCGGCAGACAGGCGTAATTGCTGGATCGTTGGATAGAGGGCGCTATCGGTGTGGTAGGGCGAACACTGATAGCGGATTTTCGTGTGATCTTGGTCTCGCACCTCGTCGAACAGGGCTTGTGTAATACGCGATTTGCCAATCCCGGCCTCACCCGTCAGCAAGACCATCTGGCCTTCGCTTTTACTTGCTTGCTCCCATCGCTCCATCAGCAACGCCAGTTCCTGGTCCCGACCAACGATCTCTGACATGTTCGTCGAATCTCGTCCCGCAAATCGGCTCTCCAATGTCCGTTCACCGACCACGGCATAGGCGGCGACTGGGGCAGCCAAGCCCTTTACATCGTGCTGGCCCAGGTCTTCGAGTTCAAACAGGCCACCCAGTAACCCACTTGTCGTTTCGGCCACCACAATTTGACCCGGTTTCGCCAGCGCTTGAAGGCGCGCCGCAAGGTTCGGTGTGTCGCCCACCACTGCTTCTTCACGCGCCGACCCCTCGCCGACAAGATCGCCAACCACAACCAAGCCGGTCGCGATACCCATCCTTGCTGCCAGCGGCGTTCCGTCCGGCGCACTTAGACGCTCAATGGCCTCAAGCAATGCCATGCCAGCACGAACTGCTCGTTCAGCTTCATTTTCGTGTGCTCTTGGCCAGCCGAAATAGGCCAGCGCACCGTCCCCCATAAACTTGGCCACGTGGCCGTCAAGGCGCGTGATCTCGCCGGCAACGGCATTCTGGAAGCCCCGGATCACTTCCCGCATTTCCTCGGGATCGAGCCCTGCTGAAAGGGATGTTGAGCCGACCAAGTCCGCGAACATCACGGTCAGCTGACGTCGCTCTGCGGATTGATCAGACGCGGGAACCGAGGGGCTGCTTTCATCTACGGACGCTTCAGGGCTCTGTTGTACCAACTTGGCCGCATTCGCCAGAAACCGACGACGGGGGCCAAGCGGCAACCCCAGGTCTTTCAGATCCTGCTCGGTGACGTGGGGAAGATCCAGAAGGGCGACCTCGTTTTCCACCAGCAAATCGGCATATTTTCCAAGTTCAAGCCGCTGCAGCCACTGTTTGAGATCTTCCACCATTCGCGCCCCCTTTGGGCATCCTAGCAGATAGCAAGGATTAGGCGAGGCATTGCCGATTACGGCCCGACCGTCTTCCGCCGGATCTTGTTTGACGCGTAACAGACTGAAGTTTCAGCCGACATTTTCACTTGGCAAGCACTCCATGCCGCAGTCACATTGCTATTGTGTTCGCTCCGGGCCCCATCGGACGTCGGGTGCAGCGTGGCATGGCCCCTGCCCTTCGAATTTGTGAACCTCGAACACGGCCCAAACCGGACTCTCAGCCCGTCGCGCTACTGCTGCGGTCGCAGCCTTCATAGCGGACATTAATCGAGTTCGATTTAAGTGCTCCTCGAGCCATAAAGATAGTCCATGTCGGGTTTTTCCGTCGCGTAGTAGTGCACCCAGATGTAAGCGTGGCTGAATGCTGCAACGACGAGTGCGGCCGCAGAGTCGAATCCAATCGCAATCGCCCAAAACAGTAGGAACGCATACACATACATGCCGTTGTCTGTGTAACGGAAAATGCCATCCTTGACCAAAGGCATGCCGCGATAGCTCTCATCGAAATGTTCGCCGCCAGCGGCGCGAGACATCCCGAAGTAAAGCCTCCCACTAATCATCGCGTAAAGCCCAGGTAGAAGAAGGATTAATGTCAGTGGAACCCAATATCATTGGTGTCAGGCCCAGGCTACCTTGGTCCAGGACCGCCAACCATGTTAGCGTCACGAAGCGACCAGCGAACAGCAAGAAGAACACCCACAGAAAGGCCGGAAACCCAACCGAACGGCAGATCGCCGATGATCTCAGCTCGAGTCGCCACGCCGCCCATACCCAAACTTGATGCAGGATGGGAAAAACGATAGCGATCCAAAATTCCCGTGGGCTGGGTTTGCCAATCAAAGACCAGATGAAGGCAGCGACTGCCAAAAGTAAAACGAGACCAGCGAGATGGAGTGCCTGGCCTTTCCACAAGCTGGGGGACGAAGAGTTGTCTGGCTCAATAATCATGGAACAACTCAACAACTTGGTCGAGCCGATGTCGAATAGATTCACGGCCCATTCCGGTCGCTCGACCTATGTCTCAGATGCTGCGGTCGCAGCTCGCGTTGCCGACATTCGCTGCGGCTGCAGAGAAAATTTGTTTTCGGGAACCGTGATGAAGCACGCTGGCCAGCCAGGGCAAGAAGGCCATCGGGTCTTTTGCGGGCCAAATGTGATCGGCGCCGACAATAGCGTGACCGCGCACATTTGTGAGACTCGCGGCAGCTTTGCTTGGGATTGTCCAAACCTCCCCTGATTGCTCACCCCACGCCACGTGCACCGGCATCGGCAGAGTTTCAAGTTCAGAAGCTGTTACCGAAGCAAAGCGATGCTTGGCGCTGAGCAGAGGGATCAGCGTATGCGCATTGTCCATACAGATCTGGCAAAGGTCTGGCGTGAGTTTGTCGAATGTGTCCGGCCCGCCCACCGCACTGATAAAGGCCTTCAACACTTCGATTCCGTTGCCCTTTGCGGCGGCATCTGTGACAGGTAGAAATGTTTCCAGCATGCTCAATTGATGCATCGCGATATCAAGAGGGTTGCTGGTCAGGCTCGTCGAGCTCGGCTCATAGACTGCAACGCCCGATATCAGGTCAGGCCTGTCGACGCTCAGGCGCAGGGCGACATTTGCGCCATAGGACCACCCCACAACAAAGACCGGGCCGCAATCATGGCTTTCGATTATGGAGGCAAGATCATCTGCATGGGTTTTCTCGCAGAACTCCAACGTGGTTACTGGCCATTCGGATGGCCCGAACCAGCGTAGGGTCGGAGCGATGCATCTGTACCGCTGTGAAAGCATCTGTACGTGAGGTGCCCAGATCCGATGATCGCAGGCCGCACCGTGGGCGAACAAAATGGGTGCTCCATTCCCGCGATCAATGCAGGGAAAATAATCGGCTGATACATGTTTGGTCATGAAACTGACTCCTTTTTGAGGATTAGATTGACAGATGAAGATCGGGGCCGGTCGGGCAGCGGTCAGGGCGCTCGCCTAGCTTCAGCGGCCTCGCGTGCCCGGTTGATTGCCACGCGATTGGGAACGGGACGCCATCCAGCTTGAAGGTGTCTGCATCGACACGAAACTTCGCATAGCGCAATGCGGTGGCCGCGCGGCGGTTCAGTTGACAACCGCCCAGCAGTGAGGCCCAGGGCCGCTGAACAAAATCCTGCACGCGCGAAACCCAAGGCGTTGGCGCGCTGACATGTTCACAAAACAGCACCTCGCCATCTGCGCGCAACACACGCCGGACCTCACTCAGCACTGCTGATACGTCCTGAACCGTGCAAAGCGTGTAGGTCAGCACAACTGTGTCGATGCAGCTATCCGCAAGCGGGACATCCTCGCCAAAGGCCTGAACCAGTTCGACAGGGAAACTTGACTGATCAGCCAGTTTCTGCGCCATGCTGAGGCTGCTTTGGCAGGGGTCCAACCCGATGAGTTTGGTGACGCGCCCCGCATCGTAAAGCGGAATGTTCAGCCCCGTGCCGATGCCCAAATCCAGAACGATGCCCTGCGCCTTGGGCACGATACGTTTGCGTTGCCCTTCAAAGGCGCGCCCACCACAGCCGCAATCGACAATTCGAGGAAGGATATGTTTATTGTACAAAGACATGGTTTTGCTTTCTGCTAGGTGACGATGCAGAAACCATGTCGGGGTTTGACTCTATGCACTTGGCGGAGTTCTGGAGAAGCAATGAATAAACGCTGGATTTTCAAGTCTCATAAGAGCTTTTCGTGGAGCCACCGTACTGATGTCTGAGGTTTGAAGCCCGTGATCTACACGTTCTCCGATTGCGTTCTGGACCTCGACCGCCGCACGCTGGTGCGCGATGAGGTCGCACAGCATATCGAACCTCAGGTCTTTGACCTGCTGGTTCTTCTCGTTCGGGCCAAAGGACGGACCGTCACCAAAGACGAGATCATCACGCAGATCTGGGGTGGGCGAGCGATCTCGGATGATGCGATTACCAGCCGGATCAAGAGCGCGCGAAAGGCAATCGGCGACAATGGTCGCGCACAGCGGTTTATTCGCACGCTACCGAAGATTGGGTATCGCTTTGACGGGCAAGTGGACGCGGTGTCCGGCGATCTTCAACAGCCCGCGTCCAATGCATTGCCAGCCCCTAGTGGTGTACGGACGGCTGACACAACCGCGCCCGAGATTGGATATATAGCGGATCGTAAGGGTCGCTCTATTGGGTATGCCGTTCACGGCGACGGCCCGCTGGTCATAATTCCTCCGTTTTGGGTCACCGCGTCTGATCTCTGGCATGATCACCTGGACATCCAAGAGTTCTTTCTGACCCTGGGCAAAGGGTTGCGCATGTTGCGCTATGACCGGCCGGGCTCGGGCCTCAGCCGTAATGCGTATCCAAACAAGACGCTAGAGGATGAGGTCGCACTGCTTGAGGATATGGTTGCGGCGTTTGGCGCCGATCGTTTTTCACTTCTGGCGATCTCGGCTGCCGGGCCTGTGGCCATCCGATACGCCGTTGTACACCCCACGAAAGTTGATCGCAATTGTTTTTATGGCGCCTATGGCTCAGGCAAGGATCTGGCACCTCCGGAATCGCAGGCCATGCTTTTGGCGCTGATCCGGCAGCATTGGGGCGTCGGATCGCGCGCCCTTGCAGATATCTTCGTACCATCGGCGGATGCTGAAGACAGAAAACGTTTTGCAGCCCAGCAACGCGTTGCTGCGAACCCGGAACAAGCGGCTTCCATGCTCGAACTGAGTTGGCAGATTGATGCCAAACGCGACGCACCCAAAGTCGATGTCCCGACGCTTGTGCTGCATCGTCAGGAGGATCGCGCCGTTCTAGTTGATCACGGGCAATGGTTGGCTCGGGTGATCCCAGGCGCCCGGCTGCAGCTTCTTCCTGGAGATGCACATGCACCATGGTTTGGTCCATTGGATGTTGCGCTACAGGCCAATTCGTTTTTGCTTGAGTAGCAATTCGCTTCCCGAAGCGGCCCAATCTGGCCGTTCGCTTAGTAATTCAATTTCAGCGGTTGCAGCTCGCACTACGGACATTCGTCGATGCGCTTTGGCGCAACTCCGATGCCGTATCTGCTTGAAGTCTGGTGCAGATATAAAGATCGCAGCTGCGCCAGTCACCAGATGGACAGCCATTATTTCTTCGGAGTTGCACCCGCAGAAAAACATCGACCATACTGGTGACATAGTTTGATATTTCTTCCTTTGTCATTGATCCAGCTCCTGTCATCAGGGCCCTACGCGAATTGAAATGTCGCGACAGGCGGAAGACTGACTAAATATCAGATGGGGACCCCAACAGTCTCTAAAGTGCTACCACAACGGCTCCACTTCTGTCGCCCTGACTTCCAGAACCGTCGCATTTGACCATCGTTGCTTTCGATAATTACTGATCATTGAGATATTTTGAATTATTGTTACTGAGTGGATTGGGCGTGAGCCCTGAAGACGACCTAAACGACGTTCTAAAACAAACTTGGAAGCGGTCAGGGAGGAGCTTTATCAATGAATTGTAAGCTAAACGCAGTCAGAGGCTGTCAGGTTTTGATAGCCGTGCTGTTTACGTCTCTCTCTGCGAGCAATGTGATAGCACAAAGTACTTCTGAGAGTGACGCCACGATCCCAGAACCCGGGCCGACCATCACGTTCACATCCTGGACCGGCCCTTATATGCGAAGTCAGATGTTTGGGTTTGTGCGCCCCTATGAACAGGCCAACAACGCCAAAGTGCATGTTGCACATTACAATGGTGGCATTTCGGAAATCCGCGATCAGGTCGAAAGCGCAAATGTGGTTTGGGATGTGGTTGACCTGACGCAGGCCGACTCTCTGCGGGCATGCAATGAAGGTTTATTGGAGAATATCTCTGACATTGTTCTGCCTGACGGAGTAGATGGAACACCATTTCGCGACGATTTCGTTGAGGGAGCTCTGAATGATTGTGGCGTTGGTGTCATTGTATGGGGAACCGCATACGCATTTAACAATTCTCAATTTGCAGACACGCCACCCTCAACAATTACTGATTTTTTTGACACGGAAACCTATCCTGGGCCACGCGCGATCCGAAATGATCCGACAGTGATCATGGAATGGGCCCTTATGGCCGATGGTGTACCCCGAGAAGATGTCTATCCAATGCTGGAAACCGAGGATGGAGTCGAGCGCGCCTTGAATAAGATGGACGAAATAAAAACTGGCCTGCAACTCTGGGAAACCGGTCGTGAACCAGTGCGCTTGTTGAATTCTGGCGACGTGGCGATGTCATCGATCTGGGCGACTACGGGTGCCACTGCCGCTCAGGAAGAAGGGGCCGATTTTACGGTCAACATGGACGGGCGCGTGATCGAACTAGACCTGTTCGGAATTCCAAAGGGAAGCCAGAACAAAGAAGGCGCTCTTGATTTCATTCGCTTTGCCAGCAGCTCAAACTCTCTGGCCGATATGGTTGGGTACTTACCAAACGGCCCGACCCGAAAATCTTCGTTGGCACTCCTGTCAGATGACGTTTTAGAGCGTATTCCGAACGGCCCGGCGTATGAAGACAATCTATTTATCATGTCGGACGCTGAATGGTGGGCAAACAACCACGCACGTCTGGAGGAAGCATTCCAGTCCTGGCTAACAGCATCCACTCGTCAGGGTGCTGCAGGTTCAACACGATAAGCCGAAACAACAGGGCTAAGAGGTGAAATATGAGTGATCAATCGACACAGAAACCTGAAAATCTTGTTGCAAATAGCGGCTTGTTCAAAGGTATGAACCCAACGATGGGTATCGCTTCAATGGTAATGATATTGGGGTTTGTGTTTTTCACAATCCGTGATGTGGAAACTTCAAGTGCGATCTTTGCGTCTGGCAAGGATTTTATCATCGGCAGTCTTGACTGGTTTTACGTACTGGTCGTCAACGTAGCACTGTTCTTTGTGATTTGGCTGATGATCAGTCGGTTCGGTCACGTTAAACTGGGTAAAGATGACGATGAGCCCGATTTTTCGACGTTTTCCTGGATCTGCATGCTGTTTAGTGCGGGCTTGGGATCTGGGCTGATCTATTGGGGCGTGGCTGAGCCGATGTTCCATATTCAAGGCAGCCCTTTTCTTGATCGTGCAGGAATTGAACCCGGGTCGGTCGGCGCGGCAGTCTCCGCCGTTACAATTACGAACTTCCATTGGGGGTTCCACGGTTGGGCTTTGTATGTGTTGGTAGGACTATCTCTCGCATATTTTTCTTATCGTCATGGGTTGCCGCTTACACTGCGCACTGCGCTTTATCCGGTGCTCAAGGAGCGGATATATGGTCCCTGGGGGCACCTCGTCGACTTGATCGGAGTATTTGGCACCATATTTGGCCTAGCCACCTCATTAGGGCTGGGCGTGACGCCGATCGCTGCTGGTCTTGAAGACCTGGGCTGGATGGCAAACACCCAAACAAATCAGTTGATCCTTGTCGCAATCATTACCTGTCTCGGGACGGCTTCCGCTGCCTCCGGCGTTGGCAAAGGCGTGCGCATCCTGTCCGAGGCCAACGTTATGGCAAGTATTGGCCTGCTGATCCTTTTCGTAATCCTGGGGCCGACAGCGTTTTTGCTGGGCATCACGATATCCGGCTTCGGCGACTACTTGTGGACAGTGATCCCGATGGGCTTCTGGATCAATGGTGAGCCGGAGAACCAATGGCAGAGCTGGTGGACGATCTTCTATTGGGGCTGGTGGATCGCATGGTGTCCGTTTGTGGGTCTGTTCATTGCCCGCGTGTCCAAAGGTCGGACAATCAAGCAGTTCTGCTATTGCGTGCTTCTTATTCCGACATCGGTTGTGATGCTGTGGATGGGGGTCTTTGGTGGCGCTGCCGCAGGCGTTGATCTGTTCTATGACGCAGGCGTCGTCGAAGCGGTTAACAACGACTATGCGGCTGGCGTATTCCAAACCGTCAAAGGATTTGGCTACACATGGCTGGTTTATCCGATCACCGTATTGATCACGGTCCTGCTGATTTCATGGTTCGTCACGTCTTCTGACTCAGGGACGTTGGTGATGTGCACAATGCTGTCGATGGGTGACGAACACCCACCGGTCAAGTTCCGTGTTTTCTGGGGGATCACGGCAGGCGTTGTTGCTGGAGTTCTGATGCTAGCTGGCGGCTTAAGTGCGCTCCAGACGGCGTCAATCGTCGCAGGGCTGCCAATTGCCGTGATCTTACTGTTCATGATCTACGGCATCGTCAAGTCGCTTCATACCGAGCATCCTTTGCCCGATGTTGCGGACAAGTATGAGCTGGAGTTCCTCAACAGATAACCCTGCATTGATGTACAATTTATCGAAAGGCGGCCACATCCGCCTTTCGCAATTGCCAGCATTACTTGCAAATAAGCGAAACATAACTGAAAGTGTCAGGTGACTTCCCCCCAGCCGCATTGCGGCGCTTCTTGTCATAGGTGGCAATGCGAGTGAGCAGACAAACCAACGTCTGTTTTGAGTTGTACGCTATCTGATTGGTATCGTGACACAATTGGCGGCAGTCATCCATGCCAAGCCTGCAGATGTGGCTTTGGTGTTCAATACAGAGCCCATGGTTTCCATCGCCTTTGCCTGGGTGATGCTGGGCGAAACGCTGTCGATGGTCCAAATGACAGGAGTTGCCCTTGTGATCGGCGCCATCTACACCGGTGCACGGTTAGGCGCGTCGCACCCGCTTAAGCCGCTCGCTTCAAAGGGAAACAAAGACTCCTAACGGTCCTCGGAAGCGGCACAACCATCTGCGCAACTTCGAGCAGCGCTCCCGGCCCTTTCCTGCCGTTGGCCAACGGGTCAAGATGCTGCAGTCGCAACCCGCTTTTCGGACATTCACTGCTGTCGCGAAGATAGAGCCTAGTGTTGACTTTTCTGTCGCCAAGGCATTTCCTTTGTGTCCCCCTTGCACCCATATTTTTTTCAATACAGGGCCTCGCGTTCACCAGCGGCTCGACAGAGAATCCAGTCGATACCGCGCAGATAATCTTCTATTGTCAGGGGATTGTTCGCTCCGCTGGAGGCAGAGAGTACAAACCCGTGTGCATAGTCAATCAGTAGGTGAACAAGAACATCGCCACCATCGCTGTTTTCAAGCTGATCCGTGTTGGCCTTCAGCTCCGTCGCCACGTCTGTCAGGTTCGCGCTCATCAACGCCACATCCTCAAGGATCGCGCGCAATAGGTTGGCGTTCTTCAAGGCGTAACCGTAGTACTTCGCCATGATGCTTCGAGCCCGTTCGACCGGGGTATCCCCTTTTATACCTTCCAAGACTCCTGCAAATGCGAGTCCTACCAAATCGGACAAAAGCTGTTTCTTGGTGCCAGCGTGATAGGTCACTGCCATCGGAGTCACGCCAAGCTGATCGGCAAGAATACGAAACGATAGCGCGTCAACGCCTTTGCCTTGGACAATCGGCAAGGCAGTCTTCAGGATCAGCTGTTTCGAAAGGTGCTGATCGGCCCTCTGCGGCCGTCCTGGCGAAGAAGCTTTCCTCACGTGGCTTTCAGCCTGTAATCCAGATCAACCAGCCCCGAGGGAAAGCCGTTAACCGACACCAGTTCCAGATCGACGTCGCCCTCGGTCTCGCCAAATATCCGAATGCCCTCGCCGATAAGAATGGGAACCAGAGTGATCCGCATGTCCTCAACCAACCCGGCTTTCATGAACGATCGAATAATCGCACCGCCATCCACATAGACGCGATTGAAACCGCGGGCGTCAAAGCTCTTCATCAAACCTTCGGGCACCATATCTGAGACTTCCACTTTGTCGCGCAGATCGTCAGGAATTTCGCCTGCGGTCATTGTTCTACTGAGAACGACCACCGGTTTGGCATAGGGCCAAGCTCCGAAGCCTCGCACCGTCCGATACGAACCAGACCCCATGACGATCACATCGACACTGTCCTGAAAGGCGGCGAACCCGTGATCTTCATCCGCGGTCGGTTGCTTTTCCAACCAATCCAACCTGTGATCAGGCCGCGCTACAAAACCGTCCAGGCTCATCGCCATCATTATATGTCCAGTGGGCATCTTCCGGGTCTCCTGCAAAATATTTATACGGCATATAATAAAAGCAAAGACGACGCTCAAGAAATAGTTGTCATTTCTGACTCTGAATCCGGACCCAGAAGGCCTGCACTGCTTCGCTCAAAGCGGCCCTGAACTGCCTTTGAGCCAAAGGTTCGATCTCCTCGGCTGATCCAGAAACATGCCATTCGGGCTACTGGAAGGATGCGCCGCTTTCAGAAGTTTCATCGCTCTCCACGGCATACGGATGACGCTCGACAGGGATTTTGCGGCCCGATGTACATTTTACGGCGATTGCTCCACACTTCCACCTGGATGCTCCGGGGAAGTGAACCTCACGAATGACCGACGCAAAGCCCAAACGCCACCTTGCCGCCATTCTCGCTGCTGACGTAGAGGGATACTCCAAGTTGATGGGCGAGGACGAGGAAGGTACGCTCGCTGCGATGACCGCCCATCACAAAGACCTCATCGGCCCCTGCATCGCCGAGCATCGAGGTCGCCTGGTGAAGACCACAGGTGATGGACTGTTGGTCGAGTTCGCGAGCGTTGTGGACGCGGTGCGGTGTGCAGTCGCGATACAGGAAGGCATGCGACCTCGAAACGCCGAAATGCCCGAGGACAAGCAGATTCTGTTTCGAATTGGCATTAATCTCGGCGACGTGATCGCGCAAGATGACGACGTCTTCGGCGACGGTGTGAACGTCGCGGCACGACTTGAGGCTTTGGCCGATCCCGGCGGAGTCTGCATTTCACGAGCGGCTCGCGATCAGGTGCGCGACAAGTTTGACTATCCTCTGCAGGACCTGGGCGAGGTCGAGGTCAAAAATATCTCTCGGCCTGTTTGGGTGTTCAAGGTGCTCTTAGACGGCAGCCCACCGGCAGCAAACAGTCGTCCGAGTCGGAAGTCGCTTTGGCGCGTGTCAGCCGCCATTGTGATTATCGGCCTACTTTTTGGTGGTGGCCTATTGTGGTGGTATCAAGCCAGATCGACCGATCCAAGCGACGCTATTTTGGCGTTGTCCGACAAACCATCAATCGCTGTCCTTCCCTTTGACAATCTGTCTGCTGACGCGGAGCAGGAGTATTTCTCCGACGGTGTTACTGAGGACATCATTACCGATCTGTCGAAAATTTCCGGGCTTTTGGTGATTGCGCAGAATTCGACATTCACCTACAAAGGGCAAGCGGCTAAGGTCAGTCAGATCGCCGAGGACCTGGGTGTGCGCTATGTGCTGCAGGGCAGCGTCAGGCGGACCGACGAGAAGATACGGATCACTACACAGCTCATAGACGCGGCCACCGAAGGGCACCTTTGGGCCGAGCGCTATGATCGCGACATCACAGACGTGTTTTCAGTTCAGTCCGAGGTCGCGCGGCAGGTGGCAAGAGCCCTGTCAGTAACGCTCAAAGCCAACGAGAACGAGAGGCTGTACCAGAAGTACACAACAAACATCGACGCCTACGATGTTTTCTTGCAGGCGCGCCGCACTGTCGATGTGCCAAGCAGGGATAATATCCTGCGCGGCGAGAAGCTCTTTGAGCAGGTGATAGAGCTGGACCCGAATTTTGCGGGCGGTTACGCCGGGCTCGCCTTCAACCTCTCGGTGCAGGTGCGTTTCCAATACACAGACACGCCATCAACCCACCTGTCACGGGCACTAGAACTTGCCAGAAAGGCAATCGAACTCGACACGGATTTTGCGTGGGGGCACATTGCTCTGGGAGGCGTGTATGTTGCCAGCGGCGACGCAGAAGCAGCCGTCGACGCTGTTTATCAGGCACTTATCCTCGAACCTAACGGCTACGAGGCTAACCTCTTCATGGGTTTCTATCTCCAGTTTGCGGGGGATGCCGCAAGTGCCGTGGACTATCTGTTGATCGCCAAACGTCTTAGTCCCGTGGAGACATACCGGGATGTCTCGTTTCTGGCTCTGGCGCAATTCATGAACCGAAACTACGAAGAGGTCGTGCGCCTTTGGACGAAAACATCTATTAAACCGAGGGGGCAGGCAAAAATTTTCTTGGCGGCGACCTATTCGCTGCTTGACATGCCAGAAGAAGCCGCTGCGCTCGTGGAGCAATATTTGGAAACTAATCCGGATTTCAATCTAACGGAATGGCGGTATCTTGATACCTGGAAATCCGAGGAAAATCGGACGAGGCTGTATGAAGCCGCGAAAGCCGCAGGGGTCCCGGAATTTCCCCGCGAAAACTAACCTGCCAACAGCAACGTACGGTAATTCGTTCTCAACGGGTAGATCCGGAGACTGACCATGCAGAAAGGTCAATGGGCCGAAGCTCGCGGCCCAAACTGGTCACTCGACCGAGGGTCGAAATGCCGCGTTCGCAGCCCGCATTCCAGACCTTCGCTGCGGGAGCATATCCGTGTCTTAGGTTATGACGGGAATGCGGGGCTTTGCAGCCATTCGGTTGCCCTCGCTGAATGCTCGCTACTCAAAAATAGACCCGACGCTTGGCCGGGTCAGTTGGTGACGACGGGGATCGTCACTCCGTAATGTGGTGGTCAAAGGTGTTCCCAAAGGCGCCTTACTCAGCTTGTTCGGGGTTGCGCTTAAGGAAGCGGGAAAAAAGTCGACCGTCAGTTACGGCGAAGCCCAGAGCAATGATAGCAAACCCAACCCACGCGTTCGGCTCCATCTTTTCACCCAGGATTGTAACGCCAAGGCCGATAGCGAACGGTGGGATCAGCAGTGTAACCAAAAGCAGGTTGGCGGCACCGGCGCGCGCAAGGATTGCGAAATAGAGAACATAGGCCAGCGCTGTTGATAGTGCGGCCATCCCCAAGAGCGCCGACCATACGCCAGTTGACAGAGCAAAGTTTGGGGGGCCATCCATCACAAAAACGATTGGGATCATAAGAACTGTGCTGCCGATCAGCATGCCAAGTGCATTCACAAGCGGTGGTTGGCCTGAAAGAGCAGTCCTGCCCCATACACCGGCAAAGGCATAGGAGAGCGTTGCCCCAAGGATAGCCAGCTGTGCCAGATTGCTCGGATTGAACTCGGTCAATGCACTCGGCCCCATAATGAAGGCCACCCCCAAAATACCCAGCGCAGCACCTGCTATCTTTTTCGGAGTTAACGGCTCGTCCTTAAGAAGCAAGCCAGCCACGACCGCAGCAAACATTGCTGTTGTTGCATTAAGGATAGAAGCCAGCCCGCTGTCGATTTGCGTTTGCCCCCAGAAGATCAATGAGAATGGGATTGCATTGTTGAGCGCTCCCATAACGAGATAAGCGCCCCATACCCGAGGGGCACGTGGAACACTCAATCCTTTGAATAGGACGATGAGTGCCAGTATTGGGACGGCCCAGATCACCCTATGCAGCGTTATTGTCAGCGGGGGCACTTCAGTCAGTGCAACCTCGCCAAAAAAGAACGAACCGCCCCAGACCGCAGCGAGCAGAAGCAGCATGACGCTGGCCGGAAAATCCACTGCTGGCATGGGTTGGTTTGTCATGTCTTCTGGTTCCGTCACTAACTATTAGCTAACGGATTAGCTTACGTGACCGCGACACCGCGACCCGTTTCTTGCGGGAAACCAATACAAAGCCAACTTGCATCTATCCAATTGTGAACGGCTGCATTCGCCTATCGGTGGAGTGCCTCAGCAATCATTTCTGCAAGCCTTTCGGGCTGATCAACGCTCGCCCAGTGTGTGGCATTATCGAGAACGATCCGATCCATCTTGTTTTCTTCTAACCAACGGACGGTGCCATCCGGACAGTTGTCGGGGTTGTAGAGATAAATCGCATTTGCCGCGTTCTGCAAAAGCTCGCCGGGCACGCAGCCTGCTGAAAAATGCCGTGCGTCGGTGCCGAGTTGCCACAGCGCCAGAGTATCGGCCTTTGATACTTCATTACGATACCGTCGGATGATTGGTGCCGTTTTTGCCATTTCATCTAGCCGCTCAAGAAACGCCGCACGAAACGCAACCGGATCACTGTAGTCCGCGGCAGTTCCAGAAAAATAGGCATCTTCGGCGGTGATATTACCCTCTAGAGAAATAATGGTTGTCAAAGGACAGTCGGCCCTTTTGGCGGCCAGGGAGGCTATGATTGAAGCAACCGAATGAGCGACAATGATCTTAGCTCCGTGCTTGACCGCTTTGTCGACGACGGTTTGTGCAAGTGCTTCAAGAGTTGTCGCCTTCGCCAGTGGCGGAGCGCCAAATCCCGGAAGATTGATGGGTAGCACACGATAGCTGTTGGCGAGGTGGGTGTCAGCCAAACCGTCATACATGCTCGCATTGTCACCAAAGCCTGCAACACAGAGAATGGCGGGTCGTTCATCGCATACTTGACTGGGGTGTTTGGGCATTTCGGCTTCCAGAGCATCGTATGCGGACATTAACACGGCTCCACAGTATTCGACAATTTTGGGCTCGTTCGTTGAATCTGCCGCGCTCTGGATGAACGGCGGCTTAGCCTGAGCCCCTTAGAGTGTCATTTCGCCCCGAACTGCAAAGGACTCCAAATAACGCGCAGCGGCCTTTGGACCCGCATCATTGGCACATGGCCGCGGCGCTTTGAATTGCAGTTTCGTGTTTCCTTCGCGTGTCCCCATTTCTAGTCATCGTCACCGCAAAAAAAGCTGGTAAAGCACCGAGATCAAACTCGATACTTTTTCATCTTCTATCCTGTAGTAGATCGATTTGCCTTCGCGTCGCGCTGCGATCAGACCCTCCAGGCGCAGCCTGGCCAATTGCTGCGACGCCGCAGATTGCCGAATAGAAACCAACTTCTGCAATTCAGAGACTGATTTCTCTCGCGACAAGAGAAGGCACAGATTTGTAAGGCGGTGCTCATGCGCAATCGCCTTCAGAAAGTTGGTGGCCTCCAGGGCTTTTTCGTCGAGCTCTTCTTGCAATTTCCGGGCCGCCTCACTTTTGATCCCTGAACCTGTGTATCACGTATACCGCGATGAACTTGAGACGTTCGTACTCGGTTTCGACTTCGGCAATCACATCCTGGAATGTCCCGGCTGCCAGCATTTCGGTCGCCAGCGTCTAAGCCACGGCCTGAGCCTGTTCATCTATATCGGCGGCTAATGCTTTTGCTACAGAAGACGGTGGCCAGACTTGGGAGCGGCGCAATTTCTTCGCACGAGTCAATATTCGAGGAGTATCATTACACTTGGCCAGCGACCTGTCGTTCGTAATCCACGGCATCGAACCAGCCTAGTGAATTGGTGATACGACAGTTTTCGTCCAGTTCCCATTCTTCCCAGCCGCTGGCCTTGACGAGGTTACCCGTATCCGAATGATGCCCTTCAAGCGTCCAACCAAAGATGGCGTGATCTCCGGCAAAACGAACAAAGTCCCTTGTAAGTTTCAAATCGGGAAAAGAAGACATGAAACCACCCGCCATGGCAATTATCGCGTCGCGCCCAAATTGGTTTTCCCCTCGGTTGATCGTGATACCCTTGTCAGGAGCATAGTGATCGGCGACCACCTCGGGATTTCCCGAGTTCCATGCCGTAGTATAAGCCTCGGTCATTCTTTCGAACTCGTTTTTATTCAGTCGCATGCCAGCCTTCCCGTCTCCAAACCCCAAGCCAACTTAGTTGGCGCCCCACTCTTATGTCCACAAGCCAAATATGGCGTTATTCTGTAGCGATTTGAGCAAATTCGCAGTCTGAGGAATACTCGTTGCCCAAACTGACTTAATCGGGAACACTACGATTCTCAAACCCTCTTAGAAGACCAATTACCCTATGTCCGATCTCATTGAATGGCTGACACGAAGGAAGCTCCTTAATCTGGAAGCGGTTCTGGTCGAGAATGAGATCGATCTTGATGTCCTTTATGACCTAACGGATGAGGACATGCGTGAGATCGGCCTTTCATTGGGTTCGCGCAAGCGGTTGCGAGCGGCTATTGAAGCAGTTGAACCTAATCAATCCCAGTCTATCGCGACAAGTACAACGGATATCAAGCGCGAAGCCGAGCGTCGCCATTTGACGACGCTGTTCGTAGATCTTGCCGGATCAACAGCAATGTCAGCGCGGTTGGATCCCGAAGACATGAGCGAAGTGATCAAGCGCTATCAAAATACCGTTGCCGGTATCATCACCCGCTATGAGGGGAATGTCGCTAAATATATGGGTGACGGTGTACTGTGCTATTTTGGTTGGCCGGTGGCGCATGAAGACGACGCCAAACGCGCTGCGCGCTCTGCGCTGGAAATTATCGGGGCGATCGCCGAATTGCGTTCGCCTGATGAACAGGCACTATCAGTTCGGGCCGGAGTAGCGACCGGCATGGTCGTCGTCGGCGACCTCATAGGGGAAGGAGCATCAAGGGAAGAAACCGTTGTTGGCGACACGCCAAACCTTGCAGCGCGTCTTCAGACATTGGCTGAGCCGGGGCAGGTTCTGGTTCCAGAATCGACGAAGCAATTGATCCAAGACTCGTTCGAGCTAGAAGAGTTAGGCCGTTTCGACATTAAGGGATTGGACTCGCCAGTACCGGCGTGGAGGATCGGAACCGAGCGCAGCTTGGAAAGCCGGTTCGAGACCGAAGATATCAGTCCTGTTCTGCCGATGATCGGGCGCAACCATGAACTGGGACTGATCATGGAGCGCTGGCATCGCGCAATTTCCGGGGAAGGCCAAGTCGCTGTTCTGATCGGTGAGGCAGGCATCGGCAAGTCCAGACTGACGCGTGCCGTCATTGATGCGGTCTCGACGCAGGATCACTTCCGGATGAACTATCACTGCTCGCCCTACCACACGGATTCGAGTTTCTTTCCTGTTATCCGGCAGCTTTCACATGCCATGGGCCATCTGGAAACTGACACTGCCAGCAAAAAAATTGCAAAGCTTCGCAAGCAACTCCGGGCCGCTGACCCAAAGATTATTGCTGAACTCCTGCAGATTGAAACTGGTCCATCTGCCGAAAATCCCGATCTGACACCACAACAACTCAGAGTTCGGATCATGGAAGAAACCTCGGCAGAATTGCAGGCGCTTTCACGGGAAAAGCCAGTTCTCCTTGTCGTAGAGGACGCACATTGGTGCGATGCCTCGACGCTCGCGATGCTCGAGGCGTGTCTGGATCGAATTGCTACCGAGCGGGTAATGATCTTGATTACCGGTAGACCGACTTTCCAGCACGCGTTCGGAGGTCATCCAATCGTATCCAAGCTTACCCTAAACCGATTGGGGTCCGAGCAGATCGAGGCTGTTCTCGCAAAGATATCAGGTGGGAAAACCCTTCCCGACGAACTGACTAAAGAAATCATCCATCGAACCGACGGCGTTCCCCTGTTTGTCGAGGAACTGACAAAAACCATTTTGGAATCCGGCGACCTGATTGAAGCCGAAAACAGCTTCCAACTTGCCGGTCCTATTGATCGGGTGACTATCCCAGCGACCCTGCATGATTCCCTAATGGCCCGGATCGACCGGCTTCAACCCGTGAAGGAAATCGCCCAGATGGCCGCCTGCATCGGGCGAAGTTTCGACCGTGCGTCGTTGACAAAAATCGCCCGGGTCGATGATTTGGCGCTTGACGATGCGCTGGGGCAGCTTGAACGCAGCGAGCTCGTGTTTCGACGGGGGATACCTCCGGACGCGACATATGTCTTCAAGCATGCTCTGGTTCGGGATGTAGCCTATGAAAGCTTGCTGAAACGTCGACGTTTGGAAATCCACCACAGGCTCACGGATCTGTTTGAGGCCGACCCGAACGCACCCTCGGAGTTGATCGCACATCATGCGACTGAGGCTGGGTTGGCGGAAAAGGCTATTACGCTATGGGGCGACGCTGCCAGAAAAGCTCAGGCCCGGCCGGCTTATGTCGAAGCAGGAAATCATCTGCACAATGCCTTGACGCTGGTTGCAGGCTTGCTGGACAAACCGGAATGGCGCGAAAGGGAACTAGCGCTTCTGGTGCAGCTTGCTCAGGTACATATCGCCAAGGATGGCTACGCCTCAGCCGAAGCCAGCAACGCATTCTCACAGGCGTTGGAAAGGATAGAGGCAACCACGGACCCAGAACTCAAGGTTGCAATCTACTATGGGACGTGGATCGCGCCTTATATCGGCAACGATCTGCATAAAGCGTTCGGTCTGGTTTCGAGACTTGTAGAAGACATGGCGAACGAGCGCGCTCCGATCCCGAAGCTGATCTCGCGCCGGATGCGGGCTGCGACCCTGATCGCCAAGGGCCGCTCTGCTGAAGCACTTCAAGATCTCGAAGTCGCTTATGAACTCTATCGGTCGGCCGAGATCATAGATTTTTCGACGAAATTCGCCCAGGATCCAGGAGTGCAGATCTGGTGCTATATGCTCCTTGCGCAGTGGATGTGCGGCGACGAAGACACGGCGCAACAGACCTGCGTCAAGGCCCTTGCTCGAGCCCGCGAGCTCAAACACGCCAACACAATCTGTTACGCTGGTCTGCACGCTGTCACCTTATCGATCTGGATTGGCGACTTGGAAAGTGCAACCGAGATCAATGAGGAAATGCGACAGGTCTCAAACGAGCACGACATGGCGTTGTGGAAGAATTTTGTTGCCATTCATGACGCTGTCCTGGCTTGCATGACGGATGCGCCTGGCGCCGTCCATCAATTGGACAAGGCCTTGGAAGAGTATCGTGCAAAAGGATGCTGGCTTTGGGTAACGCTCTATTTGGCTGAACACGCGAAAGCCCTACTCAGGGCCGGTGATCCCAGCGCGGCCCTACAAACAGTGGTTCGCGCTTTGCGAGAACAGGATACCACAGGAGAACACTGGGCAGAGGCTGAGTTGCTGCGTATCAAAGGAGAAATCAGAGCAGCACAAGGAGATACCGATTCAGCGAGTGCCGCCTTTGACCAGGCTATCTCGGTTGCCCAGACTCAAAAGGCCCAAATATTGATCGAGCGCGCGTTTCGTTCAAAACAGATTCTCCTCGACGCAAACGGCTGAGCATTCGGGTTTCTCGCTCGCATCTTGGAGCATAACCCTTCTATGCAAACGTTTAAGGTCGTCATTTCCATTAGATGCAACTTCGATCATACTGAACCCTCTGCCACCAATAGATCAGCTGCAACATTTGCTACGATTGGTGAACAACGCGTTACAGGGTCGGCCCAGAGCCGACCTTGAACCTGGTCAAAGGATGCTGCAGCCGCAGCCCGCATTGCCGCCATTCGCCGCAAACGCGAAACTCAAAGCAGTTGAGGGTCAGGAGTTCGGTACGAAGCCGCCTTTGTCTCTTGCCACTATTGTTGAGGCAGAAAACCCTCGCTCTCGCGGTGCGAGATTTTGGAAGCGCAGCGTGCTACCCGTCTTCGGGTGGCAATTGCAGCGTCAAGTTTTGGGATGGTAGTTAGCTTGGAACCGTTCATGGCCAAACTGAACTTCCGAAAGTGGTACAGCCCATCGATCACGACTGGTTGCGATGCGAAGGACCAATGCTACCATGGGAGCTTCAGTCTTCGCAGGGTACGCGCGTGAATACGAACGCTCCGAGATCGGCGGGTATTGGCTCGGGTCTCTTGGTGCGCAAAACGCAAATTTTCGCGGCCTGTCCATCGATATGTCTGTATCCGACTATGCTCTCATAGAAAAAATCGCCATTGATCACCAGACACTGCATGGGCGCGACTCCGACGCACGGCACTCTATCGGCGGCAATCTCAAACACCAGTTTTTCCTCGTCATTGCCTGCAAACAGGACCAGTACCGGTGGTGTGTATTGAATGCCCGAGTCCCTGAATACCTCGCCCCATATAACTTCGGTGTCTGCAAGGACGACGGCCACAAACTCCTCTGTTTCATCGTTAATCTGAACAGGCGCATTTGCTTGCGGAGGAGCAACCTGACCCCCGCCACTCAGAAACGGCGTGATATCTACACCAAAAAACAGGCCGATCACCAGGACCACAATCAATCCGGCGCCGCCCATACCGGCACGAGACACCCCACGTGACGTGTGGCGTCGGTCGTCGATGTTTTTGCTTGTGCGTCGTCCTTTCCAGCGCATGTGGCCGCCAACCCATTCGGGAGTTTAAAACTAACTTCTAACGGCTCCCCGATCTACGAGGTTTGAACGGGGAACCGATCCGGAGTTCCAAAGTCTGAAGCAGTGACCGCCGATCCTAATGGACGATATCGGGTGTCACTTCGCCACCACTCACGTTTTGATCAAAGCTTTGGAGGGTCCGAATTTCTTAGCCGTCGATACCTGCGGTATCGCGTGCTGTTTCAGCGGGAGTGCACCGGTTGCTGACACCGATCGTTGCCTGCTGGACCTGACGTTTCGCGGCCTTTTCCGGTGTGCAGTCCGGGTCCACCACGTCGCAGCCGGTCAGCGCGACCATGGCGAGCAGCATCATGCCTCCAAGTGCTTTCATCATTGTCCATTCTCCTTCCTTTTTTGTTCAAAATCCGGCCAGCCGCTCGGCCAACCAGAACGCGGCGACACATCCGATGGGATATCCGAGGAATTGGCGCGACGGCACTTGTGCTACCGACCACCCCCAGACAATTTGCAGTGTTTTTTTCAGTGTCAGGAACACGCCCAATACCGCAAAGATGAAGGCCAGTTGCCCTGCCTCAACGCCGAGGTTGAAGGCCAGTAAAGCCGCTGGGATGTCCTGTTCAGGCAGACCAATCTCGGCCAGCGCTCCAGCAAATCCCAGACCGTGCAGCAGGCCGAACCCAAAGGAAATCACCCAGGGGAAACGGCTGGCCAGCGTCTTTGGTTTGTCCTCCGACCGTAGCACTTCGGTCGCGAGAAAGACGATCGACAGCGCGATTATAGCCTCAACGGGCGGGCCCGGTACGTTCAACACGCCAAAGGTGGCCAAGCCCAGCGTGATCGAATGCGCAACGGTAAATGCGGTCACGGCCCAGATCAGTTGGCGCAGGTTGCGGATCAGCACCAGCAGGGCAAATACAAACAGAAGGTGATCCCAGCCTTCAAGGATATGTTCAAACCCCAACACGCCGTATTGCCACAGCGTCTGCACCAGCCCCTGTTGCGCAGGCAACGTGACGGCAGGCGCATCAGGCGTCAGGCGGAAGGTGGCCATGTTCACTGTGTCCAGATATCCCACCCGTAGCAAGACGTCCGTTCGTTGTGTGTCCAGCCTGTCAATCTGGATCGTATGACCGCGCAGGTCTTCGGCGCAGGTCACACGCCAGACCTGCGTCCAGGCGCGGCCGTCAAAAACCGGAGCATCGAATGCGGGCGATGAGCAGCTCTGGGGCAGCGCGACGTCGATATCCATCGGTGCCCCCCGAACATCGGGCTTGCGCCAGAAGACGTACCAATCGCTTTCGGTCTCCTGCGAGATTTCCAGATAGCCGGGCTCCAATGCATGGGCTTGCACAAAGGCGGGCACCAGCAGCCCCGCCATCATCGCAATCAAGAGCAGAAGACGCTTCATGACTCACCCGCAGACAGGCCAGCTTCTCCGAGGTCTTGGATCACATAGGTGGATCGCAGATTTTCTAAAAAAGTCTCTGTCGCCCGTTCAGCGTGCTTTTCGCGCCAAGCAGCCAAAACGCGATCTCGGATCGCGCCAAACGGCGGCAAGACGGCGTCCCACCTGTTGTCGAGCCGAACCATGTGAAGCCCGAAGGAAGACTGAACAGGACCGCTCCATTCACCCAGTGGCAGGGGGTGCAACTGGTCGAAGAAACCCGTTCCGAAGTTTCCATCAACCGAAGCTCGGATGCTCAGATCAAATCCTGTCGGAAGCAGTGACGCCTGACCCAACTGGCGGTGATCTTCCCCTGCAGCCAAACGAGCCTGCGTCTGGTCGATAAACCTGTCGCTGGGGTATTGCCCGAGATAAACAAGGCTGACTGCAAGCTGCGCGGGGGTCGTGAATGTCTCGGCATTGTCGGACAGGTAAGTTTGCAGCACCTCATCTTCAGGTCGGGCCGCGCCTGCCTCCGAGGTCAGAAGAAAGTTCATCTTCTGTACCAGGCGGTTGCGAATGATCTCATCATTACCATCCAACCCCAGCGCTAACGCTTCGCGCACCAGCACTTCGCGGTTCAGCCAATCCTCTTTCAGCTTTCCCAACTCGTCAGCTGTCGGAGGGCGCCGCCACGTGTCTTCGAACTGACCAGCCAGAACATCGACCTGCCTTTGATCGATGATGATAACCCGCGCGTCAGGATCAATGGACCACTCGTCTGGTTGGACAAGTTTGAACCAGCTAAAGATCGCTATGCTGAGAAGCGCAAAAAGGACAAAGGGTTCCGTGACAATCCGGCGGAACAGGCTCTTTTTGCGTGTCGAAGATTCCATCATTTGTGGAGGATCTGTCGTTCGCCAGCTCACATTCATCAGCTCTTCGCCCATTTCCTTAACCGCCCTTGGGCACCAACAATTTCAGCGTAAAGCTCACCGTGTCGGCCGCCGAAACCACGTCATCGTAAAAATTGTGCTCGTAGGACAAGGACCACTGCCACGGTAATCCGTTGCCGCGGACCAACTTGGACACCTTGACCCCCAGCGGCAGACTGCTGAAATCGCTGGTCTCCCAGTCGTAGACAAAAACCATTTCGGATGTCCCTGCCGACCAACCATTGCCGAGGTTGTAGTTGAAGACAGGCTGGGCCGTAGACAAGTTGACATCGGGCCGGTCGTCATCCCCGGCAAAAGTGAACAAGTTCTGGTTGAATAGGCCCCAAAGCCCCCACTTTTCCTGCTTTGCAAAACCGGCCGCTGGACCCAGTGCCCATTTCTCCGCACTCAGCCCGTCCTCACCTGTTGGTAACAGGGCTACGGCACCCACACCGAGACGACCCCATTGTCGATCAAACGTCACAAGGTCAAACAGTGTGGTGTCACTCAGTCCCGACTGCCCGGTGGCACTGTCCGTCACATAAGGCAGCGTAAGCCGCGCAATGTGGTTGGTTTGTCCCAGCGTGAACGGGATCGCGGCGCGAAATTGCAACAGACTGCTGTCTTCGGGCGAGTTGTGCAGATTGAACGAATGAAATCCCTGAAGCTGGAATGACATGATCGAAGCAGTCGGGTCATTGGCAGCCGATTGCAGCGATTCCGAATTGTCCTGCGCCTGAACACCTGAAGGGACCAAAAGAACAGCCACCAAACACGACAGGTAAATTTTCTTTGACACGTTTAACACCGTGATTTCAATTTCAGAAAGACAGAGAGATCACGGCCGTCAGGATATCGCTTTCGAACCGCCGTTTTGCTGCAAACTCATGCGTATATTTGAGCTTTAGGGAGGCGTCGGCTCCCAGCAAAGTTCCGCCATCATAGGTGACAAGCGGGCCAATACCGCTGACCTGAGCCCGCAGGCTGCTGGCCCCCAGGGCGATCCGGGTGAGCTCGGCGCCTGCACCACTGTCATCTTCAAGCTGATGGTAAGTGTACCCGGCAAGGCCAACCCCCCAGCCCGAGCGGAAGCGTTGCACAACGGCTCCTTCTAATTGAAATGCAGGAGCAGTCTGATAATCGGTCGCATCGTTTTCTTCGCTGAACAACAGGCTGGCCGCGCCTGAAACCTCAAAACCACGTTCCGGAACGAACCAGGTCGCGGCAATGAAGGGCTGGAAAGACCAGACATTCTTGCCTGCATTCAATACTTGGACGCTGCGCTGCTGAATGTTAATAGATGCGGTATTGTATTCGCCAGTCGGGGCATAAACGGTCAGGCCCGTACTGTAATGCAGATTACCGCGATGCCAACCCACCAAACCGGTCAGGCTGATGTCCCCGAAGCTGGAGAGCGTGTCGTCGATCATAGCGCCCTGCAGAGGAGGGCGGATCGCTGTGAACGTGAGTTCAGCAACAGGAAATGGAACAGTGAGGTTTATGGCAGGGGTCCCGCCAAATAGCTGCGCGTCGAAAACCTGAGTTACACCCAGTCGCCAGAGATTGAGCTCGAGGTCTGCGTCTGCTGCAATCGGAAGCCCTGCAAGCGAAACGCCGTCCACGCTGCCGTCCAGATGGTCGAATGTAAGGCTTGTGTAAGTTCCTGGCTCGGGCACGAAACCGGCAAACGTATCTCTGGTTCCCAGAAAATAGGCGCCCAACCCTCCTTCAACCGCAACCGCTGGTTTTACCGGCAGAACTATAAGCGCAGCAATGGCCGTAGCACCCATCGCTGAGCACATCTCGCGCAAAAATATCTTCATTTGTCACCTCGTTCTAACTTCTTGACGCGTTTGCCGCGCTGTTTGCTCTGTCGGATCACGGCGTGTACCAGATGGGCGATGTATAGGCCCGATCCTGAATTGACTCGGGCGCACCTTCTGGGAGTTCGACGCCAAAGAACTTGCGGTCATAGGTTGTCCAGCGCGGGGTTGGAATTTCCAGAACCCGAACATAGTAGAACGCACTTTGCTCAGGATCGAAATCCGGGTCTTCCCAATAACCACCCAAGATGGCCTGACCGATATCGTTGGTATAAGTGGCTTCTCTGGCATTGACGGTGTTGCCGACCAAATCGTCGCAGATGCCTTCAATCACTTCGCGGCCTCCGCAAGAGACGTCATAGACTTTCTCGGATGTGGTCCCATCTGCGTTTAGCCAACCCTTGATGATCTGAACACGGTCTAGATTGGCCCCGTCCGGGTCACGCAAGGCCCGCACAAGGAATCGCGGCGCACGACTTTCACTCTTTCCCAGATCACCCCCCATAGGTACGCCATTGGCGTAGCCGTGCACCGCGAAGTCTGACCGAGGGAGGTCAGATTCTTCAAAATCGTAACCTGCAAATACACGTACGCGGATGCGCGTGCCCGAAGTTGCATAGACTTCTTTGCGCTGCATCGCATCAAATATGGCTTCGCGCGTATTCTCGCGCGCCCATACGGCGGCCAACCCAGACGCTGAGGTTTGCCAGGCCTTAATTGCGTTTTCAGGAGCGCCCAGTCTTCCGGCGATGGTCTCTTCAAAACGGACCGGGTCAGCTGTTGGTTCAAGCTGGGCCACTTTGCCAAAAAAATTGTCTTCGCGCGTTGTCGGCAGTGAGGTATGTGAGTCAGTTGATCCAATCATGCCGAATTTGAATGGGTTCGCACCCAACTGCGCTTCATAAGCCAAACCGCGTCGCAACGCCGGACGTACATACTCATTCGGCAACATCTCGGGCGTTTTGGCATCAGCTCCAAAGTTGGCCGTATCCCAAGTTTCAAAATCAGCAAATGGATCATCTGGTGAAAGCATTGGATGCGCTTCGCCATCCCCCTTCATCTGGGTTACTTCGTACAACGGTTCCCATCGCGCCCGACGCTCGGCATAGGCTTTGTCGATGGGTTCATCCGAGTCATACCGGGTGTCATCGAACATCAGCCCGTTAGAAAGATTGCCGTTGTGCGGAATTGCCAAAACCCGCCCACCGGTTTCCACCTCCAGAGCCTCCATCCAGTCCCACAGAGCTTCAGGGTTTACTCCTGAGTCTGACGAAAGCGGAACGCGGCTGTTAGCGACATCCTTGCCATCTCTGTAGACAACCACGCGGTGCATATTGTTGCCGTTTGGTGTCGATGACCATTCGAACCCAATGATCGCAGAAAAAAGTCCCGGCTCATTTGCGGCATCGGCCGCATCAATGGTTTCTTCCCAAGGCCCTCGGGAAAATTCAGGGTTGTTCGAATATGGATTCTTGCCTTCGAACCGGGACCCGGCCCAAAGGTTCCATGCTTCTCCGGCGGCCTCGGCAGATCCATCCTGGACATACCCATGCAAAGTCCGACCAAATTCGGTATCCAGAACAGCAGGGTCGTCTCGTTTCAGCATCGGTGCTACGCCAAGCCCCTCAGCGTGGTCCGAAATCACAAGCCAGTCCAACGGGCGCACGAGACGCACAGGTACACCCATCGAAGAAACCACCTCTTCTCCTTTGGCGAATTTGAACGCCTCGGCGGGACCCAGGTTGTTTCCGATCATGCCCGCATCCGGCGAATAAGAGGTGTGCAGATGGGTATCGCCAAACAGCACCTGATTGGGAAAATCCTGTTGAGGATAAGGTGAATACTCACGGTCGCCCGGATTCCACGGCGGCGCATCCTGCGCGATGGCTGCTGAGCAGACCGCCATGGCAGATATAGTTAGTGCTTTCAAATACATGGTAAATTCCTCAGGATGGCGTGTACCAGATGGGCGAAGTGTAGGCGCGTTCCTGGATCGAAACCGGAGCACCCTCGGGCAGTTCGGTCCCAAAGAACTTGGCGTCAAAGGTCGTCCAGCGCGGCGATGGAATCTCAAGCACGCGAACGTAATAGAACGCCGATTGCGCGAGATCGAAATCCGGGTCTTCCCAGAAGCCTGCAAGAATGGCCTGACCGATATCGTTGGTCCAGGTGGCTGTTTCCTGATCCACCGTATCACCGACAGGACCATCGCAGTCCCCGTCAACCAACTCGCGCCCGCCGCAGGCAATGTCGAACACCCGCTCGGTGGTTGTGCCGTCAGCATTCATCCAACCTTTGACGATCTGGATGCGGTCCAGATTAGCCCCATCTGGATCACGCAGGGCCCGCACCAAAAAACGCGGCGCACGATCATCGCCCGAGGCGACTAAATCCGCACCCATCGGAACTCCGTTTTCATAGCCGTGAACATCGAAATCGGAACGCTGCAGGTCGGACTCTTCAAAATCGTATCCCGCAAAGACCCGGACCCGCATGCGTGTTCCGGTGGTCGCAAAGACTTCACGCCGCATCATCGCGTCAAAGATGGCCTCGCGCGTGTTTTCACGAGCCCAGACAGCGGCGAGGCCCGAGGCAGAGGTTTCCCATGCTTTGATCTGGTTGGCCTCATCGCCAAGCCGGCCGGTGATGGCCTCGTTAAACCGCATCTCATGGGCCGAAGGCTCAAGAGCCGTGATCTTGCCAAAGAAGTTCTCTTCCCGCGAAGTGGGCAGAGACGTGTGCGCATCCGTGGACCCGATCATCCCAAACTTAAACGGGTTCGCGCCAAGCGCGGCCTGATGTTGGAGACCCAAACGATAGGCGGAGCGCGCATATTCGCGGGGCAGCATTTCCGGTGTTTTGACTTCGGTTCCGAAACTGCCTTTGTCCCATGTTTCGAAATCAGCGAAGGCGTCATCAGGGGACAAGGCTGGGTGGGTTTCTCCGTCCCCTTTCATTTGAGTTACTTCATAAAGAGGCTCCAGACGCTGCCGACGCTCGGCATATCCGGCAGACAGGGGCTCTCCAGAGAACCGTTTATCGTCGAACATCAACCCGTTGGACAGGTTTCCATTATGTGGGATGGCCAGAAGCTGGCCACCGGTTTCCGACTGGTATTCCTCCATCCAGTCCCACAGCGCCTCGGGATCATTGCTGAGCTCATTGGACAGCGGGATACGGGTGTTGGCCTCTTCCTTGCCGTCCCGATAGACAACTACTCGGTGCAGGTTGTTGCCGTCCGGGGCCGAACTCCATTCATATCCGATGAAGGCGGTAAAATGACCGGGTACGTAGGCCTCTTCAGCGGCATCGATGATCTCTTCCCACGGAACCTTGGGCACATTTTGATCCGAAGCCAGATGGTTCGTGCCTTCATACGCGCGGCCGAGCCAAAGGTTGTACGCAGCCTGGGTGCTCTCAATCGTCTTCTGACTGACCAGTTCGTAAAGTTCTGCGCCCAGGGGGTCTTCCAACAATGTCGGATCAGCGCGTGTCAGCAGCGGCGCGATGCCAAGACCGTCGGAATGATCGGATACCACCAACCAGTCGAGTGGTTTCTGCAATCTGGCGGGAATCCCGGTGGACGCAACCACCGTTTCGCCCTTGGCGAACTTATAGGCGTCCGCGGGCGACAGTTTGTTAAAAACCAGCCCGGCATCCCAAGAATAGGACGTGTGCAGGTGGGTGTCGCCAAAGAAGACCTGATTGGGAAAACTCTGTTCCGGGTATGGTGAATATTCAGCCCGATCTGGCGCAACATTGGGCGCATCCTGCGCCATAGCCGAATGTGCTATTATGCCTGCAATGCAAGTTACAGCAACGCAACTGATCGCAGAAGTCGAGAATAGAAGCCCACGAGAATTCTGAGCGGAATACATGCCTAATGCCCCCATAATATCGTTTATTATCAGGTAACTATGTTATTGTAACGTGAACGTTATTGGGCAAAGCTAACAGAACAGTTTTCAAAATACTTTCCCAAATGGGGTAATTGCGATGAAGAAGAAATCTAAAGATGCATTTTACCCTATCTTTTCTTCAGCGTGGCTAGCAGGCGTATCTCAAGGAAGCTTAGAAAAACTCGAGCAGATTTCGGAAATCGTTGCGTACAAGGATAAGGAAACGATTTACGCAATTGGCGGGCCCCAGAATTCGCTTTACGGAACTGTTTCGGGAAAGGTTCAGGTCCGTCTCACACTGACAGAAATGGAGCCGGTCCTGGGTCATATCCACCACCCTGGTGCCTGGTTTGGTGAATCAGAGTTGTTGCTTGATGTTGACGGTTTGGTTGAGATGAAGGCAGCAGGCGATGTCAGACTGGTCAGGATCGCGTATTCCCGATTTCGGCCACTGGCAAATGCGCGCCCTGATCTGTGGGAGGCATTTGCCCGCCTCAGTTCGATGAACCAACTGCTGGCCATGTCCGCGGCCAACGACCTTGCACAACGAAATACCCGAAAACGCATCGCTGCCGCGCTTTTGCGATTGGGCGGATGGCGTGGCGTTTTGCAGGGCGCTGAACCGACAGACACCGTTGTTGCCAGCCAGCAGGAACTTGCGGACCTGTCGAACATCGCCCTGTCCAAGATCTCTGTTTATTTGGGGGAAATGGCAACCGAAGGCCTGATACGTCTGGAATATGGTCGCACCGTCTTAGTCGATTTGGACGGGTTGCGGCGCGTGGTCGAGGAATAGAGTGATGCGTGCTGCTGCATGTCATAACCGTAGCCAATCTTGGAATAAGCTGCCCCCGGCCTTTTCAAGGGTTTTCATACTTGTTTCGATCTTCTGTTTTGGACTATTTGATTCGCGTTCGGCTTTGGCATGCCAAGTGTGCGTCACGCTGCCCGAGGCCTCACTTGCGGATCATTTGATCACGGCCGACGTCGTCGTCATGGCAGGACCAGCGCAGGACAATCCATTCAAGTTTGCCCCGCGTCAGATCATTAAAGGCACATCGGACGATCTGGAGAGATTTCCTGAAATTCCATTCTTGATCGACAGCACAACCTGCGCTGCCTTCCGCGCTGACCCCGAGATGTCAGTTCTGCTGACTTACGGAACACTTGCCAAGGATGGTGCCAGACGCGGCTTGTCACGCAAGTGGACAAGGATATTCACGCTGACCCCCGAGCGCGAAAAATTCTTGGAAGCGCTTTGGACCGAAGCCGAGCTGTGGCAGGGCCGCACTACGGCATCCAATGCGCACGTTGCGTTTTTTGCCCGATACGTTTCGCACGAAGATCGGGTGCTAAGAGATACTGCCCTAATAGAAATCGACCGTGCACCTTACGCAAGCATCCAGACGTTGCGTAACACAGTTGCGGCAGACGCGTTGTTGCGCGAGTTCGACAGTCTTACTCGCATGAGCTTTGTCCCGATCGCGATCCGATTGCTGGGCCTGCAGGTCGATGATGACAAAGCCAGAAAAATTGTCCGATCACGTTATCCCGGGTCGGTTCTTCAAGGCTCGGGATATGCGTATGATCGGGCTCTGGCTGGGATATCTGTCGATGGGTCAGACGCGATCATGGCTGTCGACGCCGCGTTAGGGTCAGCAAACCTCAAACAGGACCATAAACGATCTCTCATTCGCGCCTTGGCTGACTCCGGTACAGTGTCACCTGCCCTCAGAAATCAGATCATCAGGATTTTTTCCCGCGAGTTGGAACAGGATCACTCGTCGGCTTTGGAGATTGCGATTGCCATGCGCGATTGGAATGAGAAACGTCTGGACAGCCAGTTCGCAAACTTGCTCGAAAACGAAGACGTTGATCCGGTCACTCAGTTCGTCATTCAAACCAAATTGGCACCAAAAAACTGAATGCCAACAGTGTTTCCTCAGAGTGTTGAAGCGGCGCTACGCCTGCGCGCGACGTCGGCGATTGCACTAGCGTATTTTGTCACACAACGGTTTGGGTAGCGAGTTAGAGCAACTCTAAGTCTTGAAAAGCTGACCTTCGTGCAGAGTGCGGCATCGATCAAATCGGGCTCACAGTTGACTTCGGATGCAACGCAGCATCTTGCTGGCAGGCCTGCGTCGCTCGGATGGGGAACGGCCCTTACCGGTCACTCAACTATGGACCAGAATGCTGCAGTCGCAGCCCGCTTTCCGGACATTCGCTGCAAGCCGGCAGTGAAAGGTGACCCTTAGTTCAATCGTTGAGGCACCTGCGACGCGTTGCTCCATTGTCGGGGCGACTGGCCGTACATCCGCTTGAACTCGCGGCTGAACTGAGAGGAGCTTTGATAGCCCACGTCCCAGGCCGCCTCGGACACTGTCTTTCCTTCGGCGATCTTCATCGCTGCGTTGTTCAGCCGCATCGATTTCACAAACTGTATTGGGGACATTGTCGTGGCTTCCTTGAACCTCCGATGGAAGACTGCGCGGCTCATACCCACATGATCGGCCATGTCGTCGATGGTGACCTGTTCGTTCAGGTGGTTCGCGAGGTAGTCGATGGTGCGCGCGATTTCGTTGCCGATGCCAAAGGCACGTCTTGCGGCGACCCCGGCCTCGCCCATGAGCACCGCGTAACACAATTCGCGCAGTCGTCCCGGTCCAAGGACTTCTAGATCAACCGGGTTGTCGAGCAGCTTGAGAAGTCGCAACAGAGCCTGTGTGAACCCAATATCCCAAGACGCCAATGCCAAAGCCGACGACGCTCCGCCCTGAGACTGTCTAATGCCACCGGCAGCCGTCTCTATCTCCATGGTGAGCGCGCGCATCACTCGTGGCGCCAAAGTGATCACTACGCCGAGCAGAGGATTCTCTTCAGAAGCGTGTGGCGTGCCCGCCTCGACTGGTAGCGTCATTGGGCACAGCAGGTATTTGTCACTGCCGTAGATGTGGTGCTCACCGTCCAGTACAGCTTCCTTGGTGCCGTTGAGGATGGCCACGACTGTAGGCTCGTAGACGGCGGGCACGCAAGGAATAGCCTCGGTCACCCGGAATAGCTGGACGCCCTCAAACGCGGTGTCGACAAGGCCTGCCTTGGGCAGACGGCGCTCGATAAGGTCTTTGATCTGTTCTTTGCTCATGCGCTCTAGCTGGCAGAGGACTTTCATCTTTGCAATGAAGTTGAGACGAATGGGCAAGTAGTCGAGAGGATATCGCCTGTTTACTTGCCCAGCCTGGTTCTATCTGTGCTTTCAGACAATAGCACCCGAAACCGCCAGCTTGGACTGGCAGGAGACAGAAAATGGCAGATACGACATTTGGCCCTAAAGGCTGGACACCCGAACGTCTCGTCGACCAGTCAGGCAAGACCTATGTCGTCACCGGCGCCAACGCTGGCGCAGGCTTTCAAGCCGCGCGCATTCTTCTGAAGAAGAACGCGAAAGTGGTGATGCTGAACCGCTCGGCCGAGAAATCCGAGGTGGCGATTGCGGACCTGAAACAGGAATTCGGCGCGAAAGCCGACGTGAGCTTCATCCGCATGGATCTGTCAATCCTGGACAGTGTGCGCGAGGCGGCAGAAGAAGTCTTGAAGACCGTGCCCCGCATCGACGCACTGATCAACAACGCGGCTATCGCGCAGGTGCCGACCCGCAAGCTGACCGTAGACGGGTTCGAAAGCCAGCTTGGCACCAATCACTACGGACACTTTCTGCTCAACGGTTTGCTTTTTGACCGCATCGCCGAAAGCAAAGGCCGCGTCGTGGTCGTCGCCAGCCTCGGCTACAACATGGGCCTCAAGACCGTCAAGTTCGATGACATGAACTGGGATGAGGGCTACGGCGCAAACACTGCATATTCCCAGAGCAAACTGGCGCAGATGATGTTTGCCTACGAATTGCAGGACCGACTGGCTGCTGCGGGGCGCACGGATATCGAGGTTTTCGTCTGTCATCCGGGCTCGTCAGCCACATCGCTGATCACCACCAGCGGTAGCCGTACAATGCGGTTCATCTGGTGGCTGATGACCAAGACGCCGATGGTACAGACTGCGGAACAGGGCTCATACCCAGAAGTCATGTGCGCGACAGAAGAGGCCCTAACCGAGCAACGCGCCCTCTACGGCCCGACGGGCCGTATGGAAGCGATCGGTCCTGTCGGCAAAGGCACACTGAACGCCCACGCCCATGACAAAGCTGTCATGTCGCGTCTCTGGGAGGTGTCTGAAAAGGCTGTGGGATTTAAGTGGAAACTCTGATCCCATTGCCACCGGCACCTGCAAAGCAAATGCACACCGGTTGGGCCAAGAGGACGCGGCAATGTGATTGCAGCGCGCAGTAAGGGTCGTTTTTTGAAAGCGGCCCAAACCGGTCACTCGACCGAGGGTCGAAATGCCGCGTTCGCAGCCCACATTCCAGACCTTCGCTGCGGGAGCATATCGGTGTCTTAGGTTATGACGGGAATGCGGACAAAGTTGCCGTTACTCACTGTCTCAGGTCTGATCGGACTTCTTTCTTTTTTGCCTGTTGGCAACGCGCGTCTCAGAAGACGACGGTGTTGGTCCAGAACTTGGTTCGCCTACAGAAACCCAACGAGAGGACATCCGCAGATCTTCTTCTGTTCTAATTCTGGGTAAGTCGTCATGTATGTCGACCCACGGGATTTGACTTTCCACTCCATAGTGCAGTTCGGGTGGAAAATCGGCTGGGTTGTCCAGTGTTCCAACCCGGATTGAATAATACCCGATGTCGCTAATGTCGGTATAAATGCTCGTCCCGCAATTCTTGCAAAAGGCTCGCTCAGAGAGCTTCGAAGAAGCATACAAACCGGGTTCCTCACCCTCGAAAGTCACATTTGGCTTCTCAAAAATCGCCCATGCATTCACAGGAGAGCCAAGAGCCAGTTGGCAATGCCTGCAATGGCAAAAACCGACTGCAACTGGCAGAGACCAGACCTGATACCGAATTGCGCCGCACAGACATCCACCTGCAGTGACCGGTTCACTTTTCGCCGCTGTGAGGAAAGGCCACCCAATTGGCTTCGCCTCTTCACCGGAAGCTGTCAAAGTCGAACGATAAGCGCGGACAGGCTGAACGATGTTTTTCAGCTTTCGATGGCCAATATCTACAAACGAATGCTCAATCTTTTCTTTGACTTGGTCCAAGACGCTCCCGGAGACGCAGAGCTCACCGGGTTTGGCAATTTCTTGAAGTCGGGACGCCTGATTGACACCGTCGCCAAAGATATCGTCGCCTATGACAACAATATCACCAAGATTTACGCCAATACGAAAGGTGATTTTTTGTTTACCCGCGTTATCAGCTTCACGTTCAGCCATAACCGTCTGGACTTCCAGCGCGCAAGCGACCGCATCAACAGCAGTAGGAAACTCAATCAGTAGGCCGTCGCCCATCGATTTGACTACACGCCCGTTATGAGTCGAGACCAGACGTGACACGATGCCGTCAAAATACATGCCGAGCCGCGTCAGAGTGCCTGCTTCGTCTCTTTGCATAAGGCCCGAGTATCCCACGACATCGATCGAAACGATAGCAGCAAGTTTTCTGATCTCTGGCTTTGGCATGTGGTCAAGTTACGGCAGTTTAACTAGCACGCATAGTCTGCGTCGTTGGTTGCGATGATTATGATTTCGCCTGAATTTCAGACACGCCACATAGCATTTGAACGACTGCCTGGAGCTCAGAAACGGTCATTCAGTGAAATCTGTTACATCTGGTATGCGGGCGGAAGCTGCCGTCCGGTACGTGGAAGTGGATACCAGCTTCTGACTCTTTTCAGAGCGAAGTTCCCAATTTAGCAGCCTTCACACGGTAAAAGGCTTCTACCGCGATCGCGGTGTCCTGTGCGCCAGTTCCCGTCAAGTCGCAGATCGTCACGGCACCAGTTGGGCGCGAAAATTGGTCCGCTCCTGAAATGATTGAACCGAGTTCTAATACTTTTCTGCTGCCTTCGCCTAAATTCTGAAGCTCGCCGCCGATGACGCACTGATCAATCACATCACAAACCACGACGTTTGCGCGCTCGAGTACGTTCGAATGTAGTTCTTGTTTACCTGGTAAATCTGACCCCATGGCAGTGATGTGCAAGTCAGTGTGAAGCCATTCGGCCATAATGATTGGCTCCGTCGCAGGGGTCGTAGTGACGACAACTTGCGCAGACGTCACCAAATCCGCGAGGGACTGGCAGGGTTCCACCGGAATTCCAAGTAGACTTGTCATTTCAGTACAGTAGCTCGAAACAGATGCCGCGCTGCGCCCATAAACCAGAAGGCGTTCGAATCTACGCACAAGGGCGAGGCTTTCAATCTGATATCGGGCCTGAACGCCTGTGCCGACCACGCCGACAGTTTTGGTTTCTTGGGGTGCCAGGTACTTTGCAGCCACCGCACCGGCAAGTCCGGTGCGCAGGTTCATCAAATATCCGTTGTCTAGGAATATACAATCAAAGGCACCTGTCTTTGCGCTCATCAAAGCGATGATACTACTGCAACTGGGCAGTCCGATCTGCGGGTTCCGAAAGAAGCCGGTGGCGATTTTGACAGCAAGATGCTCAATGCCATTCACAAAAGCGCCCTTTGTGTCGACAGCACTATCCTCATCAATGTCGATATGCATAACTGGCGGCATTGAAATACGCCCTTCCGAAATCCACGAAAAGGACCGCTCGGTTGCGCCCAACGACCCTTTGTCTATCGGAAGACAATTTCTCAACTCTGCTTCGGTGACAACCAAGGTGCCCATTGCAACTACTCCTTAGCGCGTATGCGAACGGTATTGCATAGCCTACTGTAGTGTCATCCGCGAAGTCGCGAACCAGACTTTCGCCGCGAAACGGAAATCTGGCAAAGAGGGTTCCTTGCAGACCTCGGTGCGGACGCAGCATGTGAACCCTTGAGCCACCGCGCCTCGTCGAGGACGGCCCAAAGGAGAACTTCACCGATGCGTCAAGACTGCTTCACAACTGCTCAAAAGCGGACATTCGAGCATCTTGCGGTGCATTGAGCTTTCACTGGGCAGGTTCAACCATCGCGCAGAAAACTATGACCAGTGCATCCAAACGACTTGGTTCACGCGTTTGCATGTGTATCATACAAAAGGACAGTTCCGCCGCGCAGAATTACACAGTCCTTGGCGGTACTTCTGCGGAGTGTTGTTAATGCCCGCCATCGACGATCTCTCTTGGCCGGAAGCCTACAAAGAGCTTCTGCCATTGATAACTGACCGCTGGTCGGTAAAGGGTGAAATCTACTTTCACCGACAACTAAGTGCAGGCAAGTCTGGCGCTCTTGTCTATATTGTCGACATCACATGCGA
>NZ_CANMFF010000026.1 GCF_947497005.1 uncultured Ruegeria sp. | reverse complement strand
CGTCTCAACCGTCTTTCCAGTCCGTCAGGCCGTCTCTCCGACCCGTCAGCACCACCTCAGCAGCGCCGGTGAAGGGGGTTCTAAGTATAACCCGACCAAGCCGCAAGTGGAAAATACACAAAAACAAAAGAAATTCTCAAAAAGTTCTTTAATCATTTATTTTCAATACTTTATGTAGATTTCGCCAAGCGCGATACCGCAAGGATCCGCAGAAAGTCAGGTGCGATGCCATGCTCAACTGCCTTATGGACACAATTACCCACAGACTCACTTTCGAGTCAGGCAGAATCTGCGTTGTTGGACCGGAGAGACAGGTTGGGAATCGGCAGGCGCAGGGCAAGCAAGGCGAAGATTGTTGCCAGATAGGCTAGCGGCTCGATTTGAAACCCTTTTGCCAGCATGACGTAATGCACAGCCCCCAGAAAAGCAGCCGGGTATACAAAGCGGTGCAGTTTCCGCCAACGCGGCCCGAGTCGTCGCACCGACCAGTTGTTGGACGTCAGCGCCAACGGAAGCAGGGTAAGAAAGGCCGCCATGCCGACCGTTATATACGGACGCTTGAGGATGTCCGCCCAGATCTGGCTGGGGATCTGCACATCCAGAACCAGCCAGACGAGAAGGTGCAGGCTGACATAAACAAAAGTCAGCACCCCGATGGCACGGCGGAACTTCATCAGGTTCAGACCGGCAATCCTACGCAAAGGCGTTACAGCCAGACCTGCAATCAAGAGTTGCAGGGCCAGCTCGCCATAGCGATGTTCCAGTGCTTCGATCGGTTCGATCCCCAGTCCACCGGTCAAGCCAAGATAGAACAGCCAGGGGGCAGGCAGCACCCCCAGCAGATATATGGCCCATACCGGAATACGACGGAGTGTCTGGTTAATCGCCTGCATGATCCTAGTAGTTCTTGGCCAGATCCATACCCTCGTAAAGACCGGCGACCTCTTCTTCATAGCCGTTGAACATCAGGGTCGGCTTGCGCGACGCAAACAGCCCACCGCCGATCTCACGCTCGGAGGCCTGAGACCAGCGCGGATGATCCACGTTGGGATTCACATTACTGTAAAACCCGTATTCGCGCGGACTGGACATGTTCCAGCTGGTGGGCGGTTCTTCTTCCGTGAGTGTAATCCGGACAATCGACTTGATCGATTTGAAGCCGTATTTCCATGGCACAACCAAACGCAATGGCGCACCGTTCTGATTTGGAATCGGGCGGTCATAGATACCGGTGGCCATGATCGTCAGCGGGTGCATCGCCTCATCCAAACGCAAGCCCTCGCGGTACGGCCATTCGAGAATTGGGAACCGTGTTCCCGGCATTTCTTCCGGGCGGTAGGCTGTCTCGAATGCCACATATTTCGCGCCTTCCTGCATCCCTGCCATATTCAGAAGGTCCGCCAGCTCGAACCCGTTCCACGGAATGACCATCGACCAGGCCTCTACGCAGCGGAATCGATAGATCCGCTCTTCAATCGTCATCTCGGATAGGATGCTCTGGAAATCATAGTCACCCGGACGGTCAACCAGACCATCAATCTTGACGCTCCAGGGTTCGGTCACCAGAGTATGAGCATATTTCGCGGGGTCATCTTTTCCGGTCCCGAACTCATAGTAGTTATTGTACGTCGTGACCTCTTCCCATGTATTTGGCTCCAAGGCGTCTTGTGCCGCAGCCGGTTTGGACATCGCGGTTAAACCGACACCTGCCAACCCGACCATAACCTGCCTCCGGTTTAGGAACGCCGCCCGGGGGGTAACGTCGGCATGTGTCAAAGTGTTGGTCCAGCGATGCGCCATATGGGTCTCCGTAATCAGTCAGCCTCAGGGATGAGGTAATGTCTGATAGCACAGAGCCAAGGAAACAGGCGTCACGATTGAGCGAAGTGATTGTAACGTATTGTCGGATGGCGTCGATCGCCCAAAGCCCGGTCAGTTGCTATTTAGGCTTCCAGCCCACAGCCTGGCCAAGACAAAATTTCGCCGTAAAGTGAAGTCAGCATAACTTGAACGTATTTTCTTGTTTGGAACGCAATCGTACAATGATGCTTAAAACACTTGTATTCTCTCTATCGATGCTGGACGGGTCGGCTTTGGCCGATGTACAATCCTGCAAGAACCTATTTGACCGTGCGCCGCAGGTGTTTGGTGATTTGAATCAGGTGGGGTCTAATGAATATGAGAGCGAGCATCCCGGCCTTGGCTATTCTGCGATCTTCGCTGATCCGTCGTCCAAGATCACCGTGTTCTTCTATGATGAGCGGCAAAAGAACATTTCTGCCGAGATGGCTCTTGAAAGCTTCAAACAAGCTGCGCGGGACATAGCTTCGGTGGCCGAGCGGCGCGGTACCACTCTGGGGGAAATCAAAGCGTACCAGGTGCGCGATGCGTCTCAGGTCCTGCCGCTTCGGGCCGAGGTGGAAACATCGGACGGCGTGTCCGAGTTGTTGGCTGTGGGCGTTGTGGATGACTGCATTGTGAAGCTGCGATTTACGGCGCAGTTTCCGATGGAGAAGGCTCAGGTCTGGATGCAGGTCCTGACCGACTATGTGAACAAAGGCTACAGGTCGCCGGCATAAAAAACCCGCCGGAAAGGCGGGTTTTATGTGTCATTGGCTCAGTGCACGACCGCATCGTCAGGACGGGGCCGTTCTGACGTCCCCAATCGGTCGCCAATGATCAGGCCATCAGGCCCGGCAGTCACGGGGACGGTCTCGCCATCCCTGATCTCCCCCGCCAGCAGCGCTTCGGCCAGCGGGTTCTGCAATGCACGCTGGATCACGCGCTTTAGCGGGCGTGCACCGAAGACCGGGTCATAGCCTTCGTCAGCCAACCATTCCTTGGCCGCATCATCCAAAACCAGCTCGATCTTGCGAGCTGCCAAACGTTTCTGCAGGCGCGCCATCTGGATATCGACGATGCCATCCATATCGGCCCGCTTGAGGCGGTCGAAAATTATGGTCTCGTCCAGACGGTTCAGGAACTCGGGCCGGAAATGTGCCCGGACGGCATCCATCACATCGCGCCGTGCCTGCGCGCTGTCGGCCCCTTCGGGCAATTGGCTGAGCGCCTGCGAGCCAAGGTTCGACGTCAGGATGATCAGCGTCTGTTTGAAGTCCACTGTCCGGCCCTGACCATCGGTCAGCACGCCATCGTCCAGAACTTGCAACAGCACGTTGAACACATCCGGGTGCGCCTTTTCGACCTCGTCAAACAGCACGACCTGATAGGGCCTGCGCCGCACGGCTTCGGTCAACACGCCGCCTTCGTCATAACCGACATAGCCCGGAGGCGCCCCGATCAGACGGGCGACCGCGTGTTTTTCCATGAACTCGGACATATCGATGCGCACCATCGCGTTGTCGTCGTCGAACAGGAAGTTCGCCACGGCCTTGGTCAGCTCGGTCTTACCCACGCCGGTGGGCCCGAGGAACAGGAACGAGCCAAGCGGGCGGCCCTCGTCGTTCAGGCCCGCACGCGCGCGGCGCACGGCGTTGGCCACTGCGGTCACCGCTGCATCCTGACCGATCACGCGGGAATGCAGATCGTCTTCCATCCGCAGTAGTTTCTCGCGCTCACCTTCCAGCATTTTTGAAGTCGGGATGCCGGTCCAGCGCTCGACCACCGAAGCGATCTGTTCCGGACGCACCGTTTCCTCAGCCATCATGGCGTTGCTTTCGGCGTTCTCGGCCTCGGTCAGCTTTTTCTCAAGCTCGGGGATGACGCCATAGGACAGCTCACCGGCTTTCGCCAGATTGCCTTCCCGCTTGGCGATCTCCAGATCGGCCCGCGCCTTATCGAGCTGTTCTTTCAGATCACGCGCACCCGCGAGCTTGTCGCGTTCGGCCTGCCACTGCGCGGTCATCTCAGCGGATTTCTCCTGCAGGTCGGCCAGATCCTTTTGCAAGTTCTCCAGACGATCCTTGGATGCCGCGTCATCTTCAAGCTTCAACGCCTCTTCCTCGATCTGCATCTGCAGAATCTGGCGATCCAGCTGATCGAGTTCTTCCGGCTTGGAATCCACTTCCATCCGCAACCGCGACGCCGCCTCATCGACAAGGTCGATGGCTTTGTCAGGCAGGAAGCGGTCGGTGATATAGCGATGCGACAGGGTCGCCGCCGAGACCAGCGCCGAGTCTGAGATTCGCACGCCATGGTGCAACTCGTACTTTTCCTTGATACCACGCAGGATGCTGATCGTGTCCTCGACCGTCGGTTCGGCAACCAAAACGGGCTGGAACCGTCGCGCAAGGGCCGCGTCTTTTTCAACGTATTTGCGGTACTCATCCAGCGTGGTCGCACCGATACAATGCAGTTCACCCCGGGCAAGCGCAGGTTTGATCAGGTTGGCGGCATCCATCGCGCCGTCGGATTTACCGGCGCCGACCAGCGTGTGCATCTCATCGATGAACAGGATGATCTCACCGGCGGCCTCGGTGACTTCGGTCAGAACGGCCTTGAGCCGTTCTTCGAACTCACCGCGATATTTCGCACCAGCGATCAGCGCACCCATGTCGAGCGCCAGCAGCTTCTTGTCACGCAGCGATTCCGGCACGTCGCCGTTGATGATGCGCAAGGCCATGCCTTCGGCAATCGCGGTTTTACCGACACCGGGTTCCCCGATCAAAACCGGGTTGTTCTTGGTGCGGCGCGACAGAACCTGCATCGAACGGCGGATTTCCTCATCCCGCCCGATGATCGGGTCGATCTTGCCCTCAGCCGCAGCCTCGGTCAGGTCGCGCGCGTATTTCTTGAGCGCGTCATAACCCTCTTCCGCCGACGCGGTGTCTGCGGTGCGACCCTTGCGGATGTCGTTGATCGCCTCGTTAAGCTTCTGGGCTGACACAGCGCCAGCTTCCAATGCCTCTTTGGCCTTGGATTTGACCATGCACAGCGCCATCAGCACCCGTTCGACTGGCACAAAGCTATCACCCGCCTTGGTGGCAATCTTCGTGGCCTCGTCCAGAACCTTTGCAGTCTGGCCGTCCATGTAGATCTGGCTTGCGTCGCCGCTGACCTTTGGGATCTTGCCCATCGCCGCATCCAGCGCTTCAACCACGCGGTTGGGCGCGCCGCCCGCGCGTGTAATCAGGTTGCTCGCTAGCCCCTGATCATCATCCATCAATGCTTTTAGTATATGTGTAGGCTCCAATCTCTGGTGCCCTTCGCGCAGCGCAATGGTCTGCGCCGCCTGCACGAATCCCCGTGCCCGCTCGGTGAACTTGTTCAAGTCCATGCTATTCTCCTTTTCCAAGCGCCTCGTTTTGACATGCCCGCTTGGCGGCACATATCGGTCGAAGCCTCACATTCAATCTGGGAAATATCTTGGTGGGTTCAAGAGGCTAAGACTCAGAAATCACCCCTATTCGCGTTGAATCGTATAGACGGTGTAACCCCCGGTCTCTGCCACCTGAACCGCGCTCAGATCTTCCACCAAAGACTGGGCCGCTGCACTGCCGCTTGGGCATGAGACGAGATCAGCCGTATGATCCAGGAAATTGCCGGTAAAGGCAGTCTCACCGGTAAGCTGACACCAGTCTTCTTCTGACCTGTAGCCTCCTACCAAACGCAATTCGTCATTTGTCGGCGCTGGCGCAGCCCCGGTTTCTAGTGTTTCAGGCGGGGTTTCATCACATGCAGCCAACGCAATCACAGCAACCAGTAAAACCAGCTTCTTCATTTTCTGTCCCTTACTTTGAAATCAAGTGCCTAATACGGGACACGATAGCATAAAATGAAACGGCCCGCGCCAGCTTCCCAGATGGACAGGAACACCCAAACCCGTTAGGACGCAGACGTTTGCCAAAAAGGAGCGCCCTCATGTCCGATGATCGCCTGATCGTAGCCCTCGATGTTCCCAATGCCCTGCACGGTCTGGCCATGGCTGAACGCCTGGGTGACAGCATCTCGTTCTACAAGATCGGTTTGGGTATGCTCACCGGAGGTGGACTAGCACTGGCCAACGAACTGAAACAGGACCACGGCAAACGCATCTTTCTGGACATGAAGCTGTTCGACATCGGAAATACGGTGGAAAACGCGGTGCGGGGACTAGCGCAGTTCGATCTGGATTTCCTGACTGTACATGGTGACCCCCACGTAGTTCGTGCAGCAAAAGAAGGTGCGTCAGGCAAAGACCTGAAAATATTAGCCGTGACAATCCTGACCTCGCTGAACCGCGATGATCTGGACGCGAGCCTTCTGAAAGCCGGTGACGTACAGGATCTGGTCGTTGAACGCGCTGCCAAAGCGCTGGAGGCCGGGGCCGACGGCGTCATTGCCAGCCCCCAGGAAGCCGCCTTGATCCGTGCTCTTCCTCAGGCCGAAGGGCGCCTGATCGTAACCCCCGGCGTGCGCCCGGCTGGTGCTGCCCTTGGTGACCAAAAACGTGTGGCGACCCCGGCCAGTGCCATTCAGGATGGTGCCGATCACATCGTTGTTGGCCGCCCGATTTATCAGGCAGAGGATCCAAAATCCGCCGCCGAAGCCGTTCTGGCCGAGTTAAATTGTCTGAAAGTGCACTGAGCGGGCCATCCGTTTCAGACATTTTTCGTGTTCATAAACCGCCGCAACAAGTTGACCTTACGTCAATTTTTCGCGAAACCGCGCCAAATCGTCCCTGTGCCAGAAAACACACATTCAAAAAGCGAGTTTTAGCAAACTGGTCTTCATCCTATCTAAGACCGGAAAACTTGGCGATTCTTAAGGGGAATTACTCCCCAACGAACCATCTCTTCCTGAGGTTCGTTACTTCCCCCCGCGAAATTGCGGGGGGTCTTCTTTTCTCCGAATGACCTTTGCTCGCTGTTGGGGGATGATATAAAGAACCCCCAAGCCAACTGCGGAACACACGAGGACGCAGATGCCAGGTCTTTGCCGAGATTGCCTGACCCCTTTGACAAACGAACGACGCTGCACCGCTTGTGGCAGCCCGAGGGTGAAGGCACATCCAGAATTGTTTGACCTGTCGATCGCTCATATGGATTGCGATGCCTTTTATGCTTCGGTTGAAAAGCGGGACGATCCGGAATTGGCGGACAAGCCGGTCATCATCGGTGGCGGCAAGCGCGGCGTCGTTTCAACGGCTTGCTACGTGGCCCGGATTCGCGGCGTGCGATCTGCCATGCCCATGTTCAAAGCGCTGCAACTCTGCCCGGACGCCGTTGTGATAAAACCGCGTATGTCTGTCTATGCCGAAGTGTCGCGCGACATCCGCGCCATGATGGATGAACTGACGCCTGTGGTCGAACCGCTGTCTCTGGACGAAGCCTTCATGGATATGTCAGGCACTGAGCGCCTGCACGGAGCCCCACCGGCCATCATGCTGGCACGCCTGGTCAAACGCATGAAGGATGAACTGGGCGTGACTGGGTCTATCGGCCTGAGCCACAACAAGTTTCTGGCCAAGGTGGCCTCGGATCTGGACAAACCGCGCGGGTTTTCAGTCATCGGCAAGGCGGAAACGGCAGAGTTTCTGAATAACAAACCGGTACGGCTGATATGGGGTATTGGCCCGGCCGCGCAGGAATCGCTGGAACGGGCTGGAATCCGTACCTTCAGTGATTTGCTGCGTTGGGATCAGGAGGCTCTGACCGCGCGTTTCGGCGCGATGGGATATCGCCTGTGGCATCTGGCCCGGGGGCAGGACAAACGGCGCGTTTCAGCCCATGAACCAATGAAATCCATCAGCAATGAGACCACATTTTTCGAAGATACCGCTAACCCCGACGTTCTGGATGGTCATTTGTGGCGGATGGCCCTGAAAGTCTCGGACCGGGCCAAGGCCAAAGACCTGGCTGGCAGGGTCGTTACCTTAAAGCTGAAAAAGGCCAATCACAAAACCCTGACACGACGTGTCTCGTTGCGCGACGCAACGCAGATTGCGGACAGGATTTATCGCACCGCAAAGGGGCTTTTCGATCAGGTTGGTGATCAGGGTCCATACCGCCTTTTGGGCTGTGGCCTGTCCGATCTTTGCCCGGCGGATCAGGCCGATATCTCTGGTGACCTGCTCGACCCGGGGGCGGTCCGCAGATCGCAGGCCGAGCGTGCCACGGATGAAATCCGCCAGAGGTTCGGAGCCAAAGCAATCTTGAAAGGCCGTGCGTTACGCTAGCCTCATTCCGCAGCCAGACGAACCGGTTTCGAACCGATGCTGGAAATTTCGCGAACCACTTGCCGAAGGAGTTTCGAAAACGCCATGAAGTTGGCGTTCGGCGCAATCTTTTCTTCGTCCATATACAGGGCACGGTCGATTTCGATCTGTATCGCGTGCTGCTGACGACCGGGCCGGCCGTAGGTCTGAGTTACATAAGCACCGGCAAACGGGGCATTGCGCGCGACGTTCAGACCTGCTGACGAAAAAGCCGATTCAATGAGATCCACGATTTCGGAAGATGCTGACGCGCCAAACCGATCACCCAAAACGATCTCGGGCCGTTTGTTGCGGGTCGTGCCAGCCATCGCCACCGCCTCGTGCGGCATCGAGTGGCAATCCACCAGAATGGCCTGACCGAATTTCTCGTGCGATTCGGCCAGCAGCGATTTCAATCGGGCATGATAGGGACGCCAATAAGTGTCGATGCGCAGCCGCGCGTCGTCCATAGTCAGCTTGCCACTGTAAATCGCCCGCCCATTGGCCACGACGCGGGGAATCACGCCTAACCCTGATGCGACTCGTGGGTTATGCCCATGCCTGCGCGCACCGCTGATCAGCGCCGGATCCAGTTCGTCCAGACTGCGATTCAGGTCCAGATAGGCGCGCGGCATGGCCGCTTTTATCAACGGCGCGCCATTCTCGGTAGCAGAAGCAAACAATTGATCGACAAAAGCATCTTCCGAGGATCGAATCACGCTCTGGTTCAAAACGGATCGCTTCAAAAACGCCTGGGGATAGTCCCGACCGCTGTGTGGGGATGAAAAAACCACGCATGAACTGCGGTTTTCCGGCATATCCAATACAAAGGCTGCGTTCTGCATGATCTCTCCGTGTTCGTAATCAACATAGACCGGAAAATAGTTCTTCCAAACCCCTTGAACCCCTTTGCGACTCCTTTTATAGACCCCGCTACCGGCGCGGGTATCCGCGCCCCATTTCGTTATGGGGCAGGGCACGCAAAGGGACATGGGCGGTTAGCTCAGCGGTAGAGCACTTCGTTGACATCGAAGGGGTCACAAGTTCGATCCTTGTACCGCCCACCATGTTTTCACTGTTCCGGGTTTCCGGGACACCCGACTAACCCAGGCGCTGGCCACGTCCTTGATGAAGGCGCCGCAGATTGGAGACAGACCATGAAGGTCAAGAACTCGCTCCGCTCGCTCAAGAACCGGCACCGTGATTGCCGGGTTGTGCGTCGCAAAGGCCGCGTCTACGTGATCAACAAGACGCAGCGCAAGTTCAAAGCGCGTCAGGGCTAAGAACTTAACGTTACTGTTTTAAAAAACCGCGTTTTCGAGCGCGGTTTTTTTTTGGACCACACTTCAAAACGTCAACCCTGCGTGAATCAGGATACCGATGACCATAAGCAGGTTTAGAATCATTGAGATCCCGTTACCCACATAAATGGGAAGCTTTCCAACAACCAATCCGTAGAAAAACCATAACATCGACAGGCCAGCGTAAAGCGACCACGACAACAGGGATTGCCCCGTCGCGTGTTGTGAATGCGTGAAGTAGAGCTTCACAAGTTGCGGCAGTGTAGCAAATGGCCCGACCACCCCTATAAATACCATGAAACCTTCAAAGCGCGCCATCAATTGGCCGGGTTTCGATTTGCCGATTTTCTCAGCAAGCGTTTCGGTCATTCCATTTCCTTTGCTCACAGCGTGCTCAAGGCAAGTGTGCCTTTTGCTGACAAATGGCGTCATTAACCAGTTTCTTCGCTTTCGTCGACCAATCCGTTGGGACAAAACACTCAGGACCCACACAGATTTTTCGTCTGCTACAATACCCGACATTCAAACCGCTACAGTGCACCTGCGGTCATTTGACCAAGTAAATCTGTCGGATTTACTTGCATCCTGCCGAGAATCGTATAATTGAGCAAATCAGTCGGGTTATCAGCCGACGCGAAATTCAATTGTTGGGGCACACCATGCTGAAATCCACAACCTGCCTGGCCGCCGCTCTGTCGGCAACGATAGCGACCTCGGCCGCTGCCGAAGGCGAGCTTAACCTTTATTCGTCGCGCCACTATGATACCGACGAACGTCTGTACACAGATTTTGAGGACGCAACCGGCATCAAAATCAACCGGATCGAAGGCAAAGCCGACGAATTGATCGCGCGGATGGAAGCAGAAGGCGCGAACTCTCCGGCAGATGTGATGCTGACTGTTGATACCTCACGTTTGGCACGGGCCAAGGATGCGGGCATCCTGCAGCCAATCAAAAGCGAAACCCTGGAAGAGCGCATCCCAGCCAATCTGCAGGACTCCGACAATCAGTGGTTCGGCCTGTCGCAGCGCGGCCGGATCATTTTTTACAATAAGGAAAACGTCACCAATCCACCAGCCACTTACGCGGATCTGGCAAAGCCGGAATACAAAGATCTGATCTGCATCCGGTCATCGACCAATACATACAACCAGACCCTGCTGGCCTCGATCATCACACATGAAGGTGCAGAAGCTGCGAAAACCTGGGCTGAAGGTATCGTTGCCAACATGGCGCGTGACCCTCAGGGTGGTGACACCGACCAGCTGCGGGGCATCGTTTCGGGCGAATGCGAAATCGCCGTATCGAACACCTATTACTTTGCCCGGGCAATCCGCAAAGACGTCAAAGGACTGTCGGCTGAACGTGACATGATCGGCTGGGTCTTCCCTAACCAAGATAGCTATGGTGCGCATATGAACTTGTCGGGCGGTGGCGTCGCGGCGCACGCGCCGAACAAGGAGAACGCGATCTTGTTCCTTGAATACCTGGCCGGCGATCAGGCGCAGGTGTATTTCTCGGCGGGCAATGACGAATTCCCGGCTGTACAGAGCGTTGAACTGGCTGAATCGGTTAAGGCACTGGGTGAATTCAAGGCGGACGAAGTGAACCTGTCGGAAGTCGCCAAGAACATCCCGGAAGCACAGAAGATCTTTAACGAGGTCGGCTGGAAGTAATCCACTGCATCGTCAAAATCTTGAAAGGGCGCAGAGATTCTGCGCCTTTTTCATTTACATTCTAATTATTACTTTATATTCCTCTCGTATATGATATATTTTCTCTAAAGTGGACGATGCTCGATAACCTTTCAAACCGTCTCGCCATCCGCTTAAGCGAACTGCGCCACGGGCGCGGATGGTCGCTGGATCAACTGGCAGCACAAAGCGAGATCAGCCGCGCTACGCTGTCCCGAATGGAGAAAGGAGAGGTCAGCCCCACGGCAGAAAACCTTGGCCGTCTCTGTGCCGCTTATGACCTGCCAATGTCGCGGCTTTTGATGATGGTCGAAGACAGTTTTGACCCCAAAGTACCGTTTGAACGTCAGACCGAATGGCGCGATCCCGAGACCGGTTTTACCCGACGTGCGGTTTCGCCCCCCGCAAACGGCCTGAACGCTGAGGTCGTGGAATGTCACCTGCCTCGTGACACGGTCATCACTTACGAGGCACCGCCCAAATCCGGACAGGAACATCATCTGATCCTAATTGATGGCGCGCTTACACTTACTGTTGACGGAACCCCCCATACGTTGAGCGCCGGAGATTGCCTGCGCTATCACCTGTCCGGCCCGACGCGATTTGAAACCGGGGCATCGCGCGGAGCGCGTTATCTTTTGATGCTGATATGATCACACGTCTAAACAGTATCGAATTCGACGCAGCGCTTGATGATCTGGCCGAAATTCTGCACGCCTGCGTCCACGCCGGGGCCAGCATCGGCTTCATCCTTCCGTTTACTATGGAAGATGCACGCAGGTATTGGCTGCAAACCGTTCAGACCGGATTAAAGTCCGGTGAACTGGATGTATTTGTCGTCCATGACAATGGGCGCATTCAGGGCACAGTACAATTGATCCCGGCGGCCATGCCAAATCAGCCGCATCGCGCCGATGTCGCGAAGCTATTGGTGCACCCGAACGCCCGACGGCGTGGTTTCGGTCGCGCTTTGATGGAAGCCCTCTTCATACGGACAAAAGAGGTAAGGCGCACGATGCTGGTCCTTGATACGCGCAGCACCGATCCTTCAAGGCTGCTCTATCAAGGGCTCGGGTTTCAGATTGCAGGGGAAATTCCGAATTACTGCCGGAACCCGTTCGAACTTAGCTTGGAGCCTACAACTTACATGTATAAAGACCTGTCTGGCTGACGCCGAACAGCTGCCCTGTCGCCTTTGCTTCTGGGGCGCTCACAAATCCGCAGAAAAGAGCATCTCGTTTTTGCGCCTGGTCGAAACCGCGCCGATCGTCGAAAGTGCCTCAACTGCAGGGGATCATGACTTGGTACAGAAGGACCATGTGAAGATACCCGAAGATCTGGAGGCCTTTAGCATGAGGCGCCTGTTGAAATCCGGCTTTGCCCATAACGCCGATTGCAACTTTAACACCGCACACCAAACAAAAAACCGCCCGGCCACCTGAAGGGCGCCCGGGCGATCAATTTTTTTGCCTGAAGGTTCGCGTTTAGAAGTGAGCCGACTTCGCGCCCGCCGGTTTTTCCATCGGAGGAGCGAATTTGGTCAGGTCAATGCCTTCAACAGCGGTTTTGTATTCGTCGATATTCGGCGTTCGGCCCAGGATGGCCGACAAAACCACAACCGGTGTTGATGCCAGCAGACTTTCGCCTTTCTTGTCCGGTGCATCTGCCACGACGCGGCCCTGGAACAGACGGGTTGACGTCGCAAGAACCGTGTCACCCTTGGCAGCTTTCTCCTGATTGCCCATGCACAGGTTACAGCCCGGACGTTCAAGGTACAGGATGTTCTCATACTCGGTACGGGCTTGCTGTTTCGGGAATAGGTCGTCGAATTCGAAGCCCGAGTATTTCTCGAGCACTTCCCAGTCGCCCTCTTCCTTCAACTCGTCGATGATGTTGTAGGTCGGGGCCGCGACCACCAGCGGCGCCTTGAATTCGACTTTACCGGCTTCCTTCTCAAGGTTCTTCAACATCTGTGCGACAATCTTGATGTCGCCCTTGTGCACCATGCACGACCCGACAAAGCCCAGATCTACATGCTTTTCAGCATTGTAGTAAGAGATCGGGCGGATCGTATCGTGAGTGTAACGCTTGGAGACATCAGCGTTGTTGACATCCGGGTCGGCGATCATCGGCTCTACGATTTGATCCAGATCGACGACGACCTCAGCGAAATACTTCGCGTTGCCATCAGGCTGCAGAGCAGGTTTTTCACCCGATTTGATCTCGGCGATGCGTGCATCGGCGATGTTGATCAACTTCTGCAGCATGCCGTTTTCATGCTCCATACCCTTGTCGATCATGATCTGGATGCGCGACTTGGCCAGCTCCAGCGAACCAATCAAAGTCTCGTCGTTCGAGATACAGACCGAAGCCTTGGCTTTCATCTCAGCGGTCCAATCGGTGAACGTAAAGGCCTGGTCCGCCAGCAGCGTCCCGATATGCACTTCGATCACGCGGCCCTGGAACACGTTGTCGCCATGCTGTTCCAGCATTTGCGCCTGGGTGGCATGAACCACGTCGCGGAAATCCATGTGCTCGGCCATCTGGCCCTTGAAAGTCACCTTGACCGATTCCGGGACCGGCATCGAGGCTTCACCCGTTGCCAGCGCCAGTGCCACGGTACCCGAGTCCGCACCAAAGGCCACGCCCTTGGACATACGGGTGTGGCTGTCGCCGCCGATGATGACCGACCAGTCATCCACGGTGATATCGTTCAGCACCTTGTGGATCACGTCAGTCATTGAATGATAGACGCCTTTCGGATCACGACCTGTGACGAGGCCGAAATCATTCATGAACTTCATCAGGCGCGGCGTGTTGGCCTGCGCTTTTAAATCCCATACCGACGCGGTGTGACACCCGGACTGATAAGCTCCGTCAACGATCGGGGACACAACGGTCGCAGCCATCGCCTCAAGTTCTTGCATGGTCATCAGACCAGTAGTGTCCTGCGACCCCACGATGTTGACCTTCACACGCACGTCCGAACCCGCATGCAAGATCTTGCCTGGCGTTACGCCCACGGCGTTCTTGTTAAAAATCTTTTCGACCGCGGTCAGGCCCTGGTCCTCGTGGCTGATTTCCTTGGACAAGGCAAAGACCAGAGGCGCTTCGACACCCAACGTCTCGGCCGCAATTGTCTGCAGTTTCTTGCCGAAGACGATCGCGTAAGAGCCGCCTGCTTTCATGAACTCCACTTTTTGCGGAGTAAAGGACGCGGGTACGTCCACCAGTTCTTCGCCCTCTTCACTCAAGAGCTTGCGATCTTTGGTGTTGATCTTCAGGACCGTGCCTGTTGCGACTGAATATTTCTCTTCAAGGATCGGGTTGCCGTCGTTGTTCAGGATCGGGTTGCCGTCTTCGTCCACCTTCTTGACCCAGTTTCTCAGGTCGAGACCGATACCGCCGGTTACGCCCACTGTGGTCAGGAAGATCGGCGAAATGCCGTTCGTGCCCGCCACGATTGGGGCAAAGTTGACAAAGGGCACATAAGGGCTTGCCTGCTTGCCGGTCCACAGCGCCACGTTGTTCACACCGGACATGCGCGACGACCCGACACCCATGGTGCCTTTTTCCGCGATCAGCATTACGCGCTTATCGGGGTGCTGCAGCTTCAGCGCCTCAATTTCTTGCTGCGCCTTCTCGGAGATCAGGCACTTGCCGTGCAGTTCCCGATCGGCACGCGAGTGCGCCTGGTTGCCAGGCGACAGCAGGTCGGTAGAGATATCGCCTTCGGCGGCGACATAGGTAACGACTTTGATCTCTTCGTCGATGTCGGGGAGCTTGGTGAAGAACTCGGCCTTGGCATAACTTTCCAGGATGTCCCGCGCGACGGGGTTGCCCGCCTCAAACGCGGCTTTCAGACGGTCTGTATCAGCATCATAAAGGAAGACCTGCGTTTTCAGGACCTCAGCCGCTTTGACAGCAATCGCTGCGTCATCTCCAAGCGCAAGGTCAAGCAATGCCTCAACCGACGGGCCACCTTTCATGTGTGACAGCAATTCAAACGCAAAATCCTGCGAGATTTCTTCGACGTCCGCTTCGCCCAGAATGATCTCTTTCAGAAAGCGGGCCTTTTCACCGGCGGCGCTGGTTGTGCCGGGTAGCGTGTTATAGATGAAGTAGTTCAACGAATCCGCGCGGTGTTCGTTCCGGGGATCGCGGATCTGATCGATGATCTCTTTCGCCAGCGCCCCATCGTCAATGGGCTTGGGGCTAAGGCCCTGCTCTTTGCGGGTTTCGATTTCAATCAGGTAGTCTGTATAAAGGCTCATGACGGTTCCGACCATTTAGCTGGTGCACCGGGCCTAAGAAAAAGACTGGTGCCTTACGTTTGTATGCGGCGGTATACTAAAATTTCCCGACTTGCAAGATGCCTGCCTGCGACCCGGTGTCCTGATCCATCCGGGAACCCCGCCGAAATGTTCGGCAGAGCGTAGAGTGGCGGCTTGCTTACCCTAATTCTCAAAAGCCGAAAAAAGCTCTTTCGCCAACGGCAATGAGGAATAGCCCAGACGGGATGGTGTTAGCCCCATCCGCACGACAACCATGTCATGGGACGGAAATATCCCAATGAACTGGCCGTCATGCCCCTGCAACCAGACCGCGTCCTCAAACGGAGGCAAATCGCCCGGCGCTTCCAGCCAAAGATGGCCTTTGGCATATTTCCCGTCCGAAACAGCAACGGGTTCGAACATCCAATCCACAAATCCTTCAGGTAATACCTGAACACCGCCCCAGACCCCCTTTTGCAATAGAAACTGCCCATACCTGGCCCAGTCACGGGCTGTGGCGTACATATAGCTGGACCCGATGAAGGTATCGCTGACGTCTGTCTCAACGATCGCCGACGTCATGCCAAGCGGTGCAAAAAGCGCATCTCGTGGATAGGTCAAACCGCCATCGGACAGCTTGTCCTGCCACACCCGGGACAACACAGTGGACGTACCCGAGGAATAGTTAAAATCGGCACCAACGTCTGTTTCAGGTACGCGGTCAGCAGCAAAATCGGCCATGTCATCGCTGAGATACAGCATCCGGGTCACGTCCGAAACGTCGCCGTATTCTTCATTCCATTGCAGACCACTTGTCATGGCCAGCATGTCGGCAACAGTAATGTCCCGCCTTGCGTCTTCTGCCCATTGGGGAAAGCTGTCGACGAGCGTGTCCGATACGTTCATCCGACCTGCGTCAATCAATATGCCGATCAATCCCGCTGTGACCGTCTTGGTCATGGACCAGCCCAACAATGGTGTGTCCGCATCGAACCCTTCGGCATAACGTTCGGCAACAATGCGCCCGTTTCGAACCACCACTACAGCGCGGTAACCGTCGCCAAGCAAGCTGTCATCCGACATGACTGTCTGAACTTTGGGGTCTTGAGACAAGGCGACGTCGCTTCCATTTGGCCAAAGACCTGCAGGCAAGGGATCAAGGGCCTCAAGCGTCTGCGCACTTAGGGGGGCATCATGAACGTTGGTGCAACCAAGCCCTTGGCGAAACTGCGACGTGGCGGGCGCAAAAAACCGAAAAAGCCGTGCCTGAACAGTCTGCGCCTTCCGGTCAACCTTGATCGAGACGTGTTTGAGCAGCGGGTGCCCAGGGGCCTGCACGTCCAGTGTAAGGACCTCATCTGGATCACGCCCAGCAATGAAAACGTTCGAACAGACAATCTTGGCAGAGTAGTTCGTTCCCACTTTCAAAAGATTCGGAGGTGAAATCAACAGATAGCCAACCAGACCAGTGGCGCCCAGAACCGCGACACCACCAACCGTTTTCAATACTTTCCTGAACATCTGTTAAACCTACGCCTGCTGATATTTTGTCAGCGAACGTTAGAAGCAACAGGGTCGGTTTTACTACTCTTCCGTTACGTAGACCGTTGATGCCAATCGGCAGTTCCCGCGTTTTTCCCACCGAACGGTGACAGGCCACCAAATGCACAACATCCGGAAGGCCTGGTCCATCCCGCTCGCGAGTCTCCGGATCGGTATTCGACAAAACTCTGCGCCGCCTCTTCATTTTGGATTGCTAGGGATCCCAAATATTGCAGCTTTGGCGGGAATAGCCGCGCAACTCGTGAACCCCATGACAGCATTCGAGAGACAATGTTCCAAAAACCACGTGGTTCCATGGGCGGACGGAGTCTGTATCGTCAAATACATCCTCGTCACCGTTAAATAGAGTGCGAGACCGTCGCATCGATCTCTTCACAGCCACCTGGCGACCTGCGGCGCGTAAGAAACGCAACAGGACCTTTTACGCGCAAAAACATGTGGATGTACTTTGCCAGCTTCGGTCAATTGCCCGATTGTCAAAGGGTATCGTAAAGAAACGTGACCCGTTCAATGGTCCGTGTTAGTGGCCATATGAAAGGGCACTCCATGACAGCGGATCAAAAACTGCAAAACTCAACAGTTGGTATTGCATTCATTCTGATCGGAATACTGGCGATTTCCATCAATGATATGCTGATCAAATTCTTGTCTGGCGGCTACCCTTTGCATCAGCTGGTTCTTACGAGATCGCTGATCGGACTCGGGTTCAGTTTAGCATTGGTACAGATCGAAGGTGGTTGGCGCATTCTCAAAACAGATCAACCGGGCCTTCACCTTCTACGCGGTTTGCTCATTGTTGTTGCCAATCTGACGTTTTTCACGGCTTTGGCCGTCATACCCCTGGCCGAAGCCACTGCCGTCTTCTTCGTCGCGCCCTTGATGATTACGTTGCTCAGCATTCCACTGCTTGGCGAAAAAGTTGGACCGATGCGGATTGGCGCCGTAGTTGCAGGATTTATGGGAGTGGTGATTATGACCCGCCCATGGGAGGTCGGTGGCGAACGTGAAGTTGGCCTTTTGGTGTATTTCCTGCCGGTTCTTGGTGCCTTCACCTATGCGCTCAACAATGTGTTAACCCGCTTCCTTGGCGCAAAATCCAAGGCCTCAGCGATGGCTGTTTACATTCAAGCATGCTTTATCGTCGTCAGCCTGTTGTTCTGGTTGGTGGCCGGGGATGGGCGCTTTGCGAACAAGTTCGAAAGCGAGAGCTTGATATTCTTGCTGCGCGCCTGGGTTTGGCCGGAAAGTACGGACCGATGGCTGTTCGTCGGGCTTGGATTCAATTCTGCAGTCGTCGGGTATTGCCTTGGCCAAGCCTACCGTATGGCGGATGCCGCAACGGTAGCACCGTTTGAGTACGTCGGTCTTCCAATGGCAATTTTCTGGGGATGGGTGATCTGGGGGGAACTTCCAAACCTGCCAGTCGCGATTGGTATTGCGCTGATTCTGGGATCAGGCCTGTTTGTTTTCTTGCGAGAGCGTAAAAAGACGAGGAAAGTGATCATCGAAAAGAGAGTGCACCCTCGGTACTAGTCGTCAAAGCTGGAAGAATTGACGGTCAGTTCTGTCCGATTTGTTTACGTTGAGCACTCTTGAACCAATGGTCGGCAAACCCGCTGTCAGCGCCCAATTTCGCTCTCCTCTTGCTGAACAGGCCCGGCACTGCGTAATCTTCATAGTGTATCAGATACGATACCACCGGTTTTCGGCTGCGGCATACACGGGATTGCTTCAAGCCCATCAGACTAAGTCGGTTTGCTCTGAATTTTTTGGAAACTATTCTGCCACGATGGAACAAATTGCTCAACTTGCCGACTGGATGATGGATGAAGGACGCCGCTCGAGCGATCCAGTTAGGATCGTGTCGCATTTCTGCACTTCACTAATCGAGGCGGGAGTACCGCTGTGGCGCGTCAATATTGGCCAGCGGTTCGCCAACCCCTTGCTTATTGCGTGGGGCGTTGTCTGGACACCTGAAGAAACTGAAAGCTACGATGTAACTCATGCTCGTATGCTCACGGATGGCTATGTTGGCAGTTCGTTCGAGTACATTCTGGAGCACAGGCGCCCACTGCACAAAAGTCTGCGCGGTCTTGACACGGAAATGGACCACATATCTTACCTTGAGTTCGCTGAACTTGGCGGCACGGATTACTATGCGACACTGCTATACTACGGGGACGGCTCACTGCACGGATGTACCTTCGTCACACGGTCCAAGGATGGGTTCTTGACCCAGCATCTGGAGATGATCGAAGCCGCGTTGCCAGCCCTGTCTTCGGCCATGGAACCGATCACCATGCGCAAGTCTTCCCAGAGTCTGCTGCGCACATACCTTGGCAATGAACCGTCCGAAGCCGTCTACAACGGAACGATCAAACGCGGTGAGCGCACGTCCCTGGAAGCTGTCGTGATGTTCTCTGACCTTCGTGGTTTTACCGCGTTGACGGATACCGCAGATGAAGAGGATGTTTTCGATGCGCTGGATGGTTATTTCGACCTGATCGTTCAGGCTGTAGAGGATAACGGAGGGGACGTTCTCAAATTCATGGGCGACGGAGTTTTGTCTGTTTTTACGATTGACGCACCCCGAGATCGCATCCACCAATGCCGTCAGTCGGTGCGTGCTGCGCAAGACGCGCTCACCGGTCTTGCCGCATTAGATAAAAGGCGCGTCGAGCAGGGAAAGCCGCCGTTGGACATCGGAATTGGCATCAATGTAGGGCAGGTTAGCTACGGCAATATTGGCAGCCCTGACAGGCTTGATTTCACAGTGTTGGGTAGCGCGGTCAATGTTGCGAGTAGGATTGAAGGCTTAACCAAATCATTGGGACACAGAGTGCTGACGACAGGCGCCGTCGCAGAAGCGGCACCGGAACTGTTTTCTGTGTGCGGTGTCCATAATATTCGCGGCATTACGGGTGCAATCGAGTTGTTCCATCTTATCGAATAAGGTCGGTCACTCGACGTCATGACTTTGGCGGATATCAAGCCTTCAATCGCGGCTTGAAAGTCGAAGCGGAACGTCGCGCCCATGCAGGATGAGCATACTGTCAGACCGCTGGGTCGCGCCCTTTTGACCGGGGCCACCGGCATGGTCGGGTCTTCCGTGCTTGCTACATTGCTGGAGGAAGACCTGTCTTTCGCCCTGAGGGTCAAGGGCAACGCGGAATCTGAGCTATTCGCGTCGGGCGTCGAAAGGACATTCGCCTTCCGTCCAGGCGATATCGCGCCGACTGGATCGAGAAGCAACTGGAAACCGACGGATTATCTCTTCAAACCCTTGCAAAGGCTACCTCCGTCTATCGGTGTGACCTCCGACGAGCCGGCTCAGGCAATGCTGAAGACTGCAATTGGTGACCTTCGGCATTCAGCGATACTGGAGAACAGTGAAATGCGTGAATTGCTGGCGTTACGTCAACTGTCAGTAAAACTCCTAGTGGCCCCGTCAGTGAAACGATCGGCGAGGAAGTCGACAAAGGCCCGAATACGTAGTGGCAGGAAGGGCATTTCCGGGCGCAGAATGTAGATTCCGCCGCCAGCACTCGGTTCCATATGATCGGGCAATACCGGGAGCAAGCGACCTATGTGCAAGTCATGTGAGACTAGAAACTCCGGCAGCCATGCTATGCCGCGTCCTGCGCGGCACGCCGCGTGGAGCGCATCAAGACTGTTGCAGGAGAAGCCTGGACCAAACCGCGACAAACCCCCAACGGATCGCATGAAGCCCCAATCCGAAAGCTGTTTTTCCTGCCCCAGGCGAAGACATCTGTGTGATGTGAGTTCCTCCGGTTGCCGAGGAACACCATGCTGTTCGAGATATGCGGGCGCGGCGCAGGGAACCCGCCGATTGTTCATCAGCTTTCGCGAGATGAGAGATGAGTCAGGCAACACGCCACTGCGGACCGCGATATCGAAGCCCTCTCCGACTAGGTCAACGATCTTGTCCGTCAGCAGCAGATCGATTTCGACTTCCGGATTGAGTTCCATGAATTCGATCACCAAAGGGACCACATGCAACTGGCCAAGTGCCGCTGAACTTGTCAGGCGGATCGTGCCGCTCAGGTTGCCGGCATCATCGGCAATATCCTCTTCCAATGTTGTCAGGCGGGCAAGAATATCCCGCGCTCCCGCCACATATCGCTGCCCCGCCTCCGTCAAAGTCATGCGCCGGGTCGAGCGGACAAGCAGAGGCACCCGCAACCTCTGCTCCAACTGATACACCCGCTTGCCCACGGCAGATGGGGTGTATCCCAAAACGCGGGCAGCGGCCGAAAAACTGCCGTGATCAACCACGGTCAGTAGGATTTCTATTTCTGTCTTTTGTGCCATCTGTTCCAAAAACTATCAAAAATTGATCCAAGTTACAGGATTATTGAAGTTTCTTTTCCAAGTTATCTAAGACGAAGACTGAAATCCAAGGAGAATTGCCTTGCCAATCGCTTCGAACACCTCCCTCTTCACCCCCCTTACTCTGCCGAACGGGCGTGTGTTGAAGAACCGGATCATCAAATCGGCCATGTCGGATTCACTGGCGAATGGCCAGGGCAACCCGACCGCTGCACAGATACGCCTCTATGAACGCTGGGCTGAGGGTGGTGTTGCAGCGTCAATCATCGGTGAGGTGCAGGGGGATCCGCGTTACCCCGAAAAACCCGGCAATCTGGTGCTTGATGATCAGGCTGACGTTTTGGCATTCCGTGATCTGGCAAGGCGCGGGTCGGTTAACTCGGCGCAGCTCTGGCTACAGCTTGGTCACGCCGGCGCTCTGGCGCATCGACCGGTCAGCCAACCCAAAGGGCCGAGCGCCATCGACTTTCCTGATTTCCGAAGCGAAGCGATGTCACTTGCAGAGATCAAGGCCATACCAGATCATTTTGCCCGCACAGCCCGTCGTGCGGCCGAGTTGGGATTTGGCGGCGCTCAAATCCATGCAGCCCACGGATTTCTTCTGAGCCAGTTTTTGTCCCCACTCTTTAACCACCGGGCAGATGCCTATGGCGGATCGATCCAGACGCGGATGCGACTGCTGATTGAAACAGTCGAAGCCGTCCGCGCCGCAGTGCCCACCGACTTTGCGGTTACGGTCAAATTGAACGCCACCGACCAGCTTGACGGTGGGCTAACGGAAGAAGACGCGCTCAGAGTGGTTGCAGAGCTGGAATGCAAAGGTGTCGATCTATTGGACGTCAGCGGCGGAACCTATTTTCCCGGCGCGCCATCAAGTTCCGAACGCGCGACCAAAGGCCCGTATTTTCTGGACTTCGCCCGGGCGGCGCGGGCGTTGATCTCGACCCCGCTCATGGTCACCGGAGGATTCAAACATCGTGAAGAGGCCGAGGCCGCAATCGTTTCAGGGGATGTGGACGCGGTGGGTATCGCGCGCGGGTTCGTCCTCGATCCAGATTTGCCCAGGACATGGCAGGCAGAAAAGGAAGATCCTGTTTTCCCACGTTTCGCCACATTGCCACCAGGTGGGATGACAGCATGGTTTACCATGCGAATAGCGGATCTCGGGGAAGATCGGGAAGGTGTGGTAGATCGGGACATCACCCAGGCTGTCATTGAATATGAAGAACGCGACGACCAGCGCGCAGAGATATGGAAAGCAAGGTTTGCTTTTCGTTAAACCCATTCAAGGGCAAGTCAAGCATAGTTGAAGCAAAAACAACTGCTTATAATGAACTACGTAGTGATCTATTCCGAAGAGACTTCGGCATTGTAAATCACCTTACCCCACAAAAAAATTTCGTGGGGTAAGGTGATGACGCGAACACACGGCAACGGGAACAGCTGTCTGAACTGACCTTTTGAGACTTCTATAAGATGATCCAGCCCCCAACCTCTGTGGATCAGCCGAACTCAAGCCCATCGGCAATAAGACCTATTGGTGTAGTCAACACCGGATCAGCAAAGAAGTCATCGATCAAAGTATCGGTGAACACAGCGAACATCTCAGAGATCAGACATCCCGCCACAGGACAATCGTCGCGGCGGCGACGCAGGTCATGAGCCGCCCTGCATTTGTTGGCTTTCGGTGTGCACCGCCTGCATCTCTCGGATGCGCTCAGGCCAGGTGGATTTGATATAAGCAAGGATGTCTCGGATCTGCTGATCGCTCAGACTGTCGCTAAATCCCGGAATGCCGCTGGCAAAACCAGACACGCCACGGGCTTCCACCGCTGCTTCACCACCCTTTTTGGTGTAGCCAAACAGCGGCGCATCCCCGTGGTGCCAGGTATGGCCGGTCTCGTCATGCAGCGGCGCAAGTATTGTGCCATCCTCATTTGGGGCGCGCCAATTGGGCTGCCCTTCCAGTTCATCGCAGTGGCAAGAGACGCAGAACTCGGCATAGAGCACCGCGCCCTCCTCAACATCGGACGTGGCGGTCTCGCCTGCGTGCCTGAAGGTGCGAGCCAAGCGACCGCGGCACCGGTGACGACAATCCCGACCAAGGCAAATGCAAAGATTGTTCCGGTTTTCATTGCCTCATCCCCCTTCATGTTTGTCCATCAGATAGGTCGCAATAGCCGTCCGGTCGGCCTCAGTCAGGAAACTTGTCCCGTAAAGCACGACCTCGCCCATGGACTCGCCAAAGGTGTCCCCTTCGGGCGTGATGCCGGTGTGCAGGTCGTGGGCCAGGCTGGCTACGTCCCATCCCTTGTCTGCCAAAGTCAGGTGATCGATGGCTGGTGCTTCTCACCGCCTGGCAGCGCATCGCTGCCCCGGAAGTGCTCTGTGTCGGATCGCGACTCGGATTTTCGCTCAAGTATCCGTGACGCGTACCAGCGACCGGTGGAGCCCGAAGCGGACATTCACTAGTGGGTTTTGCAAATCCCGAGAAGCGGTACCAACCTGCACTTGCGTCGCATGTTTTAATGACCGCTTTCAACTCTCCACGAAAATATTAACTCATGTTTGTACCGGCGCATAACGACAAGCGCTTGAGCACGCTAGCCGGTTGTTTGATTGGTCTCGAGAGGGTTATTCCAACATAACCCAACCGGCATCCCGCAAGGCTGACGTCACGCCCTCAAACATTTCGGGACGGGAATAAAACGCACCCAGAACCAAATCTGGCCTGAAAGCTGGCCAGGACTGCTTCAGTTGATTCAGTGTTGCCTTCGCTTCTTTGGTTTCACCCAACCTTTGATGGGCAGCCGCCAGATAAACCAGTGAGAGAGCGCTGACAGGGTCACCGTTGTCACTCGCAAAATCCAGAGACGAGATTGCCTCCCCGAACTCTCCAATGTGAAAGCTGGCAACTGCGTGAATGTTTCTGTGTGCAAACCGATGGCTTCCAATTTCTCTCGGATGCCTTGGATCACTAACGTCATACGCTTCTTCAAAGCGACCCAGAACCAGCAATATCACGCCACGAAAGTCCAGAACGTTTCCGTCTTTGGGACGAAGCGACTGGGCGAGCGCTGAATATTCCAATGCACTGTCATAGTCGCCAGAGACGTATGACATCCATGCCAATGCGGATTGGCTCCAGCCGTTTGATGGTGCGATGTCCACCGCTTTCTGTGCCATTATTCCTGAATTCTGTATCAGCGCGTCACGCTCCTCCCCGGCTCGCGTTAGAAGGGCCTGTGTTCCCAGGCTGTGGGCCAACCCGGCATATCCACAGTAAAAATCGGGGGCTTCTTTAATAGCCATTCTGAATATCTCGCCAGCCAGGATTTGGTTTTCGATACTAGCGATAGGAAACAGCAGGCCTCGGGCTTGATCGCAATAGTTTGATGCCTGTACCGCCGCGGGTGACTTGCCGGACAAAGCTTGTCGCTCGAGCGTGCGTGCGGGTGTCTGTGAGATAACTTCAATGGTCAATTCTGAGCGTTCGTTCCAGTAGAAAACAAATGCCATGATCGTTATAGCGACGACAGGAATGCTGATTAGCCAATACAGTTTCGACTTAGTTTCAGCGTGAGCAATCTGAGGCGTTTCACTTATATCCGAGCGGTCCTCGAACCAGGGCGCGTATCCGCCACTATCGATATGAATGCGCAGATCATCCTTGGCACCAATTGTTTCGTAATATTGCTGAAGTTTTCTGCGGAGTCGTCCGGCATCTACACGAACAACGTTGATGTGGCTGTCTTCACTGGCAAAGCTTTTGAAGTAGACATCCTGAGCAATTGTTTTGCCGAGAATAGCCTCGGACCTGCCAGCAATGGCCTCTTCCACAACATAGTTCAGGAAATTCCGCAAACGTTCTGCTTTGGAAAAGGTGTTACTCGCCAACACTTGGTCCAGCGCATCCCTCACACGGGTCGCGTGACGTTCCGGATCAAGGGTCAATTCTCGGTCGGGCATCTGAAACTTCAAGTTTCTCTGTATTTTCAATTCTATACTGTCAAATGAATGTTTGAATGTCACCCTAATATCACGGTGTCACCCTTCTGCGTTACGCGTTGTGCCCTCAAGCTTGCGCTCAGAAAGGGACCAGGTGGCCGGACGATGACGGACGTCAATTTACTAGAACTCGCTTTCCCAGACCAAATCAATCGCATCCGCCACATGCGAATGACCCATCGTGGATTTGAGGTGCTTTGCCAGGATTTCGAGTTGCTTTCGGCTGAGTTGGAGAGGCCGGAGAAGGTCAATGAGACAACTCCGGCATGTCTGAACAGCCCCGTCATCGAAAGTCTTGATGGCCTGGCTGAAGAAATCGCCGAACATCTCTCTCGGGTCGCCCAATTAGAAATCGTCCCAATAACCATTTCAGAAGTGGTTCCCATATTTACTCAGGCTCGAATAAAGGACTGAAAAAATGCTGCAAGACAGATGGAAGAAGTCGACTAAGTCACTTGGCGCTCTCGCCGCCGCGGCGACACTGTTTGCTACGAGTGCATTTGGTCAGGGGGTTCCAGTACAAGAGCCCTCATCACAGGAAGATATTGCCGCTGCCTTAGGCGGCGGTGTTCCAATGGGGCGCTGGAAAGAGGGTTTAACCTTTGAGGGTATATCACCTCAGCCGTGGCTAAAAAGCGCGGCAAACTGGTTCCCGCGCACCGAAGATGTTCAGCCCAACGAGATGCGGATCATCTTCATGGGATCGGCACCATTCATTCGTCCTGGACAGATGAACACCGCCATTCTTGTCGAACTCGGCAACGGCAAGATTTTCATGTTCGACATTGGTGAAGGCTCACCCGCGAATATCATTGCCAGTGGATATGCACTGAATGAAATCACCGACGTGTTCATTACACACCTGCACGTCGATCACTTTGGTGGCCTGCCATACCTGTGGATGTTCGGGACGTGGGCCGGTGGATGGCATGAACAGCTGACGGTGCATGGCCCTTCGGGCCGCACCGAGGAATACGGCACGGCGACGATGGTTGAAGGCATGAAAATGATGACCGGTTGGCACAGGGATGCGTTTAGCGTGTTTCCAGTTGGCAAAGGCTGGGACATCATCGTCAACGAGTTCGATTTCCGCGACAATGGTGGCGTGATCTATGACGAAGACGGTGTGAAAGTCACACATTGGCAGCGCAGCCATGCTAAGGACGGCGCGTCCGGATATCGATTGGACTGGAATGGCTTGTGCTTCATCTGGACGGGTGACGGTCGACCTAACATGATCGACATACCTTTCGCCAAAGGCTGTGATGTCTTTGTCACCGAACAGCAGCAGGAAATCATCGAAATCTCATCTGGTGTTCAGGGCGTGCCGCCATTTCTGGGGCGTTATACAGTCGATACTCATCACACACCCAGCTATGCCGCTGGCTACATTGCCAATCTGGTGCAACCCCGGCTTTTGATGAATACGCACATGAGCTATGATCCCTATCAGATTGAGGAGACCGTTGCGGAGATCCGCGAGCATTGGAAAGGTCCCTATCACTTTGGTGCGCCTGACGGCATCGTGGTCAACGTAACAAAGGATCAGATTTGGGTGCGTGAAGGTATTCTGCCACGGTTCCCGAACTCACGGGCGCCGCAGTTTGACTTCAGCAATGGCCAGCTTGTGGTGCCGCATCCTCCGCATCAGCGCGTGGACATTCAGGAGCCCTATGTGCGCGAAATGGAAATCGACCCAAAGCTGTATTACCCCGAAGGATACCACCCCGAGTTGCTGACCGAATGGCCAGTTGACGGCGATCTTGTTGTGCCTTTGGATGCTCTTCCGGATAACCTGAAAGAGAGCATGGGCGCAGCGTGGCGTCATCGTGAAGCCAACCGCAAAGTGCTGGAAGAACAAAGCGACAATTAAATCGCAACGGCAATCAAACCGGCCATCCGAATCCCCGGTTGGCCGGTCAACTTTTTCCAAAGCACCGTAGGAGGCAGGAAGCCTTGTTAATCGTACTTGGCCTCTATTTTGGATTAATCTGGCTGGTCTTCTCCAAGTTCCACCTTCTCCCCTGGAATGGGTTCTGGAAAACTCTGGTTTACGGTGTCGCTGCTGTTATTGCATTGGTGGTCATCGGCGCTCTGAACCACACAACTCCGACTGGCCCTGTATCGGTTCAGGGAGTTTCAACGAATATTGCTCCAAACGTGGCTGGCACGGTTACAGAAGTCGTTGTAGAGCCAAACCAAGAAGTCGCAAAGGGCGAGACTCTATTCCGGATAGATAGTGAAGTTTACAAAGCCGAGGTCTCCCGGCTCGAAGCTGTCTTGGAAGCTGCAAAGTCATCTGCCGATCAACTGGTATCAGATTTGTCAGCCGCCGAGGCGGAGATAGAATCCTTAACTGCTCAGCTGACTTTCGGAATCCAGCGCCGCGATGACATCATCCGTTTGGAGGAACGTGGGGCAACAACCACATTCCAACTGCAAGAGGCTGTCTCGACCATCGACCAGTTGACCGCGAACATCCGCGCAGCCGAATCTCGGAAGACCAGCCTTGAGCGGCGCATCGCCGCGAAAATCGATGGGCGTGACGCTGGTGTAGTGGAGGCCGAACAAACACTTGCACAAGCCCGTTGGGAGTTAGAGCAAACGGTTGTAAAGGCCCCAGGGAACGGCATTGTCACGGCTGTTTCGCTGCGACCAGGCAACCGTGCTACTCCGTTACAAGGTGCGATAACGTTTGTAGAGCCCGGTGACTTTGCAGTTGTTGCTACTCTGCCCCAATCCAGTCGCGCCAATGTTTCGGTCGGTGATGAAATCCGGCTTGCTTTTAGAGCAGATCCTGGCAGAGAAATCGCCGGTCGTATTTCTGCGTTTCCCGTGGGAACAACCGAAGGCACCCTTGACCTTAGGTCTGGCCTTCCTTCTTTGCGGGAGTTGGCCGGAATTTCCAGCTACATTGTATTGGTTGAACTGCCAAAGGATGCAGAAAACAGTGCAATGCAGTTTGGGACATCAGGAACGGCGTTGGTCAAAACAGACAAGGCTGGAGCAATTGGTATTTTGGCAGAAATCCTATTCTGGGTTACCAAAAAGCTCAATTATCTTTGATTCTGCTCGGTGTACATCCGGCAGCTTTTGGTTTTTGCCTTGAAGCTGCCATTTGTTCACGCCGCAGCATTTGTACCTTTGGGGCTCAGCGCTTCGTTTTCTGCGGTGAGCATGATTGGCTGGTCGCAGCCCACAGCGGACATTCAAAGTCAAACATTGCACTTTCCCTGATATGGGAGAACGCAAAAATTCGTCATCCCAACGTAGGCGGCTCGTGGATAGGCTTCACGTCCGAGATAAAGATCGCCGGTGGCGCATTCCATGGGTTTGGTTCAACACGCTTGGATGGAAGCTTGGTGATATCACGAAAATTCACCCCAAGAGGTCAGCGGATCAGATCTTAAACGTGACTCAAACGTCCAAACCTGAAAGCTTGAGGCCTTTACGTAGTTTATCGATCAGGTCTTCCGGCATGTCGCGAGCGCGGAAGGGCGCTAGTGGGTCTTTGGTTGCATCAGGGAACTCTTTTCTTAGTTCATTGACCAGGTTTCTCGCAGCGTCCAGTTCGCCGTTTAACGCCAAGGCCGCGGCGGTGGAAGCTATGTTCATGTGGCGACGTGCACCACCCATACCGGCTATTACGGCCAATGCTTCATCGTAGTCGCCCCGCACGATTGCATGCAGGTGAAAGGCATTGCCATAACCGGGATGAAGCTGAGGATTGAGTTCCCGCGCCCGAGTGATCCAGGTTTCACCTGCCTCCCATTCTCCCGAATATGCCAGAAAGATTCCCAAATCAGCGAGAATCCAGGAGTCATTAGGATTGAGATCAATTGCGCGTTGCGCGTATTTTCGGAAGATATCCGTGCTCTCCCCTACCATACGACTGTGGATCGCCAATGCGTAATACGCATCCGGGTTTTCTCGGTCAGCCTCAAGTGCCTTGTTGGCAGCACGTCGCGCCTGCACAGACCAGTCCGGCCGCGTATCCATTTGGCGCTTCTTAGACTCCAGATAATTGTAGGCGAGCCGTGACCAGGCCAGTGAATAATCAGGTTCCGCCTCAACCGTGCGTAGCAGACAGTCGCGCGCAATTCGATGATCCTCGATGGTGAATGTTTGATAGAACCAAAACGACAAGAACACACATTCATACGCATCAAGACTGTCTGGCGCCTTATTCCTAATCTCCTGTGCGATAGCTGATTTAAATAATGGTGCATCACTGGACCCGATGGCCGACGCAACCTTGCGGGCAATGTCGAGCTGGACTTCAAGCAATCGTTCCGCATTCAAATCGACATCAAACGGTCCAGGTGATGTTAACTGGCGGCAGCTTTTAGCATCGGTCAGAGTGGTCGTGACCCGAAGCTGATCGGTCGAGCGCTGCACCGTGCCTCGCAGGATAAAATCTGCGCCAAGCGTTTCGCGCAGCTTTTCGCAGCCTGTGTCGTCACGGAAGGCCAACATAGCTTCGGGCGCGATGACAAAAAGGTTGGAAAACCTGGCAAGCAACGCATTGATATCCCGGCTCAGCCCATCGCTGAAATATGTGTCACCAGGCTCAGCGCTGAGATTTTTGAAAGGCACCAGCGCGATCCGAGCACCTGTTGGAAGCTTCGAAGCGCTTGGCAATGTATGGCTATACCAAAATGCCGCAATCGCAAGTGTTGCAACAGAGGCAATTGCAGCTGCCCAGCGGCCGTATTTCGGTTGCGTTCGAATGGACCGGGCAGCTGTAGCTGGCCAAACAAAAACCTCTAGTGGTGTAGGTATGTTTTTCAGACCTTTCAGCCCCGCACTGACGAAACCTTCATCCAGCTTTCCAGCGATTTGCTCGGTCACTTGGCGGGAAATGCAAATACCGCCAGGGGGGGCCAACGCTTCGAGCCGAGAGGCGACGTTCACGCCGTCGCCGAGCAGATTGTCCCCTTCGCTGACCACATCGCCCAGATTAACCCCAATCCGGAACACCATTTGTGAGCTTTCAGACAAGTCAGCATTCTGAGCGGTCAGGCGGTGCTGAATCTCCAGCGCGGTGCGGACGGCAGTGACAGAGCTATGAAACTCTGCCAATACGCTGTCGCCAGCGCCGCCAAATACTCGCCCGCCTGCACTTTCGATACAACCATCGATGATCGTTCTACAGGTCGCGAGTGTCGCGAGTGTGCCTTCCTCATCAGCCCGCATCATTCCTGAATAGCCGACGACGTCCGCTGCAAGTATGGCCACCAGTTTCCGTTCCATACAACGCCCCTTTAGGAGCCGATCCTAACATCGTTTGCGTTTCTTCGCCAAACCGCTCAGTTTTGCGGGCGGACGAATTTGGGGGAGAAATCCAGATAGGAAATTTTCCGCTTTGGGCTCATAGCCGTCATTTCCTACGGTTTGCATACATGGCTAATTGCAGCCCAAACCAGAAATTCAAAATCGAGCTTTGCATCAACTAGGCCGTGAGACAAACAGGCGAACGCTTGGGGAAACCGCGCATACAGCCAGTACTCGGGGTTTTGAAAACCTTGCTATTCGGGCAATCCACCAGCAATCATCGCACCAAAATACCGATCTTGGTCCTCAGTATGCATAAAGGGTGTGTTTCTGTGTGTAGAAACACGGAAGTCCGGCCTGATTTCGAGTAATTTCTTTGCTTCAACCTGTGCATCTGCCAGACGTCCCATTTCTGCAAGGGTTGCGACCAAGATGCGGCGCGGAGGAAGCGACTTTGGATAAGTTGAGATGCCGGTTTTTGCCAGCAAAAGTGCTTGTTGGTAGTCCTCAATCAAGAAATGGGAAAGTGCCGCGTTGAAATTGTACCAGCCGGGATAACGCGGGTTGACCCTTTTTGCCTTATTGTTCCATTCAATCGCTTCAGCCGGCTCACCCATGAGCGAGCGCAAAAAGCCCATGTCATACAAGACCTCTGGATCATTCGGGTTCTCCCGAATTGCGCGCTCAAACGCTTGGTACGCGAGTTGGTGATCGTGGTCGGCAAACAAGTGTAGTTGTCCTAAGCGATGTTGAACGCGATAGTCAGATTGATCCAGTTCCAATGCGCGCTCTGCGTGTTGACGAGCTTTGTTCAGTGCAGTTTTCGGATCGTCCGACCCACTAAAGCGCCAAAGGCTTAGATAGCGACCGCTCAGTTCAATATGTGCAGAAAGGTAGTCTGGATCGAGCAATATTGCTCGTTCCAGAAGTTCGATTGCCTCTTGCCGACTTGCAGTATTCAGCAGCTTGCTTTTGGCAACAGCCCTCAGAAAAAGCTCATACGCTTCTTGGTCATCAGTCTGTCGTTTCTTCAGCGACGCGACTTCTTCTTCCTCAACTACTATTTTTAGGGTTGATGCGATTTCCCGTACAAGGTCAGCCTGAGCGGAAAACACTTCTTCGACGGCAATGTCATATTGTTCCGACCATAGTGCGTGTCCCGACTCTGTTTCTATAAGTGTTGAGTTAATTGAAATATTCTCGCCAACGCTCTGAACGCTACCTGACAGAATATATCGCACACCGAGCTCTCGACCTATTTCTCGCGGTTTAACCAAGCTTTCCGCAAAGGTAATCGAAGTCGAACCAGCGATCACAAATAGCTGTGGAAACTTCGAAAGCTGCGTCGTTATTGCTGTTCCAAAACCTTCTGCCAGATAGCCGACATCTTCGACAGTTGAGCGGCTCTCAAAGGGCAAAACGACGATGGAAGGTTCGTCCGGGATGGCAAGCGCCAACTCCTCTTGTTCGGCAAGAGGTGCCACTTCTCTGGATCGCCACCATATGACCGCAACTAGCACTAAACAGATGCAAACTGCACCGACCAGAGTTGGCGCCCACTTGGATATCGGTGGTTTCGTATGCGCAACTGGCTCTGATATCGCCAATGCCTTGGCCTTGTCATCTAGAACGACTTCGAATGCTCGGACTGGTCTCTCTATGTTCTTGACTTCGGTCTCACCCAGATCCTGGAAATTCAGATCCAGCTTGTCCTGAACCTGGTCCCTTACGCTGCGGTGAATGCAAATTCCTCCCGGCTCAGCCAAGCCTTCAAGTCGAGCAGCGACATTGACGCCATCACCATAAATGTCTCCATCCTCGGCAACCACATCTCCGATATTAATGCCGATCCGAAAGACAATTCTTTCGCTTTCTGGAACGTTCGAATTTCGAGAAAGCATTTCGTTTTGGACAGAAACAGCAAATTTCATTGCCTGTACGGTGCTCTCAAACTCCAATAGTGCACCATCACCCATCAACTTGATCGTCTTGCCACCAAAACTCGCTGCAAAGGGGTCAATGAGTTCTAACCGATGCGACTTTAGAGCAGCCAGCGTCGCTGCCTCATCGCGTTCCATCAGTCGCGAGTAGCCCACGACGTCAATACTCAAGATAGTGGTAAGCCGGCGTTCCACTCCCGTTCTCCCCTACACCGAAGATTATCCATCCTGATCTATTGAATCCATAGTTCTGCATTTCGCCCTATACCAAATCGCATATTTGCGGCACCGGTCAGGCTCCGACAAAGTCAGGTTTCTCATGATGGAGACCAAGCATGGTAACCAAAAGACGCTGACACTGTGTGGGCGATGAGGTGGTGCGTGGCGGTGTGGAGTATTCGTCATGCAAGCTTTAAATCTACCCGTCATTCGAGTTGGCTGATCTGCGTGGAACAAAGGTCGCGTTATTGGTCAGAAGCGCCCGCTATTGCCAAGGCATGTCTGGGCAATACGCGTTCAATTAGAAATTGCAGAAGATCATACGAACTTATGTGTAAGCTGCGGCCTTTCTGATCAGGCCAACCCGATTAGAACACGATTCTGGTTCTCAACCCAATCAGGGTGATATTGCTCCCGTTCGTGTTGAGCAGCGGATTTTCGATGAATTGGATAGACGGGGTGATCTGTACGCCGGGCGGTATCGAGAATCGATAGAACGCTTCAGCAGTGAATTGGCTACCATCCACCCCGCGTGCCTCAGCCCAGTTCGACCCGATGCCAGCGCCATCGGTATTCCGGCCATAATAGCCCAGCCCAACCGAAACCGACCGGTCATAGAGGGCGGCTGTTCCTTTGGAGGCTCCGGCCCGGAAGAAGGGTAGCCATTTGTTTTGAACCAACCAGGCAGCAGAGAAGGCTGCCCCGTAATCTTCCGGACGGCTACCATCTTGTGATGCATCGGCCTGCCATAGGTGAGCGCGCCCAAACCGGCGCGCTCACTTTTTGGTATTGCCTGTCACCACGGAGTAAAGAGCGATGTATTACTCTGCGGCAACCGCTTCCTCTGCTAGTGCCGGATAATCGGTGTACCCTTTTTCATTGCCGCCGTAGAGGGTAGTCGGATCGAGCTCATTCAGAGCGGCGCCTTTCTCCATCCGGTTGACAAGGTCAGGGTTGGAAATAAACGGCCGACCGAAAGCCACCAGATCGACGGCTCCGGTTTCGACCGCTTCAATCGCCATTTCGCGGTCATAAGCGTTGTTGCCCATTTTCGCGCCATCAAACAGATCATAGAGCATCTTCAGATCGCCACCTTCCGGAATATCGCGCGGGCCGCCGGTCTGTCCCTCCACGAGATGGAGATAGGCCAGCCCATAACCATTCAGCAATTTGACGGCATGGGCGAATGTCGCCTGTGGGTCGCTGTCGGAGATGTTGTTGGCGTCCGAGAATGGGCTGAGGCGGACACCAACGCGGTCGGCGCCCCAGACATCGACAACCACGTCCATGACCTCTTTCAGGAACCGTGCTCTATTCTCGACAGGACCGCCGTATTCGTCTTCGCGCTGGTTGGATTCGTCCCGCAGGAATTGATCGATAAGGTATCCGTTGGCTGCGTGGACCTCGACACCGTCGAAACCGGCCTCTTTGGCGTTTTCCGCGGCCCTCCGGTAGTCCGCAACGATGCCAGCAATTTCTTCGATGGCCAGAGCCCGCGGTTCAGAAGTTTCAACAAACTGCTCACCATCAAACGTCTTGGCCTTGGCTCCAATTGCGGATGGTGCAACAGGGGCGCCACCATCCTGCTGCAAGCTGTAATGCGAAATCCGGCCCACATGCCAAAGTTGGATTACGATCTTGCCGCCCTCGGTATGGACGGCCTCAGTCACTTTTCTCCAGCCATCGATCTGTGCTTCGGAATAAATGCCAGGCGTCCAGGCATAGCCTTTCCCTTGGGGCGAGATTTGCGAAGCTTCCGTGATGATCAGACCAGCACCCGCCCGTTGCGCGTAGTACTTGGCCTGCAATTCATGGACGCTGTCATCCTCGGCTCTTGCCCGGTTGCGGGTCAGTGGCGCCATGATAACGCGGTTTTTCAGCTCGATTGCACCAGCTTTGATGCCGGAGAACAGTTTTTCATCAGCCATTGCTGCTTCCTTCTTTGGTTTACTTCGTTCAAATAATTTTGGACTAATTAGTCCAATTCTAAGGTCGCGGTTTATTGTTGGAACTTTTGTTACGTTTCATAGCCTTATGACTGGGGGAGACTTAAGGCGATATCACCAACCGAGCTTGTTTCAAAGTTTGTGATATCTGATCGGGGGGAACACCCGCCTTGCGCAATGCCAACGTGCCGATTGCGAGGGAGGCATAGGCGCGTGCCTTGTCGAGTACCTGTCCCGGGTCCGAAGGCTCAAGCGCTCTTGCAATAATCTCGTCAATACTCTCCAAATGCTGTCGCCCGAGAGCCGCCACTTCATCATCATGAGGAGCAAGCTCCGTAAGGCAATTGATCAGCATGCAGCCGTCACGACCGCCTTGCGGGTTCGCCAAAGCTTCCATTATCGCACCAACGGGGTCATTTCCGCCCGCATCTGCAACGTCACGCAGATTTTTTAGACCACGCCTTGAATAGTGCCTGAGAGCTTTGTGAAACAAAGCCTGCTTGTTGCCGAACGTTCCATAGAAGCTGGACCGGCTCAAACCCATGGCCTTGGTCAAATCATCCACAGATGCGGTCTCGTAGCCCTTGTGCCAAAAAACGCACAAGGCTTTTTCCAAAGCCTCAGCTTCGTCAAAGGCGCGAGGCCTACCCGGGCCTGCGGGTGATTTGATGTCACCAACTGCGTGAGTTTCTTTGCTCATGAGCAGGATGTGGAATGGTCGGTCCAGAAATTCAAGGTGGCGGTAGGAAATTTTTGGAATGGTCAGTCCGTATTGTGACCAGAGAAAGGAATTTAGGTCGGTAGAAATACAAAACCTCCCCATCCCGCTTGGTGTCACGCTAATCTTAGGATCAGGACTGTTTGTCTTTTTGCGGGAGTGTCAGACGAGGAGGATCGTGATCGTAGAAAAGAGAGCCCGCGCTCGGTACTAGTTTCCAACACTGGACAGAATGACTGGCGGCTTTGTCCAACGCGTTGATGTTGATCACTAACAAACCAGAGATTGGTTCGGTAGATTCATGGCCAATGCCCTCAGCTTGTGAGGATTAATACTCCAATGAGTAACAAAGCCAAGAATTCAGAACTGGTTTTACGAGCATCAGAACGGCGGGTCATCGTATGCAAACCAACAATAATTTCAGCGCGCTAGGTAAAAAAACGAGGTTAGCTGAAGTTAAATTTTCCCAATGTGAACTTCTTAACTTTGGTTAGAACGGCTTTTTGGCAGTATCGTTTCATGAGTTGTTAGTGAGTTCAGTGAGTAAGTAGATGTATTTGCATAATTTCGAGGGGCATTGTTGCGCAGTCAATGACATCCGGATGGATGATTTTGCGCGTGAGTATCCGTTGCTGGACGATGTAGGCGTGCACGCACAATGGCAGAAGGGCTCCTGGCAGATCACGCGGATAGCCGACATCTGGACACGAACCGGGAAGGTACTTTCTTTACCTTACAAAGGAGCCAACGCCTATCCATCTTTCCAGTTTGCTCAGGATGGAACCCCGCTTCCTTTGATGGAAAAAGTGTTGAAAGCCCTGCCACGTGAAATGACCCCGTGGCAATGCGCGTTCTGGTTAACCTCACCCAAACTGGAACTCGGAGGGGAAAGCCCTGCAAATCGCATTCAGATCGGCGATGATTGCATAGTCGGTATCGCAGGCGATGCTGGTGGTCTGATGGCAGCTTAGTGTTAGCTTTTGGTCAGTCATACGTCGTACAGCATCTGGCAAATTCGTGTCTCCCCTGCTTTTTCTGCCTCCGGCAAGAATAGCGAGATCAGGGCACTTAAATGTCCATTCTCTTCTGAGAATTCAGAGACAATACCAAGCCGCCCATCCATAAATACGAATGGCCAAGAGCATACTGAAGTACGGGTACTAACTAGGTCTTCGAATATCGATACCCGTTGGAGAAACCCTTCCGACAAGTACAACTGCTCTGCAAATCTGTTATCTGCCGCTACGCGTAGCGGAAACTCAACAAACTCGGTTTCTGCATATTTCTGTCAAACAGACTTCACCGCTCAAACACAGCCATCATCTGCCTGCGCAATCGCGCCAGATCCTCATCCACACTAGCGGCAGGATCGCACGCGAATGTTGGCAATGCCTCCACACGGATCGTCCCGCTGCGCGGTAAATGTTTGCCGCGTGGAAGTAGACTATCGCTGTCGTGGATGACAATAGGGGTGATCGTGCGGCCAGTTTCTCGGGCGACTAAGACAGCACCCGCTTTAAAGTCCCCTAGCGATTCTGTTTTGGATCGGGTGCCTTCTGGGAATAGCACGATGGAACAGCGGGCAGGCATTTCCCTGACAGCCTTTATAAGCGTATCCATGGCCGTTGAACCGGAGTCTCGGTTGATAGGGACGAGACCCGCTCCATCAAAACCAGTGCGCAGGAGTTTGCTGTTCCAGAACTCTGACTTCGCCGCGAAAGTGAACCATTTGGTGTCGGGCACCACGTGCATGAGACTGAAGCCATCAAGATGGCTACGGTGGTTGACTACGATGACGCTGTTGGTGTCGGCGGCGAGGGCATTCTTTTCCTCAGGACGCATCTCGACGCGGATGCTGAGGAGCCACAGCAGGCGTGAACATGACCTTTTCACCAGGCGCCAATACCAACCCCGAAACCCTCTGCGCCGAACGCAAAGAAGAGGGACAAAGGCCACGAAGAGGAAATAAAACAGGCCGATAAGAACAAGTATAGCGCGCTTGATTAGGCGTATTGGCAAAGGGTCAATGGCGCGAGTGGCGCGGTCTTGACCGTCAGGTGAAAGGGGCATGACGTCCTCTGATAGGGCCTGTGGCGGGTGTGTAAGCCGTTAATAAAGGCCATCGGAGGTTCCTCCGGTGGCGCATTGATATGCGCCACTTGCAAAGGAAGACAGCCACCGCACACCTCTCTATCTGTCGAAGTCAATGCCAGATCAATGAGAAAAGACGACGTAGCGGAATGTATCTTGGTGTTTTTGAGCGACTTGAGTACCAACTGGCCGGCCTTGACCTGGAAAACCGGCAAGAGATCTTATTGCTTGCTATCCGCAAAGCAACGACAGTCGGTAAGCTCTCAATGGTAGGAAAAAATTGCGCCCTAAGGGTAACAGAGTTGTAAATGATGGCTCGCTTACTCGAGTGGAAGTTCGATACACCGTCGATAGACACCATCCGGTTTGGAATGCCCCCAGACAAGTGGTTGACTTCAACCTGTATGGTGAACTAGTTCGATACACATGGTGAAAGCGTTCAACATTTCCAAAGGTTATTATCCTCAGCTTGCATAGCTGCGGACGCTTTACTGTGAATTTTCCGCTGCCCTGACAGCGGTCTTAGCATGAAATGATCTCTCGCCAGGCGGCAGTTTTTGAGGTCATGAGATGAAAAAATCGACAGTTGAAAAAGCCACGACATCCGTCGGAATCATTGGTTTCGGTGCATTTGGGCAGCTAATTGCCAAACACTTGAATCAGAAATTCGAGTTGCTTGCATATGACCCGTCACCACACCTAAGAAAAGACGCGTCGAAACTCGGCGTGTCATTTGCTGCTCTTGGTCAAGTAGCGAAGTGTGACGTTATTGTAATCGCTTCACCTGTTTCAAGCTTTGAGAGTGTCGCGAGGTCCATTGCCCCAATCTGCCGCCCTGGTGCGATCATAGTTGATGTTGGTTCGGTAAAAGTTGAGCCCTCTGAGATTATGGATAGGTTTCTTCCAGATTACGTCAGTATTGTCGCAACCCATCCACTATTTGGCCCGCAAAGCGCCCGCAATGGTGTCAGAGGTCGAAAGATCGCTATTTGTCCAATACGCGGACAGCACCATATCCACGTTGCGGCTTTTCTACGAAAACACCTGGGCCTTCACGTCATAATGACGACACCAGACCAGCACGACAGGGATGCGGCAACTGTTCAAGGCATTACCCACTTGATTGCCAAAGTGTTGCTGCGCATGGGGCCATTACCGTCTCGCATGACGACCAGGAGTTTTGACCTGATCTCAGAAGCTATCTCGATGGTACAACATGACGCGCCGGAAGTTTTTGAAGCGATTGAGAACGCGAACCCCTACGCAAAAGAGGTCAGGCAACGGTTCTTTGGTTTGGCGTTCGAACTGAGTTCCAATTTGGAAGATAGCGAGGAGCACGATTGAGCAGCTACCTGCGCCTAGCCCCATTCCTCGCGACGATGAATGCGGCCGAACCGTTCTCCGGACGCCATTTGTGTTCGATGCTGAACCCGAACGCCTGCATTCTCTCGACAAGGATTTCTTGGGTAAGAACGCGGATCTTGGGCAATAGACCGATGGCCCCAAGGGCTGGTATAGCGTACTTCTCCACTCCCTCCAGGCAGACTGTCGAGCTGAAGAGCAGGCCACCCTCTTTCAGTGAGTTGCTAACACGATCCAAAGTTGCGTCAAGATCCAGAACCAGGTGCAGTATCGACATAGCCAATACCGCATCATACTTCTGATCCTTTACCGGAATGGGCCAGCAATTGAACGCACTTACTTCGAAGTTCACGTTCCCAACACCCTGTTCTTTGGCTTTCTCCCGAGCAATTGAGATCATTTCTGAAGAGTAATCGATAGCGTCGATATGAGCGACATTTGGAGCGTGAATGAGTGCCGTCGTTCCCGTGCCGCAACCGATTTCCAGGAGGCGGTCCTGAGAGGAAAGATGTCTCGCAGTAAAGTCGAGCTTGTATTCGTAGGCAGCTTGGTTTCCGACGGGGCGGCGTGCATATGAACGCGCCATCATGTTCCAAAATCGTGGTGGATGGATGAGCATATCTGTTCCTTGGAATAATATGTTGCAGTCGCGAAGACTTAACTGGCGTCTTGGATATCGAAGACTTTTTCGAGGGGCTTGTCGAAGACGCGGGAAATCAGGATCGCCAATTCGAGCGTTGGTGAATATTTTGCATTTTCGATGGCGACGATAGTTTGTCGGGTCACACCAACTCTTTCGGCGAGCTCTTTTTGAGTCATTTCGTCGGCGTCAAACCTTAGACGTCGGATGTTGTTGGTGATCTTGAGCTTTCCCATGGCTCAATACCCGCGCCGATAGCTGATGAATTTGACGATATCTGCCGCAAAAGACCCGAATGCCATGCCGAAATAGATAATGTTAAACCCAATCAAAGCTGATGCGTTGAAGGCCAGGGCCAGGACGGCAGAGACAAAGCCTGCACCTGCGAAGACAATGATCGCGAGGCTACCGCGGCGTTCGAACAGTTTGTCCCGTTCATCGACGACGAAACTGGGCTTAGGTTCGCGTGTGACAATCGCAAAACCGATATTGAACAAAATTGTGCCAATTATGGTAGCGACGATACCCAACGGGATTAGCCAGATCACCATACGGGCCCAATTGTTGACGGCATCAGGGCCATCGAACATCCCAGAGGCATTCATATCCAGAAGCCGAAAAACGACGAAGGCGCTAACAGCAAGATTCACAAAGATCGAGACGACAGTGTTGCGATCCTGGTAGGTCATTTCTGAGGCGCTCCATTGTGCAATATGCAATTGGTTCGTGTCTAACATTTTTTACATTGTGTATGCTTTCATATACTTATTGTCAAATAACATTGCCACACTACATTAGCGAGTTGCTGGAGTTCGCGTTGGTGACTGACGTCTATTGCGCTACCAATCTAGGCGATCACGAGCCCATACCTCGCTGCTGAAGTTTATCTGAGCACCAACGTCCTGGCTGAAGCTTTGGCAACAACACAGGCTTCAAAATACTGTCTTCGCCATACAAGGATGGATTCGATGACAAAAACTGAGACTGAGCAATTTGAACACATCCAGTTCCGGATCCCAAAGGCGAAACTGGATGAGTTTAATACGATGGTCTACGAGTGCTATGGCATGAAGCATGGCGGTAATCCGTTTGCAGATTTTGGCGTGTGTCGCAGCCTCTTCACCTTCGTAGGCGGAGATCTCGATTTCAAAGCAGCGATCCGCATCGGCGGTTTGGGCATTTCTAAAATTGCGCATACAAATCTCCCATGTGTCTTAGAGAGATATCGCCCAAGAAACCCGAAGCTGTCTTGCGGCCAGCAAAGCGTATCGATAACCAGCCAAAGGCGCGAATTGCAGCCTCAGCCGATTTTGGCTCGAACTGTTCATCTGACGGTTTCAGCAGGTCATAGGGTCGGTTTAGGCGGCACCAAGGTCCGGAAAGCGGGACAAAATTGCCAGTCGCAGCACGCGCATAATTACGAAGAGTTTGCAAAAGTCAGCGGCGAACGGCCGAAATGATGACGGACGGAGCCGGGACCAGAAAACCGCCATTGTGTTTAATACCTTGTGAGCGAGTACGTGCCGCCAGATCAGAGCGAATTGCATCTCGTTTTGTGACTGGCTGCGCTCCCAAAAGTGATGCTGCGCGAACGGCACCCTGATCAAAGGCATCAAACAAGTCTTCAGGTTGCTGCAGATACAGTTCTGAGGGCACGTCGATCAACTGAACTTCTGCAAATCCTGCTTTGGTGACCATAGGTTCAGCAGCAGAGCGGTCTACAAGCATATGGGCATCAGGTCCGAAGGGCAATGTGACCGAGGGGTCGCCCAGGCGTCCAACCGCATCGAACAACCAACCGAATGCACCATTTGATCCTTTCCCTCTCCAGATTGAAAACGCGATACGCCCGCCTGGTTTCAATACTCTTGCCGCTTCCGCCAAACCACGTTCAGGATCGGGAAAGTGCGGTACGCCAAAACCAATAGTGACAGCGTCAAAACTGTTATCGGCAAAGTCCATTGACATCGCATCTCCTTGGACAAAGGAAGCGTCCGGCACAGCTGATTGAGCAAGGGATATCATAGCCGCAGAAAAGTCGAGTCCAGTTACAGAAGCGCCTCTTGCCGAAAGTTCCGCAGCGACAACACCATGCCCGGTGCATAGATCAAGAACCGTTGACTTAGAGCCAGCCGAAACCGCATCCGAAAGCCTTTGCGCAACAGCGAGCGTAGCTCGGTCGAACCCATCTGCATAACCCTTGGCGATAGCTGGATTGGCCCAGCCTTCGCGCTCCATCTTTTCAAAATCATTGAGGTCGGTCATGCATCCTCCAAATCAGGTCAACGTAGCACCAACAGTTTTCTGAAGCTAATGGAAGCACTCTTGGCGCCGAACGACACCCTCCCGACAATCGCGCTATGACGTCTGCTTTGGGCTCAGAGCGGCCGTTCGCATTCATTGTCGCGGAGTCCGCATCCAGCCCCAAACCGGACATTCACCACAAGACTTTGCAAATCCCGAGATGCGGACAAAGCTCCAATTCGCTGCGGTTGCACCAACGTCAGCTTTGGCGACCCGGACTTCCGTGCGGATCAGATCGCTAACTGCTGCTCAACAATTGTGGCAAAGTAAGCGCAGCCATAAGCGAGTGCGTCATCATTGAAATCGAAGGCTGGGTTGTGCAATGCCGCGCTATCTCCGTTGCCGATAAACATGAAATTGCCCGGACGTTGCTCAAGCATGAAAGAAAAATCCTCTCCACCCATGGTTGGCGATCGGTTGCCGTCAACTGCCTCGGAACCCACCAGTTTGGTGGCCGCATCAATAGCAAAGTCGGTTTGTGTTGGGTCGTTTTCCGTCACCGGCAAATCGTCGATGTAATTGAGATAGATGTCCGTACCCGTCATGGACGCTACACCCGCACAAATTTCGAACATCCTTTGTTTGCCCAAAGCACGTGCCTTGCTGGATAGGCTGCGCACGGTCCCTCTGATCTCCGCTGTCTCAGCAATGATGTTATCTGCTATCCCCATGTGGATTTGCGTGATTGAAACGACATGTTGCGCCGACGTATTTATTGAACGCGACACAATAGTCTGGAAACCTTGGATGATCTGAGCAACGGCAATGGCTGGGTCGAGACCCTCGTGTGGAAAAGCTGCATGGCAGCCTTTTCCAGTTATTTGTACTTCAAAGAGGTCCGCTGACCCCATTATGCCACCCGGGCGAGTTGAGAAATGGCCGATGGGCAGACCAGGTGACGTATGAAGCGCAAAAACGCTTTGAATACCAAAACGATTCATCAGACCGTCCTGAACCATGGCGAGGCCACCGCCTTCCGCCTCTTCCGCTGGTTGGAAAATCAGAACCGCAGTTCCATTGAAATTACGGGTCTCGCTCAGATAGCGCGCAGCGCCCAGCAGCATCGTTGTGTGCCCATCATGTCCGCAGGCATGCATTCGGCCTTCTATTTTAGACGCGTAAGGGAGATTTGTCTGCTCCTGCATGGGCAAAGCGTCCATGTCCGCGCGTAAGCCAATCACTTTGTTGCTTGCTGTACTTTCGCCTTTTATCACCGCAACGACGCCGGCTTTCCCAATACCAGAATGAACTTCGTCGACACCCATCTCATGCAAGCGCTCAGCAACCAAACCGGCGGTTCTATGAACGTCGAATGTGATTTCCGGATGTGCATGAAAGTCGCGACGCCATTCAAATAGTTCAGTTAGCTGCGCGTCAAAAACTTCAGTGTGAACCATTGGTCTGCCCTCAGAAATGACCTTCAATGATATGATGCTACACAAAAGCGGTCATGATCAATTGGCGGTTCTTCGGTAGCCCTACGGCTCTCGGCAGACCTTGGCTGCATGATTCACTGAGGTCTGCAATGCGGACGAAGCGGACGTATGATGTGATCGCTCCAAAGACAGCTACGCACCCAATACAGACATTACATTCCCACATGCCGGAAAGGACGCGGACCTTATTTGCGGGGGGGCAAACACGTGGCTTTGTTGAAAGCTCCGCTCAAGATCGAACATATTGCTACATCTTTTTGGCAGAAAGCTCGGAGCGGAACGCTCCGAGCCGTGTTCCCGACCATCAGGACTGACTAAGCTTCTTGAGTTGCAGGAAGCTCATCACCGCAAGAAACGCAAAGAAAGCGGGATCCGACCAGCCAAAGCCAGTGAAGATACCTGTCAGCGCCGCATATAGCGTTACGACAAAACCAAGTGCGTTGGTTGCCATCAGCCCGGTTAGCAGCTTCTGGGCGGTTGTACCGTCGGTCACATTCCTAAGCAGAAAGCCAATAATGGCAATCCCTCCAAGAAAAATGCTGTTGTGCTGGGACAGGAACCAGGCGTAGCGGTCATTCAGTTCCAAGCCGTAGTTTGGCCACAGAAAGCCAGGCAGAAAAAACAGCGCAAAGGCAAAGAACGCATAGATTGTGCTGTGAAGGGTCAGGAATGTTCGATTACTCATTTGAAAGCTCCTAGTGTGTGTGCAAGTGTAAGAGGGGTCCTGATCAGACCACCTCACCCAAGGGGGCATTGGTGATTGAGCTGAGGTCTTCCATGATATCAAACACATGGTCCGACGTTACGGTGACACCGATTGCCGCCAGACGCTTCACATGCATCGCCTTGTAGGTTTCCTGGGCGGCGAGATCCCGGAACAGATAGGTCGAACCGAAATCACCACTGCTTTCATCAACGGTCCAGATTTTCCAGATCACCCCAGCTTCCTGCGCAATGCTTTCAGCCAACCGCTTGGTGCCCTCGGCAAATTCTTCGGTCATGGGGCCGTCATATGTCATGTGCAGATCCCAGATTTTCATCGTGCTCATTAGCTTTGTCCTTTTGACTTTCTCGCTCCGGTTTTGTGTGTGGCGAAGCGTGTGGTTTCCATTGCCAAGCAAGATAGTCAGGGATATTTGTTAGATAAACAGTCATTTTTGGATCGTAATGTAAGGAATATCTAACAATGAGGCGAAATGAGTTGAACGACGTGTCGATATTCGTGGCGGTTGCTCAAGAGAACGGTTTCCGCGCGGCGGCTGACAAACTGAAACTTGGCGCGGGTTCGGTAAGTGAAGCTGTCCAGAGGTTCGAAGATCGCCTTGGCGTGCGCCTGATCGAAAGATCGACCCGGGCCATCGCCCTGACCAAAGCGGGCGAACTTCTTTATCGCCGTAGCCTGCCAGCAATCAATGATCTGGAAACAGCACTGAAAGATATTCACGACCTAAGCGAAGATCTGTCGGGCACGCTTCGGCTAACGGCCCCGACCGCCGCGGGCCAATTGTTTCTGGATGCCCTAATCACAGGATTTGCAAATGAACATCCGGCGGTGGCGATTGAACTTATCTATGACGAAACAAAAGTCGATCTCGTAACCAGCGGGGTTGATGCCGCTGTCCGTGCTGAGACCCTGCTTGATCCTGACACATATGCCATCGCAATTGGCCCCACACTGAAGATGACGATTGTCGCGTCCCCCGACTATCTAGCCAAAGGCCCGCCCCTAGAGAAACCGACAGATGTGGCGGCACATAGCGGGGTCTGTTTTGCTATTACAGGCGCCGACAAGCTGGCCCCGTGGGAATTTGCAGGCACAGACGGTCCCTATTCGGTCATGCCACGCCCCAAGATCGTCACCAACGACGTGACCTCCATCCTTGAAGGCGCAAAGGCGGGGCTTGGGCTGGCCTATATCTTTGCAAGCTCTGTCGAAAGCTCGCTGGAAGACGGCAGGTTGGTTCAGGTTCTGGAAGGCCAGACCGCTGCTTTGCCCCGGTTCTCCCTGAACTACCTGTCCAAGCGCAATATGCCGCCCCGTGTCAGAGCTTTCGTTGATTATGCGAAACGGTGCAATCCTTAAACAAAATCGCTCATCTCTGCACTATCAAACAAGTTCCGTTTCTTGGAACCGAATTGAACCTTGGTAGAGCATCATTAAGGGTCCAGTATGGGCCGGTTCACGGAACTTGACAAAACGTCGTGGCCGTCCCTGCGCAGAAGGGCGGCTACGCGAGCCCAGCACCATCCCCCTTGCCACGCTCCATGGACCAATACAAATGTCGCCATAACCCGCCCAACTCCGTCGATGCTGCAATGACAGTAGATTCAACAGGGCCGCCTCGTCCACAGGATCGTTTGGACGTTCAGCGCCAATTCCCTGCATATACACACAGCTCTCGAACCGTCCAATCAAATGGCCATACTAAAATCATAAATTACGATTTGATTATACATTATGTATGAGTATCCTCCCACATAGAGACAGCATATAGCGCGAAGCCGCAGGAGGTATTGGTGGGTCACGTTAAGTCGTTAGTTGCGATTTCGCTAACTGCATTGGCAACAGTATTCCCCAACCCAAGCGTCGCAAACGAGATATCAGAGCAGATTGCTTCTCTACTCGGTGCCAAGTTGGACGTGAGTAGCACGCCACCTGACAGCAAGAGCTTGGATGCTGAAATCCTAGTACCGCGTTTTTACGAAGAGAGGGACTTCACTCCTGCGTGGGCAGGCGATGTATTGTCGGACGAACTCTTTGATGAGTTGGATAGTGCAATAGAACAGGGTTTCAGACCAGAAGACTTTGACTTAGCGGAGCTTCAAGCCGCATTTAAGGTCGCCCAAAGTGGGGATGTCTCTAATCAAGCATTGTTCGATATTCTGGCAACCGACGCTGCTGTGAAACTGGTTCATCATTTGGTGTTTGGGAAAGTCGACCCAAATGCACTGGACGACGATTGGAACTTCTCAAAACCGGTAATTCAACAAGACCCAGCCGTTGTCCTAAATCAGTTTCTTCAAGGCGAAGGTTTTAGCGCGTTAATCGAACGCATCGATATCGACAATGCGCAGTATATGATGCTTGTCGAAGCACTGAGTAAGTATAGGGCCATTGCTTTACAGGGCGGTTGGACCAATGTTCCGGATGAAACCGTTCTTAAACCAGAGATGGTGGACCCTGCTGTCGCTAAGCTGCGCGAAAGGCTGGCGGCAGAAGGCTTCGTTGAAACAAGCGGTTCTTCTGAAGATGGCGAAAACGGCATAAACACAGCTTGGGTTTACGACGATAACTTGGTGAAATTAGTCAAATCTTTTCAGAGTCGGCATGGATTAGAAGCCGATGGGGTCATTGGCGGTAAGACGTTCGCATCGCTAAACAAACCGGTGGAAGATCGAATTAACAAGCTGCGTCTCAGCTTGGAACGTGGCCGCTGGCTTATGCGGGAAGTCGACGACGAATTCGTGCTGGTGAACATTGCAGGAGCCCGCACATATTTGGTCACATCGGATGGCACGCTTTGGACCACTAGATCAATCACAGGGTCAGCCTATCGAAAGACCCCAGTGTTCCGAGACGAAATCAAGTACATGGAATTCAATCCCACCTGGACCGTTCCCGCCTCGATTTTTCGTAAAGACAAACTTTCGCGCATCCGCAAGGATCCAGCCTATCTGACACGCAACAACTATGTCGTTCGGAACAAGGATGGTCAGACAATCCCCCCAAACGCTGTAAACTGGGGGGCGAAGAACCCCGGCGTGACCCTGGTTCAGCAACCAGGCCCGGACAATGCGCTGGGTTTGGTTAAGTTCATGTTTCCAAACAAATACGCTGTGTACTTGCACGACACAAACGACAAAACCCTTTTTGACCGAAACGAGAGAAATCTCAGTTCCGGCTGCGTTCGCCTTGAGTATCCGTTCGAGTTCGCGAGCCTTCTGATGGAGGGAGAGCCAGATTGGAGCCGACAGAAGATGCAGTCCATTCTGGATAGCGGGAAGACAACGCGCGTTGATCTACCTGAGCCAATGCCAGTTCTTTTGACATACTGGACAGCGTGGGTTGAAGACGGGGTCGTTCATTTCCGCGAGGACCCATACGAGCGGGATGCTCGTATCCTGGCAGCATTGGACCGATGAGCACAAATTGCGCGACGCGCGAGAACCGAATTATGTGCCCAACTTGTCCAGTAGTTTGGCAAACGCCGAATTGCAGGTAGACAAAACCGCGTAGGCGACGACAGGGGGATGCATGAGGACTTGGCTGTTTAGAACAATTGGGATTGTCTTAATACTTGTGTTTGCAACAATCGCATTTGTTTGGTTGCTACTTGCTGCGCCGCTATTCTCGGGGATGCGACGTGACCTGGTTGAAAAAGTCCTTTCTGAACAAATCGGACAACCGATTGTGGTCAATGACGATGTAAGTATCGCGCTTGGACGCATTACCCACATTTACGTCGGCGGAGTGGTTATCCCGAGCCAAACAATGCCGGAAACATCTCTTGCAGAATTGAACCTGCTGGAACTGGAATTGGATGTTGCTGCTTTGGCCAATCGGCGTCTGCACTTTGACAACCTCGTCGTTGACGGTCTCCAGGCGAATTTCCTTACTGCTGCTGACGGCACTACAAGTTGGCGAAAAGGCCGACCGACGCCAAAAGCTGAACCCGAAAACGCCACGGAAAAGGACAATCAAGAGGCTATAACTGAGACAGGCTGACCTGCCCCCCGAGGCTCCCTCATTCATAACGAGAGTCTGCGGGTCTGGTCTTCATATTCGTCGTCGTTG
>NZ_CANMFF010000025.1 GCF_947497005.1 uncultured Ruegeria sp. | reverse complement strand
CAATTCGCAGAACTCGCAGTCTAAACACAGCAATTTCTTACGAGCATTCATACTTCCGAAAAGAATGCGACAAAGCCAGGATAAACGCATTCGTGCGAATGGATTTTCTTTGTCTATTGCTGAGGTTCGACGCGCCTTGCTTCCCCAATGAGAAGCACACCATGAAACTGATGAACCATTTCGAATGTTCCGCCCCGCGAAGCTGCGATAACAACTCTTGCCTTTGCCAAGTGAGGTCGAAACCATGAGCTTTCGGCACATCTCATCCGCCCGAAATCACCAAAAAATGCGCTTCCACAACGGCCTTCCCGAGGGCTGGAACCGTGACCGGTTTCGGCAGCTTTGTGTGTGCTACGCCCAGATCAGAGGCGCATCAGCCCAGTGTATTCGCACCTTTGAGATCATCGTCGACATGATCTCACCAAGTGCATTTCGAGACCCGTCTCAGGAACCCTTCTGCTACGCCCGTCAGGAAACGCTGATCGCCGGGCGTGGCGTAACAGATCGGACAATTCACAACCATGAACGCCAGCTAGAAAAGCTTGGCCTGATCGAACGCAGGCTTGGCGCAAATGGCGCGCGATGCAAGCGCAAGGGGCTTGGCCTGTTCCTGACCCCGGCCCTGAACCTTATTCCCGAGATGCTCGACGCGGACGTGCAAAGCAAGGCTGAGAAGAAAGAGCATGATGAGTTGCGCGGGGATCGATCAAGGCTTTGCAGATATGTGAAACATAGCCTGGCCGTACTTGTCTTACTCCCCTGCCCTCGTGAAGGCTTCGATGAGATGGTGGACGCGTTTCGGTCCTGGCCGCGCGCAGACAAGCTGAAATATATGACGTTGGATGGGCTTAGATCACATGTTCAGGCGGCTCACGACCTTTGGAAGCGGATCGAAGATCATGTCGAAAAACTCGGTGAAATTTCGGGTGAACCGGAAGCCAGTTTCGGGTGCCATATACAAGATCAAATTGAAGAAAAAATTCTGTCCTGTAACGCCGATGGCGAGATTTCAATGCCCTCGGCTAATGCCTCGGAACCAGATTGTTCTGGCTCCGGGCGACTGTGTTGCAGGGATCGGTCGCTCAAAGTATTCTCAGCGTTTTCTGTGACGTGAGCAACGGTCGATGCCCCACAAATTCAATGATGCCCGTCGCGACAAGTTTCCCAAAGCTAAGTACCGGGTCACGAACTGCTCGGAATACAATGAAAGTCTGCGGCGTCGAGGCGATGTGACGATCTGGGTTTCTGATGATGTGGTGCAGAACTGGACATCGCCACGTCGCAAAACGCGCGGTGGTCAGTCGCGTTACTCCGATCTGGCAATCGAGATCTGTCTCACTCTGCGGGTCGTGTTTCGACTTCCGCTCAGGCAAACTCAGGGCTTCGTGCGGTCGATTGCCAGGCTGATGGGCATGGACCTCGTGGTGCCGGATTACTCGACTTTGTCGCGGCGCGGTAAGAGGTTGAAGATCACCCCAAACCGGAGCGTTTCAGACAAGTCTATCACCCTCATCGTGGACAGCACGGGACTGAAAGTGCATGGCGGCAACGGCTGGCATGAAGAAAAACACGGCACCAAGAAAGCCCGCAAAACATGGCGTAAGCTCCACATCGGACTCGACCCGGAAACTGGCGATGTCGTTGCCTCGAAGGTGACCACGGAGCATGTGGGCGATGAAACGGCGCTGCCAGCTTTGCTCACTGACATTGATGATTATGTGAGCCGGTTTCTGGCGGATGGTGCCTATGATGGCCAGGGCGTGACAGACTGCCTGATTGGAAAGTTCGGGCGCGGGATTGATGTCATTATCCCTCCGCCGAAGAACGCAGCTCACGGCGAGAATGCACAGCGCAATCACCACATCGATGCCATCGCTCAACATGGCAGAATGAGCTGGCAAACGAAGACGGGATACAACGAGAGATCGCGGATTGAAGCCCAGATCGGCAGATGGAAACAGGTCATCGGCGATCGCCTGCAAGCGCGTGATTTCGACAATCAAATAGCTGAGGTGAAAATAGCATCAAAGGCGCTCAACCGCATGACTGGTTTCGGTCGTGCGGCGTATGAACGTGTCTTCTGAAGTGATGGGGTATGGGGCAAATTCGCCTCAATTCTGATCCATGCAACACGGTCAAGTTCAACCTAAGCCGTTAGTGAAGTTACTGTTTTTCCCGTGAGACAAATTCATGAACGTTGCCATTCGGGCCTGCAAAGAACCCGATGTACTCACCCCACGGCATCTTGGTTGGTTCTGATACAACCCGAGCGCCCCTATCCACGATCGCTGTATATGCTTCATCCACATGTACGTCAGTATCAAAGTAGAATCCCAACCCGACACCGGAACCTGTTCGAGTGCCGTCAAAACCTCTGTCTCCGAGAATTTCCAACATGTCGGATCAGTTGACTAAACCAAGGTTTGTTGGTGTCGAGACGAAATTGGCGAACTCACCTTGCTCAAAGGAGATATCAAGCTTCAACACATCTCAATAGAAGGCAAGCATTTCCGGGTAGTTAAGGGGAACAAAGCGTGCGGCAAAATCAGGACCCATTTCCCCGTTGCATCCGCCGCACCAACAGGCACGACTATTTAGAATTAGCTGCTTTGGTTCGAACCTCAGGAACGCCAGGGACGCAGATTCCGATACTTTCTGTTGTTCCCGCTCACACATTTAGTGCCGTTCATTTGCGGGTTCGGATCTCAGGCGCTGAGAAAGCAGCTTTCGTTTCATCAGTGTCGACAGGTTCGACTGCTACCAGGCAGGAATGTGCAACAGGTCCTTGAGCTAGTTCAGAAGTGCCACGATCTTGTGTGACGGTGTTCGGATTGCCGTGGCGGCACATAAGTGTGCCGTCGTCTTGTTGGACTGCGTCCAACCAAGCACCGGTACTCATCTGAAGAACACCTGGCATCAGATCGGAATCGGCTATGACTGTAACCAAGCAGGCACCACGGTCATTGTAGACTCGTGCACAATCGCCCGAAGATACGCCAACTTTGGCGGCATCGTCTGGACGAATTCTAAGGGGGGTTCGCCCGTTAACCTTGGCGGAACGGCTGACACGACCATGGTCAAGTTGAGAATGCAGCTTGTCGGCCGGTTGGCTGGATATCAGGTGGAACGGGAAGTGGCCCGTAGCTTGCCCAAGCCATTCGACCGGTTCGTACCAGGCTGGATGTGGTCGAATCTTTGAATCCGCAAAGGATTCGATCGTCTTTGATGTGATCTCGATCTTGCCGCTGGGTGTCCGCAAGGGGTTGGAACCCGGATCGTTTCGGAAATCCGTGAAGGCATCCGACGGATCTGTGGGCATTTCGGTCTCGTGCCAACCTGCTAATTTAAAGCTTTCATAATCCGGTAAGTTCACGCCGCCACGCGCAGCTTGGGCGCGGCTTTCCTCATAGATCCATTCCAACCAACTGGTCGCATCTCGGTTTGCTGTGAACGCGTCTTCAACGCCCAGCACCCGGCCGATGCCACGCAGGATGTCGTGGTCATTGCGGGCCTGCCCAACAGGGAGGATTACCGCCTTCATCGCGACGATAAAACGATCCCGTGGTGTGATCATGATATCGTCACGTTCCAGCGGGGTGGTACAGGGCAGTACGATATCGGCACGTTTAGCAAGGGCATTCCAGCAGTAATCCTGGACGATTATAGTCTCTGGTTTCTGCCAGGCTGCCGACAATCGTGTCAGATCTTGATGGTGATGAAACGGATTGCCTCCTGCCCAATACACCAGGCGAATATTGGGATATTGATGCACTTCACCATTGAAACGGTATTCGGTGCCTGGATTTAGCAACATGTCGGAAATCCGGGCGACGGGAATGAATGTGTCCACTGGGTTTTTCAACTGCGGAAGCGATGCGTAGCGCACGCGATGACGCTCAATCCCTACTGAATTTGCTGCGCCGTAGCCGTAGGCAACACCTCGTCCCGGCAATCCGATTTGGCCAAGCATAGCGGCCAGAGTCGTCGCCATCCAGAACGGTTGTTCACCATTCTCTTGGCGTGTCAAAGCCCAGCTGACGGAAATCATCGTGCGTGACTTCGCCATTTGTTTGGCAAGACTCTGTATTCGTTCTATAGGAATGCCCGAGATATTGGCTGCCCACTCGGCTGTTTTGGCGATACCATCTGTCTCGCCGGTCAGATATGCCGCGAACAGATCATAACCGTGGGTATAGCGACTCAGAAATTCCTTATCGTGCCAGTCGTTGCGTTGAATTTCGTGGGCCAGTCCCAACATGATTGCCACATCGCTGCCGGGGCGAGTCGGCAGCCACTCCGGGTTCAGATCCTCCGACATGTCGCTTTGAATCGGCGACAGGTTGACGAAGGATACACCGGCATCCCTGGCCTGCCTCAGCCCCTCATTTGTGCGGTGGTAGCCGGTGCCGCCGGCGCTGATCTGGCTGTTGCGTACGGGAATGCCGCCAAAAGAAACAACCAGTTCGGCATTTCCCGCAATAGCTTGCCAAGGCTGCGGCGCATGAATGAAAGGCGCAGCATCGCCAAGGGTATGCGTTAGTATCACTTCACCAGCGGCCAGAGAATAAGAGTTAACCGACCTTGTGTACCCGCCTATGCAATTAAGGAATCGGTGGAGTTGACTTTGTGCATGGTGAAACCGCCCGGCGGAGGCCCAACCGTAGGAACCCCCGTAGATTGATTGGTTGCCGTGGGTCTGACGAACCCTGTTCAACTCGGCAGCCGCCAGCTTTTCGGCCTCATCCCAGGTGATGCTGACAAACTCATCGTTGCCGTTGCGTTTCTGGGCATCGCCACGTTGGCTTTCAAGCCAAGCTTTGCGCACCATCGGTGTCTTGATCCGCAAAGGTCCGTCAACTGCATCCAGATATCCTTGCCCGATGGGAGAAGGATCGGGGTCATGCTCGAACGGGTGCAGCGCCTTTAGTTCCCCGTCGCACACTTCGGCACGGTAGACGCCCCAATGGGTCGCGGTCAGAGGTAAATGCGTGCGATCAACCATGGCTCATGCTGCATTGAAGCGTTCGATCATCCCATCCCAAACCGGCACCAGCTCCAGCAGTCCATCCCAGAATGACTGGTCTCTGCGACGGTCAAAATCTTCCAGAGAGGTCCCCTGTTGCTCGACCCAGGTATAGTAGCCCAGGTTGAAGATGCGTTCACGATCAGGACGTGTCAATTCGATCATGTTATCTGTTGTTGCACCCAACACTGATCGGCCGAAAATCTCGGCAGCCTTCACCTTGTCGAGCCCGGTTGAGCCAAGTTTCTTTTCAGCAATCTGTAACTCGGTTTCGTACATGGCCGCGCCGTCTGTAGCGACCGTCATCACGACGTCTTCTGCGCCCAGGTCCATGTACTTGGCGTATTTGATAGCCCCGGTGATATTGGCCAGTGCCGAGAGCCCGAAATGCGACAGGCTGGTGATATCTTCCTGTGTCAGCCCACGATGGGTTGCAAGATAGTCGCGCCCAACAGTGGTGTTGGCCACAAGGTTCATGCCGTCCGAGGCTTGATCGGATACCCCAATTACAAAATCCGCATTCATCACGTTGTGAATCAGCGGCACATGTTTGTCGCCAATGCCCTGAATATTGTGTTCACCGTAGCCGTTGTACAACAGCGTTGGGCATTCCAGGGCTTCGATCGCGCCGATTTGTGCACCCAAAGATGCTTTCAGATGGTCACCCGCAGCAATCGTGCCGGCGGAACCAGTGGCCGAAACAAAGGCGCGCGCCTTTAGATTGCCCGAAGCATTCAGGTGATTAAAGATCCGTTCCATCGCGGGACCTGTAACAGCGCGGTGGATGATGTAATTGCCGTATTCTGCAAACTGGTTGAGGATCAGGTTTTCCGGACTTTTGGCTAGCTGATGGCAGGCATCATAGATTTCCTTGACGTTGCTTTCAGTCCCCGGCGTTCGGAAAATATCGTTCGGATCAGAAAGCCAGCGGTTCAGCCAGTCGAAGCGCTCGCGGCTCATGCCTTCGGGTAGGACAGCGACTGAGCGACAGCCCAAAAGATTTGAAATCGCGACACCACCGCGGCAATAATTGCCGGTCGACGGCCACACAGCGCGATGACGTGTTGCATCAAACACACCGGACATAAGACGAGGGATCAGACAACCATAGGCGGCAAGAACCTTGTGGCAGTCGATCATCGGAAACCGGTCGCCCAGGGCGACGACGATTTTGGCTTTCACACCAGTGACGTTTTCGCCCAAAACGATGTGCTCTGGAACGTCGGCAAGACCTTTGCGGTCTCGGGCATTGTGCCAATGGACGCGAAACAGGTTACGCGGATCGGCAACGTCCGGGTCGGCATTACCGATGCTGTCCATCCTACTCGACAGCGCGGCAACGGGATCTGCCAGTTCCGAGATGCGTGGTAGGGTAACGCCGGCCGCGTGTAATCGGTCAACGTTGCGGTCATAGGCGTCCTGATCAACAATTGCGGTTTCCAGCCCAGGCGTCATTTTTGGTCCCTCCGTCAATTCTTCCGTAAAAGGATAGCGGCGAAGGGAGAGGGTCTTTCGCAAAGACCGGGACTATCGTTACGAAAATGATCACAAAAACTCCTGTACCCGGGCGAATTTGATCAACTAAGCATGCGAGTGTTATTTGGATCAAAAAATGGTGTCAGGCTGACTTGGGCTGCAACCTCATGGCCTTCGATCATTACGGTCCAGCGCCCGGCCGGAACACTTGCCCGTGTGGATTCGCCTTCGGGCGGTGAAACCAGACACAAACCTACAGAGGCTCCCGCCGTGGCACTATATGCGCCGCCGGTCACATATCCGGCAACCTCACCATCGCGCAGCACAGGCTCGTTATGGTGCAATAGTGGACCGGGGTCGCAGAGTTTGATCGCACACAGGAACGGCCCCCGACCTTCTGCCTTGCGCGCCAGATACGCATTGCGGCCGATGAACGGCACCGGCTTTTTCGGCTTGCAAGCAAAGTCGAGCCCCAATTGATGCGGCGCCTCGGTATAGGCCATTTCGTGGCCCCAATGGATAAATCCTTTTTCGAGCCTCAACGCGTTCAACGCCTCGCCCCCAATCAGCTTCAGGCCAAGGGGGCGCCCTGCCTCAGCTAGAACGTCAAAAACATGCTCGGCCAAGTCCGGAGTGACGAAAATCTCCCACCCCAGTTCACCCGTATAGGACAGGCGTTGGGCAAAGACCTCGGCGTGACCGATGTAGAAACGTTGAAGACTGTTGAAGGGGAAGGCTGCGTTGGAAGTGTCGATGTCACTGACGGCGGCCAGTAGATCGCGCGCCTTTGGTCCGCAAATGGCCAGCACGCCGTAGGATGTGGTGGCATCGCGCAGACGAACGTCTTCTTCGGGCTGGACGTGATCGCGCAGATAATCGCGATCACGCCGAGTGTGAGAGATCGAACTCATCACCATGAAACGGTCTTCGCGATGGCGCGCCACGGTCACATCGCTTTCGATGCCGCCGCGATCGTTCAGCATCAACGTATAAGCCACACGACCGACGGGCAGTACCATATCGTTGGTGCACATCCGTTGCAGAAAAGTTTCGGCATCACGCCCTTCGACCATCAGCTTGCCCAACATGGAATAGTCGATCATACCAACCGCGTTCCGAACTGCCTTTTGTTCATCCTGTGCAAAGTCAAACCAGTTCTGGCGTCCAAAGCTGTATTTGATTTTTGGTATCGATCCTTCGGTCGCAAAAAACAGCGGGCGCTCCCATCCCTGAACCTCGCCGAAACAGGCCCCATGGGCCTTCATCACGTGGTGGAAGGGCGTTTTTCTCAGGTTGCGAAGGGTTTCCCGCTGACGGTTCGGCCAGTGCATTGCGTAGGTTAGTACAAGCGTTTCGGGGCAGCGTTCGCGCAAGTAGGGATCACGCGCTTGAAATTCTTCGCACCGCGCAGGGTCCATTTCGGACAGATCCATCGGCGGGTGACCCTTCATAATCCAGTCCGCCAGCGCCTTGCCGGCCCCCGAGCCCGATTGAATGCCTGTCGAGTTCACGCCGGCCAGGATAAAATATCCTTTCAGATCTGGCGCTTCGCCCAAAGTGAACCGACCATCATAGGAATAACTTTCAGGGCCATTGAAGAATGTGCGAATACCACAATCCAACTGCACGCGGTTCATCGCCAGTTCCAGCACTTCCATCACGTCGTCTTCGACAAAAGGCAGGCTGTCGAATTCGAAGCTGTTCGGGATGCCATCGACCGCCCAGGGCTTGGCTTGGAAGTGAGCAAAGCCAAACAACAATTTGCCCGCGTCTTCTTTCCAATAGGTGCCATCACAATAGGACCGGAGAACAGGCAAATCGCTAGGAAGGTCCGGAATTGGCTCGGTCACCAGATAGTAGTGTTCGCAGGCGTGAAGAGGTACTCCGACACCATTTCGCTGCCCCAGTTCACGCGCCCACATGCCACCGCAGTTGACCACCACATCCGCCCGGATTTCGCCTTGGTCAGTCCGAACCCCGGTGACTTTTCCACCTTCTGTCAGAACTTCTTCGACGAGAACGTTTTCTCGGATCGTGGCCCCATGCTTCCGTGCGCCCTTGGCCAGTGCCTGTGTCAGATCGATTGGATTGGCCGAGCCATCGGATGGCATATAAATACCGCCTAGCACGCCCTCGTCATTCATCAAGGGCCAGCGCTCGGCAATTTCAGGCGTAGAGACATAGTGCGCCTCAACCCCAAAGAGGGAGGCGAAGTCTGCCTTGCGCTTTAACTCGGCCATCCGTTCATCATTCACCGCGATGGAAATCGAACCCGACTGGCGGAAGCCAGGGTTCTGACCGGTCTCGGTCTCGATATCTTGCAACAGTTCTATGCCGTATTTCGCAAAAGCCGTAGTCGAATGGCTGCCTTGCAACTGCCCGACCAACCCGGCGGCATGCCACGTGGTGCCCGACGTCAACTGTTTACGTTCCAGCAGAATGACATCCTTCCAACCTTCGCGAGCCAGATGATAGGCGACAGAGCAGCCGTGAATGCCGCCGCCAATGATGACAACCTGCGCGTGGTCAGGAATTTGTTTTTGCATGGTTTTCTCGACTTCAGATTGTGAATCAGACAGCGTTTGAAAGTTGTTCTTCGAAGAGGCAGCCTGCGCCTCTCAGAGTATCGGGAATGCCGGCTAGGCGCAGAAGATGCCAGGCCAGGGCATGATTACTCGCTGTGACGGGCTTGTTCAGGGCACGTTCAGCGGCTGGGATAATAGTGGCGGCACGCAAACTTGTGCACGAAATGAAAACGCCGTCCACATTGTCTGAAGAGCCCACCGAGATCGCACCCTGCAGGATCGAATCTGAATCGATCCTGCCGACGATCAGATCGCTTTCCTCATAAAACGAGCCCACGACTTGTACAGAAATGCCTACCGCGTCGAACCGGGATTGCATCGCGTCAGTCACGTCTGGTGAATAGGGGGTCAGAAGGCCCAATCGTTTGACGCCGAGCGCGGTTATCGCCGCCTTGGCCGCTGTCAGCGGGTTGGTCGACGGAATGTCTGGATGTGCCTTTGCAATGATTTCAGCTACGCGGTCTTCCCCGATGATCGTCGCTCCCGAGGTGCAGCCATAACCGATAGCCTTCAGCCCCAGATAGTTTGGCAGCAATCCGGCAGCTACGGGCAACTCCCGCTCCATTTTTGCTAGCGTGTCGGGCGTAACCGTCACTTCGTTCGCAAGTCGTGCGTGATAGACGGAAACGCCTGGCAGGTCAGTCAGCGTACGAAACTCTGACTCCATGGTCTGATCAGATTCAAGGACCAGAAGGCCCAGGCGCGCACGATCCCCGGCACCGGAATCGGTGGTGAAAGACAAGCGTTCAATCCGAGTTCTATCATGTGTTCCGTCTTTGGCGGCATGTCCTTCTGTCATGTTCGTTACCCGACCTCGGTTGCTTCCTGCTGCGCGAAGAACGATGTGCCATCCGGGACTTCAGGAAGCTCCATCTCATAAGACGAGCAACGCACCCGCCCCGAGGCCTGACCGCGGACCAGTTCATGCGTCAATGTGCTGGGCAGGTGGTTCGGGCTGAGTTCGATTGCGTCTTCAGCGTAGTAGGTAGCAATGTACAGCGTACGTGGCTGATCTGACAGATTGGGTGCCGAGCCGTGTAACAGGCAGGCGTGCATCAGGCAGACCGACCCTGCCTTGCCGGTACATTTGACTATCTCGCCGTCGCGTCCCTCCATCACTTCCGAGGCGACTGCTCCGGTAAAGGTGCCATTATGCCAATGGGAATGGATGGGCCCTTTGTGTGATCCCGGGATCACTTCCAGCGGACCATTTTCTAAGGTAACGTCATCGATGAAGAGAAGACACGTAATCATGTCTTGGTTGGTCATCGGCTCGAACGGGAAATCCTGATGCCATTTAACCTCGGTTGCTGTTCCCGGAAGCTTGGAGTTGACCTTGCCATGATGAAACCGAATTCCCGGCCCGATCAGCTCGGCACAAAGTTCGACGGTTCTGGCGTTGCGCATTGTATCGGCAAAAACCTCTGAGATTTCTTCGGGCGACTGCACCCGACGCAGACCCGGTACTTCAGCAGTATGACCGGGCTGCAGATCAAATCGCGGACGTCCGTCCAGTGTTTCGCCATAATCGTCCTGATGCGCGCGGCTTTCGTCCACCCATTGCTTAAATACGTGGCGCAGATCGGCTAGCTGATCTGCGGTTACAGCATCTTCGACCACCAAAACTCCATCGCGCCAGAACTGGTCTTTCTGATCCTTCGTCAGTGTCATTTTCGAAATCCTCCCAACCAAGAATCTGGTATATACCAGATTAATTCTTGGTATATACCAGAGGCAGTGTTACACAAAGAAAAATCTTACAAAAGAAGCACTGCACTTGACCCAGCCACACCTCTCTGACGCACCTGTTGCTCCACGTTTCAGGCAAATTGTCGATGCACTTCGCCAGAATATTGTTGACGGGACCCTGCCGGAACACACGGCCCTGCCGTCCGAGCGCATGATCGCAGAACAACACGGCGTCAGCAGAATGACGGCCCGACGGGCGCTTGAGGCGTTGGAAATGGAGGGGCTGGCTTATAGCGAACAAAGGCGTGGACGTTTCGTCTCTCCGCCGCGGCTGACTTACGATATCAGTCGCAAGATCAGTTTTGCCGCTGATGCGCTAGCAGATGGCACGGATCTTGAAATCGAAGTGATCGCCAGTTGGACATGTCCGGCCGATGCGCGATTGGCACGGTTGCTTGATATCTCGCCGGATGAGGGATTGTTCGGCTACACACGATTGTTTCGGATGGGCGGGCACGCGATCTTCGTGGAAACCGAACATGTCATTGCTAGTCGATGCCCCGATCTTTTAGGCCATGATCTGCGGCAATCGACGACAAGATTGCTTGAACAATACTACGCAACAAGTGCCCAGATCGGTAACATCACGATCCGCATGCGCGGAATGAATGCTAAAGAATCAGAGCTGCTTGGCCTGCCCCAGAACCATGCGGGAATTGAGCTGGAACAAGTAATCCGTGACACCGAAGATGTGCCGTTTTGTATCGGTCTTCAGATGTGGCGCGGCGAATTGGCTGAGTTTTCCGCCCGGGCATTCGTCAATCAAGAGGTCTAAGGCGGTGACATCGGGGAATGAAAGGGTGAGAAATGGCTGATACGTTGAAACGCGGATTTCCCAATGCCGAGTTTGAGGCGCGTACCGCAAGCGCGCAGATATTGATGGCGGAACAAGGTCTGGCAGGGCTGCTACTGATGAGCGAACCGGACGTGCGCTATTTCAGTGGCTTTCACACATTGTTTTGGCAAAGCCCAACACGGCCCTGGTTTCTGTTTGTCCCGGCTGAAGGCAAGCCCATCGCCATAATTCCTGAGATCGGTGCCGAGTTGATGCGCCGTTCCTGGCTTGACGACATCCGCACCTGGAGCGCACCAGCGCCCGACGATGACGGGATCAGTCTTTTGACAGAACTGCTGTCTCCTTATGCGTCACGTCGCGAAAAGATAGGCGTGATGAAAGGACATGAGACGGGGTTGCGCATGCCACTGGGAGACTGGGAGCGCCTGATTGCGCGGCTGCCTGGATTACAAATCGGCGATGCCACGGGGTTGGTTCAGGGATTGCGCATGGTTAAATCCGGGGCCGAAATTAAGAAGCTTGCCCATATCTGCGGCATCGGTTCAGCCAGTTTCGCCCGCGTACCCGAGATCATGTCCGAGGGTATGCCGCTCGACCATGTATTTCGCCAATTCCGCCGCGAAGCGTTGGCGCAAGGGGCGGACGACGCGCCTTATGTTGTCGGCGGGGCGGCCCCCGGTGGATATTCCGATGTGATCTCGCCACCATCCCAACGTCCTTTGCAGGCGGGCGATATTCTGATGATCGACACCGGTTGCACCTGGGACGGATATTTTTGTGACTTCGACCGGAATTGGGCGATTGGCCAGGCGGATGATGACGCGCGACGCGCCTATGATGTGTTATGGCGTGCGACCGAGGCTGGAATAGTTGCGGCGCGACCGGGCTCTACCTGCCGCGACTTGTTCCGGGCCATGTCACATGTGATTGCCGAGATGGACGATAGCGGTGGTGATATCGGGCGGCTTGGACACGGTCTTGGCATGCAGTTGACTGAGCAGCCATCACATGCCGCATTTGATACAACCGAGCTGAAGGCAAACATGGTTCTGACCCTGGAACCGTCGTTGTCCTATGGCGATGGATTGATGATGGTCCACGAAGAGAACATCGTTGTAACACCCACCGGCGGACGTCTGCTAACGACGCGTGCATCGCCTGACCTGCCTGTTATCTGAAGGATACACGATGTTTAAATATCAACCTGGGGACGATGTCGGTGAGCTGGAACTCTGGTCTTTCGACAATCCTGAAAGTGACTATCGCATCACGAAGGGTGCACCCAAAACTTATGGTCGGATTGATCTAGGTGGGGTAGGTCACACGACGCGGTTTGGTATCTGGCGCTGTACGGCTGGTGCGGTGGAATGTACCGAACAGGGTGACGAGTTGATGACCATCCTGTCCGGACACTGTCGTATCACACGCCACGATGACGGCGAATCTCGCGAGTTGAGCCCTGGCGATACATTGTTCGTTCGTGACGGTACCCGCGTGACTTGGGATGTTCATGAAGAAGTGACAAAGGTGTTTTTTGGTCACAAGGCTGAGGAGTACTGATGCCAGAGTGGCGTGCGTTTCGGAAAACGGACAACGTTCGTGGCTCACACCGCACTGTCAGCCAGGCAACAACGAAATACCTTTACGCGAGAATATCTGACCAAACCCATCCAACTCGTCCGTAATTCCGGCGCGTCTGAGGCAACTCCAGAATTGTGCCTGATTTGAGGTGATGACCGGTTTTCCGACTGCCTCTTCAATCTCGGCCACCACTTCCAGCGAACGAATGCCACCGCAGCTCAGGAAAATCACATCCGCGTCGGGCCTGTCGATGGCAATAGCAAATCTTTTCCAGAACTCGGGTGTAACCTGCCCCATCTCGGTGCCGGTCGCCAGATTGAGCCCTTGAATATCCAGAACCTCATACCCTTTTTCCAGAAGGTACTCGGCCTCGGCTGTGTTTACTTCATCCAGATAGGGAGTGCCTACCACCAGTTTTTTCACTCCCAGTTCGTTCAATGCGTCCAGCACTCCCTGCACCAGACACATGGGCCGTGCCCAGGGGGCGCCTTTGCTGATTTCGGCCATCACCCGGTTCTCACCGATGACAATCGATCCGCTGGTACAGGAATAGCTGACAACATCAGGTTTCAGGTCGGGTTGAATGCGTGCGGCGGCCTCGGCCATGTGATCAATGTGGCGGGCAAGGGTTTCATTGGTGGTATAGTCTTCGGTCTTGAGACGCGTGATGTGTACTGCCACCCCTTCGGGAACCATGTCGAAAAAATCGGCCTCTGCGGCCAGATCGGTGGACATCAGGATAAACCCAAGCCTGGCCCTATGGTGCCGTCCGGCATCCAGAACCGGATTCCAATCTTTCGATCTGACTTTATCTCCGGGTTTGAACATTCAGGCCGCTCCTTATACTGCTTCTTTGACGGCGCTCAGAAATTGCTGGGTTCGCTCCCTCTTAGGATTGCCGAACAGGTCTGCAGGCTTACCCTGTTCCTCAATCTTGCCGTCATAGAAAAAACACACCCGATCCGAGATATCGCGGGCGAAGCCCATTTGGTGGGTCACCATGAGCATGGTCAGATTGTGTTCCGACACCAGCTTGCGGATGACATTTGTAACCTCACCGATCACTTCTGGATCCAGCGCGGAAGTGACTTCGTCAAACAGCATCACCTTGGGGCGCATCGCCAGCGCGCGGGCAATGGCGACCCGCTGTTGCTGACCACCTGACAAGCGGGAGGGATGCTGGTCTTTCTTGTCGATCATGCCGACCAGTTCCAGCAGTTCTTCGGACCGAGCGCGCGCTTCGGCCTTGGGCAGACCTAGAACCTGCACAGGACCTTCCATGCAATTTTCCAGTGCCGTCATATGCGGGAACAAATTGAAATGCTGAAAGCACATGCCGATATCGGCGCGCCGTTTGCGCAGGTGCCGTTGGTTTGCGGGTACAAGAGTTCCGCCTTTGGACATATGGGTAAGCGGTTGGCCGTCTACATAGATTACGCCGCCGTTGATCTGTTCAAGCGTCATCAGCATGCGTAGAACGGTGGTTTTTCCTGATCCCGAAGGTCCGATGATCGTCACCATCTCACCGGCCGCCACATCCAGATCCAGATTGTCCAGCACCACCAGCGATCCATAGGCTTTTCGCACTTTTCTGAAACTTACCATTGGTACATCTTCGCCGGTGATCTCCAGCGGAAAAGCTGACATGTCTTCCATATTACATTCCCAATTTGCGGCGCACGAAACCTTCGAACGCGCGGATTAGACCAGCGGCGGGCAGCGAAAGCACCAAAAAGATGATTCCCACCATTGTATATGCCTCCAGATAGCGCCAGGTCTCGGAACCGATGGCATTTGCGGTGTGGATCAGTTCTGCTACCCCGATCACTGAAAGCATCGGCGTATCTTTGAAGATGCCGACAAGATAGTTGCCGAGACCTGCAATGGCCGGAGGGATCGCTTGCGGGATCACAACGCGTTTATAGGTTTGCAGGGTCGACATATTCAGTGCAGTCGCAGCTTCCCATTGCCCTTTCGGTACGCTTTCAATGCCGCCGCGATAGACTTCGGAAAGATAGCACGAATAGTGCAGCCCGATGGCGATCATTCCAGAAACCCAAGGGCTGAGCGTGACGCCGAATTGAGGGCCGACGTAGAAAATGAAGAAGATCTGAAGCAACAACGGTGTCGACCGCACGAATTCGACAAATTCGCGTACCGCAAACGTCACCGTGCGGTAATTGGTACGCTGCGCAAGCGCCAGGAACAGACCAACGACCAGAGCGATCAGATAGCCGGCCGCCGCTGCAATCAGAGTGTTCAGCGTAGCCTCAAGAAGCCGGGGCAGGATTTCCCAGGCAAAATCCCATCGCCAGTCAAATTTCGGAAACCAGTCATCTGTAAAAAGCCAGTCAAACATTGGTTATGCCTTTCCGAGCTTGCGTGACATGAACGCTTCCAGCCAGCGCATGAAAGGGGTCAGCATGAACCGGGCGAGGATGTAATAAATGATCAATGCTGTGCCGAAAATCTGAGCGGAGAGGTAAGTGCTTGCGTTGATCTGCTTGGCCTGGAACATCAGGTCAGCGACCGAGATCAGAGACACAAGAGCTGTGCCTTTCAGAACTTCGATCATCAAATTCCCCCAGGGTGGCAACATGTTCACCAAGGCCTGCGGTAGAATGATCCTCCACATGCGTTTGGCCGGGCTCATGTTTATCGCGGTTGCCGCCTCCCACTGGCCCTTTGGTACTGCCAAAATGCCGCCCCGTACCAATTCGGCGCCGTATGCACCGGTGTTCATGGCGATCGCTACATAACCAGCGGTGAACTTCTCAAGGGTCACACCAAATAGAGGCAAGACAAAGAAGATCCAGTACAGCTGGACCAAAAGCGAAGTACCCCGGAAGATTTCAATGTAGGTGACTGCAAAGCCCTTTACAGCGCGGTTGCTCGACATCTTCATCAAGCCAAACGCCAAAGAGAGGAGAACGGCAAAAATGGCGGACAGGAAAAATTGCGCAACTGTGATACCGGTTCCTGTCAACAAACGCGGCCAATAAACGCTGACAAATTCAAAAAAGCTCATGAAGCCACCCGAGTTGTCTGGTGTACAAAGAGTGTGGCAGGCCGATCAGCCTGCCACAGCAATCAATGGATTGTTTCCGAGACTTCAGCGGTTTGCACAGGTCCATTCGGCGGTAGTGTCGCCTGGCAGGTGGTTCTCGGTGTATTCATGATCGGCCACTTTCGCCATCATCTCGTCAGTCCCGATGTAACCAGCCAGTGCTTCATTGAACTTGGCAAGGAAATCCTGATCTTCATGACGGAACCCGATCGCAGCAAAATTCATGCTCCAATCTGGCATCTTTGAGGCATCACCAAGCTCGATCTCTTCGTGATCATCGGCAAGGTGGGATGCTTCGAAGTAGGTCAGAATCGCCGCGTCTGCACGACCAGCTTTCAATGCCGCGACCATTTCGGTGGGGCCTGGTACCTGCATCAGGTGGGCATCATCAATTCCAACTTTCTTGGCCGCTTCAACAGTGTTGTAACCTGCACCGGTCACCATGATGTGACCGCCGTCCAGAATGTCAGAGTAGTTGTGAATGTTCTTTGGGTTTCCTGCAGCAACCAGAACCCCGTCGCCCGATTTCGCAACTGGTTCAGAAAAGGACACGTTCTCGCATCGTGAATTGAGGATATACATGCCGCCGGTGATCAGGTCGAAACGCTCGGCCTTCAGACCGGGGATCAACCCACCCCAGTCGGTCACAACCGGTTCGACGTTTGTCAAACCCATCTTCGCCAGCGTTTCGATTGCGATGTCATTGGTAAAGCCATCTGCGTTTCCAGCTTCATCCGGATAACCCCAAAGTGGGATATTCGCAAAGCCAATGCGGATCGTTTCACCCGCATCGATGCGATCCTGTAGCGGGCCGGCAAAAGCAGCGACTGTTGTGCTTACAAGCGCGATGCTTGCTCCTATCAATGTTGTTGTAAACTTCGTTGGCATATTCACCTCCATGCCGATGATGGACATTCCCACGCCACATTGCGCAGTCTTGAGGGTCCGTCCTCGCTATCCGAGCGCCATCGATTTTTTGTTAAGCCCTCAATATGCACATCAGTGTATCGGTCAAATGTGATGTATTTCGTCAAATTTGCCAGAATCGTGACTAAATATGTTGTCACAATCTGAATCTTCATCATACACCAAGCTATGGACGACAAAGATTTCGAGATTCTTCGCCTCGTGCAATCAAATGCACGGCTGACAGCCGACACTATAGGACATGAGATTGGACTGTCGCCTCCCGCAGTGCAGAAACGCCTAAAACGACTCCGGGAAACCGGTGTGATCGAGAACGAGATCGCGGTCTTATCGCCGGCTAAGGTGGGCCGTGAATTGACGGTTATCGTGCAGGTCATGCTTGAAAGGGAAAGCCGACTGCACCTGGATTCATTCAAGCGAAAAATGAAGGTCGCTCCGGGCGTGCAGCAATGCTATTATACAACCGGCGAGGCTGATTTTATCCTGGTCGTGATCGTTGAGGACGTCAAAGCCTACGAGGCCTTTACACAAGAATTCTTCTTTGATGAGTCAAACGTCAGTAAGTTCACGTCCTCTATTGTTATGGACCGTGTCAAAGTTTCTCTCGATACGTTGTAAGTTTTTCGGTTTTGTTGCGATCTTTTGAGAACGATGACCTGATTAAGCGATTGCGGTGGATCACCTCGGACGACGGAAGCGGCCCAGCATCTGGCAGGTTTGCTCGACCAGGATGGTTAACGACGGCCCACAGCTGCCATTCATCGGGTCAGGACACGCCGCAACGCAGCTTCATCATACCGGCCATTCGCTGCGCGGGCGAGATCCGTGCGTTGTGATAGGTCGGCACCGCGGACGCAGAGAGCTTTCGCATTATCTCGGACAACAACGGCAGGCAGCCCTAAAAACAAACAAGGGATCTGTCACGACCGGCCGCCAGAGCGGCGACCTTGACTGACGCCTTCCGGCACGGCCGCGCGCCAAGCAGAGGTGGCCTTGCAGCGGGAACAGATGCGTTCGCCAAAACCTTCGGTCCAGAAAGAGGATTTGCAGCGCAAGCAAAACCGTTCCTTGGGCGCATCTGCAAGCGCACGCTTTGGCGGGTCCGAGACGATGAATTCCTTCTTCTTTTGCATCAGTTCCTCGCTTTCCATTGACTCAGGCATTCGCTTCTTCCACTTCATTCAGGTACAAGCGAAGTGGCCTGTTGGCATGGCATCCCTTCATTTTCGGCGTTCTGAATTTCAGAGCTGTCCTGCGAAAAAACTTGCGGGGTCTCGTCTTTGGGACTTTGGTCAACGAGATCGATATTCTCCCGCGTTGTCCGCGATCCCGAGTAAAGATGGCGCAATTGGGCCTCGGATACCCCGTCGGCCTGCATCACAAGCTGCACCATTGGGTCTGCCAGCATTTCTTCTAGAAAAACATCAGACAGCTCTCTTCCTGAAAGCTTGTCCTTCGCGCGGGCATTGTCGAGATCAATCAATGAAACGGTTAGGCTCCGGGTTAATCCCGGATGGGAAATGCGTGGATGCAGGTGGACAACAACTGAGGCCTTCCAAGCTTCAGGGTCTTGGTGATCCGGAGGCGAGGCGAGTTCGGTCTCGATTTCATACTCGCCGGCGGGGAGCGTTTCTGCAAAACCGGGCACTGTGAATGGCCAGTCGAAAACTGCGATGGTCTTGCTGAATTGGTCATCCATTGCAGTGGTCCTTTCGATTAAGGGCCAGGTAGGGCTCGCCAGCCCGTTCCGGCGCGACTCTCGGGGTTTTTCGAGATTGGCTGAACCGGTCTTTGCCGCCCTGATTGTCGGTTTCCTTATTCGACGGTTCAGCAGGACGGCAGACCTAATAGCCAGGTCATTGAAAGACTTGATCCCAATCGATTTCGGATTTTCCACTGAGACCTCGGTGCGTCGGTCAGACCCGAAAATTCGCACGTAGCCTATCAGCATATGGGGTTTGAAGGGCCGATTTACTACGGCGCGTTGCCAAGCAAATCAGCACATGACGCTCGGTATCGGACCGCGGAGCGCTATTTGAGAAGTTACAACAACTTCAAATTTAGGCAGGCTTCGCTATCCCCGTTAGTTTTGGCAAGTTTTCCTTGCATAGTCGAATTCTCGCGACATCCGGCGCGTTTATGCCCCCATAAGAGCGTTGTAGTTCATGCCTATTTTCATTTCGCGCCTGACGGGCCCGGTTGGTTTGGCTGAGCCGGTGTGATCGCTTGTTGCGCCGCGGTAGATTGTACCTGAGGGAAATTTCAGACTGCTTGCATCGGTATCCCACTTTCTAACATCAAGGGTCGAACAGGTTCCATGGTCGCTTTCTAGTTGCAATCCAAACATCCCACTTACCGTAGCAAACCAGTGTGAATTGACGAGGGCGGCATTGACGCAATCATACTAAGATGCATCAAGATTCAGTCCTTCTATGCACGCTTTAGCGAGATCGCGGTTCGGGGAATCGGAACCAGGCATGGTTGCCCAACCCGCATCCATCACGGCGTCGCGTCGCTTGTACGACGTGGCAGCCTGGATCGTTGCGAGCTTTGCTAAACGCTGATTATCCGTGCGGGACATGTCGTGGCAAATTGGCACGAGCGCCGCGATCACCTGGTCCCGCGCCATTTCGCTTGCCAACTTGTTCGCGCTTCCGCCAGTCATCCAACCGCCCCAAGAAAATCCAACGACGCCGACAAACACCGCGCCGAGCAGCGCGCCATACATACCAGGTTTCAGCCATTCAGGATTGGTCATATCAAGTCCTCCAGCGGAGAAAGCGCCGCTTCGCTATGTTGAATTGTTTCACAGTGGGCCTAGTCGCAGGCAATGGCATGCTCCAGATCCTTTTGTGTTGTCATGTGCATCGTTGTTTGACCGACATGACTCCCTCGACCCCTGACCATCAGGTAGGTCGCGGTGCGTCGGTAAGCCTCAAAGCTGACGCCTTGCAGCAACTCCTCCTCGAAGAGAATTTCATACGCGCCAGCCGGAAACACGATGTCGCTGTTTCCCAACCTGAAGGCATTGGTGAACGTCACCTTTGACCTGATCGAACGCGTGAGCATCCCATACCTCCGTTGAATTGATCGCTGGATTTCCGGTACCGACCATGGTCGGCCGCATCAGTCCAGATGCCCCGTCAAGTCACAGCACTTAGGGCTATATTATTCCCAACCCACGGGCTTTATGCTGATCGAAGTTAGTACCCATCAGGTTCTTTACTGTCAGGATGTGTGCAACAGCCTCACTCCCGACAATCGGGGCTAGAAGGTGGCGCATCCAGGCAGATGCAAGTCTTTGCGCCTTGCAGCAATCAAGCAATATTGAATGCGGTATCCAACGCGTTGGTCGGTATCTTTGTCCCAACGATTTTTGTCGAGCGCCGCTCCCCCAGTCCGAAAGGAAAAATCATGTCTGTATCAGATGTTCTTCGCCCGGATGGCTCCGACTACGACCCTTTCCTGCTTGCAGAAGTGGGTGAAGACAAAACCGGTGCAACAGTCACGGTTTTGTCAGCCCTTGCGCGTCTCGGGCTCGAGCCTTGGACCGAGGCTCGTGAGCTTACACTTCTGGGCCGAGATGCAGCGCATGCCCGGCTGAAAGCGCATCTTTCAACAGTCAGAGATGTACCCACGCTTAATCATGCGAGCGGCAGTGTGGCGACAAAGTTGGTGGCCTTGTTACCTAAGCGCGTGTCGCATCGCGTTTCGAAACTGCCAGAGACAATAAAGTATAACGGCCCCAGGATCCCGATTTATTGGATGCTGATTGCACTCATGGGCGCTCTGATGTTTGCGCGGATCTTTTATCTGGCTCAAGCGGGCTAACCTGCGTCAGTACGAAGGCGCTCTGAAACCCGTTAGGTAACATGTGTCCGCTGTGTATTTGGTTGGCATTTTTTTGAGTATCTGAGGGGCGCGGGGAACATGGAGCTCCCCAAAAGAGCTGTATGAGTCTCGTGCTTCTTATTCTCGGACCGTCCAGGAAAGGACATTCCAATGAATGATGAAGACCAGAGTCAGGAAAACCACACCGTCAAACACATGGCCTCCGTTAAGGCCGCCTGGGACAAAGCGCCAGAAGGCCCCAAAAAGGCGACGGCATTGAAACACTATCAGGCCGCTGAAAGTGCCCACGAAGCAGAAAATGACGAAGAGGCTCACAAGGAACTCAAGGAAGCCAGTCGGGCGCTGATGTAACGTCACGCGTTTGAGATGTAAGCAGGATCGTCCAAAACCAGATTGTGGGCCCAATCAGGCCAGAAGCGGCCGTTTCTGATCCAGATACGCTGGATCGAAATCCGCCAGTTTAACCAGACCCTCATAGTTATTGAACGTCACAAACCCATCCCGACATGTAACCAACTCGTCCTCCCTGAGTTTGCGCAGGACGCGGTTGACGTGAATGGCGCTCAATCCCAGTGCATCGGCAAGATGGTACTGTGTGAGCGGGCAGGCATAGCCTTTCTTGCTGCCCATCCCCACAAGCGACAGCCTGACTCCAAGTTCCAGTAGGAAATGTGCCATGCGCGCATCCGCATCACGCCGCCCAAGCCCGACAAGATGTTCGACAACCATCGCTTCGTCGCGTGACACGGCCCATAAAATTGCAGTGGCCAGCCGAGGTGTCTCTGCGAAGGCTTGCAAAAGATCGCTCACCAGAACCTCGGCGGCTTCGATATCAACAATCGGCTCAATGCCATGGTCTGACGTGTGCAACAAAACGCTGCGCAGCCCAAGGAAATCCCCTGGAATCTGGAAATCGACGATTTGGCGTGATCCGTCAGGCTGAATCTTATATGAAACAACCCAGCCAGCGGCGAGGATATAGGCAGCCTGTTCCGATTGTCCCTGATGAACAAGATCTCGGCCAGCCTCAAAGGTTCTCCTCCGCTGGTGCAATTGTTCCAAAACGGCCAGTTCCGCCTCTGCCAAGGCAACAAATGCCGAGAGTTTCTGTGTTAACGGGCTGGTGTTGGTGTTCATCGTTGGATTTCCCCGAGCCTGTAAAGACTCTACCAAGAATTTGGTATTGAGGCTACTTTCGATCAGTCCAAAATACCAAAACTCATGTGACAATAGAAAAACCATCACCACCTCGCCTGGTCACGAATCCAATGACTTTAAAAGGAATGACCCCAATGTCAGACCACCAAGATCCCGCAGGCATGGCTGCACTCTCGATCTGCGAGGCTCTTCTACTTGCCTTAAACGATCTCAATCTTCTTCAGGAACGTGAGATCGTCGGGGTTTTGCGCGATGCTGCCGTGACCCACGAGAGTGCCAATGGTTCGGAATTAGAGCAAGAAACCCATTCGGCAGTCGCCAAATTGATCAACGAGATTATTGTCAGCGGTAACTTCTCGCGCCGATCTTAGATTACGCGGCCAGGTACTTGTACGTCCTGTTGTTCGTGTTTCTGCCGACGATGTTCCTCGCTGCAATTGCTGGCATGTGGTTCTCTTACGTGCAGCACCAGTTCGAGGAAACCAGTTGGCAGCGGCAAAATGATTGGAGCATTCAGGATGCGGCGCTTGAAGGCAGTTCACACTATGCACTGCCCGGAATGCTGAGCTGGATCGCCGGGAAAGTCGGAGTTCACCATGTTCATCATCTGGCCAGCCGCATCCCGTTCTATCGTCTTCCGGAAGTCCTTCGAGGTCATGACGTCCTTGCCAACACCCGGCGCATCACTCTCCGCGATAGCTAGCGCTTCACAAGCCTCGCGCTCTGGGACGAAACCGAACGCATCGTTATAGTGAGTTATGAATCAATCCGGGTATAGATCAGAAACTTCGGAAACCAAATTGCGAAGCATGCCAATACGGCGCTCCAATGGCCTTCGGACACCATGGGCCGGAGTTGCGGCTATTGCCCATGTCTCAATCCCTTCCTGACGACGCGAATCCTGCACGCTCCGCCTTGGTTGCAATCTTCGTCTTGCGACTATGAAAATTACTTTTTCTTACTCCCTATCTTGACCGGCTTCTGACCCTTTGAGAAGTCGGCCGTCGCCACGATTTTTTCCTTTGCTTTCTTTGGCTTTTTAACTTCGCGGTTGCCGCGCCTCTTGTCACCTTTCGACATCTGAGTTCCTTTCAGGTTGGTTTCTCTCAATACGTTTGCATGTTACAGATCGACCGACTGCATTGAGGTGGTCCCGTCGTTGGGTCAAAAGACCTGCGTCACGCCCTCAAGGGTCCCAAATCTGATGCAGTTCCAGACCTGTAGGGTTTTTGTGCGACCATCGCCTCGGTTGTGATCAGAAGGCTTGCAATCGACGCCGCATCTTCCAGAGCAACCCGGACAACTTTGGTGGGGTCAATGATCCCCGCTGTCAGCATGTCGACATAAGTTTCCGTTTGAGCGTCGAACCCGAAGGATGGGTTTTCGCTTTCGATGATCTTTGCCGCGACGACCGATCCGTCCACGCCGGCATTTTCGACAATCTGGCGCAGCGGTGCCTGGATTGATCGCCGGACGATCCTGATACCGGCATCCTGGTCGGAGTTGGCACCTTTAAGGGTCGCAAGCGCTTTGTCTGAATGGAGCAGCGCAACACCACCGCCTGGAACAACACCTTCCTGAACCGCCGCGCGAGTGGCGTTCAACGCGTCGTCAACCCGGTCTTTGCGTTCCGTTACCTCAATCTCCGTGGCCCCTCCGACCCGGATGATGGCGACCCCGCCTGTCAGTTTAGCAAGACGACTCTGCAGCTTTTCCCGTTCGTAGTCGGACATCGTATCTTCGATTTGGGAGCGAATCTGGGCGACCCGCGAAGTGATTGCTGATTTGTCGCCAGCGCCATCAATGACGGTCGTATCATCCTTTGAGATGACGACTTTCTTTGCGGCACCGAGCATGTCCAGCGTGACGGTTTCAAGCTTGGTCCCCAAATCGGTCGAGATCACTTGACCGCCCGTCAGGATCGCGAGGTCCTCCAGCATCTCCCTGCGGCTATCCCCAAACCCAGGCGCCTTCACAGCGGCAACTTTCAATCCGCCGCGAAGCTTGTTGACCACAAGCATGGCCAGCGCATCGCCCTCCACGTCCTCGGCAACAACCAGAAGCTGCTTTTCGGCTTCCATGACTGCTTCGAGCAACGGCACCATGTCGGCAAGAGACGACAACTTGCTCTCGTGGAACAGGATAACGCAGTCTTCCAGCTCTACACTCATCTTGACCACATTTGTTATGAAATATGGGCTAAGGTAACCGCGATCGAAATTCATACCTTCGACCACTTCGGTTTCGGTGTCCAATCCCCTGCTCGCTTCAACCGTGATTACGCCTTCAGTGCCGACCGCAGCCATCGCATGGGCGATCTGACGGCCAATCGCTACATCTCCGTTGGCGGAGATGGCCCCTACCTTCGCAATTTCAGCACTGTCGCCAACCGGTCGGGACAGGTCCTTGATCTTTGCGACGACGACCCTGACGGCTTGTTCAATACCTCGCTTTAGATCCATCGGGTTCATGCCAGCGGCAACGGCCTTCATCCCTTCCTTGACGATCGCCTGAGCCAGAACGGTAGCAGTGGTTGTGCCGTCGCCAGCCTCTTCGTTGGTGCGGGACGCGACTTCCTTCACCATCTGGGCTCCCATGTTTTCAAAGTGATCCGGAAGCTCGAATTCTTTGGCAACAGTAACGCCATCCTTGGTGATACGCGGGGCACCGTGGGATCTGTCCAAAATGACGTTACGACCTTTTGGACCAAGAGTGATCCTGACGGTGTTCGCCAGCATGTTGATCCCTGTTAGCATTCGGCTGCGCGCATCAGCACTGAATTTGACGTCTTTGGCGGACATGTCGGGAACTCCCTGAGACAAGGATTGGATGATGGTCTGCCGCGTCGGAAAAGACCGACTGGTCCATGGTCTTTTCGTCTTCGTCGAAAAGGCGACGTCGAGTGAATGGCCTCGAAGCGCTCTTTGTTAAGGTTTGCCGAGCAGAACAGCACTGGACGGAGGCGTGCTGATCGGGCGAGTTTCATTCGGGCGGGAGCGGTGGCGGTTTCTTTTTCGGATCCACTTCAAAGGTCGGGGAGCCAAACCACTACCGCGCGGTGTCACAAAAATCGAACCGTGTTTTTGGTGACTATGATCGCGTTAATCAAATCAGCAACGGCCTGATGGCATTTTGTTTCCAATCCTATTGTTGGAGCGTTTTCGTGAGCCGTCGCCGCGGCGCGTAATACCCTCGTGACATGGCGTTCCGGAAGCAATTTTTTGATTGTTCAAGGAGAGCGACGGTGCCTCACTGGTCGAGAGTGCCGCCATTCCTGCAAATTCTGTTGGGTCAGACATCATGGGCCGTTCCTGTTGCGTGAATTCATCAGGACCAAAATTGGGCCCGATGAATTCAACCATCGTTGCAGAATTTTCTGCATGTTGGACTGATTGAAAGCAGCTTCGCGTCGAATTTTCTCATGAAATTTTCGTCGCACTTGGAGTACCCAATAAAAACAAGCGAAAACAGTCCTCTCGCTCGAAAACTATCTGCAATCGTCGCTCTTTCGGGTGCTGAACGGTTGTGTTGCTAACTTTTAGAACGGCCAGAGTTAGCGACTTGCTGGACACATTTATCCAGCGATCTCAGCAAACAACTGAAAGCCCGAAGTTGTAGCGCTAGAGAACTGCTTTATTCGGATCATATGGACGACTTCGATACCATCCAGCTTAGCGGACACGGATGCGATGGATTTGAACACACACATGCGCCGAAGACGCTGTATTATGAACTGATGTTCTTGCTCGATCAGGTTATTCAGGAGTTTCGACCTTATTGTCTGTACTTTAGCCGGGCAACCAAATCGCTTCAGAAACCTGTTCACTTCTTGAATTCCTGCTGCGTTGGCTCCGCTCTTATCGATTACGGTTTTGCCAGGGCTTCCGATTGACGACAACGCTTTGGCAAAGAACTTGGTTGCTGCGGGACCGTTCCATCGCTCAGGCAGCACGAAATCATGGGTGTTCCCTGTCACCTGCTTTATCGACAGTTCGATTAAGGCGCATCCAATTGCCGCGAACACGCAATTAAGTCCGGTCCATGCGCCAGGAATTCAGCGCAGGGCGCCTTTTCGATTGTGCTCGCGCGGCGATCATCGGCGAGTATTTGAGAACCTACCTATTCAATGTGGCATTATCTACGCGCACGACCGACCGCTCTGCGGACTAAGCGGACATAACTTGCTCCTTCAACTTGTGCGATTGCCATGGAGTGTAGTCTAATCGTGGAAGCATTGGAGGACGTCACATTGTGGGTGTCATTGCTTGACCGCCTTTTGACCAAGATCATCCAAGAAGGTGAGCTTGCGGTGACTTGGCCGGATGGGCGTTGCAGCACCTATGGCCGCGGAAAAGGGCCCAGTTCAGCCATAACCCTCCACGACAAAGCGCTTCCGCGCAAATTGGTAATGAACGGCGATCTCGCCTTGGGCGAAGCCTATATGGATGAGACTCTCATAATTTCGCAAAACGATTTACGCGGCTTTGTTTCGCTATTTGTGCGCAATGCAAACAACTATGGTGGTGGGCGTTACGGCACGTCGGTCACAGGGCTGCGCAAGTCACTTAGACGTATCGCACAGTATAATCCCGTTCATATCGCGCGCAGAAATGTAGAACATCATTATGACCTTTCCGCTGATCTCTATGAACTTTTTCTTGACCAGGACCTTCAATATACCTGCGCCTATTTCTCAGATCCGGTGCAAAGCATCGAAGAGGCCCAGGTAGCAAAGAAGGCGCACATAGCCAAGAAGCTCTTAATCGAACCAGGAATGACAGTGATGGATATCGGCTGTGGTTGGGGCGGCATGTCAATTACCTTGGCGCGAGACTATGGAGCAAAGGTGGTTGGTGTGACCTTGTCCAAAGTGCAGTTGGAATATGCAAAAAGCAGAGCCGAAGCGGCCGGTGTCGGGAATATGGTCGAATTCCGCCTGATCGACTATCGGGACGTCAACGAAGAATTTGACCGTATCGTTGTGGTCGGAATGATGGAGCATGTTGGTCGGCCCCAATATCCAACTTTTTTTCGCAAGCTGCGTGAGAATCTGAAACCGGATGGCGTCGCATTGGTGCATACAATCGGTCGATCCACCGCACCCGGTCGAACATCGCCATGGATTCACAAATACATTTTTCCTGGTGGATATGCACCATCAATGTCCGAAGCCATGAAAGAGATTGAAAAGCAGGACTTGGTGGCCACAGATGTTGAAGTCTGGCGCGGCCACTACGCGCGAACGCTTCAATGTTGGCAGGAGAAATTCGAGGCCAATCTGGAAACGATCCGCGACCTCTACGATGATCGGTTTCTGCGAATGTGGCGATACTATCTGCTCGTGTCCGAGGCGGCCTTTTCGGAACAGGGCATGGTAGTCTTTCAATTTCAGTTAAGCAGAGGTCAGATGGTTGTTCCCGTAACCAGAGATTATCTATGCAAAACGTCTATTCACTCGGGTTGAGGGTCGTGGGAGCCAGCGGTTCTAAAATACGGCGATGGAGCCTGTGCGGGCATCGAGAACAATAGAACTCAACGTGAAAACATCGAGAAAAAGGGGTTCCGCTTTGGGCTTAGAGCGGTCATCGACAGGCAGTACAACTTCACCTTTTTCAGACAAAACCTGACTGTCGCGCACGGCCCAAGGACGAAGCCGCTCCGCGGCATTGGCGCTCGTGACTGGTGTTCAAAACTGGTCTGACTGCGGTGCATTTGGGAATGGGCGTGCGTTGCCGGACCAGCATGTCGCGCGAGCGATATACCATGGCTTGAGCTTGCTGCGCCTGAGATTTCACTGAAACAAATCGCATCGTCGGACGTGAAGCCGCTTCGGCAATCACCTCGGCGTCCGCTGTATCATTTTTGTGTCGCTTCACATATTGCTTGGCATAGACAGGTGGAACCAGCCGCACCTCATGACCAAACCCTGCAATCAACCGACCCCAATGATGGGCACTACCACAGGCCTTCATCGCAACGATGCAGCGTGGGTGACGTTCCATATAGCGACTGAACTGCGCCCGAGACAGCTTCTTGCGAAATACAACCGGTCCATTTCTGGCAGCCCCGTGCAAATGAAAAACGCGCTTGGCAAGGTCGACCCCAATTAGTGTAACATCGTCCATGGATGCCCTCCTCGTTGCTTGGTGATACTTCACCATTCTGGCACATTGCGACGCCGTATAGCGGGGGTATCCACTCCATCACGGTCGATCGAAGCATACCTCGTATGCGCCAGACTACATTGAGTTTTATGCGTGTTTGGCGTTCGACAATGCCTCAGAAAACGTCGACAGACGTTGACGGCTTTCATCCCAAAGGTGCAGCCGCGCACAGTGCAGGCTTTCGTAGAGCGTAATGCGCTGACAATCGGCGAGTTCAGCGTGATCGCGCAACACTTCTTCAAGCCGGTAAAAAGGTATCCGGCTGGCCACGTGATGAACGTGGTGCACACCTACATTCGCAGTGATCCAGCGAAGAGGAGCAGATAAGGCATAATGAGAGCTGCCGTAAAATGCAGCATGCTGAAGTTTCCAATGCGCCTCGTGTTCCCAAGTTGTGTGCTCGAATTGATGCTGGATGTTGAATAACCAGACACCGATTGAAGCCGCAACAATCATGGTTGGGAGAAACACAAACAACAACACATCCGCTCCTCCGACCCAGTAGATTACGCCTAATACAGAAGCGATCGCAGCATTTGTGGCCATGGCACTTAGCCAATATCGCCACCCGGCGTACATTAACCCGACAGGCAGCCTGTTTTGGACAAAAAACGCGAAGATGGGGACAACACCAAACATGAATACCGGGTGCCGGACCAGGCGGTACAAGGCACGCCCAACCCATTTTCGGTTCAAATACTCGTCGACTGTCAACGTCGGTAGATCACCGGTACCCCGCCGATCCAAATTACCTGTTGAAGAGTGGTGAATTGCATGGGTCCGGCGCCAGACATCGTAAGGTGTGAGCGCCAGAACACCCAGACAACGGCCAGTCCAATTACAAAGCCGACGGCTCCTGAAAAATGATCCATGACCACAATCGTGCATGATTATGAACAGTCGCACCAGAAATGCGGCATTCAATATGGCCAGCGAAAATGCAACCTAGACGCTGATGGACAATGCTTGCCACGCAGCAATCCAAAGCACTACAAAAGGTACGACAGTGATTGTCAGCTCGAAAACACTGCGTCCGGTGTCTGGCGCGCGATATTGTGCGAGAACTCTGGTCCAGTCCTGAGGTTTCAACCTAGTGCCCTCTAGTCTCTCTTCGGAGCCAAAGGTTCAAACGGGCACCAACAAGGGTGCCCGTGAGACGTTCAGGCGAGCGCCAGGTTGGCGGCGTTATCGCGCCCGTCACGACCAGCTTCCAAATCAAAAGTGACCTTCTGGCCATCTTTCAGCTCACTGATGCCGGACCGCTCAAGCGCCGAAATGTGTACGAATACGTCACCCTTGCCGTTTTCAGGCGCAATAAAGCCAAAACCTTTGGTTGAGTTGAACCATTTCACGGTGCCATTTGCCATGGTGTAAGTCTCCTAATATCAGCCGCCCACACTATTGCGGCGGATCGGCGCGGTCGGTCTGAATCGAAAGACTGAACGCCGATTTTGGGAGACAGCAGGTCGAAAAAGAAAAACGTTGGCATTGTATAAATAGGTTTCGGGGGAGCCTTAAACAAGGCTTGGCCTTCAGAAGCATCAACACTCCTGACAATAATAAACCAACGAACAGGCTGGGAAGAAGAACCAGGTTGAAAAGGCTAAATGCACAATAACATCAAATGACATATGCCCAGACTAGCCGATTACGCTGTCGTCGGTTTATCAGCGACGCCGAGCAAGTCCGGGGGTTACCGATACGCCATTTCGCCACGCGTTCAGTCCTTTGCAGCGCCGACAAATCCGCTCTCCGAACCCTTCGCTCCAGAACGGAGTTCTGCAACGTAGGCATGCGCGTTCTTGCGGCACGTCATTGTGAGCGCGGGCTATGATCGCATCTGTTTCGTTGTCGGGGTCTTCCATCAGTTCTTAGCCTCGATTTCTATTTGATTAACTCCGCGGCTGGAATAGAAACTACCAATAAAGTTCACCCTATGCTTTGAGGTTGAAGGAACTGCCTGGTTCAGACTGCCCGTTGGGACGGCCTACAATCCGAGGGGTTTTATTAGGACGAACCGGCATTCCTTCATTCTCGGCAGCTTGGACAGCGAAGGCATACCGAGAGCCGCGCCCGCACACTTCCCGTAGGGCTCGTTGACTTGATGATCTGTCGTCTGCTTCGGAAATGAGCGAGTCCGAGTAGAGGTGCCGAAGTTGAGTCTCAGACACACCATCAGCTTCCATGATCAGTTGCACCATCGGATCGGCCAAAAGTTGGTCGAGCAGGAACTGCTACAACTCCTTTGAAGACAACTTGTCCTTTGCGCGTGCACTGTCCAAATCAGCAAGAGAAACGGTCAAGGTACGCGCCAGGCCGGGGTGAGATTTCCGTGGAAACAGACGGATTAGCACCGATGCCTTCCAGGCTTCTGGGTCCAAATAATCTGGTGGTGCGGAAAGATCAGTTTCTATGTCGTATTCACCCGCCGGGAGTATTTCATCAAAGCCAGGGAAAGAAAACGATCTGCAAAAGACTGCGATTGCCTTGCTGATTATCTGGTGCATTTGGGTAGTTCTCCTTTGCTGATACCGCTCACTCGGAGATGCAGACAAGAACAAACCACCCACTCCCTGCAGGGTATTTTTAACTTTGAGGTTTAGGCCTTGGTTTTTCGGGGGCGACGTCAGGCGCTTCAGACGAAACTTCTTTTTTCGGCGTGTCCACATCGTTTTCCTTCAGTGCGGCAGCCGCTCTGGTCGTCAGGTCTTTGAAAGACATCATTTTGATCCTTTGATTGTCCGCAACACTTTCATGCCCAGATGGGGTGTGGAAAGTGAATGCGGCTACCTCCAATATAGGGATTGGAGGCCTCATTTACTACTTAAGGCCGCAGAATAAGAAGGTTGACTGAAGTTGAACTTAGGCGGCGACAACCTTGGTGCGCTACGTTAACTTCGAATATGGGCGATCATTGTTCGCAGCGGTGCATTCTGCCAAGGCGCTAGCACCACGGTAGATCTTTGCAACATCGGATGCAGCCATGCCGCGTGAGAGCGCGCTGTACTTCATTTTCAGCTTCATCTCGCCACCAGCGCGAAGCTGGCAATTGGTGGTTTCAACAACGATATGATCACTGGTGGCTCCGACGAACGTAACGCCAGCAGGGAATATAACACCCGCCGCATCGATGTCCTGGAGTCCAATGGCCAAGATCGACCGAGCGTTCGAAGGGCTGTCTAAAGTCACACACTGCATTGAAGGCACGGGAAAAGCCATTTGCAGGGGATTTGCTTTTGTCTTCGTTTCAATCACTTCCGCCCTCAGCGTGAAAACATCTGTGTAAAGCCCGTCGATCGCGTGCCCCGAAACGGGATCGGTACCCAGCAGGATGGCCTCACCCAGACGCAGGTTGTTGATCTTTCCGGTTGCCCCGTTGCCAAACGCCCATAGCAAATTTGCAGAGCCGCCGCCTGACACAGTTTCAAGAGGGGGTCCACACGCGCGCTCGGTGTCGATGGCAAGCGATGAAAGCAATGCCATTGCTTCTGCAGAGGGTGCCACATGACCCAGACAGGCGAAATTTGCGCCAATCCCCTTTAGAGAAATCCCCTCCATTTTAAGGACTTGAGATACGGTGCTTTCAAGGCGTTCAGGCAAGATGCCTTCCCGCATGTCCCCCATTTCCACCATCAGGATAATATTGTGGGTAGTGTTCTTTCCCAGCGCATTGACGGCCAGGCTGGCGATAATGTCCATCTCTGTGTTGAAGCTTACATCGCAGTTATCAACGACTTGCGCGACCTGGCTCAGCATGGGTGTTCGGATCAAGGAAATGGAGCACGAGATTCCAGCATTGCGCATACGTATGACATTGCTGATCCGCGCGTCCGCCAGCCCTGTCGCGCCACCTTCAAGCATAGCATTCGCAATCCCAGGATGACCGCACACGGCTTTTGTCACGCCTGTAACTGTAATTCCGCGGGGTCTAAGGCGATCAACAAGGAACCGTGTGTTGTACCGAATTTTGTCCAGATCAATGTCGATACGCGGTTTGCTCATTCAATCGTCGTTATAGGTACGGGCTGCAAGCGCGGAAAGGCAGATAGAACCATATTCACCAAGTTTTTTGGAGGACGGTTCAATGCGTCAGTGACCGGGAGATACAATTTGCAGTTATAGTCTGTGATGGCCTTTGAAATCTCAACCTCATTCATTCCTTCGTGGTTGATCGTCATTCCAATTACCTCTGTATTCGCAAAAGCCTCGATCAGGGTGATTTCATCGCAAGGGTCGGGCATAGCCATGTTTGGGAAGTCGCATCGACGTTTTCGTTTAGGCGCGTGTTGAAGAATAACCGCATGTGGCTGACTGCCTCGCAGAATGAAGGCTGATGTGCAAAAGGCCGGATGGCTGAGCGCGCCCTGGCCCTCGATCACTATGACATCGGGGCGCTCACCTTCAGATGCAGCAACAACAGCGCGCTCAAGTTCGCCACAACAAAATTGCGGCGGCACAGAATCCATCGCGACACCATACTTGGCGCCCTGCATCAAACCTGTCTGGCCGGTGCCGACCAAAACTGTTTTGATCCCATGCGCGTTAAGTGCGCTTGTCAGGATTGTCGCGGTTGTACGCTTTCCAATTGCACAATCGGTGCCGAACACCGCGATTCGGATCGCCTGGACGTCTCCAATACTGCCATCTAACAGGCGCAGGTCGGGATTGGGCCGCGGCTTGCGAATGTCGCGTATCGTGACATCGTGAATTTTGGCAAATCCGGCGAGCTCTTTGTCATCGCTAAGAAATTCATGCAGCCCACTGACGATGTTCATTCCGAGCGTTATCGCATCCACAACAACTTCGCGATCCTCAAGGGACATTCTGCCGCTGGCCGGCGCCATTCCGTAAATAAACGTGTCGGGGATCGTAGCTTCATTAGCGACGGCGGCATCAAGATCATCGAAGATGGGAACCTGATTTGCGACATTATCAAGCACTTTGCCACTATCACAACCGCCATACGTGCTGTCGATCACCGAAAGAACGCGATAGGCCTGTGAATGTCGAACGAGACCATTAGCTGTCTTGCCATCGATCTTTGCGAAGTTTCCTTCGCAATACACGATTGCAGTCGGTGTATCTGTCACAAGTGTCTTGCGGTGAAGCTCTGGAAAAACTGTTTGTTCAGGCGGCAGCTTTTGCGCATCGCTGGCAATGAACTGCTTGGCATCCGACGCAATGGGTACGGGTTTCATATTTGTTCCTTTTTGGAGTGTGAAACGCGCTGTCCTTGGTAAGAACGGGCACAAATTGTGAAGATTGGAAATGTGGGCTCTCTGTCTGAAACCTCATTCGTTCAGAACGCACAGCCCTTCTGATCGATGATAGTTTTTGTGGCATTGCCACCCATTGCCGGATCGGTCGATATGGGCATTTGCCGGTAGCTCGATTGCATTGCAGTAATCACCGGACGCCTCGTAGCCACGTTCGCATTTCCATCCAACTCCATGGATCGCGTCATCGTAGAAAGCATTTTCAGGCACAAAAACGGTATCGCACCTTCCGTCGCGCTCAAAATACCCACGCTCGCACGTCCACGGACGCCCGCTGGTTGATGCGTTCAGAAAAGCGTTTTCCGGCACTGCTACTGCCACGCATGCTTCTCCGTCGATTTCGTAGCCACGGTTGCAACGCCATGCAGATCCATAAGTGCTGTTCGTCAGGTAAGCATTATCCGGCACGACAATTTTCTGGCAGCTATCGTCTACTCTTATGTGCCCCCGCAGGCATCGCCACCTCTCACCTGATGGATCGAGATATCCACCCTCAGGCACAATCACTTCAGTGCATGAGGTGCCACCAACTTCAACAAAGCCATGCATACATGCCCACCCTGAGCCATAGGTTCTGTTTGTGGGGTAGGCATTTCCCGGCACGACAATGGCCACGCATTCTTCGCCTTTCAACCGATAGGACAAATCACATTCCCAACCGTCGCCATACTTTTTGAGATGCGCGTTATCCGGGATCGAATTTGTTTTGGCCGATGCGGGACTTGATGAGATAAAGGAGCCCGCCAAACTGCTGAAGACGACAACAAACAACGCAGTCATCAAGTGAGCGCAACACCAGTGCTGTTTTTTTCGATTTGCCCTGGTGCTAACGGCGTTGTTCGAATGATGAGTGATTGAGTTACGATCCATCCAGGTTCAGCCCCTCGATACAGGCCTGTGCCAGATCTTTGTTGGGGGTTTGAGATCCCGGTACAGTTGCCCAGCCTGCCTCCATGAGGGCATCCTTCTGCTTGAAAGAAGAAGCCTCTTTGATTGTTGTTATTTTTTCGGCGCGTTGAGCGTCAGTTCTCGCCTTATCGACGCAGACCGGAACCAACGCAGCGATTACATTGTCGCGGGACATGGCGTTGGCCATCTTGTCCGCGTTACTGCCGGTCATCCATCCACCCCAAGAAAATCCAACGACGCCTACGAAAACCCCTCCGATCAGGGCACCGTAGATTCCGGGTTTAAGCCATTCGGGCGTGTTCATAATCTATTCCTCCTGCGGGGAAAGCGCCGCCTCGCTGTCAATATTTATGTGGCCAAGGCCTGGTCGTGCTTGAACGCCAGTTCAAAATCTTTTGGGTCAATTGGGCGCATTTCTGTGCGGCCTGACTTGCTGCCTTTGCTCTGAACTGTCAGGTAGGTTCCGGTTCTTCGATATGCTTCAAAACTCAAGCCCTGTAGAAGTTCTTCTTCAACAACGACTTCATACTCGCCCGCAGGAAGTTCATCCGGGTAGCCGGACAAAGAGAACGGATTTGAAAAAGTCACCAAAGAACTGGACGATCTCGTGCTCACCTTAGCCCTCCATGTAGTTTGTTGGATCTTCCCCGCGCAGCCTGCCGCGGAACACGCTCGTAAGCGCTGCGGTAGTTCTGGCGTTGTAACTTAAAATAATGTGCAAATGGCAGACGTGCGCTGATCGATGTTAGCCTTCGGCCCATGACCTAGGATTTTATTGGAATCTCAAATGCATTTGGAGCCCGAGGATCAGGGGCGAATGTCCTGTGTGGATGTATATGGACCCCGCCTTATTGCAACGGTCTGTTTGGTTCTGGTTTCGAGGTCGCGATTGCTGATGTATATCCGGCTTCTTAGGGCGGCCCGATAACTCGTTGCCGCGAGCCCCGATGGATTTCCGCTTGCTTCCACCTCATCGCCCCTAATGCGATGAACGGCCTGGATCTCAAGCTGTTCGGCAGATTTTGGTGGCACGAACCTCATTGATGGTCGGCCGACGGCCTCACAAATCGCCTCGGCATCGTTCCAATCGTTCTTGTTGGATTTGACATACGGCTTCACAAACTGGGGCGAGATCAAACGCACCTCATGCCCCAATTCCGTCAAAACCCGCGCCCAATAATGTGATCCACAGCAGGCCTCCATACCAACGATACAGGGTGATAACTCGGCGAAGAACTGTGCAACAGCATCTCGCCGAAGGGTCTTTTGCAAAACGACTTCATCATCAACACCGACTGCATGGACTTCAAATACGTACTTAGCTAGGTCAAGGCCGATCCTTTTGATTTGCATGATATGATCCTCCATCTTTCTCTTCAAAGATACGCCGCCCGAGGGCGGCGGGGGCCATACCATTGCTCCTGCATTGCAAGGACCGCGTTGCACGAATAGCGCTTGGGCCGCATTTGCCCCCTTCCCCAGTTCGTTATGCGACACGTTCATAGGTCGCACGACCGAGATGGGTCATGCGGTTGAGAGCTTTGACAGCGATCTTGGTTTCGGTTGTCTGGGTCTCCAATTTGCGGCTGCGCAGCTCTGATCCGTAGACTTGTTTGTAACGCCCGATCTGGGCCTCGCCGCGTGATCTTTGGCCATAGCCAGTGGCCTTCTGCCAGGCCATACGACCGCCCTTGACGATCATGTCGATATGGGTGTTGCGTGCGGCGCACTCTCCGGGAACGGCGTTCTTCGGCGGCGGAATGATCAGCTCGACATCCGCACCGAAAGCCTGTCGGATTGTTGCGGCGGTTGCTCTGAATAAGCCTTACAAGAGTGCGATGGGAACGCAGGCGAGCCTCTTGGCAACTGCGAAACAGGAGTTGCGCCCGTGGTAGAGCCAGAAACATTTGCGTTCCTTGCGGATCTCGGAATGAACAACCGGAAAGCCTGGATGGACGAACACCGCGAAGAACGCGATGACGCCTTGCGCAATTTTTCTGGTATCGCAATGACACTGCACGACTATGCTGATCGCTTTGATCCTTTCGTGGCTGAGGCGGGGATCAAACCGAAGCGAAGCTACACCAAATTCTTTCAGGAACCACGAGACCGCATCGGGCGTGCTCTATACCGCTCGGACGTGGATGTTTTTGCCTATGCTAGTAATCCCGAAGAAAGCTTCGGATACTATCTCCACATCGAGCCAGAAAATTGCTACGCAGGAGCTGCACTTTTCAAACCCTCCAAGGACGCGCTCGTCCGAATGCAGACGCGTTTGATCAATGATCCGAGCGGCCTGACAGCCATCTTGGACGACCCAGAGTTTAAGAAGACTTTCCCAGACGGAATTGTCACGCGAAAGGCGTTGGGCACTGTGCCGGAAGGCTTTGCAAGTAACGACCCCGCCGCGCCCTATCTGAAAATGGCTGGCCTGGGATGCCGCAAAGACTTGCCGGACGCTCTGATGCTTGAAGACGAGGTAATCGATCTGCTGATTGAAATCTTCCGCGCCGCCCGCCCGCTGGTAGGCTACTTCGACTGACTCTGCGCAGAAAGGATAATGCGCGCGGGGGTGTTTTCGCGGGATGGCTCTTCATCCGTGAACAGAGTCTGCGTTCTCGGCTATGCAAAACGCGTGCTGCATGAAGCTAATTTGTAGTGCTCTCAGCCCAAATAGCCCGTTGATACGTAAAACCCCCGCTGCCATCAGACAACGGGGGCTGTTTTTCGGCGTCGAGGAATGATTACATCATCCTTCGCGTTCCAATTTCTTACGTGCCAGCTTTCTGGCGCGGCGGATCGCTTCAGCTTTCTGGCGCGCGTTTTTCTCGGACGGCTTCTCGAAATGTTGCTTGAGCTTCATTTCACGGAAAACGCCTTCCTTCTGGAGCTTTTTCTTAAGAACCCGAAGGGCCTGATCGACATTGTTGTCGCGAACACTAACCTGCATGTGGTTCACACCACCTTTCTAGTCTGAAGTTTGCAATGATTGCAGGAATAGGCCAAATAGCAATCTTGTCCTAGATTGTACAGCATACCGGTTGTAGATGGGGCCAGAGGTAATCGTCATGCACACAGCATCGGCCATTTAGGCTAGATGACATTGAATTAGCACACGGCCCTAACCAGCCGTTTGCCTCACCACTCGACGCTGCAGCGCAGCCTGAGCATTGCTGCCGTTCGTGCACCTTGCAGCATTGACGAATAGCGGGTGACGGCAAACCAAAACATAGCCGTCAAATTCTCTGGATACTTTGCCACAGTCAGGATCTTTCTTTCGGCCAATAGTCCTGAAGCAAACCTATGGCTGTGCGCCCTGCTTCCAGCGCTCGGTCTGCCTCTTCTTCGGATCCCGTCAGACGAGCCAGGGTAATCGTGCCCATCAAGAGCGCCATCGCAGCTAAGCCCTGACCCGAACCGGTTTCCGACGTGTCCTGCAAAAGGGCCGCCATGCGATCTAACGCCTGTGCGCCCACTTGATGGGGCGCGCCCGTTGTGCGAGCAAGCTCTGTACCCATCGCCGCCAACGGGCATCCGTTCCGACTATCTTGAGCGTGAGCTTGGGAAAGATACTTAGCTATGTAGCCTTGGCGCTCCTTCTTTCGCCCTTCGCTGGTTTCTTCGCGCTCCATGTCTGAAACCACATCGTCGACCGCGTGCCGGAAGGATGCTGCGATCAAATCTTCTTTCGACTCGAAGTGCCGGTAGAAACCGCCATGTGTCATTCCGGCTGCCTTCATGACGTCAGCGACGCTGGTCGCTTCGACCCCGCGTTCGCGGAACAACTGCGCTGCAGCATCCAGTATCCTGTTGTGACTGCGCTGTTTTTCCGCTTCCGACATCCTCGGCATTTTCGCGCTCCCAGACGGGGTTGACATTTAAGATTACATGTATCATCTAAATTATAGATTGCAAGTATCATCTAAAGGAGTGTGCCCGTGCCTGCCAAGCCCAAGATCCTCGTCACAAGCGCAAGCGGTAAGACCGGGCTGCAAGTCGCGCTTCAGCTCAAAGCAAAAGCTTACCCTGTCCGTGCGTTCATACGGCGGAGAGATCATCGTTCTGACCTACTTGAGCGCGCTGGTGCTGAATTGTTCGTGGGTGACCAGTATTCCCTGAGCGACATGCGCAAGGCCATGAATGGCGTGCAGCGGGCTTATCAATGCGCCCCGACGGCACCCAACGGGCTGCACTTCAACGCGGTATTTGCTGCTGCGGCTTACCAAGCAAAGATTGAACACGTCGTTACGCTAAGCCAATGGCTTTCCAGCGTGGATCACCCATCCCTGTTTACACGCGAAGTCTATCTGGGCGACATCCTGATCGGCATGCGTCCCGAGATGTCTGTGACCACGGTGAATGTCGGCTGGTTTGCCGAAAACTACCTGATGGTACTGGGCATGGCGGCCCATCTTGGGCAGTTCACGATGCCGCTCGGCGACGGCAACGTGAAGAAGAATGCCGCCCCCTCAAACGAAGACATTGCCTGCGTGGTTGTCGGTGCCTTGACGGATCCGGCACACCATGCAGGCAAGACATATCGTCCCACGGGCCCAACGCTGTTGTCACCCAACGAGATCGCTGAAGCAATGGGCCGCGCGCTGGGGCGGCGAGTACGTTATGTCGACATTTCCGAGCATATGATGGTCAAGGCGCTGAAAGCCCTGCGCCCAGCAAACTATTCGGAAGCGGCAGTCACCCAGCTTGCAATCTATTCAGAAGAGTACAGGCGAGGCGCATTCGCGGTGAACGCCCCAACCGAAGACGTGTTCCAAGTCAGCGGGCACGAACCTGAAGCCTTCGAAAGCATTGTACGGCGCAAGGTCGCTGATCAACCGGACCTAGTGCGCAGCCTGTCCCGCAGCATAGGCGCGATCGGCAGCTTTCTGAAGATCCTCACGACGCGCTCCTTCGATCTTGATCGCGCCCAGATGCAGCGAGACTATGTACAGCTTTCGTCCCCGTCGTATTGCCAAGACGACGCCGCGTGGGCGGAAAGTCACCAGCCCACCGCCGGAAAGACCGCACCGATGCGTGTCGCCTGACACTACGCAAGACGAAGGATTGTCCCCCAAGACGAAAGGACCTCTGAATGAACATTCAGGACGAACTTATCACTCGAAACCAAGAATTCGCGGCGGGCTTTGACAGTGCTAACCTGCCGATCCTGCCAAAGTTGCGAACGGTTGTTCTGACCTGCGGCGATGCCCGGGTCGATCCCGCGCACATCCTCGGGCTGGAGCTTGGTGATGCGGTTGTAATCCGAAACAATGGCGGACGGGTTACACGCGCCGCAATCGAAGAAATCGCCACCCTCGCCTTTCTGGTGAGCGTCATGACGGAGGGCCGCGAACAGGCGTTCAACGTAATCCTGATGCAGCACACACAATGTGGAGCCCAGCGGCTGTCCAATCCAGACCTTCAGGACGCGCTGCTGAAAAAGCTTGGGATAGATGTGTCCGAGTACGCGATCACGGATCAGGAAAGCGACCTTTTCGCAGACATCAAGCGCCTAGGGGTAGCATCGGAGGTACCGGACGCGATCACCGTCTCAGCCTTGCTTTATGATGTCGCCACTGGAATAGCCCACGAGATTGCTCCGGCCGCATCATTGGGGGCGATCCGGGCCGAGGTGAGCGTATCGCAAACTGCGGTTCGAGGGTGAAGGTCTGCCTACCTCCAATTCACGTAAACAAACGCATATCGAAAGGACCGATCAGATGACGCCCACAGTGATATTCCTTCTTCAGTTCGCGATGAGTCTCCTTGTCTTTGCTCTGATCGCGGCGTGGTACGTTGCACCCTGGCTTGCACGGCTGTCGGCGGCGGCGGCGCTCTCAATCCTGCTGCTGCCGCATGCTTTCCGACACATCGGAATGAGCTTCATGGTACCAAATCTCAACAACGGAGGATTGCCCGAGGCGTTTGCAACCAGCGCCAGCTATGGCGATTTACTCTCGGCGTTTCTGGCAATCGCCGCGCTTATCGCTTTGCGATGGGGATCAGTGGCCGCCCTTCCGTTGGTGTGGGGTTTCAACATCCTTGGTACTGTAGATCTGGTGAACGCCTTGCGCCAAGCCGAGGCAATTAACTACTTTGGCCCCACTTGGTTCATTCCAACATTCTTTGTCCCGGTACTTTTGGTCACGCATGTGATGATCTTTGCACGGCTGTTGAAGGCAGAATGGCCCAAGACGGCGTCGGCATGACAGAACAAATGTGCTTCTCAGGCAGGCAGTGCTGCTGCCTGCCCCACTGAGTCTCACGGCCCATACTAGCCATTCGGAGGGTCAGTCTGTGCTGCAACGCAGCTTCACCGAACCGGACTTTCGCTGCGGGGCAAATTTCAGCATCAGTCAAACTCACGGTCTGCGGGACAATGCTGCCGTTGTTGATTTTCCACTGTATGTCGATTTAGCCTCTCTTGCTTATGTGTGCACCAATCCTCATCTGACTTATTAGGGCGGGAATTGCGACCGATATATTCTCCGCTAAACAGCCATGCAGTTCGAACTCCAAAGCGGCAAACTAGTTTCGGGTTCGGTAGCCTTTCTGAGTGTTGATGTTCCGGAACTCCGTTTGCACTCGTGCCCATTCATGCAATCGCCTTTCACAATCGACACGTACTTCTCGATCTGCGCGCACTCTCGGGTCGTCCGTAATAACGTAGTACTCAAGACCTTCAGAGCCCCATTCCCTCACAAGATCGACGATGATCCCTTGACGAGCCGCTTCTTTCTCGTTGTGCGTACCGTGGCGGTGTTTGTCAGCCCACCTCATATGCAAGCGGTTACGTCCGCGCATCGAATTGCCGGTTTCGCCAATACGAATTGATCGGGTTGGCCAATGAATTTCGGCGTATATCCCGCCGTGAGTCGGCATGTCTGCAACATTGCCTTCGCCTTCGACGAAGGTCAGATTGAATTGGATCGCCTTATAAATCATCAGACAAGTTGCCTAAAGAACTCGATTTTTTACCAAGGTAAACCAAAGCATTTTTTCTAGCCGATAACAACTTTCTCGGTTGTGACATTCACAATCATGACCATACGCGCGTGCCAAAGTTGACCGTCATGCGCGGTGCAGCATTAGCCAGTTTGGGCTCTCCTCACCTTTCGCTACCAAATAGCAGTCAACGCTTTCTGATCATCTCCCAAGTGCATAGGCCTGCATTCCTCTGGCACTGGCAGACCCAGACAACGTTCCCTCAGCGGTGATCATTGCGCTGCAAATCCATCCTTCTGACCAAGGCGGTGCTGTGGTGACGACGTGGCCACGGGCATTCAGCGTGGCAATAATTTCGCGGCCCGCGCGGGCTTCAATTTTCATTTGCCCAGGCTCAGCGTTGCGCGGGTAGAACGAGCCTGGCCAATGGGTCGAGCTGAACCCTGGCGCATCGTTGGCCTGTTGCGGGGACATGCCGCACAACAGATGGCGGATCAAAAACGCCAGTTGCCATTGATCCTGCTTGTCGCCACCCGGGGTGCCAACTGCCATATAGGGCTTGCCAGCGTCGTTCAGAACAATCGTCGGCGTCAACGTACTGCGTGGACGTTTACCCGGCAAAAGCATGTCGGGCGCACCCGGCGTTAGGCTCATCATCTGAAGACGCGTGCCCAGACACACACCAAGCTCTGGGATCACGGGCGAGGATTCCATCCAGCCACCGGACGGGGTGGCCGACACCATGTTGCCCCAGCGGTCGACCACGCTAATGTGGCAGGTATCACCGGTTGCGGGCCCCGGATCACCGCTACCGCTTTCACTTTTGGAAGTCGGCTCACCCAGACCCATCGCCGCCAGCGCCTTGGCGTCAAATACCTTAGTGGCGGCGCTGTGATAGTCTACGGGATGGCCGAAACCGGGGATGTCGCCGGGTCGCCATGTATTGTTGGCCTGATCGCCAATCAGTTCTGCGCGGCTTTGTGCGTAATCTCGCCCCAGCAATTGCGCCATCGGGACCTGTACCACATTCGGGTCGCCGTAATAGGTTTCCCGGTCGGCGTAGGTCAGCTTCATGATCTCAATCAGCGTGTGATAGAAATCAGCGCTGTTTGGGTCGCGCAGGTGATCCTCAAACTGCTCGGCCATTGCCAACCCCTGCAACAGCACCGGACCCTGACCCCATGGTCCGGTCTTGCAAACGGTATGGCCGCGATAGTTCAGCGTGATGGGGTCCTCATAAATGGCCGACCAACCCGCCATATCCTCACCGGTCAGCAGCCCGCCATTGCGCTGTCCGGTCACATCCAGATGCGTGGTCGTGCGAGAAAACCGATCGATGCTTTCGGCGACAAAGCCGGTTTTCCAGACATTGCGCGCCGCTTCAATTTGATCCGACCGGTCCTGCACAGCGCCCGTGGCCTCGTGTAAAATACGGGTGTACATATCCGCGAGGATGGGGTTTTTCAGTGGTTTGTCTGCCGATGGGACGTCACCATTATCGAGGTAAATCGCTGCATTTTCTGGCCATTCGGCAGCGAACCACCCCCGCAACTGAGTGATCGACTTGATCAACTTCAATGTCATCGGCACGCCATGCGTTGCATAATCAATGGCTGGCTGCATCACCTCTGACAGATCGAGGGTGCCATAGTCGCGCAGCATCAGCATCCAGGCATCAAACGCGCCAGGGATCGCTGTAGCCAGTAATCCCGTGCCCGGGATCTGGTCAATCCCAAGCGCGCGAAATGCGTCAATCGTTGCGCCAGCGGGCGCGGGGCCTTGCCCGCACACCACGCGGGTCGCGCCACTGTCGGCATGGTGCAATAATATGGGCACTTCACCCAAAGGACCGTTCAGATGTGGCTCGGCCACTTGTAAAACCAGCCCACCGGCCACTGCGGCATCAAAGGCGTTACCGCCAATTTCGAGCATACGCATCGCGGTTTGACTGGCCAGCCAGTGGGTTGAACTTGCGATCCCAAAATGCCCGGTGATGTCAGGCCGTGTGGTGAACTCCATGTCATATCCTAACGAGTCTGGCAGCGCATCATGTGTGGGCGAATGGATAATAAGATGCAAGAATTCTCTATATCAGTCTAAACACAAGTTATGTTTCACACGCGGCAACATATTGAAACGCGCGCTCCTGAGCGCTGAGCGCATCACTTACAAGCTGTTGCTGCATGGACTGAACCAGACGCGAATTGGACCTGTGTCTAGGGGTCATAAGTACGATGTTAAAACCGATATTCTGACCCAGCGGTCGCACGACGACTGTGTCTGAAGGCCTTTCAAGCGCGGTCATAGCATCAACGATAGCAATACCAACACCATTCATGGCAAGTTCCAGCGCGGTTTGGGTGGTAAACACCTCTAATCTGCGCGGTTGAGACGATATTATTTGCGACAATGGCTGCGGCAATGCCAGGTGCAAAGGGTCGAAATTCGAGGGTGCAATCAGATCGTGACCCGCCAAATCGTCAACTTCGATCCGCTTCCGCCCGCCCAGCGGATGCCCCTTCGGGCACACACAGACTAAGGGCAATTGCAACAAGGGGGTTTGTATCACGCCCAACTCATCCTTGCGGAAAAGGCCCAAACCTAGATCAGAGCGCCCCGCGGCAACAGACCGGGCGATCCAATCGGTGCTACGTGCGACCAGTGACAGCGAAACATCCGGCCGGTCGCTTAGAAAAGTCGCCGCTGTGCACGGTAACCAGCCTTGTGAGAGCAGCGGCATTGCCGCAACTCTGAGCATCCCACGCCGGCTTTCGCGCAGATCCTCGGCAAACCGATCAAGCTGATCCAGACCCCGGTACAGCATCTCGGCCTGTTCAAACAGGGCGGTGGCCTCATCTGTGGGATGCAGACGATTTCCGTTGCGACTAAACAGGGTAAAACCCACGTCGTCTTCCAACAAACGCAATTGTTTGCTGACTGCAGGTTGGCTGACGTTCAGGCGTTTTGCGGATTCTGTTACTGATCCGGTCAGCATAACCATCCGAAAAATCTCGACTTGCCGTGCATTCATAACTTTTTCTCTGTCTGAGTGTAAAACAAGTTATTTGAGATTATACTAAATCAATCGCAAACTGTCTGGCAATGTTGATAATGAATGAACATGCCATGATCGAATTTGCTGCTGACTTGTCTGCCCCTGCCCAGACTTCGGGCCATTGGCCGGGCGAACTTGCGTTTGATGCCTCTGACTTTGCTGCTCGGTTGCACATGATCCAGGCGGATCTGTCAGACAGGGGGCTGGGAGGCGCCTTGCTGTTCGACCCCGAGAATATGTTCTGGCTGACCGGGTTTCAAACCATCGGCTATTTCACATTTCAATGCATGTTCGTCCCCAAAGAAGGGTTGCCCACCGTTATCACGCGGGTCGTCAACCGCGACATGGCGCTTGCATTGCCAACGATTGGCGGGGTCGAGGCGGTACTGGACACGCAAGATCATATCGATGTCCTTTGCGGATTTCTGGAACGGCTGGGCTTACGTCAGATCGGATTGGAAACAGGCACCCGGTATCTAAATGTCCGCGACTACAGACACCTGTCCGGGTTGGATTCGGTTGGATTTCAGGATTGGGACGGAGTGATCGAACAATACCGCCCCGTCAAAACCCCGGCTCAGATCGACCGGATGCGACAGGCGGCCCGCGCGGTCGAGGCGGGTATGGATGCGGCGTTGAAAACCATAGCGCCGGGGTGCACCGATAATGACGTGGCGGCGGCGCTCTATCAGGGGTCCATCGCGGCAGGCAGTGAATATATCGGACACCCGCCCATGGTGGTGAGCGGTAGACGCTCGGCCCTGTGTTTTGCCTTATGGAAACGCAAGGTGATCGAACGCGGCGATGTGGTTTTGCTTGAGGGCGCGGGCTGCGTCGACCGGTATCATGTGATGATGTCGCGCTCGGCCGTGGTTGGGAAACCCACGGATGAACAGAAAGCTACGGCCGATGCGCTGATTGGTATTCTGGAAACCGCGATTGATGTGATCAAACCGGGTGAAACAGCAGGTGAAATCGATCGGCGCTGTCGGACCGGGATCGAAAAACTGGGCCTGGGCAAGTTTTTCAAAAGCCGTGTCGCCTATGGCATCGGGATCGGCTTTCCGCCCAACTGGGCCGAGGGGCATATCTATGCCATCCGTCCTGACGATCCATTGATGATCCAGGAAAACATGACCTTTCACATTATCCCGACCATGTTCCGCGAAGATTTCGGCATGGCCATCAGCGACAGCATCCGCGTCACTGCGACCGGTTGCGAAGTGCTGACGCAATACCCTCGCGATCTGGTGATCGTGGACTAAAACACAAACATTCAGGGAGATAAAAAATGCTTAGACCATTCATGAAAACCGGTGTTGCAGCGCTTGCGATATCAGCAGCGGCGACATTGGCTCAGGCGCAAGAAAAGTGGGACATGCCGGCCGCCTATTCCGGCAAGAACTTCATTTCGCAATCCTATATCGCCTTTGCCGAGGACGTGACCGCCAACTCAGCCGGTGCGCTTGAGATTGTCGTGCATCCGGCGGGGTCGCTCTATAAAGGGTCCGAGATACTGCGCGCCGTGCGGTCAGGGCAGGTTCCTATCGGGGGCCGCTACATGGGCGCGCATGCCAAGGAAGATCCGATCTTTGGCCTCGACACTGTACCGTTTGTCGCCACCAATTTTGATGAGGCATGGGCGCTGTATCAGGCCTCAAAACCCGCGATTGAGGCGGCACTGGAAGAGCGTGGCATGAAGCTGTTGTTCATGCCGGTTTGGCCACCTCAGGGGCTGTTCTCGGCCAATCCGATTGAATCTATGGCGGATATGGATGGTGCCAAGTTCCGCGCCGCGGACGCCAATACCTCACGTCTGGCGGTGCTGATGGGTGCGACACCGACCAAAACCGAAGCGACCGAGATCAGCCAGGCGTTTTCAACCGGCGTGGCCGACAGCATGATGGGATCTGGTGCCATCGGAGTCTTCCAGAAGATGTGGGACTATGCCGATCACTTCTACACCGTGAACGCCTGGATGCCCAAAAGTGCCGTGATCGTTAATCTGGACGCCTGGAACGGTCTGGACGAGGTCACGCAGAAAGTGGTCATGGATGCCGCTGCAAAGGCTGAAACCGATGTCTGGGCTGCCGTGGCAGGCGTGACCGACGGATATAACGCCACAATGGCCGAGAACGGTATGACCGTGGCTGCGCCAACGGCGGAACTGGCCGTCTCGTTCCAGGAAATCGGCACGACGATGGCACAAGAATGGGCCGACAATGCCGGGGATGCGGGTGCCGCCGCGCTCGACGCCTATAATGCGGCGAAATAGCCACACGGTTTCAACACCTATTGGCAGGGCTGCCCCGGCTGCCCTGCACTTAAGGACCGGAGGAAACATGAAAGACCTTTTAGGACGCAGCATCCATGTCATCAGCCGCCTGTGCGGTGTGCTGGCTGCCTTGGCGATTATCGTTCTTACCGGCCTTGTCATTACCAGTGTGGTCAGCCGTGCGATTGGAGTCTACGTCCCGGGATTGACTGATTATGCGGCCTATTGCCTGGCCTCTGCAGGCGCGATGGGCATGGCATATACCTTTGGTCAGCATGGGCATATCCGGGTCGAGATGATCATCGATCAACTGCCCTCGGGCTCACGCTATGTGCTTGAGGTGCTCGTGCTGGCGCTCTCGGCCGCGATGACCACATACCTGGCCTATTTTCTGGTGCGGATGGCCCATACTTCCTGGCTGTATGAGGATCGCAGCGACGGATCGGATGAAATTCTGATCTGGATCCCCCAAGCCCCCTTTGCCCTTGGGTTCTGTCTGTTTGCATTTGTATTGGTGCTGGCGCTCATACGCGCGCTGATCCGGCGCGACCTTCAGGGTCTTGCAGCTGAACACAAATCCGAAAGCTGGGAATAACCGATGACTGAAACAACGCTCGCCATATTAATGGTCGTTGCCCTATTGGGTTTGCTCAGCCTGGGCGTCTGGATCGGGTTGGCCCTGATGGGGGTCGGGTTCATCGCAATGGCGTTGTTTACATCGCGCCCGGTCGGTGATGCGCTGGCCACCACAGTCTGGAGCCATTCGGCGCTTTGGGGGCTTGCCTCGCTGCCGTTGTTTATCTGGATGGGCGAGATCCTGTTCCGATCGCGATTATCCCAGGGGTTGTTCAACGGGCTATCACCCCTGATGCGGCATCTGCCGGGCGGGTTGATCCATGTGAATATCGTGGGCTGCGCCACATTTGCTGCCATCTCGGGCTCGTCTGCGGCCACGCTGGCCACCATTGGTAAGATCACCGTGCCCGAGCTGAAAAAGCGCGGCTATCCCGACAATATGGCCTATGGCACGCTGGCTGGAGCTTCGACGCTGGGCCTGTTGATCCCGCCCTCAATCATCATGATTGTCTATGGGGTCACAGCGCAGGAATCCATCACGCGCCTGTTCATGGCAGGGATATTCCCGGGGCTGATGCTGGCCGTACTGTTCATGGGTTACATCATCATCTGGGGCATGCTGAACCCCGCTGGCCGCGCCTTGCGCGAGGAACGCGCTTCTTGGTCTGAGCGAGGGCGGGGCATTCTGCAATTGGCCCCGGTTGTTGGTCTGATCCTGATTGTCATCGGGTCGATTTATGCCGGTGTCGCCTCTCCGACCGAAGCCGCCGTTCTAGGCGTTCTGGGCGCTTTGCTACTGTCCATTCTGGAAGGATCGCTAAACTGGGAAAAATTTATCGACGGGTTGATGGGCGCCACAAAAACCACGGCGATGATCATGCTGTTGGTGGCGGGGTCGGCCTTTTTGACGCTGGCAATGGGATTCACCGGATTGCCGCGCGCGCTGGCCGAGTGGATTGGTGGCATGAACCTCAGCCCCTGGATGCTGATCGCGGCTCTGACGCTGTTCTACGTGGTGCTTGGATTCTTTCTGGACGGGATTTCGTCCATCGTTTTGACGATGGCCGTGGTTGAACCTTTAGTACGTGGCGCGGGGATCGATATGATCTGGTTTGGCATCTTCGTGGTGTTGGTTGCCGAGATGGCGATGATCACTCCGCCGGTTGGGTTTAACCTGTTTCTCGTGCAAAGCATGACGGGGCGCGATCTGGGTTTCATTGCCCGCTCGGCCCTGCCCATGTTCTTGCTGATGGTGGTTGGTGTCATTCTACTGACCGTGTTCCCGCAGATCGCGCTGTGGCTCCCCGAATACCTGACGTCGAAAGGATAACAGATGCCTCGACACATTCTGGTCGCCATCGACCTGTTGGACAGTGACTGTTGGGCAATGCTGTGTCCTGAGATCCGTGATCTTGTAAAACCCGACACCCACCTGCACCTGATGCATGTGGTCCCGGAACAAAAGGCACTCAGCCCGTTGGCGCAGTTTATCCCCGAAGGATTTGAAGACGCTCACAGAGCCGAAAGCCATAAAGCGTTGGAATTGCTTGCCGAGGATTTACCGAAAGGTACAGATGTGCATTTCCACCTACGCAGCGGCAATGTCTATGTCGAAGTTCTTGAAGCCGCCGGAAAATTGGATGTTGATCTCATCGTCGTTGGTTCGCAAAGCCCTGATCTAAAAGACTACCTGCTGGGTCCCAAGGCGGCGCGGATCGTACGACATGCCGAATGCTCAGTCCTAGTCGTGCGTGATAAAGGCAAGACGTAGGTTATCTTTTCGAAATGGGTATAATCTGAATGGCAGAGTTTCTCATCCTTGCGATTGGATTGGGTTTGGCCGGTATCCTGGCAGGATTTCTGGCTGGGCTCTTCGGTATTGGCGGCGGAGCCATTTTGGTGCCAATCCTGATTACCGTTTTCCCATATCTGAACGTGAACCCCGATGTCGTCGCGCATATGGCGGTAGGCACATCACTGGCAATCATCATTCCCACCGCAGTCCGATCCTATCGATCCCATCGCAGTCAAGGGGCGGGCAATGCCGAATTGCTGCAGGCCTGGATGTTCTGGGTGCCGTTCGGCGTTGTTTTGGCTTCGCTGATTGTGGGCGGGGTTTCGGGCAATGTGCTGCGCGTTATCTTTGCCGCGGTTGCACTGCTAATCGCGGTCAAGATGCTGTTCAACCGCGCAAGCTGGACATTGAGTGATCATCTACCATCTCGCCCTGTCACCAATGGTGTCGGGTTCGGTATTGGTTTTCTGTCGACGTTCATGGGTATTGGAGGCGGCAACCTGAACAACCTCTTTATGACCAGCTTTGGCCAGTCAATCCATCAGGCCGTGGCAACTTCCGCTGGCTTGGGCATACTGATCGCGATCCCGGCTACGCTTGGCTATATCTATGCCGGATGGGGGCTGGAATCACTGCCGCCTTGGACATTGGGCTATGTGCACCTGCTGGGTGCGACGCTAGTTATACCGTTTTCAATGTTGGCCGCACCGTTTGGTGCACGATTTGCGCACAAACTGTCTCCCCGGAAGCTGGAGATCACATTCGGCATCTTTCTTCTGGTTGTTATCGCCCGAATGATGGCTGATGTTATTGCGTAAGGTATTGGCAGCTTATGAGTTAGATGATTCAGCATTCATCGTGAGTTGAAGTCAGTAGTTATTCTTACGCGCTCCATGGTCGACTATCAAAAGCATCACTGTCGTTAGAATTGGGTGTTGTATTTTGCACTTAAGGTTCGAAGCAGACCACAGATGCAATTTTGTTTCACCGAGGCAGCCACACGAAATCTGAGGAGCTTGCGGCCCAAAGGAGACCTTCACCGATGCGTTAAGACTGTTTCGCAACTGCTCAAAAGCGGACATTCAAGCATCTTGCGGTGCATTGAGCTTTCACTGGGCAGGTTCAACCATCACGCATAAAACTCTGACCAGTGTCTCCAAACAACTTGGTTCACACGTTTGCTTGTGTATCATGCCAAAGGAAAGTTCCGCCGCGCAAGATCACACAGTCCTTGGTGGTACTTCTGCGGAGTGTTGTTAATGTCCGCCATCGATGATCTCTCTTGGCCGGAAGCCTACAAAGAGCTTCTGCCAATGATAACTGACCACTGGTCGGTGAAAGGTGAAATCTACTTTCACCGACAACTAAGTGCAGGCAAGTCTGGCGCTCTTGTCTATATTGTCGACATCACATGCGA
>NZ_CANMFF010000024.1 GCF_947497005.1 uncultured Ruegeria sp. | reverse complement strand
ACATCGGGTGGCGTTTGGCTTGTCCAAATCCCGCCTGACCAACAAAAGAAGCCAAAGGATCTTTGATCCTGCGGGAGAGCAAAAGGGATCATCACCCGAATGGGCAGATCACCGCGGCATGGCCATGACCCAAAGCCCCTGCCCCGGCTCGAATGAGACGGGTCAGGGGCTACTGCGTCAGGGAGATCATGCTGGGGTGTTCTGGGTGGAAGCCGATATGTCGGCTGGAACCTCGAGCCCGGTCACGAGACGACAGGCTCGGGATTTGTCAGGGAAACAGTGTACAACCCGAAGTCATTCACCGACCGGGACGTAACCTCGACGGCGTTTCTGCTTTTCGAGGTTATGGAGCGCCGCAGCAGCCTGGGCTTCATCTTCGTACGTCACCATCATGGCTTGCCCGTTTGTGCCAATACATCCCCAGGTGCGAAACACGGACACTTCCCCAAACAGTGTCGGCTGCAATTCAATTCCATAAAACCGCGCCATGTTAACGTCCGGGTCCACGTGGATAAGGTGGACAGGTGTGGTGTCTGTCAGCTCCATGACACGATTGTCGGTTAATTCAGCCATCCTGTCCAATGACTTTACGAGAACAATTCGTAGGTAAGGATTCTTTACCTTTTTGACACCTGGGAAAAGCCCCACCGATCGACAAGAGATTTTACCCTTCTCGACCGCTGATGTGATAACGAGGTTGTTTCGAAATAGATGGGCCGAATATCGAGATACTTCATCAACGGTAATACTCTGAATACAAACGAAACAATTCTCTTTTGACTTTGCGTAAAGATTTTTTTCTTTACACCTCTTGAAACGGTGCTGTTTCTTTCCAAAATCCCGCTTGTTAGCACTCTTCAACAGGGAGCGCTAATAGGATGAATCGCCAAATGAGGAGAATTCAGAATGGCCTTCAAACCTTTACATGACCGTGTGCTGGTTCGTCGCGTTGAGAGCGAAGAAAAAACCGCTGGCGGCCTGCTCATTCCGGACAGCGCAAAAGAAAAGCCCAGCGAAGGCGAAGTTGTTGCAATCGGCGAAGGCGCACGCAAGGACAACGGCGAACTGATCGCAATGGCTGTAAAAGCTGGCGACAAGATCCTGTTCGGCAAATGGTCGGGCACCGAAGTCACCATCGACGGCGAAGAGCTGCTGATCATGAAAGAAAGCGACATCATGGGGATCATCGAGGATTCTGCCGCGGCAAAAGCCGCCTGACGCCTCAGGTTCACCAGGTAACAATAAACAACATACTAAGGAGCAAGTCACATGGCTGCTAAGGACGTCAAGTTTACGACCGATGCCCGCAATCGCATGTTGCGCGGTGTCAATATTTTGGCTGATGCCGTTAAAGTGACGCTGGGCCCCAAAGGCCGCAACGTGGTTCTGGACAAATCCTTCGGCGCACCGCGCATCACCAAGGATGGTGTGACAGTGGCCAAGGACATCGAACTGGAAGACAAGTTCGAAAACATGGGCGCGCAGATGGTGAAAGAAGTCGCCAGCCGCACCAATGACGAAGCCGGTGACGGCACCACCACTGCAACTGTTCTGGCGCAGGCAATTGTCAAAGAAGGTCTGAAGCAGGTTGCTGCAGGCCTGAACCCGATGGACCTGAAGCGCGGCATCGACCTGGCAACTGCCAAGGTTGTTGAAGGCATCAAAGATGCTTCGCGTGAAGTCAAAGACTCTGCAGAAGTTGCGCAGGTTGGCACCATCTCGGCCAACGGCGAAGCCGAAATCGGTCAGCAGATCGCAGACGCGATGCAGAAGGTTGGTAATGAAGGCGTTATCACCGTCGAAGAAAACAAAGGTCTGGAAACCGAGACCGATGTTGTCGAAGGCATGCAGTTCGACCGTGGCTACCTGTCGCCTTACTTCGTCACCAACGCAGACAAGATGATCGCAGAGCTCGACGACTGCATGATCCTGCTGCACGAAAAGAAACTGTCCTCGCTGCAACCGATGGTTCCGCTGCTCGAGCAGGTCATCCAGTCGCAAAAGCCTCTGCTGATCATTGCTGAAGATGTTGAAGGCGAAGCGCTGGCAACTCTGGTTGTCAACAAACTGCGTGGTGGTCTGAAAATTGCTGCTGTCAAAGCACCGGGCTTCGGCGATCGCCGCAAAGCCATGCTGCAGGACATCGCAATCCTGACCGGTGGTCAGGTCATCAGCGAAGATCTGGGCATGAAGCTCGAGTCCGTGACCATGGACATGCTGGGCACTGCCAAGAAAATCGAAATCACCAAAGACGAAACCACCATCGTCGACGGTGCTGGCGAGAAGGCCGAGATCGAAGCACGTGCTGCTCAGATCCGCACCCAGATCGAAGAAACTTCGTCGGACTACGACCGTGAGAAGCTGCAAGAGCGCGTTGCCAAGCTGGCAGGCGGTGTTGCCGTTATCCGCGTCGGCGGCATGACCGAAGTGGAAGTGAAAGAGCGTAAGGACCGTGTGGACGATGCTCTGAACGCAACCCGCGCTGCTGTTCAGGAAGGCGTGGTCGTTGGCGGCGGTGTTGCTCTGGTTCAGGCCGGTAAAGCACTGGAGTCGCTGAAAGGCGCGAACGCCGATCAGGACGCAGGCATCAACATCGTTCGCAAAGCAATCGAAGCGCCCCTGCGTCAGATTGCTGAAAACGCAGGCGTAGACGGTGCAGTTGTTGCTGGCAAAGTTCGCGAAAGCGACGACGCAGCATTCGGCTTCAATGCGCAGACCGAAGAATATGGCGACATGTTCTCGTTCGGCGTCATCGACCCGGCCAAAGTTGTCCGTACTGCTCTGGAAGACGCGGCATCGGTTGCAGGTCTGCTGGTCACCACCGAAGCAATGGTTGCAGACAAGCCTGCCAAAGAAGGCGCACCTGCCGGTGGCGGCATGCCCGACATGGGCGGTATGGGTGGCATGGGCGGCATGATGTAAGCTGCTTAAGCCATAGTGCTAAGGATCGGGGTCGCCTTCGGGCGGCCTCGTTTCGTTTATGGCGCTGCAACCACCGACCAACCCGCTGAAACACTGACCGCCCTGCCAGCTTTCTTTTCTAAATTGATGGTCGCAATGCTCCATTCGAAAAGGGAGCACAATTTCTTATGCCCCTTTCCAAGTTGCTATTTGGGAACCTTAACCAGTCACGCCGATCTGCGGACAGTTCTTTGCTTGCATGGCCTGCGTAATGGCGTCGTAGTTACCCTTAGCCGCTGCCAATTGGTCGGCATGATCTTGGGTCGCAGCCATTGCTAATGCGGCAGGCCAGAACAGAACCAGCGTCACGCCGGTAATAACGGCGTCATTCGTAGCGGATTTCTTCTGATCGGCCGTCAACTTATTTACGTTACTTGCAATCTGGTTGCGCTCGGCGTGCAACTGCTGGCACGAACGCCCATCGAAGACTGATGGGCTGACATACGTTGCGCCAACCTTATCCGGCGACTGCGCGCAGGCAGAGACAACGGACAGAAGGGCAACGGCAGTAATAAACCTGCGCATGAAATACTCCTTTTCAAACATGCGTTTACGGTACGGGATCACCATGGAAATGAGGCCTGACAATGGCAACCTCAGCCCTTTTCGATGTCTGAGTTGATTTGGTCAGCGGGCTTTGTTGTGTGTGGGTGACCTGGTGTACTTCCTACCCAGCGAATGCTCTTCGCTGCGCAATGCGGCCAACCGGACCTTGATGAGTCTCTGGAACGCCGCGGCGTATATTGTGAAAGCAGTTCGCCGTAATTGGTTGGACTGATGGTATTTCCCTGATGCTATGCGATTGAGTTTAGCAGCAATGCGCGTGAGTATCTGAAACCGATACTTGTCCGGTCCCGCGTTCACAGCAGTGGATCTTTATCTTTTTTAACGCGTTCAGGCAGGCTGAGCCGTAAGGGGTCTGGTTGAGCGCCAATGGACAGCACTCTGGCCTAACCTAAACGGGGTTGACGGACCCTGCCCTGATGGCGTCCGCTATGGTCATGACGATAGATGAAGACAAGGTGGACAACGCGGTTCTGGCGTTGCTTTGGTTGACGCTGCATGATGAGCGGCGCGCCTGGAAGGGTTTTGACTGGGACGCGCTCGACCGGTTGCACCACAAAGGGCTGATCCTGGACCCTATAGGTAAGGCAAAGTCAGTGGTGCTGACAGACGAGGGTCTGCGCCGATCAGAAGCACTCTTTGCAGAGCTTTTTGCGCGGACACCCAGGCAATAGTTAATCCAACACGTAACCACCGAGATAATCTTCGCCGAGAAATGCCTGGCATCTGGCTGACAGCTGCAATTTGCGATAGGCCAACCCCGTCCGACAAACGATGAAGAAGGGTGCAGGTCAATGGCGCATGATCTTGAGGGGCTCATTAAGTTTGTTACCAGCGACGAGACCTGGCACCAGCGTCTTGCGGACGTTCTGGAAGAGCACTTTCTGCCGACCCTCGAAACATTTGATCTCGACTTCGAAGACCTGACTGATCTGCTGGGCGAAGACTGGCCAATGGTCCTGTGGGGCGGCGGGCTGGAGGATCTTCTGGGCCGAACATTTGGACCAAACAATGAAAACGCCGCCGATGCTTATCTAGAACGGCATGGATCAAAGGAGAGTGCCCAGACCCGAGCTTATATCGCGGGGATGCGGGACGCTCCCGTCAGCCTCTACGAAGTCAGCACCATCAAACCAGGCAAATCCATGGTGCTGACGGACCTGCTGTCAGACACCGGCCCCGTCACCGTTCGGGAAAAAAGCGCCACACAAATGGTGCAACAATGGGATCGCATCGTTGTTCGGGTGGTCAGGCAGGGTGATCACAACATAATCTCGGGCGCCCTGCTGCCGTTCGACGCAAACGCTGTTGCGTTGCTCGATGATGAGCTTCGGACCATCCTGAAACTGAATGAGACAGATCAGTTGCGACTGACGCCGGATCAATTACGGCGCTCCGCACCCTTCTTCGCAAATGCCTGGCTTTTTGCACATTTGCCGAATCTGCTGGATCCGGAACCACCACAGATCAGCAACAGTGATGGTGACGATCTGGTCTTTCATGATCTGCGTTTTCCCCTCGCCAGCGGAGTGACACAAAACCGAGTTTCAGAGCGACTGTTGCAGGCCGCTGAACTCGTGGCCTCGGGTCAGAAAGAATGGACATGGCTGGCTTTGGACAACGCGGGCGGCATGCGACGCACGACCGGCCTGGTCCTGGACAAATCAATCTCTGGCGCTGCGGTCCTCGGATCTCTTTCCCTGAAAGGCAGGGCGCTGACGCTGTCTGTGGATTCAGTCGCGTGCGCGAGACGTGGCGAAGCATATATCCTTGAGCTGCTGGGTGATCTGGTGAAGCCGCCGCTGACAGCAATCCAGACCGTTGAGCAGATGATGGCAGAGGACAATCAAGAGACCGGACCCTCTGCTGAAGAGGACATCCCCCCTGCCCTGGCCCGGCAGCTCGCCCACGAACATCTCGACCAACACTACCGTGATACGCTCGACCAGCCGATACCGGCCTTGGGTGACAAAACTCCCCGCCAGGCCAGTCGCAGCGCCGCAGGCAAGAAACAAGTGATTGAATGGCTAAAGACAATCGAAAACCGCAGCGCTCGTCAGACCGGCTCTCCTGTTGCAGATTATGATTTCAGCTGGATGTGGGACGAGCTGGACCTGTCAGACCACCGAAAATGACAGATAGCCTGGACAATCGAGCCATTCTACGGAAGCAGTTTGCTGGGCAGCTTCCCTGACGATACGCATCGAGCCTTTCAAGTTCCACTCAAAACCAGGCAATCGCATTTGCCTGAAGAGTAACTATGATACTGGTCGTTGACGTGCCCTACTGCCCGCCCGCAATGTTGACTTTGCCTACAATCTTCGCACCGCTTTCGGTTGCCAAAGTCCTGGCCTCTACATCAGCTTGAACATGTGAAGTCGATGCAATCTTCAGATCGTCACATTTCAGACGACCTTGATGCTTGCCTTCCATAACGATCTTTTTTGCCGACAGTGCACCGTCAACCGACCCGCCAACCTGAACAGTGATTGTATCAGCGCTGATGTCCCCGACCACACGGCCTTTGACTTCAACGCCGCCCGCACTTGAAACGACATTGCCTTCGATTGTCAGGTCTTCTTCTACTATTGAGCTGGCCACATTGAGATCCTCTGACTGAGATAGCGGCGACCCTAAAACGGAAGCTGGGATTTGGCCACCTGCGTCTAAGGTGACCTAGTCCCGGGGCGAAGATTCGCCTTTGGCTAAAGGCAATACTGCAGGACTGCTGTATTTGCATTTCCGGATGCTCTCTCTACTTGGCAAAGGCGCGCGCCAGAACCGAGCCCATACGCTGTGCGAATGCGGATGAGTCGATGGGGGCTTCACCTTCAACGATGCGGGCTTGATCCAGCAATAGATGGGCGGCGTCTTTCAGCAGGTCGTCATCGTTCACATTCTCTTGCGTGGCACGGTCTGCCAGTTTTGTAACGATCGCATGGCTGGGGTTCAGCTCAAGAACGCGCGGGGCGCCGTGCTGCAACTGCCCGTGGCGTTTTAACAGGCGCTCCAGATTGACATCCATGTCCCCGTCATCGGCTATGAGGCAAACAGGGCTGTCGGTCAGACGATTCGAAGGGCGCACGTCTTTGACCGCTTCGCCCAGTTCGGCTTTAAACGCAGCGATCAGGGCAGAGAGATCAGCTTCTTCGGGCTTGTCTTCTTCCGGTTGGGCTTCATCTGTCTTGATCTCGTCGAGATCTGCTGTCCCGCGGGTGATGGACCTGAATGGCTTGCCGTCGAATTCCGTGATGTGCTGCAACCAGAACTCATCCACATGGTCGGACAGGAGCAGCACCTCGACCCCTTTGGCTTTGAAGCCCTCCAGATTTGGAGACTGGGCCAGTTTGGCCGGATCTTCGCCAGCGATGTAGAAGATCGCCTCTTGTCCCTCTTTCATGCGGGCCACGTAATCGGCAAGGCTTGTCAAGTCGCCGACAGCGGTGGATGCGAAGCGGCAAATCTCGAGGATCCGATCGCGGAGCGCGGCATCTTCGACCAGGCCTTCCTTCAGCACTGCACCGAAATTGCCCCAGAATGTTGCGTAGTCATCAGGTGCTTTGGTGGCTTTTTTCTTCAGCTCACTCAATACCTTCTTCGTGATCGATGTCTTGATCTTGGCGAGCTGCGGATCGGTCTGCAACATCTCTCGCGAAACGTTCAGAGACAGGTCCTGGCTGTCTACAACCCCGCGCAGAAAGCGCAGATACGCTGGTATCAGATCCTTCGTAGTCTCCGAAATGAAGACCCGGTTGACGTAGAGCTTCACATGGCTCTTGCGCTCGGGCTCAAAGAGATCGAACGGCTGGGCGCTGGGCACAAAAAGCAGGCTGGTGTGGTTGAGTGTGCCTTCGACCTTATTATGCATCACGTTCCACGGCGCATCAAAGGCGTGCGAGCAGTGACGGTAGAACTCGGTGTATTGCTCCTCCGAGATGTCCTTCGCAGGGCGGGTCCAAAGCGCTTCGGCTGAATTGAGCGTGTCTTCTCCAAGTTTGACCGGGAAGTTGATATGCTCGGAGTAGGTCTTGATGATGTGCCGAATACGGGCCTCTTCGGCAAACTCCTTGGCGTCTTTCTTGAGGTGCAACGTCACTGTAGTTCCGTTGGTCACGCGCTCGTTCGGCTCGATGGAGAACTCGCCCTTGCCGTCAGAAGACCAAAGCCAGGCCTCGCTCTCGCCTGCCTTGCGGGTCACGACATCGACCCGAGACGCCACCATGAATGCTGAATAAAAACCCACACCAAACTGGCCAATCAGGCCTGGCTTGGCTTTGTCGTCAGCCCTGAGCGCTTCAATGAAAGCACTGGTGCCGGATTTGGCAATAGTGCCAAGGGTTTCAAGCAGATCAGCGTGGTTCATGCCGATACCATTGTCCGAAATCGACAACGTCTTGGTCTTGGAATCGATCTCGAGCGTGATCGCAAAATCCTCGGATGGTGCGAGCGACGCGTCGGTCAGCGCTGCGTAGCGCAGCTTGTCACAGGCGTCGGAAGCATTGGAGACAAGCTCTCGCAAAAACACCTCGCGGTTGGAATAGAGCGAACCTGCGACGATTTCCAAAAGCTGGCCCACTTCGGTCTGGAAGGAAAACGTTTCTTTCTCAAGGGTCTCTGTCATGGCTCGTAACTCCTATTAGCAATCGCGGCGCAAACTAATGATCTATCATGCCGGTTTCAACTAGCCCCACGGGCCGCTTCTCGATGGTTGGGCGCTGCTTTTCAACCCTTTGGCACCACCAAGTGCCCGCAACTTGGCGATGCGCTTGTCTATCGGCGGGTGCGTGGCAAAAAGGCTATCCACCGCCTGCATATGAAGCGGGTTGACGATGAACATATGCGCCGTGGCCGGTTACGCTCGGCAGCAATATTGTCGATCCGGCCAGAGAGCTTGCCCAATCGGGCAAGCGCCGAGGCCAACCAATCAGGATTGCCACAAATCGCAGCCCCCTCGGCATCTGCTTCATACTCACGCACCCGGCTGTAAGCGAGACGATTTCACTGAGTGCTGGAAGTGCTGAATTGAGTCAGGGAGATCATGCTGGGGTGTTCTGGGTGGAAGCCGATATGTCGGCTGAAACCTAGAGTCCGGTCACGAGTCGGCAGGCTCGAGATTTGCCAATGAGAAGGTATCCAGCTCGAAGTTCTCAAGTTCCGTGTAAAGTAAGCTGCTAGACACAGTGCCGGATAAAAGCCCAGTGCGAAACTGGACTAGCCGCCATGGGGTACTCACCTACCGGGACATACCCTCGACGTCGTTTCTGCTTGTTGAGTTTCTGGAGCGCGTCGACAGCCTCAGCTTCGTCATCATACGTCACCTTCATGACTTGCCCATTTGTGCCAATACGTCCCCAGGTTCGAAACACAGAAACTTCCCCAAACAGTGTCGGCTGCATTTCTATTCCATAGAACCGCGCCATGTTGACGTCCGGGTCCACGTGGATCAGGTGGACAGGTGTGGTGTCTGTCTGCTCCATAGCCCGATTATCCATTGGCGCCGCTCTTCTGTCCAATGACATTACAAGATCAATTCTTCGGAAAGGATTCTGATCCTGAATGGAATCTGGCGTTGAATAAATCCGCTATTATTATCGCACCCTCCTGACCAATGTGTAAGAATAAGGATTGGCCATGTTTCGTCTTCTACTATTTACGTTTGTGACGGGTCTTGCCGCCAACGCCGGTGCGGCGCAGACGCCGCCTTCAGTTGGTGAGGTCTCGCATTACGACGGTCTCTTCGCAGCCGCTCACACCGGCAACGAAGAAATGATCCGGCAGCTCGTTGCGGCGGGGGCAAACGTCAACGCGCGGGACTCGCGAGGCCGCACGCCAGCCCATGTGGCAGCCTTTGCTTCAGAGGACGAGGCGTTGCGCGCGCTAGCCGAGGCCGGTGCTAACATGAACGCGCTAGAAGGTCAGGACTACGACGTGGTCACGATTGCGGCCGTTGCAAATGATCTGGAATTGATGACCCTTGCAATCGCGTTGGGCAATGATCCGGGCCTGACGACCAGCCCTTATGAAGGAACCGCACTGATCGCGGCCGCGCATCTCGGGCATGTCGAGATTGTCCGACGGCTGATCGCCGCTGGCGCGCCGCTGGACCATGTGAACAATCTGCACTGGACTGCAGTTATCGAAGCCGTTGTACTTGGCGACGGCGGCCCGGATCATCTTAAAGTTCTGGATGCATTGTTAGCGGCGGGTGCTGACAGATCGCTTGCCGATCGCAACGGAACCACGCCACTCGAACACGCCGAACTACGCGGATTTGCTGAGATGGCAGAGCGGTTAAGAAAAGACGACTGAGATCAGTTTGGCAAACTGAAGCTTTGAGTTTCACCTCTAAGGCGCCGATGGCAGCTTGGATAAGACCGACCTCAGATCAAGGTCTTCTCGTGGTAGGGTGGTGATAAAGATGAATACATCTCACGGATGTCGGCAAAATGAACAAGATCAAAAAACATGAGCAGGTCTGCCAGAGCGCACTTGTTTTCGCGAGGCGCGGCTTTCTCGCTGCATCAGGCTTTAGCGCACTGACGGTCGGAATGAGCAGCTCCGTCGCAGGTCAAACTTCTTCGAGTTCGGACAACGCGATACCTCAACCAAATGATCCCAACGATGCCACGTTCATGGAGCGCGCTTTCGAGATGCGTCAGTATGCAATTGACCATGGAGATCAGGAGTATGGTGCAGTTGTGGTGCGCGACAATGATATCATTGGCCAATCATGGAGCAGGGTAATCTTGGATCAAGACCCCACGGGCCACGCTGAAATGGCCGCAATCAGAGACGCGGCGCGCCGTCCCAATGACCGAGAATTGCATGGAGCGGTCATGTATTCATCTTCCAGGCCATGTCCCATGTGTGAAGCAGCGGCCTTTTGGGCTGGGATTCGTCACATGTTCTATGGTCAGGAAATCAGGAGCGCGGGATCACCGAAGCTCTGCGGTTAGATAGGTCGTCAGCCACCAGCGAAGTTCCTTTCGCGTTCGCATCCCACGGCGGGAAACCTTCGGCCCAAAGCAGACATAAGAATTGGCCCTACAATGTTTAACTGGGAGGGGATTTTATAGTCGAAATGCTCAATTGCGGCTTCAGATGATAGGAGTGCGCCAGTTGCGCACTCCTTGCAATTGCCGGTCTCATTTATTGCCGCTTCAGCATACGCTTCGCAGCGGCTTCCAGGCTTTCATAACTATCGCCAGACACAGACACGGCCACTTTCTGAATCTTGCCACCGGTAAACTCCCCCGGGGTGCTGTAAAGCTGGCTAACGGCGTCGCCGCTGTCATATCCGATGCACAACCCATCCCCAGACAGCGTGAACTTGCCAGATTGTGTGCGCATATCGCCTGAGGCCACCTCCTGATCGTCGATGTAAAGCTTCATCGAGCCCAGAACCTCGCCATTATCACCTGTGCCAGTGGCATCGAATTCCATTCCCAACGTATACACGCCCGGTTCCAACTCAACGTTTGATTCAAATGTCTGCTCCGGTTGGATGCCCAGGAAGTTGTAGACGTAGTAAAGCTTCTTGTCCTTGACCAATAGCGAATGGCCACCGAACCGCGAGCCATGGGCGAATATGACGCCATTGGTGTCTTCATCCTCAATCTCAACATTGGCAAGGATCTTATAATCCCGTCCACGTACATTGACGGCTACACCTTCCGGCACACAGGTCGTGTTCGGATAGTAGACATAGGTATCACGCGGAGGCTCGGCAGTCGGACGCTCGATTCCAAGGATTTCAACTGCGCTTCGGTCATCAAGGGGCAGTACATTGTTCTTTGCGGCCTCATCAAACCAAACCTGGATCAGCTCTTGCAGCTTTTCAGACTCCTGTTCGGCGAGGTTGTTTGCTTCAGAACGGTCCACATCGACGTGGTAAAGTTCCCAAGCATCCTTGTCGAAATTGCTTGCCCCGGTCAGTGGCGCATGAACGGCGACGGCTTTCCAGCCATCTTTCCAGATGCCGCGCGTACCAAGCATCGTGTAGTATTGGACCTCTTTCTGGGTGGGATCGTCCGGTTCCGCGTCAAAGGTGTATGCCATCGACACGCCGGATAGAGGGTATTGTTCGGCGCCATTGTTTGTCGTGGGCATCTCCAGTCCGGTGATCTCCAGAATGGTCGGAACGATATCAACCGAATGGTGATACTGGTGCCGTATTTCACCTCCCTCGCTGATGCCGTTTGGCCATGACATGACAAGCGGATCATTGGTTCCACCTGCATAGTTTGAATAGCGCTTGAACATCTTGAACGGAGCCGAGAAGGCAGCGGCCCAACCTGTTGGATAGTGGTTGTAGGTTTCAGGGCCACCCAGCGTGTCGAGATATTTCATATTCTCCGCGAGCTCATCCGGGAAGCCGTTGAAAAACTTATTCTCGTTCACAGACCCGTTCGGTGACCCTTCGCCAGAGGCTCCGTTGTCAGCAGCATAGATGATCAGAGTGTTCTCATACTGCCCAGTTTCTTTCAGGTAATCGACAATTCGTCCAACCTGGCTGTCAGTATATTCCGAGAAACCCGCATAAACCTCGGCCATGCGAGCAAACAGTTTCTTTTCGTCGTCATTAAGACTGTCCCAAGGGCGAATGGTATCATCGGGGTTGGCGATCCCTTCAGGCAGAAAGTTCAATTCCGTATTGACCGTGCCCTCAGGTACAATTCCCCGTTCGATCATGGCTTTGGTGATTTCCTCACGATAGACGTCATAACCCTCATCAAAGACGCCTTTGTATTTGTCCGACCATTCCGTCGAGGCGTGGTGAGGGGCGTGATTGGCCCCGGGATTGAACCACATGTACCAGGGTTTTGACGGGTTGGTTGCTTTCTGGTCGCGCAGCATCGAGATGGCTTTGTCTGCCAAATCCTTGGACAGGTGATAGCCATCTTCCGGACCATAGGGTTGCTCGATGAATTGGTTGTCTTCGACTAGGTCAGGATACCATTGATTGGTTTCACCACCCAGGAAACCATAGAACCTGTCGAAGCCCTGGTTCAAAGGCCAGTCGGTGCGGCTTGCGCCCGAAGCGACGTCCTGCTCCGGGACGTTGTGGTTCTTTCCAATCCAGAATGTACTATAGCCGTTGGCCTGCAAAACATCTGCGATCGTTGTTACTTGCGGAGGTAACCGTCCGCTGGCCCCTGGAAAGCCGTCGGCGGTTTCCGTGATCGCAGCCATCCCGTTGAGATGATGATTGCGGCCTGTCAACAGGGTCGAACGTGTTGGTGAACAAAGCGCCGTGGTATGCCACTGAGTGAACGTCAGCCCCTGCTCCGCAAGGTCATCCATCGTCGGCATATTGATTTTGCCGCCATAGGGCGACCACGCACCCAATCCGGTGTCGTCATAAAGGACGAACAGGATATTTGGTGAACCTTCTGGTGCCGCCTTTGGCGTGAACGGCGTCCAGTCTGACTGTGAGTCTCTGACATCTAACTCGATCTTCCCGTTGAAACCCGGATAGCCAAGAGGCTCTTTCATAACAGGGGCATCCTGAGCCAGCACCGCGATCGGGCTGAGGGCTATAATCATCCCCAATGTGGTTGTGCGTCTCACCATCGATCAAACCTCCAAAAAATTGCAAAGCAGAATAGTAAATGCATTTCGTTCTTTGCATTCATCTTATCGATGCAAAGTTCTCAATCAACGGTTAGGTTTCGCATCTCATCCATGGGCCCCGCCCGGCTTCGCAAAATCAGTAATACTGCATATTTCGATCCTAGGAGCGAAACCCATCAGCCAGTTGAATGGGCGTCTTGCGGGTTTCAGAGGCGACTGACCTTAAGCGAGGCGGGCCGTCTTCAAGCGGCCCCAAGCCGACGTTGAGCACCGAATTCGAATGCTGCGGTCGTAGCCCGCATTGCAGACATTCATGGCGAGAGACCCATGGCGACGAACTGTGAGAGCGGGAGCGCCCTTCCAACTATCTCTGGTTGCATGATCAAAGCGAGAATGTTTCCATGAGATCATGGAACAAACACAAAGTTTTACTCCCGTCGCATTTGTCATACTCCTGTTAGTCTTGGCGCTCTTGTCGCCAATCCTCTATTTTCGATTGCGCGGTGCTAAAAAGGCAGAGCTAGCGATTGCCCAGAAGGCAGAGCAAGACATTGCCAAGCTTCAGAAGGACTGTGACGCTCGGTTAAACGAAGCACGGACCGAGGCCGAAAGAAAGGCAGAGACGGTTCAGGCCGAGCATAACAAAGCATTGGAACGCTATGCCGCAATAGTTGATTTGGAAGCCGAAGTAGAACGGCTAAAGGTTCTTGGTCAAAGCCAAGTCGATGAAACCCAGTCTAAGGTCTCCAAACTTAACGGCGAAGCCCGTGCAATGCAGGACAACATTCGTGAACTACGCGAAGACTATAAGCAGAAGCGGTCCACCTACGACCGCTTGCAGAGCGAACTCGCGATATTCGATGAAAGGTTGGCATTGGCTGAGCTGGGTGTCTACGAACCCCATTTTGACTTTGGTGACAGTGAAGCATTCAAAACGGCGATTAAGGATACCCGCGATGACCAAAAGGATATGGTTAAGCGCAAGACGGCGGTCTTTGGCACCAAAGAGTGGACCGTTGATGGTAGCGTGAAGAAAGGCGAAACGATGATAAATCGCGCTGTTCGCATTACCTTGCGGGCCTTTAATAATGAATGCGAGGCCGCAATAGCAAATACACGCTGGAACAACGTGCAAGCGATGGAGAAGCGGATTGTCCGTGCACGCGACGCTATCGACAAGCTGAATGCTTCTAACAATGTAATAATTTCTGAGGATTACTTAAGAGCTAAGTTGCGGGAACTTCGGCTTACGCACGAATATCGAGAACAATTAAAAATAGAACGCGATGAACGCGCAGAGGCGTCCCGCCTCGAACGAGAAGAAAAACGCCTTCTTCAAGAAGCCAAGGCAGCACAAAAAGAAGAAGAGCGCTATCAACAGCTTTTGGAAAAAGCACGGGCTGAGCTTGGCGTCGTTACCTCGGACGCCCACCGCGCAAAAGTCCAAGAGTTGGAGCAACTTTTGGCTGAAGCCCATGCAAAAAGCGAACGAGCGCAGGCCATGGCTGAAAAGACTAAGAGCGGTTTCGTTTACGTCATTTCAAACATCGGTTCGTTTGGGGAAGATGTTGTAAAGATTGGCCTAACAAGAAGGCTGGACCCCTCAGACCGCGTACGTGAGCTGGGCGATGCGTCAGTGCCGTTTTTGTTCGATACACATGCGATGATTTACTCCGAAGAGGCACCTGCACTTGAAGCGGCCTTGCACACTGAGTTTGCCGAACAACGGATTAACGCAGCAAATATGCGTAAGGAGTTCTTTCGAGTGACCCTAGCCGAGGTCGAAGAAGCTGTGCAGCGTTTGGCCCCTGACGCGGATTTTCATACCGATATTGAGGCTCAGGAATTTTATGAGACTTTGGCGAAGAGAAAGGAACTTGCTGAACGTCTCGCTGAGAATGATGCAAGAGAACTGCCTATGGAGATTTAGTTTGCAGACTCAGCCAAATCTGCCATCGGCCCATACCAGCCATTCGTCACCAATATTGCTGCGGTAGTGCAGCATCAAAAGCTGACATTCGTCTATCAGGGTTTCAGTAAGCTATTCTTGGAACATACAGTTATAGTCTTGGCTCCTCGCGTCATTGCAACGTAGAGGTTTCGACCATCAAGCTTATCGGCATTCAGGACAACTACATGGTCCGCCTCCAAACCCTTTAACAGTAAGGTCGAACCAATAGCAGCCAAAGGTAATTGGCGACCGACGGCACGGCTTTCTTCACGAACTTGCACCGCAGCGTCGATAAAACTCAAATCCGGATTTGATTGAACCAATGACAACGCACGGAGGGAAGCACGTAGGACGCCGGGCCTATAGCAACGGGATCCGCTTTGAGCTGAGCAGCAAGACAGGATGCGAGCCAATCCTGAAAAAGTAGGCGCGTTTTCGACTTCTAGAGCGAGTAGTTCTAAGTCACTCGGCTCAGTCCTTGATTTACCATTTTTTATAGATTTCATGCGTTTCTGGATGCCGTCAGAACCTATGTTGGTAATGAGGCTTTCAGCAAAATCTAGCGTCTCACCGACGGAATACCCGTCAAACAAATCCAGGTTACCTGCAAAGGCTGTGAGATCCTTGAGATCAACTGGCTCAACAGCGACTATACCGGGAACGCTTTTTGCGACCTTATAACGGCTCGAAGCGGACATACTATCGCCAATCACCAGAGAGGTTTCACCCTTATTTTTGTGAGCGCATCGTGCTGCAGCTACAAGTTTTGAATGATCATCGTCGCCATCTAACTCGACCCATTTAACTGACTTGGGGGCTGTGTCCAAATCAACTTCCCCACCCACAAGGAGAGTTTTCCGCACAGAGAGGAGCCACTGCCCAAGTTCTTCGTTTCCTGCATTTTTCCACCTCCAGGGCTCATCTAGCTCTGAGATTTTCGGGAAGTGTTTTGAAACATGCTTATCCCAATCGGCCAACGGGTCATTCCCAAATCCGAAAATTGCTTGCATCTGATCCGCCAATACACAGCAGGGCAAATGTTTCGCAGCATAAAACAAAATGGCATGCTGGTTGTGGGAGCAATCCTGATACTCATCAACTAAGATGTGAGAATAGCTGGCTTTAAGCACATCAGTTATGTGGTTTGCTTTAAGCAACCCCCAAGCGGCCTTCCTGATCTTCAAATAGTTAGGTTTCTTGGGATTTGCGCCGCCATCATATCCAGACCGCTCGGGAAATGTAGAAACCAACCGCAGTGCCCACCCATCAATCGTCGCCAACTTGTAGCCACCAGCGGGCAACTTTTCCTTAGCCAGCCTTTGCCTTAGGGCTGCCACTCCGGCGTTAGTGTGTGTTAATACCAAAACAGGCTTGTCGGAGTTGTTGCGACGAAGCGCTTCTACAATGAGCTGTGTTTTCCCGCACCCCGCTGGGGCAATTACCATGCCGCGTTCGACAGTTAACAGATCAATATCAGTCATCCGCAGCCCCGGACCACCTGAGAATTTTGTCAAGTCGATCTTGCAGTTCAGGCTGTACGCAGTCATCTAAATGGGGGCAGATTATCGAATACGCGGCTTCCTCCATGTGAGAAATTCGTTTGAACCATGAGCCGTTACCCGCAGCGATGGCCAATTTTTCCCGCTTCTCGTCGTCCAAATCATCGAACCAAATTTCAGGATCGACGGGCCCCGCACACGCGGTCCTTAGGTGATCCAGAACTCGCTGCTTGCCATGCAGCTTTTTGACGTAGGCCCATAGCTCCAGAATTACATCATCACTGACACAATCAAATAACTCTGCTTCGATTGCCCAGCCTTCTGTCCATTTGAAGACCGTTCCACCTGCCTTGATGAACTTTTTTTCGTCTTCCTCTTTGGGCTGGACATCATCATCTCTGAGGGTCGCAACGCCGTATCCCAACGCTTGAAAGGATGCGGCGGTTCTATAAATCTTATCCACCCCGCCAGCGTCGACCAATACACCACCCGCCGCAGCGAAAGTCGAACATTCCTTCTCCGCCAAATAGCGATCATGGCCGCGAACCAGCCCTACCTCAGTAGCACCTTCACAAACCAATACATGGGTACCCAAGAAGGCTTCTGCCGCAGCGCGAAGCGTACCTTGAATAGCATTTTTTGTACCCGCTCGAACGACGGAATGCTCGTCGCCGCTTCTAATAATATATAGTTGTGATCCGCTCAATTCGCGTAGGACGATCGGTGAGTGGGTGGTCATAAATATCTGACACGACGTTTCCTCGTTTTTCGATCCAAGCTCTAAAAGAAACTTTGATATTCGATGTGGCTCTAGTCCGATTTCAACTTCATCAACGAGTGCAACTGAGGAGTTTTCGGCAACCCGGTTTTGAAGCCCAGCAACGAGAAGACGACTTGATCCAAGGCCCAACTTTCTAAGTGGAACACCTTCTGAGCCGTGCAGCGAAATCGCACTCCCTGAAAAGTTCACCGAATGGGCGTCCAGCAGCGCTCGGACCGTGTCACCGACATTCACACCAAGTGCATGAGCGGCATCAGAAACGATATCTAGCGTTTCCTCCAACTGATCTCCGGCAGTGTCGCCGAAACTATCTCGCGCTTGCCGGCGGCTTCAGCCAACGCAGCCGATGCATCTGCTTTTTCCTCAGTGAGAGCATTCAATATTGAGCCTCGTTGCCACCCAAGATGTTGATTTGCAAAAACTCCGATACGATTAGGTGCGATCGAAACCCTGTCTCTCCAAGTGAGGCCTCTGACAAGACCCTGAGCCTCTGCTCTGCTGGACGTTAGATTCCACTGTGGTTCCAGGTCATCAGCGATTGTAAGCTGAATTGTAAGTACCGTTTCCGAACCATCTAACGGTTCGTCTTCAAGTTTTCCCTCTTTGGTGAGCCCCAACAAAAAAGGACCATAGGTATCAAGCGATTTAAGCCCGTCTTCTAGTTCGCCAATAGTTGCTCGTACAACTATATCTTCATCCACGGACATATTGTAAAAGTCAGCATCTGTGACAGGGAGATTGCGACGCGCTCCTAAACACCAATCGATCGCATCCAATACCGTGGATTTCCCGCTGTCACCTGGACCGACAAGGCAGTTCATGTTTGCAGAGGGGAGCCAAACAAGTTTTTGGATGCTTCTAAAGTTGTAGATTTCAAGCTTGCGGATACGGGCCATAGTAGTTCCCTAAATTACTCAAAGAGCCGCCAACTATCTTTAGTTTCTAAGAAATTCTAAGTATGCAGCCAGCCAGCAGCTTAACCTTGAGTTGTGCGAGTCGTAAGGGGGAATCGCACAGTCTCGAATGTCTGAATTAGCTCAGAACGATGGAAGTCTCAGTATGTGCAGCGAAAGTCCGCTGCCCGCCCTACTTACAAAGCCACCTCGGTTTTCCCATAACTTGAAAGTCAGAAAAAAGTACTATATTTTCTGACAAGGAGAAAGCTATGATTACTTCATCGATCAGACAACGCATCATCGGAAAAGGCCGGGGGGCAATCTTTGCGCCTCTGGACTTTCTGGATATCGGCTCCCGCGCAAGCGTGGATCAGGCATTGTCGCGTTTGGCGGATCAAGGGGTGATCCGGCGGTTGACGCGTGGGCTTTACGACTATCCAAGAAAGAGCGCCCGTTTAGGGCTGTTGTCTCCGTCTGCCGATGACATTGCCAAAGCGATTGCGCGTAAGGATAATCAGGTTCTACAGCCCTCCCCTGCCATGGCAGCCAACCAGTTGGGGCTGTCAACCCAGGTGCCGTCCAAGCCTATTTATATGACCGACGGCCCGACCCGCACCAAGACGGTTGGTCGCCAAGTCATCCAGTTCCGGAATGCATCATCCAAAACGCTAGTTGGTGCGGGCCAGAAAACCGGCACCGTATTTCAGGCGTTGCGCTATGTCGGCAAGAACCAGGTGGATAGCCGGGTTGTCGACACGCTGGCGCGCAATCTGGATAGCAAGGACCGGGCATTGCTCGCAAAACAAAGCAGGTATGTGCCGGCCTGGATGCACCCTGTAGTGCAGCAAATTGTGGCGCGGAACTGATCGTGGACCAGTTTTCCAACGATACTCCAGAGAACCGTGAGGAAGCGTTTCAGGAAACGGCTGCCCAGCTTGGCCTGTCCAAAGCAATCGTCGAGAAGGATTTCTGGGTCTGCTGGTCACTAAAACATCTATTCGCCCTGCCCTCTTTTGGCGCTCACTTGATCTTCAAAGGTGGGACATCGCTGTCCAAAGCCTACGACATCATCCATCGGTTCTCGGAAGACGTGGATCTGTCCCTCGACCGGGCGCAACTTGGGTTCGAGGGCGAACGTGACCCCGAGCACCCTGCCCTTTCCGGCAAAAAACAAAAGCAACTGTTGCAGGAGCTTCAGGATACGGCCACCAAAGTAGTCGCTGGTCCGCTTCTGAAAGAAACCAAAATCAAGTTTGGCGCCGCGCTGGACCAGGACTTTTCCCTGTCGGTCGATCCTGATGATCAACAAACCCTGCTCTTCGCTTACCCATCCAAGACAAATGCGACCAGTGGTTACATCCAACCGGTGGTGCGGTTCGAATTTGGCGCCCGTGGAGTTCACCTTCCAGCAGAGTCTCGCAGGATTTCGCCATATGTGAATCAGGCCTTTCCAGACCTGCTGAGCTCGGGCGACGTTGATGTGAAGGTCTTGGGCGTTGAGCGCACATTTTGGGAAAAAGCAACGATCCTGCATATGCTCTATCATCAGGACGCCACCAAACCTCTGGCTGACCGCATGTCGCGCCATTATTATGATATGGCCCAGTTGATCACACACGAGACCCATCCTCGCGCTATCGAACAGATCGACTTGCTAGATCAGGTTGCACACCATAAATCCGTCTTCTTCAAAGCGGCCTGGGCCAACTACGAGCATGCCAAGCCCGGATCTTTAAGATTGCTACCAAATCCTGAGCTGAAAGCTGCGCTGCGCCGGGACTATGCCGGAATGCAGGAGATGATAATCGGGGACCCCCCCTTGTTCGATGACATTCTGAATACCATTGGAGTGTTCGAGACGGACCTCAACGGCTGAAATCAGCGTATTGATTGTTGTCAAGGCGCAGAATTCGAACTTTGTATTCAAGATGGCTAGTCAAGTAAGCAAACCTTTTGAATTCGCCCAAACTCAAGCTGGATCGCTCCGAGCAACGGTTTCAAATGGTGTGACTGAATGTACTGCGCAATGAACTTGCTAGGCGCACGCAATGTGATCGTCTGATCACGCGTTTCAACAAGTTGGAGATCGCGATACCAGCTCTTGAACAACAACGTTTCAGACTCTGATAAGCGTTGGAGCGCCCTGCTCCACGGATCCTGGTGGTCATGCTTCTCATGTTCAACCGCCACGGGTTTATCTTGACCAAACTGAACATGTACGATCTTTTCGGTTGGTTTTGGCGCTTGCGTTTCCATACGAGATGAAAAATCAGAACCAACATTTTTCCAAACCGGTTCGCTAAGACGGTAAATTTCCGCGTAGTTAAGTCGGTACGCTGCAACGCGCCCTCTAACCCCAGGCCTAAGCTGGAGAAGTATTTTGTAATCCGTCAACCGCTTGATTTCTCGCTTGACGGTTCGTTCATCTACGGACCAGAGACGGGCCATTTCCTTTTGCCCGACCGTCAGCTCATCAGCACGCCAGTTATATCGGGCGGTTATCAACGCAATGAGCCGCATCATCGAACATTGAAATCCGGTCGTTCCGCTCAACCCCGCAACAGAGATTGCGGTTAACAGATCGTACTTCTGAGATCCGGCTTGAGTTCCTGTAAATCGTTTTATTTCCATTTTGATACTGCCACTGTGCCTCGAGTGGATCGGCTTCGCTGACCGATTCCATCAATTGGGTTTAGTGTGATGAAATCCCGTAGTTTGTCAACGGACTTTGAAAAGCAGGATGACCAATCCCTTAATCAAAATCAAAAGAAAATTTGGTTAATAGGTTATAGGTGACATCCTAGTGTCACCATAATGGGGGTCAAGTGTCACCCTATATCTGGTAACCCCACTCAATCTGTCACCAAAACATAGCGCGACTCTGGGATGGCCTCCCGTTTTTAGTCGAATCAGCGGCAAAAAGCGGAAATTCTATTCTTTACATTTTGTAGTTTTCTAAAATCGCGTTATTAAGAGACATCGATAGTATAACAAGAGCAGCACAATGCGAGACCACACCGACCTTCAAACGATGAACGAACGAAGCCTGGCCCAACAGGCTGCCGTCCGCCGCGCTACTTTCTCACCCGCGGACGAGAAAGTGCTTCGACCATTTTCGATCTGGGAAATTAGCCAGTTCATGTTTGATGTCCCGGCGGACACTTTGAGAAAAAAGTTGGCTGACGATCCGTCTCTTCCGCAAGGCGCGACAGAAGATGATGGGCGGCAAAGATGGTTTTCTCTGGCTGAGATAAACGAGTTGAGGCGCCGCCTGAGATTTAGAGGTAAAAGCCTTCTGCCCCAAAGGCCAGTGGGTCGGGCAATGAGAGTTGCGGTATCGAACTTTAAGGGTGGCGTCGGTAAAACTGTGGTCGCTCAGCACTTGGCGAATGCGGCTGCGCTTGATGGTTACCGTGTACTGGTGGTGGACTTCGACCCCCAAGCGACACTCACGCATTCAATGGGTCTGTCTGAAGTTAGAGAGTGGAATACTGTCTGGGGCATTATGTGCCGCGATCTTTGCCGTGAGGCAAACCGGATCGCCGAAGAATATGATGATCCGGCCGACTGCCCCTACCCCACCGCTGACGAGTTGCCAGAAGACGTCCAGTCGATTGCCGCACAGCGTGTGCAAGATTTCATTCAAAGGACGTCATGGTCGACAATCGATATCATACCGAGTTGTGCAAACGCAGCCTTCGTTGAGTTTGCTTCGGCTCAGTATAGATCCATTCATAAGGCATGGAGCTTTTTTGGGTGCGTCGCCAGATACCTCGATGAGTTACCAGACGACCAGTACGATTTGATTATTTTCGATTGCCCGCCGGCAATTGGATACCAGTCTTTGAATGCGGCCTTTGCCGCTGACATTCTCTATATTCCCTCTGGCCCAGGATACTGGGAGTATGACAGCACCACGAGTTATCTCGGTCAGCTGGGTGATGCCTTGGAAGATATAACCAATGGGTTCGATCGTATTGCTCAGGACGCCGGCATCACACTTCCAAAGAGGTTCGATGACATAAGAGTTCTCATGACCCGCTTTGAGGCCAGCAATTCTCTGCATGTCGCGATGATGGATGCCTTCAAAAATGTTTTCGGAGCAGACGTCTGTCAGAACCCGATCGAGATGACGCGTGCGGTCGAGCAGTCAGGTAGGTTCCAAATGTCTGTCTACGAGCAGGACTACAGGCAGATGACTCGGGATACTTGGAAAAGGGCGCGTCAGTCTTTTGATAACGCGTATGGCGAGTTTAAGGATGTCGTACTGCGGGCCTGGGAAGCGCGTACTAAAGTTGAGGAGCGTGTAGAATGAGTGGTAATAAATTCGGCTTCACTCCGATTGATGACAAAGACCTCAAGAAAACCCGCCGCCGTGAAGTAGGCCCGATGGGAGCCGCGGTACGCGAGACAGCAAACAGTTTGAATGAAAGTACTGAAAATCGCGTGGAGCAGCGACGGCAAAATGCCTCGGATGCCAAGGAATATCGTAAAGCTCGGGATGAAGGGCGAGTGCTTGTTGCCGTTGGAATAGATGAAATTCACACTTCTGATCTGCCACGAGATCGTTTGGAATTATCAGCCGTTGCGAGTTCTGACGAGATGGATGAACTCAAGGCTTCAATTCAGGAACGAGGTCAGAAGGAGCCCATAGAGATCTATAAGGATTCAGATGGTCGCTTCCAGCTCAAGAAGGGTTGGAGACGATTAACTGCTCTTAAGCAACTTTTTGAAGAGACGGGTGATGAGCGCTTCTCCAGCGTTACGGCCCGAGTTGCCGAGTCCCAGAGTGACCGAATTGATCTCTATATCGACATGGTTGAAGAGAACGTTGTTCGGGAGGATCTGACTTTTGCTGAGATGGCACAAGTGGCGATCCTTGCTTCCAAAGACGCAGATTTGGGGGCAGGGGATGCAGAAGCTTTGGTTGGTAGACTGTATTCGGCCCTACATAAGATGAAGCGTTCTTATATTCGAAGTTTTGTCTATCTGCTCAATGAGCTTGAAGGCGCATTGCCGTTTCCAAAGGCCGTCTCCAGAAACCTTGGCGTTGAGGTAGCGCGGAAACTACGAGCGTCTTCAGATTCTGCTGATGGATTAAGAGACATATTGGCGGGCGCATCGACAGCCAGTCAGCAAAACGAGATGCTTGACGCTTTCTTGGCGGGTCATGAGGTTGAGACAACTAGGGGCATGCCTCGTGAAAAACCCGAGAGCGTGAAATACGAGTTCCACGTAGGGGCTTCAAAAATCACTGCTCGAAAAGGAGAGTGTAGGATTTTGTCTGGCCAAGACTTTACTTCGATTGATCGGTCCAAACTTCAGAGAGCGATTGAAGCATTCGAAGCTGTTTTGAACGAGTAGTAACCCACGGGTTACTCTTGCTCAGGTTTGATATCTAGAAGGCGGTAACCCACGGGTTACCGCCTTCTTCATTTAGGAACGGTCTATCCCAGCAAGTCCGTTGCCGGGTTTTCTGCGATATCGACGTCATCATAGTACTTCTGTGCCTGAGCCATGGAGCGGTGCAGCGAGAGGCGCATGGCGGCTTGGATTGGGGCACCGTCGAGCGCGGCCTGGGTCAGGAAGCCCGAGCGCAGCCCGTGGGGCGAGGCGAAGCCCTCTGGCAGGCCCGCCAGTTTCAATCGGTGTCTGACGATCTGGTAGATCGCATCCGGGGACAGGCGGCGCTTCAAAACCCGATCGGCTTTTGAGACCGGTCGAAACAGCGCTCCATCCGTGATCTGCCCGACCTCGATCCAATGGATCATCGCCTGTGCGGCGCGGCCCTTGAGCACCAGCCGTGGCGTCTCGCCCTTGGCGGTGGTCTTGGTCTCAAGCAGAGAAATCCAAACCACCCCCTTGGCATCAAACTCATTCAGCGAGACATCCTCGCGCATCAGCCCGGTGATCTCAGACCGGCGGCGGCCACCGCTGGCCCAGCCCAGCATCAGGATGGCGCGGTCGCGGCAATCCCGTCGAGACCCCCGACAGGTGGCCAACAAACGCTCGAGCACATCGCGGGTGATGGGGTGCTGCGACTTTGGGGCAGGGGCCCGGGCTGCGGCCCGACGCGCCTTGGCGCGGGCCTGTTTGACCTGCGGCGCATCAAAGGTTGAAGGGAGGTTCTTCATCCGGTGAAAGGCGAGCCAGGAGGCGATGCGCCGATCCAGAGTCGACGGGGCAGGGCAGGCTAGCGATTTGCGCAGCCCTTGCGCGATCAGGGCTTCGGCAGTCTCGCGCGCCATATCCGTTTCCAGTGCGTCGCTCAGGTCACGCGCGTGATCAAGTATGAAGGCGAGGGCGGTGGCTTCGGATTCCGGCCAGTCCAGCGCCGTGCCAAAGCGCGCGGATTTCCAGGCGGTGATATATAACAGATCACGCTCATAAGCCCGCAATGTGTTGGCCCAACTGACCCGAGCGTGCATATTTGGGCGTCATGAAAAAAATAGTGAACATGTAAACCAGTTGCCATTCGTTGTGCCCTATGCGAACCGATAAGACGCGGACAAACTGGACTTTTGCGTTTGCGGCGGATGCACGTGCCGAAAACCCAAATCTTTGAACCTATTAAACGCGGATGGTGTGGATGGCGTCTGCTCCCAAACACCGCGTTTGCGGCAACGGGTGTCGGTCGCAATCTGGCGTTCGGCGCTTCGCGTTTCGTCTAAACCCACCGGTTCTTCCGTCATCTCTTTGTCCTCCGATTCATCAGCGTTCGGCCGCAGCCGTCAGGCCGGGAGGGGGAGGAGATGTACTTCCAGACGGCTCTCCGGCGTCCATTCCTCTCAGGAACCTGAAAAGTTCGCTATCGGTTGTCAGGACCAGCGTCGTTCCGCCTGAAATCATGTCCTTGTAGGCCTGCATTGTCCGGGTAAACGCATAGAATTCGGCTGCTTGGGCGTCGATGTTGTAGGCTTTTGCGTAGATCGCAGCCGCCGAGGCGTCAGCCACGCCGCGGATTTCCTCGACGGCGCGATACGCTTCAGATTGTATCTTGTTCAGATCGCGAACCCGGTTGCCGCGAATTCGCGCGGCTTCGCCATTGCCTTCGGAAAGAAAACGTTCAGCGATCTGGCGACGCTCGGAGATCATGCGGTCATAGATCTTCGGACGCACACTCTCATTGTAATTGATCCGCTTGAAACGGATATCGAGAAGCTCGATCCCAAATACACGAACCTTCTCTGAGGCGGCTGCGAAAATCTCCTGTTCCACGAGTGCGCGGCCTTTCTGGATAGGAACCAGAGAACCTATGTCCTGCGCACGCTCCTCATCGGTTAGAAGCGTGTCCCGCAGCGGGATCCGGCCTTTCGTAGTCCGGATAATCTCTATCAACTCGTGTTTTGCGACGGCATTGCGGGTTTCGCTGCCGAGAATATCGTCTAGTCGGGATTGCGCGCTGCGCTCATCGCGCAGCCGCAGGAAATATTGCAACGGGTCGGTGATTTTCCAGCGGGCGAAAAGATCGACGGAAATGTAGAGCTTGTCCTTGGTGGGCATGTCGGACGGATTGCCATCCCACTCAAGAACCCGGCGGTCGATCCGGTTGACTTCCTGAACGATGGGCAGCTTTAGCTTTAAACCGGCCGTTATAACTGGTTCTCCCACGGGTTTGCCGAATTGGGTGATAATGGCCTGTTCGACTTCGCCAACTGTGTAGAGGGAACCGGAGGCAATCACGCCAACTGCAGCCGCAATCCCTGCAATGAGACCCAGTCTGATGCTCATGACGGATCCTCCTGAAGCCTGTCGAGGTTCAAAAGCGGCAGGATGCTCGCAGTCGATCCTTCGACAATGATTTTTGACAGGATTGTGGGCAGAACATCCTGGAGGGTTTCTATGTATATCCGCCGCCTCGTGACCTCTGGTGCCTTGACGTATTCGGCCAAAAGCGCGGTGAACCGCGCAGCGTCGCCTTCCGCCTCGTTGATGCGTTTCAGGCGATAACCGTCAGCCTCTCGAATCCGCTGATCTTTCTCGCCCTCGGCCAGCGGAATGACTTTGTTGTACTCGCGGCGCGCCTCATTGATCAGGCGTTCCTTTTCCTGCTGTGCCTGGTTGACCTCATTGAATGACGCCTGAACAGGCCCCGGCGGGTTGATGTTCTTCAGCTGCACCTGGTCGATACTGATGCCCATGGCGTATTTCGTGGACAGAGCCTGCATCTTAAAAAGTGCCTCGCTCTCGATCTCTTGCCGGCCGATGGTAATGACCTCGTCAACCGTGCGGTCTCCAACGACCTCGCGCATCACCGACTCAGAGACGTAGCGCAAAGTCGCGCTTGGCTCGCGTACCTCGAACAGGAACTTCAGGGGGTCCGAGATCCGGTACTGCACCACCCATTCCACAAGCGCGGCGTTCAGATCTCCCGTAACCATTTCGGTTTCACGTCGGCCGTCTGACGGGCTTTGGAAGGGATCACTCCTGCCCGGCGTGGTGAATCCGAATTCCTGCTTCAGTTGCCGTTTCACGGGCACCAGTGTGGCAACGTCGATGCCAAACGGGAATTTGAAATGCAGGCCAGGCGGAACCTCAGCAATGTATTTGCCGAAACGCTGGACAACGGCGACCGAGTCGCTCGGGACTGTGTAATAAGAAGACCAAGCTGCAACCGCCGCCAAGACTATCGCTCCTGCAACCAGTACCCCTCTCAGAGGCGGCCGCCCTTCAGGGAGTAATCCGCTCAGGCGGTCGCGGCCTTGACGAAGAATATCGTCAATCTCGGGAGGATTGCTATTCTGTTTGCTTTGCCATGGCCCACGGTCTTCCGGGCCGCCGTTCTGGTCGGGCATATCGTTTTCTCCCTTGCTCGTGCAAACCGGCACTCGGCGCAGACCCTGGCGGTCGGCGGGGTGGATCCACGTGTCTTATTCCCTCTGTGTCGGCATTCCTTCGTTCTCAGCAGCCTGTATTTGTGAGTTTTCTTGTGGCGATGTACCTGTTGTATCCGCATCCCGTGTCTCTTTGTCCGCCTGAGATGCGCGCCCGCCCGCGTAGAGATGCCGAAGCTGCATCTCGGAAACACCGTCGGCCTCCATCACCAGCCGAACCATCGGGTCTGCCAGCATTTCTTCGAGGAAAATTTCGGCCAGATCTTTTCCGGTCAGCTTGTCCTTTGCCAGGGCGTCATCGAGGTCGGCCAGTGAAACGGTCAAGGTTCTCGCCAGGCCGGGGTGGGATGCCGGAGAATGCAGCCTCACCGCTACAGATGCTTTCCAGACTTCCGGGTGCAGCTGGTCGGGCGGTGAACACAGTTCCGTTTCAATGTCATACTCTCCTGCAGGAAGCCTCTCGTCGAAGTCAGGCACACTGAAAGGCCGGGCGAAAACCGCAATTGACTTTCTGACTAGCTCGTTCATAGGAGAAGTCCTCTCATCAAAGCGACAAGCGCGCCAAAGCTGCGGCTGCCAGAGCATTGCCCTTGTCGTGGTAGTCCCCGTGGAATACGCCATCCACCTTGACCTCCCAGATCCCATTCCTCTCTCTGACACGGACACGATCAGCTTGCGCAGTGGGATAATAGGGGTGTGCCGAAGTTTGTCTCTTTTCCGGTTGGTGCAATGGCTTAACGAGTACGCTGGAGCTCACCGCCTTTGGCAATTGCGTTTCTCCAAGGGCCATCACGGCGCGAATAAACTCCTCCGCGTAGTCATCCGCGTTCCGGTGGTCATGCTCGTGCCGCACCATGGCCATCGGCTCAACAAAACGCTTCTTCAGGTGCTCAACAAAACGCGGTTCCGTGTGCGACATGTAAGCAATGAGCGACTGGAGAACCCGTTCATGGGCTAGAACGCGCCGTTCAAGATCGGTTGTTTCAGGCAGAGGTGGTGACATGGCGCTGCTCATCCTTCATTGATCGTGTTTTCCGGACGCTCCGGTGACTTGTTTACGTCAAGGGCTGCAAGGCAGGCTTGCGCGATGTCCCGGTTCGGGGTCTCTGTGCCTGGTATCGTCACCCAGCCAGCCGCCATCAGGGCCTCTCGCTGCCGGAAGGTAGAGGCTGCCCGGATCGCCGCCATCTTGGCAGCCCGTTCCGGATCGGATCGGGCCATGTCCAGACAGACAGGCACCAATGCGGTGGCAACATGTTCACGGGCCATAGCCACGGACCTGTCGTTCGAGGTTCGGCTGGTTACCCAGCCGCCCCAAGAAAATCCAGCTACACTAATAAGTACCGCGCCGATGACGGCACCGTAGAGGCCGGGTTTAAGCCATTCGGGAGTGGTCATTGTAGTTCCTCCAGCGGCAAAGCGCCGCCTCGCTATCTTCAGGTGTCACATTGAATGCCGTGGCCAAGTGCCGTTTCCAGGTCGGTCCAGGTAATTGGCCGCATTTCTGTTCGGCCCAGCGAACGCCCCTTGCCGTTTATAGTCAGGAAAATCGCTGTTCTGCGGTAAGCCGGGAAACTCAGCGTCTCGATAAGTTCTTCCTCAACCAATACTTCGTATTCACCGGCAGGCAGCTCGTCCGAATATCCGGATAGGGTAAACGGGCGCGGGAAGGTCACGGTGGATCTGATTGAACGCAGCGCCATCTCCGGTCTCCGCGATGTATACGTGCCTTCCGCGCTGCAAGGGCTGCCGTATCCTGATTGCAGAGAGGTAGCCTGCATTTGCGGTCATCATACATTATCCCAGAACCGGGCGATGCGCGCTGACCCATGTTAGCGCCGCTGGGACCCGGGCCGTGCTGGCGAACCTTGGAGCTGCCCTGATGCTTGACTTCAGAAGTTTGGACACCGGCTGATCTGCGTCAGCGCGTGCTCCAGGCGATGCGGGTATGATCGAAACAATCCGAAACATTTTGATCTTGCCAGAGGAGGCCCCGGTCAGTCGGCACGTTCGCTCCCAAGATCCGAGAACATTGAAAAGGAGGAAATGGTGATGCCCGCAGGTGGCATTCTTTACCCGCATAGCCCTGAGTTCGATCACTTTACCCCGGATCGCGACCGGACACCAATGATCTCCATGCCTCGCCGGTTCAGGTCAAAAATTCCGCCCATGCGCTGACCCACGCCCAGATAATCCTCTCACGGACGAAGCTCTGTGAAGAAGGCTGTTTCATTGTCTGCGCCCAGTCGGGCAATATCCCCGCGATCGGGCAAAAGAAAAGGCCCGAGCATGAGCAATGCCAAACCGCCCGTGGCTGCCGCAACCACCCCGACCGGAATAATTTCGAAAATTGAAAGGGGCTCGATTCCCGATGCCTGCGGCACACCATCAACCAGCAAATTGGTTGTAGTCCCGATAAGTGTGCAAGTTCCTCCAAGAACCGCCATGTATGATAGCGGGATCAGCAGGCGTGTTGCGGCAAAAAATGAGGCTTCGCGCCAATCGAATGGCCACCGGGATTAAGACAATGACGACCGGCGTGTTGTTCATCATCAAATCTGAGGCGATTAGGTACAAAGCCAATATTTGGGCAGCTATCAGAAAGACCGAAAGGAAATCGAGTATCAACATATTGGCTTTTCCTTTCACAATGCGCAGTAGCTGGTGCTTTGGACCCGATGCAAACACACTCCTTCAGGAAAGGAGGAGGACATGCCCGAAATCTGCGAGATCGACGCCCACAGATTGCACTGCGCCGGTGCTCGAACATGACAAGGCATTTAAAACCTGCACAGGTCGTACCAGCAGTTATTTTCTTCAACTCTATCAACTGTCGCCGATCTGCAAACCTTGTTTCAGCCCGCGGATTGGACGGATCAGGACCAAACGAATTTGGTGAGCAACTCAGTCGGGATCACGGGTGTTTGCTGGTGCGAAATCCGAAGCCAATTGTCCTCATCTTGCAAATATGTGGACGCGCAGAGTGCCTCATAGATCGGCACGCCGGCCTTCTCGGCCGAAACGCGATACGCGAGCATTGCAATGCTGCCGCGAAGCGTCGTATTGCGGTCGGTCATCACAACAGATCGCCAGCCTGTATTCCGTTGCAAGTGGTCCCAGACCTGTTCGCCTTGAAGGATGCCGGGCGGAAAGGGAAAGATCATGACGGCGTTCTGTGCAGTCGTCGCGCGCGCGCTATCTAGACCACTAGTCCAGAACCTCTCCTCAAGGCTCCAAAGGAACGCGTCTTCGATCGCCGACGTGACCTCAGGTTTCACAATCGATCGCCGGTGGTCCACGGGCGCTTGATGGGCAGAGGTCATTCGTCTGATCCTGGCGAATTGATGAATAGCATTTGTATCAGGACGAAGACGATCGCGAGTATCGTCCAGATTGCACCGCTGGACACCAAGCGACCATTGGCAACTGTCGAGCTCACCCGCGTCAGAGGAGTTACTCGTGGGCTTTCCGGAAGCAACAGGCTCAATTCCTGCGCGACGGCATTGTGGTCCTGCTTTAGCTCGGGAACGTCCCTGAATTTCGAAAGGAGGATCTCAAGCCGCGCGCAGGCTTCTTCCCGCCGCAACTTCACGAGTTCGGCGGTTTCGTTCCAGGGATCGAGGCCAAGACGTGCAAGCGCCGAGAGAACCGTCACGACATATCCGTTCCGGTCTTCGCCGACAGGTGCATAGAGAAAGCGTTCGAATTCAGGTGGGCGAGTACCCAGTGCTTTGTTTTCAGCCATCTTTTTTCTCCTCTTTTATTGACGGTCAGCTCTTGACCAGTACGCACCGGGCAAAACGAAGTTCTGGACGCACACAGGTGGAGCATTTTCAGATTTAACCAATTTTACGCGATCGCTCGTCGCGGTGCCCTTACACAGGTCAGTTCAGTTGGCGGTCCAGGGGCCTTCGGTAGATTGCATTCCGGTAGCCGAGACTAACATGCGTCAGCGCCCGTCGAATGATCATGAGATACAAGGAGGGAGTTCGTTCGACCATGTAGCCCCTGGAATCTGGTGGTGAGTGACAATGGCGCGGGAAAGACCCGCAGACAGTCTGGAGGTCGGGGATGAGCACGCGATCGTCGAGATCGATGGTGACTTTTGCCAATGCGTTTGTATTGCCGGGCTACTCGGACGAGCTGGCCGCAGGCGAATATGAAATCGTCGTCGAAGAAGAGCTTTTGCAAAGCCTCAGCTTTGAGGCCTTTCGCCGGACTGCGACCTACTTGGTCGTCCATGGGAAAGGGAGCCAGATTGGTCGCACCGAACAGCGTCCAATCACCGAGAAAGACCTAGAAACGGCGCTGCGCCGGGACCGGCGCATTGACCCAGACTGAAAAATGATAGCGAGGCGGCGCTTTCTCCGCTGGAGGATTCGAAATGAACACTCCTGAATGGCTGAAACCTAGCATCTATGGGGCCGTGATCGGTGCGGTCTTTGTCGGTGTGGTTGGATTTTCATGGGGCGGTTGGGTGACTGGCGGAACCGCAGATACCAGAGCGACGGCGATGGCTCGAAACCAAGTCATAGCGGCGATGGTGCCGGTCTGCCTCGATATGGCACGCGTGGATCCGGATCGGGTTGCACATATTGACACTATTCGAAAAGCCACAACCTACAAACGCCGCGATGCCGTCATGGAGACAGGCTGGGCAACCATTCCGGGCACGGATGTTCCGGACCGTGACATCGCTCAAGCTTGTCTTGCCGGCCTTGACGTCGACAAGCCGCCGGAACGCGCGGAAAACACGGTGGAAAAGGGATGAAACATGCCACACCAAAACCGTTGGCTGAAATGGCGCTGCAGAAGCTGTCTTTTGTGATGACGATGGCCGTTCAATCAGCGGAACTGACGGGACACCCTATCCAAACTATCGAGAACGAAGACGTGCCACCACTACGAGACGAACGGCCTGAGTCGTGGCGCACCCAACAGGACCTTAACAGGGCAACTGAAACCCAAGAATAAAAGCCGATGCCATTAGGTCAGAAGGGAGCCAGTTATGACACCTAGAAAATTGCCCAAAAAGAAACCGTCAGAACGGCTTTCGGTAAGAATGTACATTCTGGCTGGTATCTTCGCGTCATTCGCATTCCCTGTGTTCGCACAATCTGCAGACGCCCTCATGCCTGAGAATGCACACTCCAGGAGTTACGGGGACGGATGGGAATGCGACCGATCCTACCGGATCGAAGACGACCTTTGCGTCGCCATTATAGTCCCTCAGAATGCTTACGCAACAAACAGGACCTATGGCAGGGGCTGGGATTGTTTGCATGGATTTCTAGAAGAAAATGGCCTGGCTTGTGTCGAAGTACCCGTACCCGAAGGCGGATATCTCGCCTCTTCAGGAAAAAGTTGGCGGTGCCTGCGCGGCTTCGTGAAAATTGACGAGACTTGCCTGGAAGTTGCAGTACCTGACAACGGGTACCTGTCGGGCGAGTCTTATGGTGATGTTTGGGTTTGCAATCGGGGCTATCGGGCCGAAGGTGAGATTTGTGCCCCAATCATGGTACCAGCCAATGCCTTTCTGAATGGATCGTCTTATGGGCAACCCTGGACATGCGAGCGCGGGTACTTCCAGCGAGTTGGCGCTTGTGAACCGGTTATTGTTCCCGAGAACGCTTACTTTGACGATGCCTCCCATGGACAAGGTTGGAAATGTGACCGCGGGTATGCGGAAACTGCCAGTGGATGCGTTTTCATAGACTTACCGGCCAACGCCCACTTGGACAGGGCCGGAAACCGCTGGGAGTGCCACCGAAATTTCCAGCGATCAAAGAGCGTTTGCGTTCTGAACAACTAACGCGAAGCCTGCTGATCCCAAATCAGGCGTCACTTCGTTGACCCTGGTGGCTTCATTGTCCCGGGTTTGGCTCGACATAGAAAGGAACAGACATGAAAACGGAAGATCATTTAGCGCAAATGAAGAGACCGGTCGCAAGAGCAGCACAGGCGCCGCCGATGGAACTCTCAATTTGTCCAGATAACCCTCCTAAGATAATCTCTTATGACGCTCCAACCGCCACCGTCTATTGTGAAGGGAATTTCGGCAAGACTGACGGCAAGACTGCAAACGGTCTAGTCCGGTTTTCGCAGGTCTTTCGTGTTCTGTCAGTAATTGACAGCACTCTAGAAGGGCGTGACAGCGGCGAGGTTCTCGATGGTATCGACAACGGCATTCCAGTGCATGTCGATCTTAGCGCGGCCATCGCTCACGAAGCGGTAGCCCCAGACACTCTGATCTATGGAATGGCACCGTCCAGTGGTACATTGTCCACGGCAGACAGAGGCGTTGTTCTGGACGCGATTTCGTCAGGCATGAATATCGTCAGTGGGCTACACGAATATCTCGGCGACGATCTCGAAATTGGCTCAGCCGCCCAGTTTGGATGTGTTACCATTCGGGACATTCGGAAGCCGCAACCTAGCAAGAACATGCGTCTGTTTGACGGCTGCGTTGCAGATGTTGAAGCGATCCGTATCGCTGTGTTGGGCACTGATTGCGCAATCGGAAAGCGGACCACGGCAACTTTGCTGGCGAATGCCCTGAATGAACGGGGGATCAAGACGGTTTTGGTCGGAACCGGTCAGACCGGCGTGATGCAGGGAGCCAAGTATGGTATTGCCTTGGATGCAGTGCCGCCTCAGTTCTGCTGTGGCGAGCTTGAGCGTGTCATTGTTGCGGCATCCGAAAAGGAACAACCAGATGTCATCCTAATTGAAGGCCAAGGCGCGCTCAGCCATCCGGCTTTCTGCACATCAGCATTCATTCTTCGCGGTAGCCAGCCACACGCCGTCATTCTGCAACACGCCCCCAAACGGACCCACCGTTGCGATTTTCCCAACATGCCGATGCCCGATCCGCGCCTCGAGATAAAACTTATCGAAGCTTTCGCCAAAACGAAAGTGATTGGTGTCACGCTCAATCATGAAGGAATGACGAACACCGAGGTGGAAACAGCCATCAGGGGCTTTTCACGCAACTTCTGTCTCCCAGTGACTGACGCTCTGCTCCGACCAGCGGCGCACTTGGCAGAGTTGGTTCTTTCTGCCTATCCCCAGTTGCGGCCATTGCCGCGTGTGGTTGCCGAATGACGACGCCGCGGATCGAAATCGACTTGTGCAAGATCCGCCAGAATACGCGCTTTCTGGTGGACCGTCTTGCTTCGCACGGGATCAGTGTGACAGGCGTGACAAAGGCTGTTTGCGGTGACCCAGCCGTCGCCCATGCCATGCTAGAAAGCGGCGTTTCCCAGTTGGCCGATGCCCGGGTCGCGAACGTAAAGCGCATGCGTTGCGCCGGCATCATCTGCCCAATATCCATGATCCGCTCTCCTTTGCTGAGCGAAATCGATCAAATCATCGAGACCTGTGAAACCAGTTACAATACAGAGATTGACGTTATCGCGGAACTTTCCGCAGTCGCGCTACGCAATGGCGAGGTGCATGGCGTTATCTTGATGATTGAGATGGGAGATATGCGCGATGGGATAATGCCAGAAGATCTTGAGCGTATCGCGACATTGGTGATGAAGATGCCTGGCGTAGCTCTCAAAGGTATTGGTGCCAACTTCGCCTGCCTGGGCAACATTGCTCCGAACGCTGATGCAATGGATGTCGTAACGACGCTCGCATACGAAATCGAGGGCGCTTGCGGCCCATTTCTTGAGACCGTATCAGGAGGCAGTTCCGCCAATTTACCTTGGGCTTTGGATCTACCGACAAAGGGGCGTATCAACGAACTGCGCCTGGGCGAGGCGATCCTGTTGGGCACCGATCCCGTTTCCGGCGAGCAGATAGATGGGCTTCATACAGATGCGTTCACTCTTGTGGTCGAGGTGATCGAAACAAAGTTCAAGACAAGGCCCTTTCCCTTGCGTCTGATTGATCCGGCTCTTTTGGCGTTGCGTCTTGTGCAGGATAGTTCCAGCAAGTCCCGTTCGGTTCTTGCTGTCGGGCTGCAGGACACGAATGTTGGCGGGCTGAGCTTTCCTACGGACATCACATTTGTCGGCGCGACGAGTGATCACACTGTCACTGAAACCTCCAAATGCGCTTTGCAGGTTGGGGCCGAAATCAGGTGTCAGTTGAACTACGGTGCGCTCATGAGGGCGATGAACGCGACCGATGTCGAAAAGGTCTTTGTCAGTGAAACAACTTGGAACGGAGCTGTGATAGAACCGGATCGTGTGCATCCAACGGTGATATAGGCCGATGAGCTCAAATTGAGGCAGCATCAAATCACGATAGAGGAACCGATCTCTTGGTCGCCCATAGTAAATCGGGTCTCCAACACCTATATGTGCACTAGCCACAAGTGAATTTTATGTTCCATCGCGAGTTCGAAATACTTGTTGGCAATCAAAGGAAAAAGCATGTCTTTCAAGGATCTGACGATCAGAGCGGCAGCGTTGCTGAATTCGAAGGCTGCTGAAGACTCAGAAGTCGAACCCAAACTCAAACCTGCCTTCATCGGCCCGGAACAGGTCAAGTCTGACCCCAAGAAATTATGAAAATCCGGTAGGTCTGAACGGTGTCGTCACGTTAACCGTCGTTCGGTTGCCGATGATATGATTTGGACGTAGGTGACATCGATGAATTCAACATCCATCAGCTACAAGCGTCACCGATTTCCCCCTCAGATCATTACCCACGCGGTGTGGCTTTATCCCAAGCTAACCTGCGTCAGTATTGCGGGGCGGAGAAGATGAGTACATGGCTTCGTGCCTGCCGAATCTCCGGCGGCACTCATTTCCGAGCAAAATAGAAGCGCGTGAAGCGTGCGGTTCTTGAAACGAGCCGCATTGCCCAGCGTTTCCTATTCTCGGAATGTCCAGGAAAGGACATTCTAATGACGCCTGAACAAACCAATGTCACCGAGAAGATGACCTCGGTCAAAGCAGCTTGTGACAAAGCACCTGCCGGTCCCAGAAAGGATCGGGCGCTGGAACACTACCAGGCTGCCGAGAAAGCGCACGAGGCGAATAACTACGACGAGACGGACAGGGAGCTCAACGCGGCTGCAGAAGAGATTATCTGACTTATCTCGTCTTATTACTGACTTATCTCGTCTTAGAAGAAAATCAGGCCGCCCAAGTTTAGCGAAGGGCGGCCTCCTTCATTTCAAAAGTGGGCCGGTCTGATCCAGATACGCCGTATCGAAACCTGAAATGGCCACCAATCCGTCATAGTCGTCGAACGTCACGCGGCCGTCCTGAAAGGTCAGCAGCCGTTTTTCGCGAAGCTGCCTCAAAACACGGTTCACATGGATGGCGCTTAAGCCGAGTGCATCAGCAAGATGGTACTGCGTCAAAGGGCAAGCAAATCCTTTCTTGCTCCCCATTCCGACCAACCTCAGCCGTTCCGCCAGTTCCAAGAAGAAATGCGCCATGCGCGAATCTGCGGCGCGTCGGCCAACCCCAACGAGGTGTTCGACGACCATGGCTTCGTCCCGTGATGCTGCCCAGAGAACGGCTGCCGCCAGGCGAGGCGTTTTCTCGAATGCTTCCAGAAGGTCGCCCCCCAGAACCTCCACCGCCTGAATGTCCGTGACCGGTTCGAAACTGTGGTCGGAGGTGCGCAGAAGGACGCTGCGCAATCCAAGAAAATCCCCTGGTATCTGGAAGTCTACGATCTGTCGGGTTCCATCCGGCTGAAGCTTGTAGGAACACACCCAACCAGCGGCCAGAATGTAAGCGGCCTGATCCGACTGCCCCTGATGCACAAGATCACGCCCCGCGGTGAAGGAACGGCGGCGCAGATGCAAACGCTTCAAAACGTCCAATTCATCGTCAGACAAGGCGACGAAAACTTGCAGCTTCCGTGTCAGCGGGCTTTCAAAGATATCCGTCATCGGGGCCTCACAAGCCGGAAAAGCTCCAGGCGCAATCGTGCAGAGACTGCTTTCGGTTAGCCCAACATAGCCTTTTTTCTGCGAAGATGCTTGTGATAAGCGAGGCCGCCCGGTCGCGCGTTACTTTAACCGTTACCTGGAAGGAAGTCACAAAATGCGTAGCGAACAGGACTTCTCGGGAATGGCGGCCCTCGCAATCTGCGAGTCGATGCTGCTGGCGATGAACGATCACAAGCTTCTCGCAGAACGTGAGATCATGGGTATCCTTCGCGATGCTGCAAAGACGCATGAAACCGCGGCTGTAACTGATGGAGAGATAGAGGCGCATCGGTCCGTGGCGGTTCTCATCAACCGGATCATTGCTAGCGGGAACTCCGTTCGGAGGCCGCCGGGATGACACATAATTTCAGCGAGATAGATATCGCCCATGCCGTTTTCGTCCAACTCGAATAACGCACGGGGCCAACAGCCCGACCAGCAGGACATGCCGGGTAGCATGGGCCACCAAGACGGCAGCATCCAAACCGACATGTTGAAAGCCGGATCTGCCTCGACCGCGCGGCAAGCGCGGGTCCAGCCAGGTCCCTTGCCCGTCACGGGTGGGGCACCCGGCGCGGGATACCCCTCCGGTGTAACCGGTCCGAGACAGGAAGAGGCGCGGCTGACCGCATCAGACTGGACACGAACCCTGATGAAGTACCGGCAGCCAATCCCCTCTCGCAGTATTTTCGAACTGACGGTCACGCTCGCGCCTTTCGTGGCAATATGGGCGGTTGCCTGGTGGGTGCTCTCGATCAGCACCGCGTTGGCACTGGCTCTCGCGTTGGCGAATGCAGCCTTCCTGCTCCGGCTGTTCATAATCCAGCACGACTGCGGGCATGGTTCCCTGTTCCGCGACCGGCGTCTGTGCGATTGGATCGGTCGCGTGATCGGCGTTATCACGCTGACACCCTACGACGTCTGGCGCAAGACCCACGCGATCCACCACGCCACGAGCGGAAACCTGGACCGGCGGGGCATCGGAGACCTGCCGGTGCTGACAGTCAGGGAGTACCGCGGGAAGGGATGGCCGGGCCGTACGCTTTACCGCCTGTTACGCCATCCGGTTTTCCTGTTCGGGGTGGTGCCGTTCTACACGTTCTTCCTGCACAACCGGCTGCCAGTACACCTGATGCGGTCCGGCTGGCGCTACTGGTTGAGTGCGATGGCGACAAACGCTGCCATAGGCCTCACTCTGACAGTGATTGTCTTGCTGGGCGGTTGGGAGGTAATGCTGTTCGTCTTCCTGCCGACGATGCTTCTGGCCGCAATAGCCGGCATGTGGTTTTTCTACGTGCAGCATCAGTTTGAGGAAACCAGCTGGCGGCACGAGGAAGACTGGAACATCCGGGACGCGTCCCTTCACGGCAGTTCGCACTACGCTCTGCCCGGCATCCTGCGCTGGATCACCGGGAACATCGGAGTCCACCATGTGCATCACCTGGCCAGCCGCATCCCGTTTTACCGTTTACACGACGTAGTCAAGGATCACGACGTCCTGGCACAGACCAGACGCATTATGCTTTGGGAAAGCTTCCGCTGCGCGCGACTGCACCTTTGGGATGAGAAAAGCCGCAGATTGCTGTCGTTTGCAGAGGCCCGGGCACTTCCCACCTGAGCCTTGCGTAATATTGCCACTGGTCAGTGAATTGGCGCGTTGGATAGGAAACTGGGAGCACCTCAATAGGACATTTGTTGCTCCACGGACGGCCACATCTGTGCCAGTAGGGTTTCTTTCTGAGCCAGTATTGTCGGGACAATTGGGCTGATTATTCAGTTGTCGCTCTAGTCAGGAAGGTGGATGCTGTGACCGCCATATCGTCAGCAGCAAAGGTATGAATGAAGGAGGGCGGACTGATTGATCTCATCGCCGACTATGAACCCTATCTTGCGCTCGCAGTTGTCGTCCTTCTGTTCGCAGCATTTCTTTCCGAGCGCTTCGAACCGGACGTAACCGCTGCGGGGGCCGCCGCGCTGTTTGTCGTATTGGGGTTTGTCCCCACGAATGAAGTTCTGGCAGTGTTTTCGAACCCTGCACCCATAACGATCGCGGCGATGTTCGTAATCAGCGGCGCGCTGGTCCGAACCGGGTTTCTCGACGCACTTGCGAACAAGGTTGTCGCCGCAGGGAGCAAGCGCCCGGTCGCCGGTATAGCGGCGTTTCTCATCGCGACGCTAGTCGCCTCGGGTCTGATTAACAACACGCCGGTCGTCATCGTCCTCATACCGGTGGCCATTCGTTTGGCGCAGAGCCTGGGCTTTGCCGCGACACGCCTGTTGATTCCGCTTTCCTACATGTCCGTCCTGGGCGGGACGTGTACTCTAATCGGCACGTCGACCAACCTTCTGGTGGACGGCGTTTCCCAGGCGTCTGGCTTGGAACCGTTTTCGATTTTCGAGATTACACCGGTCGGTCTGGTGGCCGCGGCCACAGGCGGTGTGGCGCTCCTCCTGCTTGGACCTGTCCTACTGCCGGACCGAAAGGATATTGCGGAACAGGGCGGCGACGATAAAGCGACTTTTTTGACCGAGGTACGCCCGCAAGAGGACTACCCGAATATTGGTCGAACGATTCATGAAATCGCCGCCCTCAGCCGAAGAGGTGTTGAAATCGTCGGCATCCGTGCGCGGTCTGGAGTCAAGAGAGAGGGATTGAGTGAACACATACTCGAACCGGGCGACAGGATCATTGCCAAGGTTGCGACATCAGAACTGCTCACCCTCAGGAAACTTGAAGGGATCGAAGTCGGGTTGCGCCAGGGGCCAGAGGCCGAAAACACCTCGGAGCTGATCGTCGCCGAAGCTATCGTGACGCTTTCACGCCGAAGCCGCGGAGTGCGCATTGCCCAGCTTGCCATGGGGCACCGATACGGCATGCGTGTTCTTGGCGCCCACCGACATGGGGAAGTGCTTGGACCCGACCTGTCGACGGCGCTTTTGCGCCCCGCCGATACACTGCTTTTGGAAGGAACGCCTGAAGGCTTTGCCCGAATGACCGAGGCGGGCGATCTTGCCGCGATCACAGATGCCGGGGGGCGCGCCTTCCGCCGCGGGAAAGCGCCGCTAGCTCTGTTCGCGCTTTTCGCGGTTGTGGCGCTCGCCGCAGCCGGGTTCGCCGAGATCAGCGTGCTTGCCCTTGTCGCGGTCGCTGCCATCCTCGTGCTCCGGTGCATCGACAGCGGCGAAGCCTGGGCGTCCATCGACGCCAGCGTCCTTGTGCTGATCTTTTCCATGCTAATCGTCGGAAGCGGTATGCAGAATGCAGGAGCAGTCAACCTGATCGTGGAGACATTGGTGCCGACTCTCGTAGAGTTGCCCCTAATTGTCACGCTCGCTGTGATCTACATACTGTCTTCGGCGCTCACCGAGGCGGTTACCAACAACGCCGTAGCCGTCGTCGTTACACCTCTCGCGATCGGTGTTGCGGAACAACTCGGTGTCGACGCCAAGCCGTTCGTCGTCGCTGTGATGTTTGGCGCAAGTGCAAGTTTCGCCACTCCGGTCGGCTATCAGACCAACACATTGGTATATGGCGCAGGGAACTACAGGTTTTCCGACTTCCTCAGGATCGGCGTTCCGATGAATCTTATCGTCGGCGCAGCCGTGGTCGGGGTGATCCCGGTATTCTTCCCATTCTAGGGTATCCGGTCTTGATCTGCGGTACTTGTAGCGCATTTTGCGCGCGCTGCATGAATTGTCAGCAGGAGCAGCATGAGGATCCCGACCGTTGCGGCAATAGCTGATCCTGAGAGAATTCCAAGCTTTGCGGCATTCAGCGTCGCCGGATCGAAGGCCAAACCCGCTATGAACAGCGACATCGTGAAACCGATACCAGTTAGAAACGAGCCGGCCAGAATTAACGGCCCCGACAGGCCCGGCGCTAACACTGCCAGGCCCAATCGGACAGCTAGCCAGCTGAACCCGAAGACGCCGATCGGTTTTCCTAACACCAGGCCGACAATTATCGCCAAGGAGACCGGTTGTTCGAAATCGGCACCCTGAACCGTGATGCCGGCATTTGCCAGCGCGAAGATCGGCATGATTGCAAAGCCGACCCAAGGGTGCAGCATTGTCTCGAGCCGTTCGACTGGCGAGAGTGCCTCCGTGACCGCTCTGCTTGCTTGACGCAGGTTATGGCGGGTTGCGGTATCTCCCTGCTGCCGATCGCCGGCCGGAACGGCGCGTAGGCGCCCAAGGATTGCATGCAGCCGGGCATCGCTTACCCATATGCGCGTCGGCGTCATAAGGCCCAGAATGACCCCTGCGATGGTCGCGTGAACGCCGGAGGCGTCGATGCATAGCCAGACTGCCGCACCGAGAAGAAAGTAAACCGGGACACTTCTGATCCCGACGCGCGAGGCGCCTGCGACGATACCAATTCCCAGCAGACCCAAACCGAGCGCCGACCAGTTCAACGCTTCCCCGTAACCGAAGGCGACTACGAGAATTGCGCCGATATCGTCAAAAATGGCCAGAGAAAGAAGGAACAGACGCAAGGTGGACGGGATTCGCCTTCCGAAAAGCGCCAGGCACCCAATCACGAACGCCGTATCGGTTGCCATCACGGTTCCCCAACCGTGCGCCCCGGGCTGCCCGGACATCAACAAATGATAGAGCGCGACCGGCACCACCATGCCGCCCAAAGCGCCCGCGAACGGCAGGGCGGCCTGTCGCGGGTTTTGCAATTCGCCCAGTACGATCTCGCGCTTGAGCTCCAGAGAAAGCACGAAAAAGAAGAGGGTCATCAGCCCGTCGTTGATCCAGTGTCGCAGCGAGCGGGTGAAATCGAACGAACCGAATGTCAGGCCAATTGGGGTCTTCCAGAAGCCCAGGAAGCCTTCTTGCCAAGGCGAGTTTGCCAGCGCCAAAGCCAGCAGAACAGCCAGGAACAGGAGCCCACTCGCGGCCGCTTGGATCTCTAGGAAGCGTGCGAAGGGTTTTGTTATTCTATCGGCGGACTCTTGGGGCAGGCTTTGATGATTGTCTATCATGGGACAACTACGCCAATTCGGGTGAAAAGAGACTACGCCATTGAAGCGTGGACGCAATGACCACGTGGATCAATGTCTTGCTATGCAGGAGCCATCCACGCAGGATATTCACCAGCAGGTTTTTCAGTTTCTGAGAAACGGACAATGCGGAAACGGTTGATTAGGCTTCACAAATTAAGGAACAGGTTAGCATCCGGCATTCATGAAGCCCCGGAGTTGGTTCTTTGTCATTTCCCCGCGAATGGCTCCGAACAATAGCTGGATCGTCACCAGAAGTCGTTTGTCAGACTTCGGTGCTTCGGCTCTTTCCTTGAGCCAGCTGTGACTTTCCAAAGTTCAGTCCGCTTCACTCAGAATTTTGAAACCAGCGGCCAATAGATGCGTGGACATTTCCTCGGGTGTCGCGAGATGACTGATCGAAGGTTCTGAAGCCTAAGGTGCCGGATACAAAACTCACCGCCTTCTCCCTGCAAAATGTCATAAATTCTAAACCTTGCGCCGGATTTGAGAAAACGTCGCGCCTCGGCATAGACCGTAGCCTTTTCCGGGACGTTCATAGCGACGTGAACTGGAACCGCACCATCGAAATGGCTGTCGGGAAAAGAAAGGTCTGTTGAATCACCCTGAAGGAACACGGTTTTGTCGCTCAAGTTGACCCCTTCCGAAATCTCGTTTGCCGCATCGTATAACTCTTGCGTCAAATCCAACTTCCTTGGCCGGTATCTTCGATCCGAAGACTTCCACCGCGCGAAACGCGAAGGGCTGGTTCAGACGTCTGTATCAGCAAGCGCCCGGTATACGGTCATTCTTGAAATCCCTAGTTCACGCGCGATCTGGGCTTTTGCGGTGCCCTCGCTCGCCAATCGCCGGATTTCCTCATCATCTACGGATTTCCGCCGCCCCTTGTAGACACCTTTACCTTTGGCGGTGTCGATCCCAGCACGCTGACGGTCGCGGATAAACTTCAGCTCCATATCGGCGACCATACCGAGAACGGTGATGACCATGCGACCCATATCTCCGGCGGTGGTTACGTCCGGTTCAAGAACACGAAGTGATGCGCCCTTGGCGTCCAGCTCATATACCAAGTTCAGCACGTCACGCGTGGAACGACCGAGGCGATCTAGGCGATGCACAACCAGCTCATCCCCTTCGCGCAGAAATTCTATCACTGTAGCCAATTCAGAACGGTCATCACGGGAAGCACTAGAGACTGTTTCGGATCGAACGATCTCACAGCCTGCTGCTCTCAGCGTGGCTTTCTGGATATCAAGATCCTGGCTTGATGAGCTGACGCGAGCATATCCAATCTTGGGCATAGCAAATTGTCACATTAGGGTGGTTCCCACTCTGATAATGTAACAATATGCTGTTGACTACTCATTTGTGACATCTTGGCGTGCCACATCACCCTGTCTCCTGCGGGTGTACCCTTTTGTGACGCACAGATCAGGCGGCCATTGCTCCGAAGTCGATCCGTTTTTCCAGGTCAACATCGAAACGGCCATACGGATTGATGTGGGAATAGATCAATGGAGTGAGGCCGCAGTAATCCCGCTCGGACAGGCGGGTTGCCCATCCCGGTTCTGACAACACGGATTGCACCATGCGTGTGTTCACATAGACAAGGGATGCCTGAAGCAGATGCAAGGCATGGGCGGAGATTTCCTGATCGGCAATCCGGTTGCTGGAAATCTCGCCGCCTTTACCAAAAAACACGAATCCGTTCGCGCTGTTCCAGTTCTCAACCACATTCAGCCCTTCATGAATCTCGCGACGGAAGTCCTCGGATCGGAGATAACGGCACAGAAAGATGGTCTTGATCGCGCGGCCCAGTTCAGCGAGCGCCTTGTAGGTTGGATGCATCACATCGGCGCGTGCAAAGCGGCGCAGGATGGCTTCCGGATCGGCCGTACCATGCTGCATGGCCGAAGCGTATTTGACCATTTCATCGTACTGTCTTTCGATCTCGGCCCAGTCAACAGTGCCGGACAGGATCGGTAGCAGGTTGGGCAAATGCCCCCGGATTCCCGAATTCGGTAAGGCCAGCTTTTGGCGGGCTATGGCCTTCAGGCGTGGGGCCAATTCGAAGCCAAGCAGATGACAAAAGGCGAAGCCAATGGCACTTTGGCCGTGGCTATCAACATACTGGCGCTGGATCTCCATGTCGGTGCAATGACGCAGAACCCCTTCGATCATCGCGGCCACTTCGGATGATGAGCAGCGTTTCAGCTGGGAATAAATACAGGTCGCCTGCCGTTCGACATGCCAATAGATCATGACACCGCGCCCGCCATAGCGTGCGTGCCACTCGGTCATCAGATTGCGATCCCAGGCCCCAAACTTGGTGGAATCCGCCGCGCAGGCGGTTCCCGCATTGCCCCAAACCGACGGATTGCGGACCGCCAACGTGGCATCTGCAACCTTGGCCGCCGCTGCACGAAGAGAAGCAGGATCGACATAGCGGCGACGGATATGCAGCAACTCATCATAGCTGATTTCCGGCGTGCCAGCAGCTACACGTTTCAAACCGGCATTGGTGCCCAGGCCGTAGAGGCAAAGCAGCAGGCGTTGATTCCGGATATCACGCGGCAGTGCTTCCCGGCTGGCCGACGTTTCGAATGCTCCCAGAAAGCCTGTTTCCAGCGCTGTCTCTTTCAGCGTATCCAGCAGTCCGGTCATGGGCCACCGCCGACCAATCTCTGATTTGAGGCCGATCAATCCTTTTGGCTCTGGTGCCGGGGTGAAAGGTGTAATGCAGATCCGGTTATCGCCAGACCAGCGCAGTCGCACCTCGTCATTATTGGGCAGCGAGCTGTTCAGTTGACGTAACTCATACTCCAACTGATCCCGAACAGATCGGGAAAATTCCCGCGCATCCTGAGTGAGCTTCAGGCTAGCATAGTATACGTCGCGCTTCTCTGGAAAATCCTTCGGCAGATCATCGTCCGGGTTGCGATAACGATCAGCCCCTTCGACCCAGATCTCTTTTGACCTGATACGATCCCGCAACTGAGTCAGGACACAGAGTTCATAAGAAATGACATTCAGCCGACCGCGCGTGTCGATCACGGTTTCCTGCCATTTACGCGGGATTGAACCGTCCGGTGCCAGTGAGACTGGCGCATAGCGCCGCCCTTCTTCGTTCAGTCGGATGATCAGATCCAAGGCATCCAGGATCGGTCGCCAGATGTCGTTATTTGAACGGAACCGCAAAACGGATAACAAGGACGGCAGCATCCGGCGATAGTGGCTGGCATAGGAACCCCGCATCACAGTCTGAATCCGAACATCCAGTGTTCCTTTGGCCCTGTGTTCGTCGATGATAGCTTTCAGCTTGGCCGCGCCCGCGATTGGAAAGATCACATCAGAGACTTTGCCGTTCGGGGCCATCATCGCCGCTGTCGCAATGTCCACCAGCAACCGTTCCTTGCCGTGAACCTTATCGATGTCAGCGGCAATTTTGCTGATCACCTTCCGTTTGGAGCGTGTGCCGATGCGATGAACAACGTCGATGAGCAGGTCTACAAGACCATCAATCAGCTGCGATCTGCGCGACATCAGGTAGATCGCCAACAATCCCAGGCGCTTTTCCTGGCTATGCCGCCGCATCTCTGAAGCAGTTTCCCCCTCAACCCGGCGGGTCAGTATCTTTGCCCAAGCTGGATCAACTCCATCGACCACATCGAAAGGCAGATTGAGACCTTGAATAAAGGCGAGGCGGTCAGCTGCATCGAGCACATTGTCCAGCGAGGCTGCGCCAACATCGTCTTTCAGGCTTTGATAGCCATGATCGCCGCGTGGGTCGGCCAAGCTGGCTTCCAGTGCTGCAATGGTTTGCGATGACAACCGGCTGGATACATGCGCCAGCAGTTCTTCCTGAAAATTATACTGCGCGGATCGCACCAGGCGTTCCATGATCTTTCGGGATGGGATGAACACCGATTGGCCCAAGGCCCATTCATAGCCAAATTGAACCAGATCTTCTATGGAGGGACCCGAAGTCGAAACCTGTGATGCAAGTGCTTCGCGCAGTTTGGCGCGATCCCGGTCATTGGCGCGGCGGATATCGAGAAAGCGTAGAATCTCCAACCGGTGGCGGCGCGCCGTGTCACTACCGATGTCATAGTTCGACACATGCGCGACATCCTCACCAAGCTGTTCAGCGAGATAATCCAATGATTCCGATGGAAGGTCCTTCAGTCGCTTTGGGAAATACCCGAAGCGCCGAAAGTGCGCTAACTGGGCAGCCAACCCAATCCGCATTGCGTGCCGATAGCCGTTTACGAACTCAAGATCAGCGTAAGACAGACTCCAGACAGCCAGAAATTCTCGTTCCAATACAATACCCTCCAACCGAAAGGGCAAATTGAGTAGAGATCAGGTTGCCGTCAAGCTGAACTGCGTTCCGCTATTGTTCCTCATAACGCCCAAATATGCACGCTCGGGCCAGTTGGGCCATATTCTAGCTGAAGATCTTTGCTGTCCCTCCATGCGCCGGATCGGGGTTGACGAGCCAGGCCCTTGTCGCGTCCGCTGTGGGTATGGACATAGATGAGAACAAGGTGGATGAGACTGTCCTGGCGCTGCTCTGGTTGACGCTGCATGACGAGCGTCGTGCGTGGAAGGGTTTTGACTGGGACGCGCTTGATCGCCTGCACCGCAACGGGTTGATCCTGGACCCGGTTGGGAAGGCAAAATCGGTGGTGCTGACCGATGAAGGCCTTCGCCGCTCCGAAGAACTTTTTGCAGAGCTTTTTGGGCGGGAACCGAAGAAATAGCATTCGCCGCGACGAGACCATCAATGTAACGCAGTTCTGCACACGCTTGTGGTCTGGCTCGCGGTTGCAATCTGCGCTAGATCGCCCCTGTCCGGCGAACAGGGAGAAGGTGAAAATGGCGACGGGGAACGATCTTGGTGGGCTCATCGGGTTTGTCACCGGTGACGAGATTTGGCACGAGCGGCTCGCGGACGTGTTGGACGAGCATTTTCTGCCAGCGCTCGAGGCATTCGATCTCGATTTCGAGGATTTGGGCGACTTACTGGGCGATGACTGGCCAATGGTCCTGTGGGGCGGTGGCCTAGAAGACTTGCTGGGCAGGACATTCGGATCGGGCGCCGAAAACGCTGCAGATGCGTATCTGAAAGGGAGTGGAACCAAGGAGAGTGCGCAGACCCGCGCCTATATCAAAGGATTGCGGGACGCGCCGGTCAGCCTTTATGAGGTGAGCGAGATAGACCCTGGCAGATCCATGGTATTGCGCGACGCGCTTTCGGACGCCGAGCCGGTCACCGTCCAGGAACACAGCGCAACGCAGATGTTGCAGAAGTGGGACCGCATAGCGGCTCGGGTTGTCGCGCAGGGAGGTCATAACGTGATCTCAGGCGCTCTGCTTCCCTTCGAGCCAGAAACCGTCGCGTTTTTTGAAGAGGGGCTCCGCTCCGTGTTGAAATTGAACCCCGACGATGAGCTGAGACTGACACAGGATCAGCTACACCGCTCTGCACCCCTCTTCACCAATGCCTGGCTCTTCGCACATTTGCCGAACCTGCTGGACCCGGAACCACCGCAAATCAGCAACAGCGATGGCGACGACCTTCTCTTTCACGAGATGCGCTTCCCCCTCGCCAGTAATGTGACGCAAAGCCAGGTCTCGCAAAGACTGTCCCAGTCCGCAGAACGCGTGGTCTCAGGTCGGAATGACTGGACCTGGCTTGCCGTCGACACCCCGTCCGGCAACAAGCACAGCACCGGCCTCGTATTGGACAAATCAATGTCAGGGGCCTCCGTGCTTGGGTCCCTGAATCTGAAAGGCAAAACACTCACGCTTTCTGTAAACTCTGCAGCGCGCGCCGAACGCGGCGAAGCCCTGGTCCGGGACCTCCTGAAGGATCTGGTGAGGTCACCGCTGACATCAAACCAGACCGTCGAACAGATGATGGCAGATGACAGCCCGGATGATGGAGTGGCAGAAGAAGAGGACATCCCCCCTGCCCTTGCCCGTCAGATTGCCCACGAACATCTCGAACACCACTACCGTGAAACGCTTGACCAGCCGATCCCGGCCCTGGATGGCAAGACACCGCGCCAGGCCGTTCGCAGCGCCAAGGGCAAGAAAGAAGTGGTTGACTGGCTAAAGACAATCGAAAACCGCAGCGCGCGCCAAACCGGCTCTCATGTTGCAGACTATAATTTCAGCTGGTTGTGGGACGAACTCGGATTGTCGGACTACCGAAACTGAAACAGCCAACCAATCAGATCAGGTTGCCCACCGGTCATGCAGTCTTGCTGGCCGGTATGCCCTACTGCCCGCCCGCGATGTTCACCTTGCCCACAACCCTGGCGCCGCTTTCGGTTGCCATCGTCTTGGCCGATACATCAGCTTGAATTTGCGCGCTCGACGCAATCTTCAGATCTTCGCATTTCAGGCTGCCTTTTTGCTTACCTTCAATAACGATCTTCTTGGCTGACAATGCACCGTCTACCGACCCGCCAACCTGAACAGTGATTGTCTCAGCGCTAACGTCGCCAACCACTTGCCCTTTGACCTGGATGCCTCCCGAACTTGAGTTGAGATTGCCTTCAATTGTCAGATCTTCTTCAATGATTGAGCTTGCCACGTTGAAACCCTCTGGATGAGACGTTGGCGACCTTAGAAGGAAAGTCGCTCCTTGAACACCTTCCAATCCTAACCATCGTCGTGCTGCTCAAGCGTTCATTTTTTTGGCGAGTTCCACCTAAAAATCGAAGGTTTCGGAACGGTCGTCGCGACATGTACCGTATTTACCGATCGGCCAATTCTGCCGCTCATCACTTGATCTTGCGCTGCGGTACGGCTTCCTCAGAACGGACTTTCGCGCTCAGCGTATCAATTGGTTAGGTTTTCAGGATGAAACCTGCAATTTGGATACTTTCAGTGTAGCTGAGCGTGAACCAGAAATCCTTCGACTTCAACTTCACCAATAGCGCGCAAAGCCTCAAGCCGGTGATATCCTTCGACAAGAATGTAACCGCCGCCTTTATCGGCGCGCAGGCGTATGGGCGTGATTTGGCCATTTTCCATTATATCGTACGCGATGCGTTCGACTTTGGCGGGATCCAGAGTTTTTCTCCGTTTGACCGGAATGCGAACGTCACTAATGGCAAATTTTTCTTTTATAGGCATGATCTCAATTTGCGCGAGAGGGCAGCGTATAAGCAAGCACTTCGGCCGCGATATCCACCAATTTCCAATTTTGTCTCATGGCGCCGCTAGATAACAGCCTATGTACAAGCGACCATGAGTTCGGAAATTACCGAGCATTTAGCCAAATCGAGGGCATCTTGGTGAACGGCCCATACCGTAAGTTCGCCACGTTTGAATTTGCTGCAACGCGGCATCCCCAAAGCAGACGTCCTTGAACGCGGTCAAAGCCAATATTCGGAAGGTACGGTCAACCGATCTTCGAGATTCCCTACCTCTGTTTTCCCGGTTGTGTAGGAGGTCAAAAGCAGGGGAAGCTAGGATAGCCAGTGCGCCAACCTCTCGCTTCGAATATCTTGAGCACAACTGCGGCAGTTATTTGATTCATCCTAGATAAACCTCTTAGAATTCGAGAAAATACAATGATCCTATACAAGACGATCGCACTTAAGTTTGGTCACCATCTCGAAAACGAGAAACCTGTGGACATGTGCGGCCCTGATACGAAATGGGTCTCGTCCGAGGAAATCCGTCAACACTGGCAAAGAGTTCTTAGCGATCTCTCCTCGGCAAGGATCTATTTGCTGGACCACAATGCGGCGAATTATCTCGATTCGTTGAGAATGGATGTCCAAGGAATGCCATGGGAGGATCGTCCGGAGTCTGACATTCAAGGCTATGTGCGCGATGTCGAGCTCCCGCGTGACCTCATTTGGATCGAATACGACGACCGCAACCTGTGGGAAGATCGTTGTGCGCGAGGAATAACGACTCTGGATGAAGAAGATCTGAGCAATCGGCACCAGCGGGGGTTCCTATTTGACAATCGTTCTTACGACAAACTGAGCGTGCGCCTATTCTCAGCAGTGACGGACACCATTTTCTTTGATGCGCCGTTTGTATTGGAGATATCCAAATCACCCGATGGTCGACCTGATTTTAGCGGTGTCAGTTGGCAACCTCAGCGGGTCGTACTTGCTGGGCTTATGAGAGCAGGACTATTGCCCAATGAAGCTTCATTGAGGGAACACTTCGAGGAACACAAAGGTCACCTAACTTACGAGATGGTGATCTGTTTCATGCTCTTCGCTGCTCTCGCAGCGCGTGAGGATGATTTAATGTCGCAAGAGGTTGCAAGCCTATCGACATCTCAGGCCAAAACAGCGCGAAAATTTGGCAAGGCTTGGATGACCGAAGTGCTGAAGTCTCACGTTACCATTCGAATTGGGTCGGCAGGTGAACGACATTTGACTGAGCAAAGGGCAAGGCTTCGCTTTGAACAAGCACAGACCGCAATCCGAGCCACGCCAACTGAGCATTGGGTGGCCGAACATGAAAGGCGGTACTCCAACGGGAAAGTCGTACGGGTTCGGGCGCACAAGCGCGGACAACCAGCAAGCAGAGATGTGCCTACGCGCGTCGTGGGCCCAAGAATGAATGGGTGAGTTTCTCTGAGGGGTAGCGGCCCTTAGGAGACATTCAACACCCACAAGTCTTGCTAAGTATGCAGCCCGCATTGTTGGCTTTCGCTGCACTCGCGAACTTTCGTCGAAGCAAATTCGCAGCTCTTGTGACCTGCCCCCCGAGGCTCCCTCATTCATAACGAGAGTCTGCGGGTCTGGTCTTCATATTCGTCGTCGTTGGTTT
>NZ_CANMFF010000023.1 GCF_947497005.1 uncultured Ruegeria sp. | reverse complement strand
TTTCGCATTCGTTTGCTCCTTCGAAAAGTTGAGCAAACTCTACATCAGAGCGAGGGAAGTTTCGGGGGGCAGGTCACGAGTTATCGCTTGAAGATCGTACTCGAGAAGAACAAACAAGGCTCATCAATGAATTCGATCGTCTCAAGCGGGATGTAAAATCACACTTCGACAAGATTTATGATTTGGTAGGAAAACAAATGCCGGATCTTATTAAGGTTATTGAGAAGGAAGGACCGCTTGACGTTCTGGAAAGTGGCGAGAAAGAGGCGTCTTGAGCTTGCGCCCCTCGGCGTGATTACAGCAATTGCACACCATAGCGGCGATCGGACTAGGTTGAGTACATCACAACCAGTAGTCCCGTCCCAACCCTGATAAATGCTGACGCAGCAAATATATTGCTCAGGAAAGACTGCTAAGGGCTCTCCGTGGCCCTTGTTCCTGATCAAATCTCTATATGGAGAGCTCCAATAAAACCGAAAGGAAGTTTCCCATCAGCATTTTTCTGGTGTCGCCAAAACGACAGTATTAACCACTACTGAATCAGAATTTCCGTAAATATGCCCAGGAGACATATCCCTTTAGCCCACGCGCGCGTTGCAAGGAAACTCTGCACCAGCGGGTACTGCCGGTCTGTTCGCAACTATGAACTCGTAACGCGGTTCCATTTGGAAGACCCGCGATCACGTTGAAACCTATTCCGGGTCCTGCACGCAATTTCAGCATGTCTCCGTCTTCAACGCCAAAAACTTCGTATCGCCCAAGAGAAGCCGCCGCTGCCGGTTCAGCTTCGATGATGGCGCCTAGGAGAATTGCCGTTAAGACTAAAAAGATTGCACTTCGCATCACGTTAACCTGCTTGTTGCCTCAACTCCTATCGTAACGCTTCAGATCATCAAACGGAACTACCTGACAAGAGAATGTGCACTTCTTGACATGCCATTAAAGCAAAATTCTCAACTGTTCCGGAGGTCTGGTTTGTGTCGTTCGCAACTTGCTGCAAGAGCGAAGCCCCAAGTGGTGCTAGAGGTCCGGTAAGGGCTCGTTCGACCAATTGAGGCAGGCCGCAGAGAACGGTAGTTGAGTGGCGATTTCGTTGAAAAATCGTTCGTTTTCAAGTTTGAGTGTGAGCTATGAGTTTGATTTTGTTGGTGCGACCGAAGCTAACTTAGCCCTTTATCCTACGCCAGGAATTAGGCTCTGGACCCATTGGTTTCCGACTGGCGGCGTGCTTCACGGCTGAAAAAACAGCGGAGACCGGCGACGTGTGGCGACACGATACGACAGGTGCCCAAAGGTCTTCCTGTCCGCAATCGCCCTCGCAGCTCCCGTCATTTACTGGTTACGAGTCCTGAGCCTAGCGGCCTCATAGCTGATATGGCCCGTGATGATAGTTCCGCTAGTACCGTCTGCGGGGCGCAGTATCGTGACACAGTTGACCAGATGAGATGAGCACAAGGGAATTACATCGAACCTGCATCAAGTTGGCGAGCTCTGCGCCGACCACCAATCGAAACTTGTTAACCAAAGACCACAATAGGAGCCAGTACGGACAAGTGCAGACCTAAGAAGACCGCTCCGGCAGATCGAGTGTTTAGCGCAAAACCGCTTGATCAAGACTATCCCGTTGACGAAGTGCGGAGCCTAGTGCCTTGGAGTGCCGATGCATCCATTCTTGGCGATTTCGTTGTGGCGTTTGTCAAGCATCGGAAAGAATTCTATACTTGTTGCTTCCTCAATCAATCGTACGCTCACACGCCAGGTCTCGATAAAATCGTCGTGGTGATCGAAGGTTCTTCCGATATTTCGATGATCGACATTCGATGCCGCATACGCGAACATGCGGCCAGTATCGGCAAACAGCACGATTTTGAACATTCCGGCTGGAACTTCCACACCGTGTTCGCAGCGCGACTTTGGGCCACCACCGTTGGAACCGCCGCAAATAGCAGGTTGCTTGAGATCATTTAACCCGGCAATCGTAACAGTGTTCTTGCACGACCCACCTGAAGGCCCGAGTTCGAATGGATCGCCATCGTCCGCCACTGGAATCGGACCAGTTATGACATAGAGTTCCCGCCCCGATAGCGCGAGATGTTTGATATCCTCCTCAAGGAAGCGCCAGTAGCTGCCGTTAAACCCGTTTTGAATCTGCGGTACGGAATTCCCAAAGGTAAATGTTTGCTTCATCCACTCTCTTGAAGACTTGAAGTCATCAGATGCCGCATTGTGCCCACGCGCATATCCGGAATGGGTGTAGTCCTCGTCAACTGCCTTTGGTCCCTCTACATCTGCGTCTCGCCACCCGCTTGGTCTAGTGTTGTCGCCGCAGGCAATTGCGCGCGTCATTTTCTGAACAACCCAAATAGGCGCCTTGGTAGAGCCGCTATGAGCATAGCAAAACCTATCTTCACAGCGGATTTCGATGTTATCCCCTGCTTCGGTTGTATCATGGAATATGGGTAAGCCAATCCGACCCTCCAAGTCCTGCCTTATGTCGATCTCAACGACATCCGGACAGGGTTTGCCATCGGTCGTGTGAGCGATGGCGGGGTGGGCGCTTGCCAGAAGGCAAACGATGACGGCAGATGCAAGGTCAGGGCTGCGCATCACTTTTCATCCGTCTCTTTAGATGTTTCGGACGCTTTGTCGGTGTTTGAATTACTACTTTTATCGTTGTCAGCGGCGGTCTCGTCCCCCGTTTTGCTGATGGCTTTCCCTGCCAGGAACCCCGTGCCAGAAAGACCGATAAGAACCAAAACGTTCGTTGGGATATCCACCAGACGACCAGCCTCAATGGAAAGCATCAAGAAAAGACCTGCAACAACAAAAGTGAAGATCAGAAACTGAAAGCGCGACAGCGAGGCCTTCGGTTTCCCTTCTCGTTTCGCGCCGTCATCCGGCTCAGAGATAATGCCATTTAGCGGAATGTTGCCAGTTCCAATTTGATAGAGAACCGCTGCTGCAAACAAAACGATAATTGATCCAAATGCAGCAAACCCAATTATTGATATGTCGTGCGCTTGAATGAGCTCATAATGCACCGCAAAAGTGAGTATTAAAAAGAAAGCCCCGACGGCGAAGAGTACGAAAAGAATAGCTTTGTTCATGGTAGGTTCAGTCCTATTTGTCTCAGGATCTTTCCGATGAGGAACGTAGATTGGACCCCAAACAGAGCGACCAAAGTCTCAGGTGAAACATCGGGCAAGGAAGGGTTTTCGAGACCACCCGGGAGTTGATCAATAGGCGTCGTGGCGGTGGTCAAAAAGTAATAAAGCGCAAACCCAATGGTAAATAACAACAAGGTGACGCGCTCAGGCTCGGTGCGCTTTCCGCTAGTTGTCAAAAGGCCCGACATTGAGCCTCGGGTAAGCAAGACACGGTTGACAACAAGTAGACCCAACACGAGAAGCCAAAGCCCTATTGCATATTTCAATATATCGACGATCAATATCATCGTTAGCCTAAAAAAGTCGGAATGGTTGGAGTTTGTCTGAATTCTTTGCATTTGTAAACAAATGCGCGATGGGCTGACAGTAATGCAATGAGCTGAAAGTCGATATCAGTGCGCCCAAGCTATCCACAAGTTCTATTTTCGATCTTGATGTGAACAGGCCCATACCTGACGTTGCGATGCGAATTTATTTATCCATTTTATCGAGAGGATCTGATGCCGTTGCTCGTGTTCTTACATGGGATTTTCGACTTTCGATTGTCGAATGCAGATGGCGAGGAGGTTTGGCTGCCGACCGCTTCTGAATATGTGCGGTCCAGAAATCGACGAACCGACAAACTACTTGATCCCGATTTGATCGTTACGGATGTCATCCGGAGTGCAAGTTGCTGCCCTGTCTTCAAACCGATCGTAGATGATATTGAACGGATTGGTTTCACTGAGGGTCGCGCAGGTGAGCTTGGTCAGTTGGTGTTGTTCAACTATGACTAGAGAAAAGATAATCGCATTGCCGCAGAAGGTCTGACCAAAGCATTGGACGGGCTTCCGACGCCTGAGGACATAGGGTTAGTTGTCCATTCCATGTGGGGCTTGTTTGCCGATATCTTCTGGAAGCCAGAGAGTATAATGAGATGCCACGGTTTCCGCCCATTCAAACCCTCATCACCTTGGGTACACCGCAATCTGGTGCGCCCCTCGCGTTATTGCGAGCCGCGGGCCTAGAAGGTGCCATGGGGATGTCGGCTGCTGATACAAGACGTTTGGCAGCTGATGCGCGATACCCATCAGCCTAACAATTGCTTCCACCGCCCGGCACGGCATATGTTCGCGACATTAATGAGGGTGAGGACCAAGGTTTTGTAGTCGATATATTCGACCCGGAGTTTATAGAAACCCACGGTCTGTCTGCCCAAAACTTAGAAGCAAATCGCGACTTTCATTCCAAACTAGATTTGAAGAGCAAGTAGCCGTCCCATGTAGACTACTACCTCTTTGCCTCTTCAATATAGGGCACGCTCACTAGGTTTCAAACAGCTGGAGGGCAGTTGTTGCCCTTTGCGGATCCAACAGGAGGCGATGGAACTGTCAAGGACGTTAGCTACGAAGGGGCGCCGCTCGAAATCTTGTCGCTTAGAGAGAAGGCTCCGCCAAAAGGCGGTTTTCTATGAAGTCAAATTGACCGACAACGCCCTTGGTGAACCAGCACAACTTGTGTTGAGGTATCAACCAATGGCAGATGATGTTGCGCTTCGCCTTGCTTCTGAGCGACTTGCGCGTCAATTGCGCGACCTGTTGGCGGGGACGCTAGATATTGACGCTGCAATATTTGAAATCGAAAACCCAGACGGCGTGAGTTCATCGCAAGATCGCCACTACGGCACGCCATCGGTTGTGCGTCCCACAAGCAGAGGAATGCAACTTCAAAAAGTAGATCGTACCACCGGGCACACTAAGGGTCGTGTTAAAGAAGATTTGGCGGGAGAAGTGACCTTCGACCACGCATTCAAAGTTCCGATAGGTCCGGACACGGTCAAGTCGTTTCAAGGTGTGTGTGCGTTCGTGGATGCGTGGTCGATCGATTTGTTGGGCTCAAAGTTCGCTCTAAATGGCGATAGTGGATCATTAGTATATACGCTTTGGAGCAAACCCTCCGACTTTCCGTCGGACCCGATTCAGCGCGAAGAATCGTGTTATGATCTTACCCTCTGGAAAATGAGTCGCAGCCGGTCGGTAGGCTCATTTTCCAGAGGGTAGGGTCATGCAATATGACACCGGCAAACACTGCGTATTCTATCACCGATATCATATCGTCTGGTCGACGAAGTATCGCTACAAGGTGCTGACTGGTGCGTTACGTCTGCGGGTGCGCGACATCGTCCGCCAGGTCTGCCGCGAGAACGAGGTCGACATCTTGCTTGGAGTGCTGTCATCCGACCATGTCCATATGTTCGTGTCGGTGCTACCGAAGATCGCCATCTCGGATCTGGTGCGCAAGATGAAGGGCCGTTCGTCCTACATGGTGCAACGGGAGTTTCCCGTGCTGCGCTGGCTCTATTGGGGCCGACGGTTCTGCGGTAGGGGAAACTTCTCAACCACCTACGGTGCCATTACAGAGGAAATCGTCCTGCAATACCTCGAAAACCACATCGCCGATTGTACCGACGCCAGTCGGTAGTGGTTCAGTTGTCGAATTTAGAGTGAAGGACTCCGCACCAGCTGCAGTTGGACTTCTATATTCGGTGGGTAAGATCAGCGTCAAAGGTTTTATGCTGCCTCTACAGCCCGTTTTGGATGCGCTTGAAGTTGATTTGGTGAGTGGCCACAACGCTCAGTCAGATAAAGAGTTTTCTCGTTGCGATTGGGTTCTGGTCCTTGAGCCGACTTGGAATGAAGCGAAGCGATCCGTCATGATCTCTTCCGCTTTACCGTGGCGCTTCATCAATTTCTTGAGGGATTTCAATGCCGTCTGCTTGTTTCGGTGTTTGGTACCGACTGCTTCCAGCACTTCGCCCTCATGATCTACGGCCCGCCAAAGGTAATGTCTCCTGCCATTCGCCTTCACAAAAACCTCATCCATATGCCACTTCCATTTCGAGAATGCGCGCAGTTACTGGGCTCGCTTTTGTCTGATTTCGGAGGTAAATATCGGGCCGAACCTGTTCCACCAAAATCGAACAGTCTCGTGGCTCACCTTAATTCCCCGTTCGTGCAATAGGTCTTCCACGTTTCGAAGCGACAACGGGAATCGAACGCACAGCATGAGTGCCAACTTTGGCAAGTTCGGGAATGTATAGGGCGGTTTGCCCCACTCGCCCTGCCTGAAAATCTCCACGGCAATTTCCTGCAACGTCCTGTTCATTTAGATCTCCACGCTACAGCCACACCGCACGCCGAAATTCGCCTGCGACTTGGACCATTGACCCTGTTCTCTGTAGGGCGTTTTTGAAACAAGTTCGAACTTGTCTCTTACAGGATAACAATGTCGTGCGGGCCTATGTTCCTGCGTTGACCTCTGAGTTTTTGAAAAGGTGATCAAGATCGGCAACCTTACCGCCAAATCAAACATACATAACTTCTAAACGGCCAATGCAGGCCGCCCCATACGCTCGACAATTCTGCGCCGCAGAATACCCAACAGGCGGAACGTCAATTTTATCACGTTAATAAATCTGGATGTTGGCAGAACGAAGTTTATCACCGCCATTCCGATTTCAAGCCCCAAGCCCAAAGCGTTCAACATCCGTGCAATTTTGATCTTATGTATCTTAATGAGCGGCAATGTGACCTCAGGGCGTCCTATCACATAGGTTTCCGCGCTGCGGCTCAGAGAGTATTGTGAATAAACTGCTGTGATCGGGACAGATTCGCCTGACGATGTTGGACCGGGCAATGAGTATTCGCCAAACGGCTGCCCGAACAGGAAACGCTTGAACTGGAGGATTGACCGACTCATCGCGCGCGCGAGTTTCCTGAATGCGGTCAAGGGCACAAGAAGCAAGTTGCGCAGTGGTGCCACAAGATCGCGGATCGCGCGCCCGAGTCCCCTAAATCCTCTGCCAACCGCGTAAAAAGCCTGACGCAGCATTCGCAATGGCGTTTTGAAACGGGGTGGCCCTTCCGCGATGCGTCGCCGTCGCAAAATAGACCGGGATTGGGCACGCAGGTCCGGCTCCTGCTCGGCGCTGAAGGAGTTGACCATGATTGCCTCTTCCGCAAACTTTTCAATCTCGGCCTCATCCGCATGCGGGTCAGCCCCCCTGTCCAGCTTGCGCAGAATTTCAAAACTCAGCCAGTGCGGGTTGATCGCGATCATGGTGTCACCCACCCCACCAAGAAAGGTGATCAGATGTCCCTTTCGATCCGCTATCTGTCGGGCATCGCCAAGCTCCAGAAACAACCGGCGTGCGCCTTCTGCAAAAAGAGATGTCGACAGATCACCCTGATAATACCCCAACTGCCACATGCGCAGCTTGATCAAACGAACACCCAGCCGATTGTCGGGCTGGTTCACCTGATCAGCGGCCTCCATCGCCCGGGGGTTGTTTGGTGAAAACCGTTTCCGACGCAATCGGCCATCCAAGTCGATGTGCAGTTTGCGGGCGCGGACGGGCTGCAGCTTCAGGTCATCCTGGCTGCGCGCAATGAAACAGCGATCACGCCATTTCGCATTCTTACGCAGCATATCGAGAAGAAGCCGCAGGTCACCCGAGATAGCAACCCACGCATCGCTGTCGAGGCCCGGATAGTGCACGGGCGTCTCCGAACGCCATTCATCGCTGCGCAGAGCCGTCCCTGCCGGGGGCAGACCAGGACCGGTCACCAGCGCGGCGAGCCGCCTGAGGCACAGTTCATCACCTTCGGACCAGGGCTGTGAGGGCACCGGAACCGGTTCGACAGCGATCCGCCGCAGACGCGCTTTGACGACACGCGACCACAGACTTCGCTCGCCACGCTCCGGGCGCCGTTTGAACCCGGCAAGATGCGCCCGCGCCCCTTCCATTGACAAAAGCTCGGACAGGGCCTGATAAAGCGCCTCGATACCAACCTCGTCGGGTTCCTCAAGTTCTGGCATGCCGGGCCGCCGCAGCATCTGTGCGAACTCCGGAGTCGCTATCGCATCTCGCAACAGATGTCGCTCGGCCGCGGTATCAGAATCCGCGCCTGGTGTCAGGAACTGCAAGTCCTCCAGTACCTCGCGCCGGTCCTCTGGCAGGCTGTCCTCTGTCGGCTCTTCCTGAATCTCATCGGCCCGCGTTTCGTATTGCTGTTGCGTCGCCCGGAGGAGACGAAGCATGGCCTGTTGGCCCGCAGAAGGCGGGTCGCTATCCGATGGGTTGCCTGGTGTCGTCATTGCGGGCCTCAGCGTCGCTTTCCAAATAACTACAGAAGTTTGGATCCCGTGATGGCTTTGAAGAAATCCGACCGCGCGGTCTGCACACCCGTGACGGTCTCGCGGTGATGAGCCAAAAGCACATTGCCCTCGTCTGCCGCAGATTCCATGACGAATTGCACCGTATCCTTGTCCAGCCCAACATGTGTGAACGCCGCGACCTTGACCTCACCTCCGAGTTGGCCAGTGATGTTCGCATGCAGCTTTTCAAAGTTGATTTTTTTATCGCCGTCACCGACGTCGCCAATCGAGATATTGATCTCGCCGGTCAAGGTAACCACGTCGATGGACAGGATATCCTCGACAAAATCCCGGATCTTTTCGCCAAGTCTCTCGCGTGCTTCAGTCATCGTTGCTCTCCGTTTCAGAAGTTAAAACCAGTCTATCTTGAATGTCGCGTCGCGGTGTCGCCACGGCGGCGTGTGTTCGAGTTTCGAAAGAGGATAAAGCCTTTGCAACTCGGCCCCGAAGGTACTGACGCCGGGCACAAGCCCGACCTCGTATTGAAAATGCCAGAACTCGGCGCCGATGCGCGACCCACCCTTAAGGAAGCTCTTGCGCGGGCGGATCGGATGAAAGCCATGCTCGGCAAACAGTGCGGTCAGATTAACGAAGCGCCCTTTGGTGCTGAGCTTGCCGACACGGCTGCGGTCTGTTGCAACCTTCTTTAGCGTCATGTCCTTGGCATGGGTCTTTTTATACCGCGCTCGCGCGTAGACCGTCCATTTGCCTTTGTCGTTCGGGCCGGTGATCACAAAAGGATCCGTCTTCGGATCGACCATACCCGAGTAAATCTGCAGGTCGAGCGCACGCCCCAGATAATGCATCGAGGTCGCGCTACGCCCGGGCGACACTTTCGCGCCAAGGCCGCGGATACCTCCAGAAGAGGTCATGTATCCGCCGTGATCGTTGACGATGTCGCGCACTTTTTCGTAAGCGGCAGCCACGTCAGACCGAAGGTTGACGATGTCGTAGCCCAACCGCTCGCGCTCGGCTTTCGTCAGTTTCTCGTTCCACTCATCGGTGTTTGTGGTCACCCGAGACAGCCGGTAACGCGCGACCGGTTCTGACATCGCCGCTATATCATCGAAGATTACTCCGCCCGCCGCCGGCGAATCCAACTCGTTGGCGCGCCGCGCCCAAGCTTCTTCCAGCGCCTCCATCGTCGAAGGTCCGACCACACCATCGACCAGAATTCCTTCCTCTTCCTGAAAGGCTTCGACTGCGGATTCCGTGACGGGACCAAAAACGCCATCGGTGACAAGGTTGCGCACCGTCGGCTCGGCGATGGAAGCCTGTGGCTGGCCTTCTGGCTGCGTCAGGCCCTTGTATCCCAAGCCAGCCAGCATGCGCTGAACGGCGGCAACGTCGTCGCGTGGGGTGGGATGATCCGGCATCGGATACTTCAAATACATGGCTACTCCCTTCTGTCCGTTGCACCCGAGGGGGCTAAAATCTAGTCCTGTGGCGTCCGGTAACGCCCTTCGAATTTAACATGATTGTGCTCAGGCATCGTCGCCGCATAAGCCGCCAGTTCCTCACGCATTGCGCGCTGCACGCGCCGACTGGAGGAAAAGTTATCCGGAGAGTTCAGTGCGAATCCCCAGCCGGGTTCCCGCCGGATCACCGCCCAGAGCGCGCGTCCGATCTTCGCAAACCAGCTTGACGGGGTAAGGCGTAGGTCACCCGACGCATCCCGGCGTGCGACCACAGCAACACCGATGCTCACGAAGGCCCGCCGCTTGCCAAACCGGGCGGCTGATCGGGCAATAAGGTCTCGTACAGTGGTGTCATCCTCGCCCTGTGCGGCTGCCGCGCCAAGCTTGGCTTCGATGTCCTTGTAGACGAAGAACGGCTTATAGGCCGGGTGCTCGGGGTCTATTTGAATAGGCAATCGACTATGTCCTGCTTGAATTTTTCCCCCGCGTTGAGCGTTTCCAGTTTTCGTCAACCTGTCAACCGAAGGGGCGGTTTTAGAGGTGGCGGCAGATGCGCCGCCACCGGTTCATCAGACGAAATTGTTGGTATCCTTGTCATATCGCAGAGCACCGAAGGTACCGCGACCCAGAAGGTTTCGGGCACGGGTTGCGACCCGGTCGATGCGGTCGGCGAAGGTGGATGTGCGGCCGATCTTTTTTAGCGCTTTCATCGGGTTGTTGCTCTTGAGCGCATTGGCAATCTGGGCAAACGTCGTACGACCGCCGCGGCCATTATGCAGAATGTCCAGCGCCATTGCGACGATCGGCATCGCGCGACCATCAAGGCTGGTTTCGCGCGCTTCCATCTTTTGCGCGATACGGGCCACTTTCTTTTTCGCCAGTTCGACCGCGACTTCGACCTGCACACGGCGGTGCGTCTCACTGTGGCAGGCCCAGTGAATCAAACGGCTCGCGGCGCGGCGTTCGGCATCGTCAACACCATGCATATCGCCGTTGAGGTATTCCATGAACGCCCCCTGCTCACCGTCGCGGTTGGCGTTGTCGCTGCGATCCTGGGCCCCTTCCAGCGACGTCAAAACACCGCCTTCGCGCATATGCACCTTCCCCCCGGACAGCGTTAGATCCGGGAAGTATACAGCGGCCTCATCTTTCGCCAGCAGCTTACGGAAAAGCAGAATCAGGTTGTCGTTCGGGGTATGCGCCGCCAACTGGTAAAACCCGAAGGTGAACGAGGCCCGGTCATAACTGTTGAGACAGGTGAATGAGTTCCGGCTTTCCCCTTCGCCCGTGGGTTCGATCAGCGCCGCCCAAGCACCATGTTCACTTTGCCAATCGCGGTGGCTATAGGCAGGTGCGGCCTCGGCGACGAAACCGCGTGTACGGGCAAGGCCCAGAAACCCAGTGAACCTAGCCTCCGACCCAAGGTAGCGACGTGTCCCGTCGGTCGGGTCATCAAAGACCCAGCGAAAACGCCCGTTGTCGCGCGGTTCACGACGTGTCTCAACTTCGAAAGCGGCGGCACTGGGGGCGGCTGCGACCGCATCGCCATCGTCGTTCTCATCGTCCGGGTCGATGTCATCGATACTGCCAAGCCCATCCGAGGAACGGCCGACACCGCCGCCGAAACTGCTGCCCGCGCTTTCTGGTGCCGGCCATGGAACGCCGATCGCGGCGGCTGTCATTGGACCGACAACAAGATCGACTTCAGATGCCCCAAAGGCCTCTAGCTGGACGTCCCGGATGGCCCGCAACGTCTGGAACCCAATGATCCCGTCTGCGCCGGTTGAGCCGATATCAAAACCACGCGCTTCAAGTCCTTCCTGCAGATGCTGCGCGAGTTCACCGGTCGAGCCGAAGCGCACGGTGGGCGCGCGTGCCTCAACCCCGAGCGCCGCAGTACGCGTTGCCTCTCCTTCATTGAACAGCGCGTAACGAAAGCGCTGCTGACCCAGCCCATAGGCCACGTCGATAAAGGATTTCCACGCGCCTTTCTCACCCCCGGGATTTCCAACCGGCCCGCCGGGCTGACCGGCCACAACCTGACACCCCAGGCTAGAAAACTTGGGTGTGTTCATATCGATCCGGCGGCCGCAATGCAGGTTGTCGAAAGCCTGAAAGTAAAGCAGCCGGTCGTCACCCTCATAGTCGGAATCATCGCCGGTGCGCCAGATTGGCAACTTCGCGGCATTGCGGAAAGCGCGGTGAGGACCCAATGGTGAACTGATCCCGTGGTTGCCCTTTGCGTAGCGGTGATCCGAACTGCCCGGCAGATCCGTCAGATAGCATGTTGCCAACATGTTGACGCCTTCACCGTTATTGGCCACGCGGGAGGTCACACCCGATAGATGTGGCACCGTACTGCCCGGATAGAGCGCAATTCCGTTGCCCGCGTCCCACTGCCCGATCGTGCAGCGCATATGCAGAAAATCGACGCCTTTTTCCTGAACCATATGCGATGCGGCAAAACCGCCGTCGGGATCAACCGGGCTGACCCCGCGCAGGCCGAAAAAGATCATTTCGTTCGTCGGAATCTCGAAATTCGCCAAACTGAACATTGCTTCTAGATGGTCCTCGGTAAATGCAAACATCATGTTGCCCCCCGTCAAATCATGCAAAAAACTTTCATTTACAAAATGTTAATCCGCTTCAGGTAAACAAAGCGCTGGATTAATTGTGAAACGGACACTTGACCACCATATCAGCACTCAGGCTTTCGCCAAAACTGTGCGACAATCGCGCGATACGATGGTTCTTATGCACGTTCCTGCGCGCCCGGAACAATTGCCCGATCGGCCGCGTCTCATGGTAGGTGTTGAAGGCGCTGAACTTCATGCTGTGCCAGAGGTTGTCGCGTTCAGAGGGATCAACGTCATGTGGCTTGAGCGTCAGCGTCCCGATCCTTTTGAACCGCGCATGTCGCGTATCCCAAGGCAGGTCCGTGTACTCTGCGGCCATAACACATTTTGGCGGGTCCCCTTCTTGCGGTGCCGGGATCGCATCATCTGTCGCAATCTGCAGCTTCAGGTCGAACTTGATATCGGCCTGCGTTTCGCGTTTTTCCTCAAACGCGGCGGCGTGGCGCTGTGCCGGATTGCGGAAAATGCGTATCTTTTCGCCCTGCGCGTTGTCATGCGGCTCGAGCGCGAATTTCATCGCCCCGTCCCCAAGCGCATAGGGCCCGGCCGAGTAGTACCACTTGCAATCCCAGGTCCGGTTGCTTTGCGGGCTTTTGTACAGCATGTCCGTTGCAGTCTCGAAAATCTCCTGACGCCAGAAGCGGCAGACCTCAGCATCTGCGCTGTCAAACAGAACTTCCGCCAAAGACCAAAGTCCGCTCTTCATTTGGTTGGCCATCAGAAGTTGTCGCGCATCACGAAAGAAAAAACCCTGCCCGTCGGGCTGTTCCGGGTCATCCGGTGGCAAGCCCTCCGACATTAGCAGGTCGAGTTCATGCGCTGTCCCTTCGTAGATGTTGGGTACTTCTTCCGGCATTCGTAGCTTCAGCGACATCCGGTTCACGGCAATCGGCAGGTCTGGATCGTAGAGATAATTCGGGCGGGCATAAATCTTGTAGGTGCCGGGTGCACGGAACAGCCCGACTCGCAGATCGGGATGCAGCCAGCCCAGTGCATCGATCTCGAGCCTGCCACAAAGATGGCCGGTCGTGTGCCCCCAATGCGGATCGACGAAGGTCGGGTCAAGAGTACCGTCCGCTTGCAGGGCGGCGTTTTCGTCCAAGTCGGTTGTGTCCGCTACAAAACTGTCCGAGAGATCCTTGAACAACTGCACTTCATCTTCGTCTTCAACCTCCTGCGGGCGCAGGTAATCTCTGTCTTGCTGCAGCGCCGTGACGCTCGAGAAGTCACGCACAAAGTCCGTTCTGAAGAGCGGGTCCAGACCCCAGAAATCTCGTGCGCCGTTCAGCATTGCGACCAAAAGCGCCGCGCGCTTCTTCTTTTTCTCAAAAGCACTCCAATCAGCTTCGTTGCCCATAATCGTTATCCTCCAAAAATCACCCTGCTTCGCTGCGAAAGCCATTAAGCACTATATGCAAATTGCAGCATATTCTGCGCATTCAAACATCCCCCTTTCAGGGGACGGCATACTAACCGTTACTAAATGGAGCCTCGCGCGCGCCCGCGAACTCTGGTAACGTCGGTGCATTGCCAACCGTTGGACGCAAGGTGTTTAGGTGCAGGCCAGCGAATTCCGGGACTTAGTTCTGAAGATTTATAATGCCGCGCAGGAACCGCACCTGTGGCCCGATGTGCTGGACCTGATTAAGGAAAGGGTAAACGCCCGTGGCAGCATAGTTTTCGAATGGCAACTGGGGCCGGAAGGACGCAGCCTGTCTGCCCCGTTCTTCACCTCGGGATACAATCGGGACGACGTTGAAGCCTACATCACCCGCTTCTCCGGTCGGGAGTCTGCCGATCAGGACCTTTTTGAACGTCAGTCCCTGCGTATTGATGGAATTGAACTGGTCAGCGATGGCGATCTGTTCGACAACGAGGCTGACTACGTCACCCAACCCCATGTCGCCGAGATGCTCAAATTCGGTATACGCTACCGATATGGCTGCCTGCTGGACAAAGACAATCCATTCCGCGGCCGGTTTGCCATCCAGCGCAGCCGCCGCCAGGGGCCTTTCTCGGCGGAAGACCTGGATACGCTTGGGCTGCTTCTACCACATGTGGCCAAGGCGCAGGATCTGTCCCATCAACTTGCCAAAACGCGGAGTTCGAAGGATACGCTGCTGGCGGTCCTTGAGCGTCTGAACGTCGGGATCGCCATAGTCGATTCCAAGGCGCGACTTGTCGAGAAAAACGCAGTCTTCGCACAGCATTGCGCAGAGTCTCCCGCCCTACGGCAGCAGTCCGATGGCCGGATTGCGTTTCAGGATCGCGATGCGCACCGGACCTTTTCACACCTGCTCGCGGACGCCCTGAACCATGGTTTTTTTGGCGCGCGGCCGCGGAAGGAAGCGATCCTCCCCGCGTCGCTTGATCAAGGGCGGCGTTTGTGCATCGACATGATACCGCTGGCGACCATCGCCGACCTTGGCACCCGGCCCTTAGACGGGGCGCTTTTGGTCACCCGTGATACAAAACAGCCCATTCACATCGATATTGAGCTGGCTCGGCAGGTTTTTGACCTCACGGTCGCAGAGGCAGATGTACTGTGCCTAGTGTGTGAGGGGTTATCCAACACCGAGATAGCCAACTCCAGATCCCGCTCACCAGAAACAGTCAAGTCTCAGGTAAAATCCATTCTAAACAAGTCGCGTGCGAGGAATCGTACCGAATTAGTCCGCATGCTGTGCAGCTTCTCCCAGACAACGCTTGTGGCGACATAGGTCTGCCGGAAAACCTCCAACCAGTTTCGGGCAGGTATTGTAAGGTTTGTCTGACTGAAACCGCTGCAAACACGCCTTACTGCCCCTAAAAACAGACCCGTGCAGCAGATGGTTAGGTGAGTCCGGTGAACTCGTCAGTGTTGATCAAGCACATCCGCTCGTCAGAGCTCAATCAAGTGAAGTCGATGACAAAGCCAAACCTGATCACCCGTGTCAAGGCTCCTCGCTTGCGAACGGCATCGCCGAGATTGGGTCTCGGAGCCTGGCTGACGCAGCATTGCTTTGCCCGCGCTGCACGAACTCTGCTGTGCTGCGGCACGTAACCGGAGCAGTCTTTCTCTTAGATCGCATTTTCTTGGCGCTGTCAGAGGAATTCGAACCAGTCTCAGTTTTCCGCGGAAACCCTGAGCCTATCCGGAACCAAGTTCGCGCCACTCGGCGAGAGCGGCGGTGCGTGTTAGCTTGAAGGTATCTCTGCTGGCGAGCGCCTTTGCTGATTGAAGTGGTTGTAGACGGAGGAATGGACGGAGGCGAATTTCTGTAAACTTCGCATGCGCCTGAAACGCTGCATGGCGCGTTCGCGTCTTCGAAACGGGTGATGCGAATTCTCGACGCGGTTATTGAGTCACCTGCAAATCCGCTGTTTTTCGGTAGTACCAAGCTCTCTGAGAGCGGCCCGATACGATGCGAAGCGATCTGTGACGGCGTTGTCCGCTTTACCGTGTCTCTTCATCAATTTTCTGAGGAGTTTCGGTGCCGCAGCTTTGCTTCGGCGTTTGGTGACAACGGCTTCCAGCACCTCGCCTTTTCGAAATACTCTTCGATGGGCCGTCAATTTGGCTAAACTATTTCTATGACGCATCCTATGCGGAATTGCCGTCTCAGGCGGCACAAAATCTCGACTAACAGACGCATGTCCTCTGGTTTCCATGACGCCAGACTTCCGCCTTTAGCATATGGTCCGGGAGCTAACTGGCGGCCCTTACCGGTCACTCGACAAAGGATCGATTTTCTGCGCACACAGCCTGCATAGCGGAAATTTGTCAGCGGCAATCGTCAAACTCAACTTGCCCGGGCGCCACGCACGTCGAGGGGTTCGCTGATCACAACGGAACCAGACACAAACCGGCAAATCTGCAGAAAACATCAGGCATTCTACAGGTTTCCTACAAGTTTCGAATCCCGACTTTTGGCAAGAGTTCCTTCATTGAAAGCGAGATCAATGGAGACAGACAATGAACACAGCCGCCTCACTTGCCACCGCACCAGATTTGGCTGCGGTAAAGTCAAAACAACACGCTACATGGTCGTCGGGTGATTACGCCGCCGTAGGCACGACCTTGCAAATTGTCGGTGAAACCCTTGCAGAAGCGATGGATTTGCGACCGGACTCCCGCGTTCTGGATGTTGCCGCCGGAAATGGCAATGCGACCCTGGCTGCAGCGCGGAGACACTGCAATGTCGTTTCCACAGACTATGTCGCCAGTTTATTGCGCGCCGGTGCCGCCCGCGCTGAAGCCGAGCAATTAACCGTTGCATTTCGAGAAGCCGACGCAGAAGACCTACCCTTTGAGGTGGCGTCTTTTGATCACGTCACATCTACATTCGGCGTCATGTTTACGGCCAATCAACAGGCGGCTGCCGATGAAATGCTGCGCGTCTGCCGCAGCGGAGGTACCATCGGTCTTGCCAACTGGACGCCAGAAAGTTTCATAGGCGAAGTGTTTCGAACCATCGGACGGCATGTGCCGCCGGTTTGCGGCGTTCGTTCTCCATTGGAATGGGGTACCGAGGCGCGTTTGCAGGAGCTGTTTGGGGCACAAGCCCAAAAGATCAAAATCACGAAACGCCATTTCACCTTCCGTGAACGTTCACCGCAACATTGGGTGGAACGGTGGCGTGATATTTACGGCCCAATGCACAAAGCTTTTGACGCCGTCGGCGAGCGCGCACCGCAACTTGCAGCAGACCTGATCGCAGTTGCGCGGAATTACTCGACCGAAACTCAAGCTATGATTGTTCCGGCGGAATACGCCGAGATCATCATTCACCGCGCATGAAAAACCATCAGCCCGGCGGGAGTCCGCCGGGCAAGTCATTCTCAGGAGACATTCCATGCTAGGGCGGTCCGAACACCAAAGATCACTCCCGCTTTTTGACAAATATGGTGGCATGCGTGCTTTGCATTCGGTGATCATCACTTTCTATGATCGCGTGCTGGACAGCGATATTGTGGGCCCATTCTTCGACGACATCGACATGGCCAAACTGATTGATCACCAGATGAAATTCTTCGCTTCGATATTGGGCGGACCCGCAAAATACACAGATCAACGACTAGTGAGTGCACATCTTCACATGACCATAACAAACGATCAGTTCGATGAAGTTATAGCGCTATTGAGCGACACGTTGATCGAAGCAGGCTTTGCTCCTGACGATCTTTCCAAAACATTGTGCGCCGTTGAAGCGCGCCGTTCGCTGATTGTTAGGTAGTTCCATGCAAATCCAAGACATTAGTGCAAGACTATTTGGCGCCATCAATATTGGGATCTGCATCATTGACGCTGACACCGGCGTCATCGTTTCGCTGAACCAAACGTTTGAGGCATGGTTCTGCGACGCGGCACAGGGTCAGGTTTTGAATTTGGATGAGTCGTTCACTTTGAAAGACCTGCCAGACAGGGAGCCGGTGGAAGTTCGCACGAAAGTCAAACATCGGACTTTGGTTATTGAACTCAGTGTCCATAAGACGGAACACGAGGGCAACAAGTTGATCGTCATCGAAGGTCACAACATCTCGCGCCTGCGCGAGACCGAAGCCATGATCGACAGCTATGCAGCCATGGTTGACAAGCGCACCCGCGAGTTGGAGCGAGAAAACAGGCGAGTTGAAAAACTGCTTTTGAACATGATGCCAAAATCGGTTTATGAGGAGTTCATGACATTCGGATGCGTCACCCCTCGGTTGTTCGAGCCGGTAACGGTCATCATGCTGGATTTTGTGGGTTTTACCAAGATGACCGCAGCGGGCGATCCTAACGTAACCGTTTCCGAACTAAACTCTATTTTCACCGCATTCGATCAGATTGGTGAGCATCACGGCAGCGAGAGGATCAAAACCATCGGAGACTGCTACATGGCAGTGACTGGATTACCGCACTCCACGCCAGATCACGCGCTTTCAGCTGCGCGGGTCGCGGCCAAAATGATGCGCTTTCTGGAGCGGCGTAATCAAACGCACCCGCACAAATGGCGCGCTCGCATCGGCATTGCCAGCGGCTCTGTCGTAGGCTCAGTGGTCGGTGTTCAGAAATACGTCTATGATGTCTTTGGCCCTGCGGTGAACATGGCCGCGCGTTTGCAAGCTCAATCAAACCCCATGGAGATCACGATTTGCGACTCGATGCGAGACGAATTGATCGACGATTTCAAACTCAGTGAGGCCGAGACAGTCTCCTTGCGTGGATTTGGCGATACACAAATTGCGCGCCTGAAACACTACCAACCAAACAGAAAGGTCGCTTGAGCCCTTGGCGCGGGATCTGAGTTTTAAAAACCTGCCTTGCGAAACGAACTGAGCATTCGATCACGGTATGCCTGATCTTTCACGACACTTGCTTCTACAAGTTTTTCGGCAGTGGCATCCGGCCTCACGCTACGAACCTTTGCGGCCATGGCATGCATCCTGTCGGTCAGGTTAAGTTCGGCAGCACAGGCTAAGATTAGTCGCGGTGCCCATGTAGAGCCGGGCGCTTCAATGTAACCTTGTTCAAGCAGAGATAAGGCATCTTCATATTCGCCCAATCCGTATCGGGCAGCGCCAATACCAAAGTAATAGCTAAACCGCATTGGATCATGCGGGCTCAATCGCAATGCTCTTTCGTAGTTGGCCACTGCTTCGTTCATGTTGCCCGCAAATGTTTCCACAGCTCCCAACATCGCCCAAGCCCATGCCAGGCTAGGATCCAGCGCGAGGGCCGACTCGAGATGATGGCGCGCGGCTACATGCTGCCTTGCGGCCACTTCCGCAGTGGCTACGAAAGTCAGGACAAAGGTGTCACGCGGCGCCAGGTTGAGCGCGATTTTACCGTGTTCCATCGCCTCTGCGAGTGCTGTCGGGCCATCCGGTGCCCAATCTGACATCGCCTGCTGCCCAAGACACCACGCCAGCATGGCATGAGACAAAGCATGCTCCGGATCTGACACCAATGCGCGCCGCAAGTGGATCACCGCCTGCCGGTTGTCGGCCGAATCCATACGCATGCAAAGAGGCGTTGCGCGCAAGAGTTCATGATATGCATCCGTCAAATCGGCTTCTGCCAAGGCACGCTGCACTTCGACCATCATGATGTTGGGTACGAGACGGCCCAAAATGGCGGCAACAACCCGGTCTTGCGCCTCGAATGGGTCGTCAAGCTGCCCTTCAAAACGATCTGCCCAAACTTCGGCTTGCCGTCCGGCATGCAAGAGAGATGCGTTTAGGCGAAACGCATTTCCTGCAAACCGCAGCTTGAGGCCAAGCACGTATCGAACGCCCAATTCAAGTGCAGCCTGCTTAGCGTCATTCTGACCGGAATAGCGCGCAACGTATATTGTGCCCACCCGACCAATGGCTGCGCTTATGTCGTCCTCCAGCCCCTCTCCGAATGCCCTTTGATCATCTGTTGGGTGCACCATAGAGGTCGCCATGATGGCAATGGAGGGTTGCGCCATTACTTCAAGAGACCCGATATTGTCGCGCGTTTCCTCAACCGCGCCTACAAACTGAAACCCATGCCCATGCACAGTGCGTATCAAAGCCTGCCTTGTGCCGTCGTCTCCGATTGCAGCCCTAACCGCTTTGACCCGGCTGCTCAGAGCAGCGTCCGAGACGATCCGGCCTTTCCAGATAACTGAAAAGATCTCTTCTTTCGAAACGACCCGGTCGCGATTTTCAATAAGATGCCGGAGCAGAGCAAACACTTGCGGCTCAGTTGCAATGGGAACATCTTCCCGCGCCAACTGCAGGCGATTTGCGTCCAGAACGTATTGATCAAAAGAATATTTCACAGGGTAATTCTGCGCGAATTCAGTTTTTTCGTAAAGCGTGAACGCAATTTGAGGCACTCAAGCGCTGCGTTTTCAATGTCCATGCAATTACTTCGACAGTGATCCAGCCGTGGCAAAAGACCTTAACTAGAGTTACGGGTCGATCGGCCCAAAGCTGCCATCTGTTGTCCGTCCTGGATGCTGCGGTGCTGCCGGCCAGACGAGACATTCGCTGCGTCGGCGAACTTCGCTTAGTTGCGAACTGACAGATCAGCGGGACCAAACGGACACTGAGTGAATTGTGGCGAAGGTCAGCTTTAAAAACTCGCGCTGAACGGAGAGTTGAGCATAGAGGCGTGGGTTTCATGCGAGGCTTGGTGAAATCTCGCTCTCTCTACGTACCACAAATTCATCTAAAGCTTCTATACGGCCAACATCAAGAGCAGGCTGTTGGTATTCATTGAGCAACTGCTCTGCCTTCTCGCGTGTTCGCATTGGCATGTCTTTGCTCCCTTTTGCCTGCCATAGCTCAAAGGCCTCGTAGTCAAGGATTTCGGGAGAGAAGAATGCATCCTGAAAATGCTTCAGCGTAAACGCATCACTCAGGTAATGTCCGCCGGGGCCGATACGGCGTATGGCCTTCATAGCCTCATCCAGTCGATCAAAATTTACCCCCGCAGCGTACTTCGCCATTAGCAGGTTTTGTTCTCCGTCTGCGACGAGTTTATTGATGCAGTGCACCATGCCGGCCTCGTCCCAACCGCCTGCATGCAGTAGAAAATTAGCGTTCGACGTCAGGGCGGCCATATAAGAGGTGGCTGATTCATACCCCGACTGTGCGTCAAAGGATTTTGACGAAGCCTGCGACGCGGTGGTCCGCCACGGGATGTTGTATCGCCGCGCTAACTGGCCGACCAAGGCATTCATCTGGCTGACTTCTGGCATGCCAGACATTGGCGCACCGTTTTTCATCGATACAGACACAGAATATTGACCATAGATGGTTTTGGTGCCGGGTTTAACCAACTGCGCATAGGCTATGCCAGCGATGGCCTCGGCATTCAGTTGTGCGACTGTGGCCACCACATCGGCGGGTGTATTGGCAGCGCCCAACACAAAAGGCGAGCACAGTACGACCTGATTTGCCTCAGCGTAGACGCGAAGGCCTTCCAGCATCGTCGAATCCCAAACCAGTGGTGAATTGCCGGAAATCTGCCCCATCAGCACTGCATTTTCACGCAAGAATTCATCTCCGTAGACGATGCGCGCCATTTCGATGGAATCCTCGGCCCGTTCCTGCCCGGTGGTCAGACCAAAAGTTGCCAGGTCAGTATCCACCAAATTGCTGCGATTGATATGCAAATGCCGCCAAGGCACAGCAATATCCGTGGGTTCGCAGGCAAAACCAGTGGCCATGTGAAATCCAGGGCTCATCTGAATGATACGGTTCAGGCGACTTAGGTCATCAATGGTGGAAAACCGCCGCGTGCCGTCCAAATCGCGGATGTTGGGCGCGCCCTGCATTGGGCAAAAACTGACCGTATCGACTCCAATTTCAAAGCGCGTGTTATCACCCCGGCCTGTCATCTTGAACCGTTCGGGCACATTGGCGATCAGGCTTTCGACAAGATCACCGTCCAGATGCACCCGCTCGCCGCGCACATCAGCACCAGCGTCTTTCCATTGGCGCAGGGCGACGTCATCTCGAAAATCAATGCCCACCTCTTTCAATATCCACAGCGAGGCTTGGTGAATGTGTTCCAACTCGTCTGCGCTGACAAATTCGGTGGGTTTCAGACCATATCGGATTGTGCTCAGGCGTGGTGTAACCTGGCTTTCCCGATGGTTTTTGCGGACCGCACGGCCGCGCCGGGCTGGGCGCTTGTCAGTCATACAATGCTTGACGCAACTGTAGTATCAGGGCGAATTCCAAACTATGCATAGCTCAATTCAACAATGGTGCGAGGGTTGCGATCATTTCGGCCTCGGCTTCTGCAGAGAGCGGGCGTAGTGGGCGACGTACATTGCCCAGGCCAAAACCGCGATGTTTGGAGGCCGCCAAAACGCATTGCATATAATCATGGGTCCAGATGTGCAGAAGCGATGGCAGCATTTTCTGCCACAACGTCAATGCGCCCGTATAGTCTCCCTCAGCCACCAGGCGGTACAACGTCACCGCCTCATGCGGCATGTAATTTGCACCACCCCAGATGCAGCCATGTGATCCGACCATCAGAGCAAAAACCGTTGTGGTGTCACATCCGTTCAGCACTCTGCAACCGTCCTGCAAATACTGCTGATGCACGGTCATGTCGCCGCCGCTGTCCTTGATGTAGTTGAAGTTCTTCAATGTGCTCAGACGACTGAACAATGCCGGTGAAACCGACAGTCCAGTAGCTTGCGGAATGTTGTATCCGACGATGTCGACCTCTACCTCGGAATCTATTTCACGATAAAATTCGAATAATCCTTCATCATCTACCGGCCCTTCCAAATAGGGAGGCAGGATCATCAGCGCATCGGCGCCGCTTGCTTCGGCATGGCGAGAGCGGCGAGCCACCTCGTCCATATTCAACGCAGACGTTTGGCAGATCGCATTGCACCTCCCATTGATGTGGGCAATGCCTACCTCATAAAACTGGTTGCACTCTGCTTCGGTCAGATAGGGGTGTTGCCCCGTACCCGATCCCAAAACCAGCCCATGAACGCCGGCGTCGATATAGGCATCGATCAAGTGTTTACAGGTGTCAAAATCGATAGCGCCATCCGCGCCAAAGGGCGTTTGCATGGCCAGGTTGATACCAGCAAGATCTGCCATTTGTTTACTCCTGTCAGGTTTCTTTGCCGGCTTTGATCAACCGGTATTTCGTTGTCATCCGCACCCCGATTTCGGTAATCCAGTCGGGCAAGCCACGATTGGGCTTTGGCCGGTTGTTCAGAATGTCGATACTGCGTGATGTGCGTCCTAGCGCCAGTTCAGCCAGCGCCTTGCCAAATCCCGCGCCACGCGCCACGCCTGTGCCGTTGCAAAAGGCTGCTCCAAAGACCCGATCCGCCAATTGGCCAAACACCATGCCGCCATTGTGGGCCATGGTCAGCAAACCGCCCCAGCTGTGTTCATATCCGATGTGGGACAGGTTGGGATATCGACGGTCAAAGGCAATCTGATGATGTTTACGTGCGTAATCCACATCAGACTGATGCGACTGAAACCCGCGCGCATAGGAATAAACATTGCGTAGAAACAACCGGTTGTCATTGGTAAGCCGCATCGTCGTACCAAAACTCTCTGCTGGGATCACACCGAACGGGCCACGCGCGCCAACTTGCGCCAACTCATCTCTGGTCAACTCTCGTGTCATAGAGCCGTAGGTATAAACTGGAATCGCAGTGTTTTTGAAGAAACCACATTTGGTCAGATAGGCGGCATTGCACAGCAGAACTTGCCGCGCCCTGATGACACCGCCCGGTGTTTCGCAAGAATGAAATTTCGGCGCATAGTCGATGTTTGTGACAGGTGTTTTTTCATACACGTCCACATAATCAACTAGTGCATGCATCAGGCCCACCAGATACTTTGCCGGTTGTATCAAAATGGTTCCCGGCGTGTGAATGGCGGCATGATAATGCCGTGACCCAGTGAGAGATTGAATCTCGTTTTTGCCAATCCAGCTGTGTTTTTTACCAATCCGGGCCAGCGCCTCGGACATTTCAGCCAGACAGCGATCACCACGTGAAGTGGCCGCAGCATGATACTTGCCCGAAGGATCCCAGTCACAATCCACGCCCAGCTCGTTGACTGCCGATTGCATATACGCGATGCCTTCGGAATTCACATGGAATTCCTCTTCGTTACCTTTGTGGTCTTCGGCAAAATGCTTGTTGCGCGGGTTGTGGGCCAGGTCGATGGCAAACCCGGCACAGCGGCCTGCAGCGCCGTTACCAATCCGCCCAGCATCTACAAGGGCGATATGGGCGTCTGGAGCAAGCTCTCCCAGTCGTCGTGCAGCATGCAAACCCATCCAGCCACCGCCGACCACGAGATAGTCACAGGTTATGTCTTGAGAAAGCGAACGTGCTGCTGGCCGCGGCCCAAGTGCGGCATACCAACCTGATTGCGTAGGTTCCATATGTATTGGCATAATGCTCATACAGAAAAAGTAGAGCAGAAATCCTAACCCCAGTAGATACGACTTTCTAATCCTGATATTAGATCAGCTTATGTCTGATCTTCGCAAACTCCTTCCCTCTCCAAATGCCCTGATAGTGTTTGAGGCCGCTGCACGGCTGAGCAGCTTCAATCTTGCCGCCAAGGAGCTGGGAATTACCCAGCCCAGTATCAGCCAGACAATCAAGGCGATGGAGGATCGGCTGGGCGTTCAATTGTTTGAACGCGGCAATCGTGGTGTCCAATTGACGTCTGCCGGGGCCGAACTGATGAGTGATGTTGAGCCAGCCTTAAAAAAAATCGAAGCCCGGCTAAATTCGCTTTCGCGACGCAACAGTCACACATTGACTATCGCAGCCTCCACTTCGGTTTCATCACAATGGCTATTGCCGCTGACTGCATCCTTTCAACGAAAGCATCCCGAAATGAATGTGCGATTGATGACAACCGACCGGAATATTGAACCCGGAGACGAAGTCGATTTGACTATTCAAAGAGGTCCGCTGAATTGGGATCGTGCCAATTGCTGGCATTTGGCAGACGAAGTCCTATTCGTGATCTGCAGCCACGCTTATCTCGAAAGGAAGGGCCCGATTAGCGAAATCCCGGACTTGGCTCATCATGACATCATCCACAATGCCGAGCCCTATCGCAATCGCATGAACTGGCAGCAATGGCTCGAAGCGCAGGGCATCCACGATCTGAGGCTGCCGCAAACGCTCGTACTTGATGACTACCAACTTGTCATTCAGGCCTGTCTAGCAGGAGAAGGCGCCGCCTTAGGTTGGTCCCTCACCACGGGGCCACTTGTTAACCAGGGGATATTAGTTCAGCCCTTGGACAATAAGGTACACACAAAGCACGCCTTCTACATTGTGGGGCCTAGATCAACGCAGATTTCTTCGCTTAAAAGAAAGTACATCGACTGGATCAAAGCCGGTGTCATCAAGGCCGTAAGACAGGACCATGTCCCCTGACCAGACATTCGTTGCTAATGCAACATCGGTTGAAATGGGCTCGGAGCAGACATCTGATCATTTCACTTTGACAATTGAACGGCACTTGGACGGCCAATGTCGGCAATCCTCGAACTGAAGCGGTACAAACGATCGGCAAAACGTTGTTGCGCCGCCTGGCAAAGAGTCTCGGCTTCATTCCCAAACGTATCATCAAAGACAAGCTGGTGTCGTATTGGGCGGCCAAGCGAGAGATTGCCCCGGGCCTGAGACATTGGTCCCACAACGGTTTCAACAACCGCGCGGAAAACAGCCATTTGCCATTCCGAAAGCAAGAAGGAGCGATGCAGGGGTATTGGTCTCCTGGCGGGCTACAGCGGTTCGCGGCGACTCATTCGGCCATCCGCGATTGCTTCAACGTCCCCGCTCGCCGCTGCCCTGCATTAACAATGACCTGCTCCCCTGAAAAGCCCTCGATTAGAGGTTAAGGTAACAGATCGATGCCTTCGTCGATCACTACAACCATCGACGCTATCACGAGAGACTGCAAAACCTCACCCCAGCCGATGTCTAGTTCTGACGCGGCCAGACCATCCTCCAACAAAGAGAAAGGATCAAAGAAAAGACCATCAAAACCCGGCGCTTGCTTCACCGCAAATCCGCCGCGTAATCAAACCAACCAGATGCGCCAGACCCTCTCTTAGCTCAGGCTGCAATCTGTCCCAAAATTCCTGACGACGGACAAACTCTTGGTCTAAAAACACCAAGCGAGTTCTTCCGCGAAAAGACACTAAAGGAAATGGGCCAAGTCCCCTACCCTAATCATCAATAGAAGTCGCTGTACAGGTATCGACTACGGTATATTCAGGACGACAGAATTGGCACCCCATCGCCCAAATTTTACTATGATCTCAGTCTGCAGCAAGTTCAGTGATTTCACGGCGGAAGGGCAATGCGTCACCTATATCCTTGCCATCAAGTTCGCGCGCATAGCGGTGGCCGGCATAGGTTGCCCAGGCGATCGGACCCGGCGCGTTTGCATCACCAATCAGTTTGACCGACCTTATACCTGCATCCGCCCATTCTGCTTCGCGGGCCTTCAGGTCATTGAATACGCCGTTGTTTTCAAGGCGGGATGAAACCATCACAACCGCATCCGCCTCGATCTTCCAGGTCCGGTCGGTATAGACGCAGTTCGACATCACGTGATCGGAATAGATTTCGGTGACACCCTGGTTGAGCACGATCTCGACACCAGCATCGACCAGCCGCGGATGGATGGCGATCTGCTCTAACGTGTTGTTGGTCCAGTCACTGACATAGGCCGATGGTGTGACTAACGTCACCTGCGCGCCTTTCCTGGCCAGAAGTTCGGCCAGAACACCGCCCATGTAATAGTGGTCATCGTCATACACCACCACGCGACCCGACGGGATGGTGCCATCCATCAGATCGTCCGGTGTATAGACCTTGGCACCTTCGGCAATCGGCATCGGTACAACGTGCTGGCGCGAGACCCCGTCGTTGCGCCAGGTAGATCCCGTAGCGATGCAGACGTTTTCAAAGCCGAACTCCAGAATGCTCTCGGCATCCAACTCGCTTTCGCGATAAATTTCCACATTCGGACGCTGGCTGAGTTGATAGTCGCGGTAATCCACCACGCGACCCCACGCGGACAAGCCCGGCAAAAGGCGTTCGCGGGCCACGCGGCCGCCGATCACGCCACGCGCTTCGGCCACGGCGACGTCGTAACCACGACGGCACAGCGCCCAAGCGGCCTCAAGCCCGGCGGGACCGGAACCCACGATCAGCACGTTCGAGCTGTCGCCCTTTTCATTCATCTTCTCGGGATGCCAGCCTTTGCGCCATTCTTCCATGAAGGTCGGGTTCTGGGTGCAGCGGCTGATCGACATTGTCATGTCACCGGTGATGCAGATGTTGCAGCCGATACATTCGCGGATATCCTCGATCCGGCCTTCTTCGATCTTCTTCGGCAGGAACGGGTCGGCAATCGAAGGTCGGGCGCAGCCTATGAAATCCAGAGTACCTGATTTGACCATTTTGGCCATGACATCGGGCGATGTGAACCGCCCGACACCTACGATAGGCTTGTCGGTCAATTCATGAATGCCACGCACCAGCTGTTCCTGTGCAGCCTCTTCTTTGAAGCGCGAGGGGCCGGAACAATCCTCCCAGGCGCCATGCGCCAAATCCCAGAGGTCGGGCAGATCCCTGTTCATCTCGATGTAGTCACGCACTTCGGCATTCGAGAAGCCCAGTTCGCCGATGGTTTCGTCCAACGATACCCGAAGCGTGATCGCAATCGTGTCACCCACGGCATCGCGCATATCGGCGATGACTTGCTGGCTGAACCGGGCGCGGTTTTCCAGTGATCCACCATATTCGTCGCTGCGCTGGTTGGTGGCGCGGCTCAGGAAGTGCTGGAAGATGCCAAACCCATGTGCGCCATACAGGCAGATCAGGTCAAAGCCTGCTTCCTTTGAGCGTTTCGCGGCGTTCACGAACCAACGGCGCAGGTCCTTGATGTCCTGCTTGTCCAAGGCGCGCGCCTGCACCGGATCATTGGTAAAGGTACGGATCGGCATGGCCGAAGGGGCCAGCGGCACCTCTTTGGTGTACAGGTTCGGCCCGTTGATGCCGGAATAGGCCAGTTGAATGCCAGCCAGCGCTCCATGTGTCTTCATCCGCTCGGACATCTTGCGCAGTTGCGGGATGTCTTTGTCCTCCCACAGACGCAGTTCGATAAACGGGGTGATCTCTGAGGTATGGTGCATCTCGCACTGTTCAGTGAAGATGACACCCCAGCCGCCTTCGGCCTTGATGCCTCGCATCGCCGCCGCAGCCGAAGGGTCGCGATAGCCGCCGCCGTTGCAATGAGGCACCTGATAGAACCGGTTCTTGGCGGTCAGAGGCCCGATCTTCGTCGGTTCGAACAGAATGTCATAGCGTGGGTCGCGCATGGCTGGCTCCTTATGGCTGGCGAGTATTTGGCAAGGCGGGGATATGACCCCGCGTTATAGGGTTACAGACCGGCGGCGACTTCGGTGATGGTGTCGCGCAGGATGGCTTCGATCCGGTCAATCATGGGCTCGTCCATGATCAGCGTCGGAGACAGGATCAGGACGTTGCCGAGCGGGCGAGCAATCAGGCCGCGTTTCTGGCAGGCCCGGGCGACTTTGAGCCCGACCTGCGCATCATCCGGATAGCTTTCCCTTGTTTCGCGGTCTTTGACGAATTCGATGCCCATCATGAAATGGCTGCCGCGCACTTCGCCGACCAGCTCGATATCGCTCAGACCGCGCAAATTGTATTCGAACTGCTTTCCAGTTGTCCGTACGCGTTCGGGGATGCCCTCACGCTCCATGATCGCAATATTGGTCAGACCTGCCGCCGCTGCTGCAGGGTGGCCGGAATAGGTCATGCCATGCAGGAACATTCCGTCCGGCCCCGAGATCACCTCGTGAATATCGTCCGAAACGATGGTAGCCGATAGCGGCTGATAGCCCGAGGTCAGGCCTTTCGCAGTAGTGATGATGTCGGGTACCATGTCAAATACGTCTTCAGACGCAAAGAAATGTCCGAGGCGTCCAAAGGCGGTGACAACCTCATCTGCGACATATTTGATTTCGTTGGCCTTGCAGACCTCTAACGCGCGCCTGTGATAGCCTGCGGGCGCGGTCACAACCCCGCCTGCGCCCTGAATTGGCTCGGCAATGAAGGCACAGATGTTTTCTGCGCCGATCCGCTCAATGCTTTTAGTCAGATCGTCGATCAGGGCGTCGAGGAACTCGGCCTCGGTCATTTCGCCGCCTTCGCGCCAGTAATGGGGCGTGCGCAGGTGATGCACCAGTTCATTGGCCGCGTGCCAGCCTTCGGAATAACCCGGCGTGGTCATCGCCATCGCCAGATGGGTCGAACCGTGATAGGCCCCGTGCCGCGACAGGACCATTTTCTTCTCCGGTTTGCCCTTACGGATATTGTAATGGTGCAGCATCCGAATGGCGCTGTCATTGGCGACCGAACCGGAATTGCCGAAATACACGGCATTCAGATGACCCGGCGCAAGCTGCGCGATCTTCTCGGCCAACGTCGCCGCCGCCGGATGAGTAAAGTTGTAGAAGGTCGAATAGTAATCCAGCGTTTTCAGCTGATCCGAGATTGCGGCGATCATCTCTTCATTGCCGTGGCCGATGTTGACGCACCACAGGCCTCCGATTCCGTCGATAAGCTCGGCCCCGTCGCTATCGTAAACATATGCGCCCTTTGCGCGCGAAATCACGGTGCGCGCACCTTGCTGTTTCAGTGCGTTCAGATCGGCAAAGGACTGAATCAGGTGCTCGTCCTGCGCCAGAATGTCGAGTGTATCTTTGGCCATGATCAATTCCTTCGTATTCCCGATGCAATGAAGCTGATCCGGCAAGGCCCGGTCGGAACCGTGATCGTGCTGGCTATTGCATACCACCCATTTTAGAGAATAAGGTTACTTTGGCCGATTTAAGGGGTATATACCCCCAGAGGGGTATTAGCAGATGTCGTCTGTTTCAGCACCAAATGCCCTGTCAGCCGCAATTATGGCAATTGGATCAGAACGTTTCGGTGGCGCGCTTCACACTTGGCTGGATGCGACATGTTCATTCGACAATTTCGCAATCATCGCCTTTTTTCAGCGCAGCAGCCCCCAGGTTCTGATGACACATGCCCGAGACATCCGCGTCTTCGAGCGGATCGACAGCCACTATGTCAAAGGCGCTTATCTGCTGGATCCGTTTTATGGCCTGTATCAAAGCCGCGCGGCGGACGGTCTTTATAGATTGGCGGATATCGCACCGGATCAGTTTCAGCGTAATGAGTATTTCAAATCCTACTACACAAACACAACACTGACGGATGAGCTTGCCTTTTTCGCCAGCCTCACCCCTGTCACTTCGATCACTGTCTGTATCGGCAGGGACGCGACCACCGCATCGCGCTTTTCACTAAAGGATTTCAACGCGGCCAGAAACGTCGCCCCGGTCGTCAGCGCGCTGGTAAGGATGAACTGGCCTGATCTAAAGCCTTCACATGAGGAACAGCCGGAAGATGTTGTCGAGCAACTACGTCAGCGCCTGTCCGCCGAGCAAGATATCAGCCTCAGCCCGAGACAGGCGCAGGTAGCATTGTTGATCCTGCAGGGCCATTCGTCGATTTCTATTGGCCTGACATTGGGTATCAGCCCCCAGACCGTCAAGGTTCTGCGCAAGCAGCTTTATCGGAAGTGCCAAATCTCTTCCCAGGGCGAACTGTATTACTTGATCGCGCCATATCTTTCGGAAAGCGGGCAACCGGCGGGGAAACAAGCATAACGCCCGGTGGGTTAGCCAAAGCCTAATTAAGAATAAGTTAGACAGTAATTTCGCCTGTTCCCGACTTGTGAAACCTTGTCACGGAAACGTGGAAAACGTGCTGGAGTGACTAGGAAAGTGGCGAACCAAAGCGGCCTTTACCCGGCATTGGCTGATGTATCGGTTGCGATCTGATGTTGTGTTTTGAAAGTACAAGGCAGTCGGCCCATCACGGCCATGCGACTCTCAGTCCAGCGCAATGAGCCCGAAAATACTGACCTCTTCGGGTCAATTAGAGATACAGTGATAGGGAACCGACACATGTCCATTGAGAAAACGGATACGCTGGTTGTTGGCGGCGGACAGGCAGGTATCGCGCTAAGCGAGCATCTTGGCAACAATAACGTGCCGCACATCATTCTGGAAAAGAATCGGACGGCAGAAGCGTGGCGCACTGGTCGTTGGGATGCGTTGGTCGCCAATGGCCCGGCATGGCATGACCGTTTTCCCGGCCTTCTGTTCAACGGGGATGACCCGGATGCGTTCGTGTCCAAGGATCGTGTCGCCGAATATCTGGTCGAGTACGCAGAAATGGTCAAAGCACCCATCCGCGAAGGTGTCGAAGCGCTGAAGGCCGAGCGTTTGCCCGGCGCAGGGGGTTTCCGTGTTGAAACCTCCGCCGGTGAAATCCATGCCAGGCGTATAGTTGCCGCAACTGGTGCCTTTCAGTATCCGGTCATTCCGCCAATCGTGCCGGAAACGGCTGGCATCGAACAAATTCACTCTTTCTATTACAGAAACCCCGACCAACTGGCCGATGGTGCCGTGATGGTTGTCGGAGCCGGGTCGTCCGGGGCGCAGATTGCGGATGAGCTGAACCGCGCAGGTCGCAAGGTCTTCTTGTCGGTTGGTCCGCATGACCGGCCCCCGCGCCGCTACCGTGGGCGTGACTTTGTCTGGTGGCTTGGTGTGTTGGGTCTGTGGGACGTGGCCGCGATGAAGCCGGGCACCGAACATGTAACCATCTCTGTAAGCGGCGCATATGGCGGGCGCACGATGGATTTCCGTCGCTTGGGCAACGAAGGCGTCACTCTGGTCGGCATGACCGCAAGCTTTGAAAACGGTGTGCTGAGCTTCGCAGATGATTTGCAGCGCAACGTGGCCGCAGGCGATGCCAACTATAACGAAATGCTGGATCTGGCAGACGCCTACGTGGAACGCACGGGTATTGAATTACCGGAAGAGCTGGAGGCCCGCGAAGCCTTTGCCGATCCGGGTTGCCTGACCAACCCTCTTGCATCGGTAGATTTCGCACAGGAAGGCATCACCACGATTATCTGGGCAACGGGTTTCCGGCAGGATTTCAGTTGGATCAAGGCAAACGCGTTTGACGACAGGGGCGCACCGATCCACCAGCGCGGCGTTTCGGTTGAACCGGACGTGTATTTCCTGGGTCTTCCCTGGCAGTCCCGCCGCGGCTCGACCTTTCTTTGGGGCGTTTGGCACGACGCAAAATACATCGCCGATCAGATTGCGATTCAGCGTGCCTATGCCGAATACGATGGCGAAGCGGCAATTGTCGCGCCGACCGCAGCAGAATAACTAAGTCAGGATACCGAGATGGCGCATACACGCATTCGCAAATTCAATACCAAAGAGACTTATCCAGAGCAGAGCCTCGACAACGACCTGTGTCAGGCCGTTGTTACGCAGGGTGGGAAAACGGTTTATCTGCGTGGCCAATGTCCGCAGAACCTGAATGACGCGGTCAATATCGACAGCCACGATCCGGTCGAACAGACGCACAAGGTGATGCAGAACATCAAGCAGTTGATCGAAGAAGCCGGTGGCTCGATGGAGCATCTGGTGAAGGTGGTTGTCTACATCACCGATGTCCGCCATCGCGAGGCCGTTTATCGGACCATGGGCGAATATATCAAAGGGGTTCACCCCGTTTCGACCGGGTTGGTGGTACAGGCGCTTGCCCGACCCGAATGGCTGGTCGAGATCGACGGCACCGCTGTCATTCCCGACTGATCTTGCCGATCAATTGAGGATACCGGGCTGCGCAGACACGCTCTCACCCCGCGCAGCCCGATCTTTGTCGTTAAGGAGGTCTGTATGACTTTTTCATTGGTCGCCCGCTGCGCCGATACTGGAATGTTCGGTCTGGCGATTTCTTCATCTTCACCTGCAGTTGCCGCGCGCTGTTCCTTTGCCCGTGCCGGCGTTGGCGCTGTTGCTTCGCAGAATGTCACAGATCCCAGCCTTGGCCCTTTGACATTGGACTATATGGAGCAGGGTAAGACCGCGCCTCAGGCGATTGACGCCATGAAAGCCCAGGCAATGTTCATCGAGTACCGTCAGGTTCTGGCTGTGGACGCCGAAGGACGCACAGCGATCCATTCCGGCCCCAACAGTCTTGGCATCTGGACACAGGCACAGGCCGAAAATGTCGCCTCGGGCGGGAATCTTCTGGACAACGACGGTGTTCCGCAAGCCATCGTTGACGGTTTCCTGTCATCCTCTGGCCATATCGGAGACCGCCTGATTGCCGCGATGCGAGCCGGTTTGGCCGCCGGTGGCGAAGCAGGTCCCGTGCATTCGGCAGGCATGAAGATCGTCGACAAGGTCAGCTGGCCCGTGGCCGATCTGCGCTGCGACTGGACCGAGGATTGCCCGATCGAGGCCATCGCGACCGCCTGGGACGTCTACAAACCGCAACTTGACGCCTATACCCAGCGCGCACTCGATCCACGCGAAGCGCCATCCTACAGCGTCCCCGGCGACGAATAATCAGGGAGATACACAATGTTGGACAATACCCACGAGAATTGGAAAAGCCGCGCCGCCGGTCTGTCATTCCCGGGTCAGGCCTTTATCGACGGTAAATTCACCGATGCCGCATCGGGCAAGACCTTTGACAGTATCAACCCCGCTACAGGCGAAATTCTGACCCCGGTCGCCGAATGCGACGAAGAAGACGTCAACCGCGCCGTAGCCGCAGGCCGTGCCGCCTTCGAGGATGGCCGCTGGTCGCGTATGGCACCGGGCGACCGCAAGGCGGTGATGCTGAAACTGGCTGATCTGATCCGCGAAAACCTGACAGAGATGGCGCTGCTGGACAGCCTTGATATGGGCAAATTGGTAACGGATGCGGTCACCGTCGATGCGCCGGGCTCTGCGCATTTCTTCCAATGGTATGCAGAATCCATCGACAAGGTGTTTGATGAGGTGGCCCCGACCGGCCCCGGCGATCTTGCACTGGTCAAACGTGTACCTTTGGGTGTTGTCGGTGCGGTAACGCCGTGGAACTTCCCGCTGGATATGGCGACATGGAAAGCCGCCGCTGCGCTGGCCGCCGGAAACTCGGTTGTGCTAAAACCGGCAGAACAATCGCCGTTGTCGGCGCTTCGGCTCGCAGAACTGGCGGCTGAATCCGGTGTTCCAGACGGCGTTTTCAACGTCGTTCCAGGCTTTGGTGTTACCGCAGGTAAAGCGCTTGGCCTGCACATGGATGTGGACTGCCTGGCTTTCACTGGTTCGACTGCAATCGGTAAGATGTTTATGCAGTATTCGGGTCAGTCGAACCTGAAACAGGTCTGGCCGGAAACAGGCGGCAAAAGCCCCAATCTGGTTTTCGCCGATTGCGAGGATCTGGATGCTGCCGCCGACATGGCGGCTTTCGGCATCTTCTTCAATCAGGGCGAGGTATGTTCGGCCAATTCGCGGCTTTATGTGGAACGGTCGATCAAGGACGCGTTCGTTGAAAAGCTGATTGCCCGCGCGCAGGCGATGCAACCCGGCGATCCGCTGGATCCGGCATCCAAAATGGGCGCTATTGTCGATGAAAAGCAGACGCAAGGCATCATGCGCTTTGTCGAGGACGGCAAAAAGACGGCCAATCTGGTGACCGGCGGCGACCGCGTCACCGTGGAAGGAAAAGGATGCTTTGTTCAGCCGACCATCTTTGATGACGTGTCTCATGACAACCCGCTGGCGCGGGATGAGATTTTCGGCCCTGTCCTGTCGGTCATTCCCTTCGACACCGAAGATCAGGCTGTCACCATGGCCAACGACTCGATCTACGGGTTGGCCGCGTCGGTCTGGACCGACAACCTGTCCCGCGCATGCCGGGTGTCCGACAAACTGATGGCGGGGACCGTCTCGGTCAACACGGTGGACGCCCTGTCCGCCATGACCCCGTTTGGTGGCATGAAACAGTCAGGCTTTGGGCGCGATTTGTCATTGCACTCGCTTGAAAAGTATACTGCTTTGAAGACCACGTGGATCAAGTACAAGGTTTGATCCGCGGCCAAGCGGAGATGTGCCATTGCCTTTCAGATACACGCTGCGGCAGCTTGAGTATTTTGTTGCGGTCGGAAAGGCGGGCAGCATCGCCGCTGCCAGCGACAAACTGAACGTGTCGTCGCCGTCGATTTCGGCGGCGATTACCCAGCTTGAGGTCGAATTCGGCGTTACTCTGTTCGTGCGCGAACACGCGCGCGGCCTGTCGTTGACCAAGGCCGGGCACAAGTTCATGGAACGCACCGAGTTTGTTCTGCGTGAAGCCGAATTGCTGGCCACACTTGCCGGGGAAATCACCGGCAAGGTTCAGGGCATTCTTTCCGTTGGATGTCTGGTAACATTCGCTCAGATCGTCTTGCCAGGGTTACGGCGCGATTTCGAACATTGCTACGCGGATGTTCGCATCGAACAGCGTGAACTGAATCAGGCCGAAATCTTCAGCCAGTTGCGCCGGGCCGAACTGGACATCGCGCTGACATACGATCTGGACATTCCCGCCGATCTTGAATTCCAGCCGCTTCACCAACTCCCGCCTTATGCGGTTCTGGGGGAAGATCACCCATTGGCGAACCGCGCCGAGCTGACGATTCCAGACTTGCAGGACAGCCCCATGGTTCTGCTGGATTTACCCTTTAGCGGAGAATATTTTTTATCGTTTTTCCGCAAGGTAAATATCAAGCCAAATATTGCCGAACGGACCGCAGACATGTCGGTGATGCGCTCGTTAGTTGCCAATGGTTTCGGGTTTTCCATTGCGAATATTCGCCCTCTGAACACTTTGTCGCCGGACGGGAAGAAACTGATCTTTGTGCCTTTGGCCGGAGAGGTGCGCCCAATGCGCCTTGGCCTGCTGCGGGCACGGGCCGAAAATGAAACAAACACGTTAAAAGCGTTTGTCGAACATTGTGCGCGGGCTGTGAAATCGGGAACGCTTCCGGGTTTGTGCGCCTCGGACGAAGAGTGATCGCAGGTTCTTAGAAATCTCCTAACCTCTGCTTCGTCATTCCCAGATTTAAGTATTCCGCCTGTCGTATAGGCTTGGCTAAAACCCCCCGCGCAGCGGAGATCAAACCGGTCGACAATCCGAAAAACAGGTACAACTCGCATGACGTCTACACTGGATATTCTCGACAAGCTGATTGGGTTCGATACTGCCAGCAAGAACTCGAACCTCGAGCTTGCCGCTTATGTCGAAGAGTTTCTGGAGGCGCGCGGGTTTGAGGTCCATCGCATTACCGATCCCGGCGGCGACAAAACCGGGCTTTACGCAGAAAAAGGACCCGAAGGCGATGGGGTTTTGCTGTCGGCGCATACAGATGTTGTCCCTGTCGAAGGCCAAAGCTGGACAAGGGACCCATTTCGTCTGACGCGCGAGGGTAATCGTGTTTACGGCCGCGGCACCACGGATATGAAAGGGTACGTCGCTTCCGTCATGGCTCTTGCAGATCGGACGACCGGAGTTGAACTGCGAGAGCCCCTCAAGGTGGCGCTGTCTTATGACGAAGAGGTGGGTTGCGTCGGCATTCAGCACATGCTGGATCGGCTCGCCCCGATGCTTGGCCAGCCCCGCGCCTGTTTCGTTGGTGAACCAACCGAGATGCAGGTTGCGGTTGGGCATAAAGGCAAAGCCGCGCTGCGTGCCGTCTGCCACGGACAAAGCGGGCATTCCGCGTTGGCCCCGAAGTTCGTCAATGCATTGCATCTTGCGACTGATTTTGTGGGCGAGCTGCGCGCCCTGCAGGACGCCTTTGCCAAAAATGGGAATAGCGATCCGGCCTATTCGGTGCCTTATACAACGTTCCACGTAGGGATGATGTCAGGCGGCAAGGCGCTGAATATCGTGCCGGACCGCGCTGAACTGACCTTTGAGTATCGTCATCTTGCCTCGGATCTTGGAAAAGACATCCTGTCGCAGATTCAAGACGCGGCAGTCAGAGTTGGCGCCCGGTATCAGGACCTTTGCCCCGAGGCCCGCATCGAGGTCGAACAATACAACGCCTATCCCGGACTGAATGTCGTTGAGGCAGAAGGTGTCGTTGCCTATGCCCAGAAACTGGCGCAAAGCAACGCCACGACCAAGGTTGCCTTTGGCACCGAGGCCGGGTTCTTCAGCGAATTGGGCATCCCCACCGTCGTCTGCGGCCCTGGATCGATGGAACGCCAGGGGCACAAGCCGGATGAATATCTTGAGATCGACCAACTGACCGCCTGCGACGCGATGATGGATCGCATTCTGGAAGACATCAGCCGATAAGCGGTTTGGCTTCACCGACAGCAAAAACCCCCGGAAAACCGGGGGCTTTCGAGTTAGGCGTTTGATCTGAGTTATTTCTTCAGATTGGTCCAGATCTGGTCATAGACCGCCTGAGTTTCCTCATCACAAACCTCGATAAAGACGCCGGGGCCTGCATTGGCATGGGGGTTTTTTTCGGGCTGTTCCGCCAGCGCCGGATCAAGGAAGTCGCTCACGCCGTTCACGCCCGCATTGTACTGCGCGAAGTTGGTCACCGCCGCGATGTTTTCAGGCTCCAGCAGGAAGTCCATGAAGATCAGCGCATTTTCGCGGTTGGGCGCATCTTTCAGCAGAACGACGTTGTCCATCCAGGCTATGTAGCCTTGTGTCGGATAGGCATATTCCACGTTGGCACCTTCTTCGCGCGCCTTGGCGGCGAAACCGTCATAGATCTGGCCGACAGCCGCGTCGCCCGAAACCAGAACCTCTTTCGCGGTGTCAGAGTTGAACGAGGCCCAGTGCTGTTTGGCTTCTTGCAGCATGGCATTCAGCGCTTTCAGCTGTTCGCGGTCGGTCGAACATTGCGGGATACCCATATGCAGCGCGGCCATGGCCATCACTTCACCCTGGCTGTCCAGCATGTTGATGCGTCCCTGCAGCGCGGCTGGCGGGTTGAACAGGATATCAGTAGTTTGAATGTCGCCTTCATACGCATCGCGGCTGACCGCGAAGCTGGTCGAGCCCCACTGATACGGGATCGAGGATTGGCGACCTGGATCAAAGTTGGGGTCGGCCCACTCTTCAGCGATGTTGCCTTTATTCTTCAACTCGCCATCGGCGATTGTGTCCAGCATGCCTTCGCCCGCCATGATCGAAACCATGTAGTCACCGGGCACTGACACGTCATAGGTGCCGATACCGCCGGCCTTGAGCGAGGCCAGCATCGACTCGTTCGAGTCGTAGGTATCCATCGTGACGGTGATGCCGGTCTCTTCGGTGAACTTGTCCAGCAGCTCCTGCGGGATGTATTCGAACCAATGGTACAGAACCAGCTCGCCTTCGGCTGCGGCAGCGTTTGCGCCAATGGCCAGCGCAAAGGTTGCGACACCGCTTTTTATCATATGTTTCATGTGTCTCTCCATCTGTTGGTTATTTTGTGTTGTCAGTCTTACTGACGAAGTAGCTGATCGTGACCATGACGATGGACACGCTCAGCAACATGGTTGAAATCGCCATGATGTTCGGTTTGATCCCCTGCTTGACCGAACCAAATATCGCGGTGGGCAGTGTCTCGACGCCCGCACCTTTCACGAAGTTGGTGATGATGAAGTCATCAAGGCTGACGATGAAAGCCAGCAGAAAACCCGAGATGATGCCGGGCATCATCAACGGCAGTAGGATCTTGGTGAACGCCTGCCGTTTGGTGGCGTACAGGTCCAGGGCGGCCTGTTCATAGCTGTCTTCGATCCCCTGCATCCGGGCCGAGATTGGCAGATAGGCAAAGGGAATGCAGAACGCGATATGGGCCAGCAGGATCGTCAGAAGCCCGCGTTCGAACCCGATCGAATTGAAGAAGATCAGGGTCGCGACGGCCAGAACAATCTCGGGCACCATCAGCGGCAGGCTGATCAGCCCGAATGACAAGGTGCGGAAGCGGAATTTTCCCCCACGCACCATCCCCGTTGCGGCCAGTGTAGCGATGGCAGTCGCCGTAGTCGCGGCAATGATCGCGATGATAAAGCTGTTCTTGGCCGCTGTCTTGAACTTACCGCTTTCAGGGCCAATGAAGACATCCGCATACCAGCGCAGCGACACACCTTCCCAGTTGGTCAGCGATTGCGAAGCGTTAAAACTGTAGATCGTGACCACGACCAGCGGGGCGTAAAGGATGACCAGACACAGCAGGGTGATCCCCTTGAAGCCTGTGTATGACTTGATGTCGAATTGCTTGCTTGCCATTGGTCAGCCCCCCGCCTTGTCGGCTTTGGCCTGTTGCCGGGCCGAGAACATCAGGATGATCAAAACCATTGTCAGCAAGATCATCGACGCCGCCGCGCCGAACGGCCAGTTGCCGGCATTGCCTTTGAACTGTTCTTCGATCAGCGAACCGATCATGAAGTTCTTGGCGCCACCCAGCAGATCGGGCGCAAGGAACGAGCCCATCGAAGGGACAAAAACCAGAATACAGCCCGCAAACACGCCCGGCTTCACCGCGGGTAGCAGCACCCGCCGCAGGGTCGTCCATTTCGACGCGTAAAGATCAGCTGCCGCTTCGGACAGGGCGAAGTTATAACGCTCGACCGCCGCATAGATCGGCAACACCATGAAGGGCAGGTAAGAATAGAACAGGCCCAGCTGCACCGCGAAATTTGTGTTGACGATATGCAGGGGGCTATCGATCAGGCCAATATTTATCAGAAAATCGTTCAGCGGTCCCTGATCGCGCAGAAGGAATTTCATCGACACGGTCCGGATCAGCAGGTTCACCCAATAAGGAATGGTAATCAGAAATACCCAAACCGGGCGCATACTCTCGGACCGAGTTGCGATGAAATAAGCCGTCGGAAACCCGATCACGAGGCTGAGCAACGTCGCCGCACCAGCCTGCCAAATCGAGCGCCAGAAGATCGTGACATAAGTCCACTCGATCTTGGGTGCCTCATCCCCGAACAAACCGCGATCAAAGAAGAATTGGTCGTATGCGGACAGAGAGAACTCCCAGATCACGCCGCCACGGAACTCCTTCGTCAAGAATGAGTAGATCAGCATCATGAACACCGGCGCCAGCGCCAAAATGGTCAGTGTCACCCAGGCGGGTAACAACAGCCAGGTGCGCGCCTCTTTATAAGTATCGGTCGTTGCGCTGCCGCCGCTTGCCGCACCCGCCGCCATCAGTCGACCAGGAGGCGTGCAGCCCCCAGCTCCATGTTGACGAACATCTCGACACCCGGCTCAAAGATACGCTTGTTGCCACGATCCGAGTTCGAGGTGCGGACGACAAAGTCAGGCCCTTCGTCCAATTGCACGATTGTGGTGATGTCAGTGCCGACAAAGATGTTTTCCTTGATCCGCCCATGCAGACCCTCGGTTTCAACCGGCGTTTCTGACATATAAAGGCGCTCTGGCCGGATCGACATATGAACAGTGGAACCGATGCCGACACCTTCTACAGCGTTGCATGTCAGTTCGTGACCACCGCCAAGATGGCAGGTTGCGCGACCATTTTCGATGCCGTCGACAGACACTTCCAACAGGTTTGTCTCCCCGATAAAATCCGCCACGAACATATTGTGCGGACGCTCATAGATATCCGTTGGTGCGCCCAGCTGCTGCAACTCGCCTGCCGACATGACCGCGATCCGGTCGGACATGGTCAGGGCCTCTTCCTGATCGTGGGTGACGAAGATAAAAGTGATCCCGGTTTCGCGCTGCAGGTGCTTCAGCTCCAATTGCATCGCCTTGCGCAGCTTCAGATCCAGCGCCGACAGCGGCTCGTCCAGCAATAGAACCTTGGGCTGCGGTGCCAGTGCACGGGCCAGTGCAACACGCTGCTGCTGGCCGCCAGACAGCTGGCTGGGCTTGCGTGCCGAGAACTGAGAAAGCTGCACCAGCTCCAGCATCTCACCCGCTTTGGTCCGCGCCTCGGATTTCGACTTGCCCCGCATTTCCAACCCGAACGCCACATTGTCCAGAATGGTCATATGCGGAAACAGCGCATAGTTCTGGAAAACCGTGTTCACAGGGCGCTTGTTCGGCGGCAGGTTCTCGATCTCATCGCCGTAAAGGTAGATCGCACCTTCGGTTACCGCTTCGAATCCGGCGATCATTCTGAGCAGAGTGGTCTTGCCGCATCCAGACGGGCCCAGAAGGGTAAAGAACTCATTGTCCATGATCGACAGCGAGATCTTCTTGAGCGCTGTAAAATCGCCGTAGCGTTTTACGGCATCCCGCACGTCAATCGCGATATTTACTTTGTCAGACAATTGCGCCTCCCTGAGCACCGCGGAATTCCATTCAGGTATATACGGGCTGCGTGATCCTCCTAAGAACTGACTTCCTCACCAAACATTAGGATTTGCCTAATCATTTTTCTATTGGTTATAGATCAACGTGTTACCGTGTCTCTGCAGTCGTTTTCGGCAAAAAAAGAAAAGACCCGGACATATATGAGAATTACAGCCCATTTTGTCCTGTGGTGATGCCCATCGTGACGCCCTTGGCCAACTTGTCGGCGATGCCCTTCGTCCTTGTTTTCTTCTCTGTACATAAGCTTCGATGGCTCAGAAACCCTCCGTTAGCCCAAACGACGTCTGGCACATCGATGAGGTTGTCGTGAGAATCTCAGGTCCCAAGTGTTGGCTTTGGCCCGGCCGATCAACATGGCGTTGTGCTGGGCGAAATCCTCCAACCGAAATGCAACAAGTAGGCTGCAAAGCGGCTGTTGCGCAGCCTGATGAAGCGTTTTGGCTTCATTCCAAAGCGGATTATCACGGGTGAGCTGCAGTCCTATGGTGCTGCCAAACGAGAGGTTGCGCCGGGCCTGGATCATAGGTCACACAAGGGCCTCAATAACCGTACCGAAAACAGCCATCTCCCGTTCCAAAAGCGGGAACGGGCGATGCAAGGGCATCGATCTCCAGGAGGTTTGCAGCGGTTCGTGGCCACCCATTCAGCCATTCGGAATTGCTTTTGTGTTCCTGTACGCCGTCGCTCAGCCCTAACAATCCGATATCACCGCCTCGACGAAGCCTTCGACACCTGGCATCCTGTTACCCGAGCAGCTTGACGACCGAGCATCAGGATATCTTCATGGGCCGGAAGTTAATGTGACAACACCCTTCATTGGTCACTGGAACCGCCAAGCCACGTTCTTGTCGCTTCAAGCCCTTCACGCAGGACAGAAAACATCTTCATAATTTCACTTTCGCTAATGATGAAGGGCGGTGAAAGAACACACATGTTGATAACAGGTCTAACTAATAACCCACGTTTTTGGCATTCTAAATCGATCTGGTCACCAATCTCGTAGTCGTATCCCAAGTCGCTCTGGGGATCACCATCGACAGAACATTGAACGCACCCCATCAAACCCATACCGCGCACGTCGGCAACGATGTCGATCTGACGCAACTGCCGCAGTTGATCCTGAAAAATCGGAGCGACCTTTCGAACGTGTTCGAGAAGCTTTTCCCGTTCAATAATCTCCATGCTTTTTAATCTGGCGGCCGCGCTAACCGGGTGACCAGAATAGGTATATCCATTTGAGAAGGCTGCATCTTTTCCTGGAACGCCTGCGATCAATCGGTCAGAGATAATCGCGGCACCCATCGGCGCGTACCCAGAGGTCATTCCTTTGGCACAAGTGATTATATCTGGTTGAATGCCGAAAACAGCCTCTTACGAAAACCAATGACCCATTCGCCCAAAAGCCGTCACCACTTCGTCGGAGATATATAGAACATGGTACTTCTTGCAGATGTTTAGGCAGCCTTCGTGATATCCTTTTGGCGGCACGATCACGCCGCCAGACACCAGAACCGGTTCAGCGATAAAAGCGGCAACATTTTCTGGGCCAAGCGCCACAATTGCGTTTTCAAGATCGGAAACTTTCTCTTTCAGAAAGCTCTCTTCGCTTTGACCAGGTGCACGGTAGAGCGGATTCACGTCTGGCAGGAAATGTGCGAGGTCATCGGCTTTGTCGAGCCAAAACCTATCACGCTCTTTCCCGCTGACGCTGGCCGCCAGATAGGTGCGGCCATGATAGGCTTTTTGCCTTGAAATGATTTTCTTTTTCTCGGGCCGTCCTAAATGGTTGCTTCGAAAATTGACAAATCGGATAGCCGTATCCACCGCGGTGGAACCGCCTGTGGTAAAAAAGACATTGTTCAAATCACCAGGCGCGCGTTTGGCAATTTCGCGTGCGAACCGCGCGCAGCAGTCGAGTTGGTGTTGTTGAAGGGCGAGAAATAGGCAAGGCTCCGAGCTCGCTCAGCCATGGCCTCGGCCATCTCCTCTCGCCCATAACCGATCTGGGTGCACCACATGCCTCCCGGTCCGTCGATCAAGCGTTCGCCTTTTTCGTTCACCACATGGATGCCACTGGCACTTTCGACAAAAGTACGGTTGTTTTGCCCAAAGCTTCCATCCCTTCCCACGGGTGCAGGAAGTGATCGTTGTCCCATTGCTTGGCGTTAGAGTTGTCCATGGTGGGCCATGCTTTCCGCGCTCATTACAATGGGGAATTCTTCGCGTACCTGAGTGTCCGAAGCGCCGAAGTAGTTAGGGAAATGACTGTTTAGAATGGAATTGGCCTTGTCACGGGCACGGTCCATCAGGTCAGTTTTGCCTTCGTTTTCCCAAGTATCTGTACGCTCACGATCCATAAGCCGCGGGTAGACAAATTCGGTGTTCATATAGTTCAGCGTGTGTGGGTTGCCGAGGAAGTGACCAGGATCTATGGCACACTGGTGGATCACATCCACCGCCATGGTTTCATCTGTGACCTCTATCCCGCGCAATGATCGCAGGATCATACCACCCGCTTCGTCATCGATGACCATGCTTTCAAAACTGCATCCCATCAGGCTGCCGATCATACCGCCAAACTCGCAAAGGCGATTAGCACCGGCATGAGCGGCAAGTGTGAAGGTCAGAGCCTTTTCTAACCCGTATTGCGCGTCGGGTATTTTGGCATCAGTCATGCCTGCGCCAACGGATGAGGGAAGGCCATAGAAATTGCCCATCTGAATGGCTGCCGCACCGATGAGAGCCTGTTCACCGCTACCGCCGGTGAACGATCCGCTGCGCAGGTCAGTGATGAAGGGCCAGGCGGCAAAGCAGACCGGACAACCCGGTGTGATGAGGTTTACAATGGCAACGCAGGCCAACGTTTCTGCCACGGTTTGCACCAGTGTTCCCGCAAGTGTCGCCGGGGCTGTGGCCCCTGCCTGCGGAGGTACGGCCAGATCGACAGTCAGGCCAAGTTTGGCAGTATCAATCAGGATCTCCATGTTTTCCTTGCCGATCCGCAGAGGCGAAACCATGGGGCAGCCGCCAAAAATGACGCTTGGCTTTTTCATGAATGCCCCTTCACCACCCTGGGCCAAATCAAACATGCGGATGGCATGCGGGATATGGCTGCGGTCTCGAAAAGTCAGACAGGCAGGTTTTTGGCTACCGGCGAGCATCGCATATAAGGTGTTCATATCGTGGGTGAAATCATCGGTCACATCGGTGGCCAAAACCGTATCGCCCAGCATATGGATGTTGTCCAAACGGTCGACCAGACGGGTGAAATCATATACGTCGCGAAGGACCGATGGACGATAGGACTTGGTCTCGGAATCGAAGGTTGTGACGGCGGTGCCAGAGTTGGCGAAATAGACACTCTCTGCCGAGCAATGCATGTCGTCTTTGCCTTCACGCTCTCCTCGTGCATAGACGTAAAACTCCCTGGCAGCACCAGCCAGGATGTCTTCCATCAGGGCACGGGGAAAGCACAGCCGATTGAGGTCGTTCATAACCGCGCCTTTGGGCAACACCAGATCAAGCAGTTCCGGGAAATGGTCGGTGACACCGGTGTTTTCCAGAACGGTCAGGGCCGCTTGGTGGATGTTCTCCATATCTGTCTGGGTCAACGGCTTATAGCGCCCGCCGCTTAAGCCTCCACGTACCGCCTCATTACCCGTGGTTGCCTGTTGAACCTTTATGCGCGCGGCGCGCCCGCCGCCACCGCGACGGCGTGATTTTGCCTCAGCCATTGCCGGCCATCCTTTGTTCTGGTTCCGGGCTGATCATGGTGAAATAGAAGTCATAAAAATCCTGGATCGAGGTTTCCATTTCGCCCAAGGGACCCGGTTGGAAGTATTGAGAGTTTACCCCGGACTGGTTGTGGCGAATGATGCGTTCGTCATCCAAAGATGTGACATGCCAAAGCCAGGTCAGGTCTTCTTTGTTGTAATCCTGGCCTTCTTCGGCGTCAGCGCGAACCAGCCAGACCACCTGAATGTCGGTTTCCTGCAGATCACGTGGAATAAAGCGGTAGCCGACCAAGTGATCTGAATAAATCAGGAACCAATTCAACGGGCCAATATCAAAGTCAGTTGCGCCACTGTCGAAACCTTTCAGCGTTCCAAGCAATGGCGCAAGCGCCTCGCCCGTTTTACTGCCGGTTTTATAGCCTTGGTAAAGCGGATAGCGCCGATAGTACCCGCTGGTGAACGGGGTGGGCGCAGCGTCGCCGACAAGCGCCAATTCATCAGATGACAGGCCGACTTCGACAGCCCTTGCCTTGAGCGGCTCAACCAAGCCAGCCATGTCTTGCGGCGATTTCAGGCTATGGGAACGAGAGTATTCTTTGTGCGCTGGTCCGCAGTGGTAGCATTCCAGATAGTTCTCAACCGCCAGTTTCCAATTCGCTGGAACCGGAAATGACGCCGTATGCGCTACTTTCAGATCGTCAAAGCCATAGGGTTCGACGAGTGGCGAAAGCTGACTGAGGACAGGATCAAGCGATGGTGTATTGGCATCTGCACAAACAAAGATCAGGCCTTTGAAGACACTCACCTGAACGGGAAAGAGCCCGAATTTGGATGGGTCAAAATGCTCCCCCATGTTGTGGCCTGCACGAAGTTTTCCCGATAGCTCATATGTCCAGGCGTGGTAGGGGCAAACAAGAACACGCGAGTTGCCGGACTGCTCAGTGCAGACGCGAGAACCCCGATGGCGGCAGACATTCAAATGAGCGCGAATATCGCCATCGCGGTCGCGAACAATGATGATGCTCTCCGGGCCATAGTCGAACAGGAAGTAGTCGCCGGCTTTTGGGATCTGACTGACATGCCCTGCCCAAAGCCAGTTGCGGTTCCAGACCTGGGCAATGTCATAGTTATAGATGTCTTGCGAGGTATAGAATCCGCGCGGCAGGGCATGGCCGTGCTGGTGCGAGGTTATCAATGTATCCAGCTCATAAGGTCGGCTGTTCATAACGTTTCCTCCAAATCGATAATCTCGCGGCGAAACCAATCCTTGTCTGCTTCTGCCTTGGGGCGTTCAAAATCGCGAGCGGCGCGGTGGCCTGCGAAAACTGCGTCAACGATCAGTCCAGGAGACGCTGCATCGCCAATAAGTTCGAGGGTTTTCAACCCGAGCCCGCGCAAGCTGTCATAAAGCGCTGTCTCACGATGGCGCTCGGTGACCAGAATTGTCGAAGCACAGGGAACATCCGTTTCGCGACCGGTAAAGGCACACCCAATACGCGCCATGTCACCTTCAACTGCGGTCAACACCTGATTGCAGCGAATATCAATACCAAGCTCGATCAGACGGGCCTGAATGCGAGGCTGCTCCAGAGTATTTACCGTGTAAGCTGAGACCAAACTCTCCGGCGTGACAAAGACCATCTGGTATCCTGCAGTCGCAAGTTTTTCGGCGATCACTCCTGCCAGATAGATGTGGTCATCATCATAGATCATCACCGGCCCATCCGGAGGCAGAAGGCCGTTCATGATGTCATCAGGTGTTAGCACTATGGCATCGGGCTTAATCGTGGGTTGGTGGCGCTGGGTGTTGCGCCCCATGCCATCAGTGCGCCAATGGCTACCGGTCGCGACAAAGACGTGTTCGATGCCAAGCTCTGCCACCTGATCGCCGTCAAGCCTGCTGTCGGTGAACAATTGGACGTTGCTGCGCTGCTTCAGATCATTCAGGCGATAGTCGACGACGCGGGACCAAGCTGCGAGGCCGGGAAGTTTGCTTTCTTTCGTAACCCGCCCGCCCAATTCGGCTGACGCCTCGGCCAAGGTCACCTGATATCCTCGCCTAGCCAATTGTGTGGCGCATTCAAGACCGGCGGGGCCACCGCCGATAACCAAAGTATCCGCGTTGCTCTTTTTCGGTGCGATGGTTTCGGGGTGCCAACCGCGTCGCCATTCCTCACCCATGGTCGGGTTTTGAGTGCAGCGGATCGGGATGCCCAGATTGTCAGAAGAGACGCAGATATTACAGCCGATGCATTCGCGGATTTCGTCAATGCGACCCTCTTCAATCTTTTTCGGAATGAACGGGTCCGCGATGGAAGGTCGCGCGGCTCCGATGAGGTCGACAATTCCCTTTTTGACCATCGACAGCATCATGTCAGGGGACGTCAGGCGACCGACACCAACCACAGGTTTCCGGGTTATCTGTTTGACGTGGGACAAAAACGCGTTCTGATATCCGTCTTCTGGCTGAAAACGGGTTGTGGCACTGTCATTCGACCAGTCGGCTACATTCACATCCCACAGATCCGGGAGGTCAGACAAAAGCTCGACCACGGCGCGGCCTTCTTCCGCGGCCTGCATGCCGTCGGTGCCCATCATTTCGTCGATAGCAAAGCGAAACGCCACAGCGCAGCTATCGCCCACAGCCTCGTGTGTGTCCTCCAGCAACTCGCGGGTCAGACGCACACGGTTTTCAAGTGATCCGCCGTATTCATCACTTCGCTGGTTCATATGCTGCAGCATGAAATGTTGCGCCAATGTCATGTTGTGCCCTGCGTAAACGTAAATAATGTCAAATCCGGCGTTTTTTGCTCGCAAGGCAGCATCGCGGTGCCAGCGGCGGAGCTCCCGAATATCGGCCTTGTCCATCGCCTGTGCCTGCTTGGGATGCGTCGTATCAACGGACATCTCGGACGGTGCAAGAACCGGGGCGCGGGTCAGCAAGTTCTGCGCATGGTTGCCATTGTGAACCAGCTGGATGGCCGCTAGCGCCCCGTGCGCATGTACCGCATCTGTCATCAGCCGCAACGCGGGCACATCGCGCTCGTCCCATAGCCGCCCCTCGGCATAAGGAGACAGGTCCGAGGTCGGGTGGATTTCGGTTTCCTGATTGGAAACCACCGCCCACCCGCCTTCGGCTTTCATCCCACGCAGGGCTGCATCGGCCTGCGGCCGGACATGCCCCAGCCCGGTGCAGTGGGGCACTTGATAGAAGCGGTTCCTAGCTGTGACTGGCCCGATCTGAACCGGTTCAAAAAGCAGAGCATATGGGTTCGCGTTCGACATATTCACGCGTTTTCCTGTATCTGGGATCTGGAGCCATAAGGCCCCGGAAAAGTGGTTGTGTTAGAAGCCGGCTTTGATCCGTTCAAATTCTGCCAGCATTTTTGCCTCAAGCTCGGGGTTCACCGCATCAAAGAACAAACTGCCTTCGAAGAAGCTTTTAGGGTCAGCAAAACCATAGGCTTCGATGTTGGCCTGATCGGCAATTTCAAACGCTTTTGCGTTGGAATGCGGGTAGCCCCAATTGTCGATGATGTACTGGCCGCTGGCAGGATCAGAGAGCGCGTTCAACAGATCATAGACCTGATCGGCCGGCGTTGTCGAAGACTTCAGATGCACGTAGCCGCACGCCCAGGTCGCGATGCCCTTGTCGACATCACGCATCATGGCGGCAGGCACTTCGTTCCAGATCAGGTTCAGTTCTGACTGGTTCCAGGCCCAGCCCAATTCGATCTCACCACTGGTCATGGCTTGATCAAACTGACCCGCATCTGACCAATAAAAGCGCATATTCGGGTGGATCGAGCGCAGGAAATCAGATGCTTCCTTGAATTGCTCGTCGCTCAGATTGGTATAATCGTCGGCGTTTCCGGTGGCCAGCGCGGCCAAGGCGAATGCAGATGATGCGGCATCCGGGACGGCAATCTTGCCAGCATAGGCCGGGTCCGCCAGCAATTGCAGCGAGATATCATCGCCTGAGATTTTGTCGGTGCGATAGATGAGGCCCGTGTTCCCCCACTCGAATGGCAACATGTAAAGCTTGCCGTCTAGGACGATGGCGTCGACTTCCTTGATCTCGGGCAGTACATCGGCCCAGTTGGTCAGTTTGCTTTCGTCCAGCGGCTGGATCAGATCGGCTGCGACCCATTTCCGGACCGCGTCGGAACAAGGATGCGCCAGATCAGCCGTGAAACCCGAACTCAGTTTCGTAAAGGCTTCCTCCTGACTTCCGAAATAGGAATAGCTTGGCGCCTCATCCCCGTATTTTTCCATGTAGCTGGCAAAGAACCCGGGATCTTCATATCCCGACCAGTCAAACACCGTCAGATCGGCGCCACCTGCTATGGCACTTCCTGTACTTATCGCCGTCGCACATGCGAAGGCCGCAATTCCCTGAAGTTTCATTTTATCCTCCCATTATTTTATTCTGTATCTGTACCAAGATCGATCACGCTGGCCCCCTGAAGCCCCAGCCAAACGGCATCACCGCGCTTGAAATCAACCGTGTGAAAATAGTTTGGAACCGAGACCGAGATCGGCTTTTCGGTTTCCGCAACTTGTATGTGGTAGTGAATGTTCTCACCATAGAAGGCGACGTTGCTAACTGTGCCCTGAACAGTTGAGGGATAGTCCTCAGGCTCTTCCGCCGTGATCTCCAATTGTTCCGGCCGAATGCCGATATTCATCTCACGGGAACTGGTCGTGACGTTGGGATTTCTCTGAATCTCCATTTGACCAAAGGCGACCGCATCGATCGAAAGCGTATCGCCGGTCTCACCCAGCAACTGGGCAGGCAAGATATTCATCTCACCGATGAAACTGGCAACCTGCTGATCGCAGGGCCGGGCGTAAAGCGTTGTTGGCGTATCCACTTGCTTGAGCCGCCCATTGAACATCACGCCGATGCGGTCGGACATGGTCATCGCCTCATATTGGTCGTGGGTGACCATCACAAAGGTGATGCCAAGCGATTGCTGCAGATTACGCATTTCAAACTGCATCTGTTCGCGCAGCTTCTTGTCGAGGGCTGACAAGGGCTCATCCAGCAACAACACTTTGGGCCGCATGATAAGCGCGCGGGCGAGCGCCACCCTTTGCCGCTGCCCACCAGACAACTCACTTGCGCCGCGATCCTGAAGACCGCCCAGCTCGACCATTTCCAGGGCTTCGGCCACGCGCTGGTCGATCTCAGCCATGGGGGCCTTGCCGCGTAATCCATAGGCCACGTTGTTTCCAACATTCAGGTGCGGGAAGATGGCGTAGCTCTGAAAAACCATGTTGGTCGGGCGATTATTTGCAGGCACACCCTCCATATCCTGCCCATCAATCAGCACAGTGCCCTTGGTCGGCTCCTGGAAGCCCGCTATCATCCGCAATACCGTGGTCTTGCCGCATCCCGATGGGCCGAGGAGCGAGAAAAACTCGCCCTCTTTGAGATCAAGGTTGATCCCACCTGCAGCCACGAATGTCCCGTAGCGTTTCTCGACATCCCTGAGTTCTATGATGTTTCTGTCTGTCATCGGACCTCTGATGTGGATGAGCGGCGGCGGAAATACTCGGCCAATACCAAAAGCAGAACCGAGGTAAGCAACAGGATGGAGCCCAGCGCCAATACGTTTGGAAGCTTTGCGGGGAAACGAATCTGGCTCCAGATATAGACCGGCAGGGTTGGCTGGTTGCCGGATAGGAAAAAGGCGAGGACGAATTCATCGAAGCTGACCGTGAAAGTGACAAGCATGCTGGCTACGATACCGGGGGAAACGACCGGCAACGTCACGCGGCGAAAGGTTTCGAACACGCCGACGCCCAGATCATAAGATGCTTCCTCCAGCGATGCGTCAAAGTCATCAAATGCAGACTTCAGGATCGAGACGGAGAAGGGCAGTGCGAGAAACGTATGGCCCAGTACAACGGTCAGCAAAGACGGCTTGAGACCGAGAAACAGGAACAGGACCAGCATTGAAGAGGCCACGATAATGCCGGGAATAACCAAAGGCAGCATCACCAGACCTTCAGCCGCGCGCTGGCCTCGAAAACGATATCGAACAAAGGCGCGAGCGGCAAACAACCCCAGAGCGGTAGAAAGAATTGCAACGACAGTACCGACGCCAAGCGAATTCCAAAGGGCCTGAATCAAGGTATCCTGCTCACCCAGCTTCCGATACCAGTCCAGCGTCCAGCCCTTGATCGGAAAGGCAACGATTGTGCCGCTGTTAAAAGAGAACAACGGCAGGAAGAGAACCGGCAGATACAGAAATACCAAATACAGGAATGCATAAGCTGTCAGGGTCGAAGGACGTTTCATCTGATCCGCCTCCCAAACTGAGTGGCAGTAATGACGAATACGATGGCGACAAAACCCACCGACAGCATCGCGATCAGTGACAGCGTGGCACCGAGAGGCCAATTGTTGGCGGCCCCGAACTGCACCTGAATAAGATTGGCGATCATCTTCCCGTCCGACCCGCCGACCAGTGCCGGGGTCACGTAGTCACCAACTGTGGGGATAAAGATGATCATGCAAGCGGCAATAACACCCGGTATCGTCAGCGGCAGCGTCACTCGCATGAAACGTTGAAAGGGGCTGTTTCCAAGATCGGTGGCAGCTTCCAGTAGACTAGGATCGATTTTCTGCAACGAGACATAGATCGGCAGGATCGCAAATGGTGCCCAGGCATGAGCAAGTGTCAGTACGACCGCGAATTCGTTGTATAGCAAGAAGTCGAGAGGTTCGCTGATCAGGCCAAGCGCCAGAAGCGCGGAATTCATTACCCCGTTGAACCCAAGGATGAGTTTCCAGGCAAACACGCGCAGAAGATAGCTGGACCAAAACGGAATGGTGATGAGCAGAAGCCAGATGGTCTTTTTCCGGGCCTTCACCGCGATGAAGTACGCGATGGGATAGGCCAGTGCGACGGTGACTGCCGTAACTGCTCCGGCAATCCAGATCGACCTAAGCACTAAGTGTCGAACCAAAGGATCAGCAAGCGCGTCGCGATAATTTTTCAACGTCGGCGTCTTGTCGAGCGTTACGTAGGTCTGGGTCCAGAAGGAATAGGCTATCAGGATCACCAATGGCGCCGCCACCAGAAAGCCCACGTAAGCCGTGGCTGGCGCGCTGAGGGAATAGCCCCGGGACGCTTCGCTACGAAAATTCACCTTACCTCCCTTCTGAGTATTTACGAGTCTCTAATGGACGATCGTCCATTTAATGTTGCGCCAGAAAGACCTTTCGTGTCAATCTTCCTGTAAGCCGCCCATATGAGAAGATCCCAAACTAATGGAATTATTGAATAGAGTGAAAGACTCCAAAGGAAAAAAGCGCAGTTCGAAGCGCGATCCAGAGGCCAATAGGCAGCTTCTGATCAAGGCGACTCTGGACACCATTGCCGATATTGGAGTCACCGATACCTCGGTCAGCCGCATCTGCGAGCGTTCTGGATTATCACGCGGAATGATTCATTTGCATTTCGGTGGGAAGGACAATTTGCTGACGGCAGCAGCCCAGCATTTCAGTGCCCAATATTATGCCGAGATGGACAGATTGACCGATCTGGGCTCAGATGCATCGCCCGAAAACCGAGTGATGGCTGTGATCGAGGCGGATCTGTCTGAAGCTCTGCTCAATCCTAGAAGTACAAAAATCTGGCATGCATTCCGAGGCATCGCGAGTTCGCACCCCGGCATCGCTCGCTACAGCAGCACTCAGGATCACAAACTTGTCGAGACCTTGCGGCTTGCGTTTAAGGAGATAGCTCAAAAAAACGAGCGTGACCCAAACTTGGTGGGCGATGCCACCGCCGGAACGCTGGCTTTGCTGGAAGGTATGTGGGTCAATTACCTAACAGATATGCAGGGCTTTTCACGACGACGCTCTGTTGATCTTATCAGACGGTTCTTGTGTGGACTTTTCCCCGGCAATTTCAAATTGTGAGATTTTGGAGCGCTCAAAGTTGACACAGAAAACAGCAACTTCTTAGGACTTTGATGCAAATTTTTGACTGTCGATACGCTTGGGCTAAGCCCGTGAATGGCTTTCGGTCCGGGCGTGTTGCATGGATCGGATGGTCGCGGTAATTCCGGCGTTTTCTCTGACGCAAGCGACGGTAGATGCCCTACAAATTCAATGATGCCCGCAGAGACAAGTTCGACAAGGCACGATACCGCGTCACAAATTGGTCGGAGTACAGCGAAAGCCTCCGAAAGCGCGGTGAATTGACCATTTGGGTTTCAGATAATGTGGCACGGAATTGGGCATCGCCGCGCCGTACGACCCGCGGCGGTCAGGCGGTCTACTCTGATTTGGCGATCGAGATTTGCCTCACGATGCGGGTCGTGTTTCGGCTTGCATTGAGACAAACTCAGGGCTTCATGCGGTCGATTGCGAAGCTTATGGGTTTGGATCTTGTGGTGCCGGATTTCTCGACGCTGTCGCGGCGGAGCAAGAGGTTGAAGATCACCCAACACCGATGCGCTTTAGATAAGCAGATTACCCTCATTGTGGACAGCACAGGCCTGAAAATGCATGACGGCAACGGCTGGCATGAAGAAAAGCACGGCGCCAAGAGAGCACGCAAAACCTGCCGCAAACTAAACATTGCCCTCGATCCCGGCACTGGCAAAATCAATGCGTCTAAACTGACATCGGAACATGTCGGCGATGAGACCACACTCCCGGAATTGCTTGCGCAAGTTGACGTCATCGTGGAGCGCTTTCTGGCGGACGGCGCATATAACGGCAAAGGCGTTTACGGATGGTTGTTGTCCAGGTTTGGACCAGACATCGAGGTTGTAGTCCCGCCGCCTAAGAATGCAGTGCTTGGTGAAAATCGGCAGCGCAACCAGCACATTGAGAACATTGCCGAGCACGGCGGAATGACCTGGCAGGCCGACACTGGATACAATCAAAGATCACGCGTCGAAGCTCAGATCAGGAGATGGAATCAGGTTATCGGAAGCAGCCTTCAAGCACAGGCAACCGAGAACCAAATCTTTGAGATAAGCATCGCAACAAAAGTCCTGAACCGAATGACCGAGCTAGGCTATGTGAACTACGAACGCGTCTCCTGAAAAGGTTGGGATTGGGGGGCTTTCGCACATCTCTTGATCCATGCAACACGCTCGTTTGTGACGGCGATCAGCTTATCGTCACTCGTATCGACAGACTGGCGCGGTCTACACATCATCTCTGCCAGATCGCGGAGACCCTGCGCCAGCGGTGTAGTCTCATTGTTTCGGGAAAACCAAAAACGCTCATGAGAACGCCCTATTCTGCACTCAACCGGAATCGACCCCCGACATGCCGCCAATCACGAGGCTAGACGATGCCGAAATCGCATTCGGGTGCCCGATTCACTGGAACAAGAAGGCGCTGGAAATCTGTTTCCCAAGACATCTGTTGACGGCCAGCGCTCCCGCGCACCCTATCAGCGTATCCACAGTCGAAGACATCGTCCGCGAAAGGTCCGGCGGTACACCGCGCGATTTTCATCAGGTCGTTGAAGCGGTATTGCTGATGCAGCTCAAGGAACAGAATATTTCCATCGACCGAACCGCACAGGCGCTGAATTTATCCGATCGGAGTTTGCAACGGAAGTTGGAGCAGGAAAACACTACATTCCGCACCCTAACCAACGAAGTGCTTGTTACCCGCGCGAAAGAGCTGCTTCGTCACGGGGGTATGTCCGTGAAGGCGATCTCGCTTGAGCTCGGCTATTCCAGCCAGCACAAATTCAGCCGCGCCTTCCGGGACTGCGTTGGGCTGTCACCGACGCAATATCTGAGCCAAAGTGTCGTAGATCACCTGGAGAACAGGCTCCCATCTGGGCCATTGCGATGCTCATTTCTTCGGTAAGCACTGACCATAGCTGTTCGAGGCCCTCTTCGCCTTCAG
>NZ_CANMFF010000022.1 GCF_947497005.1 uncultured Ruegeria sp. | reverse complement strand
GCAATCATCGACCCATCATGCGGGGGTAACCCGATAGAGTTGACGAAAGAAAACCTCACGCAACTGTTCAAAGCTGCGCTTTAACACCAAAGGGCCGGGCAAAACCTGCCGGGCCCTTTGCGTTTGGATTGCACAGACCGGATCAGTGCCCGGTCAGCACCAAAGTGTTCACCGGCATCAGGATCAAACGCAGGCGCAGACCTGCGGCATGCACGACACCGATTGTGTCCACCACATGCAAGAACGCAGCCTCCCAAAAGCCCAGATCCTCGTGCTCTAACCGCTCATGGTTATCCGTGTAGACATTGGCCAGACAGTTGCTGCCCGGAGGAATGTCATCGGCCATACCTTTATACAGCGGCTCCATATACACCAAAATCGAACCCGGATTGTTGTTGGTTTGCACATCGCGCAATTCGTCCGACGGGCGGATCTGTCCCGATGGGATCACATCCTGCACTTCGACCACGACTGTGGGGATTACCGTGAACGGCTTGGTCATACAGCCCAATTCACCGATCATGCCCGGTTTGATGACCTGAGCGGACAGTTGGTTGAACGCAGCCTGGAACCGGTCATGTCCGGTATGTGACGGCACCAAAATACCCGCAGGGCGCAGCAATGGGCTTACATAATCGCCGACCTGTAAACTAAATTGTTCGACCCGTCCGGTAACACCAGCGAGAATAACTGTTTTGTCCAGCTCGGTCTGCCCGGCGTCCAGTTGCGCAATCGCACTGGCCAGTTGGGCAGGGATCAGCTCTTCGATCTGCTGCTCAACTGCTGCGCGTTTGGCTTCAGCCGCGACAACCTGAGCCTCTCGCTCGGCGACAAGGTTTTCAAGGCGCTCGATCTCGGCCAGCCGCACAGCGCTCGAACCTTCGTCGCGCAAGGTTGTGTTGCGTTCCAGATCCTCGAGAGACTGCGCAAGGGCCGCCTTCGCGCCAGCGATTCCAGCGTCAGCCTCTGCCAGGTCGGTTTCGGCAACTTTAAGCGAGGCCTGGACCTGCGCTATCTGTGCATTTGCCGCCTGAACCTGTGCGGTCTGGGTGAAATCTTCGATCCGGAAAATCGGCTGGCCAGCCGTCACCAGTTCGTTGTTTTTGACAAACACTTCTGAAACACGTCCACCCAATTGCGGCAGAATGGTCACCGTCCGGAAATAGGACGCCGCAGTCTTACTCGCGGGGTGAAAATAGAACAGCGTCGTGATCACTGTCAGTGCCAGAATGGCACAGGTGGTCAACCCCCAACGCAGTTCGTACCACATCGTAAACAGAGTGATCTCATGACCGATACGTTTACCCTGCACAAACCGGCGAAACAGATAGTCGGGCAGCACCGTAATCAGGGCGCAGAGCAGGGTCTCGATCATGTGGATTGCTCCTGTGCGTCGCGGGCTTCTGAAATGGGCGGGGCCGGTGCTGCTGTCTCAGGTGCCGGATCCGGAACAGGTGACTGACCAAGGGAACGAATGGCATCGGCAATATTTCTGAGCGGGGAGGCGAAATCCGGAAACTGAAAACCTGCGACCAGAATTGCGGCGATCCAGAAAAGCCCGTTATGTGTAAACAGTGCCAGCAGTGCCAGAATACCCACCAATTGAAATTGGGGATGATTGTTTTCGTGCGCCATTTTTTCCGGTACCGAATGAAGCGTCAGATAACCAACACCAATCAGCACCACAAGAACGACAAAAAAGACGACCATGGCTGAAAAAAGGTAGTCGCTCCCGTCAGCTGCGACGACGTATCCGGGTATATGCCCTGTGGCCATTGGATGAAGGTCTGCTGCAGTCACCTTACCCTCCTGTTTATTTTGATACTTCTTTGACCGGGTTGAAGCACAAATTCAAGGCTGCTTATAGTCTGGCAACCAAACGCAAGGTAAATAAGAGGCTTGGGGGCCGAAATGAAATCCAAGAAGCTTGCTGCCCATATTTTCGGGCGGGTTCTAAATAATGATTGATTTCCTCATCATCGGAGGCGGCATTGCCGGGCTCAGCGCGGGTGCGCGCCTGTCCCAGCATGGAACCGTGATGGTTCTGGAGGCTGAAGACGCCTTGGGTTATCACGCATCGGGCCGGTCAGCGGCTCTGTTTGAAGAAAGCTATGGACCGCCCTCGGTCGTAGCCCTGAACAAGGCTGGGGCTGCCTTCCTGCACGCGCAGAATGGCGGTTACTTGACCCCGCGTGGATTGATGCTGGTCGGAGCGTTTGACCAGCCAGACGTTTTCGAAGCCGATTGCGCCGATCTGAACATGGTGAAGATACCGGTGGATCAGGCCATATCGCGCGTTCCGATCCTGAACCCGGACAAGGTCGGGTTTACCGCCGTGAGCGAAGCAGCCTTTGACATCGACACCGACCGCCTGCTGCAGGACTTCGCCCGAACCATCCGCCGAAACGGAGGGGCAGTTTCGACGAAAAGCAAGGTCACCAGTATTCGAAAAGACGCGCATTGGGTTGTGGCGACCGGCCAGGTCTTTGAAGCCCGCAATCTGGTCAACGCAGCTGGAGCATGGGTAGATGAGATTGCTCAGCTTGCGGGGTTACCCGGTATCGGCATCACACCGCGCCGTCGGTCCATGGCGCGTCTGCCCGCCCCTGGCGGACATGATGTTTCCAGCTGGCCCATGATGCTGGGCGCCGGTGAAACATGGTATGCCAAACCAGATGCTGGCAAGCTGTTGGTTTCCCCATCCGAGGCTGATCCGGTTCCGCCTCAGGATGCCTTTGCCGATGATATGGTACTGGCAGAAGGTTTGGCCCGGTATGAGGAACTGATGACCGAGCCTGTTACACGGGTTGAGACGAATTGGGCAGGCTTGCGCAGTTTTGTCCCTGACCGAACTTTGGTTCTTGGGCGCGACCCGCTGGATCCGTCGTTTTTCTGGTCCGCTGGTCAGGGCGGGTATGGTTTTCAAACTTCACCAGCGGCCTCGCAATTGTTGTGTGATCTGATTGTTGAAAACACTCCTGAACTTGAACCTGACGTTGTGGCCATGCTGAAACCGGACAGGCTGCACAGATGATCAAACGCACCCTCCCGTCCTCTGCAAGCGTCGCCAATGCCGGTGAAGATGGAAAACTGGTGGCCCCGGCAGCGTCGCGAAACGCGGACGCCCTATGTGCAATGCTGCAAGATTGGGCACCGTCTCAGGGGCGGGCGTTGGAAATTGCAAGCGGGACCGGTCAGCATGTCCGTGCCTTTGCCGAAACGCTGCCCGGTCTGACCTGGCAACCCACCGAAATTGACCCGCACCGGCGCTTGAGCATCGACGCCTATTCCCGCGATTTGCCGAACGTCGCGCAGGCCAAAGAAATGGATGCGGCACTCGCGGGCTGGCACAGGCGGCTTCGTGGTCAGGATCTGATTATTCTGATCAACTTGGTTCACCTGATCAGTTGGCTGGAAACCGAAACCATCATCTCGGAAGTCGCTCAATCTCTGTCGCCAAATGGGCGCTTCATTTTATACGGCCCTTTCAAACGCGCGGGGCAACTTACCAGTGACGGAGACATCCGGTTTCATGAGGCTTTGACCCTACAAGACCCTGAAATCGGATACAAAGACGACGAGGATATTCAGGAATTGCTCAAAGGCGTCGGTCTGAAAATGCTGGAATCCGTCGAAATGCCTGCCAACAATCTTGCCTTTGTTGCCGAGCGTCCAGTCGCCTGATCGAGATCAAAGTCCAAGTGTCGTGAATTGTATCATATTCCATTTACAAAATATGATGAAGGACACTCAGAAATGGCTTGGCAAGAAAAACTCGCGGCAACACGCAAGAGTTTGCGAAATCTAAACGGATCCATTCCCGATGCGACGCGCGCATTTGGGGCGCTCGGCAAGGCCGTCAAGGAAGGCGGGACACTCGACTACAAATCAAAGGAGTTCATCGCGTTGGGCATGTCTGTCACTCTGCGATGCGAACCCTGTATTACTTTGCACACCGAAGCACTGATCAATGCAGGTGCGACGCGAAATGAGGTGTCCGATGTTCTTGCCATGGCCATTCAGATGGGCGGCGGGCCAGCCATGATGTATGCGGCCAAGGCGCTGGAATGTTTCGACGAACTGAGCGTCGCGTAAACTGCGTCAACCTGTCCCGCCGGACTGGCGGGGCTCACACGTTTTATCATTGGAAACGCGCCCCTTTTCAGTCGGAGAAAGCCGCAATGAAACCCACCCTGCCCGCATTGATCCTGATCCTGTCCACTGCCGCTGCCCTGGCTGGTGGCCACATGGGCGAGGGCGTGGAACATTTCTTTGAAAACTGGGATCTGGACAGCGACGGAACCATCTCGCTGGCCGAAGCAACCGAACAGCGCGAAGGTCTATTCTACATGTTCGATTCCGACGAGAACGGGGTTCTCGATACGGTCGAGTACGATCTGTTCGACGAAACCCGCGCGTCTGCCTCGGAAACGGAAAACATGCCCAGCAAGGCCATGCAGGCCATCGATACATTAAAACGTGAATTCAACGACACCGATCAGGACGGTCAGGTCAGCCGCGAGGAATTTCTGACCGGAACCGATACGTGGCTACAGGCGCTGGACCGCAACAAGGACGGTGCAGTCAGCCAGGCCGATTTTGGGCAATCATAAAAAAAGGCCCCGGTCTGAACCGGGGCCTTTTCATCAACCGTCTTTGCGGATGGTTTCGTTCTTCGGGTCGTAGGGGCTGTCGCAGGTCACAACCGCATCCCACAGCTTGTCCTGCATCTTGACCCGCAGTTTAGTACCTTCGACTGCCAGCTCGGGTTTTACATAGCCCATGCCGATGGATTTCTCGAAGGCCACAGAATAACCGCCCGAAGTCAGACGACCCACGCGCTCACCTTCCGGCGTATACAGCACTTCGCGACCCCAGGGATCAGCATCATCCGGTCCGTCGATCAGCAAGGTGCAGCACTTCACGCGCACGCCGGTCTCTTCCAGTTTGGCCTTGCCGTGGAAATCTTTCGACAGATCCACAAAGCGCGGCAGGTCAGCCTCCAACGGGGTCGCATCGCGGCCTAGTTCGGTGCCGAAGGCGCGATAGGACTTCTCCTGACGCAGCCAGTTCTGGGCACGCGCGCCGACCAGCTTCATACCATGCTTCTCACCGGCTTTTTCCAGCAGGTCGAACAGGTAGTTCTGCATCTCGATCGGGTGATGCAATTCCCAGCCCAGTTCACCGGTATAGGCCACGCGGATTGCGTTGACCGGGCACATGCCCAGTTCGATCTGACGGGCCGACAACCAAGGGAAGCGCTTGTTGGACAATGCGGTTTCCGGGTCGGCGTCCTTGATGACCTCTTTCAGAACGTCACGAGACTTGGGTCCGGCGATGGCGAAAACGCCCCACTGGGTGGTCACGTCCTGGATCTCGACATAGCCGAACTCCTCCAACTTGTCCTCGGCCGCCTTACGTAGGAAGTCGGCGTCGTACTCGGTCCAGGCACCGGCGGAGACGATGTAGTAGTTGTTCTCACCATTGCGGACGATGGTGTATTCGGTGCGGATAGTGCCATGCGACGTCAGCGCGTAGGTCAGGTTGATGCGACCAACTTTGGGCAGTTTGTTGCAGGTGAACCAATCCAGGAATTGGGTTGCACCGGGGCCTTTGACGACATGCTTGGTGAAAGCAGATGCGTCGACCAGGCCAACGCCCTCGCGGATCGCCTTGGCTTCCTCGACAGCATATTGCCACCAGCCACCGCGACGGAACGAGCGGGCGTCATGGTCGAAGTTCTCAGGTGCATCCAGCGGACCGAAATAGTTCGGGCGTTCCCAGCCATTAACCCAGCCGAATTGTGCGCCACGCGCTTTCTGACGATCGTACGCCGGAACAGTCCGCAACGGGCGGCAGGCAGAGCGTTCTTCGTCGGGGTGGTGCAGGATGTAGACATGCTCATAGCACTCTTCGTTCTTGCGCGCCGCAAACTCGGTGGTCATCCAGTTGCTGCTGTAGCGCTTGGGGTCCAGCGAGGCCATATCGATCTCGGCTTCGCCATCGACCATCATCTGCGCCAGATAATAACCGGTGCCGCCCGCAGCGGTGATGCCGAACGAGAAGCCTTCGGCCAGCCACATGTTGCGCAGGCCAGGAGCCGGGCCAACCAGCGGGTTGCCGTCGGGGGTGTAGCAGATCGGACCGTTGAAATCGTCCTTCAGGCCGGATTCGGCACAGGACGGCACGCGTTCGGCCATCGCCATGTACTGATCCGCAATCCGGTCCAGATCCAGCGGGAACAGGTCGGCGCGGAAGCTGTCAGGCACACCATGTTCAAACTGCGCTGGTGCTCCGTGTTCGTAGATGCCCAGAATCCAGCCGCCGCGCTCTTCACGTGCGTAGGATTCGTTGTCGGCATCGCGCACAACGGGGTGTTCGGGGTTACCAGCTTCACGCCATTTGACCAGCTCGGGGTCTTTGTCCATGACGATGAACGTATGCTCAACCGGAATCGCAGGCATTTTGATGCCCAGCATTTTAGCCGTGCGCTGCGCATGGTTTCCCGACGCGGTCACAACATGCTCAGCAGTGATCACGACCTGCTCATCGGACGGAATGAGGTTGCCTCCCTTTTCGACCATCTTGGTGCAGGTGACTTCCCAATGAGTACCGTTCCAATGGAACGCATCGGCCTGCATTTTCCGCATGATGTCCACGCCACGCTGACGGGCCCCCTTGGCCATCGCCTGAGTCACGTCCGCAGGGTTAATGTAACCGTCCTCAGTATGGTAGATCGCACCCTTCAGGTCCGAGGTTTCGATCAGCGGCCAGCGTTCCTTGATCTGGTCAGGGGTCAACCATTCATAAGCAACATCGCAGGTTTCGGCAGTGGACGCATAGAGCATATACTCGTCCATGCGTTCCTGTGTCTGAGCCATACGCAGGTTGCCAACCACGGCAAAGCCCGCGTTCAGCCCGGTTTCTGCTTCCAGTTTCTTGTAGAAGTCGACCGAATACTTGTGAATGTGGGTCGTCGCATAAGACATGTTGAACAGCGGCAGCAGGCCAGCCGCGTGCCAAGTGGACCCGGACGTCAACTCGTCCCGTTCGATCAACATCACATCATCCCAGCCCGCTTTGGCCAGATGATAGGCAATCGAGGTCCCAACGGCGCCACCGCCAACGACCAATGCTTTGACTTGGGTTTTCATAACCGGGCGTCTCCCCTTGAAATCAGTTGACACCATATGGCGCACTTAAGGGGGATCGCGCGACATTCATCCGACCAGTGATATGAAAAAAACGACCCGAACATCGAAAGCCGGTCGTAAATCGCTCCTCAGGCCTTTGCCCTCAGCCGCTGGAACGGCAGCGTTTGCTGGTCCCGATTGTGGTGCAGACCAGTTTGCCACCCTCTTCTGAGGGCGTCTTCGCAGCAGGTTCCTGTGATTGTGAAGGCTGGGCCTCTGCTTCGAACCAGTTGCCAGAAATCCCGACGCGCGACGACACCGAAGCAACATAGCCTTTGACGCTCAGACCGTTTTCCGATGCTTTGGCTTGTTGAGAATAGTCCAGCCCTACAACTGCCAACCCGCAGATTGCTGCAAACCCTGTCAAATACTTTGCGCTCATGTCGATCACCTGTTTGTCTTCGCGTCATTAAGACCAAGACATATGGACGTTTTGAGGGCACAAAACGGACCAGATCGCAAAAAGTGCTAGGTGACGTCAGACAAAATCTTGCCGGGGTTCATGATATTCTCTGGGTCCAGCGCGGCCTTGATTGCAGCCATATATTTCGTGGCGGCGCCCAGTTCTTTGATCAAGTAAAGTTGTTTGCCCTGCCCGATTCCGTGTTCACCGGTACAGGTACCTTCCATAGATATTGCCATATCATTCAGCCAGCCGACAAACTCTTCGGCTTTGGCGACCTCATCAGCATTCTCCATGTCGATCAGCAGCAGCGTATGGAAATTCCCGTCCCCGACATGACCCACCATCGGCGCGAGCAATCCAAGATCGGCTGCCTTTTGCTGAGTCTCGGTCACGCACTCGGCCAGGCGCGAGATAGGCACACAGACATCGGTTGATATACCACGTGCGCCGGGGCGCAGTTGCAGGCACGCCCAATACATATCATGCCGCGCCTGCCAGAGCTTATTCCGTTCTTCGGTGGTCGAGGTCGCGGCAAAATCTGTGCCGCCGAACTCTTCAGCGATCTGGCCAAAGGTTTCAGCCTGTTCCACGGCACCGCTCTCCGAGCCATGGAATTCCAACAGCAATAAAGGCGTTTCCGGCAGACTCAGCCCGGAATAGGCGTTGGCCGCCTGAACCGACATTTCATCCAGAAACTCAATTCGGGCGACGGGAATGCCATACTGAATGGTCATCATCACTGCTCGACACGCGGCATCGACGGTAGGAAAGGAACACCGGGCGGAACTGATTGCTTCAGGAATGCCCTGCAACCTCAGGGTCAGTTCGGTGATGATCCCCAAAGTGCCTTCGGCCCCAATCAAAAGGCGGGCCAGATCATACCCGGCCGAAGATTTCTTGGCCCGACGTCCGGTACGGATGATCTGTCCGTCCGGCATGACTGCCTCAAGGCTGAGAACATTGTCCTTCATCGTCCCATACCGCACCGCATTGGTCCCCGAGGCACGGGTGGCAGCCATACCGCCCAGCGAGGCATTGGCCCCGGGATCAATCGGAAAGAACAGGCCCTGATCTCGCAAATGGGTGTTCAGCGCCTCGCGGGTCACGCCAGGCTGCACGACACAATCCAGATCTTCGGCATGGACCGCAAGCACCTTGTCCATCTGCATCAAATCGACCGAGATGCCACCTGCTGGCGCGTTCACATGCCCTTCCAGCGATGTTCCTGTGCCGAAGGGGATCACCGGTACCCGGTGTGCGGCACAGGTTTTGACAATGTCCGAAACCTCCTGCGTTGTATGCGGGAAAACCACGGCATCCGGGCTTTGGTTTTCGATCCAAGTCGTGGTGTGGCCATGCTGTTCGCGGATCGCAGCGCTGGTTTGCAGCCTGTCACCAAAGCGCTGCTTTAAAACCCCTATCACGGTTTCAATACCAGCCTCGTTCCTTGGCAATGCGGTCGCCTGTACCATAGTCATCCTCCCCTGCCCCGACACCTCGCGCGTCTTTAGGCCTATGTCTAAAAGGCGCGCGACAAGCGGGCAATCCCCACAAATTCCGAGGGTCTATTCGCCCAGCGCGATGCCTTCTCGGCGCGGATCGGCACCACCGGTCAGCCCGTCGTCAATTTCGATGGCGTGCAAGCCCGATGTCAGGTCGCGGGGGTTGGCTTCAAAGCCCAGTTGAACCAGCGCATCTGTAAACCCTTCTGCTGCAGTTCCGGCCTCTACATCATAGGTTCCGAAACGATTGACAAGATGCGGCAGAGACAGTGCTTGCTGCACATCCATTCCCCAATCGGCCCAGGCGATGATAGATTTGGCGACATAGCCAATGATGCGGCTGCCACCCGGCGACCCAATGGCCAATACCGGCGTGCCATCCTGCATCACGATGGTCGGGCTCATCGAAGAGCGCGGACGTTTGCCTGGTTCCAGTCGGTTGGCAATCGGTACGCCATTGCTGTGGGTCTTGAACGAGAAATCCGTCAGCTCGTTGTTCAACAGAAACCCGTTCGTCAGCAGGCGCGAACCAAAGCCGTTTTCAATGGTGGTCGTCATCGACAGCACGTTGCCATAGCTGTCCACGATCGAGATATGCGAGGTCGAGGGGAGTTCCAGCGACACATCATCCGCCCAGATCAGCGCGTGGTCGAATTCCGGCTGCCCCGGCGCGACCTCGGCCAGAGCGCCTTCGCTTTCCAGTAACGCGGCCCGTTGCGACAGATAGTCTGGATCGACCAGCCCGTTGGTCGGCATAGGCACGAAATCGCTATCGGCCATGTACCGGCCCCTGTCTGCGAAGGCGAGGCGTGACGCATCGCCGATCAGCCGCCAGGCTTCTGCACTTTCGGGACCCATTGCTGTCAGATCATAGCTGTTCAGCATTCCAAGAATCTGCCCCACGGTCAGAGCGCCGGACGACGGCGGGCCCATACCACAAACCTCATAGGCGCGGTATTGTGCACAAACCGGTTCCCGTTCGATCACCTGATACAGCGCCAGATCCGTGCCAGACAGAACACCGGGATTGCCCGGAGCGTTGCGAACCGTGCGCACGATGTCCGCTGCGATCTCGCCACCGTAGAATCCGGCAACCCCATCACTGGCCAGTACGCGCAAAGTATCTGCATAGGCCGGGTTCATCAGGCGTTGACCCTGTTGCAAAGGCTCTCCGCCCGGCAGAAAATACGCGGCTGTTTCGGGAAAACGCGACAGACGCTCGGCATCGTTTTCAACAAGGCTGGCCAAGCGTGGCGAGACCAGAAAACCCTCATCCGCCAAGCGGATGCCATCGGCGAACAATCCGGGCCATGACGAACGGCCCCAGCGGCGGTGTGCCTCTTCCAGCAAAGCGGGCGTGCCCGGCGTACCTACCGACAACCCACCCACAACCGCATCAAAGAATTTTTGCGGTTCACCGTTTTCGTTGTGAAACAGGGTCGGTGTGGCCGCCAACGGCGCGGTTTCGCGTCCGTCCAGCGTTGTCATCTGCCCGGTCGCAGCATCGTACCAGACCAAAAACGCACCGCCGCCCAAGCCAGAGGATTGTGGCTCGACCAGACCCAACACAACCTGCACCGCCACCATCGCATCTGCGGCTGACCCGCCTTCGCGCAACACTTTGGCACCGGCTTCAACAGCCAGCGGGTTGGCGGCGGCCACCATCCAATTCTCGGACGTGACCGGAACACCGTTCAGCTTGGCTTCGAGTGCTGCGATGACCTCATCGGTCAGGGCCTGCACCCGCCCTTCCGTGGCCGTTTCGGGCGCAACGGCATCAGCAGCTTCCTGTGCGACCCCCGGAGTCGCAAGAGCAAGTGAAGAAAGCAGTAAAACTGAAACACGTCTCATTTGATCGAATCCTCCAATATATTTTTTAGTTTCAACCTTGTATCGAATTCGCTCGGGCCCCTGCGAAAAGCTGTGCTGCCATGATTCTGTGGCAGTGTTTCGCTGCCCGGATTACGGCTTGGCCTCGGTCGTCACACGATCCTGATCATATCGGATCATTCCAGGGAATTCGGGCAACCACCCTTCGCGCCGGGAAACCCAGCTTTCATATGTTGGCGTCAATTGGTTAGGCGCATCGAGACACCCAAGATGCACTTCGATTTCAGTTCCGCTCCGCGCAAAAACCGGAGAGCCGCAGGTCGGGCAAAAGAACCGGCCAGCATAGCCTTGCGCTTCGCCGGAGATCACTACTTTGTCGTCCGGGAAAACGGCCGCCGCGTAAAACAATGCACCATGATGTTTGCGACAATCCAGACAGTGACAAATCCCAACCCGGAGAGGACGACACGAAGCCGTGATGCGCAAGTTTCTGCAGCGGCATCCGCCTTCGTACACGTCCATCGATGCTCCTTTCCGACGCTTTAAAGCATTGCAGGCACAACCTGATCTGGCGGGCGGTGGCCATCTTCGAAGGTTTTGATGTTAATGATGACCTTTTCGCCCATCTCAACCCGCCCCTCCAGAGTAGCCGATCCCATATGCGGCAACAGAACCACGTTAGGCAACTGCCGTAGACGCGGGTTTACATCCGTGCCTTGTTCATAAACATCCAGCCCTGCCCCTGCGATATCACCTGAACGGATCATTCTGGTCAGGGCGTTTTCATCCACCACCTCCCCGCGCGAGGTGTTCACAATCACCGCCGACGGCTTCATCAGTTTCAAACGACGCGCGTTCATCAGATGGAAAGTCGACGGTGTCGACGGGCAGTTGACCGAGATTACATCCATCCGCGCAACCATCTGGTCCAGACTCTCCCAATAGGTTGCCTCCAGTTCTTGCTCGGTCTCGGGGCGTAACCTGCGGCGGTTGTGATAGTGGACCTGCATTCCGAACGCGCTTGCACGCTTCGCCACGGCCTGTCCGATCCGACCCATGCCCAGAATACCCAGACGACGACCTCCGATGCGGCCCCCCAGAAACGCGGTAGGTGCCCAGCCAGCCCAGTCGCCCTGCTGCATCACGCTCAATCCTTCGGGGATGCGGCGGGTGACAGCCAATATCAGGGCCATAGCCATGTCGGCGGTATCATCAGTCAAAACACCCGGTGTGTTCGACACCAGAATGCCGCGCTGCCGCGCCGTAGACACATCGATATTGTCGACGCCTGCCCCGTAATTTGCGATCAGCTTCAGGTTTTCGCCCGCCTGACCTAACAGGCCGCCATCAATCGTGTCGGTTACTGTGGGCACCAGCACATCGGCTTCCTGTACAGCGGCCACAAGTTCCTCACGCGTCATCGGAATGTCGGTGTCGCGCAGGCGCACATCAAACAACTCACTCAGCCGGGTTTCGACCGCTTCGGGCAACCGTCGCGTAACGACAACACTCAAACGTTCTCTTGGCACCTCGGCCCTCCCACTGCTTTGCAAACGGACGCGCGCCATGGCATCGTGGCGCAGGATAAGGCGGGGCACAAGAACCCCTTTGGCATTGAGTCGACCTTTTTTCAAAACCGGATCAACAGGCATAAGAGCAGGCAGTCAGTGAGTGGTATTCGACCGGTAAAACGTCGCTGTCTGGCGGCACTATCTGTATTTCTGGTCATGTTCGGCGCATGGGCCGCACATGCCGAGGTCACACGCGGATCAGTTACCAACCTGCCTCTGCCCCGTTATGTGTCAATGAAAGCAGCCGAAGGCAATGTACGGCGGGGCCCATCTTTGACCCATCGAATCGACTGGGTGTTCAAGCGGCGCGGAATGCCGCTGCAGATCACTGCCGAATATGGCAATTGGCGAAGGGTTCAGGACCGCGACGGCGCGGGCGGCTGGGTTCACTATGCCTTGTTGTCGGGTGTTCGAACGGTGCTGATCGAATCCGAAATGTTGCCCGTTTATGCCCGACCTGACCCGACCTCGCCCGTCAATGCACATTTCGAGACCGGGGTCGTGGCTCGCCTCGGAACCTGCTCGCTGGATTGGTGTCGGATAACCGCCGGTGGGTACCGTGGCTGGACACTGAAATCAAACCTTTGGGGTGTCGATCCGTCTGAAGTTCGCGAATAGGAAAAGGGCTGCCCCCTCCTTTAGTAGCACGCGACAAGGTGTTTGAGTTTCCCGTCGAAATACTGTGAAACTCGACAAAACGGAGGCGATCATGCGAGCAGTTACATATTCCACCTTCGGAGACCCGGCCAATGTCTTGCGGATACAGGACCTCGAGCCCATCCCACCCGGACCGGGCGAGGTGACGGTCGAGCTGTCCTATTCAGGTGTAAACCCTTCCGACGTTAAAGCCCGCGCTGGAACAAGGCCGGGCGTGACGGAACCGCCGTTTCCAGTGATCATCCCGCATAGCGACGGAGCTGGCGTCATATCGGCTGTGGGGGATGGAGTGCCCGCATCACGGATTGGCCAGCGCGTGTGGATCTGGAATGGACAATGGCAACGCCCTTTCGGAACCGCCGCCAGCCATATTACTCTGCCCGATGCTCAGGCAATCACACTGCCGAATACAGTATTGCTGCAAACAGGCGCGATTCTGGGCATCCCGGGCCTCACCGCAAGCCATGCCGTGTTTTCAGGTGGCACCCCCAATGGGCAAACGATTCTAATCCACGGTGGCGCAGGCACTGTTGGCTTTCTGGCCGTTCAACTTGCCAAATGGGCCGGCGCGCGGGTTGTCACGACAGCCAGCCCCCGCAACTTTGACCGGGTCACAGCAGCAGGGGCAGACGTTGTGCTCGACTACGCCAGTGACGATCTTTCCGATCAGATCCTTGATGCAAATGATGGGCAGACTATTGGCCGAATCGTGGATGTCGAGCTTGGGCAGAACATAGAAACAAATGCCGCCGTCATTGCCGAAAACGGGCGCATCAACGCCTATGGGTCGGCCCGAAACATGACGCCCGTCTTTCCGTTTGGCCCTATGATGTTCAAAGCCATGACGCTTGAGACTATTCTGATTTACCTTCTCCCGCCGGATTCGCGTGCCGCTGCCGTGAAGACCCTTCATCAGGCCCTGGTTGACGGCGCTTTGACCTGCCCGGTTCAGAAGGTCTTCACCCTAGAGGAATGCGCTATCGCTCATACAATGGTGCAGGACGGCAATCGCACCGGAGCAGTATTGATCGATACTAAATGACGCGCCTGAAAAAAATTGTACGGCGTTCGACTTTTTTGGCGAAACACACTTGAACCCCGCCAACAACAATCGTAGACAGCCGCTCACCGTTGGGGTGTAGCCAAGTGGTAAGGCAGCAGTTTTTGGTACTGTGTATCGTAGGTTCGAATCCTACCACCCCAGCCACTTTCCATGAAAAATTCAATAAAATCAGTAGATCGGTTTAAAATCGATGCTGGCACGATTGCCCGGCTGTCACGTGAGAGCCGTACAGCTAACGTGAACCAGAGCCCCATTGGGGAAACAAAAGGACAATCAAACCGGCTCTCAAACTTGTTTCTCTCCGAGCGAAGCAAGACTCACGTCCCTTCAGTGTATCTATGACAACGATAGCATGTTCAGTTTGGGATTTCGATTTCATCTTACGCACGTCAGAGACAATGCCCGAAACGTGACTTTCGTCGCGGAGATCGGGCGCTTTATCAACGACATAAGACGGCAGACTTCCTTTGGGGACGCCGACTATGTGACCATACGCGCGGTCCATTACACCCTGCGCATCCTCAGGCGCGATGTAATACACGGAATTGCGTAGGATTCGCTGACCAGCGAAAGGACGCCCCATCGCAACATACGCACATATCGCGGCGATTATTGCGGTTTTACCATGAGCGGGCGGGGCAATCAGCATGCCAACCCTATGCGGTCGCGACGAAGTTTGCATTTCAGTTGAGGTTAGCTATTTACGCAAAGCGCTTCTCCGAATGCTGTCTACGGCAGATGAGATCATTGGAGAGGAAGTGTAAGATATTCGAAACTTGTACGCATTCTGCAGGCATAGAGATCCCACTGACCGATTTTTCGAAGCAAAGCGGACAAGGCCATCAACCTCAAATCGCTGTCGAACCTGCGGAGCTGCAAGGCGCAATGTTGGAATGGTCTAAGAAACCACCAGACACGCGCCCCCTTCGGCCGGCATAGATCGGATTGCTGATCAAATGATGGATGTGTTCGCGATCAAAGAACTTACCGCCTGTCACGCGCCCACCCGGGCGTTCCCGGCGGCGCGAACGGAGCTCCAGTGCCCCCGCCTGCTCTTTCACATCAAGAATGGACTGATGCTCCAGATAGCGATCAAAGAGCGTCCTGATGGTCTCAGCTTCTTTGTCGTCGATTTTCAACGTTCGCCCATCCGCCTGATACCCAAGCGGAACATTCCCGCCCATCCACAGACCCTTGCGCTTAGAGGCTGCGATCTTGTCCCGGATATCTGCTGCGTAGACCTTCGTTTTTGCCCCGGACCTTAGGAAATAACGAAATCGCCCGGAACAGGGTGCTGCTTTCTGCGGCTGCCCCACAGGCAATTGACCGCGCCATTTGTTTTCTTATTCAGTCCTTTTCCAAAAGTCCTCCGGTTCGGTCACTATTCGTGTACTGCAAGATCCTAAAAGCTTTGCGGAACGCCCAATCTTCCTAGTACCCTGTCAAATCTTCAGGCTGGAAGCTTTTGGCCGCGGTTGGCTTTTTGCCCAGGATGTTTTTGAGAATGTCATTCATGGTCTTGCGATCATTGTCGAAGCCGCCATGCGTTTCACTATCGGTAATACTGGGGGCACGGCCTGCATAATGGATGGTGTGGCCGGATTTTATGGGCACTTCATCGACAAATTTCTCCATACCAAGAATCTGCATTTTCTTTTCATCCTCGAAGGCGTTGGAGACAAAATACAACAGCGACTTCCTGTAGGGTCCTACGCTGTCATTCTGTTCGCGCTGGTCGATCAAATTGTACTGAAAGAGATTTTTGACACCCGAGGCAGCACCGGGTTTTCTGATCCGGGGGCGATAGCTTTTCTTGAAGAGATCGACTGTGCAAGCCGGGGCCATCAAAGAACAGGACTCCACAGGTGTGTTAAGCGGGTTCATCACGTCCATTGCTTCTAGCAGATGGGCAATCAGGATAGAGCCGGCGCTGTGGCCAACCAGATGAACCTTGAGGGGGCTAGAGCGTTTTGAGTTGCCGTCGAGCAAAACCTTGAGAGCCTTTCGTCCTCCACCGGTAGTTTTAAAGCTCTGGTCGGCATCCCATTTCATATCGCGCCAAACGGCTGTCCCAGGTCCCCGAGCAATGGATTCAAGCACCCGATCGAAAAAGTCAGAAAGCCCGCCGACACGGGCCTCTGCCTTATCGCGCGAATTGAAGATGACGTCGGTGAGCGATTCAAAGAAGCCGGTTTCCCACATGAAGTGAATGGGGTAGATTCCGTTTCGCTTGAAAACTTCTTTCATTTTGCGCACACGGTTCGCCGAGGCCGCTGAATTGTTGAGCCCGCCATGGGCGTAGAACATCAGATGTTGATAACCACGTTCAGCAGTTGCAGCTTCATCGGCAAGAAAGTCGGCAGTTTCTTTGATGGTTGTGAGCGGTGTCGGATATTTCCCGGTTTCAACAAGCTTGCCGTCATCGAGATGAATGACGTGACCGATGATGTCTTCGTGGCGCGGGGCGCGAACGTTTTGCGTGCCAAAGAGGCTTTCGCTTTCCGGCGTCGGCTCGGTTACGGTGAGATCGAAGGCATCGGGTGTTGGCACGGAAAGGCGCAGAACCCAAGCGTCCATGATGGTGGCAGCCCAATCCTCATAGCGCCATCTGGCGATGCCGGAGCGATCGCCGAACCCACCCCAGGTCTCACCCCATGAATTTTGAATGAGAAACCCCCTATCGTCATAGCCGACAATGATGAAGGCGTGACCGCCTTCGGTCAGATGAGAAGGCTTGATGTCGCCTTTTGACGGATTTTGCCATCCTCGATGGATTTGCGCGGAAACGTAAATCACACCAGCTTCATTGAGCGCGGCGTGGTAGTCGATTATTTCCGGGCGCAGACGATAATAGGCGCCAAGGCCGATATTGCGGGCGTCTTTGGCGTGTTTGACGGTGAGGAACCAATTGTTTTGACCGTCCTTATAAGGGGCCACGTCTTCGCTGCAGGCCCCATTGTTGTAGAAGCCTTTGAGCGCTCCGCGAATGCTGGAGCCTTCATAGTCCTCACCTGGCCACTCGTCATTGATCTTGGCCATTTCATACAGCATTCGGGGACTTGCCATTGGAACAAAGGCGGTCGGATCGATGCGTTGATGACGGACCCGGTTCATCAACGTGATGGCGCTTGAGAGTGCAAAACCGGTGCAGGCACCTTCCTGACCCTGATCTCGGATTGGGCTCATGTCGGCTGCTGGCGGATCCAACTTCAAGGCAAGGTCAAGCAGAGCGGGTTCATAGATGCGATCGCGCAAGTCGGTTGCGTCCGGTTGGACATTGAGGACCCTGTTGGCCAGTCTTGGAGCGGCATCAAGGGTTTTGGAGGAATCGACTGCTTTCTTTGGAGTTGTTTTTTTGGACTTGCGTGATTTTGTAGGGCGCTTGCTCACGGGGAATCCCTCCGGCTGGGTTTGCTTAACATCCTGTTCTTCAAACATATATTTGATCAATATTTGCCGGAACACTGTAGCCCAGAATAGTCACCCGCGCAAAAGAGTGTTTCCTGATAAAGGCTATGACCGTTTGCGGTGAAACTGGTTGCCGCCCAGTTTCAAGTGCTTAAGCGCCAAAGTTCGCCCTAATCACAGCGCCGCCGGTCCCTATGGCAAGGGTGGCCCAGACCGGCCGTTGATCGCGTTCAAATGCATAGTGCTGTATATTCCGAAAGCGGGCTTTCACGCGTCCTGCAACCCTTTGGGCTCTCGCTGGGCAATTCAAATTGTCTCGCAGAATACCTTGGCCCGTCTATTCAAACGCCTTGGTTCACTGGTTTGCTTGTATATCATGCTATGAAACAGTGCGGCCGTGCAGACTACACAAACTTTGGCGCTCTTCTGCCGAATGTCGTTAATGCCCGCCATCAATGATCTCTCCTGGCCTGAAGCGTACATTGAGCTTCTGCCGCTGATAACTGACCGCTGATCAGTAAAGGATGAAAAGTACTTTCACCGTCAGCTAAGTGCCGGCCAGTCCCGTGCCCTTGACGATACTAAAACGGCAGAGGACAGGTTTGTCAGTGATCTACAGGTAGCTGGATTGCCGGATTGATCCTCGTCTCAGATCGTTTGTGCCGTACAGCAACCAGCGTTTCGCGGCCAAATTGTCGAAGATTTCCAAAATATGTGCTGGCTTGCAGAACATGCCAACGCCATTGCAGCTTGCGGGCCATCAACACCAGTGCGACCTTTCCTGCAACGAATCGAAACAACGGTCGGAAATGGCTACATGCAGAACAAAAAAATCTTAGCTGTTGTTGCAGCGCTGTCCATCGCTGCCGGGTGTTCGGCACAGTTTGATGCGGCAAACAAGATAGGAAACCTCCCCGAGACCGTTGTCGCCCTGGCCGCACCCGGACAGGATTTGACGACGGCACGACTGGTTCCGCAGGACAACTGCTATTGGTATGACTACAGCGGACCGGTCGAAACAACGCTGGTGCCCCTGCGCGCAACAAGTGGCGGCCAGATCTGCGCCGCGCGTGAAGCGTAAGGACAGGTGATCAATAACCACCCTATCCCGTGTCGCTTTTCAGCCAGAAACCGTGTCCTCGGCAGAATACAAATACGCAGTCGAGCCCACTTTTACAGTTGGATAGAGGTCGTTGATATGGGCCATGATCATGCGAACGCAGCCTGAGCTGGCGCGTCCGCCAATGCTTCGGGATTGCGGCGTGCCATGGATCCTCAGGTAGGTGTCGCGGTTGCCAACATACAGATAAAGCGCTCGGGACCCCAGCGCATTGGTCGGCCCGGGATCCATCCCATCCCTGAATTGCGCATACTCCGGATTGCGCTCGATCATGGACGCTGTTGGGGTCCAACGCGGCCATTTAACCTTGCGCCGGATCGTATACGTTCCCGGCTCGTACAAATTTCCGCGCGCTATGGCGACGCCATAACGCATCGCCGTGCCACCCTCTTCGATATGATAGAGATACCGCGCTACCGCATCGACATGAATATCACCAGGCACTAGGCCATCATTCGCGGTGACCCGTCGTGGCAGAAAACGTTCGTGTACTCCCCAAGGATTTGTCGTGGCGGCATCATACCCAGGCGGTGTGACCTGGGCGTCCCAGGCAGATTTTTGCGAACCCGTTGGCCAAGTATTAGCCAACAGCGGGCTGGATACCGACGCTGAAAACAGCGCGGTGGTTGTTTGTATGAAATGGCGTCTCGTCAGCATGGTCCAGGTCCAGATCTTCAATCATGTTCTGCCGGCGCAACAGCCCAGCAATCAAAGGATAACAATAATGCCTTTAGAAGCTAGAGCTTCAAGTGGTTTCTCAGCTTGTCCAGGTTGACAATTGACCTCAGTGTCTGCGCAAAGAAGTGTTTGTTCAAACATTTGCCCCGAAAGCGGCCATTGAATGACTGGATAAAGGCATTCTGCATCGGATGTAGCGCGGCATTGTTCGATCCTTCGCCCACTAAGATTCGTTTCAGACCGTTGTTCTCATCCTCCGGTGACCGTAACTTTTTCGCATCCAGCATGTTCATACCGGCAGACTTCGCTTTGTACTTGTAGAATGTGTCATCGCTGATCTTGTGTGCGACAGCGCTGCAAAGGGGTCAGATTTACAAAACACAAATGTCCGGCATAGCCCGAATCGCGGCCAGATCCTGCTCATAAAGATCCGTAAACGCATCAACTACGTCAGCATTCCAACCAGGCAGATCGAGTTCTTCTTCGATCTTCTCCGGGCGGGCGTATTCTTCCAAAACACCTGCCATCTCTTCCCGGCGGTTGTTCGGATCGATGGTTTCCCCTTTTCTCACAATATCCAATACATGCCGTTGTCCTGTTTCCGTCAGAAGGGACGACAGGAAGGCAAATTCATCATGAACCGGAGCTCCATCAGGCAATCCGGCCATTGTGCGGATGATATCCCCCCAAATCAGCGGAGAATGCTCATTCTCCCACAGAGTCAGTTGGACCTGAGGTGCAAGATCCCGTAGGTCTTCGATCATACTCAGCCAGCTGAGGCAGCTTAAATCGGTACTGGCCAGAATGTCCTGTCGATGATCCTCGTGGATGGACATCAGGATCTTTGGAATAAAAATCCCCGGGTTCACTAACCCTGCGAACACTTTGACCTGAGCGCCATCAAGCAGAGATTCCGTATAAGCCGTTCTTTTTCCAGCAAATGGATAGATCTGACCGTGTTGCAGCGCGGTGCGCCTAGGTCCAAAGAACTTGTCGCTCGACAAAATTAATCGGTCCGGATTTTGATCTCCGGTAAAAAGCCCATTCAGATTGTTCCGTACTTCTGCGTTGGGCGAGCCCTGCAAAATCGAGTCAGATATCACTTTGACGAATTGACGGGATCGACGCGGCCCCAAAGCTGCAGTATTGTAATCCGCCAAAGATCGCTTGTTCGCCATAAGCGACGACGACACCAGCCCTTCATCCGTAAAGGCCACCCCGGCGTGGATAGCAACCTGCATCTCGTTTCCTTCGTCCTCAGGCTTTTCTGCATAGTCGCACCCGCTACTTCCAGTGAGATGTTTGCAACGGATTAACCGTACGTATTTGCACTTTCTCAGGAAATCGAGCAATCCCCAAGTTTGGGTTAAAATTGAGGCTTGAAGTCCTCAGCCAGAGGAAGTAATCGACAGCTAGCGCCCCTATAGCTCAGCTGGTAGAGCAACTGATTTGTAATCAGTAGGTCCGCGGTTCGAGTCCGTGTGGGGGCACCAACTAAATTCAAAATATTTATGCAATTCAATATTTTAAGCGCATTTGTATATCTTCAGACCACCTTATAGACCACCTTTCGATGGCTGTTGGATGAAGTTAGTCTTTTAATTGTACGATTTATCCAATTACGGCTGACGAACAGGTTGCAAAGTGCTGTAAACCTTCCCCAAAGGCCCGATTCCAATCAATATCCTGAAAAATTGGTCAGGAACACAAAAGTTTGCTGCGCAGCGAGACATGCACGCAAACTTCACAAAAGCGGTCGAGGCGGATGTTCGCCAAGGAGTTTTGCCATTTGGGCGATCATGGTCGCGCGATCCACCGGGGATTGAAAAAGGGTGATAGGGACGGTGTCTGAGGGGAAGCGATGCTGCTTGAATGTCCCGTCAGCTTCGATGGCTGTCTTCATTGGTGATGGCCCGAACTAGAGGTGAGCCGATCCCCAATATCGAACGCTGGGCCGGCCCGATGGTTGCGCTCGAGCCGATATTCGGTGCCGCTGCACGGGGTGCAAAACCACGAAAACAGGTAGTAGCGTCTTGAAATCAGGTACTTACTGCGGCGTGGTGCATTTCATCGGGTTGTGCGCCTCACTGATACGACAGTGGCATGTCATCTGCCGCCCGGGCATTGGCATTGGGATCAAGAGTGAGGTGCGGGAAACTGCGATGACGGCTGGAGGGCGCGGACCGGGCAGCGGTCCGCGCATTTTGCTTCATTGCCGCCAAAGTAAATAGTAGCAAAGAGTAGTTGCGGCGCCAATAACCAGGTCGCAAACTCCAAGCATCTTAAGAGCCGTTATGACGGCTAGCGCCAGGTAAGGCCACTTGCGGGTCGGAGGGAAACGGGTATTTTCTTTCGGCATTCTAGTGCTCCTGTTTGAATGCCGTTCCGGAACGGGCTTCTGCGCTGCTCCAGTCTTTCAAGAATTCATCCGAGGCGTTATGGACCAAAAACCGTCAAATCCGCTCACTGACCCCGAACTTTACCCCCGCCTAGCCAGATTGATGGTTCGCGACATGGCCCGACTCGCACTTAGTGTTGAGCAATTGAGGGACAGAATGTTGAAGATCAACGGGTGGCACAAAGGTAGTGTTTCTACACTGAACCGATACCTCTCTGGGACGGGCGGCCACAAAATTACGAGTCAAACTTTGGGACTAATTGGGCAAGCCTTGGAGTGGTCCGACGAAGACATGAATTGGGTACTTTACGGTGAAAGCGCCCCAACAATAATTCTGCGCCATGATATTGATCGCATTGTAGAAGCGATTCAATCAGCGCATAGCGCCGAGCAACAAGAACGATCAATAAAAGGATTGGCCTCCCTATATTTGGCTACTTTGTGGGGAGGAAACCTTGCGGGCCAGATACATCACTTTGATCGAACGCGCTCAGATGAGGAGGTTGTAAACGTTCTATTTCAGTTTATCGGTACGACAATTGTCTCTTCTTTCGAGTTTGAGGACACTGAAGATTGGTCCATCGTTGTCTATAGAGCTAGCATCACCGACGAAACTGCCATTGAGCTCGTTCCGATTGCTCACATTTCGGATCCTGAGAAACCGTTGGAATCTATCCCGAGTATGCGGCCGGGCGAAGGCCTAATTGGAAGGTGTTTTAATGAGAACAACGAGGTTTCAAGTGATCAAGTTGGATCAATACAAAGAAGCGGAGTGTCTGGAGAGACGTCAACTTCCGAGGTGAATGACAATTGGCTTTGGCGATCAGCTTTTGCCTGCCCAGTGTTTTTGGAGTCACAAGACTTGGCTCCATGGGGTGTTGTTGCAGCCGCAAGTTCAAATGAAGAACGATTTCTTGGGGAGGGAGGAATTCCTAAGGAGGCTGTGCGTGCCATCTCGAACATGACTGCCAATATAATCTCAGCCAACTCAGAGTAGTCAAAGTACAGTTTCCTTGCTGCACCGCAAAATCCGACGGCAGGCACAGGTGAAAAATGCGATGGTTCGAGGTGTGAATTTTTATTGATGTTTCCGAGGCCACGACCGTCTTTCTGTGTCTCCAAGGAGGGGCCCAATAAGCTGGAGGTAGGCGGCACCTCGCTATCGAGCGTAAACTCAAACGCTACGTCCTGACCGGATTTCCTTGTCCTGTTGATTTGTCCCACGTAAGCCAATTCGTCACTTCTGCCCTCTTCCATAAAGAGGCAAGGAAGTGACGTAAGTTGATCAAGCAGCAGGGATGCCCCAATTGCAACAATGCGCAGGTAGCGGACTTTGCAAACTCACGATAATGGAGGTGCCGCGACAGGCGTCAACGGCCGAAAGCCGACCTCGCCCCGTGGCCAACTGCTGCGGTGCAGCTTCATCAAACCGGCCATTCGCTGCAGACGCGACGTTTAGAACTGCTCAAACCAAATGGTACCGATGGTTGCGGCAGCGCGGAGATTGGCAGGCGTGAACCCATTCTCGCAAAAACCTGTGATGCTGCGAACGTCCTCGTTTCGATCATGGATGAGGTTACCATCCATGATCGAACTTCATTTAAGTAACTGTACAGAGTTAAGCCATCAACCCGGACAGCTCAGCGGCAGTGTCGGCAAAAACCCCTGCAAAGTCTGTCGCCTCTCGCTCTGTTTGACCACCGTGCTTCAGAAAGGCCTTGATGATCGCCTGCGTTTTTTCTTCTCGAGCGCGTTCAAGAAAATGACGAAGTTCAAGCTCTGCTCCCGCAGCTTCATCTCTGATCGAAACCGCAACAATCTCCTTGTACATGACGATGTCGCGTAGTTCCAAGTTTCTGATCGCACCAAGAATTCCATCGAGAAACGTATCTACCTCCGATTTGGGTACAAACTTGGTTATGACATTCACCGCCTCAGCTTCCTCTGACGAAAGATCCGCGCCTGTCAGCAGAGCTTGCAATGCTTTGTTTTTTCCCATGCGCCGGGCGAATTGCACCGCGCCTTGACCGCCGGTTGGAATGTTGACCCCAATTTCAGGCTGCGCGAAGGCTGCATTTTCTGTGCCGTAAGCAAAATCGCAGGCCATGATAAACTCATTGCCACCGCCACGCGCGATACCGTCCACTACGGCAATCGACACCTGTTTCATGGCTTTGATTCTGCTGATCATGTGGCTGAATTCGATGATCCCAGCCTGACCGCCCGGAGTGCCATTGATCGTGTTCAAATCAAGATGGGCAACGAAGAAATGCGGGTTCGCGGAGTGGAACACGACTGCCTTTGTTTCCCTGTCGTCTTTCAGCGACAGGATGAAAGCGTTCATTTCATTGATGACATCTACCGTCCATATATTTGCTGGCGGGTTATCGATGACCACCGAAGCAACACCGTCCTGCGTCTTGATATGCAGCTTGCTCATTTTGAAGCTCCTAAGAAGTTTCTGACCAATTGAGAAGTGGCCGGCTCTCGCCATTTTCCACGGCCAGCGTGTCTGGCTGTCGCTACACATAGAAATTTTTTTACAGTTGTAAGGTTTTTTATTTTACATTTGAATTTCGCTGGAATCCAATGGTAGGAAGTGTTTTCAGGTAAGTAGCTGAAAAGCAGAGCTAACCACTCAAAACACCGGCAAGTCTGGAGTTCTTAATGGCCAAACCCCGAAACCGTTTGGATGACGCAAGCGAGCGTGCGCATGCAAAGGTCAATAAGTTTGCGAGTCGTCAGGCAGAACTTGCAAATGCCGCACTGACTACGCTCGCTGAATTGGGGTACGCCCGAACGTCACTGAGAGACATCGCGGACAATACCGATTTCTCACACGGTGTCCTGCGCTACTACTTCAACGACAAGGATGACCTCATCGTTCAATGCATCCGGCAGTACAAATCGGTATGCGTGCGCCGCTATGATCTGGCTATCGAGACTGCGGGAACTCAAGAAGATCTGCTCAACGCCTTTCTCCAAAAGCTCACCGAAACCTTGTTGAACGAAACCAAAATACATCGCCTTTGGTACGATCTTCGTTCGCAAGCTTTGTTTGACAAGGTGCTTTGGACAGATGTGAAGCAAATTGACTCTGATTTGGAAAACATGGTCTGGAGAATAATTGAGCGCTATGCGCGTTTGGGAAACAGCACACCAAAACTCACGCCCAATGCGGCGTATGCCGCTATTGATGGTCTTTTTCAGGCGGCTTTGGTACGCTTTGTCTCTGGCGAAGAGGATGCTGACACTGAACTGGCAGATGAATTGCGCAAGCTGATGCGCGTCATCGTGTGAGACCTATGCCGCAACTCTTGGTGGCAGCGAGCACCAGATCTACTACAAAGTTTCGAACGTTACGCCTCGTTGCATTGACCATCTGCGAACCGGAAAAGGCAACGACTCTATCACCGAACCATCCGTTGGCAGCAGCACTTGTCTATCGATTTGTTGGTTACGGCTCAAAAAGTCGTAATTGTAGAAAAGCCGCATCGCTGTTATGCCCGAAATTCCTATATCAGACACATTTGCAAACATGATTAGGGTCAGGACTCGTAGCCAATAGATGACGAGAGCTGCGAGGGCGATTGCTGAGAGGAAGACCTTGGGGCACCTGTCGTAACGGGTTGCCACACGGCGCCAATCCTTAAGCCTGCCAAACATGATCTCGATCCGGTTGCGGCGTTTGTATCGGCGCTTGTCGTACTTCACCGTTGTCTTGCGCTGCTTCCGACCGGGGATAACGTGGGGTAACACCTTAGTGGAAGGCTTAAGTATTTAAAACCTATAGATATATTGTGCAGTAGTGGCGGAGACGAAGTCCTGCGCACTTAACACATAACATATTGTTAAAAATCATTTATATCTTATTGATTTGCACCCATACCACAGAAAATACCTCACAATTGTCCTTTTATCAGTCAGCGAATAGCTCACGTCCCAGCAATGGGAACTTAAGGACAAACCGCAATCTAAACCTGCCCATCGACATGACCTCACGAGTCGCGTCTTCCACGAGAACATGCACCGGGGCTAGACCAGTTCAGTTGGGGACGCTCAAAATCACGGCTTAAGCGGTCTTTTGGTTTTAGGAGTAGTAGAGAAAGCAGGGTCATTTTTGTCTGACATATTTCCGTGTAAATGAAGCCTACTGCTTTGAATGAAATCATCTATAACTGGAGTGGGCTCGGGAGCAGCATGAGGGCGTTGAGCATACCATTCCTCGGCTTCCTGCAACTCTGCTTCAGTCAACAATCTATCCGCGCTGCGGTCAGCGTCGTCCCAAACCCTCGCCCGATCGCCAAGCCGTGTATGGTACTTTATCCAGTCGTAGTCCGACGCCAGCAACTGAGCCAATGAAATCTTGTGGTCACGGCTTTCAAGATTGAAGCAACCGGATCCGGGCATAATCTGCCTAGCCCTGACTTCTTTTGGAACCAAATTCAGCGGGACGTCTTCAATAAAAATTGGTACAAGCTTCTTTTTTAACTCTTCAATTTGCCTCAGCTCCCAATTGCACCAATAGGATTTAATCGATGGCGGACTTATAAGCCATATTACTACGTCAGCTTGCTCGATCAAATACCGAAGTTCTTTTTTCCATTCTTCTCCAAAGGGGATGTTGCGAGAATCGTAAATGACCTCAAATCTTTGGCTCTCTAAAAAGATCTTGAAGTCTTCCATCTCTTCCTTGTTGTCTCTAGAATAGCTAATGAAAACCTTTATCCTGCCGTGCTGGATCGGCGCGCCACTCCCAATTGCCAGCCTTGTGACAGGCCGAGTTAAAGCCAAAAATATGGGGGTCATTAACATCGTCAATGCTATTACCATCAATAGTTTTTGCGATAAATCAGGCGGGATCACATTTTGTTGTGTAGAAAATGCGAGAAGTACAAACCCAAATTCACCGGCTTGTGCGAGACCTATCGTGAAAATCCAAAGATCGCGACTTGGAAGTTGGTAGAAATACCCCAATACTAATAAAATAATGCCCTTAACGACTATTAGAAGCAGAGCTAGCGCCAAAAAATTTAGAGGATCACTAAAGAACAAACCGACGTCAATACCTGCGCCCACGGTAATAAAGAACAACCCCATAAAAAGCGATTTGAACGGCTGAATAACACCGTCAATTAGGTCTCGAAAATCCGAATTTGCCAATACTAGACCTGCAACAAATGCACCAAGCGCAGGTGGAAGTCCAACAAGGCTCATGAGGAATGAAATGCCGACAACAACACTGAGGGCTAGAGCCGTCTGCATCTCACGTTTATTGCCTGTTGAGACAAATCGAAACAGTGGATTTGCAAAAAATCTGCCAAACAAAATGATAAAGGCAACTGCACCAATAGTAATCATTGTAACGCCCCATCCGGGAAGACCTTCAATCAAAGAGAGATTGCCATGTGCGTACTCATCGAAATCAGCAACACGGCGGTCCATCGAACCATCTTCTGAAATAAGGGGTAGTGGCGGCAGTGCCAGTAAAGGCAAGAAGGCGAGTATCGGTATTACTGCAAAGTCTTGCATAAGCAGCACAGAGAATGCGGCGCGACCACCACTTGAATGTAACTGACTGGTTTCCGAGAGCGTCTGCAAGACAATTGCTGTAGAAGAGAGGCACAGGGTCAGAGCAACGGCGAGAGACACGCTCCACGGATGGCCCGCAAGCGATGTCAGCAGCATAATGACCACCGTTGTAAAAATAATCTGACTGCCGCCTAATCCCAAAAGTGAGTAACGCGTGTTCCAAAGCTCAATTGGTGCAATGCTTAAGCCAATTAGGAACAACATCATAACGACGCCAAATTCAGCAACGTGTTGAAGCGATTCACTCTCAGGCCCGACCAAGCCAAAAATTGGTCCAATGACGACTCCTGCGAGTAAATAACCTAACACAGAACCGAGGCCGACTCGATTCAAGACAGATACGGTTAGGACTGCGGCAAACAAATAGACTGTAGCTTGGTAAAGGAACTCATTCATAAATTCATTGCCCATTTAAGGCGATATGCAAAAAATTGATGTATCACGTCCGATGGTATCAAATTGAGCACAAATTGCACGTAAGAACAAAGGTGTGCCTTGTGCGAAGAATCAATCCTGTAATGAGTAAGGGGTTTTGTGGCCTTGGATCACAAATTTTCAATTTGAATTCAACCACTTCAAGACTGGGCGCTGGATCCATTGATTTGGTCGCAGACGACGCGCCCAGCTGATTCAAGCTTCTGAATTTCAGAGGGCGTGATGAGCGACTTGTTTTGTTTAACCGACGAGCAGATGGCCCGGTTGAGACCGCACTTTCCGAAAAGTCATGGCAAGCCACGTGTTGACGACCGGCGTGTGTTGAGCGGTATGGATCTTCATCAACCGCAATGGCTCGAGACGGTCGGATGCTCCGAGGGAGTAGGTGCAGGACGTCGGTATGCCTAACGCTAACTTATAGAGCGGTGAAGCATGCCGCTAACCGGAGATAAATGGGTCCTGAGCCCAGCACTTCGACAGAAAAAGCTTGAATGACCATCATCAATAGTTTTGATAAGGTTCAGCTCGAAACAATTCGATTTGTTGAATCTTGGCATGAACTTGGGTTCAGTAAATCGCTGAATGCCGAAGAATGGTGAGACCTGGATTATTGAAATGCAGATCGCGGGCGGCCTCTACACAGAAATCTGCGTTGTTCCGAGCTGGCACGAGGAGTTCGGATCTGGAGGAAGGGCGGCCGCCGCTGTTTCTAAGCTCTCACCAGGAAGTGTGCTTCACACATATGCAAAGTGTGACAAACAGGCAGGTATCGATAGGCTTAAAGCGCTTGGAATAGAGATCCGACGATCACCCTGTCAAAATGGGGTAGTGTTTGCTTATTTTCACCCTCTTTCGACGCCTCACATTGAACCAACGCCAGCCAAAATATTTCAAAATGACCCAATCCATCTGGAGGGCAAGGCAGTTTTGCGGTTTGGTTTCTTGGATGGAGATGCCATCGTTAAAGCTGAGCGAGCGGTGTATGATCCACAAACCTCCAAAAGTCCCGCTCCATTCTACAGGAACGGCTCAACAGCGAAAGAACTCGCTCTTATTGTAAACGCAGCGGAGGCAATATCGATCGCTCCGAAACTCAACGCTTTAGAGGCGTGTAGAGAGATTGTTTCAACACACTTTGCCAATGTAGTCGTCCTAAAAAGAGGGCCATTCGGAGCCGTTGTTTTTGAGGACAACGGATCGGAGCGATCCATTCCGGCTTACCGATCCGATAGTGTATTTAAAATTGGAACTGGGGACGTTTTCAGTGCCATTTTCGCCTACTATTGGGCCGAAGAACAAAGACCCCCCGCCGAGGCCGCTGATTTAGCATCACAGTATGTTTCTCTTTATGTTGCCACACGGAGTCTACCAGAACAAAACTTTGGTGACGTCAAATTGGTATCAGTTGGGCAGACTAACGCGCTGCCACTTCGGCTAGAGGGGAAGGTTGATACAATTGGTAGACGTTATACTCTGGAGGAGGCATGTTTTCGCCTTAGGGAGTTGGGGGCGGAGGTTGTTTGCCCATTGATTGATGGACCTAGAAGTTTTGACGAAGATTGGGGATCGCTTCTTGTACTTTCAGATCAACCAGAAGAACCTGCGATACAAAGATGCATCAAAGCCGTGAGCGACGGCCGGGTTGTAACGCTGCTATTGGAGATCAGTGACCAGCATTCGATGCTGAAGCTCTTGGACGAAGGCGTGAACGTCACATCTGACTTCGCAACTGCCCTGTATCAGGCATGTTGGTCTACATAGAATGGTTGAGTAAATACTCACCCACTTAAGCAAGAACACTCTCGCGTTTATTTGAGAAACGCTGTTAAACTCTAAGGAGAGTGAATTAAGGTGTGACATTTGGCCGATATTTGTTTGATCTACTCCAGCACTGATTTCTCGCTGGTTGAGGAACTTGTGAAAATTCTAAGGCAACGTTGGACGGTCTGGTGGGATGACGATGCAACGGGCAGATTCCAAGAAGTGATACCTTCTGAAATTAAGAAAGCAGCATGTGTCTTACCAATTTGGTCGGCAGCTGCCAGATCTAGTAATCGAGTCTACAGCGAGCTTGAAATCGCAGAAAAGGCTGGCGCCGTGCTTATCCCGGCTCGCATAGAAGAATGCGAGGCTCCGGACTATCATGCAGAGTGGAGCACAGTTGATCTCATAGGTTGGGATGGCGAGGCAGACCATCCTGGGCTTCGCCAATTGCAAAGGAAGATTTCAAAGGTGGTTGCTCCCAAAAGCCCACCTGAACGAACAACCCTCTTGGCAGACAACTTATTGCGACTTCCAGTACTGTTCCATTCGACTTCAACCTACGAGACCCGGTTGGACCCATTTGAGGCGGTTGAGCTGTTAACCCTTTTTGGAACTGGAGCTACCGCCCCCAAAGACGAGACTAGGTGCCAAACAGTTCTGGTTTCTGCATACGATCTCGTCGATAGAAACTATCCAAGAGGCAAAGATAAGAAAGAGCTCCGCAAACTGAGGAACCGGATCAGAGAATTCTCCAAGCGTGGTGGATTCGTGATGGTGGACTCGGGAAACTACGAAGCAGTAAGACTCGATGACAAAACGTGGTGCCGTTCTGATTTTAGTGAGGCTTTATCGAGTATTCCTCACAACTGGGTACTTTCCTTCGACTATTCGGAACCAACTTCGCATGAGCCCCCGCAGCGAAGTATGTATTCGTCTGCTGCGAAGATCATCGAACAGTCAAAGCTTGATCAAAAACTAACCTCGGCACCCATTATTCCGATTGTTCACTCTCCAAAGGCGAAAAGTGGTTACGGGCACGACCTTCAAGACCTGCCAAAGGTTGTCAAACAAATTGCTGAAGAATTACAACCTCCGATGATTGCTGTGCCTGAGAGAGAGCTTGGCCCCGGCATTTTTGAATGCGCAACCACGCTGGGCAGCATCCGGAAAGAACTTCAGACGCTTCCTTTCTACCAACCGATTCACGTCCTGGGAACCGGAAACCCTGTCAGCATTGTGATATATACCGCCGCAGGCGCGGACAGTTTTGACGGGCTCGAGTGGTGTAGGTATGTTGTAGATGCGAAAGCTCGGACGCTTCACCATACGCAGCATTTTGATTTTTTTGAATACCAGGCCTTGATGGCAGATTCAAAGATCACTCAAGATGCAATTCGTTCGACAGGTGACGAAGATATAGGAATTTCGGGGAAAGTTGGTCTACATAATTTGGATTTTTATGCAAATTTCTTAAACGGGCTAAGAATACATACAGACGATGGAAAGTTAGAAGTCTTTGCAGAACGCGTGCTGGGCGAAGAGAAGGTCAGCCAATCCAAAACTAAAATCCCAGGACTATTTCGATGATGAGCCCCGACCAAAATAGAATTGTTGCTGCGGTTCAAGCGGTACATACCGATATCGAGCAACAGATCGCGGCTCGCAATTCGCAACTGGATGAAGCAGGATTGTGGTATGAGCTTTCTTGCTGCATTTTGAGCAGTCAAGTTCGGTATGATTTAGCCGTTTCAGCTGCTGATAGTATCGCCGAATCCGGTGTTTTGCTGAGCGGCACTCGACATGAAGACGAGTTGTGCCAAAAGCTATTGGTGCTCTTGAAGAAGCCACTCCGGGTAGGTGATCAATGGAAGAGGTACCGCTTCCCGAACAAACGGGCTGATCAGCTCTCAAAGCTTGCGGCTCGCGTCCATTTAGAAGCAGAAAATCTCAGTGAATTGTTAACTACGATCAGTGAACCAGAAGAAGCTCGAAACTGGCTGGTTACCCATGCACCGGGCATAGGGCCGAAACAGGCAAGTATGTTTCTTCGTAACATTTACCACAGTTTTGACCTCGCGATCATAGACAGACATGTGGTGGACTATATGAAGATTATGGAAATCTATGACCCTAACAACGGCTCAATCTCTACATTGCGAACATATCGAAAGCATGAGGCCGTAATGACTGCACACGCTTTGGGAATGGGTGTCAAAGTTGGACTTCTCGACTGGGCGATTTGGGTAGTAATGCGGGTCTTGAAGAATATGGAGAAGGAGCTCTTAGCCGCATGAGTATCGTCAGCCTAGTATCTGGGGGTTTGGACTCAACGCTTATGGCAAAATTGGCGGATGAAGAAGGTGTTCAACAGTTTCCGCTCTTTGTTGACTATGGCCAAATATCCCGCGATCTCGAACTTCAAGCATGTATCAATGCCATGTCAGATTTGAGCCTCCCAAAACCGAATGTCGCCAATCTTGGAGGGTATGGAGAGCTCATCCGTTCGGGTTTAACAGACAAAAGTCTCCACATTGCTGATGATGCATTTACGCCGGGTAGGAATATGTTGTTTTTGCTAACAGCGGCGGCCTACGCCAGTCAGGTCTCAGCAGATGGAGTTTCAATCGGTTTGTTGCACGAGGACACCAGCTTGTTTCCAGATCAAACAGCAAGATTTCTGAGTGAAGCTGAAAACATGTTACGATGCTGCATGGGACGCGACATAAAAGTTCTCGCCCCGCTATCAATGTTTCACAAAATAGAAGTCGTCGAACTTGCTCGTCAAAAAGGCATAAAAGACACTTACTCATGCCACGCCGGAAATCTAGAGCCGTGTGGTAAGTGCATTGCCTGCAATGAGTTCAAATTTGAAGGGGGATCATGATGGGCGGAGGCAGCGGCGGTGGTTGGAACACACTAGGCAACATCAGTGCTCTCGAAGAGAAGGCCAAACGCTCCCTACAGGGCGGAAAACGGAACGTATTCATCAGCTTTGCAACTGAAGATTTGGATGAAGTGAATTTACTCAGGGCAAATGCCAAAAATGACAATAGTGACATTGAGTTCAATGATCACTCTGTTCGAGTTCCTTACGATAGTGAGCGAGCCGAGTACATTCGGCAGAAAATCACAGAGCGTATCGAGCGCAGCTCAGTCTGTGTTGTCCATCTCTCAGACAACACTGCTCAGAGCCAATGGGTGAAGTGGGAGGTGGAGAAAAGCCTCTCTCTTGGCAAGACAGTTATTGCTACTCACACTAAAGATGGAAAACCTGCTAAGATGCCCGAATGGGTTTCGAAAAATAATCTAAAAACAGTCACTTGGTCAGACCTGCCAATTGAACTGAAGTAAGACGTTGATGGACTACTTCTACTACGTGTTGGGTGTTGACCTTTTTGTTTGCTTCTGAGGCGTTTTTGTGAGGTTGTAACCGTCGTGTCTAGAATGTCTTTCGCTTATTCACTTTCCTTGAAAACTTTTCGTTTTCAGTCAAACTACTCGTTAAAATTCATATTCAGCTACATTTTGGGCCTCAGATCGCTCCCGAATATACATTTCAAACTGAAACCCATTTCAGAGGTCGGTAGGGACACATGACAACAGTTATCTTTGTGCATGGCATTTCAAACATGCCAGAAAAAGACGTGCTGATCCATCACTGGTACAGTGCACTTGCCACAGATTACGCCGGAAATGAAGGTGTTGACCTCAAAACCCGCGCATACGTTAAATCGGTGCACTGGGCGGATATCATGTACGCGACACCTTTAGGTTGGGCGTCAATTGCTGAAAGTTCGGAGTTGTCTCTGGAAAGCACGGGAGCTCTTTCAAGCGGCGGTCCTGATTTGGGTGAGGTGGATGACGCGTTCTTGCGCACATTTGCGGAAGACATGAATGTTGACCCAGAAGCTCTGCTTGATAGCGAGAGGGTACCACTGCCTTCGGATCTTTCTGGAATCGAAGCAGAAGCAATCCCGTTGCCCTGGTTTCTAAAAAAACCGCTGATGCGTGCAGCTGTGAGGGACACGCATCACTACCTTTATAACGTAGCCCATTCACCGCGCCCAGGCGAGACATACAAGGTTCGAGATGTAATCCGCGGTAGGTTCGTAGACGAACTGAAGGCCGCCGAAACTCGCGGACCAATTATTCTAATCACCCACTCTATGGGAACCGTGATCGCATATGATTGCCTTAAGAACGTGCCAGATTGTCCCCAGATCAAGCATCTGATGACTGTCGGCTCTCCTTTGGGGTTGTCAGAAGTACAGACACATTTGAAGCCAGGCTACACTCGCCACGACGGTTATGCCTACGAAAAAATCGGTCTTCGCTGGGTAAACATTTTTGATCCCGTGGATATTGTTGCGCGTGCTGATCCGAAATTACGCAACGACTATCTAAAAAGCGGCGGCGAAGTTATCGAGGACATTCGACAAAACAATGGTGGGCTCTGGACCCACTCTTTCACAAAGTATGCGCCCAAGAAGACAATGCGTGATGTGTTGCGGGAGCTTCTCTAGATGTCTCGTCTCGATGATGAAGTCTTGAAATTCGTAGAACGGGCACAGGATGGCCGGCGTACAGCTTCAGCCAAGTCACTTCATGGCTTGACCCATCGACTACTGGAGCAAGAAGATGATGAGCTGAGTGATGATGATCTACAGATGGTTGTCAGTGTCTCTATGAAAGAGCGGTTTTTCGAAGAAGTAGATGATTTTCTAGAAAGCATGAACGTTGCCAATCGACTATCAAGCAAGAACCGGCTCGATATGGCACAAGTGTCCATTGAACTAGGGCGGTATGGTTCTGGAATCGCGCTCCTTGACGTTTTGGCCATTGAATTTGCAGATGATCCAGTCCTATTCGCAGAGGCCAAAGGCATTTCTGGCAGGGCGCATAAGGACCTTTTCTTAAACGCATTGAAGGGAAATCGCGTTGCAGCCCAGCTACATATGAAAAAATCCCTTCAGAGATACAAAGAAGGCTGCACCGGTGCTGCAGAAAAACGCAACTGGCTGATTGGCAATCTGCTCGCAGTGGGTACACGTGCAAGGATCGAAGGGTTCGAGTTGCCGTTTGAGTTGGATTTTGACGCTCTTGCAGATGAAATCGAAGAAAGCACAGCGCGATTGCCTGAGGAAGACCGTGGATTCTATGTTTGGTCATCGCTCGCAGAGGCCCGGATTAGCCGAGAAGACTGGAACGGCGTTTCTGATGCGGTCAGTGGAATGCTAGCAACACACGATGTTGACGTTTTCAAACTCAGTTCGACACTGCGGCAATTTAAAACAGTTTGGGCACTACCGCGCTCGACGAAAAAAGCGAAGTTGCTTGTGACAGGCCTGGAACGAGCAATTCTGAATCAGGCGAATGGCGAAGTTCATATGGACGCCAGTGATATCAGGCGTCAACGTCAAACGAATGAAGGCGATCTCGAGGCTCAGTTCTCGAATGCATTGTTGCGTGGCCGCGGGTGGATGCTAAAATTTCTCGAGATTGGCAACAGTATCGTGTCTGTTGTGGATTTACATTCTGGTGCGGTGCGCGGGACGTGTTGTATTATGAATGGGGGCGATCTGGCACCCGAGCTCGATGGTAAGCTACTAGGGCTTACTAATGATCATGTGATTAGCGAATACCCACAGGAGTATGAGACCTTACGACCACTTCGCCCGCAAGATGCTGCGGTCCGGTTTACGTTGTCAGACAATCCAAAGCAGGAATATGAGATTGATGAAGTCATTTGGTCCTCCCCCTTCCGACATCATGACGCCTGCTTGTTTTCGTTCAAGGATGCTTTACCCATCGACGCGTCAAACTTTGAGATAATCGAGTATTTGCCGCCTGCGCCACAAGACCCACCCGCCGAAGTTTTTGTTGTTTCCCACCCCAACCCTGATGAGCCTTCTTATTCGTTTCAGAATACAGATCTTCTGATGCACGATGGGGATGATCGCGGTTCTGACACGCTTATTCCTGGTCGTATTCACTACACAACGGGTACGATAAAAGGTAGTTCAGGCGGCGTTGCATTGAATGCCAAACTTAAGATGATTGGGCTGCACCATGCGGGCAGCGACGAACTGGACAGAATCGACGGTGAGCCAGGTCATCATGCTGCAAACGAAGCTATTTGGATTGTCGCAATATTGAATGCGATTCGAGATGATTTAAGCCAGGGTCGAACACGATCCAGTGCAGTCGACTAGTTCTCATGACTCGGCGTGTATTTCTGGATTCTTAGGCTCTTACCAATGGAAATTTCCTCAAAAAACGCCAAAACAAAGGTCTTTCTTTCTTATTCACGTTCAGACCGTGCTGAAGCAGATCGCATCATTGCAGCGCTGGAGGGCGCTGGGATCGAGTTTCTTCGCGACGTTGATGACACTCTGCCCAGTGAGCAATGGTGGCAGCGCATTACGGAACTCATCCAGATGTCAGACAGTGTCATTTTTGTGCTCAGCAGTAGGTCGGCGGAATCCTCCGTTTGTGCAGACGAAATTGCACTAGCGAACAGCCTCTCCAAGCGTGTCTTTCCCGTCGCCATCGAAACCGTACGCTGGGACAATATACCTCAAGGACTCGCCAAGATTCATTCGGTGTTTTTGCATGAGGACTTTGACGCGAACATCATGGCACTGGCGGACGCGCTCCTAACCGACATCGACTGGGTACGCGAGAAGACCCGACTTCAACTGCGCGCGCTGGCGTGGAGCAAAGAGAGACCCAAGGCGGAGCTTTTGCGTGGAAAATCGCTCGAAATGGCCGAGGCCTGGCGTAGGAAACGCCCCACGGGAGCGGAAGATATTGGCCGGCTGCTTTCCGACTACTTAGCTGCAAGTCATGAGGACACCAAACTGCGGACTCGACGCTGGCTCATAGGTTCCGGGGCCGCAGTGGTTTCGTCCACGACGCTGGCGGGTTTCGCAGTGCTTCAGCGCAATACCGCCGTCGCGGAACGTGATCGGGCCTTGGCCAACTTGTCCGTCTCCAAAGCTTATGACTCGCTGGTCAGTGACCCGACCCAGGCGTTGCGACACGCGCTCGACGCTTGGCACCGCACGCCAAGAAGTTTTGATGCACACATCGCAGTCCTACGTGCATATTACGAAGCGCCGGGTTTCCCGATCCGCCTGTTGCGCAGATCAGGCGCCGACTGGGGTACATCAGATCCTTGGTTCAGCGGGGCGTTCCTCCCCGGTGGCAGCCGCATCCTTTCGCGCGATTTGACCCGCCCTTCGACGGTCTTGCTCGTTGATCTAGACGGGAAAACCACAATGCTTGAAACCTCCTCTGATATTGGTCGCACAGCCGAAGGTTTCAGTCTGAAGGGCGACTATCGAGGTGTAGAGGTTTTTAAAAATGATCTACCGTTTTTGTCACTATCTGCCGAGTTCCACGATTCCGTCTATTCCGGGGCTTTCTCCCGTGCTGGCGGCTTCGTCGAGGTTTCACTATGGGGACGACCCATTCACTATCCGTTTCATCCTGAAGTAATCGAACACCTTGTATTCTCAAGCGGACATTTCGGCAGGGTTCAATGATCGCCTTTATCTTCTCGAGAGGGCCAAACAGATGGCAATAGAATGGTTGCAGAATCCGTGCCTAATTCGAAGGATGACAGCGGCTATCAAAGGCTCGAAAACCAAATCGTCTGGTACGACAATCGTATCGCCACCGCACAACGCATCTACCGAATTTTAGAGGTCGTTCAGATCGTGATCGCAGCGGCAATCCCGGTCGCTTCTCTTATCAGGCTTGGAAGCGCAGTGGTTGGCTCAGCGGGCGGTGTCGCGGTCGTCGGCGGCGTCACTGCCAGCCTGCGGGTGTTCCGGTCGGTGAGATGATCGGACAGGTGGTGAGGTCAGCCCTGGAATGGCTAGACAGTGTCACGGGCATGCAAAACCTCGCTCGTGCGGCTAGCTGTCAAGCATGTGAACATAAGCGCCTTTGCGGCCATCGCATCCTTCGTCGCCAGTTCTGCATAGAACGCAGATACATCCTTCCAGTGCATCGCTTTATGATGCTGCACCTTCCGTTTAACCTGCGGCAAAACGCGGGCGTCGCGGATCGTCGTTACCGGGTTCTCGCCATCTCGGAAGCCCTTCGACTTGGCAACGTCAAGCACGGCTTTGATCCGCTGGGCCAGACGTTTGGCCGTTTCGTGTTTTTCGGTCCAAACAGGTAACAGGACCTGAAGCACTTCTGGTTGACCAACCTCAGAGACCGGCAAGCGGCCAATCTTCGGGAAGGCATATTCGGCCAACGTGTTGATCCACTGTTGGCCGTGTTTCGGATTCTTCCACGTCGGCAGGCGTTCAATGTGAACTTGCCGGGCAATCTCTTCGAAGCAGGGAACTTCTTGGCGCCCATTGTAACGCGGGTTGATACCCTGCTTCGCGAGGCGTCGATATTCCAGGGCTCGGTCACGCGCTTCATTCAGTGTAACGACATCAGCGCCGCCGAGTCCAAAATCCGTCCGTAGTGGCTTGCCTTCGCGGTTGCGCTGCCCCTTCACTGTCACCCGAACAATCCAGCGCCGAGCACCAGATGGATCAACAACAAGGTACAACCCGCTCCCATCACCGTGACGACCGGGCCCCAAGGACCGCACCAGCTTCTTCGTCAGCTTTCCACTCAGAGCCGCCATAATATACCACAATTACTACCACGCAATGAATAGAAACGAGTCTAATCGAAGAAAAACCAATAGCAACAGCGAATGCAGATAAACCAACAAAAACAGCCCCATATGGGGCCAAATAACACCGAACACAATTGAATCAAAATGGTGGATGGCGGAGACGAAGGGATTCGAACCCTCGAAACGGTTTCCCGCCTACTCCCTCAGCAAGGAATGGACTGCGAAACCGAATTAAGAATTGCGAGCACCATGGTCTCATAGGTGGATATTTAGGTGGATATAATTCGTCTTTGATTCGAATTTTACATAAAAATCTGTAGGTTAATATAATTAAGTGGTGCCCGGGGGCGGCATCACTCTCTTACACGAAATCAATCGCCTAATAGGAAGTGGGACACGAAATCTTCCCACATGTTTCCATAAGAATTCGTAGAAAGTGTCCCACTTGTTTCGTGTTCAAGTCTGTAGCTTGGCACGACTTAAGGGCCCCTCATTTCTTGAGACCCGAAAGACTGTAAAATTAGCAAATTCGCTACCGGTTTGTCTCCGAGATTTGTACCCTCTGAGTTTAAGAAGGTTGACCAAGGGATGGCTTAGCCTCAGAGTTTAGGTATGATTAGCAAGTGCGTGAGCTCGTCCATGCCGGTTTCAAAGTGCTGTGCTGGCCCGCCGCTACGTCAATCAGCGCGGCGGATGGAATCACGGGGCCAAGCCAGTGGCTAACGGTGGTAATCTCACGCGGCCTAATCTGCGGATTTTCGTATCCTCGCCTTCTGACGTTATGGAAGAACGTGCAATTGTCCAGAGCATCGTAGAACGCGAAATTGCCAAGAGCCCATTCGTAATCGACGAATTGAATGTCATCCTGCACCGCTACGACGATCCTGATCGGCAGATTCCGATGGTCGCGGACATACCTCCGCAAGCATCGGTCGATCGATGGCTACCCCGGCCCTCGGAGTGCGATATTGTGGTCGGCATCGTCAAATCGCGGATGGGAACACCTCTGCTAGACTCAGTGCGGCCAGACGGGTCGCCGTACCTATCTGGCACTGAATGGGAGCTCGACGACGCGCTTGCCGCATCCTCACATGCCACAGTGCTCTTTTTCCAATGTACTGCATATCCGCCGCCGGCCATGTCCAAAAAGGAGGCAGGCGAACAGATCGACCAGCGCCAAGCTCTTGAGTCCTTTGTGGAACGTTTGCGTGAAACCAGACTTATGACGGTCAACAACTACAACGACATTGACGATTTCCGCCAGAGAGTCCGCCAACAGCTAGATCAGTTAGTGTACGATAGGTTGAAAGAAATCCGCACCGAGCAAAGCTCTCGCACAACACCAAGTTTCGACGGTGAACCCTATCCCGGACTTCGTGCCCTCGGGGCGGGGGACGAGCCCGTGTTTTTCGGCCGACGGTCGGAGACGAATGAGCTCTGCAACTGGCTCGAAAGCGCAGAAAAAAAGAGAGCGTTAGTTGCGCTAACCGGGGCATCGGGCACGGGAAAATCGTCGCTTGCCATGGCGGGCGTGGTCCCTCGCCTGAAGCGAGCTGGCTGGAAGACTGCTTATGCACGTCTCGACCTACGCGACCCAGTGGGCGCGACGGTTGAAGCACTTCAGGATTGGCTTGAGCCTGAGGATCGCGACAGGCCAAACCTGCTCGCTGAACGCTGGCTCCAAAGCCCAGAACTGCTTGTCAGCCAGTTCAACGCTGCGGGCAGTAACAATGGGGAGATAGAGCGACGCCTCCTAGTGCTTGATCAGTTCGAAGAGGCGCGCCGCTTGGAGCCCGCAGAGCTTAAGCGCACATTCGCCATAATGGAGACATTGGCGGCAAAGGGCGGTGTCAGTCTGTTGCTGACCATTCGAGCAGACTTCCTCGCCGATGTCTTGCGGACAGAAGAATTCGCCGGACTGCTCCGAGGCAATATCTTCACTCTGGCACCACCGGGAGCAGAAGCGATTTCCGAGATTGTCCGCGGCCCGGCGGCGCTAGTCGGCGCGGCCGTCAACGACTCGATCGCATCCGAACTAATCGATGCAGGTGTAAGCGAGCGCGGAGCGCTTCCGCTCCTAGCATTCGCGCTACGCAATTTGTACCGCCCAGATGAGCGCTGCCTCGCAGCACCGGAGGCAAGCCGGAACAGCGCGGCGGACGAACCACTTCTTCAAGCGGTCCTCGCCAGCTACATCGCCAAGGAGGAGGTTGGGCTGCCCGAAGACATGAGAACGGCACTGCCTGACCTTTTTCGCGAACTTGTGACTGTAACGGAGGACGGCCAAGCCAGCAAGCTGCGAGTCGCGGCGGCTGGGCTCGGCGATACCACGCGCCGGCTTGCCGAGCGCCTCGCAGACAGGCGGCTACTTTCGCGTACGACGTCGCTTAGTAGCGGAGACTTCTTCGAACTCGCTCACGAAGCGCTGATCCAAGCGTGGCCTGCCCTCTCGACCTGGATTGCTCAGTTCGAGAAGTTCTTTGCTTTGAGAGACGAAATTCGGAGCGCGAAGAAACGCTGGGCGGAATCCGGTGAATCTAACAATAGGTTGCTTCCAGCGTGGATGGCGTCACGTGGCAAGGAGATTCTGGCAGCCGCTCCCGGGCTGCTTACCTCTGAAGAATCGGCTTTTATCGGGGAGTCCCGAAGGCACCACCGCGAATACTGGCTTCGCAACGCCCGATCCGTTTCTGAACGTGGCGAACAACTCCAAAAGTCTGGAGACCACGTAACTGCCGGCCTGCTTGCACTTGAGGGACTGCCTCGGGTCGGTATGGATGTCGAAATACCCATCTCTAGGCAGTGTTTTCAGCTATTGCACGAGTCCGAAATTAAACGGCGCGAGATGAAACGAACAAACGTCCGAAAATATCGCGCCGTTGCGGTTTCCTTCTCTAAGAAAATGGGCGTATTCGCTCTTCGCACAGAAGATGGCGTTTGTCTTGTGTTTCGCGAGGGTCAGGTCTTGGAGATGCCCCTGAACCAAGGCATTCGGGTGATGTATCGTGATATCAGTTTGTCCTCCGACGCGCGGTTCCTTGCAGTTCCTTTGGGCGAACATTCGGTGGAAATATGGGACGCGGAAAGCGGGAAACTTGTCACGAAGCTTCCCGAACATCCATGGCCTTCGGCAGAACTGACTTTCTCAGGCGATGGCAAGCGCATTGCAACGAGGTTTTCGGACAACACTGTGAAAGTATTTGATGTCGCAACGGGCGTCGAAGTTGCGGCGATCGCACAAGAAGACATGCCTGTTACAGCCTTTTCTCTATCACCGAACGGCGATGTGCTAGCTACCGGCTGTGCCCTCGGGCGAGTGCGAACTTGGATCCTCGCATCAGGTACTAAATCGCACGAGCAACAACTGTACCAGGACAGACGAAGCCTATTTTCTCGCATGTTTTCACGGCGACGGCAAAGTGCCTTCCCTACTCGGCCGGTAAATTGCCTAGCCTTTTCGCACGATGGCGCAAGGTGGGCTGCAGGTACAGGGCTTGGAAGTAATGGGGACGTTTTCGTCCATGAAGTGAGTAGCGGAAAACTCCTTCGCGCTTTCTCGCCCCCTCCAAGGTCACTCGCAGATGGCGGCGTCTATTCGATGGATTTTGCACCTGATGGGCGGTTGGCACTTGCATTGGCGGATGGCACGATTCGCTGCATGAAGTCCGAACTCGATACCGAAGACTTCAATCTCATAAGCCCCTCTTCGGTAAAGCAAATCTCTTTCGCAGAGGATGGAAGCCAAATCATGGCCACCGATTGGGACCATGGATCAATAGTCTACTGGGCCGCGGACCCTAATCTGGAAGTGCATTCCTTTGATGTGACTCTGACGAAAGAAAACTCAAGTCGCGATCTAACGCTGACTTCCGTAGTTTATCACCAATATGATAAAACGCGTTATTTGAGCATTCAGGGAGTTACCAAGGCTGCGTCCGCAGCGCTGCACGCAGAAACCGGTCGCGCGGCCATGTCTGTTGACTACGAGGGAACGTGGATTCTCGATACTTCAACGGGCGAAGTTGTATCAAAAAACCTCGAAGCGGATCCTACAAGCTTCGAGATGTTTTTCTCAGACGACGGGTCATTGCTTGCAGTCTTGGATCATTTTAACTGCACGGTTTTCGATACCTCAGGCGGGTCCGTTGTTGCCCGGATTAAGGGAGGGCGCGCGCGCTGTTCATGCGCGTGCTTTTTTGCAAATGATAGGAAATTGGCTCTCGGGCTGGTTGATCACTCCATCGAGGCCTGGGACCTCTCGACAGGGCAACTTGAGCTTACGTTTTCCGGCGCACCATCACCGACTTTCATGCTAAAAGATGGTACCCTTCAGGTTCAGGACAATCCGCAAACCGGGAAACCGCCTTCCTGGCGGGACGGTAACACTGGCCCAATCCACCAAGTGCTGGCGTCACCCAGCGGCAAGTACATCGCTTCCGCGGCCAACAACGAAACAATTCTGCGCGACGCCTCGTCACTCGAACCTTTGTGCAGTTTCAATTGCAGCCGCGTAGCGTTCTCACGAAACGAGCGAAGAATGGCGGCTTTAAATCCCGAGGGCTCAGTAGTTGATATCGTCTTGCTTGAAACCGGGGAACAAATAACGAAAATCAGCCTTGGGAACTTTGGCGCCAAACGAATTGCTTTCACACCTTGCGGTAACAAAATCGTGGTGGCCAGCTCGAAAACGATCACAGTAGCCGATGCACACGATGGTAGCGTCCTTTTGGAGTACAACGTTGGTGGCGGAAGCGAATACATTGCGTTTGCACTTGGTGGCAACCCTATGCGGTTAGATGCTGCGACAGCATTGGGAAGCTTTCATAGCCACTCGATACCGGTCGGCACCGCGGAAGATTTTATCGAGGACGTCGCCGCGCGTCTCCCCCGCACGCTAACAATTGACCAGCGCGACGAGTTTCATCTGTTTCGGTAGACGCTGAAGCCGCTCCACTTTCATACGGTGTACTCGTGTGGCGTCAGGCTAGCGAGGCTAGAGTGATGCCGGTTGTGATTTTAGCAGGCGCGCCATGCCGCAATCATACGGCAGGCACGGAGCAAAAGGGACGCAGTATGTCCGGTTCACGATGAAGGACTTGGAAGTGCGTTCTTACAAATACGGCGGCGGTGTCGTGAAGATGTCAGAAGATGGCACGGTTCCATCCCCTCCAGGAGATCGTTCATTGCCTTGATGGCAGCTCGAGCACCGGCACTCTTTTTCATTTGGCTAATCGGAGTGTTGTTGGCATGAGCACGTTTCCATGCCCTGGGTTCCTTCAGTTCTCGGCTTGCAGGCGCACCTTACTCTTCGAAGCTCGATTTCTGACGCTGATAACAGCAGTTTGGCAAACGTAGATGATTGATACGCTTGTTCTTTGCTCGTGGCAGGTTACCCCGACCCGTCTCGTGTCGGAGCATTCAAGCACACGCCCTCTGGTACCCCAACGCTACCCGACGGCACCGCAAAAACCCTGCTTCTGGTGTTGAGTACCTGGCAGGCAATGCAGACGGGTTTCACTCTTGGACGCTGGACGAAATTGAGAAATTCGAAAACACCCGCGCTGTCGGTACTTCTGCCCGCCTCGCATTGGCGCTCGCTCTCTACACAGGGCAGCGCCGCGCCGATCTGGTACAATTCGGCAAGCAACACGTTCGAGACGGGTGGCTGTCATTTACCCAACACAAAAATCGCAAAAACAAACCTGTTCGGATGGAAATCCCTATCATCCCCGAGTTGCAACGGATTCTGGACGAAAGCCAAACCGGCGATCTGACATTCTTGGTTACGGCGTTCAATCGACCGTTTACCTCAAACGGTTTTGGCAATCGTTTCCGCAAGTGGTGCGATGAGGCCGGTTTGAAGAACTGTTCTGTCCACGGACTACGCAAGGCTGCCGCCGCGCGACTCGCGGAACTGGGCTGCACCGAACAAGAGATCATGGCCATTACCGGGCACCGCACGTCAAAAGAGGTGACACGGTACACCCGTGCGGCAAGCCAAAAGACCTGTGCCGAAAGCGCCCTACGCCGCATGTCAAATGTTCAAAAAGGGAACAAAAGTGTCCCACTTTCCAACCCCATGTTGCCAGGTGGGGCAAGGTCTGTCTCTAAGTCCTTGAAATAAATCTCTTATGTGAAGGGATGGTGCCCGGGGGCGGAATCGAACCACCGACACGAGGATTTTCAATCCACTGCTCTACCCCTGAGCTACCCGGGCACGGGAACGACGTTCGTCGTTGGGTGGAGGCCTTCTATGACTTGCTACCGGTAGTGTCCAGAGGCTTTTTCACATTTTTTCAATGCGGTCGCTTTGGCGTGAGTTCCTGCGCGTCAACCTCGGCTTCAAGGTCCTCTTCGCGCTGTGACGGAACCGCATACGAGCCGTTCAGCCACTTGGCCAAATCAATCTCGGCACATCGCTTTGAACAGAATGGACGGAATTTCTGCGCGGTATCTTTTCTGCAAATCGGGCAGCTCAATTCAGGATCTCCGCTACAGGGACGCGGCCACGTTTCCGTTGCAACTCAAAATGACCCAGAGGGGTCCAGCCGGCAAGAATCGTCTCGTCCGGGTCTGATCTGAACGCAGCACGCAAAGCGGATTCAAACCCGCGTCGCTCTTTTTTGGACATAGGTGCCAGATCCAATGTGATCTGCCCTCCCAGCCCGCGCACGCGCAAGGCCCGTGGCAGCAGTTTGGCGCATGCAAAGTTAGCTTTGGTGCCCGCCGCCAGCGACGTATCCGCTCCGGTATTCACATCAACGGCAACCAGTGCGCGTGTGGGCTCGATATAGAGGTGACCGCCGCCCGGCAAAGGCTCGGACTTGCTGCGCACCACGTCCAGCGCGTCCAGAACACCGTGGGTTTCGAAACCGCCGGCCCGGGTTATAACTTCGGCCGGGTCAGTCCAGTCACGCCAGGCAAGAATATGCGGGCTGTCGCCTTCGCTGAGCAGTTCAGGCTCGGCCCCTTCGTCACTCATCACCTGTTCGGCCTGCGTCAACATGGCTGAGATATCTTCGGCGATATCTTCAGCATCCGCGCCCGCGCAGCAGGAGCGAAGGATCAGGCCATAAGCGCTGTCGCCCATGTGCGCATGAGCAATCTCAAGCAATTGATCGCGTATGTCCTCGTCCTTGATGCTGCGCGAGATGTTCAGGCCCGGAGCTTCAGGTGTGACAATGGCGTAGCGGCTTTTGAAAAGGATACGATTGCTCACTGGGATGGCTTTGCCGGGTTCAGCATAGCCGCCGACCTGCACCAACAACTTGTCACCGGGCGCTAAACCTTTGATCTGTCGTAGGAAAGCAGGCCCGTCGGGTGTCGTCAGGAACATGCCCCCCTGCCCCTTGACCGGGCGTTCAGCTCGAGCGCGATAGATGGTACCCGGCGTGGGTGCGTCAGCGGCAATCAGGAAATCGTCCAGCTTGCCATCGACCATCAGAGCGGCGGCCTCGCGGTCTTGGATATGGTCCAGAACGATGGTGCGACCCTTCATGGTGCCTCGCGATACAGTGGATAGCCGATACCTTGCAGCAAAGCCGCGGTCTCGGACAGGGGCAGGCCTACGATGCCTGTGAACGATCCTGAAATCCAGGGAATGAAAGCGCCTGCGGGCCCCTGAATGGCGTAAGCGCCTGCTTTGCCCTGCCAATCTCCGGTCGCCAGATACGCGTTGACCTCGACATCTGACAGGCGTTTGACTTTGACCTGAGAGACGACATCCCGTTGCAGTATGCGATCTCCCCGTCGTACGGCGACCGAGGTAATCACGCGATGCCGCCGACCGGACAGAGCATGCAGAAATTCCGCGGCCTGACCCGCATTTTCAGGTTTGCCCAGAATGCGGCGCCCCAAAGCTACGGTGGTATCTGCGCAAAGGGTGACATCTCCGCTATTAGCCTGAATCGCCTGAACTTTTTGGCGCGTGATGCGATTACAATACGGAACCGGAAGCTCGCCTTTCAAAGGCGTTTCGTCGATATCAGGGGGGCAAATGGCATCGGGCTGCACGCCAAGCTGTGACAGCAGGTCCAGCCGCCTGGGGCTGCCCGATCCTAGAATAAGCGCCATTGCGGCAGGCGTTACTTGAAGCGGTAGTTGATCCGACCCTTGGTCAGATCATAGGGGGTCATTTCGACTTGCACCTTGTCGCCGGCCAGAACACGGATGCGGTTCTTGCGCATCTTGCCTGCCGTATGTGCGATGATCTCATGGCCGTTTTCCAGCTCGACCCGAAACGTCGCATTAGGCAGGAGTTCCTTCACGACACCGGGAAATTCGAGCGTATCTTCCTTGGCCATGTTGTCTCCATCATTACGTTGCGCCCGCAGAATCTGCGGGGATGTGCGCTAAATGAGCTTATTTTATCGCTATTTCAAGGGCGGAATCACCTAAAGGGCGGATATTGTGACCGATTCGACTCGGGGGCCCTGTTCTTCCCAGTGGGTTCTGTTCAGCACATGCCCGTCGGCGCGGACCTCGGCGATGGCGGACAGATCGACATCCGCATAAGTCCATCCGGGTTGGTTCAAAAGCCCCTCGGCCAGAACACCGGTGGCTGGAAAGCCCTTGTCGGGCGGGCCAAACACACCACCCGTTCCGGTGTTCATATCCACCGCCTGGGACCAGCCGTTACTTCCGACCAACGAAGCCATTACCGTAACGCATTGATTTTCCAACGATCTTGACATTGCGCCAATCCGCACACGCCAATAACCCGACAACGCTTCGGTACAGGACGGGACAAGGATCAGATCTGCCTCGCTCAGCGCGCGGCCCAGCAATGGGAACTCGCTATCATAACAGATCAACACTCCGATTTTGCCCAATGCAGTGTTGAAAAGTTTCAACGGACCGCCCGGAGCGATATCCCAATCCTCGCGCTCGAACCGGGTCATGATCTGCTTGTCCTGATGATCGCAGCCGCCATCCGGGGCATAGAACGCCGCACGGTTCACCGGGCGGCCCTCGCTGTCAATTACCGGGGCGGAAGCACCCAGAATGTAGGTTTTGTACGCCTTGGCGAGACGGCAATGAAGGTTTTGTACATCCTCCATCTGATCGGATACGGCGTGGATTGAGCGCTCCAGATCGCCTGCAACATCGGTCCCGTCGAGGGTCGACAACTCCATCGCGCCATATTCGGGAAAGACCAGCAACTCGGCCCCCTGCCCTGCGGCCTCGGACACCCAGCGGTTCAGCTTGTCTTCGTACTGCGCCCAACTGTCGAGCCAGTCGAGATTATAAGCGGCGGTTGCGACTTTCATGGCGGCCTATTCCTTTGGGTCTGCTCGGCGCGAGACTAGAAGAGACCGCCGCGAAGTGTACAGGTTAATTCTTCGTTCCTAGGGGAATGACCGGTTTGAGCCCAAAGCGGTCGTGCTTTTTTGGTCAAAAGGAAACGACGAAATAGATTTGGGTTTCAAGACGTTTTGGAAGCAAGCCGATTGCCGAACACTTTGGCTATGTCCTCTCGGTTTTCCTGAGCCCAGTCGTGGACGAGGGCAATTGGCTCAACCATCTTTTCACCCAACGACGTCAGTGAATATTCCACATGTGGCGGGACCACATCATAGACCGTGCGCTTAACTACACCCCAGTCTTCGAGATTGCGCAGGGTTTGCGTTAGCATCTTTTTTGAAATGCCCTGCAAACGCCCGGCCAATTTTCCGGGGCGTTGGGGACCAAGAGAAAGCGTATATATTAACCCTGGCACCCACTTCTCCGACATTAGTTCAAACAACTGACGCGTAGAGCATTTCAGGTCGTATTCTTCTTTGCTTATCGGCTTCATTCCACTTTTTCCATGGTTACCTTAAGGTGCCTACTTGATGTTTTGTAACCAATGTTCAGCTTGTGGACCAGAGATACACTGGCCCTCAAAGGATCAAACCATGCCCGCCTACATGCTGACTTTCCTCCGCGTCGAAGATGCAGAAACACATGCCCGAGACTATCTTCCGAAGGCGCACGCGATTTTGCTCAAGTATGGCGGTAAACCTCTTGCCGTTACTGAGGACTTTGAAGTGATACAAGGAAACCTGCCCAAGGGACGCCTAATCTTGATGGAATTCCCCAGCAAAGAGGCAGCCAAAGACTACTACCTTGGACCGGAACATCGTCCATACAAGGAAATACTCGACAAGGTTGCATCCTGTGATTTAGCTATTTTCGAAGGTGCCACAACGCCAAACTAAACTGTCATTGGGCGCTTCAGCGTCGCTGACGTCAATGTCGGCAAAGTCCGCATAGCAGACATGAAGGCCCTCGGGACTGACTCAATGTTCAATTGAAAACTCCAGATGACCGCTCTGAACCCATGTTGCCCATCGCTACGGTGGCGAATAGTGTCTGCGAGGGCTTTTTGATTTCCCGATAGTATTGAGACAAAGTAATGGTAGGAATGCAGAATGCGGATTTTTCTTCCCATGGCGGTCTCAGCCAGCCTCAGCTTACCTGCTCAGCTATCCGGCGAAAGCTATCCAGCCTCTAGTGCTTTTTTTGGTTTTGAGTTTGTTCTTGTTCCGGTAGCGATTAAATGGGCCTGCGGTGGAGAGTCTTCAAAGGACCTCGCTGCGCTAGATGCGCTTATTGACGCTTTCCCAAGCGACGCGCAGCGTGATGATTTACAACAAATTATCGACCTCCTTCGAACCACAGACCTCGATACTTTGGTGACAACAGAGATTGGGGTTGAGTTGGCAAGGACGCAGTTGCACCAGCTTTGCGAAGCGGCATTGCCGCTCAGCCTTGATTGGATCACACCTGAGGGCAAGAGAGGCAATAAGGAAGATGCTGTCAAGGCTGAGCACTTCGCAGCCTATGAGAATTTTTACTACGTTGTGGAAGGTTTCCATTTGCCTGAGTGAATATCGTACCAGAGCATTCGGCTGTATTGGTTAGACGCCTGCTTTGTCCGCATAGCAGTCCTCTACAAATCCCTGATCCAGAACTGCAACGGCTTCAGAGTCTCCTCCTCCTTACCGATATCCTTCCACGGGAATTGCGCAATCACACCGGTTAAAGGCTGATACCCTCGCGCCTGCCAGAAGGTGTCCAATGGGCGGTAGGTGGCGGGGCGCATCGGGTGGTCGGCGGGGCGCTGAACGCCGCAGAAGGCGCATTTGGTGAAGCCCAGCGCGCGGGCGTGGGCTTCGCGTTCGTCAAAGAATTTGTGGCCGACGCCCTGCCCCCGATATTCCGGCAACAGCACCGATTCCGCGCAATAGAAGATATCGTTCAGATCAAGGCCGGTACCCTCAAAAGCCGCTGCAAAATCTTCGGCGTGATCGATCAGGGGTGCGCCGGTTGACGCGCCGATCAGGTGGTCTTTGTCGAAGGCGCCGACCACAATGGCCTTGTCACTATCGCGGTAGGATTGCAGATATTTGCGCTCATACTTGAGATCGCCGTCAAAAAGATACGGCCAGGCGTGAAATACCTTGATCCGAAGGCGGGCGACATCATCCAGAGCGGCCTCCAGCGCCGCTCCGGTCAGAGGACGGACGGAGGTGACTTCAGCCATTCGAGACCTGTTTGGTCCAGTCCGCCAAGTTGTAATATGTGGTAACGCGGGTGATCTTGCCGTCTTTGAGATCAAAGAACGACCCGGCGGGCAGGCGGTAGGTCTGACCGTATGCGTCAGGCAGGCCCTCGTCTGTCTTCAGATAGGTGCCGTTGACGATGAACTCAGCCGCCGCGCGGGTGCCGCCTTCGGCCTCGAACACAACGATGTCGGTCAGATTCTCTTTGTAACAGCGGTTCATATGAGCGCTGAAAGCCGCGAACTTGTCCTTGCCAGTGCGGATCTGGCCTTCGTTCACGTGATGGGCCACGTCATCGGACAAGCAGGTCAGCATGCCATCTACGTCACCCGCGTTGAAGGCTTCGAAATAGGTTTTGACGGTCTGGTTCATGATCATTCCGTAGGTTCGCCCCAGAGCTCTTTCAGATGCTTGATGATCTGATCGCGGGTCTGGCGGTAGTGATGTAGCTTTTGTTCGCGGGTCTCGCCCATCCCGGTAGGGTCCATAATTGGCCAATAATCGACATCCAGATGAAAAACCCGGGTCAGCTCCAGCGCCAGACGCTGACTGGCAGGCGAAAGCGCCACGATCAGATCAAATGAGCTGAGGTCGTCGCCCCATTCCTGCATCTCGTCAAAAGAGCGAGAGCGATGGCGGGACAGTTCCACACCGACTTCTTGGCAGGCGGCGATACAGAACCCGTCGATTTCCAGATCGTTATGAACGCCTGCCGACTGCACATAGGTGCCCGTGCCATAAAACTTCTTCATCAGCCCTTCGGCCATCGGCGACCGAACCGAGTTGTGGTCGCAACAAAACAGGACCGACTGCGGCAGAGGCTTCACGCGTCAGCTCCCGAAATGCAACACGCAGATCAGCGTGAAGAGGCGTCGGGCGGTGTCAGTATCCACTTCGGCTTTCCCCTCAAGTCGCTCCTGCAATACGCGGCTGCCTTCGTTGTGAATGCCCCGCCGGGCCATGTCGATGGTTTCGATCTGACTGGGCGGCAGCGACTTTACAGCGTCGAAATAGCTTTCGCAGATCTGGAAGTAATCCTTGACCACCTGCCGGAACGGGCCGAGCGACAAATGGAACTCGACAGCCTTTTCGTTGGCCTCTGTTTCGATATCGAAGACCAGCCGTTTGTCACGGATCGACAGCTGCACGTGATACGGCCCATCAGGGATGACACGGTCATCGCGTTTGGGCAGTGCAAAGCTGTTTTCTTCCAGCAGATCATATATGGCAACCTTGCGCTCCTGCTCGATCTCGGGCGTTGGCGGCGGCAGGTTTCGGTCATCCAGTTCGATATGCGAGATGTAGGTCATCTTTACGGTCACAATCCTTACGTCAGCACAGACCTATAACAACGAATTTCGTTGGGCAACGTACAGAAGCGCCATAAGGTCTGGGTCTTTGCATCAATTCAGCCGTTCAGCCGTTTTAAGCGTGCGGTTACCGACAATCCATGCGCCTCGAGGCTTTCGGATTGCGCCAGTTGTTCGGCGGCGGGGCCGATGGCGCGCAGGGCTTCGGGCGTCATCTGGCTGAGCGTGGTGCGTTTGAAAAAGTCCATTACACTGAGCCCCGAAGAAAACCGTGCGGAACGTGCGGTCGGCAGTACGTGGTTGGGGCCGCCGACATAGTCGCCGATGGCTTCGGGCGTGTATTGGCCCAGAAAGATCGCCCCAGCGTGGATGGTTTTAGCGCTGAGTGCTGCAGGGTCGGCGACGCAAAGCTCCAGATGTTCGGGGGCGATACGGTTCGACAGCGTCGCTGCCTCGTCCAGATTGCGCACGGTGATGATGGCGCCGAAGTCGCGCCAGCTGGCCCCGGCGATGGCACGGCGTTGCAGGGTTTCAAGCCGTTTCTCGACGGCCTGTGCAACAGATTGGCCAAATTCAGCATCATCGGTGATCAGGATCGATTGCGCGCTTTCGTCATGTTCGGCCTGGCTGAGCAGGTCCAGCGCAATCCAGTCGGGGTCATTATCTTTGTCCGCGATGACCAGAATTTCCGAAGGGCCCGCGATCATGTCGATGCCAACCTTGCCGAATACGCGCCGTTTGGCAGCAGCCACAAAGGCATTGCCCGGACCGGTGATCTTGTCGACCGGCGCGATGGTGTCGGTGCCATAGGCCAGCGCCGCCACGGCCTGCGCTCCGCCGATGCGATAAACTTCGTCCACGCCCGACAATTGTGCCGCCAGCAGCACCAGCGGGTTCACCTTCCCGTCCGGCGTGGGCACGACGATAGCCAGCCGTTCCACGCCCGCCACTTTTGCCGGGATAGCATTCATCAGGACCGACGACGGGTAAGAGGCCAGCCCACCCGGCACATAAAGCCCCGCGGCAGAGACCGCAGACCAGCGCCAGCCTAAGGTCGCTCCGGCCTCGTCCGTCCAACTGTGATCTGAAGGCAGCTGTTTTTCGTGATAGGCCCGGATGCGAATGGCGGCCAGTTCCAGCGCGACTCGGTCTGCAGTCGAAACCTGCGTCACCGCATCCTCGATTTCTTGTGCACTAAAGGCCAGCGTTGCAGGTGTCAGGTCCAGCCGGTCGAATTTCGCAGTCAGTTCGATGACCGCCGCGTCGCCCCGGTTGCGCACGTCGTCGATGATCTGCGCCACGACCGCGTCTACATCCGGGCTGTCCTCGCGCTTGGCCGAGAGCAAGGTCTGAAAAGCGGCTTCAAAATCGGAAGACGTGATATCTAGGAAGACGGGCATGATCTGGCACTCCGGGCGTTGCGCCACGGGACATATCGCCCGTGGGGCGCGGCCTCAACCCTCAGTCCCCGGGGTGCAACGATTTGCGCATGGGGAATTGCGGAATTCCGTTCCAGTCGCCTGGTGTGTTCTCGGGTTGCCAGCAGTGATTCAAATAGAACTCCCGCGCGGTCCGGGTAGCATCCAGATGTGCCTCGGTGCAGCCGCATTCGGTCAGTTGCCGCTCCAGCCGGTTGAGCAGCGCGGCGCCCATACCGAAACCTGTGTGATCCGGGTCGACATACAACAAGGTTATCTTCCCCGTCTCAAACAAGCCTCCTGCAGCAGCCACCTGCCCATGCCGTTCGGCCAGCCAGATCTGAGACCCCGGCCTGAACCAGCCCCGGATGGTGGCCGGGTCCTTGTTTGCGGTCCATTGCTTCAGATGTTCCGGATCATTGTTGTGATCGGCCACGCAAAGCTGCGTGATCGACCGGATCAGAACCCGGCTGAGGTCAAACACGTCAAACACGGTAGCAGGGCGCAGCGCGACGCCTTCGGGCGATTTGTAGAACGCCTGAGAAATACCCCGCTTATTCTGCATCTATTCGGGGTGATGCGGGGCCTGACCGGATGGAGCCTGATAGGGGCGTGTGACGTCTTTGAGCGTGACATCCAGCGCCTCGACCTTCAGGCGGATCGCGCCATCGCCCGCCAGGGTCAGCAAGACCTGGCCCGCGCCATCCGCGCCCGGTTCGAAATCGATCGACAGCAAGGACATAACCATGTCTTTCTCGCTGCGGTCAATGCCCTGACTGGCCACCGACAGAACTGAATCGAAGACCAACACCGACTGCACCCGTTCAAACGGGCGATCACGGCGGGCAGCGGCGTCTTTGTCTTCCCAGCGAAAGCGGTTCAGCAACAGGCCAAAGCGGCGCTGCGATGGTTGCCATTTCATTTCGGTCACCGGAAAGACCGCATCCTGCGCCAGGGTCGAGATGACCTGCAGGTCATCTGCATCCTCGGCCCCCAGATTCAGCGGGGCTTCGCGCCCGTCTTCAAAACTTGCGTCTGTCATTCGCCCTTGATCCGTTCAATCTTTGCACCCACGCCTTCCAGCTTGCGCACCACATGCTCATATCCGCGATCCAGATGATAGACCCGACTGACCGTCGTTTCACCCTCTGCCGCCAGTCCCGCCAAAATCAACGAGACCGAGGCGCGCAGATCTGTCGCCATCACCGGCGCACCTTTCAGGCGTTCGACGCCTGTCACGGTCGCGGTACCGCCATGTACCTCGATATTCGCGCCCATGCGAACAAGTTCCGGAGCATGCATGAAACGGTTCTCGAAAATGCGCTCCTCAAGTACCGAAGTGCCCTCGGCCGTACACATCAGCGCCATCATCTGCGCCTGCAGGTCGGTCGGGAAGCCCGGGAACGGCTCAGTCACCACATCCACGGCCCGCACCCGGCCATTTTTGCGGGCCACTTTCAGGCCCTTTTCGGTTTCAGCAACGCTGACCCCTGCGGCGTCCAGCTTGGCCGCGAAAGAATCGACCAGCGACATGCGCCCACCCAGCAGTTCGACCTCACCACCACACATCGCAGGGGCCAGCATATAGGTGCCCAGCTCAATCCGGTCAGTGACAACCTGATGGGTTGCACCGTGCAAACGATCGACGCCCTGAATCTCGATTGTCGGGGTCCCCTCGCCCGAAATCTGTGCGCCCATCTTGCGCAAGCATTCGACCAGATCGACGATCTCGGGTTCGCGCGCGGCGTTCTTCAGAACCGTGGTGCCTTTGGCCAGCGTGGCGGCCATGACGATATTCTCGGTCGCACCGACAGACGCAAAGCGCATCTCATGTACTGCGCCTTTCAGACCGCCCCGAGCCTTGGCGTGCAGATAACCATCCTTAAGCTCGATCTCGGCACCCAGCGCCTCGAGCCCCTCGACATGCAAATCCATCGGACGCGCGCCAATCGCGCAACCACCGGGCAGCGACACAACGGCCTGCCCGAACCGCGCCAGCAAAGGGCCCAAAACGAGGTTTGACGCACGCATTTTGCGCACAATGTCATAGTCTGCAGTGTGACTGGTCAGGTTGTGACTCGACATTGCGATCACCTGACCGTCTTGCAGCGACGACACCTCGGCCCCCAGCGATTGCAGCAAAGCCGTCATCGTCTTGATGTCGCTGAGGCGTGGCGCGTTGGTCAGCGTCAGCGGTTCTTCGCTCAGCAAGGTCGCGGGCATCAGCGTCAGACACGCGTTCTTGGCCCCCGCAATCGGTATCTGACCGTTCAGCGGGCCGTTGCCCATCACCAGAATCGAATCCATCTGCTCTTATCCCTCATCCTTGTCGGCATTACCCCCGGATGCCGCCCGCGCCTTGGCCTGCGCCTTGCGCCGCGCCATATTCGCCTTCAGCGCCGCCTTCAGCCGCTGTTCGCGCGCATCCCCGGGTTTGCCTTGTTTTTTGGGTGAATTTTTATCCGTCATGGTCTTTCTCTACAGGAGGCGAAAAAAACCGTCCAGACACCCTTGCGCCGCGTTTCGTTTGAGTCTAATCACCCGCCCACAGCGCTGCTGTAGCTCAGAGGTAGAGCACTCCCTTGGTAAGGGAGAGGTCGAGAGTTCAATTCTCTCCAGCAGCACCAAAATTTCCCTAACAATTACAGCGCTTTAGAGATAATATCGGCGAGCACATTTGCCGATATATTGGCTTGGGTCCTCGCAGGGTTCCCGTTACCCTCTCATTTATGCTGCGACACCGCTTTCAACACCCGACGCCGAGCCAACTCGCCTGCAGCAACCTGATCGTCATTCGCGTGTAGCTGCCACAGCAATTCTTCCTCGCTAAGCACCAAATAAGCGTTTCGCAGTAGTACATGAGCCAAAAACCTAGTCTCGCAACAGCACTTCCACCAGCCCATCTAGATGACGCTTGGCCGCTCGCCACTCGCCTGCGTAGGTGTCAATGATCGCCCAAAAATCAGAACTGTGATCATGGTGTTTCAAGTGCGCCATTTCATGGACGAGGACATAGTCAATGCACTGGCGTGGGGCCTTAATCAGATGCGGGTTCAGAATGATCTCGCCCTTGGGGGTGCAACTTCCCCATTGGCGTGACATTTCCAGAAACCGAAATGGCGGCTCTTTTTCAACCCATGGCAACGATGGGACCATGAGCTTGAGCCGACGGGCAATATAATCACGCCCTTTGACACGGTACCATGCGCGAACACGGGCGCGTATTTTGGGTTGATCTCTGGTCTTAGCTACGACCTCCAAACGGTTTCCCTTGAGGCGAACTGTTTCCAGCCCACCCTCAGCATCAATAACCTTGAGCACATATCTACGGCCCAGATAGAAGATTTGTTCGCCTGACACGTATTCTCGTGGTCGCAGGTGGGCATAGAGGAGGATTGAGCATGGCTCACACGTTCAGTGTCCTGAAGCATCAAGAGCGGGAAGCCCTGATCAACTTCATCATCAAACTGACGATGGAGTGAGGGGCATTACGGGACGTTTCGATGGCATCAGCAAGAGTTCGGTTCACAGGTTCCGCCAGTTCTATCTATCCGAGAGCGAGGAGGTGCTGGCCATCGAAACGCAGGAAAGTGCCAAGAGAGCATTGTCCGATGCTGACATGTTAATGCAGGCAGCAACCAAAGGGGCAATGGCTGAAGGTGAAAGGTCTGCTTTAGGCTTGATGCAGACATTCGCTGCGACTTGCTTGAGCGACCGCAGGGCGGACTCACCGGACATTTGTTGTCGAGCCTTTGCTCACGCAGAAAATGCTCGCGCTTGCGGCGTGCTATTTGTTGCCTCGCAGGGGGTTTCCCCAGACCAGACGTTCATTCTCTACAAAACAGGTGGATATCAAGCTGTGTTTTCGCCGCAACCGGGATCAATCATCGAGACTCGGGATAAGCGATAGTTCAAACTGGATGCCTTAATGTCCGTTTTCGAGGGCGCAACAGCGCATAGATGTCGCTATTTCTGTTGAGCGCTGTTATTTGTCGTGGTCGTATTTCGCATGCAAAATTGCTGGTACAAAGAACGCCAACGCAACCATGGCTTTTCGTCAACGAACGTTGAACTCTGATAGAACCTGTCTGGTAGTGGGTGTTGGCTTATCCTTACGCTGTATAGACTATAAGGTCTAGTTTCTATCCGCCGCGAGCTTAGCGACAAGTTCTGCAAACACAACGCTTTCTGCAAGTACTTCTGCGATATCCTGCGCTTCAATCGACTCAATGTTTCCTGTCAGTTCAGAGCTGTATTCGTTAGCTATGATCTGTGCGACATGCGCCGCAAGCGCGCTACTTCCGGCAAGCGATCCACCGTGTTCGGTCCACATGGCATCAAGCAATGCCGCTTTACGATCACCTTCGAGCAACGTGTCAGCAATTTTGACCGGATGCGCCAAATTGTCGATCTTGTCACTAAGCGTCTGAACCCCTTGCGCATGTAAGGTCTCCATCGCTGTGAGCTGGTTGCGAGTTGCGTCAAGGGATTCCTGCAAATCGGTGCGAAGCACCCGCTCGCTTTCAAGCCCCTGCTCGAGACCGCCCACACGATTTTGCAAGGCGAAGGCAAAAACACCGACGCCCGCTGCCACCGCCAGAGTAAACCAGAATTTGTAGTCAGCCATCTAATTCTCCTTTTACGAAGTTTCTTTGTTTGAAATTATTGCGAGTAGCAGGTCCTTGCGATGTTCGTTCGGCAGCCCTTGAAGCAGGTCCTGCGCCAAATCCATTTCGGCCAGATCACGGGCATTTTTCCGGATGAGCGCTACCGCCGCCGCGACATCAAGTCCGAGAAGTGTCGAAAACGCCGCAAGCGCCGTTGGGTCGGAGCGGTAGATGATCACAAGGATGACGAGGGAGACCGCGACACCAACCAGAATGAAGCTGACCGTGTTCAACCAAAGCCGCGCCGCCGCGCGCCCGGTTTCAAATGGAGCTAAAAGGTTCGCGCGGTCGCCGCCCATGTCGTTGGTCTTCAGCCCGTCGAGGGCTTTCTGCGCGGCGCGGCCGATTGGAGTGTCAATGGAATGCATGTTCGCGGAGTCCTCTTTCAAAGATTTCGAAAACACTCGCCCGTTCATCGCAATAAGCGAACGGGCTAAGCTGGGCCCGAAGCAACATCTCGCGCACTTCAGGTAAAACGCGAAACGGATCCTTCGCGGTTTGATTAGTGATAATCAACCGGTCGTCGCGGCCTTCTTTCAGCGCCAGAGCAAGGTACTCCGAGTGGCAAATCACAAGCTCACAAACGCCACTCCAGGCTTCGTCAAGTTGTAACGCAACGTCCTCGGCCTTGTGAAAGCCGTCGCGTAGTTCAAGGCAGTTTCCCGGCACAACGTGATCCGGCGCCGCATCTTCCAGAGCGGTACGACGAGTAATCGCAAGACTTGGAGTCTGATGCACCCAGTCGGAGAGTGCATCTGCCAGATAAGCAAGGTCTTCAAGGTGGTCAGAATAACGGTGCACCCGTAAAAAAGTGCCGACCTCTGGCAGGGTGTCTTCGATCCTCTTCAGCATCCCCAACCGCAAGTCGTTCTCCGCAACACCGGGCCCGCGCCAGTGGGCAAGAACCAACAGAACTTTCGCACCCGTCGCCGTAGCCTTGTAGATGTCCTCGCTTCTGGCATCTGTCGTGACATAGGCAAAGCGGGAGGGATCCAACCCTTCAAACAGACGCGTGACAAGCTCCGCAACCTGCGCACGGGCACCGCCCCACGCGGCCTCCAAGCTGTCATCTCGCCTTCCAGCGAGGCCGGTCGCGGCATAATCCCCGCGAACTGCACGAACGTCACGATGCGATCGCGCCGCAATGTCGGCGCGAAAATCGTCTAGCGTCAGGGGAACAGCAGTAAGTATCGCGATGTCACCAAGCCCGCGTGTCCAGTCGAGTGAAGTATTAGCCATTGGCCTTGTCCAAGGGCGCAGATGGGTAAAGGTTTGTCACTACAAACGAATCCGGAACCGACTGAATCCTGATTTGCAGCTCCACCTCGCCCGCTTTGTACTGTTTCAGAAATTCTTCTCTGTTTGTGGTGATGAGGTCTCCGATCTGTTCAGAATTCTTAATCTTTACGGTATCGAGCGCCGACTTTGCCGCAGCATCCAACTTTGCCGCATCCTCCACCGTGGCCTGTCGACCGAAAATCGCGCGGTAAACCAGTGTCATGCGCGACGGCTGATTGGCCACGTTGAGTTCAATGCTGTTAATCACCCGGTTGCCGTCAAGCTGGGCGCTTTTAATGACGGCACCATTCCAATCGATTTTCTTGCGCTTAAAAAACAAACCCAGACGGATGGGATCTCCCTCACGAAGCGTCAGCATGCGACCGAAGATCCCGCCCCCACCGTCAGGGCGGGGGCCGTCCGGGAACAGGTATTTTGCCACACCACCACCCGGCGGCGGCTTGCCGGATCCACCGCCTTCAAGCGCTGTCCGCGCACCGGCTTCCAAATGATCCTTTATTGAAAGGATCTTTGTGTTCGCCTTAGCCTCTGCGGTCGAAATCCCCTCGGTGACAATCCGAATGGGACCGTCACCGCGCGCGGACGTCGCCTTGGCCGTGGACAGTTCATGCACCTTGCTCAGGGCTGCCGACGGGGAATGCGTTTGGTACACAATCGGCGGATTGCCTGAGCTATCGTAGACGAGCACCTGCCGACCGTTACGCGCCATGACAACGTCGGCGTTTTGCGCCCGCGCCAGGCTAGTTAGCTCGACCATCTTCGCTGCCTCCGGTTCGACTTTCACTGCGTCAACAAAGAAATGTGTGTCGCCTTCGAACCGACGCGCGCCGCGTCCAGGCGTGGCGACCGCATTTCGCTGTAGCGTCGCTGCGGTAAATGGCTTTGGTGGAACCGCAGCGCGTGCCGTCAGAGAAGCTAGGTCGGTCTCGAACTTTTTCTGGAATCGAGGCGAGCCTTGCATGTAAGCAGTCCGCCTGCGCTCGAACTCGCGTGCGATCTCAGCCTTATGCGCTTTGCCCGCCTCGGACACGCGAACAACGTTGCCGCTCGGGTCGATTTTGACCTCACCTGACTTTAGGCTCCTGTCCACCACTACATCAACCGTGCGGCCGTTGAGGTTGTGGCCTCCGACACCGTCCCAGTCGCTCCAGGGAACAGAAATAACGACAGATGGCGTGATGTAGACGCTTTCCGTGCTGACCGGCAGCCTATTCTGGATTGTGACGACAGCGGCTTCGCAGCTACCGGACAGTTTCAGAGCGTCCCGAAGTTCGCGGTTGGACTGCAAGTCTCTAAACCGTCGCATAAAGTCGTCTCGCAAAGCGGCGCGCATCTCAAAGGCATTGAACATCGCCGTAAGCTCTGCGTCCCGGGCAGTGAGGCGTGCGAATTCAGCATCCAGCTCGCCGCACCCAGTCGCGAGAAGTGGAGCGTTCTGGCATTGATCGACACGATTATTGTAGGTGTCAGCGTCTGCACTGAAGATCGCGCCTGCTTCGTAGTATGCATCTTCTTCCGCCATCAGCGCGCCAAAGCGCGCTTCTAGGAATTGTCGCACATCGACAAGTGCCATTGCGACATCGTCAAATTCTTCCCGCGAGAAGGGCTCCAATGCGTCCTTTGCATTTTGACGCAGATCGTCGAAATCGTCAGAGGTCGCGGCCTGAACATAATGTTCCAAATCGCAACCTTGTGCGGCGGTCTGGGCCAAGGGCTCATTGAACTCCGACACTTCCACGAGTGCCGCCTTGGTCAATTCGACAAGCCCGGACCATCGCGCCTCGTACTGCGCGGGATCGACCATTGGTTCGGATCGCGCAGCCGTAAGCGGATAGCGCTGGAACATTTGGTGAATGGCCGCGTACTGGGCGACGCGGGTGAGCATGGCATCGCGGTGTCCGGCGAAAAACGCGAAATAACGATCTTCGGCGGCGCGAATATCGTCAGCAGCATCCGATGCTTCGTCTCCGGCGACATCGGGGATGTAAGACACGGGAAGAGCACCGGTTTTCGGCATTGTCATGATAAACAAGCCTTCATGTTCAGCCCAAAAGGCCGAGCCGGCGGTGTTCCAATTGAAGGTTAACTCCTTGATCGGGTTGCCTGCGTCTTCGAGCGCATTCCACAGACCGAGCGGGTCGGGAAATTCGGCAGGAGGCAAGTAGGGAAAATTCGCGTATTCAATATCTCCTGCCATCGACCAACTTTTCAGCATTTGGTCGGTGATGTTTAGAATGTGCCCGTACTCAGTGTGGGTCAATTCCTGACTGAGCAGTATTGGTGCCCAATCGGCCCCCCACGAATATCCACGAATAAGTTTTTGCAGTTGGCTGTCCAAAAAATCGACATTCCGTGTGACCACTGGCGTGACTGCGCGCCCTGCAAACGGCATGTTGCGCTCATAGCTTTGCGCTAGATCCTTGCTACGGTTTGCGGCGAGCGTCAGAAATGTGTCTATGCGTAGCGGCGGCGCGTTCGTGAGCGGCTCATCGCGCTCTCGCCCGACGATACCAAGACGCGTCGGCGTTTCGCGGTCGTCGACGATGCCCCCAAGGATGAGATCGGTGTCGATCAGGAACTTGCGCAGCTGCACCACTTGATCGTTGAGTGGCAAACCACGGTCGATGATGAGTAACATCAATCCCGGCTCAACCGAGCGATAAACGCTGGCTTTTCTTTTCAATAACTCGCCTGCCGTCGCAGTTTGGGAAGACAGTGTAGGCTCGCCGTCCAGAGGTTCGAAGGCCTGCGCCTGGTCTACGAGCCAAGTCCCGATATCCCGCGGCCCCACAGAAAGGTTTGGTGCAGCAACCCGCCGCACAGGTCCAATCTTTGATGACCAAGACCCGGGTCTGAAGGCTTTATAGTTTGCTTTATAGTCAGTGCCGTAAAACAACATGTTCAACCGAGCAACGACATCAGCGAGGTTAGCTTCATCTAGCATTTCAAAGGTCAGAAGAATGTCTTTGACAGCGCCGTCCACACCAATACGCTGCTTGAACGTATGGATTGACTTCAATTTCTCTGGAAATTCCTTTGAAAATATCGTCTCGCGTGCGACGAAGACTTTTGACGGCGGTTCCGTGAGGATGACGAATGTCTCATTTTGCGCGGGTTCATGAACAACGACGATCGACTGATCCATAAGTGGGGATTGTGATCGGTAGTCAGTCCATGCTCGCTGCTGTCCTTCCGCGAAAGCAAAAGTGGGGAAAATCGCTAAAATAGCGATCAATAAACGCATGATAGCCTCCGAAAATCAATAAATTAAACTAGCTAAGATTAGCACGAAATTTGATTCGTAGAAAATTCCAGTCCAACTAGTCGCATGCAGTGTCGAATTCACTGAATATTCACGTTTTTTTGGAGTTGGGTTATGTGGTTCGACCTTCTCACGCGGAATTTGCTTGCCGATTGGCCAGTGAGTGGTTTGAGAAGGTATGATAGCAGTGGCCAATTTGGCCACTACAGCGCGCGCGCTGCCAGCGAAGGTCTAAATTTTGCTTTCGACGACTTTCGCTGCGGACGCGAAGCGCCAATACCGGGCCGAGTAGACTAGCGCAGCGAAATTACGGTTTGTCCTCAGAAAGGTGAATTGACGTTAGAATTTTCACTGCTCCGTGGTAAAATGGCAGAAATCTTCGCCGCGCCGCGGCTTAGTTTTTGATGACAGCGCAGCAAATTTCCATTGTTTCGCTCATGCAGCAAAAAATCGATAGATCAGCTCTGGGCTCAATATTGCCGTTCTCTGCGGTTTGCATGGTTGGCGGGTCGCAGCCCTTAACTGACCTTCGGTGGCGTTGATTTTCAGGGAATATTTATCACCCATGTTTGAGAAAAATCGGGATGATGACTTCTTCTTCGTCCCAAATGTGGCGGTTGAGGATATTGTTGAGAGCCAGGCTGCCCTTGTGCAGATCCGCTAGACTGTCTCGGCAAACGCTCGTTTCATTGAGCTCATCGAGAGCCTGTTGCGTCTCATCCAGCGCCGCATCCAGCACTTTGTGGTCGCCGTCCAATAGCTTCAGTCCGTGATCAAGCTGAGGATACCCTCGCGCTTTGTCACGGTCCTGCAGCACTCCTCGCTGCCAAAAGTGACGCCGGGTTTCTGTACGACGGCTATAAAATCACTGTGTTCCCAGATGCTGTTGACAAGCAAACGCCGATGATCGGTTATTTGCCTGGGCCGATGCCGTGGTGGGTATGCGAGAAACTGAACGCGCTTGGCGTGGAAACCATCAACAAAAAGGCCGACAATTCGGTTCATGTTGACCGCCGCCTAGTGACAGGCGCAAGCCCAAAGGCCGCCAATGATTTCGGAAGGCTAGCAGCGCAAACTTTGCTAAAGACAGTCCGCTAAATCTAACAGCGATCGAATGGTAATTTCCAGCCGTTCGATCGTTGTGCAGCATCTGTGTGTTTGGGCTCAGATCCGCCATTCGCTGCATGGTGCATCAATGACTGCAGCGCGGACATTTCGGATATTTGAATACGCTATCTCAGCCTGGCTCCAATCTAAACTTTGGAGGCCCATTCGGATACGACGGCCCACCCCAACGCGTTGGTGCCGCAACAGCTAACTGCCGAGGCTTGTCCCGCAGCAGATGTCGTGCACGACTGAGCTACTGGTGAAGCGCAACACGAGCATCCAGCAAGCATGCCTTTCGTTGCGATGCCTGATACGTCAGCAAGCGCGTACAGCGGCTTTTTTGGCGGATTTATTGTATCCCGTGGCGGCGATAATGAAGCGCGGTCGAGATCGAAGTAATCTGACACGGGAGATAATTCACCTTCAAGGATAGTCCCCCAGACACCAATGTCTTTTATCTTGTCAGCTTCCACTTCGAATGGGTCTTCTTCAAGGATGGTGAAGTTCGCCAACTTGCCGGGAGCGATGGAGCCAATTTCATCCTCCAATCGAAGGGATTGGGCAGCGTCAATGGTCACAGCCCGCAGAGCGTCTTCGACCACCAAGCGGTGTTCCGGGCCAGCGACGCGGCCTGAGAGTGTTGTTCGGTTTACCCCTGCCCAAACAAGGAATAGCGGTTCACCGGGAGCCATTGGTACGTCGGAATGAAATGAGATCGGAATGCCGTTAGCCTTAATTGGCCCGAGGGGCACGATGTCATCTGCACGTTCTGGACCAAGTCCAAGCTCGCTATATCGATCTGACAGCGCCGTTACGTAATATGGATTTCCGCTGACGATGCAGCCCAGCTCAGCGATCCGCTTTGCTTGATCTTCTCTCGCATAACCAAAGTGAACCAATGTCGTGCGGTGATCGGCTCGCGGCATCCGGCGCATGTTTCGCTCAACAGCGTCCAAGATCAAGTCCACGGCAAGGTCGCCGGTCTGGTGAACATGTATTTGGTAACCTGCATCCCAGTATGCATCGAATACGGGATTGAACTCGTCCGGTTGCATGATCCACTCGCCGTGAAAATCGCCGCCCACATAAGGCTCCGAGACCTGCATGGCCAAACTGTAAACAGCGCCATCGGCGAAGAGTTTAACCTGTTTCGGTATGAAAGCCGTCTTGCCTTCACCCCAATCCAGCAGCTTTTCGGTCTCCTCAATCATCGAACCACTTTGAAAGTGCATCGCAGCCAGTGATTTGCCGTCGGCTATGAAGTATGTCCTAAGCGGCGCGTCTGGCCCGGAAAAGACGGCGTTCGTTGCTTCTTGAAGAGGTCGAGACAATACGCCTCCCGGTTCAGCGGCAACAGTAACACCGGCACGGTGCATGTACTCTCGCGCCAGCCTAAGACCGGCGCCCAAACGTTCCGGTGTTGAGAGCACTGGAGCGACAGCGGGAAGAACGGCGAACATTCCTGCCTCGAAGAAATAACCGTCTTCGAAACTCGACTGCTCGCGGGCGAGGCCATCAAAACCATCGACGTACTCTTGTGTGACGCCCAGCATCTCCAACGCGGGCGTGTTCAAGATAAGCTCGTGCGCCGACCGGTGAACAATAATGATTGGACGCGTCCTGCTAATCTTGTCGAGTTGTGTACGCCTGATTTCTCCATGAAAGAAGTGGTGGTACCCCCATGTGAGCAGCAAGGCGTCAGGATCGTCCATAGCCGCTTCGGCAGCTTCTAACCGCGATCGATAGTCCTCCGCGTCCTTTGCCGCCTCCGAAAAGCCAGTCGGAATGTTCCAATCCTCGATCGATATGATCTCGGAGGTCAGGGTCAATCCGGCGAGGAAAGGATGCACATGCTGATCGATCAAACCAGCAATAATAACTTTCTCGGAGAACCGATCGTCCAACCGAAAGGGCTGCGAGCCGATGCGATCAACGAGTTCGTCGCGCGAACCGGCGGCCAGAATACGGTCTCCGACCACGGCAACAGCGTTTATTGCCGGGTCGTTGTCCTCCATGGTGATTACGCGCTGCGCTGAGTAGACAGTGATCTCGGGCAGTGTTTGGAGCTGGCTTCCAAAATCCTGCAATGACGAGGCCGCTTGAGTAGACGCGGCATTGGAAATCGCGATTATCGACGCGCTGCCAAGGATAGTCATTGCAGTGCGGCGAGTAACATTCAGTTTGGTCATAGCTTTTCAATGCTCTGTTAGGCGAAATTTATCTGAGCCTAGCATCGCGATGATCTCAGGTGGAAAAGAAAATTGGTGCCGGCCTTGGATTGAGCGCCTAGTTTTCCAAACAATATGAGTCACCGATTTGACGACTGAATCCGACCGCTTTGGGCTCTGAGCCGGCTTTCGAGCATTCTTCAAAGATGGCAGCTTTGTCGCGTTAAGCGGCCATTGGTAAACTTAGTAGTCGTCGGCTGCAGTATTTTTGGTCGCCGTTGTTACGAGCCATGTTCTTTAAAGTTTGCTATGGCTGAAGACAGCAATCGGCTTGCTTCATAGAGTTCTCGCCTTGCGGACATTAATTTAGGGGGAAGCGCACCAATCTGCTCCGAATGCCGAATGGCGACTGCCAGTCTCGCTTCAGCATCTCGAGCGGCTTTCAGCGAGGCCGTAACTGCCGCAAAGTCAGACATGGATTTGTCCGTTCCATTCGTTCGCCTGATATTCAAGCTTGCGAGACAGATCATTCATCTGACACCATATCCAACTTCGGTTAGTTTTGCTGATCAGTCTCACGTAAGCGGCCCCATTTCGGCACTAGGGAGTTGTTCACTGTCAGTGGTCCGCTGCGGGTTCGCTGCAGCTTCTCCACCTGAGCACGAAACACAGAAAGTTCCTCTATGCTTTTCAACTGCACGTGTCGTCCCAGCGCTTCCTGCAGCCACTTGGAATCCTGCAAGCTGATTTCACCTTGGGATACGGCCATGGCGATGCGTTCTGAAGTAACGACAATGTCTTCGATGGTATCTAAGCTAATGTCTTCAGTCAGTTGCACATAGTCGGATCGTCCTGGCGGTCGAACCCGGTCGATGAGCCATTGCGCGATGGTGGGATTACCATCTTCCAGTTCGTCAGAAATAATTTCGGCGGCGCGTCCAAGCATCTGTTCAAGACGTTCGCCTGCCAGTTTATATGCCCGCGTGAACGCCCTTCGACCCTCGTGGTCGACCGGGCGACTTTGGCGGTTTGTGCCCTGGCAGGAACTTCCCGTCTGGACCGCGTTTGGGCTTTGGCTCGTCGTGAGTCATTGAACCGTGATTACCGTCATTTTTATGTCAATAATATTGACATAATAACCTGGCCTTGCGTTCTTGTCATCTGTCTTGGGGTTTGACCCGTGGGTTACTGAGTTCAGGAGCGAGGTGTGCCGCTCCGTCGAGTGAGGGACCAAATCGGCTGTTGCACCCCCGGTAAAGAAATCGAGACGTGAGGACGACTTCAAGGCTGTCTGATATCACATGCTCAAGGCTCAGTTCCCCTGAACCTAGGCAGGCGATACACCTTGGATGCTTCCACTCAAGTCTCAAATCTCGTTTCTCAAATTTGGACGTGCGGGGTTCGATTTGCATCGTAACTTTCGCTTCCTCAACGAGATAACAAATTCGGAAGCAAATCAGATCACCAACCGCGGCTATGACGAATCTTGAATACCATTCATACGCGGAATATGTGGGGGTCTATATGGGGCTCTGGCCCCGGTCACCTTTGAAAGGCCCTTTGTTTTAAGGCATTTCATGTGGGATTTTGGTAGCGGAGGAGGCTACCAAACCGGGTTCTCGCCATTTCTCTAATTGTCTCAATTTCTCTTGTAATATTGATACGTTCGTTCTCATACGTTATCAAGTGTTATCACCGAGTTTCGCGCTGTCCCACCACTCTTGGCGGGACAAATGGCGGGACAAAAGTTGGTGGGACAGATTGAGGAAGTCAGATGCCCAAGCTCACGGTCAAAAAAGTCAGCAGCCTGCAAGAACCCGGAATGTATGGTGACGGCGAAGGGCTTTACCTTCGCGTTGGCCCAACAGGGGCGAAGTCCTGGATACTGCGTACGGTAGTTCACGGTAGGCGCCGTGAACTCGGTATGGGATCGGCTAACCTTGTCTCACTGTTGGAGGCGCGTGAACAAGCGCGGGAGTTGAGGAAGATCGCGCGTGAGGGTGGCGACCCAGACACGGTTCGCAAGCGTGGTGCGATGACCTTTGAACAGGCCGCGCGCTGGGTCCACAAAGGATTGTTGCCGACTTGGAGCAACGAAAAGCACGCGAAGAAATGGATTGCGTCACTGGAAAATGACGTCTTCCCGGTTTTCGGTGAACGTCCTATTGAAGCGGTTGGATCTGCGGATATTCTCAACGCCCTTTCCCCTATCTGGGCGGAGAAACACGACACCGCTAAACGGATTAAGCAACGGATCGCGTCGGTATTCGATTGGGCCAAGGGTGCCGGTCACTATCCTCACGAGAACCCGGTCAACGGCGTCGCAAAGGCTCTGCCAACGATTAAACAGCGCCCCGAGCATATGGCCTCGCTGCCTTGGCGGAAGCTTCCCGATTTCATGAGAGACCTGAGTGAGCGCGACGGAGTTTCGGCGCGATGTCTGGAATACATCATACTAACCGCAGTCAGATCAGGTGAGGCACGTGGTGCCCGCTGGGGAGAGATCCAAGACGGAATTTGGACCATACCTTCCGAAAGGACAAAACGGCGCCTACCACACCGTGTGCCGCTCTGTGCGGAGGCTTTGACCGTCTTGGAAGCAGTTAAGGGGCTTGACCGTGATTTGGTGTTTCCCAGCGTCCAGCGTGGGAAGGACGGCCGATCAAAACCTATGTCGGATACGGTGTTCAAAGCCTTGATGATCCGGATGAAGCGCGAAGGTTTGACAACCCACGGGTTCCGCTCGACCTTTCGGGATTGGTGCAGCGAAAGCTCGAAGGTGGATCGCGCTGTGGCAGAAGCTGCGTTGCATCACACCTATGGAGATCAGGTTGAGCGTGCATATGCGCGGTCGGACCTGTTTGATAGACGTCGTGCTGTCATGGATGCTTGGGGCGCTTATGCGACCGGCAAGGCGGGGGAAGTTGTTCGAATGGTGCGTGTATGAAACCTGAGGTCCGAGCTATTTTGGAGAAGATTGGATACAATCAAGCGAAGCGCAAAACTGCGTCCTTGTTTTTCGGTTCTGGGTTTAATGAAACCGGTGGCCTAGCATTTTCCAACAAGGCCACAGCTCGCGAGGCGTTGAAAAAGATCGAGGATGTTGAAAAGGCTCTCGCCGAGCTGCCCGAATCTGTGCTTGAGATTTGGGGAAATAACTCCCGCTCGACGGTAGACTGGGACACAAATCGCTGTCCACTTTCGGACGTAATCGATGGTCTGTTGGAAATCAAAAGCCAAGCCGAAACTGCAATTGTCGATCCCTTTGAAAACAAATACGGCAGAAATCACGCGGCCGATGAAATAGCGTACAAAATGGCGGAGATTTATGTTCTTGGAATGGGTAGGGTTCCCGATGGAATGGCTAGAAAAGGGGACGATGGTAAGCCAAGTGGAGACTACACTAAAGCAGTTCAAGCAATGCTCGATGAATTAGGCATTAAGAACGTAGGGGCCCGAAAACCTTGTGAACGCGCTGTTAGAAAACTGATTGAGTCTGGCCGAGCGGAAGCTTTGCTCAAGGCCGATACGGCTAACTTTCCTCTGTTTCAGCCCACCATCAGGAACGTGGATAACAAAGAACACTGAAGCCAAAATAATCTGCGACAAATCTCAGCAATTTTTAACCTAATTGACCTGCCCCCCGAAACTTCCCTCGCTCTGATGTAGAGTTTGCTCAACTTTTCGAAGGAGCAAACGAATGCGAAA
>NZ_CANMFF010000021.1 GCF_947497005.1 uncultured Ruegeria sp. | reverse complement strand
CAATTCGCAGAACTCGCAGTCTAAACACAGCAATTTCTTACGAGCATTCATACTTCCGAAAAGAATGCGACAAAGCCTTGGAGCTGGGCAGGTTAGGCGGTGGCTGGCCATCCGTATTCACCAGTTGAAAGCCAGCCCATGATCTCCTTCAAAGGCGTGCAGTATCCGAAGGATGTTATCCTCTTTGCGGTGTTCTTCTACGTTCGATATGGCGTCTCGTACCGTGATCTGGAAGAAATCATGGCCGAGCGTGGCATTTCGGTTGACCACACCACGCTGAACCGTTGGGTGACACGATACTCCGACGCCATTGCCGACGCCGCGCGCAGACGTAAGGGATTGTGTGACCGATCCTGGCGAATGGATGAAACTTATATCAAGGTGAAGGGCGCGTGGGTTTATCTTTATCGCGCGGTCGACAAATACGGTAAAACGCTTGATTTCATGCTTTCCCCGCGCCGAAACAAACCGGCGCCAATACTGCCGGCATAAAGGCGATCAACAAGATGCTCAAAGGCTTTGGTTGTCCGATCCCGATCGAGATGGTGAGGCGGAAATACCTCAATAACATCGTCGAACAGGATCACCGTTTCATCAAGAGGCGTACTCGACCAATGCTGGGGTTCAAGGCTTTCGCCTCAGCATCCGCAACGCTAGCAGGCATTGAGGTTGCGCACATGATCCGCAAAGGTCAAATCACACCCGGACTCTGTCCGTTTCGGCAGTTCGCTGAGCTCGCAGCCTAACTCCCGAGCGATTGTTGAAACTGCTCGGCGGGCTCAAATCTTTGCAACAGAACCCCGAGGTCTGCTGTAAGAGCCCAATTTGACCGATGCTGCGTGTTGGATGAATGACCGGTAGCCTCATTTTATCTGTGCTGAATATCCGATCCAATTTTCAGAAGTTGTGTTTCTCTCGACTAAAATGGCCATTCATATACAATGCGCGTTAGTGCGAGAGCGCCTATCGTGGCAATAGGAGCCTGACATATGAGTGGCGAAACCCCTGACAATCTTAGACTTTGGCTACCTGACCACGATGCTGTCGTCTGCGACCGGAGAGAAATCAATACCGTCTTACAAAAAGTAGGCGCGCATGTTTGGCCGCTTGATACAGCCTCCGCCCCTGCTGAAATTCGCGCCCTTTTAGAAGCCAATAGTTTGGATCAGGAGCAGAGCCAGAAAGTCCAGAATCATTTTTTATGGTCCCGCGAACAGCTCCTGGAGTGTATCAAAGCCGCAGGACGTACGCCTGGTACGGCGGGCGGTGGACTTCTTTCAACGACCGACAAAACTCACGAGGTAATATACCCTCAACTCTATCAGGTGTTGGAAGGGATCGATTACACTCGTTTCGACCGTTTTCACGTCAATCGCAGCCTGACACAAACAGGTGTTGACGAAGTAATGCATGTGCTTTCTGGAAATGGCGTTGTCCTGCGTCAGAAAATTCCAGACTACGGATCGTTTCGGTTGGAAATCGATTGCCCGCCGGACCAAGGCTGGACTCTGACCTATGATGGCGACCAGCCACATATAGGATCTCTCAGTGATGCTTCCCTTGGTACGAAAGTCCTGATGCAAATCATCGGCCCCGGCGAGTGGGAAATGATCTATCTCTGAACAGCCAAACCAAGTGGATTGCAATTGAAACTGTCTCCCGGGATTCCCAAGCATGTAAATCTCACTGCTGCCACTGTGGGTAATGTGTTGGAGTGGTACGATTTCGCAATTTACGGTTTCTTGGCAGCGATCATTGGCAAACATTTTTTCCCCGCGGATGATCCGACGGCATCTCTGCTGGCTTCTTTTGGGGTCTTTGCCCTTGGTTTTCTGGCCCGCCCATTAGGCGGTATTCTGTTTGGCCATATCGGAGACAAGATCGGCCGGAAGACCAGCATGCTGATTTCGATCAGTTTGATGGGCGGCGGCACCTTCGCCATCGGGATACTGCCGGATGCTTCCCGGATTGGCGACGCGGCGCCGCTGTTACTTGTGGCAGTAAGGGTCGTTCAAGGCCTTTCCATGGGTGGCGAATACACAGGATCCGCCGTCTACCTGGCTGAGAGTGCACCGGATGAGCATCGCGGCTTCATCGGCTGTTGGCCACAGGTTGGGTGCCTATTGGGAGTCCTCTTGGGCTCCGGTTGCGCGGCTCTGACAAGCACCATTGTCGGGGAAGCAGCCATGCAACTGTGGGGCTGGCGGGTTCCCTTTCTTCTCGGTGGGCTGATTGCTGTTTGGGGATTGTTGATGCGCCGCCAAATGGAGGAACCAAGTGTTCTGGACGCATCCGAGCGTGTCTCAGGTTCGCCCTTGATTGTGGTGATGAGGAACCACTGGAGGCCAGTCCTTCGCCTGGTTTGCCTGCTGCTGGTCACCAGCATCGGCTATTATATGCAATTTGTTTATGCCGCCTCCTTCCTGTCCGAGAAGATGCACATCTCAACCGCCAAATCCATGGATATCAATACCCTGGCGATCTTCACAATGCTTGTTGTAACCCTGCCTGCAGGCTGGCTGGCGGATCGTTTGGGGCGCAAGCCGATGTTGGCTTTTGTTGCCATTGGCAGCATGATTTTTGCTTGGCCATTATGGTGGCTCATTCATCATCAGAGTTTCGTTCTTATTTTGATCGGTCAGTGCGGATTTGGTGTCCTCTACGGTGTTGGCTTCGCGGTCATTATGCCGACCATGGTCGAAATGTTTCCCGCTTCGGTGCGATGCAGCGGCACGGCAATTGGCTTCAACCTGTGTCTTGGATTGTTCGGCGGGACAACCCCTTTGGTCGTGACCTATCTGGTGTCACGCACTTCGAATGATTTTGTTCCAGCCTACGTGCTTATGGTAGCTGGAATTTTGTCTCTGTTAGCGCTCTACCGCCTTCCCGAGAACCGCGGCAAGCCACTCCCGAAGTGACTTTTCTTATCGCTCAAAAGCCGTCGAATTTGACCGGTTGGTACTATTCACCGTCGGAAAAAAGATCGGACTAAGGTCTGCTCATATCCGATGGACCGATGTCTTGTTATCACGTTGGTTGGCGTTCTCATTGGCATTGCGTTTCTCGGCGAACGATTGCATGCAAATGACATTCTCGCGCTTGTTCTGATCATTGCTGCGCTGATCATCGGCAAGTTCAAATCTTAGATTGGAAAGACGCCGGGGCTACCACGTACTTATCTTGGCGCGATGAAAACGTCCTGCTTCGGGAATTTTTCGACAACATCCAGCTTTTGATTGAAATGCGCGGCAAGCAGGTAGTCCGGATTGCCTGCAATCCATTCTGAAAGGTCGATAGCCTGATATTCACCGGTGTTGAACGCGATCAGTATTCGGGCTTTTTCCTCACCGATATTTTCAATCGAGTGCCCGTAGCCCTGTGGAATATACCCGACATCCCCTTTGTTCAGGGATTCTGTGGCGAAACGGCCATTTGCGCCAAATATGGTAATGCCGATGCTGCCGTTCATTACGTATTGCCATTCATCTGCGTTCGGGTGCCAGTGGAACTCTCTCATCCCCTTCGGCTCAAGCTCCAGCACCACGCCTGTCACTGTGGTTGAGATGGGGAATTCCGCTTGGCTGACCAGCCATTCGCGACCGCCTGCGAATGAAGAATTCGGCTCTTGTTCCAGAAGCCTGTATTTGTGCGTTTTCCGAGGTGTCGCCAGATGGCCCTGATGAGGTAAGGTAGGTTCTTCAGGGGGTGGATCGCCGTGCACGAAATAGACTTCGCTCTTGGGAAATGAGTCAAACGCTGCAGCGGGCAACCCCAAGGATTTTGACAACAGGTCTTTCGGCGCGTGACCAATCCAATCCGTGATGCTGAATGTTCCAAATTCAGAAAAGTACCCGTTGTCAAAAATTAGGATGAAGTGACAGGGCTGGTTGCCCAGACACTGTATGGAGTGTCCGTAACCACGCGGGAAGTACCATACATCGCCTGGCTCAAAATCGTTCGTCTCAGACTTACCCGCAGGATTGATGACTGTTGTCCGGCAGCGACCCTCCATGACAAAAGCCCATTCCGCAGCAGTAGCATGCCAGTGCAGTTCACGGGCGACACCGGGATCCAGCTTCATCGAGACACCGGCGATACCAGTTGAAACCGGAAGTTGTTGCACGGTGGCTTCTTTCCCGAAACTGCCACCGTCTTCACGCCCCTTGGATTTTTCCAGTTCAAACTTGAAGCTCGGGAGTTCTTGCTTCGAAAGCTCCGGGTCAGGAACGTTGTTCCAAAACGGGCCGGATGGAAACTCTGCAGCCGAAACTTGCACCGCAGCAGTTCCGCCCAAACCCGCCGCTGCCGCTGTTCTGAAAAAATCTCGCCTGGATGAATTAGCCATGCTGACCTCCTAGTCTTCGGGAAATGGCTTCCACAGGATAACACGGCACATTTGGATCTCTAAATTAGCTCACGTTCGTTCTGGCATGGCTGAGTTGTGGGGCACGTTAACCACCGCGCATTCTGAGCGAGGTCAACTGCTAAAACAGCACTTTAACCGACGCAAAAACCGGGAAGCTAATATTGGTGTAATCGCAGCGAATTTACGCATTGTGGCGCAAGCTGGAAACGCAAAGTTCGGTTTTGAATATCTGGATTGGGCTTGCCACCAATCACTGACGCGAAGAGCAGCGAACGGCGACACCGAGCCCCATCTGTCGTATGCAGCGAGTTTCACTAAGGCCAACGATGTGTGGAAAGCGGAAGTTAGCTGCGGGTTGTGCCAAAGCCGTTTATGCAGGCGCGAGCCGATTTGTGCTAAGATCACAGCTCAGGAAATCAAAAGCCGAGTCTTCGATTGATCACCACGCGACAAGGGAGTTTCAATGAACAAGATGTCTTTCAGGCTGATACCCAGCCCCGATAACATGGTGGCCTCGGATTTCACCGATCCTGGCGCCTTCACAACCAGTGATACGAACGAACGAAACTGGTTTAAGTTTGCAAACGACGACGAAACTATTCTCTCGGGCGTCTGGGAATGCCCACCCAGTCGTGAAGAGATCGACGCCTATCCGGTACATGAGATGATGACCGTGATTTCCGGGTCCGTAACACTTACGCATCCTGACGGAGACGCCGAGACCTTCACAGCTGGTGATACGTTTTTCATCAAAAAAGGCAGCAGGTTGATTTGGGAGATCACCGAGAAATTGCGGAAGTATTACATGATCGTCTCTTAGTAGGTTCAAATTGCGAGGCGATCCCTGCGATCAAACCTACGACCAAAATGGGCTCGGAACATACCTTCTCCGCGTGCTGCACGAATTGCAGCTCTGGGGCTGCGACCAGCCAATCGAACAGATTGCAGAGAACGGCGTAGCAGATCCCAAAGTGACGGATACTGTATTTTTTATGAATGTCCGGTTTCAATTCTGGTCATGTTGTTTCGATGCGAAAACACTGCGAGCAAAACGACACCAACGGCTAGAACAAAACACATCGCAAACGTTCCCGCCAAAGCAAAGCTTATGATCCGTGCACCGTCTGCGATGCCTGTTCCAAAGGATGCTAACGACCAAAAAACTGTGCTGACTGATGTAGCCCCAAGGATAAAGCCGAAGTTACGGCTGAGATTGAGTACACCCGACGTTACGCCTCGATCTTGTTCTGAGGCATTCTCCATCACTGCGGTGTTCAGTGCTGCTAGGATAACCTGGTAGCTGGGCGCAAGTAGAACAAAAGCTAAGATGAATCCGCCAAGCCCGAAGAAGAACGGCAGCGCCGCCATGGCTGCACATGCTACAACCATTGCCAACGCGCCAGCTATCATCGCACGGCCAGCCCCCATCCGCTCTGTGAACCACCCGGCCGGAATACCGCTCAGGGCAGACGAGATTGGGCCGACTGACAACACCAGTCCCATCTGAGCTGTCGTCAAACCAAGCCCTTCCACTAGGAAGAACGGCCCCACCAGCAGTATTCCCATCATGACGAGAGACACGATGGCATTCATTGCTAAACAGGCAAGCAAATGCTGGGAACGCAGCAAAGAAGGCGGGATGATCGGTGAGTCGGTGTTCGCCTCAATCGCAAGGAACGCCACGAATGAAACGCCTGCCAAAGCTGTCAGAGTAACTACGGAAGTGTCAAAACCATTGGCCATATCAGACAGGAGAAGGGTGAATGCACCGAAACAAATGGCCAAAGCGCCTGCGCCGGGAAGATCGATTGCTTCCTGTTTATCAAGGCGCTTACTATTTTGGAGGCACATGAGACAGAGCATAAGTGCGACAAGCGCTATTGGTATTTGCAGCAGATAAACGGCGCGCCAGCCAAAGCTGGCCACAACAGCACCGCCAATTGCAGGGCCTGAGGCTGTCCCGATTGCCGACATGGTTCCCATCACCCCCATCCAACGCCCAATCTGTCCGGACGAAACTAAATCGCGTACCGATGCCAGGGGCATTGCCATCATTGCAGCAGCGCCTGCGCCTTGGACAAAACGGCTGGCGATCAGAACTGGTAGAGTTGGTGCCACGAACGCAAGGAATGCGCCGAGGCTAAATAGGGACAAACCTGAAACAAGCACAGCGCGCTTGCCATAGAGATCGCCTGCGCGTCCTACCGGTACGATAAGTGCCGTGATTGCAAGGATGTAGACAGCCACCACCAATGTCGGGTCCAAGCTTCGTCCCTGAAAACTCACAGAGACCGCCGGTAAAGTGACGGCAGCAGAGCTTATCCCCAGGGCCGCGAGAATTATTGACAAACTAGGGCCAGACAGAACCGTCAACGTACTGTTTTGACCGGTGGGTATAGAAGAATCGCTCAACTTAACTGCTCCCTTGCAATATCGGAGCAAGAACCCTACAACTTGAAGTCAACTTCAAGTCAATGGGGTTTGAATGGAAAGACTTCTGGATATCGCCGAGGTGTCAGATCGATCCGGCGTAAGTCCGTCTGGCCTGAGGTACTACGAAAAAAGGAAGCTAATCGTCGCGGTTGCCCGCAACGGACTACGTCGCCAATATGAGCCAGCAGTCCTTCAGGAGTTGGCGCTCATCAACTTGGCGAAATCGGCAGGCTACTCTCTTGATGAGATAGGTTCGGTATTACGCCGACCCGGAGCGACGGTCATTCCACGCGACGTACTGGTCGAGAAGGCGGGAAGTCTAGAAGAACAGGCCAAGAGGTTGGTCAATCTCGCGAAGATGCTGCGCCATGTCGCGGACTGCCCTTATGAAGATCACTTTGAATGCTCTCGCTTCCGGAAGCTGTTAATAGTCGCAACAAAAGTCACGAACTGCTGAGTTGCAGTAAATTCCAAAGCCGTTGTTGGAGGCGCAGCGGCCACCGGCAGCAAAGCCCGCAACTCGGAAACGGTAAAGCTTAGTTTTGAATGTCCGCTTCGGGCTGACTGCGTTCCTTTGGAGTAAAAATGCGGATGGCTGCAAAGTCCACTCCCCGATTGTTGGTCCGAGCCGCAGCGAAGAGGCGGTATGGAATTAGCCGAATTTTCACCGATGAATGACCGCAATCGGGAATTCTCTGCGACGCAACAAATAGCGTGCCGCGCCCGCGAGGAGTTGCTGCGTTAGCAAAAGCGGCGTGAGCAAAAGGTGGCTGTGTCCGCGAAGTGTGAGTTACTCCGCCGCTGGATTCTGCGCTTGCGGCGAAAGTCCGGTTCGGTGAAGCTGCATTGCGGCGTCGCCTGATCTGATGAATGGCTGGTTAGGGCCGAGCCCGTCTAAGCGCTGCTGGTGACTTTCAACGCCGACATTCGCAAAGCGGACAGCAATTCGATCAAGTGTTTCTTGTTCATTGCGCTGTACTTGGCCGCTGTTGAAGAGCGCTGGATGAAGTCCGCGTACTGATCAACAGTCAAATCGCAGTTTTCAATCGCACTCGAGTACGGCTCCAGGACACGTGCGATGATCTCGGTGTTTCGTTTTGCGCCGGCCTCCAGCTCTTTCTGACTTGTCGAGGTCACCCCAGCGATGATGTCCTCGGCGTTGGGCGAAGATTGTAAGAAGTCATAATGCTCTATGACAGCGTGTTTGAAGACGACATCGAGTTGCGCACCAAGGCCATCCGCTTTTTTGAGACCGGCTTCGATATCCAGAACGACCCTGTCTGCCAGCGACCGGATCGTGGCCCGCAGCACCTCGTCCTTGTTTGCGAATGCCTTGTAGAGTGTTTGACGCGAGATACCCGCTTCTCGAGCGATGTCGTTCATGCCCGTTCGCTTCACGCCGTAGCGAAGAAAAAGCTGCTTCGCGGCTGCGAGGATGTAGTCGTAGCGATCTTCCATGATTTTCATATTGACAAGTCAGCGCTTAGTGTCAACATTAACAATCACACACAATATGTCAACCTGTCAGGATGCGAGATGTCTAAACAATCTGGAAAAGTCGCGATCGTCACCGGTGCAAACAATGGAATCGGGTTTGAAACAACAGCCGGTATGGCCGAAGCGGGTTTTCACGTCGTCATGGCGTGCCGCAGCCTTGAAAAAGCCGAAGCCGCCAAAGCAAACGTTCTTGCGCGGATCCCGTCCGCATCACTTGAGATCCTCGTGCTGGACCTGAGCGATTTGACTTCGGTTCGTGCGTTCGCTGAGGCTTTCCGCGCCCGGTACTCCACGCTGGATGTGCTGATAAACAACGCGGGTATCCTGCTGTACTCTGCTCAAACGAACGCTGATGGCGTCGAGCTGCAGTTTGCAACCAACCACTTGGGACACTTTCTGCTGACTGCTCTTCTGATCGACATGTTCCCGGACGACACCGAATCGCGGATCGTCTCGCTCTCCAGTATCGCCCACAAGAATGCGAACATTCACTTTGACGATCTGACATGCGGCCAGGATGGCGGCGTTGCTTACGGTCAATCCAAGCTTGCCTGCCTGCTCTTCGGTGACGAACTGGACCGTCGCCTCAAGGCTTCGGGCAAGTCGCTGAATTCGCTGACTGTGCATACGGGCGGGTCGGACTCCGGTCTATTCAATGATTTGGACGAAGCAACGCGCGCTAACATGAAGGCACAAGTCGAACAGTTTCTGCACTCCAACGAAAACGCCGCGAAGCCGTCTCTGTTCGCCGCTTTGTCGGATCAGGTCAAAGGTGGCGAATATTACGGTCCTACTGGCCCCGAAGAGATGAGTGGCAAGACCGGGGTCGCGGCCCGCAATCCAATTTGCGACGACCACGGTTTGACCGAGCGTCTGTGGCGTCTCTCGGAAGAGTTGACCAGCCATACATTTGCGATCTGAGGGACGGGGATGAACACGTTCATGGAGCGCCTCTCGCAGGGGTTCGAGTATCTGATCGTACTCGCGTCAGTTACAATGCTGGGCTGGGGACTTCTCGGGTTTCTTGAATACTTCACCGGGCTGGCGCCGCTCATGCCTTTGCAAAACGCGACCTTTCCGCCGGGCATGCAAACTCTCCATTGGATACTGATCACCGCATCGGGCGCCACCTATCTGGCCGGATACGTCCTGCGCTGGAGCGTCACTCCGATTGCCATGCTGGTCATGTTCACCGCGCTTGCCACCATGTGTGCCGTGCAAACCTTCGACATGTTGGAAAACCCGGATCGCTACCGGAATTTCGTCCAGGAATGCGTCAACTACATCATCATCTCGATCTACCTTTTTCGATCCAAGCGTATGCGGGATCGTTTTGGGCGGATCACAATTCGGGGCGGGGATCGCGTCTCGCCACAGAACGCTTGAGACCTCAAAGGAAGGATTGCCATGGAATCCGGATCATCGGAAAAAGTGAGCCTCTCACATCACAAAATCCACACCGACATTGTGGTCGATGCGCCGCCGGACGTGGTCTGGTCGGTGTTGACCGACACGGCGAGTTACAAGGGCTGGGCAGCGTTCCTCGTGGGTATCCATGGAGAGATTAAGGATGGATCCACCATCACTGTCGACTTTCAGCTCGATTCATCAAAGGAAAAGCTGACCACGCTGGACCACACGATCACAGTCGTGGACGGGACGGAATTCTATTGGGCCGAGAAGGGGCCGGGTGGCATTCGCGACAACCATCATTTCCGGGTCGAACCTCTGGAGGGTGGCAAAACTCGCTTCGTACAATCCGATGAAATCATGGGGGGCATCACCTTCCTGATGGGCGGGCGTTTGGCGAAGATGTATGTGGACGGCTACAAAGCCTTCAATCGCGGCTTGAAGGCCGAGGCAGAACGCCGTGTCCAATCCGCCTAACAAGACACCGCGACCACTTGGGCGGGTTCTGCTGACGGGGGCGACCGGGATGGTCGGCTCATCGGTTCTCGCGGCATTGCTGAACGAAAAAACTGCGCGCGAAGTCGTGTCACTTGGGCGCAGGCGGTGCAAAATGGCTCGGTTGCAAACTTTTGACATTGACGATTGTTGGGTTAGCGCGCGAGTGATCAGCAGCAATAATCAGTCGAAAGCCAGCTCATGATCTCCTTCAAAGGCGCGCAATATCCGAAGGATGTGATCCTGTTCGCGGTCTTTTTCTACGTTCGATACGGCGTCTCCTATCGCGACTTAGAAGAAATCATGGGAGAGCGAGGTGTTTTCGTGGATCACACCACGCTGAACCGATGGGTAACGCGATATTCTGGCGCCATTGCCGAAGCAGCGCGTAGACGCAAAGTACCATGCGACTGCTCCTGGAGAATGGACGAGACATACATCAAGGCTAAGGGCGCGTGGGTCTATCTATACCGCGCCGTCGACAAACACGGAAAGACACTTGATTTCATGTTATCTGAGCGGCGCAACAAGCCAGCTGCCACTAAATTCTTTGCCCGGATGCTGGAAGTTAATGGGTTACCACGGAAGATTGTCATCGACAAAAGCGGCGCCAATACTGCGGGCCTGAAGGCCATCAACAAAATGCTCAAAGGCTTTGGATGTCCCATTCCCATCGAGAAGGTCAGACGAAAATACCTCAATAACATCGTAGAACAAGATCACAGGTTCATCAAAAGGCGAACCCGTCCGATGCTTGGTTTCAAATCCTTCAATTCAGCATCAGCAACTCTAGCTGGAATCGAAACTGCGCACATGATCAGGAAAGGTCAACTCACACCAGGAGTCTGTCCATTCAAACAATTCGCCGAACTAGCCGGTTAACACCGATGCGATCGCTCAATCAGCTCACCATGCTCAAAAGTTTGCAACAGAGCCCATTGCTCTCGCTCGGAAAGGAATTTCGGAGGTGATCCGAATTCACCATCGCGCTCTCCAAATTTGAACTTTTTGTCGTCCGGGCCTGCCATCTGTCTTTCTCTCTTTCTTTAACATAATAGTCATTATGACACCAAAATCACATTTTGCAGCGCTATCCGAAATATCTGCTGAATTGAAGTTTCGGAAACATCTGGTCTTGTCATTAAGCCGACAGGCCCTTGGGTCAGTTCTGTATTGATTGGCAACCGCATCAATCGTCCATCAGCTATTTCATTTGCAACCACTCCCCTGGAGATGATCCAGACAGCGTCGGTTTCGCGCGTATAGACACGGCCGAAAGCGTCTGAAACTGTCTCCAAACGATTGGGGATTTCTCCGATCCCATTGGCAATCAGGAAACGGTCGACCAATGGACGGATCGCTGATCCTTCAGGTGGATAGATGACCTGCCAGTCACCGATACGGCTCAGGTTGGGATTCTTCAACAAGGGGTGGCCGGGTCTGACAACAAACTCGACCTGTTCGTTGTAGAGCTGTGTGAAGGATATCCCCTGCATTGTTTTCGGTCGGCCCAGGCGGCCAATGACCATATCAAGTTCCCCAAGGCGCAGACGATCCACAAGATAAATGTGCGGACCGTCGATGACCTGAAGAATTGCATCCGGGGCAAGTTCGCGGAACTCTTTAACAACTTTTGGCATCAACCACGCCGCAACACTTGGCAAAGCGCCAATTGTCAGCTTTTCCTTCTCTTTTCTGCCGGTTCTTTCGACACCATCCAAACCCTGTTGAAGGCTGGCTAATGACATTTGTGCGAAGTGCAGAAAAACCTGCCCTGCCTTGGTCAATTCCACGCCTGATCTGTCGCGCCTCATTAGTGTGGCGTCGACGATTTCCTCGAGTTCTTTCAGGGTTTTCGAGATTGCGGGCTGCGTCAGGTGGAGCTTCTCGGCCGCGTGCTTGAGGCGTTTTGCACGCGCGATCTCTATAAAGGACTGAATGTGTCGAAATTTTATGCGACGATCGATCATTTACTTATCCAAATGAGAAACTAAAGTCGTCATTAACTCATTTTACTTTTCAAATCAATCACACCATCCTGTGCTCAGGAGGTCCCAATATGAAAACACAGGTTCTCATAGTCGGCGGTGGTCCGTCGGGTTTGTTGCTTAGCCAACTGCTTCACCGGAAGGGCATTGATACGGTCGTGCTGGAACGTAAGACCAAGGAGTACGTCCTTGGCCGCATCCGGGCCGGTATCCTTGAAACAGGCTTTGTGGATCTGATGCGCGAGGCGGGTGTTGCAGAGCGGATGGACAAGGAATCTTTTGTTCATGATGGCACCATTATCTCCTACGGGGACACTCAATTCGGCATTAACTTCAAGGAACATACCGGCAGCCATGTCGTTGTGTATGGCCAGACCGAAGTGACCCGCGACCTTTATGAAGCGCGTGAAGCGATGGATGGAAAAATCATCTTCAACACCGAAGATGTCACGATCCACGACGCCGACAGTGACGCGCCTTACGTAACTTATTCAGTGGATGGTACAGAGCATCGGATCGACTGTGAATTCGTCGCCGGATGTGACGGGTTCCATGGCGTCAGCCGCCAGACAATTCCGCTGACCGTTCGCAAGGAATACGAAAAACTTTATCCCTTTGGCTGGTTGGGAATTCTTTCAGAAACTCCCCCAGTCAATCACGAGCTTATCTATTCGGGTTCGGACCGTGGTTTTGCCCTGTGTTCGATGCGCAACGAAAACCTGAGCCGCTACTATATTCAATGTTCGCTGTCGGATTCACCCGAGGATTGGACCGACGATGCGTTCTGGCAGGAACTCAAGCGCCGCATTCCAAGCGAATTTGCCGAAAAGCTGGTGACTGGCCCGTCGATTGAGAAATCTATCGCGCCGCTGCGGTCTTTCGTGACCGAGCCAATGCGCTGGGGGCGCCTATTCCTGTGCGGCGACGCCGCCCATATCGTGCCGCCGACCGGGGCCAAGGGGCTGAATACCGCTGCCAGCGACATCCACTATCTCTATAGCGGGCTGGTGCAGTATTATGAGGACGGGGATAGTGAAGGCATCGACCGGTATTCGGAAAAGGCGCTGGCCCGGATCTGGAAGGCCGAACGCTTTAGCTGGGCAACAACCAACCTGTTGCATCGCTTCCCAAAGCAGAATGCATTTGATCTGAAGATGCAGCAGGCTGACGTGAATTTCCTTAGGGACAACCGCGAGGCGCAGTCTGTCTTTGCCCAGAACTATGTGGGCCTGCCCTACTGATGCAAGTGGCAGCGCTGGATAACGCCTGCCTTCACTGGCGCGAGGATGGCGATCCGAATGGGTTTCCCGTGGTGTTTGCCAACTCGCTGGGCACTGACTTGCGGGTGTGGGACAAGGTCGTTCCACTGATGCCCGAAGGTCTGCGCCTGATCCGGTTTGACAAACGCGGGCATGGGCTGTCGTCCTGCCCGCAGGGCCCTTACACACTGGCAGACTTGTCGCGGGATGCCGAAGGCTTGCTGGATTCTCTTGGCATTTCCAGCTGCATCTTCGTAGGGCTTTCAATCGGAGGTATGATCGGTCAGTCACTGGTCGCCCGCCGCCCGGACCTCGTACGCGCGCTCGTCCTTTCCAACACAGCCGCAAAAATGGGCGAGGCCGCAATGTGGCAAAACCGGATCGACGCGGTACGCGCGGATGGAATTGCAGCATTGGCCAATCCAATTCTGGAACGCTGGTTCAGCCCGGCATTTCGGGAAACCAACGAATTGCAGGCATGGTGTCATATGCTGACGCGCACTCCTGCCCAGGGATATATCGGCTGTTGTGCGGCTATCGCGGGCACCGATCTGAGCGATGCCAGCGCAGACCTGCGTCTTCCCGTTCTCGCGATTTGTGGATCGGAAGATCTGGCAAGCCCGCCAGAGATTGTTCGCGGTACCGCTTCGCTGATCCCGGGGGCGCGGTATAGTGAGATTGCAGGGGTAGGACATCTGCCCTGTGTTGAAGCCCCTGAACAGTTTGCTACTTTGATCGGCAATTTCATCAAGGAGACATTGCATGGCTGACCGGTATCAACGAGGAATGGAAGTCCGGCGATCGGTTCTTGGCGATGCCCATGTTGACCGCGCCGAAGCCAGCAAAACTCCGTTTGATGAGCCATTTCAGGCCTTAATCACCGAAGGAGCCTGGGGTATGGTCTGGGCATCGGACGGAATTTCGGACCGGGAGCGGTCGATGCTGACGCTGGCATTGCTGGCAGCGCTGGGAAATTTCGAAGAGATACCAATGCATATTCGCGCCACCGCCACTACCGGCGCCAGCAAACAGGATGTGTTGGAGGCGTTCCAGCACGTGGCTGTTTACGCGGGTGTGCCACGCGCAAACCACGCGCTGAAGTTGGCCAAACAGACCTATGACGAAATGGAACAAAACTGATCCGGAAGACGCGCGAACGTTTCCGCAGCTATATGGAGAAGGCAGACATGGTGAAACCAGGCGAATTCTACCAGCGTGATCGTGAATGGCAGCCCCCTGCCTATGTTCAGCACTACAAAACCTCGGTCGCACGCTCCCCGAAACAGGCGCTGATCAGCCTGCAGAATTCGATGAGCGAGATCACCGGCCCGGTCTTCGGCCATGACGACGTTGATCCGATCGACAACGATCTGCTGTCGAACTATGCCAAACCCGATGAAAGCCCGATTGGCGAGCGGATCGTCCTTCACGGGCGGGTTCTGGATGAAAACGGACGACCGCTGCCCAATACGCTGGTCGAGATGTGGCAGGCAAACGCAGGTGGACGGTATCGGCACAAGAAAGACACCTATCTTGCGCCTATCGACCCGAATTTTGGTGGCTGCGGGCGCACGATCACGGATGAAAACGGCTACTACTATTTCCGGACCGTCAAACCGGGTGCTTATCCGTGGCGCAACTGGGTCAACAACTGGCGGCCCGCTCATATCCACATGTCGATCTTTGGAACAGCATTCGCACAGCGCCTGATTACGCAATGCTACTTCGAGGGCGACCCGCTGATCCATCAATGCCCGATCGTCAAAACCATACCCGACCCGGATGCAATTGAGCGCCTGATCGCGCCGCTGGATCTGAATGCGACGATCCCGCTGGATACCATCGTCTACAAGTTCGACATCGTTTTGCGTGGACGCCGCTCAACCCTGTTTGAAAACCGTCTGGAGGGAAACTGATGCCGCAAGAGCTGAACTATCTCAAGGAAACCCCATCCCAGACTGCCGGTCCCTATGTTCATATCGGGCTTGCCCCCGGCGCGGCAGGGTTTGACATCTACAAAAGTGAGTTGGGCTGGGACATTGCAGGCCCCAACGCCAGGGGTGAGCGTATCCGCATTGAGGGCGTGGTCATCGACGGTACTGGCAGCCCGGTCAAGGATGTACTGATCGAGGCGTGGCAGGCCAATGCTGATGGTATCTATGCCCATCCTGAACATCCCGGGGAGGTGGAAGACGGGTTTCGCGGCTGGGGCCGTGTGATCACGGACTTCGAAACCGGCGAATGGGGTTTTGATACAGTAAAACCCGGTCCGGTTGCTGGACGCTCGGGCACGAAGATGGCCCCGCACATCAATCTCTGGATTGTAGCGCGAGGCATCAATATCGGCCTCAATACCCGCCTGTATTTCAACGACGAGGTTGAGGCCAATGCCGCTGATCCCGTAATCAACCTGGTTGAATGGGAAAAACGCCGCAAAACACTAATTGCTCAACGAATCGATCGGGATGGGCAGACCGTTTACCGGTTTGATGTTTGCTTGCAGGGCGAGAACGAGACCGTCTTCTTCGACATCTGAGCAATCGGCCTGCCCCTGCTCTCTCCCCTCATGCTTCGGGGCAGGCCACTTTTCACAAGGGAAGTGAACATGAGCAAACCCTGTATCATCTGCGTTGCGATTACTGGTTCATTGCCAACCAAGGCCAATAATCCCGCTGTTCCAATCTCGATTGAAGAGCAGATCGAAAGCACGCATGCAGCTTTTGAGGCGGGCGCCACCATCGCCCATTGCCATGTCCGAAACGACGATGGCACGCCTACAAGTGACCCGGAACGGTTTGCCAGATTGGTCGAAGGTCTTAACCAGCACTGTCCTGGCCTGATCATCCAGCTATCCACCGGTGGCCGGTCTGGAGCTGGTCAGGAACGTGGTGGGATGCTTCCGCTGCGCCCTGACATGGCATCTCTTTCTGTCGGCTCGAACAATTTTCCGACGCGCGTTTATGAAAACGCCCCTGATCTGGTGAACTGGCTGGCGTCTGAAATGCAGACCTACGGCGTAACGCCCGAAGTCGAGGCGTTCGATCTGTCGCATATCGTCCAGGCCATAAAGTTGCATCAGGATGGCAATCTATATGGAAAGTTGTACGTTCAGTTCGTCATGGGCGTGAAGAATGCGATGCCTGCGGACAAGGACGTCTTTGATTTCTACGTTAAAACCATGCAGGACCGGGCACCGGATGCGGAGTGGTGTGCGGCCGGTATTGGGCCCAACCAGATCATCGTCAACGAATGGGCCATTGCAGCGGGAGGGCATACCCGCACGGGTCTCGAGGACAACGTCCGCATCGACAAGTCCACTCTTGCGCCTTCGAACGCCGCTCTGGTGGAAAGAGCGGTTGACCTGTGCAACAAGTATGAACGTCCAGTTGCGACCTGGCGGCAGGCCCGAGACATACTGAACGTCCCTTTGCGATCTGAATTCAACTCGTCAGTAGCCAACTCGAGTCAAACATGACCCAGAGCGCCAGTATATTTGACCATTCTTGGTTGAGCGCATTGTTTGCCGACGCCGAGATAGATGCGGCACTTGGTGCCGATGCGCAACTGGGCACAATGCGCGAAATCGAGGCCGCTTATTCCCGGGCACTCGGTGAATGCGGTCTGCGTGACGCGAAACTGGCCGAGCGTGCAGCGCAGCACGTTCTGTCGGCGGAACTTGATGAGGCCGGACTAAAAGAGGGCACCGCACGCGACGGGCTTGTGATCCCTGAGCTTGTACACCAACTCAAGGCAGATGCGCCGGACGATATCAAGCCAGTCATTCACAGCGGATTGACGTCACAAGATGTGATCGACACCGCGCTGGTACTGAACCTCCGGGACGCCATTGCAATTCTGGCAGACCGCTTGCAATCGGTCTCTTCGGCGATTGAGGAACTGGAAGTGACCTTCGGTGAGAATCCGTTGGCCGGGCGAACACGAATGCAATTGGCGCTGGAAATAACCGTGTCCGACAGGCTGAAAACCTGGAGGACACCGATTGAAACCCATCTGAAACGTTTGGCGGAAATCGAAACGCGCCTGATCCGATTGCAGCTCGGCGGCGCCGTAGGCGACCGAGCCTCCTGGGCCGAACATTCTCAGCAGATCGCCGACAGCATGGCGCGCGCCCTGCATCTGCCCTCGCCCGGCCGATCATGGCACACCGACCGTACTGCAATTGCGGAGTTTTCCGGCTGGCTGTCCCTGATAACGGGCACATTGGGAAAAATGGGGCAGGACATTGTGCTTATGGCGCAGCAAGGCGTTGACGACATCCGTCTCAAAAGCGGTGGCAGTTCGTCTGTCATGCCGCACAAGCACAACCCTGTCTTAGCCGAATTGCTGGTAACTCTGGCGCGTTTCAATGCCACGCTGTTGCCGGGCATGCACCACGCCGTGGTTCACGAGCAAGAACGTTCCGGCACCGCTTGGGCGTTGGAATGGATGTTGTTGCCGCAAATGGTTGTGGCAACTGGCCGTGCCTTGTTGGTCGCAGCCGAAGTTGTGCGGGACATCACTGAAATGGGATCCAAGCCGAAAAGCTGATCCTGTGTAACCAGCCGTAGCTCTGACACAAGCTGCGCAGACGCAAACTGTAAGAAATAGGAGGAGCCAATGAACCGAGTTCTGAAAACGACAATTGCGGCACTGGTGCTGGCGAGTGCAGCGACCACGGCGATGTCGCAAGAAGTAACAATCCGAGTTCATCACTTCATGTCACAGAAAGCACCGCTTCATTCGAAGTTTCTGGTGCCTTTCTCGGAACAAGTCGCAGAAGCGAGCGATGGCCGGATCAAGGTAGAGATCTTTGACAGCATGTCGCTGGGCGGGCGTCCGGGGGATCTTTATGATCAGGCAGTTGACGGCGCAGTTGAAGCGGTTCTGACCCTGCCCGGCTATACTTCGGGCCGGTTCAATCGGGCCGAAGTATTCGAATTGCCATTCATCATGCAGGATTCAGTCGCGACATCGAAAGCGTTCTACGATTTGATCGAGACTGAATTACAGGACGGCGAATTCGAAGAGGCGAAAATCCTGGCTGGCTGGGTCCATGGGCCGGGGGTCATTCACAGCGAAGAGCCCATAGCCAAACTGGAAGATCTGGCAGGGAAGGAGATGCGAGGACCAACCCGGCTGGTCACAGATCTGTTGGGAGAACTGGGCGCAACACCGGTCGGAATGCCATTGCCCAAAATACCCGAGAACATGTCCAAAGGCGTGATTTCAGGTGCCGTTATCCCTTGGGAAGTAGTGCCATCCATCAAACTACAGGAACTGGTACCGAACCACACCGAATTGTCAGGAGATCGGGCGCTTTACACTGCGGTTTTTGTTCTGGCGATGAACTGGGATGTTTACGAGGGATTGCCCGACGATCTGCGTGCAATCCTGGATGAGCAAACTGGCAAAGCGCTGTCCGAATTTGCCGGCCAGGTCATGGTCGACGCGGATGCAGGAGGCCGGGGTACAGCTGAAGCCAACAACATCATCAAACTGGATGAGGCTGAAGTCGCGCGTTGGATCGAAGCAGCGCAGCCTGTTTATGATCGTTGGGTCGAGCGGGCCTCAGGCGAAGGATTCGATGGGCAGGCCGCCATTGATCAGGCCAGAGATCTGATCTCTGACAACCAATAGAACACTGATCGGCCCTGCCCGGCAGGGCCGCTGTTTCCTACCGGAAATTTCTTATGACACTCTTTGAACGCACAGAGCATGGTATGACGAAACTCGCAGCAGGGTTGGCTCTGCTGGGGGGCATGGGCCTGATCTTTGCCACCGTTGCCACTTGTCTGAGTATCCTGCTCAAGCTTCTGCGCAGGGCATTGGATTCTGTTGCAGGTTCTACTGTGATTGGAGAGAACCTGCCTTGGCTGCGTCCGATCCTTGGCGAAGAGGAGCTTGTGACATATGGTGTGGGTTTTGCGCTGTTTGCCGCCCTGCCCTGGGTGATGATCCGCAAGGGGCACATCAAGGTAGATCTGTTCGAGCCGGTTTTTGGCAAGCGATTCAACAAGGTGCTGGATCTTTTGGGGGATACCCTTCTGGCAGCGATAGCATATCTCATTCTGACGCGACAATGGTTTTTGATCTTCAAAAAAGCACGAGGCTCAAAGGAGTCGCTGGCTGAGCTTTTGGTTCAGGGCAATTTCTCTGAAATCGCGGAACGGGTGCGCAGCAGCCAGGAATCTCAGATATTGGGATTGCCGCTCTGGCCCACGTATGTGGTGGCCGAGATATGTATCCTGATCTTTTTCATAGTCGCGCTATTCTGCGTCTGGCGCAGTTTTCGGGCGTTATTTAACTCACACGCGGCGAGGGTCTGAGGCATGCTGGAGCTCCTGACCGCCACGTTCACCGATCTGCAGATCGGCCTGCTGAGCTTTGGGGTTTTGCTTGTCCTGATCGCATTTCGAATTCCATTGGCTGCAGCCATGTTTGCGGTCGGCTTGCTTGGAACCTATCTGGTCGCTGGCAACATGCGGATGATGGACAGCCAGCTCAAGACTTTCGCCTATGGCACGTTGACCAATTACTCGCTTTCTATCATTCCGCTGTTCCTGTTGATGAGCGAGTTTGCCATGCGCGGGGGTATGTCGTCCGCCTTGTTCAAAGCCGCAGAGGCCTGGCTGGGTCACAAGAAAGGAGGCCTTGCGATGGCAGCAATCGGCGCGTCAGCCGGGTTTGGTGCCGTCTGCGGATCTTCTCTTGCCACGGCGTCGTCAATGGGTCGCGTTGCGCTGCCCGAACTACATCGCGCCGGGTATTCCGGCGCACTGTCAACTGGTGCGCTGGCTGCGGGTGGAACGCTTGGCATTTTGATCCCGCCCTCGGTCGTGCTGGTCGTCTATGCGATTTTGGCGGAAGAGAATATCGAGAAGCTCTTTACCGCCGCATTTGTCCCCGGCATCCTCGCCATGCTGGGTTACATGCTGACGGTCGCCATTTACACGAGGATGGTTCCGGGCTCGGCAGGTAGTATCGAAAGGTTGCCGTACAAAGACCGGTTTCGGGCGTTGATACCTGTCTGGCCGGTGATCGTTATTTTTACCCTGGTGATCGGTGGGATTTACACCGGGGCTTTTTCGCCGACCGCCGCGGCGGCCGTCGGAGTTGCCGGCACCGCATTGGTTGCGTGGTTCAAGCGGGCCCTGACATGGGAAGCGGTAAGAGACTCCTTGCTTTCAACGGCCCAGACCTCGGCAATGATCTTCTTCATCATTTTGGCGGCAGGTGTATTCAATTCCTTCCTGTCTTCCGCGCAGGTGCCACAAACGCTTGCGGCATACTTCTTCGAAGCGCAGGTCAGTCCCTGGACAATCCTGATCGGAATGCTTTTGCTCTATCTTGTGTTGGGCACGGTGATGGACTCGCTTGCGATGATCTTCCTCACGGTTCCAATATTCATTCCGATCATAACGCAGCTGGATTTTGGCATCCCTCCGGCAGAAGTGGGAATCTGGTTCGGAATTCTGGTTCTGATGTCGGCGGAAATCGGGTTGATCACACCACCTGTTGGCATGAACCTGTTTGTGATCAATGCGATGTCAAAAGGCGTCGGGATCGGACAGACGTATCGTGGTGCACTGCCTTTTGTTTTGTCGGATATTATTCGGATCACAGTTCTGGTGGCGTTCCCGTCGATTACGATGTTTATGGTCCGCTTGTTCTTTTCCTAAACGCGTGAATGTGAAAATCTCATGATACCCAAGGGGGAACTCTGAACGGGTGACTCTGACGATGATCAGGTTTCGAAATGGTTAACGCCAGTCGCACGGGCCAGATTATCCAGCGCACGTTTTATCGAACATCTGCGGCCCAAGAACTATGTAGCTTCTAACCCGGCGATGCTGCAACATAGTCGAAAACAAGTTTCACTTTCCTGACGTCATCCGGTTGGCAGCTTGCATTCCTGCTGACGTATTCACCTTCGAGAGTGTGCGTTGTGCGAGAATCGAAGTGCCGCGTACGACGATCGCCCGAAAGATTTTTCAATTCCATGCTAAAGCGTTCTTTGAATGAATGACCTTTTGGCAAGAAAATGGAAACTATTTTTGGGTTGTCATTACCAGACCGGCACCAGAAATGTCTGCACCTTCGCAACCCCATCATTGCTCGACTGGGCGATCAGTTGACCCAGCGCGCGTTGCGCTTTTCGAGGAAGGCGTCGATTCCCTCCGCAGCCTCCTCGGTTTCCCAAGTGTCAGCAAGCCGCCGAATGGTGTCGTCTATTACCCTATCGTCAATACGCGGGCCGAGTGCACGGGCCAGATTCTTGGCTGCGCCCACCGCCCCGGGTGCCACCGATAGATACGGTTTGACTTGCGCTTCGACTGCCGCATCCAGTTCATCGGCATTCACTGACGCAGCCACCACCCCCAGTGCGACCGCTTCGTCCGCTTTGAATATCCGGGCTGACATGAATACACGGCGGGCCATGCCTTCACCCAGTCGAGCAAGTACATATGGCCCGATCGTGGCAGGTATCAGGCCCAGCCGCGTTTCTGTCAGGCCGAATTTCGTGGCGGCATCGGTGATGGCAACATCACAAACACAAACCATGCCGATACCGCCGCCAAACGCGCCACCGTGGATCCGGCCAATCAGGGGTTTGGGCATTACATTCAGGGCATTCAGCATTTCGGCAAGCTTGCGTGCCTCGTGCATACGGGTTTCGCGATCCGCCTTGATCTGATCCATCATCCACCCAAGATCGCCACCTGCACAAAACACGTTGCCCTCGCCCGACAGCACGACCGCGCGAATATCCGGGTCAGAGCCAGTGTTTTGCGCCAGTATGGTCAACTCAGCGATCATCTGTGCTGACAGGGCGTTGCGCTTGTCCGGCCGGTTCATCCTGACATACAGAACATTCCGCTCGTCCCGTTCGACGTTCAGAGTTTCGAAATCGTTCATGTGCTGCTCCTCAGTGTCTTTGCGAATGTTGCGGCTTCGGTCAGTCGTGCCCTATCAAGCCCGGTTTCAAATCCGCGCCGCGCCATCAGATCGGCCACAAGCTCGGTCGCCACATTGCCCTTTGCGCCAGGCGCGTATGGGCAGCCACCAAGCCCACCGACCGCCGCGTCGAACACCCTGAGGCCGCGCTCAAGACACAGATCAATATTGTCCAGCGCCCGCCCCTTGGTATCGTGGAAATGACCGGCCAGTCGCCCTGCCGACACCGCGTCCAGAACGCGCGTTAGCATCGCATCGGTGGTTTCCGGTCTTGCCGCTCCGATGGTGTCACCCAGACTGATCTCATAACATCCCATGTCAGCGAGCGATTTTGCCACCCGCGCCACTTTGGCCGGGTCAACCGGACCGTCATAGGGGCAATCGGTCACACACGAGACATAGCCGCGCACGGGAATTCCGGCATCCTTTGCCGTGTCGACAACCGGTGCGAACCGTTCCAGGCTTTCGGCAATCGAACAATTGATATTCTTCTGGCTAAAGCCTTCGGACGCAGATGCAAAAATAGCAATTTCATCGGCATTGGCATCCAGCGCGACGGCCATGCCGCGCATGTTCGGGGTGAGAACCGCATAGGAAACGCCTGACTTGCGCGAGATACCTGCCATGACCTCGGCGGCATCGCCCATCTGAGGCACCCATTTCGGGCTGACAAAGCTTGTCACCTCAATCTTGCTTAAACCACAATCGGAAAGGGCATTGACCAGTTTGATCTTGTCCGCCGTGGAAATCTGCTTTTTCTCGTTTTGCAGCCCGTCACGCGGCCCCATTTCAAAAATAGTGACTGGTTCTGACATGAACGCGCGCTCCGTCTATTTGGTATGATCCGGGATGCGACCGAAGCTTATCCGCCGGTCTTCAGGTGTTTCTTGGCCTGATCCTGATTTTGAAAAATGTGCGGTTTCGCATCCCGGAACAGTTTTTCGCCAAGCTTCATTCGCATGAATGCTGAGCTCGAATACCGGGTGACCGAGCGATAGTATTTCTCTTCCAGCGCTCGCACCATGTCAGCGTACTCGCTTTCGATATCCTCATCGATGACGGTGCCGTCATAGCTTACGATGGTATCAACCTGTTGCAGCAACCCTTCGCACAATTCAGTGACCCGGCCGCGGATCGCCTGCACATCCGCAGGCCATTTGATCCGCAACTTGCCGAGGTTGATAAACAGGCGATTGTCCGCCTCCAGCACGATCCGTTGGGGCATATCGAGATGCAGCAAATCTTCACGCAATTTCATTGGATCGGGAGCGAAGATGCGTTCGTCCATCTGGACCAATTCGCCTATCTCGGGACAAAAATCCATATGAGCCAGAATGTCCCGCTCCAGATCGATGCCAGGAGCGATTTCGGTCAAGGTCAGCGCGCCTTTGCGCAGCTCGAACACGCAGCGTTCGGTTACATAGAACACCGTCCTGCGCCCATCCGAGGCCTGTCGGCCCGAAAAGGTAATCTGACCGACGTCGCCGCGAAACTTGCGTGCCTTGCCTTCCTGGAGGATCGCAAGCTTGCCGTCTTCCAGTGCGATCTGCAGCCCACCTGCGGTAAAGGTTCCGGCGAATACCACTTTGTGAGCATTCTGGCTTATGTTGATGAACCCACCGGCGCCGGCCAAACGCGGGCCAAAACGGGACACGTTGACGTTGCCCGCCGCGTCCGCCTCGGCCATGCCAAGCACCGCCAGATCCAGACCACCGCCATCGTAGAAATCGAACTGTGTGTTCTGCGGGATGATCGCATCAGTGTTGACGGCGGCGCCGAAATCCAGCCCCGAGGCTGGCTGGCCGCCAATTACCCCCGGCTCGGCGGTCAGCGTTACATGCCGCAGCAGATTCTCCTCGCCGGCCACCGCCGCCACGCCCTCTGGCATACCGATGCCCAGATTGACAACACCGCCGATCGGAAGCTCGAATGCGCAGCGCCGGGCAATGATTTTGCGCGCATCCTGCGGCATCGTCTCTACCGCGCCCGCAGGGGCCCGCAATTGCCCGGCAAATTGCGGCGAATAGTCGGTTGCATAGGTCTGCACATGGTTTTCGGGTCGCGCCACAACCACCGCATCGACAAGAGCCGAAGGCAGCACCACCTTGCGCGGTTCCAGCGAGTTGTCTTCTGCCAGACGTTCGACCTGAACGATCACGACGCCCCCTGAGTTGCGCACGGCCATGGCCTGCGACAACGAGTCGATGGTTAACGCCTCACGTTCGAGCGTGACGTTGCCAAGCGAATCCGCTGTGGTGCCGCGCAGGAACGCAACGTCGATCGGCATACCGTGGTAGAACAACAACTCGCGCCCGGCGATCCTGATGCGTTCGACCAGAGCCTCGGTGGTTGTTGCGTTAATCTGGCCACCTTCCAATTCGGGGTCGACAAAGGTGCCCAGACCGACATGGGTCAGCGTACCGGGCTTGCCCGCCGCAATGTCCCGGAACAGGTGGCTGATCACCCCCTGGGGAAGATTGTATGCTTCAATCCGGTTTTCGACCGCAAGCCTGGCCACTTTCGGGATCAACCCCCAGTGACCTCCGATGACCCGTTTGAGCAGCCCCTCATGGCCCAAGCGGTTCAATCCCCGATCACGTCCGTCGCCCTGACCAGCCGCAAACAGCAGCGTCAGATCGCGCGGTGCGCCATCGTCAAGGAACCGCTGCTCGAGCGCCAGCAAAAGCTCGTCCGGGACCCCAATCCCGACAAACCCCGAAGTCGTGACCACATCGCCCGAATTCACCAACGCTGCGGCTGCTTTTGGAGTGATGACCTTGTCTACCAATGGCTTTCTCCAGATTTAATGTGCCGTCCAGCCTCCATCGACCGGCAGGGCAGCGCCAGTTAGCGAACGGGCTGCGTCAGAGCACAGGAATACCGTCAATGCGCCCAGCTCGGCCGTGCCGACAAATTTCTTGGTGGGTTGTGCAGCCAGCATCACATCGCGGATCACCTCGTCTTCACTGATCCCTCTTGCCTCAGCCGTGGCAGGTATCTGTTTTTCGACAAGCGGAGTACGCACGTAGCCCGGGCAAATCGCATTGCAGGTGATGCCCATCTCGGCCACTTCCAGCGCAACGGTCTTGGTCAGGCCGACTACGCCGTGTTTGGCCGTCACATAGGCCGATTTGTAGGGCGAGGCGACAAGCCCGTGGGCCGACGCCAGATTCACGATCCGGCCCCAGCCACGTTTCTTCATGCCAGGCAGTGCAGCACGGGTCGTGTGAAAGGCAGAAGACATGTTGATTGCGATAATCGCATTCCATTTGGCGATTGGGAACTCATCCACGGGGGCAACGTACTGGATGCCCGCGTTGTTGACCACGATATCGACGGACCCGAATGCCCGTTCAGCGCCGACAACCATAGCTTCGATCTGTGTCGGATTGGTCATATCGGCGCCATCGAACAGGACGCGCACGCCCCATTTTTCCTGCAGCTCCTGTACGACAGGATCAACCTGTTCTGCGGGTTCGATACCGTTCAGAACGATGTTTGCGCCCGCTTCGGCAAGACTCCCTGCGATAGCAAGCCCGATGCCACTGGTCGATCCTGTTACGATAGCAGTTTTTCCATTTAGCATGCTTGTCACTCCAAATTATCCTCCTTGCCACCAGGAGATATTTTCGTCCGGCGCGGCGAGCCCCGGAGCAGGCGCATCGGGGTATTCATCGACCCCCCCGATCCAGAACGGCGAACGGATCGAGCGAAGCGCACCTTCGGTCGGATGATCTATCTCGCGGAACAGTCCGACGTCCTCCAGATGGTCGTCCGCCAGCAGATCGGTCAGTGAATTGATCGGTGTGCAGGGAATGTCGAGGCCGCGCAGAATTTCTAACCAGTCGTCCGTTGTTCGCTCGGGCATCTTTTCGGCAACCACGGCGTAGAGCTTGCCAATGTTTTCGCTGCGCGCGGCGGAATCCTGAACCCAATCCGCCTGGGCCAGATCGTCACGCCCGACGAATTTCAGAAAGCTTGCCCAGTGCTTGCTATTATATGGCAGCACACCGACAAAGCCGTCCTTGGTCGGAAACGGCTTGCGATGGGGAGACAAGAGCCTTTCGTAACCCACGTTGCCCTTTGCCGGTCGAAAGGTTTCTCCGGACAGTTGTTCCGACATCAAAAACGCAACCAGCCCTTCGAACATGGGGGCCTCAATTACGCAGCCCTCACCAGTCTTTGCCTGATGGGCAACCCCGGCAAGAACCGCCATAGCGAGGTGCATTCCGCCGACCTTGTCACAAATGATGGTGGGTAGAAACCGTGGCTCGTCATTCTGATTGCGGTTTAGATGTGCAACGCCGGACGCTGCCTGAATGATATCATCATATGCCGGATGCTCGGCGTTGCGTCCGTTGCTGCCGTAACCGGCAGCAACGCAATAGACTAAACCCGGATAGGCCTTGCGGATGGTCTCGGGATCAAACCCCAGGCGTTTTGCTGCACCCGGTCGCATATTGTGAACCAGAACATCTGCATCCGCCAGCAATTCCATGAACTGCTCACGGTCAGTGTCTTTCTTGAGATTCAGCGACACTGCCCGCTTGTTCCTGTTGTAATTTAAGTAACCGGCGCCCATTCCATCGGATCGGGCGGGGCGAACATGCCGAAAGATGTCGCCCGAAGGTGGTTCGACCTTGATCACATCGGCTCCGAAATCGCCCAGATACTGCGTGGCAAGCGGACCCAGAACTACTGCTGTCAGGTCCAGTACCCGAACGCCTTTTAGAAGATCATACATTTACTTCACTCCTGTCTTCAGCAGCTCAGCCCATCAGACCGGGCAGGAACAACGAGATTTGCGGGAAAGCGAGAAGCAGCACGAGAATGATGATCTCGACCAGAATAAATGGAGCGACCCCTTTGAAGCACTCTCCGACCGGAACTTTAGTCAGGCTTGAGGCGACAAAGATGTTCAGCCCCAGGGGCGGTGTGACCAATCCGATTTCGACGGTTTTGGTGATGATGATGCCATACCAGATACCATCGAAGCCAAGCTGAGAGATCAGTGCGAATGTCACTGGTACTGTCAGAACGAGAATGGCCAGCTGGTCCATCAGCATCCCCAGGATCAGATAGACAAAAACCAGGATGATCATTACGGTCCAAGGCTGCATGCCGGCGTCGCGGATCGCATCAAGCAGGTTTTGCGTTGCCTGGGTCAATGTCAGGAAATAGCCGAACATCAGCGCACCGGAAATGATCGCAATGATCATCACAGTTGTACGCACGGTTTCCGTGAGCGAGTTGAGGAAATCTTTCCCCTGAAGGCGCTGCATCAGGATGACGATGACAAGGGCTGACAGCGACCCGATTGCTCCAACCTCTGTCGGTGTCGCAATTCCGCTGTAAAGCGCGCCAATCACGATGGTCATCAGCAGGAAAACAGGCCAAACCGTACGGATCGACGCGACCGCCGCAGGGCGGTCGAAGTTTGGCCGCGCCGGAACTGCATCAGGCTTGATCGCGCCCATTACCATGATCGCGGTCGTGTATCCGACCACGGTCAGCAGGCCGGGGCCAACACCCGCAATCAGCAGTTTGCCGATCGAAACCTCAGTCAAAATGCCGTAGATGATCAGGATGATCGACGGCGGGATCATGATGGCCAGGGTTCCCGAGATTGCGATGACGCCAACCGCAAGCCGGTCGGAATATCCCACTTCGCGCATGGTCGGGTAGGCCGCAGTGGACATGGTAGCGGTGGATGCGGTGCTTGAGCCAATCACGGCGGCCATGAATGCGCTTGCCATGACGCAGGCGACGGCCAGACCACCGCGAATTCGACCCAACCACAGGTCACAGCAAACGACAATGTCGCGTGCCATGCCGGACTTGGCCATGAATTGCGACATCAGCACGAACATCGGAACAGTCAGCAGAACATAGTTAGCGCTTTCTTCGTGCAGAACGTCCCCGAGGAAGCTGGTGACCAGGGCACCTCCTCCTGTGATCCACAAGCCCAGAACCGCCGATGTCATCAGTGCAAACGCGATCGGCATTTCCAGAATGATCAGCAGGATCAGGGTTGCTACTCCGATAAAGATCTCCATGAAATCTTCTCCTTACATCTCGTCTTCATGGCCGCTGGCCGGTACAACCGGGCGCCCAAGAAAGCCGTATTGAATGGCATTGATCAATAGACGCACTGTCAGGACACCAGCACCGATGGGGACCCAAACCAGTGACAGCCAGACCGGCCAGTCGATGACACCGAAAATCACGTCACCTTCATGAAGGGTTTCCAGCGTGCGTTTGAGGGACGCTTGCGTCATCACGGCAAAAACAAGTGCGGCCAGTAAATTGTTGAGGGCGTAAAGCAGTCCCTTAAGGCCGTCGGGCAGAAACCGCGACACAACGTTGATACGGATCATGGCGCCATTTCGTTCGCCCCAGGACAGGGCCAGGACTCCGACGATGACCATCAGGTAATATGTCGTGAAATCGAACTGAAAGGTCAGCGGCGATTTGAACGCATAGCGTCCAATGGCGTCGCAGCTAACGAGAACCATCATCGCAAAAACCGAAATTCCTGCAATCCAGCTCAGTAGATTTTCAAGTTTTTCAAATGCTCTGAGCATTTTCCACCCTTCCGTCATCGCTTAAAAAAAGATGCCGTTCAGGTCGAACGGCATCAGTTGGGGAGGATCAGTTGCCCTCGGCCTCGGCGACCGCTGCTTCGAACTCAGCCACCACCTCGGCTGCGTTCAGACCGCGTTCTTCCATTCGCGCGACCCACGCGTCCTTGACCGTCGCCATCAGCGGGTTCAGCGTGTCCAGAGTTGCCTGGTCGAGTTCGTAAACTGCGATGCCAAGATCGCGAAATTCCTGCAGGGCTTCGGCAACTTTTTCGTCCTGATACTGCCCCAGATGAATAACCGTCTCATCCCCGGCCTGAATCAGCGCCGCTTGCTGATCTTCGCTCAGCGCGTTGAAGGCATCCGCATTCATCACCGCCGTGATGGCGAAGGTTCCAAACGAGCCGTTGGTGCTGGTTGAACCAATTACTTCCTGAAGGTTGTAAGGTTTGACACTGCCCGGCGGCAGCAACGATCCATCAAGAGTGCCACGCTGAATTCCCAGGTAAATGTCGGGCGCCGGCAACGAAACCGGCGTGCCTTCGAAAGCTTCGACAGCCAGGTTCAAGGTGCCTGACGAGCGGATTTTCATGCCTTTCAGCTCATCCACCGATTTGATCGGATTACCGGCCAGAACCAGCTGATACGCAGGGAGCACAGCTGCAAACAACGGCACGACCCCGTTGTCGTCAAATTCGTGGCGCAACGCCCCTTCCTTGACCAGCTTCCAATAGGCCTGGCTGCCTGGTAGGGACTCGCCGGTCATGCCCGCAATCATCGACGCGCCGTTCAACGGCATCCGGTCGCTGGCGTAGCCTATTCCAACATATCCGGCCTGCACCGCGCCATCGCGCACTTTTTGCAGAATACCCTTTGCCTTCGCCAACTGACCCGCCGGGAAGTGGCGGAAATTAACCTCACCCCCGGTCAGTTCTTCGGCCCGGTTCATCCAGAACACCATGCCTTCTTTAGAAAGGTAATGTTCCAGTGGGAAACTGTCCGCAAAGGAAATGGTCTCAGCTTTTGCCTGCGATGAGGCCGCAAAAAGCAGGGCCACTGCCGCAGCCTTGAAGGTAGATTTGATTTTCATGGTGTACGGGGCCTCCTCACCCCGGGTTGTGGATCAATTCATCTCCATATTGATCAGAGGTCGACGCGGGCACCCTCACCGTATGGGGGACCGTACGCGACAAGAACACGGATGGGCTTTTCGCCCTTGGCGACAAAAACGTGGGAAACTTCAGCAGGAAAAAAGCATGCTTCTCCTGGCCCAATCACACGGGTGATTTTGCCGATTGTGACCTCTGCTTCGCCATCAAGCATATAACAGAACTGATCTATGCCAGGGTGGAAATGGGGGGTTGCACCTTCGCCCGGATCGATTGTTCCGATCACTATTTCAAGATGCTTGGCCCCCTGCTCCTGACCAACTAAACGACGGTTAACTGTCCCGGTGTGGCCCGAAGGCTCGTAGGGAATTACATCGCTTTCGCGAATAAACAATTTGTTCGTGTCAACGGTCATTTTGAGTTTCCTCTGGCGGGATGGTTCAACTTGATTTGTGATAGAGGTCGGCACTAAGGCCAGCGGCATGCAGTGCACGAATTATTTCTTCAGAAGTTCTGTGCAGGCAGTCGGCAAACTCGGAATATCGATCTTCCATCCGATAATTCGGACCGGCAATTGACAGTCCCAATGGACGTCCTTCTATTTTTACCGGGATCCCTATGCCGGTGACGTCCGGAGTGTATTCGGAAAGATTCAGGAAAAATCCGCGTGCATTCCCTTCCCTAATTCTCGTTTTCAGTGTCTCGGGATTGCTGATTGTATTTTCGCGCAGGTCAGCAAAGGCGATGCCGCCCAACTCTTTTTCCAATGCAGCGTCGTGATAAGTCGATAGGATCGCTTTACCCCCTGATGTCGCATAAACCGGTCTGCGGCTGCCCACTTCGGCGTGGTAGCGGATCGATTGCCGTGACTCTGCAACCGCCAAATAGATGACATCGTCTCCAGCTCTTGACGCCAGCAAGGCCGTTTCCCCGGTTTCGTATGCCATTCTGCCGAGGTATTCACTGATCAGTGTTGTCACCTGATCTCCATCAGCGATGGCTTCGCCCGTCGCCAGCAACTTGCGACTTGGATAAAACCCTCCTCGCTGCCGGACCTCATAAAGGTATCCGCGGACACTCAATGTCTCGATCAAATTGTGCGTGCTGGACTTCGGTAGTCCCATAGCATCAGAGATTTGAGTCATTGTCATTGGCCTCTTCTCCTGCGCGAAGAGCTCGAGCAGCGTTAGCAGGTGGTCTACCTGTTTCACAATCATGAACTTTTTTTCACACTCCTGAACTTATTTTTCAAGGATTTTCTTTCCAAAATGAGCATAAGGCGTGATTTCCCTGCGATTTCATTCAGATGCCACTTTGAGCCATTTGGGATTACAGAGCTTAGTTTATCGGTAGAACGGGCACTTCTAAAGCCGAATCAAAATCTGACGCCAATTTCGATTCCGGTAATTGTGGTCACAATCCGGCAAAACGCCTTGCACCAGATGTTCCACCCATTACCCGAACGGATCACCAGCAATTCGCGGTCTGACATAAGGGGGTTGGATCAAGCTTCCGATGATGCGTTTGGTGACTTGGAGGCAGAAAACTCCGCTGCAACGGTATGCAGTCGCGAACAACAAGTTAAGCCGATTAGGCGGTTTTCCAAAGATTTATTATGAACGCTACGGGGATTGTTACTCTACATAATCGCCATTTTAACCCACAATACTTCTCCCTATCTGTCTTTCATCAAAACAAAGAACGAGGGCAGACATGGCGAGCTCTGATGCACCTATTTCTATTGGTCAGGTATCACTGGTCGTAAATGACCTTGAACTTGCGACGAACTTTTACAGCTAGATAATCGGCCTCCACGTTCTGACTCAGGATGGCGAAAGCGCAAAACTGGGTGCCGGCAACAAACCTCTGATCGCCCTTGAAAAAGACGCGGCCGCGCGAAGTTACCCAAACGAAGCGGGCCTGTTTCACACAGCTTTCCTATTGCCCAATCGTTCTGACCTGGGAAGCTGGCTCTTGTATGTCGAAGAACTGGGAATTCGGCTTGATGGTGCTTCTGATCATCTGGTCAGCGAAGCACTCTATCTTCAGGATCCTGAGGGGAATGGGGTCGAGGTCTATTGGGACAGACCACGCTCTGACTGGCAGCGATCCGGCGATCACATTCAGATGGATACGCGCCGCCTTGATCTTGAAAACCTGGTGCACACGGCCTCGAGCGCCTGGACACATGTCCCGACCGACACCGTCATAGGCCACGTTCATCTTCAAGTGGGCGACGTATCCAAAGCGGATGCCTTTATGACTGAACATTTAGGTATGACCAAGACATTCGGAGTCCCGTCAGCCGGCTGGTATGGGTCAGGGGATTATCACCATCACCTTGCTGCAAATGTCTGGAAATCTCCAGGCGTGGCAACGCGCCCGGCAAACGCCACCGGATTGTCTGAGATCGAGTTGCTATCCGACACCAATGCGCTGCAGACGGGCTTCGTGAACGATCCCTGGGGCAACCGTTTCTCCGTCAAGAAGGCGCAGATGCGCGCAACCTGACAAACATCTTCCAAAACCAAGAGGAACTATCAAATGTCCACAAAAGAAATCGTAATCAATGCGGTGACAGCTATTTTCACCAACTTCGACCCGGATGCAGCACAACAGTTGCTGGCTGAAAACTACATTCAACACAATCCTGCTGTTCCCACCGGTGCGGCGGCAATTCTGGGTTTTATACCCGCATTGCAGGAAAGCGGTCTGAAAACCGAGACACACCGCGTCATTGCAGAAGGCGACCTGGTTGTCCTGCATAGTACGTACCATAACGCTCAGGCCTTCGGAGCTGAAACTATCGTCGGCTTCGATGTATTCCGTGTCGAGGACGGCAAAGTGGCCGAACATTGGGATAACCTACAAGTACCAGGTGAACCGAACCCATCGGGGCACACCATGACAGACGGTGCGACCGAGGTCTCCGATCCCGACAAAACGGCGGACAACAAAGCGCTGGTAACGGACTTTGTTGAAACCGTCCTGAAAGGTGGCGACGCCTCGAACATTACGGACTTCATCTCTGCTGAAACCTACATCCAGCATAACCCGGCCATCGCCGACGGGCTGGACGGGCTGGGATCGGCATTGGCCGCAATGGCCGAAAACGGCATCACAATGGTTTACACCGATACACCAATTGTCGTGGCCGAGGGCAATTTCGTATTCACGGCCTCAGAGGGCACTCTGGGCGGTGCACCGACAGCATTCTTTGACCTGTTCCGAGTTGAAGACGGCAAGATCGTAGAGCACTGGGACACGATCTCTGAGATCCCGTCCGAAATGGCCCACGACAACGGAAAATTCTGACATCCGATCCTTATGCCTCCTGGCGACATTCGCCGGGAGGCACCATCAGGGAACAAAGCAATGCTGCAATATGCTGATCTGATCAAACTAAGAGTGCCCTTTATGCCGGCAACCGGCGCTGCCGATCTGACAGGTGCCGTGTCAGCGATCAAAGCAGACCCAGCTTCCCGCGAATTCTGCAGCCGCCATCATGTCCCCTATTCTCCGGCAGATCAAAGGCGATGGGTGCAGGCTGCTCTTACAATGCGAGCGACCGCAGCTCTGTCGGATGAATTGACAAACTCAGTTGATCGTTTGCTGCAATCTGAATTGGCCCAAAAGGACATTGTGGATGCGGCGTCTCTGCCACGTGCTGCCGGCCCCCACTCTTTTGGCGAAATGATCAGCATCTGGGACGGCGACATCACAACACTAAAGATTGATGCGATAACCAACGCTGCAAACGCGCAGATGCTGGGATGTTTCCAACCTTTTCATGCGTGCATCGACAACGCCATACAATGTGCCGCCGGGCCTCAGCTGCGCGAAGATTGCGCCATGATCATGTCCCAACAAGGTCGGGATGAACGGACAGGTGAAGCTAAAATCACTCGCGGTTATAACTTGCCATCAAAACTCGTTCTGCACACGGTTGGCCCCATCGTTCCAAACCATCGACCCACCACCGAGCAAGCACAGCAATTAGCGAGTTGTTACACGTCTTGCCTTTCTCTGGCGGCACGAGCCGGGGTAAAATCGCTTGCCTTTTGTGCAATTTCGACAGGCGTTTTTGGATACCCGCCTGAAGAAGCCGCTGACGTCGCCTTGCGAACGGTTTCGGGTTGGCTGCAAGCCCATCAGAGACCTTTTGAACACGTCGTTTTCAATACATTCGGCGATGCAGCCACTGAGATCTACGAAAGGAAAGTTGCGTCATGGATGTGATAACGCAAGCGGCGCAGTTTGTGGCGGAAGCGGACACGATTTTGATAGGTGCAGGCGCAGGTTTGTCAGCCGCAGCGGGGCTTGATTATACGAGCGAAGCTGACTTCGCTGAACGCTTTCCAGGCATGTTGCAATACGGAGCCCGGTACCAATATCAGCTGATGGGATATCCCTTTCCTAACGAAGCGTTGAAATGGGGATATTATTCGGTGGCGCTGGACTATGTATACAGGGCGCAAACGACTGAGGTTTATCAAAATTTGCGCGCCATTGTAGGTGGCAAAACACATTTCGTCATGACCTCAAATGTTGATCAGTATTTCCACAAGAACGGATTTGCCGAAGAGCAGATTTTCACGCCCCAGGGTGACTATGAACGGTTCCAGTGTTTCAACCGTTGCCATGACGGCACGTGGGATGGAAAGCCTTTCGTCGCTGCAATGCTCCCGCACGTGAACCGGAAAACGCAGATGGTCGAAGATCCGAATACGCTGCCGACCTGCCCCCGATGTGGTGGGCGGGTATTCATGAACGTGCGGGGCGGCAACTGGTTCGTGGAAGACCCTTACAGGCCGCAGGCGCGACGGCTTCCTGAATGGCTTTCAGAACGGGAAGGAAAGAAGCTTGCCCTGATCGAAATTGGCTCAGGTTTCAACACGCCTGGTGTGATACGGGTGCCGATGGAAACGATATCATCGCAACTTCCAAATGCAACGCTTATCCGCATCAACCGCGACCACGCCAACGGCCCCAAAGGCACAGTTTCAATTCGAGCAACAGCGGATCAGGCGCTGGCTCAAATTTTGGAAGTGCTCGAACGGACCATGGAACCTGAGCTCCGATGAGGACGAGTGCCGCCTCCATGAAAAATTGGTATTTTATTGCCGCTGAAAGGAAATCGTTGTGGATTTTTTGACAACACCAATATTGAAAAAACAGGCGCGTCCCGACAGGATTTCAGGATTTCCTGACGTCAAGTTGCGCCGGCTAACCCTTCACGAATACGATTCCATAGATGCGGAGGTACACAGATGCCAGACTCTCCCATGACCGTGGCTCTTGATGCGGAAGAGTTCAAACAGGACAGATACGGGTTTATCGAACATTTGAGGGCACAGTCCTTTTACGCACGCACACCCGATGGAGGGATGATTTTCTACAATCAGGAAGACGTTGCAGAGATATTCAAATGCAGGGATTTCCGGTTCCATTTTGAGGGGATTGACGAAACAAAGAGCCCCTACCTGAAAAAAGCGATTGATCACGAACTTCTTAACATGCACGGGGTAAGCCATGATCGCTTGTCACGACTGGTGAAAATCGCTCTGCGGGAACGGATCGTGGGCGGGATGCGCCAATCCATCGAAGCGATTTCCAGGGATCTGACGGCGGCCTTTCCGGACACAGGCGAGGTTGAGTTTTGCGCGGATTTCGCCGACCCGTTGCCTTCACGGGTGCTGGGGCCAATGTTTGACGTACCTTACGTGGAAACAGAAGGCCTGAACGACTGGATCAAGGTGGGTGGCCGCAAGCTGGATGCCCTTCAAACCGGTGTCGGGATAGAAAAAGTCGAAGAGGCCAATCGCCGAATTCACACCTACTTGCGCGATCTGCTGTCTGAACGCCGCGAAAATCCAGGCGAGGATCTGTTCAGCGAACTTATTCAGGCTGAAATTGACGGCGACCGAATGTCTGAAGATGAGATTGTCTACTTGTCCGCCGAGTTGGCCTCGGCCGGGGTAGACACAACGCGGACACAGCTTCCCCTGATCCTTCTGGCGTTGCTTCAGCACCCTGATGAACTTGAAAAGCTCCGAGCGGATCCCGGTCTTGCGCTGCGCGCTGTTGACGAGGGTATGCGTTTCGCGCCGCTTCCATGGGCCATTCCACATCAGGCAACCGGGGAATTTGAGTTCAAAGGCCTGAAGTTCCGTAAAGGGGATGTCGCCTATGCGCTTGTGCCGGGTGCCAATCGGGACCCGTCGGCCGTCAAAGATCCTCAAAACTTCAATATCACCCGCGAGGGGCGCACACGCAATTTCTCGTTCGGAGCGGGCATGCATGCGTGTCCCGGAGCGCAACTGGCAAGGATGGAAATGTCTGTGGCGCTTCATGGCCTGGTATCAGAGTTTTCAACCATCCGCCTGCTTGAGCGACCGGATTGGGAACCGGGTCATGAGGGCCGCGGGCTGAGGACGCTGAAACTCCATGTCGAGCGCGGGGCAGAGCACCACCGCCCACAATAGCGCGTATCTCTTATAGCAGAGCCAGACCCGGAGCCTTTCATTTCAAAAGACAACCGGGTCCGGTTGGCGGTTCAGGAATTAAGTTCAGAACATCCCGTTATCGTTTTTGGAGTGGTCCGGGATCACTTGCAGGACGTCCCAATGCTCGACGATCTTGCCTTTTTCATCCAGACGAAAAATGTCCATTCCCGCGTATTCCAGACCTTCGGGCCAGATCTGGTGGCAATGAAGCACGACGTGATTACCCTCGGCTATGGCGCGTTTTACGACGACTGACTTCACCGGATACTCATCCGCCATCTTGATGAAGTAATCGATAAATCCCTGCTTTCCGTCTTCAACATCCGGGTTATGCTGGATGTAATCATCTCCAACATATTGTTCGATGGCTTTAGCCGGTTCGCAATCGTTGAACATCATCTCATAGAACGCGATGACATTCTTCTTGTTTTGCTCCAGATCGTTTGTCATTTCTGCTCCTCAGAATGGGAAATGCTGATTTGGGTTTTCGATTGTCACCCAACGAACCGAGGTGAATGCGTCGATCCCGGAACGGCCTCCAAATCGACCATATCCGCTGTCTTTTACACCACCAAACGGCATCTGCGCCTCATCTGATACGGTTGGTCCATTGATATGGCAGATTCCAGACTCGATGCGGTCAGCAACAGACATGACACGTGTGATATCGCTGCCATAAACGGCGGCTGACAAACCATATTCCGTGTCATTGGCAATACGGATGGCTTCTTCGTCGTCCTTGACGCGGATGATGGATTTCACCGGGCCAAAGCTCTCTTCGCTGTAAATCCGCATCTCCGGCGTAACATTGTCGATCAATGTCGCTTCGACGATGGTTCCGTTGCGGTTGCCGCCGGCAACGACTTTACCGCCCTTGCCGGTAGCATCAGCGATGAGGTCATCCATCTTCTCTGCAGCCTGTGAGCTTACCAACGAGCCCAGCACGACCTTTTCGCGCGGGTTGCCCGCCGGAAGGTTGGAAGCTTTGGTTGCCAGAGCTTTGACAAATGCATCTGCGATCCGGTCCTGAACGATGATCCGCTCGGTCGACATACAGATCTGGCCCTGGTTCATAAAAGCCCCGAACGCCGCCCCGTTTACAGCCGCGTTCACATCAGCATCATCAAGGATGATCAACGGCGCCTTTCCTCCCAATTCCAGCAGCGCTGGTTTGAGGTTGCGGGCAGCACGTTCCCCGATGATCCGACCAACTTGGGTTGAACCCGTAAAGTTCACATGTCGCACCCGCGCATCGTCAATCAGGGCACCAACAATTTCGGGCGCATCCTCTGGTGCGTTGGTGATCACGTTCAACACGCCGGGTGGAAAGCCTGCGTCCTTAAAGGCCTGACCGATGGCAAGCTGGACAGCCGGGCACAGCTCCGAAGCTTTCAGAATGGCAGTGTTGCCGCAGGCAATCGCGGTGGATACAGCACGCGTGCCCAGAATGACCGGCGCGTTCCAGGGTGCAATTCCGACGCAGACGCCCAATGGCTTGCGCTGCGCCATTGCCAACGTTCCGGGTTTGTTTGCCGGGATGACCTCGCCGGAAATCTGCGTTGTCAGGGACGCAGCCTCGCGCAGCATACCTGCAGCCAGCATGCAGTTGAATCCAGCCCAAATAGACGTGGCACCGGTTTCGGCAACCATAGCGTCAACGATCTCACCGGTATTGGCTTCCATGGCTTCGGCAGCTTTCAACAACAGGCCGCGCCTTTCAGCCGGGCTTGTCTTTGACCATACCGGGAACGCGTCTGCCGCCGCCTGTACCGCCTTTTCGACATCCTTCACACCCGCTGCCGGAGCAACGGTGGCAACCTCACCAGTGACCGGGTCAGCGCGCTCAAATGTTTGGCCGCTTTCCGCAGGCACATCTTCTCCGTTGATCAACATTGAAATGTTCATCTTACTCTCCTGAAATCAGATTGGTTGTAGCGCTCAGTTCAGCCCGTTGCTCGTCGCGTCGATATTGGCCCGCATACCACCATCACTTGCGATATTGGTGCCGCGCAGCCAGACGGAACCGTCGGACAGCAGAAAAGCTACAATCGGTGCAATGTCTTTGGCCGTACCCGGACGGTCCATGATACGCATATCTTCTTCCGCGCGTTCCCCAAGTGTCTCAAGAAAATCACCCAGAATTGGTGTATCTACAGGCCCCGGACTGACTGCGTTCATACGGATACCCCGATCACGCCACGTCCAGCGGTTTTCATGCGTCCAGGCAACAAGCGCCTGTTTGCCAAAGAAATAGCTGTTTTCAGCGGTGATGCCATGGGTTTTGCAGAATGCCTCGACACCGTCGAAATCCAAATCATCGGCCACCCTGATCTTGGCAACCTCGCCTTCCCAGCCGATCCCGGCCAATGACGCCAGATTCACAATCGAAGCATTGTCGGCCAAACTGTCGACCAGACCCAAGGTCAGTTTTTTCAAGGCCACAAGGTTTACAGTTACGACAACTTCGGGCGGTGCCGTGGGCGGAACCCCTGCAATGTTGGCCAGACCATTGGCGTTATAGCCCTTCAGCGTTTCGATCAGATCAGCCACGCCGGCTGCATCCATCAAATCCACCTGATGAAAGATATCCAGTTCCACCGAAGGTTCGTTCCGGTCGACGCCGATGACTTTTGCACCATGCTGTTTCAGTTGCACCGCAGTTTCGGCACCAATACCCGAGGCGACACCCGTTACAATAATAGTTTTGTCCTTCAACATGTCTTACTCCTCATCATGTGTTTGATTTTTCGACGATATAGCCGGTTGGAATTGCCTCTCCCGGCAGGCGCGGACCGATCCAGCCCCACACCCCTTTGGGCAGGAACAAAGCGAAAAACACGGCCACTGCCCCAAGCCCGACAAGGTACCAGGCGCCATAGGCGGCAAAGAAGGTTTCGATCACAAAGAACAACACAGCCCCAATGATGGCGCCTTCGATCCGGCCAAGCCCGCCAACAAGCACCATGAAAAGCATGTACGCGGTCCACTGCACTCCGAAGAAGGCGCGTGGCTGAAAGTTCGATGCTGAGGCCAGCCATAAGGCACCGGCTGCTGCCGTTCCTGCTGCGGCCAGAACAAAGACGATGCGTTTCGTCTTCATCACGTTCACACCGATCGAGCGTGCCCCGATTTCGTCATCGCGAATGGCCGTAATGGCTGCGCCTGTGCGGCTGCGTAGGAGCACAACAAGAATGACGAAAACAGCAATTGTAATTCCCAAAGCCATCCACAGGGTGATCATGCTGCGGGTCTGAATGTCATATGCGTTTAGTGAAATCAGCGATGTGCCGGTCTCGCCCTGAATGAGCGGGTCAAGATTCACACACAGATGCGCCAGAGAAGACAGAACCCACATACCGATTGCAAACTCACCATCCTTCAACGAAAGCATGAACAGCGAGGTTATCCATCCAAGTGCGGCTCCGAATGCTATGGCAATCAGAATGGCGAGATAGGGATCAACCCCGGCATCCGCCAATCGAATGGTGGCATAGGCCGCTGTGCCAAAGAACAGTGTCTGACCGATCGAAACCAGCCCGGCGAACCCGGCAAGTGCATTCCACATCACCGCCAGCAAAACATAGACCAGCAGCGCCACAGCCCGGCCGCTTCCCCCTACACCGAAAACCCATGGTGTTGCGGCCAGCGCAACCACAGCAATAATAATTGCGATCATGGTCATATTTGCGGTGGCACCACCGCGCGTAACAGTCAATTTGGCGGTTGTGTTCATGTCTGTGCTCCTTTCCCAAGAAGTCCGGGCAAGCTGAAACCGTTGCCGCCGAGACGGATGAATACAGCTGCAAGGAATGCCAAGTGCCCGCAAATCAGAAAGCCCTGAGGGTGGATCATCGCGCCGATGGATTGAGCAATCGCAAGGATCATCGCTCCCGCCATCACGCGCCACATGGACCCAAGCCCGCCAATCACCACGGCTTCGAAAGCGAATAGCAGCTGCGCGGAACCATCATATGGGCCCCATGCGCTGCGCAAGCCAAGTGCTGCTGCCGCCAGAACCCCGGTCGCAAGTGCAATGCCTGTGGCGATGGCCAGCGTGCGGCCTGTATCAATACCCAAGAGCGATGCGGTTGCCCGGTCTTGGCTGGTCGCCTGAATGCGCCGCCCAAGATCGGTTCGGTTCAGCAACCATTCCAAAGCGATAATCGTCGCAATCGCTGCCATCAGAATGTAAACGCTGATCTGTCCGATATAGATATTCCCTGGCAGTTCGAATGACGCCCAGGACAGATCGCCGACCAAAGGCGCAAGCGAATTGCTATCCGCGCCAAACGCCTGAAACATCAGGTTATCCAGAATGATCGCCATGCCGAAAGTTGCCAGAAGGGGCAACAGTTCACCCCCCTGAGAGGCTTTGGACAGAACAAACCGGTGCAGAAACAGCCCGAGCCCGAACATCACGCAAATCATGATGACGATAGCGAGATAAAGCGGGATCGCGAAAATTGAACTCAGGACCAGCAGGCCAAACGCCGCCAGAATGATGAGCGCACCATGGGCCAGGTTGATTACATTCATCACCGAGTACATGAAGGCCAATCCGATAGCCAAAACGGTGTAATATCCGCCGAGCAATATGGCGTTGATCAGTTGCGAAGTCATTTAGTGGCCCTCCTCATGCCCAAACGACGCCGAGGCCATTTGCTCCAGAGATGTTTCGGAAGGCTTCGCATGCAGGGTCACGTTGCCTTCGCACATGACGATGATGTCATCCGCTGTATTGAGAGTTCGGGAGAGATCCTGTTCGACCACGACAATGGCAAGTCCCATGTCGCGCACTTGTTTCAGCGCGTCATAGGCCAACTCAACCGCAGCGGGTGAAAGTCCGAGTGAAACTTCGTCCAACATGACGGCAACGGGATCGCCCATCAGGGCTCTGCCAATGGCAACCGCCTGTTGTTCGCCGCCCGAAAGTTTGCCAGCCGGGGAATTGTCCAGCTTGGCCAGGTTCGGGAAGGCTTCATAGATTGCTTCGACGGTCCATGGCCCTTCGCGGCTGGTGGACATGCCCAGCATTAGGTTTTCCCGCACGGTCATATGCGGGAACAAACGCCGGCCTTCCGGCACAAGGGACAAGCCCGAACGAGCGCGATGATGCGCCGGCAACTCCGAGATATCGACTCCGGACAGCACCACTTTCCCCGAGGTTGCCATGTGATCTCCGGCAATACTGCGCAACAGCGTCGTCTTTCCTGCGCCGTTGGCACCGGCGACAAAGATCATCTCACCCGGTCTGGCGGTCAGGGAAACACCGTGTACGGCCTGCAACTGCCCATGTCCGGCCACGATATCGGAAACTTCGAGCGTACTCATGCTGCTGCTCCAAAATAGGCGGCCTGCACTTCCGGAGAGTCGATGACAGCCTGTGGTTCCCCATCCGCTATCACTTCACCACCAGCCATGCAGACCAATCGGCTGCAGGTTTCCATCAGCAAGCGCATGATATGTTCGATCCAGATGATGGTAACGCCGCGCCCATGAATTTTGCGGACCAAGGCGACCAGGTCGTCTCCTTCAGTGTCCGTCAACCCGCCTCCGATCTCATCAAGCAACAGGACCTTTGGGTCTGTCGCCAGAGCGCGCGACAGTTCCAGTCGTTTGCGATCGAGAAGGCCCAAAGTCTCACCACGGCGGTTCGCGACATGGGACAGGCCGGTTTCCTCCAGAGCCTCCCACGCTGCCGCTACCGGATCATCGGGCATCTCGTTACGGCCGTGCTCAACCGCAACAAGAACGTTTTCAAACACGGTCATCCCCAGAAAAGGGCGGGGTACCTGATGGGTGCGCCCCAGCCCGCGATGGCAGCGTTCCGCCGTATCAAAGGCGGTGACGTCTTCGTTCATCAGATGAACCGAACCGTCGGTTGGCCGAAGGGCTCCCGTCAGAAGGTTCATATAGGTTGTTTTCCCGGCCCCGTTTGGACCCAGAACACCCACAATTTCACCCGGATAGAAGTCCAGCGAAATTTCCCTAAGAACTTTATATTCCCCGAACGACATAGAAATACCGCCCGAACGAAGTACGGTGGATGAAGACGTCATGACTGACCTCACCCGTTGTATGGAATCAACGTGCCGGTAACCGGAACGTTGGTGTCCGTCGCATTTTCGGTGATGACGTAGTCAAATTGGTGTTTGTCACCCTTAGATTTCTGCCACTGGGTGCCAATGATCGGGCCAGAGGCAACATTCGGAACCGGCCCGGAATTGAAGTCAACCACACCACCGATTGTATCGGCCTTCAGGGTCGGCATGACTGCGGCTACTGCCTCTTTGTCCTTTGGGCTGCCCGATGCGCTCAAGGCCGCGATGGCCACATCAAATGCGGACAGGGTTGCTCCCAATTGTTGTGTCCACTGTCGGCCTGTTGCCGCTTCGTACCCATCACACAAAGCCGCCCCGTTCAGACCGGTGACCGGCGAAGTGTACGGGAAATCACGGTGCCAGTAAGCCGCACTGGCAATGTTTTCGCCCAGCCCGCCAAGCACCTCGATGTCAGACGGGAACAGACCCGTCTTTGCAACCTGAACAATCTTGATCTGCCGATGCAGTCCTTGCTGTGCTGCCTGACGCCAGAAGGCCGCGAAATCCGGCGGGATCGGGAAGGTATTGAAGATTTCGACGCCGGCATCTCGGAACATACGGATCTGCTGCGAATAATCCGAAGTACCTGTTTCATAGGCACCGGGATCGACAATTTCATACCCCGCTGCGGCAAGCTGCGGTGCCAAAGCCGCGCGAATGGCATTTCCGTCTGCATCGTTGGGATACATAACACCAACTTTTTTGTTGGTTTCGATCAGATTCCATTGAGAGACGTAGGCTTCGTAGAACTCGTTCACACCGAAACCGAAATGGTAACCGTATTTGAACGGCGAAGGTTCGCCGGGTTTAGCACCGCGGCCAAAATACCAGGCTTCCCAGGGCATAACGGTGGAAATGCAGGGCACCCCGGCAGCCTCGCAGGCATCCGAAACCGGGTTGATCGTTTCCGGCGTCGAAACTGCGATCATGATGTCAACGTTTTCGTTGTTGATCAGGTCTCGGGCAAGCTGTCCGGCGCGTGCAGGGTCGGACTGTGTATCGCGATCCAGAATTTCGACTGCATATCCGGCACCATCAATCGTCACACCGCTTGCCAAGGCTTCACGTGCTTTTTCCAAAACATATCCATCAGTTTGGCCAAATCCGGCCAGAGGGCCGGAAATCGGGCTGATAAAACCGATTTTCAAAGTTTCGCCTGACTGGGCTAACGCCGTTGTTCGGCCAAGGGTAAAAGTGCCGATGGCGGCCCCGGCTCCGATCAATAGACCTCGGCGTGAAAGATGAACGGACATTTTCCTCTCCTTTGGGTGACAGAGCCCTATCCCGGCTCGGTAGTGGTGCTGGTGATCCAGCGCAGTTCGGTGAATTCCTGAATGGCCCATCGACCGCCGAAGCGACCAAATCCGCTGGCTTTCACACCGCCAAAAGGCGCATGCGGGTTGTCGCGGACGGTGGTGCGGTTGATGTGGCAAATGCCCGTGTGCAATTGACTGGCTACGTCAAGGGCGCGCTTTTCGTCGGAAGAGAACACCGACGAAGCCAGCCCATATTCGCTGTCATTTGCAACAGTGATTGCTTCTGCGTCATCGCTCACGCGTGTGACCGACAAAATGGGTCCAAAAACCTCTTCGTTGTATAGACGCATGTCAGCTTCGACGGCGTCTATCAACGTAGGCTCTACAAACGATCCGCGAATGCCGCCGCCACCAACCAACTGGGCACCTTTTGAAACCGCGTCACTGATCAACAGGGAAAGGCGCTCGGCAGCCGCCATAGTGATGACAGGGCCGACATCCGTGCTGTCCTTGAGCGGATCTCCGACTTCAAGCTTTTTGCGCCCGGCTTCGATTTTTTCGATCAGCTCATCCGCAACACTTTCCGTGACAATGACACGCTCTGTCGACATGCAGATCTGGCCTTGGTTGTTGAAGGCACCAATCAGGGCCGCTTCGGCCGCTGCATCAATGTCTGCATCGTCAAGGACGACCTGATTTGCCTGGCCACCCAACTCCAGCAACGAGCGCTTCAGGTTGGTTGCACAAAGTTCGGCAACCCGGCGCCCTACCCGTGTTGATCCTGTAAAATTGACCCGACGCACGACCGGCGATCGGATCAGTGCCTCGACAGCCGTTTCGCTGTCTTCGGGCAAAGTCAGAACAACTTGCAGTACGTCATCAGGTATACCGGCGGAGTGAAACACATCTCCCAACCTGCGAAAGGTTTCGGGTGCGAATTCGTTGCCTTTGAGAATAACGGTATTGCCGCACAAAAGCGGGGCAGCGATGGCGCGCACCCCCAGAATAATGGGTGCATTCCAAGGGGCTATTCCCAAGCATACGCCACAAGGTTCCTTATAGGCCCGGCTGGTTATTCCCTCCTGATCAGGAATGTCTTCTACGCGGTCGACTTCTTCCGCATAGCTAGCTACATCCCGCAACATTGAAGCAGCAAAGCTGACATTGTGACGGGCCCAGGTGATAGGTGCTCCGATTTCATCGCACTGGGAAGCGACAAACTCATCCACCTTTTCCTGCAAAATATCCGCCGCCGCGACAAGAATTTGGGCGCGTTCCGAAGTCGGACGTGACGACCAGCCGGGGAATGCGGCGGCAGCTCGGCTCGCAATAGTCTGGCAATGTTCAACGCTGATGGCCGATTCACGGCTCACCGTTTCGCCGGTGGACGGACTGTGCCGCTCCAAAACGCGAGATTTGCGCGCAAATGCAATATCAGTTGGTGAATTCATACCCTGTTTGCTGGACATACCAGCCCTCCTATTGACAATTATGCGGAATAGATTATCGCATAATATGCTAATTTATGGGCATTCATTGTTAAATTCTGAGGGTAATGATGCAAATTCAGGACTACGCGGTACTCGATCATCAGAAAGAGGCGCTTCACATGCGGACGATTCGTACCCGTCACCCGCGTAATTTCGCCACGCTTCTAATGCTCGATTCCGGTGTACTGAGCTGGAAGGATACTGAGCGTGAAATAGAAGGACCGGCACTTTGCTTTTGGCCAGCGCACGACCGGCCTCGTCTGCAAACCGGGGCTGGCGCACAGATGAAAATCCTGGGTTTGAGTGAATCGCTTCTGGCTGACGCACTTGGGGCCAAGGCGGAATCCGTCCACTTACGCATGCTGGTTGAGCATCCGTTCGACGTTGGGCTTTCTGATGCTAACAGGGTTCTGAAAGTTAACGCTCTGCTGGATTGGTTTCAAACCGAGTTGACCGATCCTGAGGCCCGATCCCCGATGTCCCTGGCCGCCTATTTGCGGATCGTCCTCATTCAGGCACTTCGGGTGCATCGCCCCGACCCTGCGGATGGAGCATTGGAGAAAACCAGCATTCTGAGGCGGTTCCGACATCTGGTCGAATTGCACTACCGTGACCACTGGCTTGTTCCCCAATACGCCGAAGAACTTGGCGTCGATTATGACCGCCTTCATCGGATCTGCAAACGCGAGACAAGGCGCAGCCCCGCTGAGCTGGTACATGAGCGACTCACGGCCGAGGCGAAAGCGCGTCTGGAGAAAACCGGTCACCCGCTCAAGAAAATTGCATCGGATCTCGGATTTGCCGACGCGACACGTTTCAGCCATTTCTTCAAACGGCGAACTGAAATGTCACCGGGTGCGTACCGGGCAGTAGTTTCCCGTCCCGAAGGCGACAACCTCGCTGAGCTTAAACAAGGATTTTCCGACTGGCCTTAATCGGGTCAGGCTTACAAATGGTGACTCAAATCGGCCCGTAGTGTTTCAATAAACGCCACCACCTTGCGGTTCCGATACGCTGTCGGAAGATACACAGCATGCACATCAATCTTTCTCGATTGGAAACCTTCCAAAACGCGCACCAACTTTCCTGAAACCAGATCGTCCCCCAGAAAAACCTCCGGACAATGGTAAATCCCCTTGCCCGCATAAGCCGGGGCAAGGCAGGCAGGCGGGCTGTTGGCTATATAAGGCCCGTTGACGGGCACCTGTATCATCTGACCTTCAATAAAAAATGGCCATCTGTTGGGATGTGGATTGTTAGTATCACGGATGCATGAATGAGATTTCAGGTCGTCGGGATGGGCAGGCGACCCGAATTCCTCAATATATGAAGATGAGGCGACAGCCAGATATTCTGAGCTCGCCAATTTTTGCGCAATCAGACTCGAGTCCTTCAAAGGCCCCATTCGTATCGCAAGATCGAACGCGCCTTCAGCCAGGTCTGCATGCCTGTCGGACATGTCGATTTCGACGGTTACATCCGGGTAAGTTGTCATAAACTTGATTGCAGCATCGACAACAAAAGTCTCTCCGAATGTCAAAGGTGCAGTGACTCTCAATAACCCTGAAAAACCGCCGCTTTGATCCATCGTTAGATCCAGCGCGTCGCATTCACTTAGCACTTTCCGGCAACCTTCCAGATAGGTCCGGCCTTCGTTGGTTAACGAAAGGCTTCTGGTCGTTCGATGAAGAAGAGTAACTTCAAGTTGCCCTTCGAGTACGCCGATGTACTTGCTTACAAGCTTGTTGGAAATGCCGAGCCTTTTTCCGGCAGCAATAAACGAACCAGTCTCGACCACTGCGACGAACGCCCGCATTCCGTCAATCTTGTCCAAACCAGTTCTCCACTCGATCGAATTTCACCAGCTGATTTTTGGTAATGTCAAAACGGTTTCGATACCAGATCAACCTCGATCACTGTGCCTGCCTCACGACCACGAAAGCAAAGATCAAACACCTTCACGGTGGGGGCACATTCATTGCTTGTTTGGGTGGGCTTTGTCGCAAAGCTCTGAACGCGCAAATTTGTTCTGAGGGTCACACCGAAGTTTGGCAGCCGGTTCAGCGAATTGCCTGAAAAGACAGATTCCAGGTTTGACCTTGCCCTCAAAGCCCGTGTCAGTTCAGTCGGGCAATCACTGGATGTCCAATGCGAGAGGCTCACCAGTTGCGACAAGTTCTTCGAGGAAAAACGCAGCGGCGCGACAGACGCACGGCCGCAACTGAATGAATGCCTGAATTACGTTAGTGACAGCGATCAGCTTATCGTCAACCGTATCGACAGACTGGCGCGGTCTACACATCATCTCTGCCAGATCGCGGAGACCCTGCGCCAGCGGGGTAGTCTCATCGTGTCGGGAAAACCAAAAACGCTTATGAGAAAGCCCTATTCTGCACTCAGCCGGAATCGACCCCTGGCTCGGTTGCAAACTTTTGACATTGACGATTGTTGGGTTAGCGCGCGAGTGATCAGCAGCAATAATCAGTCGAAAGCCAGCTCATGATCTCCTTCAAAGGCGCGCAATATCCGAAGGATGTGATCCTGTTCGCGGTCTTTTTCTACGTTCGATACGGCGTCTCCTATCGCGACTTAGAAGAAATCATGGGAGAGCGAGGTGTTTTCGTGGATCACACCACGCTGAACCGATGGGTAACGCGATATTCTGGCGCCATTGCCGAAGCAGCGCGTAGACGCAAAGTACCATGCGACTGCTCCTGGAGAATGGACGAGACATACATCAAGGCTAAGGGCGCGTGGGTCTATCTATACCGCGCCGTCGACAAACACGGAAAGACACTTGATTTCATGTTATCTGAGCGGCGCAACAAGCCAGCTGCCACTAAATTCTTTGCCCGGATGCTGGAAGTTAATGGGTTACCACGGAAGATTGTCATCGACAAAAGCGGCGCCAATACTGCGGGCCTGAAGGCCATCAACAAAATGCTCAAAGGCTTTGGATGTCCCATTCCCATCGAGAAGGTCAGACGAAAATACCTCAATAACATCGTAGAACAAGATCACAGGTTCATCAAAAGGCGAACCCGTCCGATGCTTGGTTTCAAATCCTTCAATTCAGCATCAGCAACTCTAGCTGGAATCGAAACTGCGCACATGATCAGGAAAGGTCAACTCACACCAGGAGTCTGTCCATTCAAACAATTCGCCGAACTAGCCGGTTAACACCGATGCGATCGCTCAATCAGCTCACCATGCTCAAAAGTTTGCAACAGAGCCCGAAGGTCGTCCCCATTTTACCCATTCACAAGATGAGCATAGGAACAATATCCCACGCAAAAACTTTGCGACACAACCGTATTCACTCCATGGCCTGCTCCACTTTTTACTTATCCCAAGTTTGAAGCGCGGCAAAAGTATGCTGAACCTTATTCCTGGTACGTTTCACAATCGCATTCGACCGGGTCGAGTATCGGAACAGATGCCTCGTGGCGATTCAGTTCGTGGGTGCGAAAATCGGAAGGTGTATGACCGGTCCATTTCTTGAATGCCCGTGTCATGGCGGTTGCGTCAGAGTACCCTAGCTGATCGGCGATACCGCCCACTGACGTCTCAGACCTGGAAAGCAGGTGTTTAGCACGGTCGCATTTGGCTTCTATGACTATACGCGACAGTGATGTCCCATAAGCCGCAAGTCGGCGATTGAGAACAGCACCACGAGCGCCGCATGCCCTGGCAAGCGTCGTAACTGAAAAGTCATTTCGCCCAACCATTGATTTGGCAACGCTCTGGATCGAACTCAGTAAGTCTGTTGGTACTGGGTTTTTGTCGTCCTGGCCTGCAGGAATGCCCTCGGCGGCGATCCGGTTAACCAGTTCATGCAGAAGCCAGGCGCTTGGGAAGCGGAAGGAATACCCGTCTGGGCCGGCACCGACTGCCCTGATACCGTAGAAGTATGACGGGAGCAGATCAGGACGGTTCACCCGAACGAGAACCTTGTTCGCTTCCCAATGCTGACCAGCGGTTTCATGCAGCAAAGTGGCCCACCGGCTGATCTGAAACGCATCCATATAGGCAGGAGAGCAGCGCGGCGTGAACCTGCGTTTAGCAGAAAGCACGGCGTAATCTCCGGATACATCGAGTGTCATCGTGACCGCATTTGTGTTGTTTCCCGCATGAACGCAGAACTTGCCGATGAAATCAGCCAAGGAATTGGCGGTCCGAAAGGCCTGCCCGAATGGGGATGAAACGGTCGGATCTGAAGTCTGGCCAACAAGTGCTGGAAAATCTGGTGATGTGTTCTGCGCGACGGCTTCGAATACGGCGTAGATCGTATCGTGTGGAATGAAGCAATTTGGTGCGCTTAACTCCGAAAACGAAAGATCGAAACCCGCAAGGAAGTCTTCTACGGATCGACCGGATTCCCGATAAGCCATCAAGAGCGGCAAGAGAACCCGCCCACGCGCCAGCGGCGGTGTCCTATGCTGAGCATTTCCGTCCTGGCCCGTCATCATACATCCTACAATTGCAGCAATGGAACGATTGAACACACCAAACATAGCCCGGCGCTGCTTGGTGTCCCTGACCTGTGTCAAAGCCAAAGTCACTTATTGAAGTGAAAAAGCCAGGTTTCCACTGGTTGGGGCTGACTAAAACTGAGCCTCACCATCCGCTGATCGCAGTCCAAAGAATTGACATCCCTACAGGAATGATCGGTCAGCTGCATGGCCGAAAAGTAGAAAAAGCTCTGACTGGCTGGTTAAAGCATTTTCGCAATCTGTCATTTTGAACCAGTTTTCCGACGCGATTATTCCAATCTGTCAGGGCATACATTCGAGTTCTGTGTTTTGTTGGAAAGCGATGGCCACGGTTCCAATTGTAGAATTTCTGCACACCGCAAAGTGAGGGGCGTGAGTATGCGCGCCTGATCAGGTGCCGGGACCATCAAGCAATGCATTTTTATAGTTGGTTAGTGGAGAGGCAAATGATCAATCACACGCACAAACGCTGGAAGCTGGCGGCCTTGGCTGCAGCGTTAGGGAACTCCGCGACGGCTCAGAGCTTTGATACCACAGTCGATGCACTTGCCGAGACATACGAGGTGCCGGTCACCATAAGTAACTTTGTTCGGGCTGCGACTGACAATGAATTGAAAACGTATGACAGGTTGGCCGGAGGCGTAAACCAGTTCTTCCACTTCAAAGAACCGACTCCAATCGACAATCAGCCCACTATCCGGATGAACAGGGACACGCTCTATAGCGTTGCGGTTATCGACATCAGCAAAGGCGCGACCTTAACACTGCCTGATGTGGGCGACCGGTACATGACGACGATGGTGGTCAATCAGAACCACTTCATCAATGAAGTATTTGCTGGTGGTGGTGTGTTTCAGCTCGACATGGACACATTCGACACCCCCTACGTACTTGTTTTTATGAGAATACTGGTGGATGCGGAGTGTCCGGAGGACATCGCGGTGGTCAACACAATTCAGGACGGGTTCACTATCGAGGCTGCCTCGGCAAAGCCCTTCGAAATGCCCAATTATGACACCGAAAGCTTCGCGGCCGTGCGCCAGGCCGCGATTGACTTGGGCAGGTTCGCCACAGATAGCGTTCGGACCTTTGGCACGGCAAATCACGTCGACCCGTTGCGCCATTTCCTGGGCACAGCAGTCGGCTTTGGAGGTCTACCGGAAGAGGAAGCCTTCTATCTCAATATCGAGCCCGGCCTGCCGCTCGGCGAATACAATATCCAGGTGCCGGCGGATGTGCCCGTAAACGCATTCTGGTCTGTGAGCCTGTACAATGCAGACGGATTCTTTGAACTCAATTCCCTCGACGCCTACGTGATCAATTCGGTTTCGGGCACCAGGAATGACGACGGCAGCGTGACCGTGCATTTCGGCGGCTGCGACGACGGTCGCGCCAACTGCCTTCCGATCATGGATGGCTGGAACTATGCGGTACGCCTTTATCAGCCCGGCCCCGAAGTAATCGACGGAAACTGGGCCTTCCCGACCGTGCAACCCGTGAACTGAAAAACAGGATGCTGAGATGAAGATTCTTTTTCTGACAGTCGCTCTTACACTCCCGACAGGGGTCTGGGCTGAGGATGTTGTCGATGTGAACGTGGACAATCTCGTGCGCGCTGAAACGGACCATATGTTCCGCACCAACATGAATAATCTCGGCTTGGCCGTTGGCGAGTTAGGGCATATGCGCGAAGCCACCACACCTGACAATCAGCCAGTGATCCGCATGAACCAGGACACGCTCTATTCCGCCGTTCTATTGGATTTGAGCGAACCAGTCGAAGTAACGCTTCCCGAAGCGGATGGCCGTTACATCTCGATGCATGTCATCAACCAGGATCATTTCATGTACGCCGAGGCAACGCCTGGCTCTTACCTGATCACCGAAGAAGACCTTGGTACGCCATTCGGATTCATCGCCTTCCGCACTTTTGCAGACGTAACCGACCCAGATGACATCGCCGCAGCACGGGTGGCGCAGGATCAGATTGTCGTCAGTGGCGGTGGAACTGGTCCGTTTGATGCGCCCAACTGGAATACCGAACAACTCGCCGTAGCGCGTCAGGCAATCAGCGATTTGTCCCTGCTTGGCATCGATACGTCGCGTGCCTTTGGTAGAACCAAAGAGGACGTTGACCCGGTTCAGTTTCTGGTTGGGGCGCTTTCGGGTTGGGGCGGCCTGCCGCCTGAGACAGCAATTTACCTGCTGGGCGCGGTCGATAAGAATGACGGAGAAACGCCACATGTGGTTACAGTTAAGGATGTCCCGGTTCGGGCGTTCTGGTCAGTGACCGTCTATAATGGCGAGGGTTTCCTGGCTGCTAATGATCTGGGTGTTAACAGCTACAACGGCTACACAGCCGAAGCCGCGGATGACGGATCAGTCACGCTCCATTTCGGTGGGTGCGAGGACGGTCGCGTGAACTGCCTTCCGATCACTCCGGGGTGGAACTACGCGGTCCGCCTTTACGAGCCAGAGGATGCAATCCTGAGCGGTAGGTGGTCGTTCCCGACGGTGGAACCGATCAACTAGGCCACTCACCCATCCCGCCTTTCAAAAGGAGTACGCGGCTATGCGTCGATTCCATGTACTTGTCGGGCTGTTTTTTGCAGCCAGCGCAGGAACCTCAACCGTTGCAGACGAGGCCGCCGATTTGGCCCAGGAACTGGCCAACCCGCTTGCTGCCATCATCTCGGTTCCGTTTCAGTTGAACTATGATGATAACCTGGGTGTCTCTGATCAGGGGTCGCGCACCACGTTGAACTTTCAGCCGGTCGTGCCCTTTAAACTTAACAATGACCTTAACCTGATCACCCGTACGATCATTCCTTACATCTGGCAGGAAGACGTTGTCCCGGGGACGCGTCAGGAAGGAGTCGGCGATATTCTGTTCTCCGCATGGTTTTCTCCTACAAGAACAGGGGATCTGACATGGGGCATTGGTCCGGTCGTGCGGTTACCAACCTTTAGTGACGTGTCAAGCGACACATGGGCAGCCGGGATCACCGGCATTGCCCTGCGTCAGACCGGGCCGTGGACCTATGGTGCGCTGGCCAATCATCTGTGGGATCTGGAGAGCAATCCCGAAACCCCCACGAATGTGAGTTTTCTCCAGCCTTTTCTTGCTTATTCCACTGAAGGTGCCTGGACCTATTCGCTTCAAAGCGAAAGCACCTATGACTGGGAGGCTAAAACTTGGGCCGTGCCGATAAATGCCTCGGTCTCGCGCCTAGTGCAATGGGGGGCGGTGCCGGTCAATCTGCAAGCCGGGGTCGGTTTTTGGCTGGAGGCACCCGAGGTGGGTGCGGAGGGCGTTCGTTTTCGCCTCCAAGCCCAAGTCGTCTTGCCCAGGAGGCGCTGACGTTTAGCATAGGCTTTGTTTGTTAACAGCAGAAGTCAGGGAGTCTTGATGGCAGAACATATGCAACGGAATGGTCAAGCGCATGTCGAGCTCGCACCTGATCTTCAGAAGTTGCAATCGCGTCAAACTCGACTGCCTACATTAGTGCTTTGATAACGCGGTGGTTGTTTTGAGATGGTCAAACTCACAGATTGCGGACAAAGCAGATGTTAATACTCGATCAGCGTGGTTGCTCAATTCGGCGACTAACAAAAATTATCGCTGGATCGTCCGCTCAATTAGCTCATTCACCTGCTCTGGCGTCTCTATCGATGAAGAGTGACCCGCACGTTTGAAAATCTGCAGTTCTGCGCCCGTTATCGCCGCACGTATGCGTTGGGATTTCGCCGGAACAGTTGCAACGTCTTCATCGCCGACACCAATGCCAACGGGAATTTCGATCTTGCTCAAGAGATCCGCGCATCCCTCGCGGTCTATTACCCCCATAACAGCGCGGGTAATACCAACACGGTGATTGTTGATGATTACCTTCGCCCATCTGTTCTTTTCGTCTGTACGAGAGGCATCGTTCAAAAAAGATTGACCGAACATTATTGGCATGACGCGCCCGATTACAGCCCATAGTCCGATCCAGCGGGCCACGAAATTTAGCTTCCTGTATTTCAGAGCATTTTCATGTGGTTCAGGGTCTGCGGAGGTCTCGAGCAGAGTCAGTGTATTGAGTAATTCTGGGTGTTGTGCTGCCAATCGAATGCCAACAAATCCTCCCATGCTCAATCCAACGAAATGACAGCCTTCAATACCCAGATGTCGGATGAGAGCCACTGCATCAGCCGTTAGGGTGTCAATATCGTACCCACACTCGGTTACACTGCTTTGCCCCTGTCCACGGTGATCGAATGCGATACAACGATATCGTTTTTGGAAATGGTCAATTTGCGCCGCGAACATCGCTCCACTGAAAAGGAGACCATGCGAAAACACGATGGTCTCTCCGGCCCCTTTTGTATCGGTGAAGTGAATGCGCGCGCCATTCAGATCAGCATACGGCATGTTACGTCCACAGTATGAAATGTGGGTAGCATATCATGGCTTTGTCTACACTCGACCGCCCTAGTGAGGGCTAGACCAACTTGAGTGGCTGTGGGCTCACGGCGGACCTCGGAGGCAGCGCAGCATCGGGACCTGCCTATACCCTATCGATGCCAAGGACGGCCCAGAGCCGACATCCAACCCGTTGTTTCGATGCTGCGGTCGCAGCCCGCATTGCAGACCTTCGCCGCGAGCGCAAAATCCTGTTCAAACCGAACTCACACAACGCGGAGAAGCTGTGTGAAAACTCTGACTGTCCGGCGAAATATGTCGAAAACAGCCTCTATGTGCGTTCTCTTGCACTTCTGAGTGAGCTTTTGCACAGGTGCCGAACACGAGCGCGACGAGAGAGCTCGTGGGTCGAAGTTTTCACACAACCTCCGGACAAACCTGCCATTGGCGCGAAACTCTGAAGATCCGATTTGATTGCATTGCCGACGTTGGGGCTATGTCGGCGTTGTGCCATAAGCGGAAGTCGGCTTTGGTCAGCTGTGCCTCAAAACTCTAGCAGATTGTTTAGCCTATTCAGGCATGCCGCCCGCACGCAGGCCGTCGGGCTCTGTTGCAAACTTTTGACTATTGACGCGCTCGAATTCAGACGGTGAATGATCGCCGGTGTATTCAGTCGGGAACCAGTTCATGATCTCTTTCAAAGGTGCGCAATATCCGAAGGACGTGATCTTGTTCGCCGTGTTCTTCTATGTTCGATACGGCGTGTCCTACCGTGACCTTGAGGAGATCATGCGAGAGAGAGGTGTTTCGGTCGATCACACCACGCTGAACCGTTGGGTTGCTCGATACTCTGGCGCGATCGCTGAGTACGCGCGTCGCCGCAAAGGATCTTGCGACCGCTCTTGGAGAATGGACGAGACTTACATCAAGGTGAAAGGTGCGTGGGTTTATCTCTATCGAGCCGTCGACAAGCATGGCAAGACGCTTGATTTCATGCTCTCGCAACGTCGAAACAAACCCGCTGCCACAAAGTTCTTCGCCCGGATGCTGGAGGTCAACGGCCTTCCGAGAAAGATTGTCATCGACAAAAGCGGCGCTAACACCGCTGGCATCAAGGCCATTAACAAGATGCTAAAGGGCTTTGGATGCCCGATACTAATTGAGATGGTCAGGCGGAAATATTTGAACAACATTGTGGAACAGGATCACCATTTCATCAAAAGACGAACCCGCCCGATGCTCGGCTTCAAGTCCTTTGCTTCAGCTTCAGCCACTCTGGCCGGCATCGAAGTCGCGCACATGATCCGTAAAGGTCAATTCACACCTGGACTCTGTCCATTTCAACAATTCAATGAACTGGCTGCTTAACACCGCAGGTTAGATGCATTTCTCCGAACTGCAGGAAACTTCGCAACAGAACCATCAGCAGGTGTGCATCAGATATCTCAAAGAATGAACTGTCTGCACCCGTCGCACTTGCGTTCCCCACCAATCCACTTATGAAAGTTCCGTCAATTGACCTAAGGGAAAGTTTGCGATGCGCATGCGCGATACGTTCATCAAACCGATGCACCCGGAAGGTATTCGGTTTGTCGCAATCTTTGCCGCCGTAACCGTCGGTCTGTTTCTGTTGTCAGACATTCTGGGTTGGATTGGTGTCGGCCTAACAATCTGGTGCTACTATTTCTTTCGCGACCCGGACCGCGTATCCCCCACAGGAGAAGGGCTGATCGTCAGCCCCGCGGATGGGGTGGTTTCGCTGATCGAACCGGCGATACCGCCGAGCGAGCTTGGGATGCCCGACGCGCCCCTCACCCGCGTCAGTGTGTTCATGAGTGTCTTCAACTGTCATGTTAATCGGTCTCCCATTGAGGGTGAGATAAGCGCCGTTGCCTATCGCCCCGGCAAGTTTTTCAACGCATCCCTGGACAAGGCCAGTGCCGACAACGAGCGCAACAGTCTGCGTATTTGCATGACAAACGGTCAGGATCTGGCTGTTGTCCAGATTGCCGGCCTTGTGGCCAGACGGATTGTCTGTTTCGTGAAACCGAGAGATTCACTGCAAACCGGAGAGCGATTTGGATTGATCCGTTTCGGGTCTCGGCTGGATGTCTACCTTCCAGATGGCGTGGAGCCGCAGGTACGTGTCGGGCAAACGATGATTGCTGGCGAAACCATCCTTGCCAGTTTGCATACACCCAAAGAAACGTAGGTGGCGGGATCAGTGGCAGAACCATCCAAGCAGGAAGAGACTGGGTTTGCGCTGATCCATTTGGTGCCAAATGCGCTGACCATAACGGCCATTTGCGCGGGCCTGTCTGCAATCAGATTTGGCGTTCAGGGCAACTACGTGCTCGCTGTGCAGCTCATTATTGCAGCCTGTGTGCTGGATGGGCTGGATGGCCGCATTGCCCGCCTTCTCAGCAGTGACAGCAAACTGGGGGCCGAGCTCGATTCACTTGCAGATTTCCTGAACTTCGGGGTCGCGCCACCGATCGTTCTCTATTTCTGGGCCTTGCAGGATATACGCAGCGCGGCGTGGATTGCCGTTCTGTTTTTTGCAGTGTGCTGTGTCATGCGTCTGGCGCGGTTTAACGTGGGTGGCAAATCCGAGACCTGCGATCATGACAATGCCTATTTCGAAGGGGTCCCGGCTCCTGCAGGGGCGCTGCTGGTTATGTTGCCAATGTATCTGTCCTTCGCTTTCGCGGATGCCCCATTGCTGCCCAGTATTTTGATTTGCCTCTACATGCTGATGATTGGCCTTTTGCTCATCAGCCGGATACCAACCTGGTCTTTCAAGACGACGCGGATCTCCCGCGAGAACGCGAAGTACTTTCTCATCGGTGTTGCTGTTGCGGGGGCCGCACTGCTGACCTTTGCATGGGCGACGCTGATCGCGCTGTGTGTCGGTTATGTGGGAATGGTTGCCTGGGCGTGGGTCGACAGGGAAATACCTTCTAACCGTTAAGGACTCGATATGGACATCAAAGCCGTTCAAACCTCCTACGCTCGCTGGGCCCCCGTCTATGACATGACGTTTGGGGCGGTTACTAATGTCGGCCGGCAGCACGCGGTTGATTATATCAATAGACACCCAGGTAAGGTACTGGAGGTTGGCGTGGGAACCGGGTTGTCACTGGAACACTACGGGCCAGAGACACAGGTAACAGGAATCGACTTCAGCGAAGACATGCTGCAAAAGGCACGCGACAAGGTGAAAGATCTATCGCTGAACCATGTTGCGGAGCTACGGCAAATGGACGCTCGCATGCTTGATTTTCCGGATAACCATTTCGATACGGTTGCAGCGATGCATGTGTTATCCGTTGTTCCTGAACCGGAAAGTGTGATGGCGGAAATAGCAAGGGTCTGTAAACCGGGCGGCAGAGTGGTAATTACCAACCACTTCCAACGAACGCGCGGGCTGCTCGCAACTCTGGAACGCGTTTTTGCCCCACTTGCAAATACAATCGGCTGGCATTCTGATTTCAATATCGAAACGGTGCTGCAAGAGGAAGCCCTTGCTGTTGATGAGCAAAGACCTCTTCCGCCGATGGGTATGATGACGTTTCTGGTTCTGAGGAAATCAGTGGTCGCGTAGTGGTCTTGTAAATGAGCTTGAAGCACCCCCAAACGACGTGCTTAAAACCGATGGTATGCCCAAACCGCGTAGGCAATGACTTCACGAGGGTCGCGAAAGCCCTTCAGGCGCGGCATGCTGGATGGAATGTTCATTCAATGCCTTTAGTCGCCGTCGAAACGCCAGACAACTTGGCAATACCTTTGCGACAGATCCGGATGAACCAGATCGCCGGTGTGAACGACAAATTCCGCAGGTTGCTGGTTCAGTTCCCGAACGACGTGGCGAAACCGGCGGTTGGCCTGCCGATTCACCGGAAAGGGTGAGTTGCACACATCCTCATCCGGGTTCACATGAGTATCTGATATGAGGGCCAAGCAACCAAGCTTCGCCCCAAGTGTTCCAGTCATGTCAGCCTTCAGTCGTCAGGGTCGACGCCTTACCCGTGCGAGAGGCCTCGGTACGGCTGCGGATCCCCCAACTTCGGAACAGTCCCGTGCTTAACGACAGAGCTCTAATGTGTAGCGGTGCAGCAGCGTTTCCCGGTTGGTTCCGGCTGCAAACCGGCGCAGCTTGCGGGGTTCGCGCCGAAACCCCAGAGCTCCGGTCAGTGCGATTGACCGGGCGTTGTTGGGCGCGATCAGAAAGCGAATCCGTGCCAGACCCAGCCGATCACGTGCGATATCAAAAACCAAACGCATGGCACCGCTCATCAGACCGCAGCCTTCGTGGGCGAAATCGACCACCCCCGCTGCCTCTGCCACCCGCGCGTCCGGGTCGATGGCGTTCAGGAAAATTAGGCCCGCAAGCCCCTCGTCAGATGCGGGGATGCCGAACATGAAACCGCGCCCTGCCCGCTCCATCTCCTCTTGGTGATCGATGTAGCGACGAGTTTTTTCGAGCGAAGCGCCCGCGTGCAGAAGACCGGGGAAGAAAAGCGCCAAACGATCTTCGTTTCGCCGAATCATGGCATGCAGTGCCGAAGCGTCAAGCCGGGAAACCGGAACAAGCGACTCCGCATCACCAGTTTGGCGTTGCATGCCATCAACCGTCCGTATCTCCGCCGGTTCCTCCGCCTCCTTTGTCATCGTCGGTGTCCGTTCCGTTGCTGCCGCAATCGGAATCCGTCTCATTGCAGCATGCAGAGACCAACAGAGCGGCACCGACAAGTAGGACGACGCCCCAGAATGCCACCGGATCGTCATCATCTTGGGCTATCCCAAGCTTCGAGGCCCGCTCCAGGGCAGATTCCCGGTCCTCCCGATCACCTGATGGCCCAAAGGCATTGGCGATCGCCCGCAATTCTTCGGCGGAAGATTGCGCCGCTGCCGACAGTGCTTTGGCGACCCGCTCGGTGCCATCGAGATCTTCATAGGCTAGTTCCGTCATCCCGAGATCGATCATCAGAAAGCGTTTACTGAATGCGGCGTCAACATCGTTGCCGCTATCCTTCCATTGTGGGAGGAACTGCGCTTTGAACGAGTCTTTCATGCCATTCGATCGGAGACCAAGAAGACGGCCGACTGACAAGAAGGGGCCGTACCGTGAACCCCGGACAGGGATTTTAGCAATCATTGGCATTGCAATATCCTTTCTTGAACTAACCTCCAAAAAAGGCGCTCACCAGGTGGCGAGCGCCTCCTGTATCGGCCCGCGGTAGAGTTCACGGGCAAATGCGCTTCGTGTTGTCACTGGTGAACTTGGTGCGTAAAGTAATCTGCTTCCGCCGATCATTCTACCAACCGCATCTCCAACCTTCGTCCAAGAGAGGGGCATGCCATCGTAGCGGAAGATAGCACCTTTACCCGGCGTGAGACCGTAGAGCCTGCCACCGGCCACTGCGAGGCTGTCTGCTGCATTGCCAATTCGCGTCCACGATTCCGGGGTACCGTTGTAGGACCAAACCTCTTGGCGGTCCGTTGTCATACCAAACAGCAGGCCGCCCTGACCGGCGACAAAGCCGATGCCCGGCCCGCCAATCCGCGTCCAGGAATTTGCGCTCGCATCATGAGAAAGGATGTCGCCGGTCGAACCGTCAATGGCATAGGCTTCATCGCCACCGCCGATTATCGAAACAACGTTATCGCTCACCCGTGTCCAATCATTCGGTATGCCGTTCCATCGGAACAGCCGGTTCCCTGAAGGGGATATTCCATAGACCGTCGCTCCGACGCCCGCAAACGCGGCCCCAGGCCCTCCGATCCGCTCCCATGCCATGGGTGCCCCGCTAAAGTGCCAAATGTCGCTGGTCCCGGGCTCAATGGCGTACAGATCGTGGCCGCCGTCAATCAAAGTCTCAGCCGGACCACCGATTTGTGTCCATTGGCCCGCGGGCCCGTCGTGACGGAACACCGCCTGTCGATCCGGCGTCAGGCCGTACGCCGTGGCTCCGATCCCGACCCATTGGCTGCCGGGACCACCAACGACACTCCAGTTGTCATTAATGTCGAGCATCAGGAGGTCGGCGTCAGGCGGGATGTCGCGTTCCGGGTCGCGGATCTGATTGAGGAACCAGCCAAGCACGTACTTTTCAATTACAGGTCTGCCGCCGCCGCGCCGGAAAGGCAGGCTCAACTCGGCAGCGTCCGCATAGCCGACGTCATCGCCGGACGGCCCGCCCGAGCCTCCCTTTCTGCGGAGAACAACGCTTTGCATGAAGTTCTGAACAATCCCGGGCTTTCCAGCAGCCAATGCCTCTTCCTCAAGCACGCTGAGCAGATTCGAGGCGCTGGCGGGTCCAGAGTCCCGGCCAGTGATGGGGCTGCTATAGGTCGGGTCGGAATCGTCTGCGACGATCATGTTCCCCTCGAACAGCCGCCGCGAGATCCCGAAGTCAAAAAAGTGCATGGCATCCACCCCCTCATAGAGACGTGCCATGTCCTGAAGTGTGGTGATGTTGTCCGCCCAGGGCCGGGTTGCCGTCGGGCAACCTGGATACATCTCGGTTTGCGAAAACCCGAGCTCCTGCTGAGCCCGTCGTGTTATGGTCGTCGTTCCAAACAGGTCCATGACCGCGTCGAGCGACCGGTTGTGGGATTCCCACATCATCGTCGGCAATGCATCTGTCAGCGGCGCCGAGCCCGAGACCGTACCGGGCCCCGCCGTAAGGCAGACAGTGTCCGTCCGCTCAGCGCCTGTGGCACCCGCGGGTTCGAACCATGAAACGCGTGTCGACATCGAGGTGTTCGGGTCGCGGTCGGCATCAATAAGCGCATGCAGATAAGGAAGCAGTTTCAGAACGCTCAGCGGTTGAAAACAGGAGTCCGCCGCGTGTTCGGCAAGGACGCGGCCGGAGGCGTGCTTCACAAGGAAGCCGCGCCGAACGCTCAGGCCGTAATCGGGATGATCGTAGCACCGCAGCATGAACGCGCGGATGCGGCTTGTTTCGGCCAGGTCATCCTCGAAAAGCCAGACTTCCTGCCGGTCTGGTGTGAGTCCGCAAACAAATTCGTCCGCGGCTACGAACTGCGCGCCGGGACCACCGATCCGCTCCCATCGGGATTCTTCGCGGAAATAGCGCCAGATGTCGCCCGTGCTAGGCTCGACGGCACAAAGGCGGTTTCCTCCTCCGATCAATGTTTGTGCGGGTCCGCCAACCCTGTTCCAACGGTCGGCGCGCTCATCATATTCATAGACCGCCTGCCGGTCCGGCGTAAGGCCATAGATCCGTGCACCCACCCCGACCCACTCTGCACCGGCACCGCCGATACGCCGCCAGCTTCCGTCGTACCGCGCCCAAGCCCATATCGCAGCGTCACCCGGTGCCGAGGCCCAAATGCGCGAGCCCCCCTCCACTATGTTTCCAGCAGGGGACGGGCCGATGACTGTCCAGTCGTTTGCCAGCCGATCATAGCGTAGAAGACGGTCGCGGTTGGGCGACAAGGCGTAGAGCGCGTTGCAAACACCGGTGAATTGGGCGCCCGGTCCGCCGACGGCACTCCAGCCGACCCCATTGAAGCGGAAAACGCCGCCGCCGCCAGGTGAGCTTGCGTAGAGATCCCATCCTCCGCCGATGAGCGCCTCGGCCGGTCCACCGATCTGCGACCAATCGCCGGTTCGAGGGTTCCGGGTGAACACCGCCTGCCTGTCCGGCGTAAGCGCTGCAATTCTGCCGCCGTAAACGGCCAAACTGTGAGCGGGTCCTCCGATCTTCGACCAAGGCATCGTGTCACTCCTTTGCATAGAATTCCGACGCCGCCGGCTTGTATTGCTGCGCCAAAAAGAGATTGCCGTCTTCTACGACAATGTAGCCCCGTTGGGGTTAACAACCCATGGTCAGGGGCAGTGTATTATGGAGATGCCGTTATATTTCCGCAGGTCCAGGCGGCGGTCAGAATAAGAAAACAATACAAAAAATTGCAGTTCAACGTTCCACTTCAATGGGCCTCGCTCAAATGCTCTTTCGCATCAGCGCAGTAGTTCCAAACATTTACTGATTGTAACGAGCTACATGCGAGAATTGGCACCAATTTAGCCTTATATTTATACAACAATACCCAGTCGAAAACAACTTGTGTCGAACAAGTTCTATTTCCATTGCCTTGCCTTGCCTTCCCTTCACCGTCCTCACGCGCAAAAACAGGGCTTTTTGCTCATTACATATGCTGCGTCGTCAAATCAAAATCACCTCTGATAAGTATCCCTTATCATGTTTATTGATTTTGCCAGGAAATGAGCTCAGAATAGCACTCATGTGTCGGTTTTCCTTAACCACTGGACTCGCGACGGCTTTGGTCCGTAACCCGTAGACCCCTGCCCCGCTCCGGCGTCAACCTGAGTAGATGCAGCACCTTGATCTGCAATTTTGTAAACAAGTACCGGCACACATTTAGTCCGAGTCTACGCTTAAAGGACCAGCACAGCATAAGGTCAACCATGAAACATGGTGAAAACGAGCAAGAGCAGTCTACAGGTTAGGGAAAATCGACAATGAAGCCCCCTGCCCCATACCTCCCTGCTGCTTCCCCTGCCTTGTCCGCAGCGGATCAAGACGCGTTGACCGACCTTTACGTGCGTGGGACACCAGCAAACACCTTGCGCGCCTATGAGCGCGATCTGCTCTACATCACCGCCTGGAAGACCCTGAGGGTCGGCACCGGCGCGGTTTGGCCAGAAACTGAAGATGTCGCTCTTCGTTTCATTTTGGATCATTCGCGCGATCTTGGTGATGCCCCGCCTGAGGACATTGCCCGGCAAGTGGCAGATGCACTGATCGCGCAAGGGCTGCGCAAATCCCTCGCCTGCCCTGCCCCGTCGACGCTGGACCGGCGCATTGCCTCGTGGCTGGCGTTTCACCGGATGAAGAACCTCACTAGCCCCTTTGGCACGCCGCAAGTCAAACAGGCTCGGTCCAAAGCCCGCCGCGCCGCCGCCAGGCCCCCGACCCCGAAATCGCAGCACCCGATCACCCGCGACATTCTCGAGCAGCTGCTCGCCACCTGTCGGGGCAGCCGTCGCGATTGCCGCGACCGGGCCATCCTGATGCTGGGCTGGGCCAGCGGCGGACGGCGCCGGTCGGAACTGACCGGGCTGATGCGCGAGGATGTGTCGCTCAAGGAGTTTGAGGAAAAAGGTCGGGTCTGGCTGTCCCTGCTAGAGACTAAGACCACGACCAAGGGCGACACGCCTCGACTGGTGCTCAAGGGACGCGCCGCCCAGGCGCTGGTGCATTGGATCGAGGTCGGGCAGATCACGGATGGAGCGTTGTTTCGACCGGTGTCAAAAGCCGATCGAGTGTTGAAACGCCGCCTGTCGCCGGATGCGATCTATCAGATCGTCAAACACCGGCTGAAAATGGCTGGGCTTCCGGAAGATTTCGCATCACCGCATGGGCTGCGCTCAGGGTTTCTGACCCAGGCCGCGCTCGACGGCGCTCCGATCCAGGCCGCGATGCGCCTCTCCCTGCACCGCTCCATGGCCCAGGCGCAAAAGTACTACGACGATGTCGACATCGCCGAAAACCCGGCGACCGATCTGTTAGGGTGAACACTTACTTAGAGTTCAATGGAATGCCAGCCTGCAGGATTTTCTGACTGCAATGCCGATGTCTTGTTCGCTGTCGCATTCGTCAGGGTAGCCAATGCAGAAACATGTCGCAGTAGACTGCAATAGATCCCCAAGCAAATCGATTAGCTGACGGAGTTACAAACTTGTCCAGAAAATTAGGTGTCACTCTGTACTCCGCTGGAACAATTCCCGACAGGCTCCCAAGTGCACGGGATACGAAGCACTCATACAAAAAGCGTGCGCTTTGTCTCAGTGCATAAAGTTCACAGCTGTGAACTTTTTTCCCAACATGTAGTAGAGCTCATAGCCCACTACCCTACATGTAAAAAAAGGTTGACTTGAATCACTTCATCAGGTCTCAGTGATGGTAGAGCGTAAATCGCCAATTCGAGCATACAGATGTAACCATGATCCCAACCACACCTATCGCATCAACCTCCCCAGTTGATATCAGTAGTGAGATCAGTAGTCGACTGAATCTCGCAATCAAAGAACACCTACTTGCCGCGTATGCTCCAGACTCGATAAAGCAGCTGCGGCTTTTCCCGGCTCAAGAAGTTTGTGACCTGATTGGCATCAGCCATCAGTATCTTCGCAAAGCGACTGTTGAGGGCGCCATTCCCGAGGCTAGTGAAATCAAGCACGGTCGCAGGTATTATACAGGTCAGGAAGTTTGGGAATTGCGGCAGCTTCTGGACGCCCGCAGTAAAACTCCAGGACGATATCTCCCCAGTCGGCGCGAGGGTGAGCCACTACAACGAATTCAGGTGATGAATTTCAAGGGCGGCTCCAGCAAATCCACGACATGTATTCACCTTGCACATTACCTCGCACTACAAGGCTTCAGGGTGCTTTGTGTTGACCTTGATCCTCAAGCTTCGCTTTCGGCAATGTGCGGCCTTCAAACCGAGCTGGATGAGAGTATTGATACCGTCTACGACGCGATCACTTACCATGATCCGATTTCGATGAAGGATGTCATCCGAGAAACGTACTTTCCTGGCCTTTCGATCGCGCCAGGCGGGCTGATGCTGTCTGAGTTTGAGGCAGAGTCGGCAAAGCTAAACAGCAAGCAGCAACCCTTCTTTGCGCGCCTTCACGACGCCATCATGTCGGTGGAGGCTGATTACGATGTGGTTCTGATCGATAGCCCCCCCAGCCTTGGCTTTATCACAATGGGTGGTATGGCGGCCGCAACGTCGGTGATTGTACCACTAACTCCTTCGATGCTCGATGTCGCATCCACCGCGCAGTTTCTCAAAATGACTTCGTCGTACATGGAGGTAATTGAAAGAAGCGGAGCAAAACTTGTTTATGATAACTACCGCCTCTTGGTTACACGGGACGAGCCGGTCGATACACCATCTCAGACAATTGTCGCGTTCATGCGAGCCCTCTTCCAAGAGCGGGTAATGACCGCGACCAGCCTAAAAAGCACCGCCATCAGTGATGCAGCCATGCTTCAGCAATCAATCTATGAGTTGAATAGGTCTGACCTGACACGGGCAACTTACGACCGAGCCAAGGTATCAATGGATGCCGTCGGTAAAGAAGTAGAAAACATGGTTCTTGAAGCGTGGGGGCGCATCTGATGGCAAAGGAGCGCAGAGCAAGAAAGCGTCATTCCAGCATGATGGAGATCGCAGAGCAAGCAACTATGGAGGTCAAGGACACGGCCCCTTCCCCTGCCCGACCAATCACTCCGGGTCTTCAATTCATTGAGGACACCTATAACGCTATTGATGAGATCGACCCCGATCTTGTTGATGATTGGGGCGTGGAGGATCGGCTCGAGAAGTTCACAGCTGTGAACTCCGGAGCTGACGAAGACACAGACGTCCCCAACCATTCACTTGAACAACTGGCGGACAGTATTCGAGAGAATGGTCAGCAGGTGCCAATTCAGGTGCGCCATGAGCCTGGTCGAACCGGGCGTTATCAAATCATTTATGGTCGTCGTAGACTGGCTGCCTGCCGCTATCTGAAAGAAAACTACCCGGATGAAAACATTAAGATTAAAGCTAACGTTGTCGACCTCGATGATGACAAGGCTCTGATCGCCAAAGCTCTCGAAAATGCGTCCAGGAAGGACCTCACATTCTATGAGCGCGCACGCTTTGCTACAGACATCATTGCTTCAGGTAAGAACAGGTCAGAGGTCATAACAATAATGTCTCTGACAAAGTCCGGGTTGTCCAACTTGGAGCGCATCACGAAGTCAATACCGCGCGAACTGGGTGATGCCATTGGAGCTGCACCAGGCTTCGGTCGCACCAAGTGGATGATCTTGGTAGACGCTTTGGATCAAAAGGTGATCACACCTCGCAACGCACTCCGAGAACTGGAGAAGCTGCCTCCCAGCTCTTCTTCAGATGAACGACTCTTGGCACTGCTTGATGAGATAAAAAGGAAATCCGAAACACCTAGACCGAACCCCAGAATCGTCGGAGAAGGCCTAGCAACTGTTAAACAAGGGGCCTCCGGACTAAACATCAGCATTAATGACAGTGCGGCCCCTGGCTTCTCTGATTGGCTGGATGAGCACATTGAAACTTTAATGAAGGAATTCCGAGACCGCTTTGAGGCAGTGAGCGGCCGGAAGTAAGAAGTTCACAGCTGTGAACTAAATCAAAGGCAAGCGAGCAAAGGAGAAAGGTAGAAAGAAATAGCCCCCGAAAGCGGTGATGCTCCCGAGGACCAAATCTTGTCTAGCAACTTGAATTTAGCTCCTCTCGAATCACCACACAAGAAAAAACACCCTTGGGTGGGCGATATTTCTGTGTCTGCTGACAAAAAACCATGAGGACAGTAACAAATTGCGCTCCAATAGGAGCAGTCAGGTCATTAACCGGGCAGGGGAGTAGTGCGCCCAAATGGATGCAGCTCCGTGCTATCGAAGAAGCCCGTGAACCACTTGGGCTGAAAGCGACGAGCATCTCAATTATGCGAGCTATGCTATCATTTATGTCAGCTGATCGTGTCAGCGAATTAGCCGATGACCATCACATCGTCTATGCTAGCAACGCTACAATAGCTGGGCGCGCCCACGTGAGCATTCAGACAGTGGAGCGTCACATCTCGAAGCTGATCAAGTTGGGCATCATTCAACGCGTTGCCGCTGCAAACGGCAAAAGATGGTGCAGACGAGATGAAGCAGGGAAGGTGGCACTGGTCAGCGGCTTGTCACTACTACCACTGGCAACCCGTCATGCAGAATTCACAGCCCTTGCCAGTGAGTATCGACGCACACAAGAGGCCCTTCGGACACTGCGGGATGAGTGCACACTGGCGCTGACCCGGCTTCAGGATGCCATCTCAGATGGTGTTCAGGATCTACTCGTTCGGGCGCGACTGATCCTGCGCCGTCGGCCGCAATATGACGTTCTTGTGGAGCTGCTGGACGAGATCAATGAGAGCGCATCTGTGGACAACCACCCATCACAACCCTGCAAGGCCATCAATTTGAGGGATGGCGACGGTGAAATTGAGGGGCACAAAGAACATTCACTGAATCATAATTGTAAAAAAGAAGATCATTCTCAGATTAAGGTGACCCAGGATCAAATGGAACATGCATTCCCTCGGCTATGTTCAGAATTGAGGTTTGCCCGAGACCAAGCGCATTGTGATCAACTGATGGACCAGTTGGCTGACCATATGCTGCTTGGAGAGGCTTGGTATGCAATGAAATTATCACATGGCCCAGCGATACGCTTCATGGCCTTAGGTTATATCTTGCAACGTGTTGAGAGGATTCAAAGCCATAGATCCTACCTGACATCGATCATGGGCAAGATTGATCGGGGTGACATGGAGCCAACGGCACTGTTAATACCTCAGGTAACTACGCAGGGTGGGCTGGAAAATCTCAAGAATACTTAGCGTGCTGTACAGGACATTTTTCCATCATCTGCTTTGGATTTGCGAAGAGCTGCGCAACCACATTTACGATGGCAATTATGGCGCGGTGCATCGGAATGTGGCCAGTTGCTCGAAGGCGACTCCGGAAGCCTCGGCATTGGCTTATCTCCGAGGAATGATTGGGAATACGAGGGCAGGGAAGTTGCATCTTGGACGCAGCTTTTTTGGAGAAATTTCAGGTAGGCGCTTTGAGTTTTCTACACGAGGCACGGCGCAAAGGATCGAACCGCCTTGATTGTCAAGAATTTGGTCCATATATTGTGGCAACAGGAGTGATCGATATGGAATTACGTGATCTTGTAGAAAACCGGCTGATCTCACCGGATCGTCTGGCCCGACATCTTAAAACCACCAAGCGCGAGATTGGTGAGACCTTAGGCATTGCTCCGGAATCCTTGTCTCGGCGGCAGCGTGTAGCTTCCGTATCGGTCCAGACATCCTTGCGTCATCTTGTCGAGATTCTGAATGCCGTTGCACCGGCTGTTGGAAACTCGCTCATGGCCTATGCCTGGTATCGGTCTGAACCCATTGTGGGTTTTGGCGGACGCACGCCCGAGGAAATCGTAAAGGATGGAGAAAACGCGGCGTTGAAGTCCCATATTCTGCGGCGTCTAGAAGGCGGTTACGCTTGAAGCATGCCATCAGGGTGCAGCGTACTGTCATCCGTGCCGCCAAGCCGCGCTGGTCGTATCTGCCAACATCGGGGGAGGGGGCTGCGCGCCGGGGTGGGCGGTTCAACCCGATCGGGGACCCTGCGCTCTATACGTCGCTTTCTCATGAATCAGCCGCGCGTGAGGTGCGTTTCAGCCTGAATCAAGAACCCTATACGTTTTATTTTCTGGCGGTTGATTGCCATCATATCGTTGATCTGACCAGCCGGGAAACCAGACAGGCATTGGGCATCACTTGGGAAGACATCGCCAATGACAACTGGGAATCCGAGATGCACCAGGGACTGGTTCCATCAACCCATGTTGTTGCAGAAAGGCTGAAAGGCGAAAACTACGCCGGTTTCCTGGTGAATAGTTTCGCAACGGGGGCCACTCCTGATGACATCAATCTGGTTCTTTGGGACTGGGATGCAGTTGACTATTTACCGTCCAGTAGACCAAATGCGGTGATGGTTCTGCACAGGGATGACTTACCGAACAGTGATGTATCCTGGCAATAAATCTGAGTCCCTGATTTCAAGAGCTTCGCTATTGCCCGAATACCCGCCATTTCTATCAACAAACTGAAAAGAGCTTGGCGCCGAAAAACTGGCGCAGATCGCACTGGAAGATCTGAAAGGTACACGCGCTGCATTCATCAGATCACTTTCTGCGTCCGTAACACACTGTTTTTCAACAGAATAGGCGGAAAGCGGTCATTGGCCGGACCCGCAAACTTTCAAAGGCAATTCATGAAAGCTGACCTTCCGAAGTGCTTTGCAGTACTTTCCCAGCGCATATTCCAGATTTTACGAGTCAGCGATTGGACCAACAATTTTCTAAGGGGTGCGGCAATTGACGATTACTTTGCCCGAGGTTGCCACGAACACTACCATCTTGATCCTCATTGAAAGAAATCTTCCGACAACCACTTTAGGTTGCAGATTCGAGTTTACTTCACCGAAACCTTTGACCTACTGTTCGAGGAATTTGTGTGATCAGGATTTTCTTAATGGCTTTTAAAACTGGTACTTCCACTACGATTGCGACTGCGACCCCGGCGGACCATTTTAAGACCCTAACGAAGCGGCAGTACCCAGACGTAATGCCTCATCAAAAGGACATTCTTGAAACCTATGCTTCGGAATTTTCAGAGAAGGCCGACGTCGCCTTGCAACTGCCTACTGGGAGCGGGAAAACTCTTGTTGGCCTCTTGATCGCCGATTGGAGGCGGCAAAAATTTGGCGAACGCGCGGTATACCTCTGCCCGACCAAGCAATTAGTCAATCAAACAGTCAGCCAAGCTCTCTACCGATACGGGATCGATGTTGTCGATCTTTCAGGAAGCAAAAAGAACTTTGCACCTGCTGACAAAACAGCGTTTCTGACGGGGGAAAAAGTAGCAATCAGTACATATTCTGGTCTATTTAACACGCACCCTTTCTTTGAAGACCCTGATTTGATTATCGTTGATGACGCACACGCGGCAGAGAATTACATCGCAAACATGTGGTCTCTAGAAATCGCAGCAGGCACCCCTCTGCATTCAGCTATTGCCGAGTTTCTAAGCTCACATATTGATCCGCAAGATCATTCGCGACTTACAGGAGACTGGATAGGGTCAGCCGATAGCAACTGGATAGAAAAGCTCTCCTCCCCCTTGATCACAAAACTGGAGGCGAGTGTTTCTGATATAATAGATGGTCATGCGGACATTGATAGTGACCTGCCCCCCGAAACTTCCCTCGCTCTGATGTAGAGTTTGCTCAACTTTTCGAAGGAGCAAACGAATGCGA
>NZ_CANMFF010000020.1 GCF_947497005.1 uncultured Ruegeria sp. | reverse complement strand
CCAACGACGACGAATATGAAGACCAGACCCGCAGACTCTCGTTATGAATGAGGGAGCCTCGGGGGGCAGGTCAGCCTCTAAGCATGTATCTCTGTCATCGCCGTCAACAAACGCCTCACACATTTCTGACACTTCTATGGTTGGCTATGGAGAAGCTTACGGCGTTGCATACGGAGGCGGAATAGTAGTCAACGACGGTGGCCAATACGTAAGTTTTTTGACGGAGGCGAATAATGTATACGCTTACTGGGAAAGCACACTGAAGTCGTTTCCGTAGATACACAAAACGGCACACAGTTTATTTTTTTACGATTAAAATATTGATTTATAATAATATTTCATGGTATCGTCCCGTTGCAAATCCGTGTACACCGGTTCGATTCCGGTACTCGCCTCCAAATCTCATGAAGACTCTACTGCAATATTTCCCGGTGGCGCCAAAGTTGCGGCTCAGCGTGCCTTCATCCAACCAGCTTCGGTATTTTTCAGCGGTATCGTGAACATGCAAATTTGCCGTTTTCCTCATGCTTCCCTGCAAACGTTTCATTCTGACGAGATCGTTACGCGACTCTGCACAATTCGTTACTTCGATCGCCCTTCCCGCCGGGAAATTTTGTGTCTCAAATCTGGTAGAAAACGATATTTCATGACAAGGCGGGCGCGATGTTCTAGGAGTTAAACAAAGAAAAAGTTCTGGACGTATTGTGGAACACATAGCCTTTACCTTCGAAATGGGGGTCGTTTGCGCCCTTCTGGCTTTCACCGTTTTCTTGTTCGTATCCGAGATCGTCAGGATCGACCTCTCCGCCATATTGGTTCTGGTTCTCATTGGCTTGCTCAGCTATGCGCCCGGTCTTGAAAACCTAGCGGATGTGCCGCGATTATTCGATGGGTTTGCATCCAACGCCGTCATCTCGATCATCGCAGTCATGATTGTAGGAGCCGGACTGGACAAGACGGGTATCATGAACAAGGTAGCTGCCGTCATCCTCAAATATGGTGGTAAATCCGAAGGCAGGGTTGTTCCAATCATCTCGGGAACCGTTGGCGTCATTTCTTCGTTCATGCAGAATGTCGGCGCCGCCGCTCTGTTCCTGCCGGTTGTCAGCCGTATTTCCTCGCGGTCAGGTATACCTCTTTCGCGCCTGCTGATGCCGATGGGATTCTGCGCTATTTTGGGCGGTACGATGACGATGGTCGGTTCATCGCCTCTTATCCTGCTCAATGATTTAATCCAGACGGCAAATGACGGGTTGCCAGACGCGCAGAAAATGGAGCCTTTCGGATTGTTCTCGGTCACACCGATTGGGGCCGTTCTGATCCTGACGGGAATCGGTTATTTTCTGCTGTTGGGGCGCTGGGTTCTGCCCAAGGCCCAAGGGGTTGACAATACCGGTACTGGACAGGGAACACAGGAATATCTGCAACGGGTCTATGGGCTCAAAGCGGATGTTTTTGAGGTCGTGGTGCCAGAAGACAGCCCTTTGGTTGGCGAGATCCTGGCCGATATCAACCATGAAAACCATCTCTATATTATCTCCACCTTCTATCGCGGCAAGACCTCGATGGTTCAAGTTCTGACGGCCGAAATCGCAGCACCGTGTCGGTTGGCCATCGTAGGAAGACGTTGGGAAGTCGAAGAGTTTGCAAAGAAATACGGCCTGACCGTTCTTCCCGATCTGGACATTTTTGTCGAAGAGTTCGCGCCCACAAATGCGGGTGTGGCCGAGGTGGTTGTCACCCCTGACAGCAAACTGATCGGCAAATGCCCCCGCGAGCTTTTGTTCCGCAAGACCTATGGCATGTCGTTGCTGGCCATTCATCGGGGGGAAGAAACGCTCAGCCATGTCGAGACTGACGATCACGAATCCACTCAGATTGGGCTCGAAAATTTCCATGCCGGTGACATGCTTGTGGCGCATACAAGGTGGGACAACCTGATGCGGATCAAGCGCGATCCGGATTTCGTCGTTGTAACAACGGATTTTCCGCAAGACGAATTGAGGCCGCAGAAGGTCGGCTGGGCGCTGGCGTTTTTCGCCATTTCACTGTCGTTGATCTTGTTCACGGACGTCCGGCTTTCGCTGTGTCTGCTCACTGGCGCGGCGGGCATGATGCTGACTCGCGTGCTGAGCGTGGATGAGGCTTACCGCGCTGTCGGATGGAACACCGTTTTTCTGCTTGCCTGTCTAATACCATTGGGTCAAGCCGTACAGAACACTGGCACCGCTGCATGGATTGCGCAGCAGATCATGGTCATTCTGGACGGCTGGCCGCTCTGGTCCCTGCAAACCGGCATTGCCATTCTTGCGACGGCTTTTTCACTGGTCATGTCAAATGTCGGCGCCACAGTCCTGCTTGTGCCTCTGGCGGTATCAATTGCGGTGGCAGCTGGTGGAAACCCATCCGTCTTTGCACTGACGGTCGCCATTTCTACCTCGAACAGCTTCATCATCCCAACCCATCAGGTGAACGCCCTGATTATGGGCCCGGCAGGATACAAGGTGATGGATTTCGTGCGCTCGGGCGGGGTTATGACGGCTCTGTTTCTGGTTGTCTCGCTGGTTATGATCAACCTCATATTTTAAGGCGAGAAGATCGAGAGTATCCGGTGGCCTTTTCCCTCGTTCAAAAAGGCTCAGCTCAGGCAACCGGTCATTACAGTGGGCTACCTTCTATATGATGTTGATAATCGCCGTGCTCATCCCAGACGAAACTCCGGCACGCGATGCCGCCCATCGACGCCTACAGGTCGCTTTCCATCCCTCTGCATCATTGTTACGCGCGACTCGCTTGACAAGCGGGCCAGCGGTGCCGCATGTCCCTTTCGTTGGTGTCGGTGAGAGCCGATGAAAAGGGAATGCGTCAACGGCCTGGCCGCCAAACGCAGCCGCCCCCGCGACCGTGAACGGAGAGGATGCCCAATGCCACTGGCCAAAAGGCCGGGAAGGCGGGACATCCGACAGAGGCTCGCCTCTGGTATCCGCAAGCCGGGAGACCTGCCAACATCCGAAGTTTAAACCGGGCGGGGTGTTCCGGTGTCGGGTCCATGACCACCCGTGGCCCGCATGAAACCCCGTCCCCCGCGAAGAGGATTTGGGGGGATGAGAGACATGACCGAGACCGAACCAGTCGAGTTGCTGGTCTGTACCACTTGTCGGCGCGGCCTGCCCGTCGAGGATGACGCGCAGCGCCCGGGCAGTTTGCTGCACAAGGCACTGGAACAGGCGGGCCTGCCTGAGGGTGTTATCCTGAAAGCCGTTGAATGCCTGTCGAACTGCGATCAGGGCTGTTCGATAGTTTTGCGCGGTGGGCCAGATCGATGGACTTTCGTATATGAGAACCTGAACGAGACCGATCATGTCGACGTCATTGTCGACGGTGCGAGCAAATATCTTGCCACAGAGGATGGTCTGGTGAAATGGCGCGAACGCCCTGAACATTTCCGCAAAAACTGCGCCTCGCGCATTCCCCCGATTGGAGCCTGAAATGAGCACTCTTGAAAAACTTCCAGTCACCGTGATCACCGGCTTTCTGGGCTCGGGCAAAACGACACTGGTGCGCCACCTGATGCAGAACCCGCAAGGCAAGCGCCTAGCCATTGTCGTCAATGAATTTGGTGACGTGGGTGTCGATGGCGACATCCTGAAGTCCTGCGCCATCCCTGATTGCCCTGCAGAAAACATCATGGAACTAGCGAACGGCTGCATTTGCTGCACTGTGGCTGATGATTTCATTCCTACAATCGAGGCACTGATGGCGTTGGAGCCACGCCCCGATCACATCCTGATCGAAACCTCGGGCCTTGCACTGCCAAAACCGCTGCTGAAAGCCTTCGACTGGCCCGATATCCGTTCAAAAATCACCGTGGATGGTGTTATTGCGCTGGCTGATGCCGAGGCTGTGGCCGCCGGTCGTTTCGCACCCAATGTCGAAGCGGTGGATGCCCAGCGCATAGCCGATGACTCGATCGACCATGAAACACCACTGTCCGAGGTGTTCGAAGATCAGATATCATGCGCTGACATCATCCTGCTGACCAAGCCCGATCTGGCCGGCCCGGAAGGTGTGGCCAAAGCGAAAGAGGTGATCGCAGCCGAAGCGCCGCGCCCCCTGCCCGTGGTCGAGGTCGCCGAGGGCGTCGTGGACGTACGCGTCGTGCTGGGCCTTGAGGCAGCCGCCGAAGATGACATGGACGCCCGTCCGTCGCATCATGATGGCCACCACGATCACGAGCATGACGATTTCGAGAGCATCATTGTCGAGCTGCCGGAACAAAGCGACCCGCTTGATCTGGTGGCCAAGATCGAACTTCTTGCCAAAGAGCTGAACATCCTGCGTGTCAAAGGGTATGCTGCCGTTCAGGGAAAACCCATGCGTCTGCTGGTTCAGGCTGTCGGCGCACGCGTCCGTCACCAATATGACCGCCCGTGGGCGCCCGGCGAGGAACGCCGCTCTCGTCTGGTGGTCATCGCCGAGCATGACGACATCAAAGAGGCCGAAATCCACGATATCCTTGTGGGTGTAACCGAGGCTGCCGAGTAAGACCCATGCACGTCGTCTTCCGCGAAAGCCACGGGCTCGAGGAAACCGAGACCCCAACCGATCTGGGCCAGAGCCCAGCGGATCTGGTGGTGCTGTCCTTTTCCGACAGTGACCTTGGTGCTTTTGCGGCGGGCTGGCATCGCGGTGGCGGGCCGGAAGGGCGGATGCCGACCCTGCGGTTGGCAAACCTGACGGCGCTGAAACACCCACTGTCGGTCGATACCTATATCGAGCAGACGTTGGAAGGTGCCAAAGGCATCCTGATCCGCCTGATCGGTGGCGTGCCCTATTGGTCCTATGGCCTGCAACAGGTTCTTTCGCTGGCGCAGGCCAAAGGCATCGCCCTCGCCGTGCTGCCTGCGGATGGGCGTGAGGATACGCGGTTGGATGACTATTCCACCCTGCCTGTCTCGACCCTGCGGCGACTGGGACATCTCTGTGGCACGGGTGGCGAGGTCGCGGCACAAGCGGCGCTGGCACAGATGGCATTGGCGGCGGGGCTTTACGCGGGGCCGGTGATGGGGGCCAAGACCCTGCCCGAATGCGGTGCATGGTGTCCTGATCGAGGCGTAGTATCAGAGGAGAAAGCGTTTGAAAGCGACAGAAAGCGCATTCTCGTCACGTTTTATCGCGCCTATCTGACTTCGGCGGATACGGCTCCGGTTGCGGCTTTGATCCGCAGCCTGCGCGCCCGGGGATTTGATGCGATGGGCTTGTTTGCCCCGTCGCTCAAGGCTCCTGCAGCCGCCGATTGGCTGCGCGAACAGGTCGTGGCAATGGCTCCGGCCGCGATCATCAATGCAACTTCATTTTCAGGTAAGGGCGCATCGGGCACGTCGCCGCTGGACGCAGCGGATGTGCCTGTGTTTCAGGTCGCGCTTGCCACCTCGCGGCGCAAAGCCTGGGCCGAAGCGGAACGCGGTCTTTCACCTGCCGACCTTGCAATGCATGTGGTGCTGCCCGAGGTGGACGGGCGGATTTCTGCGGGCATTGCGTCCTTCAAGGAACCGGGCAAACGTGACCCGCATCTGGAGTATTCCCGCTTCGCCCACCGGGCCGAGGCGGAACGGATCGAAGCCATCATCGACCGCGTGTCAGGCTGGCTGCGCCTGAATGACAAACCGAAGGCGGATCAGATCCCTGCGCTGGTGCTGTCGACCTATCCCGGCAAAGATTGGCAGATGGCACATGCGGTGGGTCTGGACGCACTGGCCTCTGCCGAGGCAATGCTGTCCGATCTTCAAGGCGAAGGCTATGATATCGCACCGGCAGAACCAATTTCCGAGACGTTGCCAGACGCCCGGATTTCCTGGCCGCTGGAAGAGTATTTGGGCGCTCTGGCCCAATTTCCAGAACAATTGCAAACCGACCTTCAAACGGTTTGGGGCAATTGCGAAGACGATCCAGCCTTCGCTGATGGCGCGTTTCACTTCGCAGCCCTGCGCCGCGGCAAAGCTCTGGTCGCGCTGCAACCCGAACGCGGAACGCCCGAACTCCGCGATGACGATTATCATGATCTGTCGCGCACTCCTCGCCACAGCTATGTCGCCTTTTACCTATGGCTGCGCAATGCATTGGGCGCAGACGCGTTAATCCATATCGGTGCCCATGGCACGCTTGAGTGGCTACCGGGTAAGTCAGTCGCGCTCTCCGCCGATTGCTGGCCCGAAGCGTTGATCCGCGATCTGCCGGTGATCTATCCCTTCATCGTCAACGACCCCGGCGAGGCTGCGCAGGCAAAACGCCGGATCGGCGCCGTCACGCTGGGACACATCCCGCCCCCGATGAAGGAAAGCGGCACGCCGGACCGCATGGTACGGCTGGAATCCCTGTTGGATGAATTCTCGAACGCTGACGGTCTGGACCCCAAACGCCGCGACCGCTTGCAGGAAGATATCCGGGACGAGGCGCAGGCCATTGGCTTGGAAAGCGATCTTGGCCTCGATCAAGCCACCTGCGTTGCCGAGGCGATCACACGCATTGACCGCTTTGTCTGTGACATCAAAGAAAGTCAGTTCGGTGACGGTTTACACATCTTTGGCCGTGTGCCCGAGGTGACAGGAAATTTTGACCCCGCCCCGTCAGCTCATGCCGAACGAAACGCCTTGATCGATGCGCTGGCTGGAAAGCGGATTGAGGCCGGGCCGTCAGGCTCTCCCTATCGCGGACGCTCGGACGTGCTACCCACAGGACGGAACCTGTACACCACCGATCCGCGTTCCGTTCCGACCCGCGCGGCTTATACGCAAGGTGTGAAACTGGCCGAGGAGCTGGTGCGCCGCCATCTGCAGGAGGAAGGCGACTATCCCAAAGGTTTGATCGTCGATTTGTGGGGCTCAGCCACTATGCGTACCGCAGGCGAAGAATTCGCCATGGCATTGCAACTGCTCGGCGTAAAGCCGGTTTGGGACAAAGGGTCCGAGCGGGTTTCAGGCATCGAAGTCCTGCCGATCACAGACCTCAGCCGTCCGCGACTTGATGTGACTCTGAGGGTCTCAGGCCTGTTCCGGGACGTGTTCCCGACACTGTCAGCGCTTTTTGGTCAAGCCGTCCGTGCGCTGTCTGCGCGCGACGAAGCACCCGACTGGAACCCTTATGCAGGTCAGGACCCCTCAGCTCGCGTTTATGGGCCCGCGCCCGGCAGCTATGGCGTCAACATGACCCAGCTGTCCGAAATCTACACAGATGACGCCCGCGCTCAGGCGGGTGAGGCGTGGCTGGACGCCAGTTCCTTTGCGCTGGAAGGCGAAACTATTGCGCACGACAAGGACGGCATCATCCAGCGCGTTGCCGGCGCAGACAGCTTTGTCCATTTACAGGACCTGACCGAGACCGACCTGCTGCTGGCCAACGACTATGCCACGCACGAGGCTGGTTTTGCCGCCGCCAAGAAGATCAGCGGTGGCAGTGCGCAGCTATATCATTTGGACAACACCAATCCGGAAAACCCGCGTGCCCGGACACTTCCGGAAGAAATCAGCCGTGTTGTCCACGCCCGCGCAACCAATCCCGGCTGGATCGCCGGAATGAAGCGGCATGGGTTCCGGGGCGCTGCCGAGATTGCAGCGACACTGGATCATATGGCATCTTTCGCGCATCTGTCTGGCACAGTCGCGCCACATCTGTTTGACCTCTACCATGATGCCACGCTGGGCAATGAAGAGGTGGACGCCTTTCTGCAACAGGCCAACCCGAACGCCCATCAGGCGATGCAGCACCGGTTCCGGGCACTGCTAGAGGCTGGTCTTTGGAATACCCGGAGAAATTCGATCCGGGCGGATCTGGAGGGGCTGAAATGAGCACGCCCATCGTTCAGGGCTGGTGCCCCGGCGCCCATCGACCGATGATGTCCGGCGACGGACTGGTCGTACGAGTACGCCCCCGATTGGCTCGATTGTATGCCGCTCAGGCGCTGGGTCTGTGTGATCTGGCGGATCGATTTGGCAACGGCTCGATCGATTTGACCAATCGCGCCAACCTGCAATTGCGTGGCGTGGAAGAGTGCGATCATCAGCCGCTGCTTACGGAACTCGCGGCGCTGAACCTGCTGGATGCGGAACCCGGCATTGAGGTGCGCCGCAATATTCTGGTCACGCCGCTCTATCAGGCAGGCGACCTGACCGCGTGTCTGACGCGGGAATTGATCGACAGATTGGCAGAACTGCCAGCCCTACCTGCCAAATTCGGCTTTGCGATCGACACCGGCCCCGTGCGTCTGCTGACCACGGATTCAGCGGATATTCGTCTGGAAACCGATGCTGACGGCCTGATCTTGCGTGCCGACGGCTGCGAAACTGGGCGCCGTGTGACCAAGACCGATGCGATTGACCACGTCATCGCTTTGGCACGGTGGTTTGCCAAGACCTACACACCCGAGGCTCGCCGCATGGCGGCGGTCGTCGACGCGCTGTCGCAGGAATGGCAAGGATACCCTCCCGGCCCCGTCGGCGCAAAATTGCAACCGGGCCCGTGTGAGCTCGGCGCTCTGTACGGCGCGGCTTTTGGGTCGCTGCCGGCGCGCAAGCTTTATGATCTGATTGACGATAGCGGCGCGACTGCCCTGCGTGTCACCCCGTGGCGGCTGATCCTGCTGGAAGGCGGGGCGGCGATACCAGCCCCGGAGTTTGTCACGGATAGCACCGACCCGCTGATGACCACCGACGCCTGCCCCGGCGCACCATTCTGCCCACAGGCTCAGGTGGAAACCCGCGACATCGCCCGTGCTCTAGCCCCTCAGGTTTCTGGACGCCTGCATGTCTCTGGCTGCGCCAAGGGATGTGCGCGTATGGGCCTTGCAGATATCACATTGGTTGGCGACAACGGACGATTTGATCTTGTCAAACAGGGCCGCGCAGGAGATGAGCCCTGCCAGCGTGGGCTCGACCCCGAAACACTCATGACCATGGATTTCACCTGATGCCCTATGAATACCAAACCGATGGCGCGGCGATCTACAAGGAAAGCTTTGCCACCATCCGCTCGGAGGCTGATCTGGCCCGGTTCAACGCTGATGAAGAGCAGGTCGCCGTCCGTATGATCCACGCTGCCGGGATGGTCGGGCTGGAAGAGTTTGTGCATTTCTCGCCGGGATTTGTTGTCAGCGCCCGTACCGCGCTGGAAAACGGCGCGCCGATCCTTTGCGACGCCCGCATGGTCAGCGAAGGCGTCACCCGCTTTCGCCTGCCCGCCAATAACGAGGTGATCTGCTCGCTGCACGACGAACGCGTACGCCCGCTGGCCGCCGAGATGAGCAACACCCGTTCTGCGGCCGCGCTGGAGCTGTGGCGTCCGCATCTGGAGGGCGCGCTTGTCGCCATCGGCAATGCGCCCACAGCGCTGTTCCACTTGCTGAATATGCTGGAAGACCCCGATTGTCCGCGTCCAGCTGCGATCATTGGCTGCCCTGTTGGCTTTGTCGGCGCGGTGGAATCCAAAGATGCGTTGTGGGAGGCCCAACCGGTGCCGTCCTGTATTGTCAAAGGTCGTCTGGGCGGCAGCGCCATCACCGTGGCGGCCATCAACGCCATCGCTAGCCGGGCGGAATGAGCATGGGCACCATATACGGCGTGGGCCTGGGGCCCGGCGACCCGGATTTGATGAGTGTCAGGGCTGATCGCCTGCTGCGCAATGCAAAGCACGTGGCATTCTTTCGCAAACCCGGGCGCAGCGGTCAGGCGCGCAAGATCGTCAACGGGATGATCCTCGAAGGTGCGGTCGAGTTCCCGATGGAATATCCCGTGACAACCGAGATCCCGGTGACAGATCCACGCTATAACGAATTGCTGGCTGCGTTTTATGAGGACTGTACCAAGCATCTTAAGAACCTGTCCGAACAGGGCGAAGATGTCGTGGTTCTGTGCGAGGGCGATCCGTTTTTCTACGGCTCTTTCATGCATCTTTACAACCGGTTGCGGGAAGATACACCTGTTGAAGTCGTGCCTGCCATCACCGGCATGTCCGGAGCATGGACCGCGACAGGTGATCCGATCACCTGGGGTGACGATGTGCTGACCGTGCTGGTTGGCACCCTACCCGAAGACACTTTGGCCGAACGCATGGCCCAAACCGATGCTTTAGTCGTGATGAAAATCGGGCGGAACATCGACAAGGTAAAACGCGCTCTGAGGACCGCGGGTCTTTATGACCGGGCATGGATCGTCGAATATGCGCAGATGCCAAACCAGACAGTGACAAAACTGTCGGAAGCCTGCGAAAAGATCACCCCTTATTTCTCGATCATCGTCGTCCATGGCCAGGGGCGTCGACCATGAGCGGTTGGGTCAAGATTGCCGGTCTCGGGCCGGGTGACGAAGCGCTTGTTACACCTGAAGTAACGGCGGCACTGGCCGAAGCCACCGATGTTGTAGGCTATATCCCGTATGTAGCCCGTGTATCCGAACGCCCGGGCCTGACCCTTCACGCCAGCGACAACCGGGTCGAAATCGACCGTTCGCAACATGCACTACAGATGGCCACCGAGGGGAAACGCGTCGTCGTCGTTTCTTCCGGCGATCCCGGTGTCTTCGCCATGGCTGCCGCCGTCTTCGAAGCACTGGAAAACGGTCCAGAAGAATGGCGCGATCTACAGATCGATGTTTTGCCGGGGATTACCGCGATGCTGGCTGCGTCTTCCAAGGCTGGCGCTCCGATGGGGCATGATTTCTGTGCTATTAACCTCAGCGACAATCTCAAACCCTGGTCACTGATCGAAAAGCGACTGCGCCTTGCATCACAGGCTGATTTTTCGATGGCTTTCTACAATCCACGATCGAAATCCCGCCCGGAAGGCTTTATAAAAACGCTGGGAATCCTGCGCGAAGAATGTGAGCCCGAGCGGCTGATCCTGTTTGCCCGCGCCGTGTCGCGCGAAGATGAAGCAATCCGAATTTCTACGCTGGCCGACGCCACGCCCGAAATGGCCGATATGCAGACAGTGGTCATTGTCGGATCATCCCGCACCCGTGTGATCGAGCGCAACGGCACGCCCATCGTTTACACCCCGCGCTTCACTCCGGATGAGGATCAGGGATGAGACACCCAGTCCAAAACCTGTGCGATAGTCGAAAACTCGGTCCGCTGCGGCAAAACCGGGCGGTCGATCATCAGCACGGGCAGGCCCAGCGCCCGCGCGGCGTCCAGCTTGGCGCGCGCGCCAGAGCCGCCTGCGTTCTTGGACACGACCAGTTGCGTGTCGTGGCGCTGCAAAAGCGCGCGATCCTCAGCTTCGGCAAACGGCCCTCTGGCCACCACAACTTCGGCATTTGGCAGGGGCAAGCTGTCGGGTTCATCCACCAGACGCAGCAGGTAATGGTGCTGGGGTTGGGCAGAGAATTCCAGAAGGTGCATACGACCGACGGCCAGGAACACGCGCAGCGGATCGCCCGCAAGCGCCTCGACTGCGGCCGTGATGTCCGGGGCATGACGCCAATTGTCGCCCAACTGAGGCGTCCAAGCCGGGCGCGTCAGCGCGGCCAGAGAGGTCTGCGTCGCCTGGCAAGCTTCGATTGCATTCCCGCTCATCCGGGCCGCAAAAGGATGAGTGGCGTCCACCAGATGGGTGACTTTGTTCTCACGGATATATTCGACCAAACCCTCTCCACCACCGAAACCACCAACCCGCATTGGCAAAGGCTGTGGGCGCGGGTGTTCCACCCGTCCGGCATAGGAATATACAGCCGCAATCCCTTGTTCCGCGACGGCTTTCGCCAGCGCATTGGCCTCGGTTGTGCCGCCAAGGATCAGGAGGTTTGTCATGTCTGAATCTCCGTGGCTAACGGTTATGGGTGTGGGCGAAGATGGGCTTGATGGCCTTTCGCCCGCAAACCGTCAAGTGTTGGACCGAGCCGAGGTCATCATGGGGCCGCCCCGTCACCTGTCACTGCTGCCTGAAGCCGGGGCGGAACGCGTCGAGTGGCCAGTGCCGTTTTCGGATGGATTACCGATTCTGCAGGGATTGCGTGGAAAGCAAACCGTTGTTCTGGCCTCGGGTGATCCGTTCTGGTTTGGAGCGGGCTCCGTTATTGCGCGTAACTTCGATGCTGGCGAATGGACCGCCCTGCCCGGCCAATCCACTTTTTCGCTTGCCGCCGCGCGCCTCGGCTGGCCCTTGGAAAGCACCCTGACCTTTGGTTTGCACGCTGCTCCCCTGACCCGTTTGCGGCCACATCTGGCTCCGAGTCTCCATGCAATCCTGTTGCTGCGCGACGGCAAGGCGGTGGCGGAGTTGGCAACATACCTGACCGAAACCGGCTTTGCCGACTCGGCCCTGCACGTGATGCAGGCCCTCGGTGGTCCACGCGAAAACATTCAAACCGTCACATTGACCGAGGCGCTGCTGGGCACGTTCGACCACCCCGTGTGCGTCGGGTTGGAAGTCACCGGCGCAGGTCGTGCCCTTTCCAAAGCATCCGGCAAGCCGGACGACATCTTTGAAACGGACGGGCAGATCACGAAACGCCCGATCCGTGCGCTGACCCTCTCGGCGCTCGCGCCACAACGGGGCGAGCATCTGTGGGATATCGGCGGAGGCACCGGTTCGATTAGCATCGAGTGGCTGATGTGTGATCCGACCCTCACGGCCACCAGCATTGAACCTCGTGCCGACCGGGCGGAACGTATCCGCCGCAATGCCGACGCGCTGGGGCAGGACCGGTTGAACGTAATCCATGGCACAGCGCCGGATGTTTTGGACGGATTGGAACCGCCTGATGTTGTCTTCATCGGAGGTGGTCTGAGCCCTGATCTGTTGACCTGGCTGCAGGGAAGCCTGCCCAGCGGCACTCGCCTTGTTGCCAACGCGGTTACATTAGATAGCGAGGCCATGCTGTCCCTTTGGCAAGAGAAACTTGGCGGCGACCTTCTGCGAATTGAACTCGCGCAATCGGCCCCTCTTGGCCCGCGGCGCGGTTGGAAATCCGCCTATCCGGTGGTGCAGTGGAGCGTAACGCTATGATCGTTGCTGGCCTTGGCTTCTCTTCCGCTGCAACGGCGGACAGCTTGCGCGCTGCGTTTGAAGCCGCATCAGGTAATCATGACATTGGCGCGCTGGCGACTGTCGCTGACAAAGATGGCCACCCTGCGCTGACGGCTTTTGCTGAAGCCCTTGCTGTGCCCTTGCACCTTGTTGTACCCGCCGATCTGGCCGGGCAGCGCACCCTTTCATGCTCGAATCGCAGCCGCGCCACTTATGGTACCGGCAGCGTGGCCGAAGCATCCGCATTGGCCGCTGCCGGACCCGGCGCGCGGCTGCTTTCCCCCAGACAGATTTCAGACGACCGGCTGGCGACCTGCGCCATTGCCATCGGAGGACAAACATGACCGTTCATTTCATTGGCGCCGGACCGGGCGCTGCCGACTTGCTGACCCTGCGCGGGCGCAACATCATCGCCGCCTGCCCGGTTTGCCTGTATGCCGGTTCGCTGGTGCCGGAAGAAATCCTGAGCCATTGCCCCGAAGGCGCAAAAATCGTGAACACGGCGCCGATGGATCTGGACCAGATCATGGCTGAAATCGAAACCGCCCACAAAGCAGGACAGGACGTGGCACGCCTGCATTCGGGCGACTTGTCGGTCTGGTCGGCCATGGGCGAACAGATCCGCCGTCTTAAGGAAATGGGAATCCCGGTCAGCGTGACACCCGGCGTTCCATCCTTTGCTGCCGCCGCAGCTGCGCTCGGCACCGAGCTGACCTTGCCCGGGCTGGCACAATCGGTGGTCCTGACCCGGACCCCGGGGCGCGCGTCTTCCATGCCTGAAGGCGAGACGCTGGAAAACTTCGCCCGCACCGGCGCGACACTGGCCATTCACCTGTCGATCGGCAATCTGGACAAGGTCATCGCCGACCTGATCCCGGCCTATGGCGCCAATTGCCCAGTGGCAGTGGTCTATCGGGCCAGTTGGCCGGACGAGCAAATCATCCGTGCAACACTGGAAACCTTGAAGGCATCGCTGGACGAAAGCATCTCGCGCACCGCGTTGATCATGGTCGGTCCGGCACTGGCAGGCGAAGGTTTCGACGAAAGCTGCCTGTATTCAAAAGATTACGATCGTCGCTATCGCCCGCAAAATGCCGAGAGTCCTTGGTCAAGCTGGAGCCATGGTGATGACTAACCCTCCGGGCATTCTGATTTCCGCACCATCTTCGGGTACCGGCAAAACAACAGTCATGCTGGGCCTTTTGCGTGCACTTGCCGAGGATGGCCTGACCGTGCAGCCCTTCAAGAGCGGGCCAGACTATATCGACCCGGCTTTCCATCGGGCCGCCGCTGGCCGGGCCTCGTTCAATCTGGACAGCTGGGCGATGGGCGATCCGCTTATGACTTCGATTTCAGCGCAGGCTGATGGTGCGGATATCGTGGTCGCCGAAGGCTCGATGGGATTGTTCGATGGCGTGGCCAAACCGGGAGAGCTGGGTCATGGCTCAAGTGCTGAAACCGCGTTGCGAATGGGGTGGCCCGTTGTACTGGTACTGGATGTCGGCGGTCAGGCACAATCGGCAGCAGCCACGGCGCTGGGGTTTAAGATGTACAACCCCGACCTGCCCTTCGCCGGAGTGATCCTGAACCGCTGCGCGAGTCCGCGTCACGAACGGTTGACCCGTTTGGGAATGGAACGGGCTGGCCTGCCGGTACTGGGTGTTCTGCCCCGCCGTGGTGATCTGACCTTGCCCGAGCGGCATTTGGGGTTGATTCAGGCCATCGAACACCCGGATCTGGAAAGTGCTATTGTAAGCTATGCCGCGTTTCTGCGCGAACATGTGGATCTTGAAGCGATCAAGCGGGCGGCTTCCTCAGGCCCCATTGGGCCATCGTCAACCGCGCTGCCGCGCCCTCCTGCTCAACGGATCGCATTGGCCCGAGATGCGGCGTTTTCCTTCACCTATCCGCATTTGCTGAAAGGTTGGCGCGCAGCCGGGGCCGAGATCTTGCCCTTCTCGCCACTGGCCGATGAAGCCCCGGCGGCAGATGCCGATCTGGTCTGGCTGCCCGGCGGATATCCTGAACTGCACGCGGGAACTTTGGCCGATGCCAATACGTTCCTCAGCGGTTTGCGCAATCATGCCAAGACCAAACCGGTGCACGGCGAATGCGGGGGCTACATGGCGCTTGGCCAGGCCCTGATCGACAAAGACGGGGTGCAACATGAGATGGCCGGGCTGCTGGGTCTTGTGACCTCTTACAAGAAACGTAAATTCAACCTTGGCTATCGCAAGGCCGAGTTGTTGGCACCGCTGCCCGGATTTACCAAAGGGGCGGTGCTGCGCGGGCATGAGTTTCACTATTCTTCCATTGTAGATCAACCAGACGCGCCGCTCGCGCGTGTGTTCGATGCCGAAGGCGCGGAGGGACCTCAGACAGGGTCCGTGTGTGGCAACGTTACAGGTACCTTCTTTCATCTGATCGCGGAGGCATCTGAATGAGCGGCTTTGTCTCCTTCATCGGCTCGGGCCCCGGTGACCCGGAATTGCTGACTTTGAAGGCTGTAGATCGGTTGCAAAAAGCCGACGCTGTACTGTTCGATGACCTGAGCAGTGGCCCAATTCTAAGCCATGCTCGCGCGGATGCCGATCTGGTGGGTGTAGGCAAGCGAGCCGGACGCCCGTCGCCCAAGCAGGACCATGTCAGCAGGTTGCTTGTAGACTACGCCCAGACCGGCCAGCACGTCGTGCGGCTGAAGTCAGGTGATGGCGGCATGTTCGGACGTCTGGAGGAAGAGCTTGTCGCCTTGCGTGCGGCCAACATTGCTTATGAGATCATACCCGGCATCCCCTCGGCTGTGGCTGCGGCGGCGGCGGCAGGTATTCCTCTGACACGCCGCCTGACTGCGCGGCGCGTGCAGTTCGTCACCGGCCATGATGTCAGCGGTGAATTGCCGGGCGATCTGAACCTGAAAGCACTGGCAGACCCTCAGGCCACCACTGTGGTGTTCATGGGCAAACGTACCTTTCCTATGCTGGTCGAGGCTTTAAACGCCCATGGCTTACCGCTTGATACACCCGCCCTAATGGCCGAATCCGTTTCGACCCCCGATCAAAAACTGAAGCGCGCTACGATTGGTACACTGGCAGAGCAGCTGAAATCAGAGATTGGCACGGCCCCAGCCCTGATCCTTTATGGACCGCTGGCGGAATTCGAAGATGATTGATCTGAGCCTGATCGGTATTGGCACCGGCAACCCAGATCACGTGACTTTTCAGGGCGCGCAGGTGATCAGAGAAGCAGATTTGATCCTGATCCCACACAAGGGTGAAAACAAGGCCGATCTGGCCGGGCTGCGCGAGGATATAATAGCGCAAGTCACCGAAACCCAGCCCCAGATCGCCTATTTCGACATCCCCAAACGCCGCGCGGATGATGGCTATCTACGCGGCGTCGACGAGTGGCACGACGCTATTGCCCTGCGCTGGCAAGAGGCGATGGACGCTCACCCTGAGGCACAACACGTGGCGCTGTTAATTTGGGGGGACCCGTCCCTTTATGACAGTTCGTTACGCATCGCGGCACGACTGGACCCTCAACCTAACACAAAGGTGATCCCCGGCATCACCGCCTTGCAGGCGCTTACTGCGGCTCATGCAATCCCGATCAACGAACTGGGCGCTCCTTACGTTGTGACCACCGGGCGCCGTATCCGGGATGGCGGGTGGCCTGAAGCGGCCTCAAAAGTCGCCGTTATGCTTGATGGAGAGTGTTCGTTCCAATCTCTTGATATGGCGGATTTTGACATCTGGTGGGGTGCCTATGTGGGTATGAAAGAAGAACTGCTGATCAGTGGCCCTTTGGATCAGGTCGCCCGGCAGATCCTCGACACTCGTGCCCGCGCCCGCGCCGATCATGGTTGGATCATGGATATCTACCTGCTGAAGAAACACGAGAGATAGCCGCGCGCGCGAACACAGGTTTGTGAGTGCGCTACACGGCCAAGTCTGGCACACAGATCTCAGCAAGATATCGGAGACGTGATGATGAAAACCCTCATTCCCCTGCTCTGCCTGATCACTTTGCCCGTCTGGGCTCAAAACACGCCTGAGGGCTGGGCCGTGCACCCGACTGACAAGTCCTATGGTGAACTGGTCGACGCCACCAAAGCGGCGATCAAGGAAAACGGGCTGATCGTTGTCACTCAGGCCGGACCCACAAAGGCGGCAGCCGCGCGTGGGATTACCATCCCGGGCAACCGGGTAATCGGGGCATTCAACAACGATTACGCCGTACGCGTGCTGGAAACCTCAACCAACGCGATGATTGAGGCTCCGATCCGGTTTTATGTTACCGAAAACAAGGACGGGACTGCCACCCTATCCTACAAAACGCCCAGCTTTGTCTTTGCCCCATACACATCAGAAGGTGGGCAGGAACTGCTGGATATCGCGGCAGAACTTGACACAAAGTTTCAATCGGTCGCAGAAGACGCAGGCAAATAGTCACACTGACGTGAACCGCCTTGCGTCCGGGGGCGTCCTCCGCAATCTGCTTCGGAACGGTAATTTCGGAGCTTGACTGATGCAGGACCCCTCGCCCCGCGCTGCGGATCTTCTGGCCCAACGTCTGTATGAAGCGGGGTGCCGCCACGCCTTTGGAATGCCTGGAGGCGAGGTGCTGACACTGGTTGACGCGCTGGAAAAAGCGGGTATCACCTTTCATCTGACCAAGCACGAAAACTCTGCCGGTTTCATGGCCGAAGCCGTGCACCACCGGGATGGTGCACCTGCGATTTTGGTGGCCACGCTGGGACCGGGCGCAATGAACGGCATCAACGTGGTGGCCAATGCTTTGCAGGATCGCGTGCCGATGATCGTTCTGACAGGCTGTGTCGATGCGGACGAAGCTTTGACCTACACGCATCAGGTGATGGATCACAGCCAGGTCTATCGCTCGATCACCAAAGGGACCTTCACGCTGACCGCCAACGGCGCGGATGTTGTCGCCGACAAGGCGGTGTCTCTGGCCATGCAGCCACGCCCCGGCCCGGTTCATATCGACGTACCAATCTCGGTTGCCGATACGCCCGTGACCGGCGTGAAACGCCGTCGCCTTGCCAAAATCGCGCCTGTCAGCCCCGGTGGCGAATGTCTGGAAAAAGCCCGCCGCTGGGTGGCCGAGGCCGAACGCCCCATCGCCATTGTCGGTCTGGATGTCCTTTATGACGACTCACGCAGCGTGGTGCAGGCGTTTTTGGAACATTTCGGCATTCCCTTTGTAACCACCTACAAAGCCAAGGGCGTGGTGCCCGAAGATCACCCCTTGTGTCTGGGTGGCGCGGGTTTGTCGCCGCTGGCTGACAAACACCTAGTGCCTCTGGTCGAACAGTCGGATCTGGTGCTGTGTCTGGGCTACGACCCGATCGAAATGCGCCCCGGCTGGCGCGAGATCTGGGACTCTGAGAAAAAGCGCGTCATCGATATCTCGGCCGTGGTCAACGATCACTATATGCATCAGGCGGGGCTGAATCTGGTGGCTGATACGGCCGAGACGTTGGAGGCCATTGCCAAGGGGAACCCTGCGCGCACGACCTGGTCGGGCGGCGAGCCCGCGCAGGTCAAAGCCGGGCTGGCGCAGGCCTTCCCCACCGATGACGATTGGGGCCCCGCTGCGGTCATCGCGGAAACCCGTGCGGTTCTGCCGCCTGAAACACTGGCAACGGCTGACAGCGGCGCGCATCGTATCCTGCTGAGCCAGATGTGGGAGTGCAGCGAAGAACGCGGGCTGATCCAATCCTCGGCGCTCTGCACTATGGGCTGCGCGGTTCCGATGGCCATTGGCCTGAAACTGGCCGAACCCCGGCGCCCGGTCATCAGCTTCTCGGGCGATGCCGGGTTTCTGATGGTGGCCGGGGAATTGTCGACCGCAGCCGAAATGGGCGGCAACCCGATTTTTCTGGTCTTCGTGGATGCAAGCCTTGCCCTGATCGAGCTGAAACAACGCCAGCGACAGATGAGCAACAAGGGCGTGGATTTCGGCCATCACGATTACGCGGCCATGGGCAAGGCCTTTGGTGGAAACGGGCACACAGTCCGCAACCGGGCTGAGTTGCGCGTAGCGCTGGAAGTTGCTGTAAAAGCAGACACATTTACCGTCATTGCTGCTGAAATTGAGCGTGGAGGCTATGATGGTCGCATCTGAAGGCCCACTAAAGGGCGTCAAGATTCTGGATCTTAGCCGTATTCTGGCAGGCCCTACCTGCACCCAATTGTTGGGCGATCTGGGCGCAAGCGTCATCAAGATCGAAAACCCGGCAACTGGAGGCGATGACACGCGGCAATGGGGCCCACCTTATGTGACAGATGCCGAGGGCAACCGCTCGGACCTGAGCGCCTATTTCATGTCGGCCAACCGCAACAAGAAATCCGTCGCGCTGGACATCGCCACAGCCGAAGGTCAGGCGGAAATCCGGCGGCTGGCGTCACACGCGGATATCCTGATCGAGAACTTCAAACCCGGCGGTCTGGCCAAGTACGGGCTGGACTACGCCTCGCTGTCGCAAGATTTTCCAAGCCTTGTTTACTGCTCAATCTCGGGCTACGGCCATACCGGTCCGAACGCTAGCAAGCCCGGTTATGACCTGATGGCACAAGGCTATGGCGGGATCATGTCGCTGACCGGCGATCCAGAAGGCGCACCAATGAAAGTGGGCGTGGGTATCGCTGATGTGATGTGCGGGATGTATGCGAGTGTTGGGATTCTGGCCGCGCTGCGCCATCGTGACCTGACCGGCGAGGGTCAGCAGATTGATCTGGCGCTGGTGGACACGCAGGTTGCATGGCTGATCAATGAAGGTGTGAACTATCTGACATCAGGCAATGTACCGCAGCGTCGCGGCAATGGGCACCCGAATATCGTGCCCTATGATGTCTATGAAACCGCCGATGGACATGTGATTCTCGCCGTCGGAAATGATAGTCAGTTCAGAAAGCTTTGCAGTTTCATCAATAATCCCAAGCTGGCCGACGACCCCAGATTTGCGACCAACCCCGCCCGTCTGGAGCATCGGGACGCACTGAACGCCATCCTGCGGCCAGCAGTACAGGCGCTGGACACGCAGAGCGTTATTTCAGGCCTCGAAACTGTCAAAGTTCCCGTTGGCCCGGTTCAGACGCTGGATCAGGTTTTCAACACGGAACAGGTGGCGGCACGGCAGATGCAGATCGCTATGCAGGCCCAACCGGGACAGGTCAACCTGATCGGGAATCCCCTGAACCTGTCGCGTACGCCTGTAACATATCGTAACGCACCACCCGCCTGTGGGGCCGATACGGAGGCTGTTTTGAGCGCTGAAAACCCGTTCGAGGATTGAAATACTTGCACGATTAGGCGGCAAGTTGCTGAAACATGCCCTTGAATCGGCGGTTTTTTTCGTCTTTTACGCACACGTCATTTCACCAATTCGAGAGCAGGGTCGATACTGTTACGTCCCTCTCGCACACTCTGTTACATCGAACAGTGTCAAATATCGCAATCAGATTGGACCCAAGTATGAAACAAGATGTTTTTGGACAGATGAACACCCTGACCCAGCCGACAGCTGTCGAAGCCTGGAATGGTGTTCTGCTTGGTTTCATGGCCCATGCCGCTGTCACTCCCCAGCACTTGGGTAAAGTGCTGGAACTTGAACCCGACTTCGCACTGGGTCACGCGATCAAAGGTCTGTTCATGGCTCTGCTTGGGCGACGCGAGATGATGGCGGTTGCCGTCGACGCGTTGGCTGCTGCCAACGCAGCGATGGAACGTCAGCCCGTCTCGACACGTGAACGTCTCTATGTGGATTCGCTGGCCCTGTACCTGGCGGGCCAACAGGCTCAGGCCGCACAGAAATTCGAAGCGATTCTGCGCGATCATCCGCAGGACACGCTGGCGATGAAACTCAGCCACGCAACCCGCTTTGTTCTGGGTGATGCTGACGGGATGCGTCGTTCGATCGAACGGATCATGCCTGCTTATGAGCCAGACCATCCAGGTCGCGGCTATCTGCTTGGCTGTCACTCCTTCGCGCTGGAAGAAACCGGAGCATACGAAAAGGCCGAGATTGCGGGTCGTCAGGCGCTGTGGATGGTATCTGACGATGCCTGGGGTCTGCACGCGGTGGCCCACGTACATGAGATGACCGGCAACGCGCAGCTGGGCCTTGACTGGCTGGCTGGGCGCGAGGACGCGTGGGCGCATTGCAACAATTTTCGCTATCACGTTTGGTGGCACAAAGCATTGATGCATCTGGATCTGGGTCAGGTCGATCAGGTGATGGAGCTGTATGACGCCCATATCCGCAAGGACAAAACCGACGATTACCGAGATATCTCGAACGCGACGTCGCTACTGTCTCGGCTTGAACTCGAAGGCGTAAATGTTGGAAATCGCTGGGAAGAACTGGCCGATCTGAGTGCCGCACGCACCGAAGATGGCTGCCTTATTTTCGCTGACCTGCACTATCTTCTGGCGCTGACCGGTGACAACCGCACCGACGCCACAACCAAGATGCTGAACCGCATGAACAAGGACGCGGCGCGCGCAAATGACGACATGACACGCCGCATGGCTGATCCTGGTGTCGCCGCTGCCATGGGTCTGGAAGCCTTTGGCGACGGCCATTACGGCACAGCCTTTGATCACCTGCTTGCGGCGCGCGGTTCCATGCAACTGGCCGGTGGCAGCCACGCACAACGTGATGTATTTGAACGCATAACCATCGATTCCGGATTGCGCGCAGGGCGTCTGGACGCGGTGGAACGCATTCTGGATGACCGCCGCGCCAAGCGTGCCGGGGGCGAGGACAACTATGCCATCGCGCGTCGCACCCTGATCGACGCGGCCCGTGACAGCGGCGACGCACAAAGTGTTCCCGCCGAATAACAAGAAGACCAAGAAGGACAGAGAACGTATGGCGACCATATCGCCCGCTTCTGATTTTGTACCTGCTGCGGCCCTGGCCGCAGCCCCTGCCCGTACGCGTGACCCACGGCTGGATTTCTATCGCGGTATCGCGATGTTCATCATCCTGATCGCCCATATCCCAAACGATCCCTGGGCCAAATGGATTCCTGCGCGGTTTGGCTATTCCGACGCGACCGAGATATTTGTGTTCTGCTCAGGCATGGCCTCGGCGATCGCTTTTGGCGGTGCATTCCTGCACAAGGGTTGGTGGATGGGCACCGCCCGTGTGGCGTACCGTATCTGGCAGGTTTATTGGGCGCATATTGCCCTGTTCTTCTTTGTAGCCATGACCATGGCCGCGCTGGATCAGACCGGCGCCTTCGAGAAGACCTACATCTCATCCCTGAACTTGCAGCGTTTCTTCAGCGATCCTGCACCTCAGTTGGTCGGAATTTTCACACTGACCTATGTGCCGAACTACTTTGACATTCTGCCAATGTATCTGGTGGTGTTGGCCCTTATGCCGCTTTATATGGCGCTCTATCGGGTCAGTTTCTGGTTGATGGCAGCAGTGTCAGTGGCCATTTGGTTCATCGCCCAGACCGGCGCGCTCGCTTTACCGGCCGAGCCTTGGTCAGACCGGCAATGGTTCTTCAACCCGTTTGGCTGGCAGTTGTTGTTCTTCACCGGCTTCGCCTTCATGCGCGGCTGGATTCCAGCCCCTCCTGTGTCGAAAACCCTGATCTGGGCTGCGATCGCCTTTGTCGTCCTGTCGGCACCGTTCGGGTCGTGGAAGGTCTTTACATGGATCAACACCGCCGCGCCCGATCTTGGCGCAACGATCCGTCCGGGTTGGCCCTTAACTGAGGATCTGCGTGGCAAAACGGAATTCGGCCTCCTGCGTTATGTCCACTTCCTGTCGCTGGCCTATCTGGGCTGGGTCGCAGCGGGTGAGCATGGTCATCGTTTGATCGCGACTGGCCACAGTGTGGGCGCTCGCGTCTGGCAATGCTTGCTGATGATTATCACCAAAGTCGGCCAGCAATCCCTTGCAGTTTTTGTATTTTCCATGGCAGCGGCGCGACTTATCGGTGTTGCTCTGGATCAGACTGGGCGAGATGTTGCCACTGTCTTTACCGCCAACATGATTGGCTTTGCGATGATCATCGGCGTGGCTTATCTGGCCGCGTGGTTCAAGTCACAACCCTGGAAGTCAAATAAATGAATTTTACCCGTCGCGCATTCCTCGCCTCGACGACAGCCCTGGCTTTTGCTCCGTCCGCCTATGCGACAGGCGGTGAGACGCCGTTTGACCGTCAGTATGTGATTGAGATGGCGCGCGATCTGGCCAGCCGTCCTTATGCGGAACGCGAGGTGGTGCCGCAGGAATGGCAGGATCTGACCTATCAGCAATACCGCTCGATCCGGTTCCGGCTGGACCGTGCTCTCTGGTACGAAACCGAGACGCCGTTCAACGTCGATTTCTTCACGCCCGGCCTGTATTTCCCGCGCACCGTCAAGGTGGAAACGGTTGAGAACGGCATGACCACACCTGTCGCCTTCGATCTGGAGATGTTCGACAAGTCCGAAGATGTGCCACAGCTGCCCATCGACGACACGTTGGGTTTCTCTGGTCTGCGGCTGCGGACCGAGATGCACCGCCCCGGTAAAACAGATGAATTCTGCGTCTGGCAAGGTGCGAGCTATTTCCGCGCCATCGGCCTACACGAGGTTTACGGCCTGTCTGCACGCGGTCTGGCGCTGAAAACCGGCGACCTGGATGGCGAGGAATTTCCCGAATTCATCCGCTTCTGGCTGGAACGCCCCGCACCCGGTCAGCGCAATATGGTTGTACATGCCCTGATGGACAGCCCCAGCGTGACCGGAGCCTATCGGTTCAACGTCACGGCGGGATCGGATTGCATCATGGATGTCGAGGCCACCCTGTTCCCACGGGAAGAGCTTCCTCATGTGGGCATCGCGCCCGGAACCTCGATGTTCCTGTTCGACCAGACCAACCACAGCCGGTTCGACGATTTCCGCCCTGCGGTGCATGACAGCGACGGGTTGTTGATCCGCAACGGCGCGGGCGAGGTTTTGTGGCGGCCATTGGCCAACCCGACCCGCCTGCAGATCTCGTCCTTCGTTGATACAAACCCGCGCGGTTTCGGTCTGATGCAGCGCAAACGAGAATTCTCGGATTACGCCGATCTTGAGGCAAATTATCACAAGCGCCCTGGCCTATGGGTCGAACCTCAGGAAGACTGGGGGAAAGGCACCGTGACACTGGTTGAGATACCGGCGGATCAGGAAATTTATGACAATATTGTCGCCTATTGGCGCCCAGCTGCACCCTATGCGGCGGGCAGTCAGGTTGATCTGTCCTATCGCCTGACCTGGGGGGAAGAACCCCAGCGCACTCCGATGCCGCGTGTGATCAACACCGCAATGGGCGAAAACACCTTTGGTGAAGGTCGTCTGGCCGTTGTCGACTTCGAAGACAGCGAATTGTTTGAGGACCTCGACGCAATCACGATCTTTGTAGACTCGCCCCATGCGGAAACCTCGGGCGGTGTGTTGCAGCGGAACCCGGATACGGGTGGCCTTCGACTGGCTTTCTCATTCGAACCGGGGGAACGCAATCATGTGGAGTTGCGTGCGCAACTGCTCAAAGACAAACAGCCTGCCTCAGAGGTCTGGCTTTATCGTTGGACCACATGAGCCGCGATCTGCATATCATGCCGCCCGAGGCCCCTCTGGCGATGCCCGCGCAGGATTTCGGTGCGCGGTTCCGGGATGCGGATGCACCATCCCGAAACCGCATATCGTCTGCCGGGTTCTGGCGCGCTTTGGCCTTTTCGCCGGCAATGGCTGCCACTCTGGCCCTACTATGGGTCATGAGCGACTGGTTCGGCGCGGAAGGCATCAACCTGATCGAAGGCATCCTTCTGACCCTGATCTCGTTCAACTTCTTCTGGATTTCCTTCACCGTCTGTACTGTTCTGTTGGGCATGGTGTCGTTGTCCAGACAGGAGCGACCCGAGCGTATTGCTGGCGCACTACCCCTTCGAGTGGCCCTTTTGACCCCGGTTTATAACGAGGTTCCGTGGAACGTGCTGGGCAATGCCCGCACCATGCTGGAGGATCTGCAGACGCGCGGTGGTCAGCACCATTACGCCATGTTCATCCTGTCCGACACACGCGATCCCGAGATTGCGGCGCAGGAACAGGCCAGTGTCGAGGCGCTGCGCACCACGCTAGCGCCTGGGCTGGAGCTTTACTATCGTCGCCGCGCGCAGAATACCGACCGCAAGGTCGGCAACATTGCCGACTGGGTTGGCCGCTGGGGCGCGGACTGGGATGCCATGTTGGTTCTGGATGCCGACAGCCTGATGACCGGGCGCGCTATCTCTCGCCTGACCGATGCGCTGGCGCGTGATCCGGGCGCGGGTCTGATCCAGAGCTATCCACAGCTGATCGGTGCGCAGTCAGTTTTTGCCCGAATGCAGCAATTTGCCAATGGCGTCTACGGTATCGCCTTTGCTGAAGGTCTGGCGCGTTGGTGCGGGCAAGAGGGTAACTATTGGGGCCACAACGCGATCATCCGCACCAAGGCTTTTGCCAACAGCGCAGGGTTGCCCAAGCTGCGCTCGTTCAGCGGACAGGACAAGTTGATCATGAGCCACGATTTTGTCGAGGCTGGATTGCTGCGCCGTGCCGGATGGGCCGTCCGCTTTCTGCCGCGCATTCGCGGGTCTTACGAAGAAACGCCACCTACCCTCATTGATCACGCCATGCGGGATCGCCGCTGGTGTCAGGGCAACCTGCAACATCTGAAACTGCTGGGATCGACCGGATTCCGTGCCGTGTCGCGCTTTCACATGTTCCACGGAGCAGTCGGATATCTGATGTCGCCCTTGTGGTTTGCCCTGTTGTTGATGTGGGCGCTGATCGGTCAGGGTCAAGATGCATCTGTCCTGCATTACTTCAGCCCTGACAATCCTCTGTTCCCGCAATGGCCCGAGATGTCGGAAACCCGGCATGTGCTGATCATTCTGGTCATGTATGCCATGCTGCTGGCCCCCAAGGTTCTGGGCGTTCTGGCACTGCCGCTGAGCGGTGTGCGCTATAGGGATTTCGGTGGCGGGCGCAAATTCCTTACCTCGTTCCTGGCCGAGGTCCTGTTGTCAGTCCTTTACGCTCCGATCCTGATGGTACAACAGATGATCGCCGTATTTCGCACAGCCTTCGGTATTCAGCGAGGCTGGTCGCCGCAAGCCCGCGACGGCGGTACCTACGGTCTGCGCACACTGATCCTGTGCCATATGCTGGAAACTGTCAGCGGCGTGGCGCTAAGCGTCGGTATTCTGTCCGGTCTGGTGTCGATATGGCTGGCGCCGATTGCCATCAGCCTTGCGCTGGCGATCCCATTGTCAGCGCTCAGCGGCGTCTCGGCAGGAACTGCGCGCAAAATGGTCGGAATGCGAGAGGATTTCAGTGAACCTGCAATCACCCGCTCGGCCCGTCGCTATCGTGATGAGCTGAAGCGACTGGTCAAAGGTAAAGGCAACATGACCCCGGCAGAATAATCAGCTGCCGGGAAGACCTTCGTACCAATCAACAATCATGTCGGCCCAGCCAGCAGGAACCGTGTGTCCTCCGGGGAACAACGCAAACTCCAGTGCGCTGCCTTCGGCGCATGTGGTCCAGCGGCGGCGCATGAAGTCACCCGTTGTGCTGAACCCGGCCGGTTTGTGATCGACGCAGCCATTCGCCTCGCGCCAGATTTCCAGGCCAGCATAGATATCGCCCTGTTGAAAACGTCCGCCGCCAAGCAAGCGACCTTCCAGCGGCACCACGTTGTCAGTCCAGCCATGCGTATGGAACATGCGGATTGGCCCTTCGCAGGTTTCAGGATGCGGACGCCAGAAACCACCGGACACCGGAACATAGGCCGAGAACGTGTCGGGTGCCTCGCAAGCCAAATAGTTGACCATGAAAGCACCGGCAGAAAACCCGCCCAACATGACCCGGTCAGCATCGACGCCAAAACGCTCGGCGGCATCCTGTACCACTTCGGACAAAAAGTCAGTTTCGTCCCTCTCACCAAAGCCGGGATAGAAATTCCAGCTTTTGGTGCTGCCCCGGTCGGGCCGCTCAAGACCTTCGGGGGCCATCACGGCATAGCCGCGATCCAATAACGGTTCGACCATACCGCGGTTGCGCATCGTTCCGGACCCGCTGCCGCCGTACCCATGCAGAAACACCACAATCGGCGCATTCTCCGCATCGGGCAGTTCGATGTGATACGTGCCCATGGGAGTCTCGCAGCCATCTTCCTGTCCTGCACACCCTGCCTGTGCGGCTTGCGCTGCAATCAAAAGGGCTGCTGCCATGCTGAATTCTCGGATCATCCTGCATCCTCGTCATATTTGTGAACCGGCAACCCGGCCCGAACCCATCCCGGGCCTGCCGCAGAACCCAACATCCCTTCGGGCACGTCGATGATATTGGTAAACCCCGCCTCGATCAGGCGGTTGCTCAGGCGCGCAGAGCGCACACCGCGCGCGCAGATCAGCGCCACCGGGGCCGCCTGATTGCCGCCCGTCAGATCTGTCAGCGCAGCAACGAAATCCTCTCGCCGCATGTCCAGCGGCACTGCGCCCTCGCCGACACCCGATGCACGCCATTCGCGCGGAGTGCGGATATCAACCAAAAATACGCGCCCGTCTACGGCCTGTTCGTGGGCGACGGCTACGCTGATCCGGCTACCGCTGTGGTCTTCGGGGATCAGGCGGTATTCTCTGATCGCCAACCCGGCAGCAATCGCGCTACAACCGCCGATCAACACCCATCTACGGGTTCGGTTCACTTGCTCGGGCACGTCTCGGCCTCCTGTTCGCTGACGGTGGTTCTAACACAAATGGGCTGGAACTGATGTGTTGAAACACCATACCCAGATCAAGATCGTGTCATTATTTTGCTGTTTTGCTTATTTCCCCGAACCCCAATAGAACTCTGTTAAAAAGTTACAATATCTGGACAGTCGGGAAAATATCCTTACAAAATTGACTTCACCCTGACCGCCCTGACCGGAGTATCGCACTTGTCCCTATTCCTTATCGCGGCCCTTCCCTTCCTCGGCGCTGTTTTTCCCGCCCTGCTGATCCGTGCAGGCCGGAACGCAGCCGCATCCGCAGCCGGGTTGACCACATTTCTGGCCCTGATGGGCCTGCTGATCCACATCCCCTCGGTCATGCGCGGAGATGTTGTGACTGCGCGGTTCGACTGGATACCGGGGCTGGGCCTGAATGCAAATTTCATGCTGGATGGTCTGGGGTTTTTGTTTGCCTTGCTGATCCTCGGCATTGGGTTGCTGATCATCCTCTATGCGCGGTTCTACCTGTCGCGCGAAGATCCGATGGGGCAGTTCTATACCTATCTGCTGCTGTTTCAGGGCGCGATGGTGGGGATTGTTTTGTCCGACAACATATTGCTTTTGCTTATTTTCTGGGAACTTACGTCACTTAGTTCGTTCCTGTTGATCGGCTATTGGAAGCACCTGCCCGAAGGCCGTCAGGGCGCGCGCATGGCGCTTGCCGTGACCGGTTCCGGAGGTCTGGCGATGATTGCCGGGATGCTGATCCTGGGCAATATTGTAGGTTCTTATGACCTCAGCATCATCCTGCAGAATAAAGAACTTATTCAGGCCTCGCCCTATTATATGCCTGCGCTGATCCTGATCCTGTTGGGCTGTTTCACCAAGTCGGCTCAGTTCCCGTTCCATTTCTGGCTGCCGCACGCCATGGCAGCACCAACGCCTGTGTCGGCCTATCTGCACTCGGCCACCATGGTGAAAGCCGGCTTGTTCCTGATGGCACGAATGTGGCCGGTTCTAGCCGGAACAGATGCCTGGTTCTATATCGTGGCGACCACAGGTCTGATCACGATGCTAATCGGTGCGGCGATTGCACTTTTCAAGGACGACCTGAAGGCGCTGCTGGCATTTTCAACGGTTTCGCATCTGGGCCTGATTACCATGCTGCTGGGCTTTGGCACCAAGATCGCCGCCGTAGCTGCCATATTCCACATCATCAACCACGCGACTTTCAAAGCTGCATTGTTCATGACCGCCGGTATCGTCGATCACGAGACCGGCACACGCGATATCAAGAAACTGGGCGGCCTGCGTCACCTGATGCCGATCACCTTTACCATCGGCACAATTGCGGCCCTGTCCATGGCTGGCCTTCCTCCGTTGAACGGGTTCCTGTCGAAAGAGATGATGCTTGAAGAGACCGTGCACACCACATGGCTGCACTCGCACTACCTGGTTCCGGGTCTGGCGCTGCTGGCTGCATTGTTCTCTGCTGCTTATTCCTTCCGCTTTGTCAGCCATGTTTTCCTTGGCCCACAGCGCGACGATTACCCCGCTCATCCGCATGACCCGCCCGTAGGGCTGTGGATCGCGCCCGCGTTGCTGGTGATGCTCGTCATTCTGATCGGCCTTTATTCTGCGGCCATTGTCGGCCCTCTGGTTGCCGTGGTTTCCAGTGCAGTGATCGGCGGAGAGAAGCTGCCCTACTATTCGCTGAAACTCTGGCACGGCTTCACACCGGCTCTTTATATGTCAGCCGTGGCCACGCTGGGCGGTCTGTTCCTGCTGGCGCTGCACAAACGGGGTGAACAGATCTGGAACACTTTGCCCCGCCCCGAGGCCAAGCAGATCTTTGAGGCGATCATAGACGCGATGACAAGGCTGAGCCGCTGGATTACCGACGAGATGCACAACGGCGTCCTCAGCCGCTATGCGATCATCTTCGTCGCCTTTACTGTTGGCCTTGGCTATTACGCGTATTCCACCGGGACAATCGGTATTGAGACCCGCGTTCCGCTGCCTGCGCAGATCATTCCGATCATCGGCTGGATCTGTCTGGTGGGCGCGACGCTGGGCATCATGTGGTTCCATCGGAACCGCCTATTGTCACTGGTGTTGATCGGTGTTGTCGGTCTGATCGTGTCGGTTGCCTTCAACTATCTCTCGGCCCCCGACCTTGCGCTGACGCAGATCTCGGTCGAAGTGGTGACGATGATCTTGTTGCTGTTGTCACTGAACTTCCTGCCGACCGAGACGCCCTGGGACAGCTCGGCTGCACGGCGTTGGCGGGATGCCGCGATTTCCGTTGTTGCGGGCCTTGGCACCGGTGCGCTTATCTATGCAATAATGCTGCGCGATTTTGCCTTTCCGACGATTTCAGATTTCCATCTGGCAAATTCGTATAAAGGCGGCGGTGGTACCAATGTGGTCAACGTGATCTTGGTCGACTTCCGGGGTTTTGATACCTTTGGCGAAATCATCGTGCTCGGTATCGCCGCGCTGATCATCTTTGCCCTGACTGAATCTGTGCTGGGCAGCAATGTCCGCGCCTACCTGCTGAACCGCAAACCGCATTGGCCACAATCGGGGGATTCACATCCGCTGATGATGGTTGTGGTCACTCGCGTGATGATGCCGATTGCGTTGATGGTCGGGGCCTATATCTTTTTTCGCGGGCACAACCAGCCGGGTGGTGGCTTTATCGCCGGTCTGATCGTCGCCATCGCTTATCTGATGCAATACATGGCCAGTGGATATACTTGGGCCATTGAACGTCAGAGGTTCTACTATCACGGCACCATCGGCTGGGGTGTGCTGATCGCCGCCGCCACCGGGCTGGGCGCGTGGTTCAACGAACGCCCCTTCCTGACCAGCGACTTCGGCTACATCAACTGGCCGCCGCTGGAAGAGTTCGAATGGGCCACCGCCATGCTGTTCGACACCGGCGTGTTCCTAGCGGTTCTGGGCGCGGTGATGCTGGCGCTGGACAGCCTGTCGCGCTTTGCATGGCAGCCAGGAATGGCGCAGGAGTTCCCGATGGATATCAACCCGCTGCGGGATGACCTTTTGGAAGAAGAACAAGGGAAGGAGCAGGCCTGATGGAAGCGCTCGTAGCCTCTGCCGTTGGCATCATGACCGCTGCCGGGATATTCCTGATCCTGCGCCGCCGGACTTTTCCCGTCATTCTGGGCCTGTCTTTGATCACTTACGCGGTGAATGTGTTCCTGTTCGCAACCGGACGATTGGCCCTGAACGCGCCTGCGGTCCTGAACAAGTACGAAGAAGTGCCCTATACCGACCCGCTGCCGCAGGCGCTGGTACTGACCGCCATCGTGATCTCTTTCGGGATGACCGCCGTGATCGTGATGATCTCGCTCAGCGCATACCTGTCTGCCAAGGACGACCATATCGACATGAGCCCGCAAGACAGTGTGGACGCACCGGGAGATGACGCATGAACCATTGGATCGTTGCGCCGATTGTCCTGCCCGCGATTCTGGCCCCGTTCATCATCATGGTCCTACGCTTTCATCTGGATCTGCAACGCATCTTCTCGGTCGCCGGTGTTGTGGCTTTGCTGGGCATTGCGTTGACGATCACTGCCCAGGCGTCAGGCGGAGATATTCAGGTTTACGAACTTGGCGACTGGCCCGCGCCGTTTGGCATTGTCATGGTGCTGGACCGCATGTCGGCCATGATGGTGCTGCTGACGGCGCTGCTGGCCTTGCCAATTGTGCTTTATGCGATTGCATCGGGCTGGGATGACCGGGGGAAGCATTTCCACGCGCTGTTTCACTTCCAGCTTATGGGCGTATGTGGTGCTTTCCTGACAGGCGACGCCTTCAACCTGTTCGTGTTTTTTGAGGTTCTGCTGATCGCATCCTACGGTCTGATGACCCATGGCGGCGGCGCGGTGCGATTGAAAGCGGGTGTGCAGTACGTGGCTTACAACCTGCTGGGCTCGACCCTGTTCCTGTTTGCCTTAGGTACGATCTATGGCGTGACCGGCACTCTGAACATGGCGGATATCGCTGTGCGCGTTGCGGCAATTCCGGCCGAAGATACAGCCTTACTACGGGTTGGCGCGGTGCTGTTGCTGTTGGTCTTCTGTATCAAGGCTGCGGTTCTGCCGCTGCACTTCTGGCTACCAGCCAGCTATGCCAACGCTCCTCTGCCCGTTGCAGCCCTGTTTGCAATCATGACAAAAGTGGGGGCTTATTCGATCCTGCGGATGTACACCTTGGCCTTTGGTCCGGATGTTGAGGCTACACAGGGTCTGGTGGGCGACTGGCTGCAACCCGCCGCGCTTGTGACACTGGCGGTCGGGGCCATCGGTATTCTTGGGTCACGGCACATCGCCCGCATGGTCGCGTTCTGCGCCATCGCGTCCATGGGCACACTGCTGATCGCCATCGCTCAATTCACGCCCGACGCAACCGCTGCCGCACTGTATTATGTATTCCATTCAACACTCGCGACAGCGTTGCTGTTTCTCGTTGCAGATCTGATCATGGAACGGCAGGGAGGAGCCATCACGCCCAAGCCGCCTATGCCGCAAAGCGGATTGATCGCTTCGTTGTTCTTTGTTGGGGCTATTGCAATGGCGGGGATGCCGCCATTGTCCGGCTTTGTCGGCAAGTTGCTGGTTCTGGACGCCTCACGGGATGCAGCAGATGCCACAGCGGTCTGGGCGGTCATCCTGATCGGTTCTTTCGTCACTATCATCGGGCTGGCCCGTGCCGGGACGCTGATCTTCTGGAAAAGCCACGATACTCAGGTTGTCCTAATTGACGCGCCTGCCGATGATGAAGACGTGCCTGCACAAGTCGCCCCCGAACCGCAACCCGGCCTGGCCTTCACGGCTGTATTCGGAGCCGTTGCTGGCCTGATCCTGCTGACGGTGTTCGCAGGCCCGGCACTGGAATATACAAGCAAAACCGCAGAGCAGTTGTTTACACCTGAAAACTACATCTCTGCAGTATTGGGAGGGGAAGAGTGATGAAACTGCTGCGTCGGATATTCCCGCACCCCCACCTGACCTTCTTGCTGACGATTGTCTGGATTCTGCTGGCAAACAAGCCTTCACTGAACTCTCTGGTTTTTGGTCTGATCCTCGGCATCATCATCCCGTTCGTCACGCAACCCTATTGGCCGGATCGCCCCAAGTTGCGCAACTGGCCTATGATCGTCGAGTACATGCTTGTGGTGCTTTGGGATATCATCGTCGCGAACGTGACGGTGGCCCGGATCATCCTGTTCAAGCGCAATGATGACCGCCAGCCCAACTGGATTTGTGTACCTTTGGAGCTGCGCACCCCCGAGGCGATCACGGTTCTGGCCGGCACGATCACCATGACTCCGGGCACAGTCAGTTGCGATTTGTCAGCGCAAGGGCATAACCTGCTGGTCCATTGCCTCGATGCGCCAAACCCGGAAGAGGTACGGGATCAGATCAAGCAGCGATATGAACGCCGCCTGAAGGAGATATTCGAATGATCATGTACGCGATCTACTTTTCTTTTGCCTGTTTCGGCGCGGCGATCATGATGTGTCTGTGGCGGATCATCACCGCCGATGGCGTCGGCACCCGCGTTCTGGCGCTGGATACGATGGTGATCAATACGATTGCCCTGATGATCCTTTATGGTCTGGACCAGGGCACCGAGATCTTCTTCGAAGCGGCCATGATCATCGCCATGCTGGGCTTTGTCTCAACCGTGGCCTATGCGCGCTTCATGCTGCGCGGCAATATCATCGAGTGAGGGCGGCATGACATTCATCGTGGAACTGCTGATCGCCTTTTTCCTGATTGTCTCGGGCATATTCGGATTTGTCGGATCTTTTGGCATGATCAAGCTGAAAGATCCGATGTCCCGGCTGCACGCGCCGACCAAGGCAACGACATTGGGTGTGGGTGGCGTCCTGCTGGCCTCAATCGCGCACTCCGTCCTGCTGGAAGGAAAGTTGTCCCTGCACGAGCTTCTGATCACGCTGTTTTTGTTCCTGACCGCTCCAATCACGGCTCTGTTCATTGCCAAATGGCACATTCATCGTCATGAAAAGCCCGAAGATCTGCCAGATGCGGGCGAGGATGAGCTTTGGGCCACCCACGCGGTGGAGCAGGTCGAGGACGTCCCGGACCACAGCACGAATTAAACCTATGCACACACCTCCACTGCCACTGACACGCGATCTGGTTCTAGTTGGCGGAGGTCACACCCACGCTTTGCTGCTGCGCAAATGGGGCATGAACTCTTTGCCCGGGGTGCGGGTGACCGTGATTAACCCGGGCCCGACTGCCCCCTATTCCGGGATGTTACCGGGATATGTCGCGGGACATTATGATCGGTCGGAACTGGACATCGATCTAGTCAAACTGGCCCGGTTTGCGGGCACTCGGGTCATTCTGAGTGCGGTCGACGGAATCGACACCGATCGTCAGGAAGTGCATGTTCACGGGCGTCCCCCGGTGGGTTTCGATGTGGCGTCTGTCAATGTTGGGATCACATCGGACATGCCTGCAATGCCCGGATTTGCCGAACATGCAGTGCCAGCCAAACCATTGGGTCCATTTGCAGCACGGTGGGCTGCTTATCTGGATGGAAACGGCCCTGCTTCGGTTGTTGTAATTGGCGGTGGAGTCGCGGGGGTTGAACTGGTCATGGCGATGGCACATGCGCTGAAAGCCAGAGATCGGACGGCGCAGATTGCGCTGATCGACAGTGCCTCTGCCTTGACTGCCACCAAACCCAAATCGGCAGCAACGATCCGGCGCGCGATGCGCGATCTTGGTGTGGAGGTGATTGAAAACGCTGTGATCTCCCGGATCGTTCCGGATCACGTCGAACTGCAAGACGGGCGCTCGATACCGGCCAGTTTCGTGACCGGAGCAGCCGGAGCGCGGCCCTATGACTGGATCGAAAATACCGGGCTGGACCTTCAGGAAGGCTTCATTCGGGTGAACAGCTACCTGCAATCCAGTGATCCCGTGGTGTTCGCCGCCGGAGATTGCGCCCATCTGACAGACAACCCCAGACCCAAGGCGGGCGTCTACGCGGTGCGCGAGGCACCCGTTCTGTTCGACAATCTGCGGGCAGCGCTGGGGGCCGGTCGAATGCGCAAATATGACCCGCAGAAAGATTACCTCAAACTGATTTCGCTGGGTGGAAAATCAGCACTGGGAGAGCGTTTCGGAACATCTTTCAGCGGACCGATGATGTGGACATGGAAAAACCACATCGACCAGACCTTCATGAACAGGTTCCGGGACCTTCCGCAGATGAAAACCCCGGCCTTGCCGCGCGAAGGGGCGACCGGTCTTGAAGAGGCGCTGGGAGAAAAGCCCATGTGCGGAGGGTGCGGTGCAAAGGTCGGACGCGACGCTTTGCAAATCGCCCTGAAGTCGCAACCCGCCCCCACCCGCACGGACATCACACCCCTGCCCGGAGACGACGCGGCTCTGCTCCAGACAGGCGGGGTTCAGCAGGTCATTACAACAGATCACCTGCGGGCTTTCACCAACGATCCCGCTCTTATGGCGCGCATAGCCGCCGTTCACGCCTTGGGGGATATCTGGGCTATGGGGGCCGCGCCTCAGGCAGCCACAGCAACGATCATTCTACCGCGCATGTCCGCTGCTCTACAAAGCCGTACCATGACCGAAATTATGTCTGTTGCAGGCGACGTCATGCGGGACGCTGGTGCCGAGATTGTGGGCGGGCACAGCTCCATGGGCGACGAGATGACCATCGGTTTCACACAGACAGGCCTGTGTGAGACCGCCCCGATAACGCTGGCGGGTGGGCAGCCGGGTGATCGTCTGATTCTGACCAAACCAATAGGCAGCGGTATTCTGATGGCGGCCGAGATGGCAGGCTTGGCTGATGGTGCCTGGATCGCAGCAGCCTATCAGCAGATGACACAGCCGCAGGGCGCAGCGGCCCGCATATTGGGCCAGGCCCATGCGATGACCGATGTGACCGGATTTGGTCTGGCCGGTCACCTGCAAGGCATCTGCGAAGCTTCAAAGTGCGGTGCTTTGCTTGATCTGGACGCGGTGGAGGTTATGAACGGCGCGCTGGAGCTGACCAATCAGGGCGTTCGCTCAACGATCTTTGCTGACAATCGGGCAATTGCCCCTGATCTGCCGATTGAAGGTAAAACCGCTTTGTTATTTGATCCGCAAACAGCGGGTGGTTTGCTGGCCGCGGTCGCGCCTGAGATTGCCAATACCCTTCTTGGTGATCTCAAGAACGCAGGATTTCCGGCCACGATCATTGGTGAACTCACCGATACGCCAGGTCTGCGCCTTCAAAACTGATCCAGCAGGCTTTCAAGCCGGGTGGTCGCCTCGCTCAAACCGACGTCGTCCAAGGTAGCGAGATCAAGGCTGGCCAGAACCTCAACTGTTCGAGAGCGCCGCGACTTTGTGTAAGCCGGGTCATAATGCTGCTCCATCAACGCCTGAGTCAGCGCCTGTTTTTCCCCCGCCTCAATCAGGTGCATCCATCCGTCAACGACCTCGTGCCCACGATGTAAGCGCAGCGGTGATAGTCGATCTCGCAAACGATCGCTGTCAGACAGGATGTCGTCATAAGCCCGAACCAAATAGGTGGCGCGCGCTTCGATCGGAGCCGTGATGTTCACCCGCGGGGCTGCACACAAAGCATTCCACAAGCTGGGCGGCAGGATCAGGTTACCAATCTTGGAAGATTCCGCCTCGACCATAATCGGGCGCGCCGGATTCATCCCGCAAAGCGCCCCCGCCAGCGCCGATTCAAAGGCTTTCTGGCTGGGCTGCCCCCCCGGTCTTTCCCCTAGCAAAGAACCTCGGTGATTGGCCAGTGCTTCAAGGTCCAGAACCTGCACCCCGCGTGTGTACAACAGGGCCAGCAGCTCTGTCTTGGCCGTGCCGGTATAGCCATCCAACGCCACCAAGCGATGAGCCAACGGATCGTCATACAAATTTGCTTTCACCAGCCTTCGGTAGGTGCGGTAACCTCCGTCTATCACCTCTGCGCGCCAACCGATTTGCTGTAACATCCAGCTGAACGATCCGGAACGCTGCCCGCCGCGCCAACAATAAACCAAAGGGCGCCAACTGCCTTCATGATGGCTGAGATGCTGCTCGATGTGGCTGGCCGCGTTGCGGAACACCAGAGCAGCCCCAAGCTTGCGCGCCAAAAACGGGCTTTCCTGCACATAAATGGTTCCAACGCGGGCACGTTCTTCGTTGTTTAGAACCGGCAGATTGATCGCGCCCGGCAAGTGATCTTCGGCGAACTCCGCCGGGCTGCGCACGTCGATGACAGTGTCATAATCATGCGCGTAAAGCTGTGTCAGATCAGGAAAATTCAGAGCCATGCCGAAGGTCTAGCTTGATGCGTTTCCAAAGGAAAGGTCACGCGCCCTCAAGCGTCGAAAGGTTCGATCAGATCGGGCCCGCTGGCCCGGTTCGAGTTCACTGCCGCATCGACACGATGAAAAGTCAGCAGATTTTCCACGCTTGGCTGCATCAGACGTGCAGCCCCCTTTCCTACTTCCCCCAGCCACAATGGCCAATCTTCGGGTTCCAAGATCAAAGGCATCCGATGGTGAATGGCGCTGAGTTTTTCGTTGGCCGCCGTCGTGACAATTGCGCAGGTGCCTTGTCGGTTTTCATCTGGCCCCCAATCCTGCCAGACCCCTGCAAATGCAATCGGGGTTCCATCCTTACGATGAATATACCATGGCAGACGCGTTCCCTGTTCCGACTTGGTCCATTCATAAAATCCTGTTGCCACGATCAGACAGCGGCGCGACCGGCAGGCCTCACGAAAGGCAGGTTTTTCCGCCAATGTCTCGGACCGCGCATTGATCAGCAACGGCCCGGCGGTTTCGGTCTTGTACCAATGCGGCAGAAACCCCCAGCGCAGCGCATCCAGTTGACGGCCGGAATCACCGCCGCGCACCACATGCACTTGATTTGTCGGGCAAACATTGAAGTTCGGAACCGCAGGCAGCGCATTTGCAGGGCGTGCAGAAAACAGCTGCGCCATCGCGTCATTGGGAAGAGTTATTGCAAACCGTCCGCACATGGGTAATGAACCACCGAAACAATCTTGATACTGGCACAGGATCTTACGGGGTCACATGGAAAACCAAATAACGCAATCCCTCAAGAGTAAAGCAATGGCCCTTTTGGACGCGGGCAAGCTTCCGCAAGCGCTGAAAAAGGCCCAGCTGGGTATCAAGAAGTTTCCGAACGACTCGGACTACCAAGCCATCGCTGGTTTTGTTCTGACTGAAATGAAGCAGTACAGGAAGTCCATCCCACATTTCGTTGAAGCCTCGCGGATGAAACCGGACGATCCGCAGTTTGCTGAGAACCTGGCAAACGCACTGATGCAAACGGAACAGATCTCGCGGGCTTTGGCCTATGCCGAGAAAAAGATCGAAAAATTCCCCAACAATCGGGAACTTATGCGGGTCATTGATGAGATTCAGCGTGAGGGCAAAAACTGGCGGTCGATCGTTGAGTTCACCACTCACAAACTGACCTCTGACCCGGACAACCCGGAATTGCTTGCAAAACGCGCCCGGGCGTACCATCACATGGGCTTCGTCGAAGAAAGCACGCTGGACATTCAACGTGCTTATGATCTGGCCCCGGAAAACACCGTCGTTGCGTTTCAAAAGGCAGTCAATCTGCATCAGGCAGGCGACAAAGAGGGCTCACTGAAGATTTTGGGGGACATTCTTGAGGTCAAACCTCATCACCCCAACGCACTATTGCAGGTGGCAACCATGACGGCAAAAGACACGGTGCCGCAATTTATTGCTGCGGTGGAAGACTCCATGGCCGAGCACGACGAGCCTTTGCAGGAGCTTGAATTTGCCAAGGCACATCTTATCCAGAAGGGCGACGACCTTGCCACTGCGATGCCGCAGTTTAAAAGGGCAAACGCTGTTCAGCATGAGATATTGCCCTATGATTTCGCAGCTGAAGAAGAAAAACTGAACGAGATTCTGAGGTTGTTCCCGCATGGGTTGGCTGAGCTCACTGACGTCCAGAGCGACACGCCAGTGCCGATCTTTGTTGTTGGCCAGCCACGATCCGGCACGACCCTGATGGAGATGATGCTGAGCTCTGCACCCGATATTGCCGGCTGCGGTGAATTGACCCTGATGCCCGAATTGTCGACCAGATTTCACACGTCGGACAAGGTACTCGATGCAGAATCCGCGAGCGGGATTGCACGCTACTATCGCGAACAGATGCCGCAGGTTCCTGCCGGCTCCGTCGCCTTCGTCGATAAACTCCCACACAACTTTCAACGCGTCGGCTTTATTTTGGCTGCCTTCCCCAACGCCAAAATCATCAACATGCTGCGTGACCCGCGTGATGTCGGGTTGTCAAAGTGGATCAGGAGGTTCCCTGCAGGTGGCATGAACTACGCCTCAAACCTTGAGGCTATTGCACATACCGCAAACCTGTATCGCCGTTACATGTCCCATTGGGACAAGGTATTCGCAGGCCGAATTCTGACTATGCCCTATGAAGATCTGGTGGCGGATCCCCTGACCCACAGCAAGCGAATTGCAGAATTCTGTGACATCGAATGGCACGATTCCATGGTGCAGCCCGAGAAGAACACCAAACAAGTACGTACAGCCAGTATCGATCAGGTGCGTAACAAGATTTCGACCAAGTCAATCGGGGGCTGGCGCGAAGTCGCGGATCAGATCAAACCGATGCTCGACGGGTTCGACCGGGAACTTTGGCCGGAATACGACTTCACCTGATCCGTCTGGAAACAGAAAAAGCCGCATCATATCGATGCGGCTTTTGTCATTTCGGAGACCAGAGTCACTTCTGTTTGATGCGTCCATCGACATAAGGCTGATACGGGGCGTTTTCCGCCAGGTATTCCGCAGTTACATCCGCAAGATCCGGGCCGAAATCATAAGCGTTCTTGTCATCGCCTTCGAACATCTTGTACCCGTCACCACCATTGCGCACATAATTGTTGGTTACGACAAGGTAGGTCTTGTTCGGATCAATCGGAACAAACCCGTCTCCCTCGGCGACCATCACGTCACTGATACGCCCTTCGTTCGGTGCAACGCTAGGATCCCAGGCAAAGCTCAGGCCCGCAACCTGCGGAAAACGACCTTTCACTTCCTCCACCTGGCTGACGCCGTTTTCAAGGGCATCGATGACGCCCTGACCATTGATCTCGAATGTGGACAGCGTGTTCTGGAAGGGCAGCACAGTCAGCACTTCGCCCATAGTCACATCACCAGGATCGATAGACGCCCGCAAACCGCCCGAGTTGGCGATGGCGATCTGAACGCCCTGTTCCGCGACCCGTGCCAGCATCGCATCAGCAACCAAATTGCCCATCGGGCATTCTTGTACGCGACACATAGCGCGATCGCCCTCGATGGCGTCAGCCGCGTTTGCGACCACCTTGCTTCGGATTTCATCCAGAGGCACCGCCAATTCCGCGATCCGGTCCAATGCGGCCTGATCCTCGGTCACGGCGTTGTCCATGATCAGTGGTTCACCAACGGCTTCCAACACTTTGCCGTCGTCATCAAATGTGACGTTTAATTCGCCCAAAAACTTGCCATAAGCATAAGCCTGAACGATCTGCACACCGTTGACGACCGTAGGATAGGGGCCTGCGGCCTTCTCCGACACATTCGAAAGATATGTATTCGAATGCCCGCCGACGATCACATCGACCCCATTTGCCTCCTGTGCGACACGCTGATCGACACCATAACCTGAATGGCTGAGCACGATGATCTTGTTGACACCTTCACCCGTCAGTTTGTCGACCTCGGCCTGCACTGCCGGCACCGGGTCTGAAAAGGTCACGTTGGGTCCAGGCGATGCAAGTTCATCCGTATCGATCGGCGTAAGTCCAATCAGGCCAATCTTTTCGCCGCCCACCTCGATCACGGTAGATTTCTTGATATGGTCGGTCAGAAGTTCTTCGTCGCGAATATCGGCGTTAGACATCAGAACCGGGAAATCGACCGAGTCGATAAAGCCGCGCAGCACTTCAGGGCCATCGTCGAACTCGTGGTTGCCCACGGTCATGGCATCATAGCCCAGCTTGTTCATGAACTCGGCAGCAACCTTGCCCTTGTAGTAAGTGTAGAAAAGAGACCCCTGGAACTGATCCCCGCCGTCCACCAGAATCGAATTCTCGGCACGCTCCCGTGCTTCGTTGACGGCAGTTACAAGGCGCGCCGATCCACCAAAACACTTGCCTTCAGCATTGTCTTCGGCGCCGCATCCGCTGTCGTATTTATTGATCGGCTCGAAACGTGAATGAAAATCGTTTGTGTGCAAAATCGTCAACTTGTAGTCGGCTGTTGCAACACCAGCGGTCAGGCCCAGAACCGCAACTGAAGTCAAAAATCGGGTCTGCATCTTGGAACTCCCAGTTATTGTTTATGGGGATCGTGCGCCCATCACGACAGAGAGTCAAAGAAGAAATCCGGCTTGATTCCGTGCGCCCAGCGGGGCATCAGGTCAGTATGCTGATATACAAGATTTTCCGAGCCGAAGAATGGGCCGCCTTGCAAAACCAGGGCGCCACAGACGGCGCACCGATTGACGTCGCTGACGGGTTTGTCCACTTCTCAACCGCCGAGCAAGCCGCTGAAACGGCAGCCAAGCACTTTGCTGGCGTTGAAGGGCTGACTTTGCTGGCATGTGAGGTCGATGCGATGGGCGACGACCTGAAATGGGAGGTCTCGCGCGGCGATGCCCTGTTCCCGCATCTCTATCGCCAGATCAGGATGAGCGACGTTGTCTGGTCGCGCCCTCTGCCCTTTGACGGTGCAGCGCACCGGTTTCCCGAGGGCATGACGTGACGTCCTATGTCGACCCGGATCGCGACCAGTTCGAGGCGTTTAAGACCTTGGATCGGAACAAGCCGATTGAAATGCTCAATCTAGTGAGATTCCGGGCCGAGGCACAGTATCCCCCCTCGCATGAATTGTCAGAGGCAGGGCTGAACGGTGCGCAGGCCTATCACAAGTACGGTGCGGAAACCGCGCCGATCCTTGAGCGCATTGGGGCGAGCATCCTTTGGCGTGGGATTTTTGAGACAACCCTGATTGGTCCAGCGGATGAAACGTGGGATGCCGTTTTTATTGCGCGCTACCCGACCGCACATGCATTCCTTGAAATGGTGACAGACCCGGTTTACCGAGCGGCGGTGGTCCATCGCCAGGCCGCAGTGGAAACCTCGCGCCTGATCCGGTGCGGTTCAAGTGAAGGCGGGAAGACGTTCGGATGAAATTGATAGAAAAACTGGGCTTGACCGCCCTGCACCGCATGGACCCCGAGGCCGCCCACGGGATGTCGATCAGGGCGTTGAAAACCGGGCTGACGCCTGCTCCGGGACCAGTGACAACACCGCGCCTGAAAACCAAATTGGCCGGGCTGGAACTGTCGAACCCGATTGGCTTGGCTGCTGGGTTTGACAAGAACGGCGAAGTTCTGACGCCCCTGTCGCGCGCTGGGTTCGGGTTTATTGAGGTCGGGGCGGTCACGCCTCGCCCGCAACCGGGAAACCCCAAGCCGCGCCTGTTTCGCCTGACCGAGGACAAAGCTGCAATCAACCGCTTTGGTTTCAACAACGAAGGCATGGAGGTGATGGCCAAACGGCTTGCTAGCCGTCCCAAGAACGCGGTGATCGGCCTGAATCTTGGAGCCAACAAGGACAGCGATGACCGCGCCGGTGATTTTGTCAAAGTGCTGGCCCATTGCGCCGAACTTCTGGATTTTGCAACGGTCAATGTATCATCCCCGAATACGGAAAAGCTGCGGGATTTGCAGGGCAAAGCTGCACTGACCGCGCTTTTGAGCGGCGTAATCGAGACGCGGGACACGCTGCCGCGTGCACTGCCGATCTTCCTCAAAATTGCGCCTGATCTGTCCGAAGCAGAAATACAGGACATCGCCGATGTCGCATGCGAAACCCGAGTGGACGCTGTGATCGCCACCAACACCACTCTGTCCCGCGACGGGCTGCATAGTGCGCATAAGAGTGAAGCCGGTGGTTTGTCGGGCGCGCCGCTGTTCGAAAAATCCACTCGCGTCCTGGCGCGGCTCAGCCAGCTGACGGGTGGTAATATTCCCCTGATCGGTGTCGGCGGCATAAGCAATGCCGAGCAGGCCTACGCCAAGATTTGCGCCGGGGCGTCGGCCGTACAGTTCTATACGGCGATGGTTTATGGCGGCATTTCTCTGGCGGCAGACATAGCCAGAGGAGTCGATGAGCTTCTGGCTCGTGACGGCTTTGACACCGTATCCCAAGCCGTCGGCAGCAAACAAAAGGATTGGCTATGATCGAATACTGGCACAACCCTCGCTGTTCCAAATCCCGCGCCGGACTGGCGCTGTTGGAAGAAAATGGCGCGCAGATCACTCTGCGAAAGTATCTTGAAGACGCGCCCACAGTGGAACAATTGCGTGCGGCACAGTCCGCTCTTGGACTGTCGCCCATTGAAATGATGCGGACAGGCGAAAATCGGTTCAAGGAACTGGGGCTGACTAAAACCTCGTCCGGCGATGACCTGATCCGTGCCATGGCCGAGAACCCGATCCTAATTGAACGCCCGCTTGCCATTGTCGGACGCAAAGCCGCCATCGGCCGCCCGCCGGAAAATCTGTTGGCGTTGCTCTAGCCTACCTGTGCCTCAAGCTTAGGATAGCGCCAACCCATTGTCACGCCACGTGCAATATTGAGAACCATCAACGCGGCCCACAGGCCGTGATTGCCGAAACTCGGCACCAAGATGAATAGCGCAACCACATAGATCGCCACCGACTGAATCATCGCGTTGCGCATTGCGCGGGTCCAGGTAGCACCGATGTAGATACCATCAAACATCCAGCTGGCCACCCCGATTACCGGGGCAATCGCAGCCCAGAACAGGAACTCGCGCCCGGCTTCGCGCACCTGCGGCGAGGTTGACATGAGATCGATCAGAGCCGGACCGGCAACAAAGAAAACCGCGCCCAACAAAAGCGCGCCGCCCACACCCCATTGCGACGCCATGACAGAAGCCCGACGCACTTGGTGCCTGTCTCTGGCCCCAACTGCACCCCCTACCAACGCTTCGGCGGAAAAAGCAAACCCATCCAGCGCGAAGGCTGTGATTTCAAGAAACTGAAGCAAGACCTGATTGGCTGCCAGATTCACATCGCCCAGATCCGAGCCGACAAACAGAAAAGTTGTGAACGATGCGGTCAACAGAACCGAGCGGAACATGATATCGCCGTTGACCTGCAACATCCGTCGCAACCTGGCGGTATCAAATATGCGAGCCCAATCGCGCCAGATTTCGTCCGCGAACCCGTCCCGGCACAGCCACAGCCCCAAGGCTAAGCCGGTCCATTCCGCAATCAAAGTAGCGATGGCAACGCCTTCGACTCCCCAGCCCAGGCCCAGTACGAACCACAGGTCCAGCACGATATTCAGCCCGTTCATCCAGACCTGCAGAATGAACACGCCGCGCGTGCGCTCGACAGCAATCAGCCAGCCCGTAACGGCGTAAAGCGCAATCGTTGCGGGCGCGCCCCAGATACGAATCTCCAGGTATGCGCGGGTCAACGCTTCAACCTCGGGACTTGCTGGAGACAGTGCAAACGCACCTGCGAACACGGCTACTTGCGCGAGGATAAAGAACAGCCCAGCCGCGCCCCCAAGCATCAGGCCGCGTATCAGCAACGCGCGGGTCTCAACGGTATCACCTGCCCCGCGGGCCTGCGCCGCCATACCGGTGGTTCCCATCCGCAGGAAGCCGAAAACCCAATAGACAGTGGACAGGATCACGGCCCCAATTCCAACCGCCCCGATCGGAGCCGCCAGACCCATCTGTCCGACAACGCCTGTATCCACTGCCCCCAGAATCGGAACTGTGGCGTTCGACAGGACAATTGGCGCCGCGACCTTCAGCACCCGCCTATGCGTGATGGGTGCCGAGGCGTCCTGCATGGTCAGCTCTTGTCCTTAGGGGGTTGAGGCATCAGAAAATGCCCCGATGCCTGCGCAAACAGTTTTGCGTGATTGTCCTGCCAGGCTTCGACCCGGACCGAGGCATAGCGCCGTCCGGACCTGCTGATAAAGGCCCGTGCATAAGCATCCCGCGGAAGGCCCGAGCGCAGATAATCGACGGTAAAGTCAATTGTCTTGGGGAACCGAATGCTCTTGTCCGTCACGATGGTCTCACCGTCGATCTCACCACTTTCGATACGCGGGAACATATGCTCCCAACTGAGGGTGATGACGGCTGTTACTTCCAGAAACGCAGCTGTCACCCCACCATGAATCGCAGGTAAAAACGGATTGCCGATCAGTTTGTCATCGAAATTCAGCACTCCGGTCAATTCATCCCCGCGCCGGTCGAAGCTGATGTCGAGAAAACGGATGTAAGGGACACCATCAACTAGCGCACGCAATGCCGCATCACGCCTTTGCTTGACCACCTGCACCGGTTCGGGACGAGGTCTTGCCATATTAATTCCCCTCAACCGTAAAAGACCCCGCAGCGGTGGCCACAGGCAAGTCCTTGTCGATATCCACAGCAGTGGCCCGAACAAAGGCCACGTTCCGCGTGATGTGATAGCAGGTCGCGCGCGCCGTTATCGTCTGACCTGGCGTTGCCGCCCGCATGTAGTCGATCCGCAGGTCGATGGTTGCAGTCCCTCCGGGCGCGGAGGGGTGGCTCATCACAGCAGCACCGCAGCACGTATCCAAGATGGTCGAGATTGCTCCGCCATGGATCACACCGGTGCGCGGGTCTCCGATCAGATCCTCGTTGTATGGCAGCGTGATCTCTGCCTCACCCTCGCCGATATGGGTCAGCGTCAGGTTTAGAGCCCGCGCATGAGGTATCGCCTCGATAAACTGGCGGGCTAAAACTGTCTTATCGACCATGAGATTTGCGTCCTGTTCTCTGCCCTCCCTTTATGAGCCGCTGTTTTGGCAAAGGGCAAGCCCACCTGTTGCGCTGGGGATCGGGACCGCCTAGGTTGCTGGCGAGGAGACCAGGAATGTCCAACAACCGTTTGTCATTCAAAGAAATGTGCACGGAGTTCGAGGTAACACCGCGCACCCTGCGCTATTACGAATATATCGAGCTTCTGCAACCGGACCGCGAAGGCCGGTCCCGGTTTTATGGCGCAAGGGAATGCGCACGGATGAAGCTGATCATGCGTGGCCGCAAGTTCGGATTCCCTCTGGAAGAGATTCGCCAATGGCTTCTGATCTATGAAGATCAGGGCAATGAGGCGCAAATGGCCACTTTTGTCGAGATGGCAGATCGCCAGATGAGCGAGCTTCAGCAGCAACGCCAACAACTGGACGAGGCCATGGACGAACTCAAAAGTCTGCGCGACCAAACGGCCAAATCGCTGGAATAGTCGGCCCACCTACGCTGAGCTTTTTATTCATCGGGACCCAAGTTTATGGGAAGGGAAGCGCGTCGTTTGTGCAATTGCGACTGCTTTGGCAACGAAATCAGCTTGACGTCACGGAAAGAAAATTACCCTGCAGCCCGCTTACGTGACCGGATGTTACGTCAACAATAAAGTGACGCAGCGTCTGAATTACGTAAACGTCACTCTCGTGTTGTAAAGCGATTACCAACTGCGCAACTCATATCTCATGACGCCAGTGACGAGAGTATGACGAATGACCGAAGATGTGATGACCATCCGCGAGATGTGCGAGACCTATGATGTCACACCACGCACCTTGCGGTTCTATGAGGCCAAGGAACTTCTGTTCCCGATCCGTGAAGGCCAGAAACGTCTGTTCACCAAGCGTGACCGGGCGCGGCTGAAACTGATCCTGCGCGGCAAGCGCTTTGGGTTTAGCCTCGAAGAAATTCGACAACTGCTTGATTTGTACCATGTGGGCGATCAGCAAGTCACTCAAATGACCCGCACTTTTGAAATTGCGTGCGAACGTCTGGCTGACATGGAGGCGCGTCGCGAAGAACTGACGCAAGCCATCGACGATCTGAAAGAGCAGTTGCGCTGGGGCGAGAAAGTCATCGCCTCGATGAAACAGGAAAAAAAGGCAGCCGAGTAACATCGCTCTGCCCTCCGGACATATGAATTAAGGGAGCTTCACATGCCCGTTTACAACGCGCCAACCAAAGACATGCAGTTCATCCTGCACAACGTTCTGAACGTCTCGCAGTCGGATATCCCCGGCTATGACGAACTGGAAGCCGAATTCACCGGCGCGGTTCTGGAAGAAGCAGGTAAGGTTGCCACCAACGTTCTGCATCCGCTGAACATCGTAGGTGACACCGAAGGATGCCGTTTGGAAAATGGTATCGTGTACACTCCTACAGGGTTCAAAGACGCCTTCGAGCAAATGAAAGAAGGCGGCTGGACTGGCCTCGACATGCCCGAAGAGTATGGCGGCCAGAATATGCCCTATGTGATTGGTACCGCAGTCGGCGAGATGTTCTCGGGCTCCAACCAGGCATTCACCATGTATCAGGGCCTGACCCATGGCGCGGCCTCGGCCATTCTGGCGCACGGGACGGACGAGCAGAAGAACAAGTACCTGCCGAACATGGTCAGCTGCGAATGGACCGGCACCATGAACTTGACCGAACCGCATTGCGGCACCGATCTGGGCCTGATGCGCACCAAGGCGGAACCGCAGGGCGACGGCTCGTACAAGATTTCGGGCCAGAAGATCTTTATCTCGGCCGGTGAACACGACATGGCCGACAACATCATCCATTTGGTGCTGGCCAAAATCCCGGGTGGGCCTGAGGGTATCAAGGGCGTGTCGCTGTTCATCGTGCCGAAATTCATCGTCAACGAAGACGGTTCTGCGGGTGAGCGCAATGGGGTTTCGGTCGGCAAGATCGAAGAAAAGATGGGCATCCACGGCAATTCGACCTGCGTCATGAACTATGACGAAGCTACCGGGTGGCTACTGGGCGAAGAGCACAAAGGCATGCGGGCCATGTTCACCATGATGAACGAAGCGCGTCTGGGTGTCGGCATGCAGGGCGTTTCGCAGGCCGAGGCAGCGTACCAGAACGCATTGGAATACGCTAAGGACCGTCTGCAGGGTCGCGATGTGACCGGTGTTAAGAACCCCGATGGCCCGGCCGACCCACTGATCGTCCACCCCGACATCCGTCGCAACTTGATGGACCAGAAAAGCTTCACCGAAGGTGCGCGCGCGTTCCTTCTGTGGGGTGCGACCATGATCGACAAGGCACACCGCTCAGGCGACAAGGACGCGGACGGGCTGATCTCGCTGTTGACCCCGATCATCAAAGGCTTCCTGACCGACGAAGGTTATGACATGACCGTTCAGGCCCAACAGGTCTATGGCGGCCACGGCTACATCGAAGAATGGGGCATGTCCCAGTACACCCGGGATGCTCGCATCGCGATGATCTACGAAGGCGCGAACGGCGTTCAGGCGCTGGACCTCGTGGGCCGGAAGCTGGCGCAGGATGGCGGCAAGCACGTCATGGCGTTCTTTGAGATGGTCAAAACCTTCTGCAAAGAAAATTCGGGTCAGAATGAGGTTTTCGACAAGACGTTCATCGAACCGCTGAAAGCTGCGTCAAAGGATCTGCAGGCCGCTGGCATGTATTTCATGCAGGAAGGCATGAAGAACCCGAACAATGCTCTGTCCGGCTCATATGACTTCATGCACATGTTCGGCCATGTCTGTCTGGGCCTGATGTGGGCGCAGATGGCGAAGGCCGCACAAGTTGCGCTGGACGATGGTGCCTCGGACAAAGAGTTTTATGAGACTAAGATCAACACAGGGCGTTTCTATATGGCACGCCGCCTGCCCGCCACGGGTATGCACCTGGCCCGTATCCAGACCGGCGCGGACACGGTCATGGCACTGGACGCGGCGAGCTTCTGATCACAGTCTGGGTCCGGGTAACATTGCCCGGACCCAGCTTACCGGAGGAACCACATGCCAAAGCGTTTTCGCCTGACCCGCCGCTTTCCCGTTGCGATGACTGAGGATGGGTATCGCAAGCTCAAAGCGTTCTCGCGTGAGGCCGGTCTGGATGAAGGTGAAGCACTGTCCTTTCTGTTCGAGAATTTCAACAGCGTGATTGATGAGGAGAACCTGACCCACCGCCTGCGCATCTTCAATTCCGAACTTGAAGCGCGGAAACGTTAAACACACCAGCCATCTGTTTTCAGGTGGGCGTGTTTTCAGAAAGACGAACCCAGAAGGCACTTTGCCTATTGGTTGGTCTTTCTCGAAATACGCGAATGTCGACTTCGCGCATATGCCTTGGGAGGGGCGATCGAATGACCATCAAACTTCATTGCTTCGGAGAAAGCGGAAACAGCTACAAAGCAGCTTTGGCGCTGGAAATGTCCGGGCTGGAGTGGGAGCCGGTTTTTGTTGATTTCTTCAAAGGTGTTACCCGTACGCCCGAGTATCGCACCGAAGTGAATGAAATGGGCGAAGCGCCTGTCCTGATCGATGGTGAGTTCCGCACCAGCCAATCCGGTGCCATTCAGGCCTATGTAACTGAGAAATCAGGCAAGTTTGGCGGCAAGGATCGGGAAGAGAATTACGACATTCTGCGCTGGGTCCTGTGGGACAATCACAAACTCAGCTCGATGGCCGGTTTGACCCGTTTCCTGATCAACTTCCTCCCGGAACAACACCGCAATCCCGATGTGATTGCCTTCAATCAGGGACGGCTGAAGGCCGCGTACCAAGTGCTGAACGATCATCTGGACGGCCGCGATTGGATCGTTGGTGACGGCGTGACCAACGCCGATATCAGCTGCTCCGGTTACCTCTATTATCCCGAACCATTCGGCTTTGACCGTGCCGACTGGCCTCATATCGACGCCTGGCTGGCTCGACTGTCCGAGCAGCCCGGTTGGAAACACCCATATGACCTGATGCCCGGCAACCCGTCGGATCGAGCTTGAGGAGAAGACCCATGACCGAAGCTTATATTTATGACGCCCTGCGCACCCCGCGTGGCAAGGGCCGCAAGGATGGCAGCCTGCACGAGGTGACCTCGGTGCGCCTGTCCGCCCTGACCCTGAATGCAATGAAAGAGCGTAACAACCTTGAAGGCCACGCCGTCGAAGACGTGATCTGGGGCAACGTCACGCAAGTGATGGAACAGGGCGGTTGTCTGGCCCGTTCGGCGGTTCTGGCCTCGGATCTGGATCAGTCGATCCCCGGACTGGCCATCAACCGTTTCTGCGCCTCGGGCATGGAAGCCGTGAACCTGGCCGCAAACCAGGTCAAGGGTGGTGCAGGCGAAGCCTACATCGCGGGCGGCGTCGAAATGATGGGCCGTGTTGCCATGGGCAGCGATGGCGCGGCGATTGCCGTTGACCCCTCGCTGGCAATGGACACTTATTTCGTGCCACAGGGTATCTCGGCCGACATCATCGCAACGGAATATGGGTTTAGCCGCGATGACGCTGACGCGCTGGCAGTTGAATCACAGAGACGCGCGGCGGAAGCATGGGCGGACAACCGGTTCGAAAAGTCCGTAATCACCGTCAAGGATCAGAACGGCCTGACCATTCTGGATCGCGACGAATACATGCGCCCCACCACCGACATGCAGAGCCTCGGCGCGCTGAACCCATCGTTTGCGATGATGGGCGAACAGATGCCCGGCTTCGACAAGGTCGCGATGCTGAAATACCCGCATCTTGAACGAGTGAACCACATCCACCACGCGGGCAACAGCTCGGGCATTGTGGATGGCGCGGCAGCGGTTCTGATCGGCAACAAGGAATTCGGCGAGAAGTACGGCCTGAAACCGCGCGCCCGCATCAAGGCGACGGCCAAGATCGGCACTGACCCGACCATCATGCTGACTGGCCCGGTTCCGGTGACGGAAAAGATCCTAGCCGACAACGGTATGAAGATCAGTGATCTGGACCTGTTCGAAGTGAACGAAGCCTTCGCCTCGGTCGTGCTGCGGTTCCAACAGGCGTTTGATGTCGATCCGGCGCTGGTCAACGTCAACGGCGGGTCGATCGCGATGGGTCACCCGCTGGGTGCAACCGGCGCAATGATCATCGGCACGCTGCTGGATGAGCTGGAGCGTCAGGACAAGGAAACCGGTCTGGCCACGCTTTGCATTGCGTCCGGTATGGGTGCTGCAACCATTATCGAGCGCGTCTGATGCCCAAGCTGGACCTCTCTCAGATTCCGTTCAAGGGCGGTTCGTCCTATCCCGGCAAGCTGGCCGAGGCGACTGCGGGTCGTTTCGCGCAGCGCGTCGGTGATGCGGGTGGGCTGACCCAATACGGGGTCAACATCGTGCGGTTGGAACCGCAGGGCCTGTCCTCGCTGCGCCACTATCACATGGAACAGGACGAGTTTGCCATCATCCTCAGCGGCTCATGCACGCTGGTCGATGACGATGGCGAGCACGATATGCAGCCCGGTGACTGCGCTGCCTGGCCCGCAGGTGAGGCCAACGGCCATCACCTTGTGAACAAAACCGATGCGCCCATGACCTTTCTGGTGGTGGGCACTCGGACCCCGACCGAGACCGGCTATTACAGCGATATAGACATGATGGTGAAGGATGATGAGAACGGCTTTTCCTTCACCCGCAAGGATGGCAGCCCGCTCACGGCTGACCAGATTGGAGATGACAATGACTGATTTCACTCTGAGAAAAGACGCGGACGGCGTCGCCACAATCACCTGGGATGTGCCCGGGAAAACCATGAATGTGATGTCCTTTGACGGTCTTGCACAGCTAAGCGACTGCATCGACCAGGCGCTGGCCGATGATGAGGTCAAAGGCATTATCGTCACTTCAGGCAAGGACGGGTCGTTCGCGGGCGGCATGGACCTGAACCTGCTGGCCGTGATGAAAGAACAGGCAGGCGACAACCCGGCCAAAGGTCTGTTTGAGGGTACGATGCAAATGCATGCCCTGCTGCGCAAGATCGAGATGGCAGGCATGGACCCCAAAACCAAGAAGGGCGGCAAGCCAATTGCCACCGTTCTGCCCGGCACCGCCGCGGGCATCGGTATGGAACTGCCGCTTTCCACGCACCGCATCTTTGCGGCTGAAAACCCCAAGGCGAAATACGGCCTGCCCGAGATCATGGTTGGCATCTTCCCCGGCGCGGGCGGCACAACCCGCATGGTCCGCAAAGTTGGGGCCATTGCTGCGGCTCCGCTGCTGTTGGAAGGCAAGATGCTGGACGTCAAAAAGGCCAAGGGCGCAGGCTATATCGACGAGATTGCAGCCGACCCGATGGCCGCAGCCAAGGAATGGGTGCTGAACGCCAAGGATGCCGATCTGGTCAAACCGTGGGACGCGAAGGGATATAAGATGCCCGGCGGTGCCCCCTACCATCCTGCAGGCTTCATGAACTTCGTCGGTGCGTCAGCGATGGTGAACGGCAAGACCCAAGGGGCTTTCCCTGCGGCCAAGGCCCTGCTGAGCGCGGTTTATGAAGGCGCTCTGGTTGATTTCGACACTGCACTGAAGATCGAAGCGCGCTGGTTCACTTCTGTCCTGATGAACCCGTCGTCGGGTGCGATGATCCGCTCGCTGTTCCTGAACAAGGAAGCGCTGGAAAAAGGTGCTGTACGTCCCGCGGGCGTGCCGGACCAGTCGGTCAAGAAGATCGGTGTTCTGGGCGCAGGCATGATGGGCGCTGGTATTGCACTGGTATCTGCTCAGGCCGGAATGGATGTCGTTCTGGTCGACCGCGATCAGGAAGCCGCCGACAAGGGCAAGGCCTATACCGAGACCTACCTGGACAAAGGCATGAAGCGCGGCAAAGTCACGGCTGAAAAGAAAGAAGCCATGCTGGGCCGCATCACCGCAACGCCGGATCTGGACAACCTGAAAGGTTGTGACCTGATCATCGAAGCCGTCTTCGAAGACGTGGGCGTCAAGGCTGAGATGACCAAGAAGGTTGAGGCGATTATCCCGGAAGACTGCATCTTCGCTTCAAATACTTCGACCCTGCCGATCACCGATCTGGCCAAGGCTTCTGTGCGGTCTGACCAGTTCATCGGCATCCACTTCTTCTCGCCGGTCGAGAAGATGTTCCTGGTCGAGATCATCAAGGGCAAGGAAACCGGCGATCGCGCGGTGGCCAAGGCGCTGGACTATGTCCGCCAGATCCGAAAAACGCCGATTGTGGTCAACGATGCACGCTTCTTCTACGCCAACCGCTGCATCATTCCTTATATCAACGAAGGTGTGCGAATGATCGCCGAAGGCGTAAACCCTGTGCTGATCGACAACGCCGCGCGTCAGCTTGGCTTCCCGGTTGGGCCGATCCAACTGACTGACGAAACCTCGATTGATCTGGGTGCCAAGATCGCTCGTGCAACAAAGGCAGCCATGGGCGATGCCTATCCGGAAAGCCCATCGGACGATCTGATCTTTTGGATGGAAGAACAGGGTCGTCTGGGCCGCAAGGCAAACGCGGGCTTCTTCGACTATGACGAAAAGGGAAAACGCGTCGAATACTGGAAGGGCCTGCAGGAGAAATATCCGCACGCCGAGGACCAGCCCGACCTGATCGAAGTGCAGGAACGTCTGATGTTTGCACAGGTTCTGGAAGCCGTCCGTGCGCTGGAAGAAGGTGTGCTGGAAGACATCCGCGAAGGCGACGTGGGTGCCATCCTGGGCTGGGGCTTTGCGCCATGGTCAGGTGGTCCGCTAAGCTGGCTGGATATCATCGGCACGCCTTACGCAGCCGAACGCTGTGATCAAATGGCCGAGAAATACGGCGAACGCTTTGCCTGCCCAGCGCTGCTGCGAGAGATGGCGGGCAAGGGGCAAAGCTTCTACGGGCGCTTCAACCCCGAAGCAAAAGCAGCATGAAACAGTGATGCAGGCGCGTGAAATCACGCGCCTGCATCGTTCTTGTCAGTGTTTGGTTAGATCTGCCATTCGGGCCGCAGAAACAGCACCGGCGCGTTTGGACGCCCCGGTCGACCCGGCCGCCTGACCCCAGAGGGCGGACGGATCGGAAATATCGGTTCCTGCGGAATGGGTGCAGGCAGAGCACCCAATGGGTTGGCAAGGGCCGACATATCGCCCCTGCTTGCTATCGAGTTTACAAGGTCAGCGGCGACATCTTCGTCTGCGACATCGTAGGTTGGTCCGTTGGGTGTGCCCCTCATGTTAAAACGGCCCGAAGGGCAATAAGCTTGCAGCCCGCCTTCGACAAAGATCACCTGATCATCATCGAAGAACAGGGAACGCACCTCAAACGACGACCCCGGTGCCTGCGACATCAACCGGCCTGCGCCATTCAGCAATCGCGCGGGCACTATGGAGCACCCGATGGCCTCGGCGTCAATCTTGGTCAGGTTCAGCGCCATGCCCTGCTCGGGCATCAGCCAGACGGGCCGCCCGTTATACGCCGCGCGCGCGGGTACAAAGATCGGCAAATACTCTGTACGGCGTTCATCGGCTGGAATGACCACGACACTGGTCGAGATGCGTCGCACCTCTTTGAACCCGTGATCCAGCGTTCGAACCAGATCTCCGACAACAATGCGCTCAACCGGTTTCCAGCCACCGGTGGTGGCAATCTTCGTACCGTGCAAAAAACCGCCTCGGCGTGCATTTACTGCATGGTTCGAACTGGAATGATCAACCTCAGACGACTGATCAAGATAAACAGAAATACTCGTAACTTCAGACACGTGCCTAACCCCCTTTGGCACAAAATGTTTATGTCAAAGAGCTAGCATCAAAAATGAAGACTGTCTTATTTCGGACATATTTACGCCTAATTTGGGTCGAATCCGCCCGAAAACCACGTCAATCCGTAAACACTCAAGGTGAAAAATCAGGCTTTTGCGCTAAATCCGAAACGAACAGCCCAAGCAAACTTCCGAATCCGAACGCTTCCTGCCAGGGGAATCCCATTTTGACCTCCGCGAAGGCACGACAAGAATTTTCAGGCAAACCCAACTCCCAAGATCGTCAGGCGGCCTCGTGCTGCAGGGATGCCCGCCTGGAGCGCCAACCCAACAAAGCCCCTGCCGATGCAATCAGAACAATGCCCAAAACCTGCATAACACCGATTGTTTGCCCCAAGGCCACAAAAGCAAAAAGCGGGCCGAAGATCATGACCGAGTATTCGAACACAGCTACATAAGACGGCTCCCCTATCTGATAGGCTTTGATCAGCATGAAAACCGCTATCGTCGAACCAACAGCCTGAATGGCGATCCACAGCATCGCAGGGGCCATATCCCAGACCCAACCGCGCGTGACAAAGCCATCCGGCCCATCCGGTGCGACACCAGGCAAGAATGTGAACAGAAGAACGCCCGCCAAACCGGCCAGGGCAAGTGTTGTCGACATGGCAGCCACCATGGCCACGGTACTTTCCCCGGAACAATGCGTTCGGGTGATAATTGAACTCAGGGCATAGAAAAATCCGGCAGCGACCGGCAACAAGGTGCGCATGTCAAACTCTGTCGGACTCAGCTGCAGGACCAGAAGGATGCCGGTGAACCCGATCAACACCGCGCAAATACGCCAGGGTCCTATCGTTTGCTTAAGCACCAATGATGAGATCAAGAGCACAAAAATTGGGGAAGAAAACAAGCCTGCCAACGATTGCGCAATCGGCATCATGGCCAATGATGCGAAATACAACAGCAATGCTGTAGTCATCAAAAGGCTGCGCAGAATGACGGCCCCCCATCGTTGCGGCCGCAGGCTGCCCAACCCCAGAAGCGACAAGCCGACAATCAGCGGCAGCATCAAAAGTGCCCGGGTCAGATGGAATTGCCACAGACCAACCGTTTCGGCCAGCAGAATCACGACATTGTCGATCACGCCGATAATCGCCATCGCGCTCACCATCAAAGCCGAAGCCAGCACCGGAGACGAAGTTGAATGTGCCTGCATCTTCGAGCCTCAATTGTGATCTTGAAACTGAGATTTAGTCCTGTTGGATGCCCACCACAACTCAGAAAGATCGCGCAACAGGTTTGCGCCCTGTGAACGCGCCATGCTAAGCTGTCGCAAAACAAATTCGAGCAGACCTCAACCAGATGACGGCCCTGAAACAGTACCAGCGGATCGAAGCCACCGGTCTGTGGCGCCCCTCGCCCGATGAACAGCGGCGTGAGGTTGTGGTATCGATTGGCGAAGCCACCCTGACCATTTCCGATTTCAACGACAGGGCCTTGACCCATTGGTCTCTGGCAGCGCTTGAACGACAAAACCCCGGTGCCTATCCAGCCATTTTCAACCCCGACGGTGACCCGGATGAGACGCTGGAATTGGGAGAATCCGAAACCACGATGCTTGAAGCGATCGACCAGTTGCAACGTGCCATCGACCGCTCTCGGCCCCATCCCGGCCGTTTGCGCTGGCTCAGCGTCGGAGGCGTCGCAGCTGCTGTTCTGGCGGTATTAACGTTCTGGCTGCCCGGTGCGTTGCAAAACCACGTTGTCTCGGTTGTGCCCGAAGTCAAACGGCAGGAGATCGGAGACACGATTCTGCGCCGGATCGAGCGCGTATCGGGACAGGCCTGTACGTCTCGGGATGCGCAGGCGTCGCTGGAACGACTGGCCCGGCGTACGGGCGTGCGGCAGATCATCATTCTGCCCGCAGGTGTTCAGGACAGCCTCAGTCTGCCCGGTGGCACCGTTCTGTTAAGCCGCGCGCTAGTGGAAGACCACGAAGATCCTGCGGTTGCAGCGGGATATGTTGTTGCGGAACGGGCGCGGGCGGCACTCAATGACCCTTTGGATGACTTGCTGGACAAAACCGGCGCATCCTCGGCCTTTCGGCTGTTGACCACCGGGGGGCTGACACCCGAGATTATCGACGCTTATTCTGAACAGGTGCTGTCGCAACCCCGGCCCTCCCTTCCAGACAGAGACTTGCTGGCGATGTTCTCGCAAAGCGCCCTGCCCTCAACCCCATACGCCTACGCTCGGGACATTACCGGCGAAACTGTATTGGGTCTGATCGAGGCCGATCCCATGGCGGGCCGGACCCTGGAACAAGTGCTGCCGGACCGCGATTGGGTCCGGCTTCAGAATATCTGCGGCGAATAAACCGGGCTATTTGGTTCCAAACATCCGGTCGCCCGCATCGCCCAGACCAGGCATGATATAGCCTTTCGAGTTCAGCTCACGATCCAGTGCTGCAGTGACGATATGCACATCCGGGTGCGCCTCTTTCATACGCGCGACGCCTTCGGGCGCGGCCAACAGGCAGAGAAATCTGATATCCGTCGCGCCAGCCTCTTTCAGCAGGTCAATGGCCGCGGCCGAGCTGTTGCCGGTGGCCAGCATCGGATCCACCGCGATAACCAAACGGTCTTTCAGGCCCTCGGGTGCCTTGAAGTAATACTGCACGGGTTTCAGTGTTTCTTCGTCGCGATACAGACCCACAAAACCCACGCGCGCCGAAGGCACCAGCTCCAGCACTCCATCCAGCATCCCGTTTCCAGCGCGCAGAATCGACACCAGCGCCATTTTCTTGCCTGCCAAGATTGGAGCATCCATCTCTTCCATGGGTGTTTCGATATGGCGGGTGGTCAACGGGATTTCACGCGTTACCTCATAGGCCAGAAGCAGGGTGATTTCACGTAACAATTGCCGGAACTCGGCGGTCGAGCGCCCTTTGTCCCGCATGAGCGTCAGTTTGTGTTGCACCAGCGGGTGATCGACGACGGTCAGATGTTCGCTCATGTGTTCTCCAGTCTTTTCTTGACCCGCGCGCGGGTGTCTTCATCGCAAAAGGCCGCTGCAAGGGCCGTCTCATTCAGGGCCGCAAAATCTTCAGCCTCCCAACCGAAAGCCGCATTCAGCATCTCATATTCCCGCCGCATGGTCGTGTGAAAAAACGGGGGATCGTCGGTCGATACCGTGACCTTGACGCCCGCGCCGCGCAAACGCGCGATCGGGTGGGCGGCGAAGTCAGGGAAAAGACCCAGAACAACGTTTGACCCAGGACAGACCTCAAGTGTGATGTCGCGGTCTATCAGTTCGTGGATAAGATCAGGATCTTCGATGGCACGTACACCATGGCCAATGCGTTCGACGCCCAAATTGCGAACGGCATCCTGTACGCTTTCAGGGCCGCCAAACTCGCCTGCATGGGTGGTCAGACGCAGGCCGGCCTCGCGGGCGCACTCGAAGGCCCACTTGAAATCTCCCTGCGTACCGATGGATTCGTTTCCACCCATGCCGAAACCGGTAATCCAATCTCCGGCGGTCTCTGCTGCACAATGGGCGCTGCGTTTGGCTTGTTCCGGGCCAAAATGCCGGACGCAGGTGATCACACCCCGCAGGGTTATGTCGAACTTACGTTCAGCTTCGTCTGCGGCGTCTTGAATGGCGTTCAGATAATCCCGCCACGCGAGAAGATCACCACCCCCGCAGAAATCCGGGCTGAGGAAGGTTTCGGAATATACCACGCCGTTCTCAGCGCTTTCCTCCAGTATTGCCAGTGTCAGCCGACGGAAGTCTTCGGGCGTTTTCAGCACCTCACAAGCGGCTTCATACACACTCAGAAAATGCGCGAAATCACGGAAATCATAAGATCCATCCGGCTTGAAGATACCGCTCAGGTCCACGCGCTTTTCGTGCGCAAGCTGACGGATGAATGCCGGCGGGGCTGCGCCTTCGTGATGCAGGTGCAGCTCTATTTTAGGCAGGTCGACAACGCTCATAGAAAGTTCCTTCCCGGTCCTTGCGCCGGAATGTTCAGGTGGTGGGCGATGCTGGTGGCGATGTCGGCAAAATCCGCTTGCTCGATCTGCCCGGCACCTTGCCCTGCAATCAGGACCGGCACCTGTTCGCGCGTGTGATCTGTGCCGATCCAGCTTGGGTCATTGCCATGGTCGGCAGTCAACAGCAACAGATCGCCGGGGCGAAGTTTGGCCAGAATCTTCCCGATTTCCCGGTCGAACCATTCCAGCGCGCGGGCATAGCCACTGATGTCGCGACGGTGACCATACAGGCTGTCGAATTCAACGAAGTTGGCAAAGGTCAGGCTACCCTCCTCGGCCTCATCCACCAAATCAGACAGGTGCTGCATCAGTTCGGCATCCGACCCCTTGCGCAGCGTGTCGATCCCCTGCATCGAGAAGATATCACCGATCTTGCCCACCGCATGCACCCTTCGCCCCGCATCCTGCACCCAATTGGTCAACACCGGTGCAGGTGGCAGAATGGCGAAATCCTTGCGGTTGGCTGTCCGTTCGAATCCAGCCTCTGGCGTTCCGACAAAGGGGCGCGCGATGACCCTTCCCACTTTCATCTCATGCAAACGCGGGGCAAGCGCGCGGCACATGTCCAGTAGACGTTCCAACCCAAAGCTGCCTTCGTGGGCTGCAATTTGGAAGACGCTGTCGGCGGAGGTGTAGCAGATCGGCCAGCCGGTGCGCATATGCTCGGCACCCAATTCAGCGATGATCGTCGTACCCGAGGCATGGCAATCGCCAAGGATACCTTCGGTTCCGGCGGCCTCTGCCGCAGCACGGCTCAGATCCGCAGGAAAAGTGGGAATCGTATCGGGAAAGTAATGCCAATCCCAAGGCACAGGCAGGCCCGCCAGTTCCCAATGTCCCGAAGGTGTATCCTTGCCCGGCGAATGCTCGCGCGCACAGCCCCACAGGCCTGAGGGTTTGGCGTCCAGTCCCGGAGTTGTCTCTCTGGATGCCAACCGTGCAGCCGCGCCCAAACCCAGCGCGTCGAGGTTCGGTAGGCTCAAAGGGCCAGACCGCCCCTCTTGCGCGCGCCCCTCGGCACAAGCCCGTGCGATATGGGCCAGCGTATTCGCTCCGGTATCCGGAACCTCGCCGTTGAAAAAACGGGCTGCATCAGGTGCGCCACCTATTCCGACGGAATCCATGACAACCAGAAAGGCACGGCTCATGGGCTGATCCTCTCGTGGATCAGGTCGGGGATCGTCGGAACTGTTTCGCTGATGGTCATCGCGCCAAGCACAGTGTCTGCGGCCAATCGCGCTGCGTCTTCCCGCGCGGCGTGGATCACGGCAATCGGCGAACCTTTGGACACGCGATCCCCCAGCCTGAGAATATTCGAGATCCCAACGGCGGGATCAATCTCGTCACTTTCGATCTGACGGCCACCGCCCAGCGCTACCACGCTTAGGCCCAGAACTTCGCCGTCAATGGCGGAAACGTAACCGTCTTCAGGGGCTGAAACTTCTTGGATGACATTCGCCTCCGGCAAGAACCGAGCCCATGCCTCGACGAACTGAACAGGTCCGCCGACCGCTGCCATCATGCGACCAAACCGTTCGGCGGCACGGCCATCGCAGATGATCCCGGCGATTTTCTCACGCCCCTCCGCAACCGACCCGCACATGCCGGCATCGGTCAGAAGGACACCACCCAACTCTGCAGATATGTCCGCCAACGGCGAGGTGTCTGACCCCGTCAGGACTTTCATCACCTCCGCGATTTCCAACGCATTGCCCAACGCTGGTGCCAATGGCTGGTTCATGTCAGTGATCACGGCAGACGTCCGGCACCCGGCGGTGTTCGCCGTCTCGGTCAATGCTGTGGCCAGTTTACGGGCATCTTCTATCGTCTTCATAAAAGCGCCACTGCCGACTTTAACGTCCAGAACCAGCGCATCCGGGCTGGCTGCCAGCTTTTTGGACAGGATCGACGCCGTGATCAGGTCCAGACTTTCGACTGTGGACGTGACATCCCGCACCGCATAAAGCCGCTTATCCGCCGGTGCGATCTGGCCTGTCGCGCCGACAATGGCCGCGCCAGTTTCGCGCAAAATCTGCGCAAGGCGGTCTTGCCCGATCTGAGTGCTGACCCCCGGTATCGCCTCAAGCTTGTCCAGCGTCCCGCCGGTGTGCCCCAGACCGCGGCCCGAGATCATTGGGACAAAAGCGCCACATTCAGCCAGCGCAGGCGCAAGTACAAGGCTGACGCTGTCCCCGACCCCACCAGTCGAGTGTTTGTCGATCACTGGTCCGTCCACGTTCCAAGCGAGAACGTCGCCACTATCACGCATCGCAATTGTCAAATCCGCACGGCCCTGAGAACCCAAACCGCCCATGCAGACAGCCATGGCAAAGGCCCCGGCTTGGGCATCACTGACACTGCCGTCGGCAAGCCCCTGAGCAAACCAGATCAGTTCTTCTCGACCCGGTACGTCGTGCCTGCGCAGTTTTGCAATGATCGAACGCGCATCCATAGTGTTAGGTATCCTCCATATGCGAGGCATCAAACGCGCCCGGCAACAAATCTCCGATGGTTGTCTCAAATTCGGCACCATCCACGGTTGCCAGAGTGACTTTCACATCACATTTGCCGAACTCGGCCAGTTTCTGGCGACACCCACCGCAGGGCGGCACGGGTTGAGGGCTGGAGGCGACCACATAGACCTCTGACAGTTCCTGTTCGCCCGCAGCAACCATCGCAGCAATTGCACCTGCCTCAGCGCAGGTGCCCTCGGGATAGGCCACGTTCTCGACATTGCAGCCGGAATAGACCTGGCCTGACGAAGACCGAAGCGCCGCGCCGACCTTGAAGTTCGAATAAGGCGCATAGGCGTTTTCCCGGACTGACAAGGCAGCGTCTTTGAGCGGCATGGCGATTCCCTATTTTTTGATCATCTGGTCAGAAATTTGCACCGTAATGTAAAAAGGCGGGGGAATTGAAGCCCCCAGCTCATGTTTTTCGGTTATCCCAGTGTTGTGTTGAAGGTACCGGGCAAGGTGACTTCCAGCAACTCGATGTTGTCCGAGGGGGCGGACAACCGCGTGCGCATCCCGGGGGGGATGACAAAGGCATCCCCTTGTTCCAGCCGGTACGGCGCGCGACCTTCACCTTCCAACGTCACCTCTCCGTCCATCACGAAGGTAAAGTGAATATCCGTATCATGGCTGGCCCATTCCGGATCGCCCTGCCCTTTGCGCACGACCTGGACGCCAGCGACACCCTTGGTGTTTCCGGCAATTGTCGTGTCGCGACAGATGTAACCCGGCAGACGGAACGGTACCCATTCCGCGTTCTTGGCCTGATTATAAACAAAGCGCTGGCCTTGCCATTCGCGGTCCGGGCGAAAATCTGGCGTAGGAAGCTGCATGTCGTGGTCGATTTCCGTGACATGTTCAGCCGGCACGCCAATCTCGATCACCTGAACATTGTCCGACGCTTCAAGCACCCGGTGACGAATTTCCGGCGGCTGGATAAAGCAATCCCCCGACGTCAGGCGCATTTTCTCACCCTGGTCTTCATAAACCACATCCACCCAGCCATGGATGCAGAAGATCAGTTGAAACCCGACCTTGTGAAAATGCACCATGTCGGGCACCGGTCCCCCATCGGGAATGCGGATATGGCTGGCGATGATGGAACCACCCAACCGATCCGGCACCAGATCCCGATAATGCATTCCGGCCCGACCAATGATCCACGGGGCCTGATCCTTGAGCCTGCGCACCACAAAAGAGTGCACCGTTTCCGGCATCACCAGCGGCGGATTTCGCTCTTCAATCTCAACCCGGGTGCCGTTTGGAGCGACAAGAACACGTTGACCATCAGCGAAACCATCCGGGTTATCGGTCAGAATACGCAACGTACCCGGACTTTCCGGCGCGTCTTTATCGATGCGTAACCGTATTCCGTGTCCTGAAAATACCGCGACGCGTGGATCGTCCGCGGGGTAAATCATGTCCATCTTCATCCCCAGCTTCTTGGTAAAAAAGGGGATGTCGTCCCGTATTTCACGGGTGGGCAAGCGTAATTCAGCGAATGTTCGCGCAGGATCGGAAGTCTTGATCATGAATATTCTCATCGGATTGCAGTTTTGGCCATCCGATCAGAACAGCGGCCAAAATGCCAATCGAAAAGAACATCTCGAGCATTTCTTCCAAAACGAAAAGCCGCGTTTCCGTTGCAACCGATAAAGTTACACTGTTCAGCCCGGAAAATTCCTCGAGAAGCTGAGCTATGACGGCAATACTGCCCGCTGCAAGAAATACCATAAGAAATGGCGTCCGTTGTTTGAATGCACGCAATCCCATCGGGATGCCGTGCCAGACCACGCCACCCAAAACGGCGCAGACCAGAACAATTCTGACCAGAGTTATGTCGAGCGCGATATCCAAACTGTTGAGGATATGAAAAGGCACGCTGTCTTCCTGATAGAAACTGGCCTCCAACTCACGTTCAGCCAACAAAAGGCACGTCAGACCGATATACAGGCGAGCAACACCCGGATATCGCCACAACGCAGCCAGCCCCGCGACAAGCAAACCGGCAGCAGAAACCGTTTCGATCAAGCCACCTTCCTGATTGAACGCGATAGCGCGTTCGGGCCAGATGATAACCGCACCCACAAATGCGATACTCAACAGCACCAAACCCCACACCGCCAACCGCATGGCACCGGTTTCGGCCAAAAGACCGGACCGTAGCCCATCGACCTGATCTTCTGCCTTGAATGTCATGACCGCTTCGTTTTGCCTGTATTTTGACGGGATTTGAAAAGTGAAAGGGATGTAAACTAGATATGACAATCTTCAACCTGCCTGCTCTTCACAGCTTCGAGAACTCGGTAAAGCTAGACACATAGCCAAGGCCGAAAAAATAGTTTAATGCTAAATCAAATTTTCAGAGGGAGCTGAAACGCCGATGTCTGACACCCCGAACCTGCGCCAGGCCGCGCTTGACTATCACGCCCACCCGAAACCCGGAAAACTTGAGATCAAGGCGACAAAACCGATGGCCAACGGCCGCGATCTGGCCCGCGCCTATTCACCCGGCGTGGCAGAGGCCAGCCTTGAGATCAAGGCAGACGCCGCCAATGCAGAACGGTATACCGCGCGCGGTAACCTTGTGGCCGTGGTTTCCAACGGTACTGCCGTTTTGGGCCTTGGCAATATCGGTGCGCTTGCGTCAAAGCCTGTAATGGAAGGCAAAGCCGTCCTGTTCAAGAAGTTCGCCGGTATCGATTGCTTTGATATCGAAGTCGATCAACCCGACCCAGAGAAACTGGCGGATATCGTTTGCGCTCTGGAACCGACATTCGGAGCCATAAATCTGGAGGACATCAAAGCTCCGGATTGTTTCATCGTCGAAAAGCTGTGCCGCGAGCGCATGAACATCCCGGTTTTCCATGACGACCAACATGGCACCGCTATTGTTGTCGGAGCTGCGGCCAAAAACGCGCTGTATGTGGCAGGGAAGTCATTTGAAAACATTAAGGTCGTATCGACGGGCGGTGGTGCTGCCGGGATTGCCTGCCTGAATATGCTGGTGAAACTGGGTGTCAAACGCGAGAACATTTGGCTGTGCGATATCCACGGGCTCGTCTACGAAGGGCGTGCTGAAGATATGAATCCCCATAAGTCCCAGTTCGCGCAGAAAACGGATTTGCGAACGCTCGATGATGTTATCGGTGATGCGGATCTGTTTCTGGGCCTCAGCGGACCAAATGTTCTGAAGCCGGAGATGGTCAAGAAGATGGCCAACCGTCCGATTATCTTTGCGCTGGCAAACCCGACGCCTGAAATTCTGCCTCAAGCAGCGCGCGAGGTTGCGCCGGATGCAATCATCGCAACCGGACGCAGCGATTTTCCAAATCAGGTTAACAACGTTTTGTGCTTTCCGTTTATTTTCCGGGGGGCTTTGGATGTCAGCGCGACCGAGATCAACGATGCGATGCAAATCGCCTGTGTTGACGGCATCGCGGACATGGCCCGCGCGACAACGAGCGCCGAGGCCGCAGCCGCCTATAAGGGTGAACAGCTGACTTTTGGTCCAGATTACCTGATCCCGAAACCCTTTGACCCGCGCCTGGTTGGCGTGGTGTCCTCTTCTGTTGCCAAGGCAGCAATGGATAGCGGTGTAGCAAAGCGCCCCATTGAGGATTTTGAGGCCTACAAGGAAAAGCTCAACCAGACTGTCTTCAAATCCGCCTTGCTGATGCGCCCTGTTTTCGAGGCCGCTGCCGTCGCATCCCGCCGCATCGTTTTTGCCGAGGGTGAAGATGAGAGGGTGCTGCGGGCCGCACAGGCCATCCTCGAAGAAACGACCGAGACACCGATCCTGATCGGACGACCCGACGTCATCGAAGCCCGTTGCGAAAAGCTGGGCCTGACCATTCGCCCGGGCACCGACTGCCAGATTGTGAACCCGGAAAACGATCCGCGCTATTACGACTATTGGAACTCCTATCACCAGATCATGCAGCGCCGTGGCGTGACACCGGATCTGGCCAAGGCGATCATGCGCACGAATACAACTGCCATTGGCGCGATCATGGTGCATCGCGGTGAGGCGGACAGTATGATCTGCGGCACCTTCGGCGAATACCGCTGGCACCTGAACTATGTTGAGCAGGTGTTTGATGATGGCGACCTGCGTCCGCACGGTGCTTTGTCACTGATGATTTTGGAAGACGGCCCATTGTTCATTGCTGATACACATGTCCGGCAATTGCCAACGCCCGAAGAACTGGCCGAATCTACCATTGGCGCTGCACGGCATGTCCGTCGGTTCGGGATAAAACCCAAGATCGCCTTCTGTTCGCAATCGCAATTCGGCAATCAGGCTGAAGGGTCGGGCAAACGGTTGCGGGCGGCACTGGACATTCTGGACCAGAAGCCGCGCGATTTTGTCTACGAAGGCGAAATGAACCTGGATGCCGCCCTGGATGCAGACCTTCGGGCGCGTATTTTTCCGGGATCGCGTTTGCAGGGCGCAGCAAACGTGCTGATCTTTGCTCATGCGGATGCCGCCAGCGGCGTGCGAAACATCCTGAAAATGAAAGCAGACGGAATCGAAGTTGGCCCCATTCTGATGGGCATGGGCAACAAAGCCCATATCGTCACCCCGTCCATCACCGCGCGTGGGTTGCTGAACATGGCCGCCATCGCCGGAACTCCGGTGGCACACTACGGATAACCCGGCCACCCGGTTGCTTTAACCGCATCCCCCCGAGGGGTGCGGTTAGTGTATAGTTTACATCTACTCTGCTAAATATGCCTTATAACGGTGGCTCTGAAGCAAACGGAAGAGCGGCGGAGACCCTCCGCGCCGAGTCGGCCCCGGCTGAGATTTTTGCACGGACAAGTTTGCAAGTTTGCAAAACAGTCAATTCAACGCATGAAACCCAACATTGAAAGGGGGGTTTGCAAAAATTTGCAAGCCATTGTGCGATTTCCTGCAAATATTTTGCGATAAACTGACGCGTCGTCATTTGACGCGCTTGCCCGAAAGTTTTCTGGGTCCTAACACAATGTCTAAGTCGTTGTGAGGAGGACAAGATGGCGTATCAGGACGTATATGACAGCTGGAAAACTGACCCCGAGGCGTTCTGGATGGACGCCGCAAAAGGGATCGACTGGGTCAAAGAACCCAGCAAAGCGTTGTTTGACGACAATGCGCCCTTGTATGAATGGTTCAGCGATGCCCGGGTCAATACCTGCTGGAACGCGGTGGATCGCCATGTGGAAAATGGGCGCGGGGAACAGACGGCCATCATCTATGACAGCCCCATCACCCACACCAAGCGCGAGATCTCATATGTTGAACTGCGCAACCGGGTGGCCACACTGGCCGGTGCATTGCGGGCAAAAGGCGTTGAAAAGGGTGACCGCGTCATCATCTATATGCCAATGATCCCCGAAGCGCTTGAGGCGATGCTGGCCTGTGCCCGGTTGGGCGCTGTGCATTCGGTCGTGTTCGGCGGATTTGCAAGCAACGAACTGGCCGTACGCGTCGATGACGCCAAACCCAAAGCGATCATTGCCGCCTCTTGCGGGATGGAGCCGGGGCGCGTGGTGCACTACAAACCGCTTCTGGACGGCGCCATTGAATTAGCCGAACACAAGCCGGACTTCTGCGTTATCTTTCAGCGTGAACAAGAAGTTGCTCAGCTGATCGAAGGGCGCGACTACAACTGGCATGGGTTCCAATACGGTGTTGAACCGGCAGATTGCGTGCCTGTCGACGGCAACGATCCCGCGTATATCCTCTACACTTCCGGCACTACCGGTGCGCCCAAGGGAGTCGTGCGCCCAACTGCAGGGCATCTGGTTGCCCTGAACTGGTCGATGAAAAACATCTATAACGTCGATCCGGGGGACGTATTCTGGGCCGCTTCTGACGTTGGCTGGGTCGTCGGGCACTCCTACATCTGCTACGCGCCCTTGATTCATGGCAACACGACAATTGTGTTCGAAGGCAAACCGGTCGGTACACCGGATGCCGGCACTTTCTGGCGCGTGATCTCGGAACATAAGGTCAAAAGCTTCTTCACCGCGCCAACGGCCATTCGCGCAGTCAAGCGTGAAGACCCGAAGGGCGAAATGATCGGCAAATACGACCTGTCTCATCTGCGCGCGCTGTACCTGGCAGGTGAACGCGCCGACCCCGATACGATCATCTGGGCGCAAGACGCACTGAAGGTTCCTGTGATCGACCATTGGTGGCAAACCGAAACCGGTTGGGCCATTGCCGGCAATCCGCTGGGCATAGAGGAGCTGCCGGTCAAGCTGGGCTCTCCCGCTAAACCAATGCCGGGTTATGACGTGCAAATTCTGGACGAAGGCGGTCATCCGATGAAAGCGGGTGAACTGGGGGCCATCGCGGTCAAGCTGCCCCTGCCCCCCGGCACGCTGCCGACCCTGTGGAATGCCGAAGCGCGGTTCAGGAAATCCTACCTGGAGCATTTCCCCGGATATTACGAAACCGGCGATGCGGGGATGATAGACGAGGATGGATACCTCTATATCATGGCGCGCACCGATGACGTCATAAACGTAGCAGGCCACCGCCTGTCCACCGGCGGGATGGAAGAAGTGCTGGCCGCCCACCCGGACGTGGCCGAATGCGCCGTGATCGGTGTATCGGATCAGCTAAAGGGCCAGATGCCTGTTGGTTTCCTGTGCCTGAATACCGGCGCTGACCGGGATCACGGCGACGTGACTCAGGAAGTTGTCAAGATGGTGCGGGACAAGATCGGCCCGGTGGCAGCCTTCAAACTGGCCGTCGTTGTCGACAGATTGCCCAAGACCCGTTCTGGTAAAATCCTGCGTGGCACGATGGTGTCGATTGCTGATGGTCAGGACTATAAAACACCTGCGACAATCGACGACCCTGCCATTCTTGATGAGATCAAGGTCGCCTTAAAGACAATCGGTTACGCCAATTGACCTTGAGGGCGGTACACAGGCCGCCCTTTTCATGTCTGCTCTTGCAACCGTAAGCAAGCCCCCTACTGTCGCAGTAAGACAGTGAGGGCCCATGACACAAACCGACATCTGGCGTCTCAGCGCCACAGACCTGACCACCCTAACAAGACGCGGCGATCTGAGCGCGACCGAGGCGGTTCAAGCCTCGGTCGAGCGTATGGATGCAGTCAATCCCGACCTGAATGCTGTGGTGGAAGACCTGCGCGCCGAGGCGTTGGAACGTGCACATGCACTGGATAATTTGCGGGCGAATGGTCAACCGACCGGTCTGTTGCATGGCGTTCCGGTCACGATCAAGGTGAATGTCGACCAGAAGGGTCACGCTACCACCAACGGGGTTGTCGCACTGAAGGATGTGATCGCGCCGGATGACGCGCCAATTGTCAGCAATTTGCGCAAGGCGGGGGCCATTGTCATCGGGCGGACCAACACTCCCGAGTTTTCCTTTCGGGCGGACACCGACAACCCGCTTTATGGGCGCACACATAACCCATGGGGGCACCATATCTCACCCGGCGGATCATCCGGCGGGGCTGGTGCCGCAGTAATGGCCGGTATCGGTGCGTTGGCCCATGGCAACGATATCGGCGGCAGCCTGCGCTTTCCCGCTGCAGCGAACGGGGCCGTCACCGTGAAACCCGGACTAGGGCGTGTCCCTGCCTGGAACCCAAGCCAGAATGTCGAACGCGGGTTGCTGGCGCAATCGATGTCTGTTCAGGGCCTTATAACCCGGTCGGCCGCTGACCTGCATCTGTCCATGCCCAGTCTGATCGCCGCCGATGCGCGTGATCCGTTTCATGTACCGATGCCCTGGCGCGGTGATGACTTTGACGGGCCTATCAAGGTGGCCTTTACCAAAAACACATTCGGTTACTCTCTGCACCCCGATGTGGAACAAGCCCTCGACACGGCCCGGGACGCGCTGATTGATGCGGGATATGTCGTGGAAGAAATTGACCCGCCAGACGTTTTTGAATGTGGACGGATCGGCTATCGCACATTGATGGGCGAAGTACTGACGCTTATGAAATCGGATATCGAAGCGGCCGGTTCCAAAACCATTCAGAACATCTTTGAAGTCTATTTTCAGGAATTTCCGCCTATCGTCGATACCGAGATGATCCAGATGCTGGCCAAACGCAGCCACTACGCGCGCGAATGGTCCCTGTTTCTGCAGGACTACCCGCTGGTCCTGTCGCCGTTCTTGCCACAACCCTTCTTCAAACCCGACCGGGACACGGAAGGCGCTGAAGGTGTGCATGAGGTTCTGGGTTGCGCCGTTTATTCTTATGCGATGAACTTTCTCGGCCTGCCTGCGGCCTGCGTTCCCGCACGGTTGGCTGAATTGCCCAGGGGTCCTCAGCCGATCAATGTTCAGATTGCTGCACGGCGTTGGCGTGAAGATCTGGCAGTGGATGCCGCCGCAGCAATCGAAGCGCGCGTGGGGCAAATGTGCCTGCTATTATGGGAACAGATGGACGCTGCGCCGTAGCCAAAAAAAATAGACCCCGGGTCATTGTACCCGGGGCCCGACTGCTAAAATAAGCCCGGAATTCTGATGACGAGCGTAGCACCACCCACCCTCGCCAGCGCGAAATTTGCGCAATCATTCGAATACGCCGTTCAGGTGGCCACTCACTCCCACCTTGGCGTGTTCTCCGGGCACGTTCACCTTAGCCAATTGTAAACGGTTTCCCTGTGAACTGCTTCACACAGGCTCAAAAAAGCTCGCAGAATCGTAAATTTATGTGAATTGCTCAGAAATCAGCCGTTCTTCCAACCCGTGTCCTGGGTCGAAAAGAATGCGGTGGGCAATAGCAGGATCCGACTTGATTTCGACCCAGTCGATCTCGGGGAATGATATGGAATCGGCGTCCGCCATGACCGGGCGTTTGTCAGCGTCCAGTACATCGAAACGAACTTTCGCGATCTTGGGTAACAGCGCCCCGCGCCACCGTCGGGGGCGGAAGGCTGCAATAGCCGTCAGCGCTAGAACATCCGACCCGATGGGCAGGATTGGACCATGGGCAGAGTAATTGTAAGCCGTCGAACCAGCCGGTGTTGACAGCAAGGCACCATCACAGACCAGTTCGGCCATGCGCACACGGCCATCGACACTGATCTTCAAACGAGCGGCCTGCGGGCCTGCACGCAGCAGCGACACTTCGTTGATTGCGAGCGCTTCATGCAACTTTCCGGATTGATCCATCGCGCGCATCGCCAGCGGGTTGATGACCTCTTCCTCGGCATCGTTCAGCCGCACCATCAGGTCGTCTTCGTGATACTCGTTCATCAGGAACCCGATTGTGCCCCGGTTCATGCCGTAAACCGGCGTATCGAGATGCTGCATGTTGTGCAGGGTGTGCAACATGAAACCGTCACCGCCAAGAGCCACCACAACATCTGCATCACGTGGTGCAGCATTTCCGTGTTTGGCCACCAGAATATCCCGAGCCATTTGCGCCACTTTGACCTCGCTGGCAAGAAAGGCGATTCTCTTTTTCATGTTTTCCAGTTTCCGGTGCTGCACATTTGGTTCCGAAACAAACATACCTTTCCCCAATAGGCCAGTCTTGACGCCGCAGCGGGCCAAATCGTCGCTTTAAGCCTTTTGCCCATGCGGAGTTTCCGATAGGAAATCCGCAAGAATTTTACCCAGCCATGTGGAGCGCCCATGAACGCCAATCTCCGTGACACCGGATTTTTCACCCAGTCTTTGTCGGACCGTGATCCCGAGCTGTTCGGCTCGATCACCTCCGAGCTGGGCCGTCAGC
>NZ_CANMFF010000019.1 GCF_947497005.1 uncultured Ruegeria sp. | reverse complement strand
TGGTCGTCCCCGGCTGTGGGCTGGTCATCCCCGGCTGTGGGCTGGTCGTCCCCGGCTGTGGGCTGGTCATCCCCGGCTGTGGGCTGGTCATCCCCGGTCGTGGGCTGGTCATCCCCGGTCGTGGGCTGGTCACCCCCGGTTGCGGGTTGGTCACCCCCGGTATCAGGTGGTGGGTTCGATCCGATATTGGGTGGGTTCGTTGGGGTATTGGGCTGAGACGGCGTACCGGCCCCGGAATGCCCGTTGCTATTCAGCCAATCAAAGTACGTGCCCGAAATGCTGTTTGCGAGGTCAGAGCCTGCACTGAGCAAAGCGGCCGGGCTTCCTGGTTTGACGACGTACTGATTATAGCCGTCCGTCTGCGCCGTAGCCTGGTAGGTAAAGTGCTGGTCGTATTCGGTGGGCTTGATCAGGACGTTGTCGGCAACAGTCCAGCCCGCCTGGCCATTATGCCCCAGAATCTGCGATGTGATATTTTGGGTGATCGTGACGTTCTGTGAATCTGACGAAACGTTAATGACTGGCACCTCGACACTACCTGTCAGAGTCTTATCATCTACGTGCAGAACAGTGTTTTTTCGGATCGTCAATCCATCCACGCCATAAAGAGAAATGCCGTGGAGGTGACCATTGTAAATTACATTGCCTTCTATCAGTAAGTTTTTGTGCTGGACATTCGGATTGCTGGTGTCTTTGCCGTCGCCGCCAGCCCAAATGGTTTGGGTGAAATCCCCCTGGCCCATATCGAAGACATTGTCGCGAATGATGATGTTGTCGCTGCCGCTACCATTGGCGCGCTGGATCTGAATCATGTCGCGATGGTCGCCGGAACCGGCCAGACCACCGAAATCGTGAATATAGTTCTGCTCGACCTTGATATTATCTACGTTGTCGAAGACTAGGCCATCTGATCGGATCGAATGAATATCGTTGCCAGTGACATCAATGCCGTTGGTATTCACGGTGATGACGGCCTTCCACCAGTTTTTGAACTCGGTGTTGTTAATGTCAATGTTGCTGGAACCGTTGATGAGCAAACCGGTGCCGGTGCCAGTACCGCTGGAAATATCGCCGTCGAAGACCGAGTTGGTGAAGGTGACATTCGAGCTGTTATAAACGCTAAAAACGCTTAGATGCTCTGGATCACCGGAACTGGCGGTGTAGTCAAACAAGATGGTATCAAACGTGATATTTGATGCCTGGCTGAGGCCGACCGCCGAAAAGCTTGCCGGCACATTCGGATCAGCGGATTTAATCGTTACGTAGGATGAAAACTGTGTACCGTTCAGGCTGAGCTTGCCGTAGTCGCCAGCTGCAAGCAGTATCGTTTCCCCACCTGTCGCCTGTGACAAGGCCTGGTTCAGCTCTGCCGCAGAGGTTACCGTGATTGTCGTCGACATATTTCACCTTCTGTTTCATAGGCGCTGTGAGTGGCAGCGCACGAGTTCCCGCACACCCAGGACGAATGGAACAGCCGCGTGAGGGCGGCAGAGTGGCCTAAATATGGCTATGTTTGGAAATTGTTGCCCGTATGGGGACAATTCTGCCCCTGCGCTTTCATTTCCGAGTGAACTCGATACTCGATACTGGGAATTGTTCCACTTCCCTTGGCGGTTGCCGCGTATTTGACTAACTGATTCCTTTTAAGCAACAATGAACACATAATCGCCATTATTCCGGCGCGTCCTTGCGTATCTCTGATAACTGTCGGCAATGAATTGCCCGGTGCCCCAACGGAAACTTGCAGATTTAATGAAAGCCAGCCCGGAAAAGCACCGCTTTGATCCCGGGCGGTGTCCCGGAAATGTCATGAGATCCGAGGCGCGCCACAATAGACAGCATGCGGCGGTTCGCCTAAGCTTTCGAACGGCCGCAGATCAGAAAGGTGCGTCATGCCCAGATCACGTATTCTTGCGCTGGCAGGTACGATCCTGCTGCTGTTAAGCCCTGCCCTGCATGCGAAGACGCCCTGCGATATACAGCATTTCAAACCCAGATTTACGGCCCAGACCGAAGGCCAGGTCATTTCTGACGCAGCTGCACTAGCAGGTGCTTTACAGAATGCCCGTGGCGGTGAGACCTATCTGCTTGCACCCGGCAACTATGGCACTCTGAAGCTGGGCAAGGCATTTCCGTCAGCTGTCGTGATTAGATCGGCAGATCCTCGAAAGCCAGCTTGCTTTAATCGTATGGAGATCAAAGAGACCAGTAATCTTCATCTGGATGGCATCTACTTTGACTACATTTTCAAGCGCGGAGAGCCGGAACACATTGCTTACTTCGCTATTCAGAACAGCAGTAAGGTTAAAATTTCAAACTCAGTTTTTGGAGGAGATCAGGCTGAAGGTACAGAAACACTTGCTGATGGTGATGGTACCGGGCTTGGTCTGCTGATCCTATACACAACGGATGTTGATATCGAGAATACAGAATTCAAAAACTGGTGGAAGGGGATTATGGCAATCAATTCAAGTGAGGTCAGTATTACCGACAGTCATGTTCATTCGATCCGTTCTGATGGTTTGGTTTTCGATAATGTCGATGACATCTGGGTCGAGCGGAACTATTTTCACGATTTCGGTAGCAAAGCCGGCTCACAAGATCATCGTGACATGATCCAGATTCAGCGTGCGAATAAAAGCGGAAGCATGAATATTACTATCCGGGGCAATATTTTTGACATGGGCGTCGGTGGTTTCACCCAAACGATCTGGGCGGGTGGTGATGGTCAGGACCTAGGGGACCGCCAAATGCGGCACCGGAATGTGCTGATCGAGAACAACATAATCTACAATGGTCATATCCATGGCATCTCGATTCATGGTTCGGACAATATATCTGTTCGAAAAAATACATTAATCCATGTTCCAGGAGGACATTCAGTTCCAACCATCAACATTTCATCGGATTCAACATCCGTGGTGATCGAACAGAATGCGACGGCGCCGATAATAGGGTATGAAGGGCAGCGCGATTGGGTGGTTCTCAACAATGCAATCATTCAGGATCAAAGCCCGTCGCGAGGCGGCTATTACGATAATGAGTTCATCTATTATGCGATTGGTCGCCGAAACGGATACAATGAATACGGTGTGCGCCAGGGGGGGGTGATCGATCAGTTGCAAGCCGGGTCGACATTGGCGGAAACATATCCTTCGCGCAGGTAAGACATGATAGCGGAAATGTTGGCATCTGGCTTGGCGTCGACAGGCCATGAGGTAGATCGGTCCATAGGTGAACATCTGGATGTATGTGGTTCAGCCAACCCGGTCACAAGAGAGCAAAGATTTGGATGACTACGCTTCTATCAGCAAAAGCCAAAGCCGAGGTGACAAAGCCGCTTGTGCTGGGGCTTTTGATATTTTCCTTTGCAATGCCATTCTTCTTTCTTTTGGGCGGGTTGAAGCTCAACGGGTACCGGACGATTTTGATCATCTTCATGTTCCCCGCTGTTTTTGGCTGGCTTAGCGGTCGCGCCGGAAAGATTAGAGGAATCGATTTTCTGGTCATTGGCTTTGCGTTTTGGGCGGCGCTTTCTCTTGCCGTGAACCATGGCCTCGGGACACTGTGGGAATTTATCGGGATGTTCATGATCGAAACTCTCGCACCATATTTTATAGCCCGGACATATATACGCAATCTTGGAGCATTTAGGTATTTCGTGAAATGCTTCTTTATTCTTATGTTGATCCTTCTGCCATTTGCCGCTTTTGAGGCTAGTACGGGCAAAGCGCCGCTGCTGGATATCTTCGGCAAGGCCCTGAATGTGTATCCTTGGCAGGGGTGGAAATTCCCGCCACGGTTGGGTTTGATGCGAGCTCAGACAACAATGCCACACCCGATCCTGTTCGGGGTATTTTGTGCACCGGCTTTTGCGCTGACTTGGTATGTTCTAGGATGGGGAAAATCGTTCTATTCTAGGGCCAGCCTTACATCCGTTGTCGCGGGTGTTGTTTTCTTTTCGCTTTCATCGGGTGCCTTTCTGAATGTCATCATTCAGATGATGTTGATGGCTTGGAGTTGGTGTTTTCAATTCCTCAAGAGCAAGTGGAAAATTCTGATTATCGGATTTGGCGTGCTGTTTTTTTTAGGTGAAATATTATCCAACCGGAGCATGTTTCAGATCTTTGCCACGCATTTCACGTTGTCACCCGGAACAGCATGGATGCGAATTCACATCTTCAATTTTGCCTCAGACGATGTTCTGAGAAATCCAATATTTGGGATTGGCCTTAATGACTGGACCCGCCCAGCATGGATGTGGACAATAAGCAGTGTCGATAATTTCTGGCTTGTGATCGCCTTGCGGCACGGGCTTCCAGGGTTGCTCCTGCTGGTTGGTGCAGTGGCTATCCTTTTCTTCCGGGTTGGGGGCAAGCAACTCAGTGGGGCGACGGCGGATGCCCGTCTGGGATATCTGATCTCATTGTTCGGTCTGATCATGTCAGCCGTTACGGTGCATTTGTGGGACGCCACGTTCTGTTTCTTGATGTTCTTTCTTGGGGCGGGGGTCTGGTTTTTGGATGCGGGTGACGAATCCGGGCAGGACGGGGATCAGGCACAGGCCGACCAGGCAGACAAAAAGGTGCGATATACCCGGTTTTCTCAGGCCCTGCCTGGCGAGCTGTCTACCGGGCGCGTCGCACGCGCCCGCTAACCTGTGGTCGTCCAGCGCCGACGGGTCATGCCCAATGCGCGCCGAAAGCGGCGCGCGAGCGGCATGTGACCCGACAAGATCGCCTTCAAATCCTGATCGCTCATATCCTCGCGCAGCGATGTGCGGGGGCGTATAAATGCGTTTTTGCGCCAGATGCCTCCGTCGCTTGACCAGGCCGTAGTGTAGCCCGCATCGCGCAGCGCACGTAACACCCGTGTATCGTAGCGGCCAAAGGGAATGCCCGCTTCGACCACCGGGCAGCCGCATATCGTTTCCAACTGTGCGCGGGATTCGCTGAGTTCTCGGACCAGAACGGCGTCATCCAGTGTTGGCCAGGCAAGATGGTCGACCCCATGGCTGCCGATTATCATGCCGGCGGCCTGCAATGCGTGCAGATGTCCGGTATCCAATGACCCGGCCTGCCCGATCCGCCCGGTCAGGACAAAGAACCGTGCCCGAAGCCCCCGGGCCGACAGCGCTGGCAGGGCGATATCATGATCCGAAAGATTGCTGTCATCGAAGGTAATGGTGAACCGGTTCGTATCGGGGGCTGTGGCGATCCGGTCCAGAACCCGTTCGAATTGCTCGACTGAAAGCCAATAGGGGGCTTCGCCCGGCTCCAGAGGACGCTCAGGCGTTCCGATGCCGTGAAAGTTGATGCCGATGGGTCTTGTCATGAGCGCAGTTTCTTTAGACGGGCGTGAACGGTTTCGGCAACGCTGATCAGGGTAGAGGCTGCGCCGGTGGGGCGGAACTCGTACGGGCCCGCCGCGCGCAGCTCTGTGCCGCCTGTGCGGAGCTTGTAACGTGTGACGGAAGGATTGGCTTCAGGATCTATCCCGCCCAGATCGAAATACTTCAGGCCCAGTTCACGACAACGCAGTATGGAATGCCACATCAGATAATGCCCGGCATTCAGGCGCCTCCCGGTGTCCAGAGTGGCGCCGAACAAGTAGACGGCATTCGACCCAGCCCGGCCCAATGTCATTGCGGCAATGTCGGCCCCGTCCTTGCGGGCAAACAGAACCTCATGAGCAAAATCCGACCCCTGAAGTGTATAGTAGAATTCTGGCGGGATATCCGGTCGAAAGCCTTTGGCTGCCTGAACCTCAGTATACATAGGATGAAACCGGTCGGCCGCTTGTGCAATCGGTACGATATCCAGGTCAAGACCGGCTTTCAGCGCATTGCGCAGGGGGTTGCGCCATTTCCCGTGCAGGGCACGCATCAGCGTGTCTTCGTTCTGTTCGCAATCCACGACTACGGTCCGATAGGCGGGGGATCGATCGGTGGGCAAAAACCCTTCGCTGTGGGCCAGTTGATCCAGCAAGGCAACATCATGCCAGGGTGTGGCCGGGAACCGCAGGCGCAAGATATGCCCGTTCTCCTGAGCATACGTACGCAGCGCAACCAGCACAGCGCGCAGTGTTGCTGTGTCGGGGTCCGGCCGATCAACATGCTGCACCAGCGGTCCGGCGGCAAGCCATGCAATGCCGCGCCGCAAACCGGGAACATGTTTGATGCGCAGACATGCAGCGGCAACAGGCTGCCCGTCCGGGGTGGCCAGCATCAGAAACTGTGCCTCTGCCCCGATCCGTCTGGCCGCCGCGCGGGCATAGGTCAGGCTGTGTTCAAGGGTCAGATCCCGGAACGACGCGCTGAGGGCGGGCCAGTCCTCTTCAGGGAGAACCTGTGCAAAGAGTTGATCTGCGATCATGTCCTCCTCATATCCTTGTTCTGATCCAACTGGGCCACAGCGACGTGTGTTTCAGCGGGATCACTGCCCTCAGCCGTGGCGCAATCCGGCCGAACCAGAGTCTGTAATAGGCCAGATGCAATAGGCGCGACCAGCCAAGGCAGAGCTTCAGCAAGACCGGGGATATTCCTGATCGCCTTGAGGCGATCAGGCGATGAGTGGGCACCGATTCACCGCCATAGACCAGCTTGTAACCATATGCGCCAATCCCGGCCTCGATCCGCGTCACGCCCGCGCTGATCAGTTGTTCGATCATCTGGATCAAGCCGATTTTCCCAAGGCTGAGCCGCTCAAGCTCCGGGTCGGTTGATCTGGCGGGCAACCGCCAATGGCAGGTCTGCCCCGCGACCAGACAGAATTGAGTGGCAAGAGGGCCGTTTCGACCATGTTGTTCGACGAACCAGGTCTCTTGCCCCTGCAAGGTGGCATCTGCCAGATCGCTGTAGAAGGCGGTGCTGCCAGGCCAGTCCACGAAATGGCCTCCTTTTCCAACCTCCTGCCATTGCCGGTTGTGAAAGCCGACAAAATCCCCGAACTGATGCGCATCAGGATGGACCATCTGTGTTGTCAGGCCGTGGTCATCCTGTAGATGCTTCAGATCCCGTCGATACTGACCCCGGCGTTTCTTGGACAGGTTGGCAAGATAGTTGTCAAACGTATCGGGCAGTTCAAAAACCGTATGGGTGCCAGCGGGCGTATCGGTCAGGGTCAGCCCCGGCGCCGTGGTTACCCCATCGCGGATAGCAGCCAGCATGGTGCCGTGTTCCGAGGCAGGGGTGAAACTGACCAGATGCACCCGGCCATCGCCGAGAAGGCCGTTCAGAGCCTCGGTACAACTGCTCTTTAGCGCGGTTTCCGTAGCGGCCAATTGGAAAATCACCGTGTTGGGATCGGTTGCTGCCAGTTTGGCGATACGGATCCTCACAGGACCCAGCCAAACTGGATAGATCATGAACGGGAGCAAGGCGACCAGCTTCCCCTGAGCGTCGTGCGCCACAAGGGTCCGAAGTGTTTTGCCGCGTCCAAAATGGGCCCACCAGGTGAGGACCCAGACCGGGGTGGCATAGATGTCCGCGCCGGTCTGCCGGGCCAGTGTGGCCCACGCATGGGCCATGCGTTCAAGGCCCTTGACCCCATCAACCCATTTGAATGTCAGCCGGACGTCTGTGTCGGTCACTCTGTCGGCTCCTGGCTGGTCAGGTGATAGCGCAGCGAGGCCCGGGCCAGACGCCGCCGCGCGGCGGCTTCTTCCCGTTGGTTTGCGACTGACATGACAAAGCGCAATATGGAGGACCCCACAAAGACCATCCGGCCCCGGAATACGCCCCAAGGGCCATAATGCTTGTGCAGATAGATTATCTTGCTTTTCTGCATTTGAACATACATCCGCGAACGGATCTGAGCGGTGCTTTTGCCACCCCCCTCAAGGTGCAGAATCTGCGCCTCGGGTGCGAATACGCATTTCCAGCCGGCATTGCGGATGCGGCGGCACCAGTCGGCCTCTTCCGAGTAGACGAAGAATGCTTCATCCAGAGGACCCACAGTATCGAAGACGCGACGGGGCACCAGCATGAACATGCCCGAGACGACGTCGACCTCGCGTTGCGACCGTCGATCCCAGTCTCCGTACTCGGCTCGGGCCAGAAGCTGATTGTGCGGTGACAGGCGGTGCAGACCGAATTCAGTCAGGGCCAGATTGCCGGGTCCGGGGTCGGCAAAACAGGTGCGCTGGATGGTGGTTTCGTCCTCCAGGACCTGACAGCCGACGCAGCCAACATCCGGGTGCTGATCCAGCCAGTCCAGCATGGTGTCGATCGCGCCATCCAGAATGATAGTGTCGGGATTGAGCAACAGCAGATTGTCACCCTGCACGATTTCCAGTCCCTGATTGTTGGCGGCGGCAAATCCCCGGTTCGTGTCATTGGTGATCAGCAGGACATCAGGGAATTCGTTGCGGACAAGATCGGCGGAGCCGTCGCTTGATGCATTGTCGACGACGATAATCTCATGCGGCTTCCGGGTTTGCTGTGAAATGGATATCAGGCAGTCCCGAAGAATATCCCGGGTGTTCCAGTTCACGATGACAATGGAAACAGCGCATTCGCTCTGCGTGCCGTGCGACGGTGAAGTCATGAAACTCTGTTCTCGTTAATCACTTACATTTTCAAATTGTTTAGCCATTGTTCTGATCTATGAATACACTGAAGTCGGTCACATGATGACTGTTGTGAAAAAGTAGCTGTGAAATTCGAAGTAAATATATCAGTGCATTGAGGTATTAGTTTGGCAGTGCAACAATTTGTGGGGCAAGACAGCGTTAAGATTGAATGCACTGAGGCCCTGAGTGCAGAGCAACATGATGAATGGGTAGCATTCCTGAATGGAGCCAAACGCCAGCACCCCCGACAATCACTATTGTTTGCAAATTCGGAACAAAAACTGGGAAACAAGGTGATTTATGCCCTGGCGCGGCGCGAGGGTGTGCTTGTGGGTGTCGGCCTGATCTCGCTTGAACCGCACCCATATCTGCCCGGTGCTTGGTCCCGGGCCCATTGCCTGAGCGGCCCGGTTTGCGACGATGCCACCGAAATGGTGGCGTTTCTGAACGGGCTGTGTAGGCAGCCTGAGCTTTCAAGGGTTGGCAGCCTGACGGTTACACCGTTCTGGACCGAAGAAGAGGCCGACACACTGGACACTGCACTGGCCCATGCGGGATGGCGCGTGGCCGAAGAAAGCCAGTTTCGTGAAACCGGATGGGTCGACATCTCGGTCACGAGCGAAGAGATCATGGCGGCATTTTCCAAAAGCGCCCGGCGCGAGGTCAGACGCGCAGAACGGCAGGGTGTGACCTTCCAAAGCGCGCAGAACCCGGAAGAGTTCCGCATTTTCCTCGAGAGCATGAACCGACTGCGCGTCTCGCGTAGGCTGCCCGAGCTGAGCCTTCCCGCCTATGAGGCGATGTTTGAGGACATATTGCAGCAGGACGAGATAGGCACCGCGATCCTGGCCTGGCAGCAAGAGACCTTTCTGGCCGGGCTTTTGGTGTATCGTAGCAGGGACATTGTACATGGTCGGCACTTCACCACCGAGCCGGATCATTTGCGGGCCGCCGGCAATCTGCGCATTGCGCCGGCCTTGTGGTTGGAGGCGATGAGATGGGCCAAGGAAAGAGGATGCGGCATTCTGGATGTCGAAGGATATCGTGAACCTGCCCCAGGCGAAAAGAAATTTAACATTCACAAATACAAATCAGAATTCAATCCGCAGGTTGTCCGACGTATCTCTGCGCGGGAAAGGATTGTGAACAGACATGTCTATCTGACGGGAAACATCCGCAGCTTGATCCGGGGGCAGCTGAAAAAGGTCAAACAGGCCGTTACTGGCTAGGCTCAATACTTGGAAAATAGGGCTTGAGCCTTTTGGACATTGTTATGAGAACTGTCTGACACGCCGTCGGACTTGGCGGGTTACTGAATTGTGGAGCGGGGATGAGAAACGGCACAGGCAAGAGCACGCTTTATTGCGACGACCCTTCGATGCGGCTGGCTAATTTGTTTCGCCGCGATCCTGCGGGCGGGTTTATGGCGCTGTTCAGGGAGCGTTCCGTTTTCTGGAGTTTCAACACGCGTGTGGCGATCCGGGCGGCTTGCGATCTTCTTGAACTGAAGTCAGGGGATGAGGTGCTGGTACCAGCCTATAATTGCGGGTCAGAGATTGACCCGCTGATTGATGCCGACCTTTCTGTCCGGTTGTACCCGGTCACCGAAAACCTGCTTGCCGATCCCGCGCGGATTGAACCGCTTATCACCAGACAGACACGGGCCATCTATGTGACGCATTACTTTGGAGTGATTCAGCCCGCTCTGGCAGAACTGCGCGCGTTGTGTGATCGACACGGGCTGCGTCTGATCGAGGATTGCGCGCTCAGCCTTCTGAGCGGCGCTTCTCCGGCCGAGGGGCGTGTTGGGGACGTCTCGGTCTTCTGCTTTCACAAGTTCGTCCCCGTTCTGGAAGGAGGAGCGCTTGTTGTTAATGCAGCGGATTTGGCGCTTGCACACCCGTTTTCGCGATCTCCTCCACGTAAAAAAGTCGCAAAGAAACTGGCGCGCGCCGGCTTGGCAAATGTCTTGGGTCAACAGCGCATAAAAAGGCTGAAGCGGGCATTGCGTGGACCGGATCAGGTTGACGCAGTAGTCAACACTGGTGAAGAACAACTCGAAGATATTCCCTCACATTACTATTTCGATCCGACCCTTCGGAATGCCCGAATGAGTGTTTTTGCGTCACGACCGCTGCGTGCATTTTCCGTTTCAGAAGCCATTTCAGCCAGAAGAGCGCACTGGGAACGTTATCGGAATCTGCTGGATGGTATGGTCGGAGTACGTATGCTGTTACCAGAGCTTGCGTCCGGGACCTGCCCGCTCAACATGCCGATCATGGTCGCGGACAGAGACAGGATTGTACAACAGTTGCAGAGTTGGGGGATCGGGGCGACGCCTTGGTGGGCAGGCTTCAACAGCAATCTGAACTGGACAGGTCAGGATCAAGCGATGGCGATTAAGAACAGCGTTGTGGCACTGCCGTTGCACCAATCTCTCACAGGTGCGCACGTTGATTACATTGTTTTTGCGCTGAAAGAGGCGCTTGCAACCTGAGCTACAGGAAAAAACGCCTCGAAACAGGCGGTGCCTTAATTTGCCGGAATAAACCTGGCTTTGGCTTTGGCGGCCATATCCAGTGCTAGACTTTCAAAGCCCTTTGGCTTCCCGGCAAGGCGCCAGAGTAGCAAATGCGTGCCGACATATACAAAAACCCCGACTAATACTTTGATCGAAAACCGGATGCGCAGTAATGGCAAGTCTTCCGCTGTCTCGTAAGCCCATCCCACCGCGTCGCCGCTGCCGTAGGCGCTGCTGACAAATAGAACGGCAAGCAACATGACAAAGGTCGATACAAATGTACGCCAAGCCTCCAAGATTGGTGTCAGAAATCCGCCGGTCCCGAAATCCTTGGCCATGCTTAACGCCAGACCGATTGCAAACAGGCTGGCGGCTCCGGAGCCCAGGATCGCGCCGGTGAAGCCATAGCTTGATCCCAGCACCGTCAGCGCAGTTGTAGCGATCAGCAGGATCATGTTGCGCAGGAACAGGCGCTTTGTAGAGCCTTCGACATAGCTGGCAGATCGGACATTGGCCTGCAACGTCTCGATTGCTTTTAGCGGAGCAAGCACCCAGATGACTTGTGCGGCAGCCAGCCATTGATACCCGGCCACGACAACGATCAGGTGGTTGGCGACCAGGGCCATGCCGACACTGGCGGGAACGATGATCCCCAAAAGGATGGCATTGACCTGTTCGAAGGCTTCCCGGCTGGAGCCCTGGGTCCTGGAGGTATTGGCAAGGCTTGGATAGACCACCCGCTCCAATGGGCCGATGATCTGACTGGTGAACAGGATCACAAGGCGATAGCCAACCCTGAAAATCCCCGCATCGGCCAGCCCTAATGAGCTTCCGATGACGATCTGGGGCATGTTGTTGATCAGAAACTGGGTGATCTGGGCCCCCAGTGACCATGACGACACATCAATGCAATCATGCCAGCACCTGAGCGTTAACCTGGGCCGCATCGGGGCGACGGAAAAGCTCCAGATGACCCGGATGACCTGTGTGATGACGCTGGCAACCACGATGGCCCAGTAATCGCGCCATATCCATGTGAGGCTGACGGCCATCAGGGTATATGCAATTCTGCTGGTCGTTTCTTCGCCTGCGATGAAACCGAACCGGAGATCTCTTTCCAAAAGTGGAAAGCGCGTGCTTTTGACGGAACTTGCGATGGCAATGAAGCAAAGCGCGGGAATAAGCGATGTCAGCTCCGCAAGCCCGAAAAATGTCATCAGAGGTGCGCTGGCCCAGATCAGCAGCGCCGAAAAGACCCCAAGCAGCAGTTGCATTGTGAACACGGTATTCAGGTGATCGTCGGTGATCTCGGGCTGGCGGATCAGGATCATGGAAACGGCCCGCTGGACGATTTCCAGAAACGCGGCAGCGATTATGAAATAGGCGATGATCCCGAAATCCGTCGGCGTCAGAAGACGGGCCGTTACAACCAATGTCAAAACGCCCAGAAACTGGCTGAAAATACCGGACGCAAACAATGTTGCGGCCCCCCTGGTAAGGGTCGCGCTGTGATCGGGTGTGCCCGGGGCGATCGTCACGCCTGGTTTAGCTGGAGGCTTCAAAAGGTTTGCCTTTCCATACTCGGAACAAAAAACTCATCAACGTACCAATGTTTCTAATCTGGCCACTCTCGGCGGTGCTTCAAAAAACCCGCACTTGCTGTTCTAGAAATTTAGTCGGCTGGCTGCTAGTCAAACCACTAAACATATTTTTGTGTTGAAATCGCATGTTTTTCCAATGTCTGAAAGGTACACTATGTTTCACCCAGTACCGTCGCGGCGAGTCGGCACAAAATATTACACAGCAAAATGAAGTTTCACCTCAGTGTCTCAGATTGGATTCTGACTGCGCAAGGGTAACAAGTAGAAGAGCCCGGTGTTTTCTGGACCCGGCGCCTGTTTTCAAGATGGTATGACAGTATGAAGATTGCGATTTTCGGTTTGGGATATGTCGGGTTCACGGCGGCGTGCTGTCTGACCCGTGAAGGGCACGAGGTGATCGGCGTCGATGTGAACGCTGACAAGGTTTCCGAAATCAACGCGGGGCAACCCCCGATCAAGGAACCCAAGGTGGCCGAACTGCTGGCCGGGGCGCTTGCAAAGAACCTGATCCGCGCGACGGTCGAAATCCCCGATCTGTCCGATGTGGATCTGGCCATTGTCTGCGTCGGCACGCCCAGTTCAACCGATGGCTCGCATAACATGAATTTCGTGGCCGAGGTGACGCGCCAGATTGCCAAGGCCGTCTCGCCCGACCGGGCGCGACCGCTGACCGTGGCATACCGGTCGACCTTCCGCCCCGGCACCGTGCGCCAACTGATCGAGCCGATCTTCCGCAGCACTCTGGGTGAGCGGACAGCACAGGCGGTCGAGATCGTCTATAACCCCGAATTCCTGCGCGAGGCTTCGGCGGTGGATGATTTCTTCAACCCGCCCAAGATCGTTGTCGGCACGGCAGACGGCAATCGCTCGGCGGTGATGGACGAAATGCACGAAGGTCTGGACGCGCCGGTGTTCTACACCGCGTTCGAAGAGGCCGAGATCACCAAGTTCGTCGACAACACCTGGCACGCGACCAAGGTGGCTTTTGCCAATGAGGTCGGCCGGATCTGCCACAGCATGGGTGTGTCGGCCAAAACCATGCACGAGATTTTCGTGTCGGACACCAAGCTGAACATCTCACCCTATTACACCCGTCCGGGGGGGGCGTTCGGGGGCTCGTGCCTGCCCAAGGATGTGCGTGCGCTGCAGCATATCGCCGGTGAGGTGGGCGCGCATACCCATCTGATCGACAGCCTGTTGCAGACCAATCAGGCGCATAAGACCTATCAGGCGCAGGACATCATGGACCGGCTGCCCGAGGGCGGCAGGGTGCTGATGGCGGGGCTGGCCTTCAAGGCGGGAACCGACGATCTGCGCGAAAGCCCCAATGTCGACATCGCCCGGCGCTTGCTGCAGGCGGGGTATCAGCTGTCGGTCTATGATCCGGCGATCAAACCCGCCGATCTGCGGGGTCAAAACCTGGGCTATACCTTTACCCATCTGCCTACAGTGGGCAGCCTGCTGGTGGATCGGGCCGAGGCCGAGGCCGGGCCCTGGGATCTGGTGATCGGATCGAACCGGATCGTGAACGAGCTGACCCTTGGCGACACAGAGGTGGTAAGAACCTATGAATATGACTAGCCCCGTATCTGCCGTTCAGCCGATCTCATTCGAGGAACTGCGCCAGAGCCAGCCCCTGAAAGGGCTGAAGGTTCTGATCGTGGTGGAAAACCTGCCCGTGCCCTTCGACCGCCGTGTGTGGATGGAGGCGCGCACGCTGGCCGCCGCGGGCGCGCTGGTCTCGGTCATCTGCCCCACCGGCAAGGGGCATGAGGAGCGCGTGTGGGAAGACGAAGGCATCAAGGTCTATCGCCACCCGCTGCCTTTGGATGCCAGCGGCGCGCTGGGGTACCTGCTGGAATATGGCGCGGCGCTGTTCTGGGAAAGCTGGCTGGCGCTGAAGATCAAATTCACCCGTGGCTTTCACGTCATCCATGGCTGCAACCCGCCCGATCTGATCTTTCTGGTGGCGCTGCCCTTCAAGCTGTTTGGCGTGCGTTATCTGTTTGATCACCACGACATCAATCCCGAGCTTTACGAGGCGAAATTCGACAAGCGCGGTTTCTTCTGGAAGCTGATGAAGACGTTTGAACGGCTGACCTTCGCCTCGGCCCGGGTGTCGATTGCCACCAATGAAAGTTATCGCAAGATCGCCATCGAACGCGGCGGCATGGCGCCCGAGGATGTGTTTATCGTCCGGTCCGGTCCTGACCTCAGCCGCCTGCAGCACCTGCCGTCGAACCCGGACTGGCGCAACGGGCGGAAATATATGGTGGGCTATGTCGGCGTCATGGGCGATCAGGAAGGCATCGACCTGCTGTTGGAGTCTGTCGCGCATCTGGTCAAGGTTCAGGGCCGCGACGACATCCAGTTCTGCCTTGTGGGCGGGGGCCCCAGCCTTGACAAGCTGCAGGAACAATCTGCCGAAATGGGTCTGTCGGATTACGTCACCTTCACCGGCCGCGCGCCCGATCAGGATCTGTTCGAGATTCTATCGACCGCCGATGTCTGCGTGAACCCGGACCGGGTGAACGAGATGAACGACAAATCCACCATGAACAAGATCCTCGAATACATGGCGTTCGAAAAGCCCATCGTTCAGTTTGATGTGACCGAAGGGCGGTTTTCGGCACAAGAGGCCTCGCTTTATGCAAAGGCCAACGATCCGGTGGATATGGCCGACAAGATCACCGAGTTGCTGGCCGATGACGACCGTCGCGCTGTCATGGGCCGTTACGGTCGCGCCCGGGTCGAGGCGGAAATGGCCTGGCCCCATCAGGTGCCCGCGCTGATTGCTGCCTATAAGCGCATCTGGAAAGGGTAATCAGCCAGATCGCTATTTCGCCGCTTGTTTTGTTCCTGCCCGCCCATGCGCTTTCTTCTTCACGGCTGACGCTTCGATAAGATGCCAAGACAACGCAGGACAGGGTGAGGGGCTCAATGCAGGGTCAGACCAGTGATTATTGGGAAACCGCCCTTTGATACAAAGCCCATGGCGCAGTTGTCGCAACTATCTCGAAACCATGGGCCTGCACAGGAGGCGTTTTTTTTGAGCAGACAACGATTGTATCGACTTCGGTACCCTGCAGCAGGCTCAGAGCCGATGACACTGTGTGATTAGCACTCAATGCGATACTGTGTACCATGTCATTTACATGGCTCAACGGCCCAATGATGCGCAGCGGCTGTTGTGTCGGGTTGGCAAAGGTCGGGACGGCAGTGCTGTTGAAGATCATGAGAAAGGACAGAGGCTTGCAGTTGGGTTTGAAAACCCATGAATCCCTGGCATCCTCCACATAAGCGCCCGCGCCCAGGCTGCGCGTGTCATGACGATCAAGTGCGTCAAGATAAGAGGTGTAGCTTCTGCCATCCTGATACCATCCGATGCTCAGCAGCAAGTTTCGGGCCAGAAACAGGCCGGCGATCACGGCAAGGGCGGTTTTGCGGGTCGATGATTTCGCACTGGGATCCAAAGACAGGCTTGCAGCCAGAAGCGCCAGCAACAGAAGCGGGATGCGCTCGCTCAGGTGTCCGACACCGAACAGGGTCGGAGGCATGATCAGGATCAGCAGCAGGCATAGCGTCACGGCAAGCTTCATACGCCAATCGATCCGCCATATCCCGACGATGAGGCCCCCGATCAGCACGCCCCATAACAGGATGCCAAAGCCCCAATCGAACGTGCGCCACGTGGATTCGGCCACGCGCAGGAAACCGTCGATACGCAGATGGACTTCAGTGCTCAGGCGTGTCCATAATGTTCCTTGCTCGGCATGGGTCAGAAGGCTTGAGACAGGTGAGGCGTCTCCACCGCTTGCGGTTTTCGTTTGTAGAAAGACCACAGCCGGCGCGACGGCGATGAATGCAAGCCTCGCGGCTTTGCGTATCAAAACCGACAACCCCGGATAGCCTGATCTGAGCGCAAGCGACAATTCGACCATACCCAGCAGCAGCCCCCACAGCGCAAAGGCCAATCCGTGAATAAAGAAAAGAAGCAGCCCCAGGCAGGCTGTGATGGTCAGCTGCCGGACAGGCCGGTCCTGCGCCGCAATCCAATAGCCGGTTGCGCCCAGCAGAACTCCCAATCCAAGCAGGAAATTCGAAAAGCCCCAGATTAGGATATGGTTATATGCCACCAGACCGGCCAGAAACACGGTCAGCACCGACAAATGCCCATGCAGAACACGTGACAGGTACAAAATACCCGTGAAGGGGGCTGCAATGATCAGACCGGCAATCAGCTTGGCACCCAAAAGCGGGGGCAGCACTTTCATGATACCTGTGCCCAGAACATCCAGTCCGAGATTGGGCAGCAATTGCCAGGCGGCCTCATAGTTCTGTTGCAGTATGGCCGAGTCCGGAAGATTGGCTAGAATGTAATAACGGGCAATATGGGCGTAGAAATCCGTCAGCGGCAAAACGGGTGTCACGCACAAGGGAATGATGCTGGCGAGCAGCGTTAGTGCCAGAACTGATCGCAAAGAACGGCTTTGGTATGTCGTAGTCATTTCGGCCGCAAGCACTTTTCTAACCATACACTAAAAACTAAAAAAACTGTTTCATCAGGTATCAATAGCACATCATTATGCAATCTATTTTTCTTGCCGCAGCCACTCGAAATCCGTCCACGAAGATCTGGCGTCGAAGGCTTGGAAACCCAAACACTGAACCCCTTTCTTAAAATGGTACAAACCGCGGCAGACGGTTCAGGCTTGGTTCCATGAACCTCTGCAATCTTGCATCCGCATCCGCTTCGGTTTCGCCGGGTAGGATAGGGGTCACATAACGGACCATGGCCCCATCAGTGCGACCCATGGTGAAGCCGTCTTGAATGACGCTCATCTTGGCACGGAAATCGTTGACCATACGTTTGCCGCGCTGTTCGAACCAGTAATAGACCAGCTGTTTTGACAGTTCTTTCTGGATCACCGCGCGGTTGACCGTAAAGCTGCCATATGGCGTGTCGCCGGGGTTGATCTCATACGGTTCGAGGCTGAAGATTTCCCAGCCGCCAACCGGCAGACACACCTCGGGTGAATGGATGCCGTCACCTTCGGTTTGCTTGTCGTAGAAGGCCACGAACATGTTCACAAAATCGCCCGATCCGGTATTGATATAGGTGGCATTGAGGTAATCGCTGGCGCCCAATACCTGCTCAACCTGCGCATCCAGCGTGGTGGTCGACCCGGACCAGGGGCCAAGTTGCCGTGGATAGAGAACAAACGGATCACGCTCGACAGGCTGCACTTCGGAAGCGGGCCGCAGGGTCCAGGCGGTTGAAACCACAAGCGTCAGAAGGGCCGCAACGGCCAGCGCCATCGATGCGCGAATGCCAACGATCCGCAACGCAACAGACCCCAGCCCCTGAGTATCCAGATCGATGGTCTCGCTGAAGGGTTGCGGGTTCGGAGCCAGACGCTGCAAGCCGATTGCCATCAGGAACAGAATGGCGACGCAGAGCAGGAAGATGATCCAGCCTTCAAAGAAATGCATGAAGCCTTCGGCCTGCTCGATGCCGTGCTGATTGACCAGCACGCCGATGACGCCGATGCGGATCGAGTTCATCAACACGGTCAAAGGGGCTGCCGAGATCAACAGAACCGCCTTGTGCCAGATCGGCCCCCGATAAAGCAGGGCAAAGAGGTACGAGAAACTGAGGATCGGGAACAGGTAGCGCAGCCCGGAACAGGCCTCGGCCACCTGCAGTTTGTAGACCCCCAGATCGATGATGTTGCCTTCGATAAAGACCGAAACACCGGCCATTTGCACGAACCAGACACCCAGCTCGGAGGAAATCCATTGCAGGAAGATCGTGAGCTTCCAATAGACGAACTGTGGCAGGGGCAGCATGAACACCAGATGCAGCACGGGCAGCTGATGGTATTTGCCCCGCTGCCAGCCGAACACGGTCAGCATGACACCGCCCACCCAGATGATCATCGCATAGGTGACGATATCGGGGATGCGGGCCAGATTACCCAGAATGGCGATGAGCAGGGCAACGGCAATCACCGCCACACCGGGCCAGCGATCATGCACAACCGGATTGGGTGGCGGCATGTCCCGCAATTCGCGCAGGAACAGATACAGCGAAATGATCGGAATCAGCGGGCCATGGCTGTATTCAGGGGTGCTCCATGCGGCCCCCAGAGACACGATCCCGATCCAGAAAACGGGCACCGACCCAAGCAGCAACAGGACAAACCAGAACAGCCCGACGGTGTTTATGACCGGCAGACCCGCCCGGGCCGCTTCAAGGATATTGCTGCGGCTGTTTTTAGAATCGGAACGATGCATCACTGCCCATCATGCATAATAAGGTGCGGACTGAAATTATGACGGCTCAAGCTCCCGCTATTTTGATCCGTTTCGGGACATTGAGCGCGGAATGCCCTGATTGTGGATACTGCAGGCCGCGAAACTGAAAGTCAGGGTTTAAGGGTGAACCGCCGCCCCAGCGTCACAAAGACAGAGTCCGACGTTGCTGCAAAGCCATTCTGATCATCCCGTTCGTATTGGTACCCCACATTCAAAGCCCAGTCTCGGGTAATCGCACGCGTATAGGAGGCTGTGAACGTGCTGCGATCGCGTGGGTTGGTTGGGCCAGGCCCTTCGTCTTCCTGATCGATATAGTTGACGGTGAAGGACAGGCCGGAGACCTGATTGATGAAATAATCATAGGTCAGAAAGGCAACCGTTTGACGTGTCTCGAGACTTTGTGTGCTTGTGGCAACCCGGCGCTGCAGGGTTGCTCCTAACTGAGAACTTGCCAACTGGTATCTGTAATCGATCTGGCCAATTGGCGTTACCTCGTCAAAGGGCCCTCGGGTAAACCCGGCGTTGAAGCTCAAAACGCTATTGGGCCGCTGATAACTGCGGCCAGCCGTTGCATTTATCCGCGAGCCGTTCACGCCAAAGAGTTGATCAATCTGAAAATCGGCAGAGCCGTCTGGCAAAGTTTTCGTCCAGGCAAAGCTCCAGACAAAATCCTCTGTTACCGTCGTTGTGTTTGTCGCGCGCTGGGTGTCGTCAACCTGGCTGTAGCCGATGCTTGCGTTGATGGTGGTAATGGGGGAAACATCATATGTTCCTCCGATGGATACAACCGTCGTTTGCTCATCTGTTCGCACGCTATCTTCGGCGGCAAATTCAGAATATGCGATACGCAAATCACTCTGAAAAACCGGCGAAAACCGAAAAAATGCCGTCGCCGAGTAGTCGTCAATTCTGTTTTCGAATAGGTTCGGGTCAATTGTGTTCGTATATGAACGTTCGCGATGACTGTAGGTGAACTGGAATCCCAGCGGATCGTTCAAACCGGTTTGCCAGTCCAGATCTCCGCGTGTGTCGACCTGATCTCCGATGGTGCCGATCACATCTGCAATATCGATGACCCCATCCAGGTTGGTATCGGTCAGTGAGCGGTTGAAGGCCAGATCCCGTTCGCTATATTCCAGCAGGAGTCCAAGCTGACTATTTGAGCGCGTCCGTTGATAATCCAGCCGTGCGAGCGGATCTGAGAAGCTGGAATCCGTTCCAATAATCGGTTCGTTGGCGATCCGGTAAAGCCCCGACAGATCGAATGATAACCTGGAGTCTGCTGTCTGTTTCAGCACGTTCAGGGCTAATGTGTTTTCCCACCACGTAGTCGAGCCAAGCGAAGGATCGGTCAGGCGCAGGTTATCGTCATGTCTGAGGGATGACAGGTAATCCAGGGTCACACTCAGGCCGGTACCAGTGCCAAGCTGCTGACCGGTTGGCAGACCGACCCTGCGGGCCGGGTTTCGCTGTGCCCGTTGTGCGATCAATTGCTGGCTGGGCGTTTGCTGCACGACCGTCGAAGCAACTGTGGTCTGCTGCACGGATGTTTGCTGTGTCGAGGTCTGTGTCTGCTGCGCAGTCGTTTGCTGGGTCGAAGCTTGCTGCCCGACGGCCGGTGTAAACGAACTTATGACAGCGATCCCGCCCCCCAGAATGGTGGACAGTCTGCTCCTGGATTTCCCCACCTGTATCAGCCCCTATTCGAACAAGCGGCGTGCTGGTACGACAACCACGTCTCCGGGTCTAAGCACTGTATTGCCTTGGATGCCACCGCCCGAGCCTTTGTAGTTATAAGTATATTTTCTCATCACGCCTGTTTTACTGTCAGCCCGGCGCAATTCGATGCGCTTGCGGGCCGCGAAATTGGTCAGACCACCAGCCTGAGCCAAAACCTGAAGAATTGTTGTGCCTTCGGTTGCCAGATGCTTGCCGGGCACATTGACCTCGCCCATGATGAAAACATCGATGGTTGGTCCGGATGCGGCCTGTCCGCCCAGAAGCGGTGGCGGGGCCAGCGACGCCACTGAAATAAAGACTGTCGGCGGCGTATTGAAGTTCGAAGCCAGCGCCGATGAGAGCGCCGAGCTCAATCCGTTGGTTGACTGGCCGGCCGCCCGGATCGAACCGGCAAGCGGAAAGTTGATGGATCCGTCCGGCAGAACCAGAATGGTCCGGTTCAGGGTGGGATCTTCGAGAACCTCAACCTGCAATGCATCGCCCGGCTGAATCTGATACGATTGCGCCCACGCTCCGGTGGCCGCGATCATGGTAATGACAAGAGCGATCAATGATCCGATAACTGTACGCATATTCAAATCTCTCACTTTCTTTCTTTATGCCGCCCTACAGGATACAAAACAATCTGCAGCGAGTCTGATACACACAAGATGCGGCAGAAATGCAGCGGCGTCATCAGCTGTGTTAGTGGCTGGTGTCGGATGCAGCGCCCAGCTGTTCAATCTCGGTTTCAACCAATGATGCGATTTCTGTAGAAGCGCCGCCAAAAGCCCTGGCTTTGTGGAAAATGCGCAGAGCGTCTTCGTTCCGAGACAAAGCCGCGTATGTTTTTCCCAGATGATACAGAACCAGCGGATGCTCGGGAAATGCTGTCGCCGCAGATTCGAGATAGGTGACCGCCTCTTCATAATTTCCCATCCGGTAGGCCACCCAGCCGTATGTTTCCTGAAAGACCGGTTCTTGCGTGCCGCGCAGACGTTGCGCCAGAACCTGCGCACGCCGCAGACTCTCGTCATCGTCGCGATGTGTTGTCAGCAGGCTTGCGAGATTGTTGACCACAATCAGCGAGCGATTGGTGATCGGATAAAGCTTTTCGTATGTTGCGATTGCCTGATCCAGGTCCCCGGTGCGTTCGTAATCGGCCGCCTGCAGCATGAGCAGAGCCGGGCTTTCAGGCAGATTGGCCAGGGCCTCGGTCAAAATTTCTCTGGCCTGATCCGGCGCATTCCGTTCCGTTGCCAATCCGTGCAGCGCAATCCATGCCCGTGTTGTGGTCGGATAATCTTCGAGAATGACACGATAGAGCTGTTCCGCTTCGCCGCGTTTGTCTTCACCGATCAGGGCGCGGGCTTTGATCAGGCGGATTGGCAAAGAATCCGGATCTTCCGCAAGCAACTGGTCAAGGTGGGCAAAGGCTTCTGCTGTCTGCCCTTTTGTCAGCATCAGGCGAATAAGCGCGATATCGGCGGGCAAGCCAAATTCAGGATCAGCCGCCAACTCGTTCAGAAACGAGGTCAGCTCCTGTGTGCGTTGCTGTGCGGCCAGCATATGGGCCCTGAGTTCATTCGCAGCGCGCCGTGTTTCCGGGCTGTCCAGATCCCTGATGGCAAGAAGTACGGTTTCCAGGCGGTCCCAATTCTGCATGCTCAGATAAACCTCACCCAACAGCAGCAGAAGCTCGGAATGGTCCGGGGTCTGGCGCAGGGCATGGGTCAAAACACGCTCGGCGATCTCCAGGTCGCCGTCCGCGATCAGAAATCGGACATAGCGCAGTGTTTCGTCCGGCGCATTACCGGAAATTTCTGTCGCCAGGGCCAGCATCTCGCCCATCAGCTCCCTGTCTCCATTACGCTCATGCGCCTGGGCCATCAGTGTCATCAATTGCGGATCGCGGGGCGCCTGACCCAGCGCTTCGCGCAAAAGCACAATCGCATCGCCGGTCTTGTCCTCGTCAATCAGCCATGACGCCTTGAACTTGAGCGCGCCAACCTGGGCGGCATCCTCTGACAGGACGTTTTCAACCAAAGCGCGGGCTTCGTCGGGTTTGCCGGACTGGAACAGCATGAGAGCAAACTCTACCTCACTGGCCCGGGTCTGTATATTTCTTTCCGCCCCTTCAAGCAGCGCCCGCATCTCGGTGATCGCGGCGTGTTCATCACCCGATCGGAATTTCAGCGCTGCACGCACCGTCTTGAATTGGAACGTGTTCGGGCCATTCCGGGCGATGATCGTATCCAGCTCGGCAATTGCCGCTGCTGAGTCGCGGTTATCGTTCAGAAAGGCGATCAGCCGCTGTGTCGGCATGTGGTCTTCAGCGAGCGGATCCACCTCGGCCCGCAGCATCAGTTCTGCCGCATCCAGATTTCCCCGGTCGATATAATGTTGCACAAGCAACTGCTCGACGCCCTCATCGTCAGGGAATGTCACGGCCATCTGCTTGAGAAATGCCTCGATCTCAGCAGGCATATCCAGTTCCTGAAGGGCGCGGAGCCGGATTCCATAAAGGCTTTCTTCCAATGGATCGGTGGCTATGGCCACCTCTGTTTCCTGCAGAACGCCGGACCAGTCCTCATCACGGATCAGATGATCAATTACGATCTGGCGCGCGGTCATCAGTTCCGGGTGGCTTTTGATCATCCCCCGGGCCTTATGGACGGTGACGTCCACACCTGCGAAATCTCCGTTCCTGACCGCATCGGTATAGGTCAGCATATTGTTGATGGATTTGATTTCCATATCATCCGGAGCCAGAGTACCCGCCACTGCGCCGTGACGTCTGACATCTTCCCAATTGCCCAATTCCAGAGCCATCTCGGCAAGGTTGCGGTGACCCTCAAGGTTGTCCGGATACTGTTCTACCAGCCGCAGATACTGACCATATGCAACCGAGATGTTGCCACGCTCACGCTCCAGCCTGGCAAAGGTCAGCCGGGCTTCTTTGTGCTCGCCATTGAGATTGAAGACATTCCTGAACTCAACAAGTGCGCGCTCGACATCACCGGCTTCCAGATGGGCAAGCCCTGCCTGAAAATGCGCTTCGGCCCGTTCCTCGGCCGAGTCGCACGCGCTCAGCAAGAGCGTTGCCGCAAAAAAGGCGACAAGCAGTCGTGCACCAATAGGAGGTACGATCCAGCTCATTGCTGTTCTCCCGCAAAATTTATGAAAAAAGCATACAGCCAATCAATCTGTTCGGTCGCACGGCCCGTTCTCAGCAGCCCGTGCCGCGCAAAACAACAAGAATGGTCCGGAACACGATTGAAACATCCGTACCGAACGACATGCTTTTCCAATATTCGGTATCGTGAAACGCGCGCTCAGCAAATGTGGACTGGTTGCGCTTTGAAACCTGCCAGGGTCCCGAAAGGCCGGGGCGCATGGCGGTATAGAATTTTCCAGGATACATTTCTTTCTGGTTCACCATCATCGGGCGGGGGCCGACCACGGACATTTCACCGATAAAAACGTTCCAGAACTGCGGCAGTTCATCCATCGAGGATTTGCGCAGCAAAGTTCCGAATTTGATGATCCGCGGGTCATTGCGCAGCTTCTGATCGCGGTCCCATTCTTCCTGGGCTTCGGGATTCGTTGCCAGATGCTCTTGCAGCACGGTTTCAGCATCATGCACCATGGTACGCAATTTAAGCATCTTGAAGGCTTTGCCATTCTTGCCGACCCGTTCCTGCCGGTAAAACGGGGTCACGCCCTGACACGCAAGGAACGCGGCCAGCAACAGCACCGCCGGCACGACAAAAGGCGCTGCAAGCACTGCGAATGCTATGTCAAAAAGACGCTTGCCACCGCTTCTGTAGATCCCGGGATATGACACCGAGGCAGGTACAACAGAAATACCGGAGTAGCCCGCGCCAGCGTTGGCCACTTCTTTCGAATGACTTGTCACTATTTAAACCCCCAACACACACAATTACTCACGAACCACTCACCAAACTCACGAACAAAACACGCTCGGCCTCAACTACATATGATTAAAATCTTATATTTCTATACCACTTCGGCCCTGCGCTTACTCGCCCGCGAGGCCACTTTCCCGTAGCCAAGTGTTAACAAATTCCACCTGCCTTGCAAAACATTAATGCTGGCAAACATGTTCTCTGACCACTGAATAGAAGCGTTTTCTAACGGTATCGTGAAACTGCACCCGGCTGATCCGTCGCAAATTCATGAATTTTCGTTTCCTCCAGGGACACAATGGATGGAATTTTGATTCTTTGGATTTGATTTCGCCCTCCAGAATCCCTTTTTTGATCTGTGATCACATCGGGTTATGGTCGCATCTTTCCCGGGCAATCACTGAGGACGTGACGGAAACAATCACATCAAATACCTCCGATTGAGAGGGCGGGCAGGTCAATTCACCGCGTGTGCAGTTTAGTGATGCCTGCTATCTTGATTTTATGGCAAGGTAGTACCCAAGTACGTTTTGTTTATGTGATGTGTTCGTTGTGTAAGGGATTTCTGGTGGTTCAGAGTATGAGTTTGGATAATCTCCGGGGGGCCAGTGCGAGGTTTGACAAGGCGGAAGGCAACCGAGGTGCAATGGCGTCCAGTGACGGGTTTTATCTAGATTATTTCGGGCTTGACCGGCGGCCCTTCACGCTGCTTCCGGATCCCGGATTCATGTACTGGTCACCGCTGCACAAACGCGGTTACTCGGTGCTGCAATTCGGCGTCATGAGCTGCGCCCCCATCACGGTGCTGACCGGAGAGATCGGGGCCGGGAAAACAACCCTGGTGCAGCATCTGCTGAGCGAAATGGAAGATTCGATCACCGTTGGGCTGATCTCGAATGCACAGGGCGGTCGCGGAGAATTGCTGCAATGGGTCCTGCACGCGCTGGGTCTGCCGATTGAGGCGGATGCAAGCTATGTCCAGATATTCCGGGCGCTGCAGGATTTCCTTGTCGCGGAATACGCCGAAGGTCGGCGGGTGGTTCTGATCTTTGACGAAGCGCAGAACCTGACTGTCGAAGGGTTGGAAGAAATCCGGATGCTGACCAATATCAACTCGAACACGGATGAGCTGATCCAGCTTGTTCTGGTGGGCCAGCCCGAATTGCGCGACATGGTTCTGGATCCAAAAATGCGTCAGCTGACGCAGCGCGTCGCCGCAAGCTTTCACCTGGAACGGATGGATGAGCCGTCGGTCGAAGCCTATATCAGGCACAGGATGAAAACGGCGGGCGGTTCAGGGGACGAGTTTTCGGAAGAGGCCTGCAAGCTGATTTTTCAACAGACCCGCGGGGTCCCGCGCCTGGTCAACCAATTTTGCGATTTCGCCCTGCTTTACGCCTGGACAAATGAAGCGGATAAAGTCGATGAAACCATCATCAATCAGGTGGCTGATGATGGTGTATTCTTTGGCGGAAATTCACTCGAGAAAGAACTGACGGTCTAAGATGGGTCCTGTACGCTATTATTTCTCCATTTTCCTCAGACGGTTTCCGTATTTTCTGATCGTCGCCCTGATCGTGTCTGTTGCGTCCTTCATTGTCGCCAGATCACTGCCTGCCACATATGTTTCGACGATGCGCCTGATTGTTGAATCGCCTCAGATTCCGGGTAATCTGGCGGCCAGTACCGTCACGACACCTGCGGCGGAACAGCTTCAGATCATCGAACAACGCCTGCTGACCCGTCCGGTCCTTCTGGAGATAGCACGTGAGTTTCAGGTTCTGCCCAACCAGGATGAGGCAAGCCCTGACCAGATTGTCAAAGCCATGCGCAAGAACACCTCGATCTGGACTTCTGGTGGTCTCAATCAGGCCAACCTGATGACAATCAGTTTCGAGGCACGGACCGGCCAGATCGCGGCTGGCGTATTGAATGCATATCTGACGGAGATCCAGAAACTGGATGTCGCGTACCGCAAGGAACGCGCGACCGACACGCTGGCCTTCTTTCAGCTGGAAGTTGACCGCCTGAGCAACGAGCTGAGCAGGCGCAGCGCCCGCATTCTCGAGTTCAAGAATGACAATTCTGATGCGCTCCCCGACAGCCTGCAATTCAGGCTGGCTCAGCAAGGAGCGTTGCAAACCAATCTTGAACAGACCGATCAGCAGATATTTTCCCTTAAGTCGCAGCGGGAAAATCTCATGAGTATCTTCAGCTCGACAGGGCAGGTTGTCCCCCCCCCACAGCAAAACCAGACCCCGGCACAACAACAGCTAAGTCAATTGCAATCACAGCTCGACAATCAGCTCGTGGTCTATTCCGAGAACAGCCCCCAGATCAAACTGCTCCGCGCCAGAATCGAAAAGCTTGAGCAGGTCGTGGCCGCCGAGCAAGCGACCGCCCCCACCTCACCCAACACACAGACAGGCAATTCAACTCTGGATCTACAACTGGCTCAGGTCGACTCGCAGATTTCTGCGCTCGAAGATCAGCGCCGCGTGACCCAGAACCGGCTCGACGCGCTGACCCTGACGATTGACCAGACCCCCGCCAACGCCATCACGCTTGCAGAATTGCAGCGCGAGCACGACAATATACAAAACCAGTATAACGTCGCGATCAGCCGGCTAGCCGAGGCCTCGACCGGAGAACGGATCGAAGTCACGTCCCAGGGGCAGCGTATTTCCGTCATTGAACACCCGTCCACACCAACCGAACCGGCCAAACCGAACCGATTGATGATCGCCGGAGGGGGGGCCGCCTTTGGCATCGCACTGGGGCTGGGACTTGTGGTTCTGCTGGAGATCCTGAACCGGTCCGTACGTCGGCCCGAAGATTTGATCAGCAAGCTTGAAGTCTGGCCGATTGCCACCATTCCCTATGCCCCGTCACGCGGCGAAGTGATCATGCAACGAACCGTATGGGGTGGCATTATATTGGCCATTCTGGTCGGAGTTCCCGCAGCGGTTTGGGCGGTGCACATCTATTACCTGCCCCTCGATCTTATTGCAGAGAGAGTCATGGATAAGCTGGAGACCTTCTGGTGAGTATTGTTTCGATTGATTTGGTGGAAATGTAATGGACCGTCTTCAGCAAGCGATTCAGAAAGCGCGTGAAGAACGCAACAGTCGGCAGCAATCTCAGCCTGTGCCTGCCGCAGAAATTCAACAGCCCCCGACACCGCAGGAAAGCGCCGGGGAAGATATTTGGCTGAGTGTGCCCGAGATACAGATCGAGCAGCGCCTCATCTCGCGCAACCGGTTGATGTCATTCCATGGCGGCGCAGACGCATCCCCTTATGACATGCTGCGCACCAAGATGCTGCAGCAGACTCTCTCCAATGACTGGCACCGGATCGCACTGACATCCCCTTACAGCGGATGCGGCAAAAGCACGACGACCGCCAATCTGGCCTTCAGCCTGGGGCGGCAGGACGAATTGCGCACGATCGTGATCGATTTCGACATGCGGCGTCGAGGGCTGGCCGAGATCCTGAAACAAACCGGCAGCCACAGCATGGCAGACGTTATTCAGGGGAAGGTACCGTTCCACGAACATGCATTGCGTTATGGGAACAATGTGCTCTTCGGGTTAAATTACGCATCGACACGCAACCCGGCGGAAGTTCTGCAAAGCCGACGGGCAATCGAATTTCTTGAGCAGCTCGAGGCGGACTACAAACCCGACATCATTCTGTTCGACACGCCCCCCCTGATGATGAGCGATGACAGCCACGGATTTCTCAGGAATGTCGATTGCGCCCTGCTTCTGGCGGCGGCCGAAGAGACCAGCATAGATCATATCGACGTTGCCGAGCAGCAACTGGCGGGATTGACCAGCGTCATGGGGATCGTGTTGAACAAATGCCGGTACATCAGCGGGACGTTTGGCAATGAGTACGGATCCTACTGACGCAGCTCCGATCGATGCGGTGATCATTCCCCATTACAATGATCTGCCCCGGCTGGAGCGGTGCCTTCTTGCCCTGAGAGAGAATGATCTGACGGCGACGGAAGTCATCGTTGTCGACAACAATTCTCCGGTATCGCTGGAGGCGATACGGCAGTCCTTTCCCGAAATGCGTTTTGTCACCGAACACCAAAAAGGTGCAGCTCATGCGCGCAACCGTGGGGTTGCCGAGACCACGGCACAGCGGTTGTTCTTCATCGATGCCGATTGTGTGCCCGCGCCGGACTGGTTGACCGTCGGGCGACAGGTCGCGGATCAGGCCGATCTGATCGGCGGCCGGGTGGATGTTTTTGACGAAACCCCGTCACCCCGCAGCGGTGCCGAAGCGTTCGAGGCTGTTTTTGCATTCAACTTCCGCAGGTATATCGAGGTTCAGGGGTTTTCCGGTGCGGGCAACCTGTTGACCCGGCGGGATGTGTTCGATGCGATCGGCGGCTTCATCAACGGTGTATCGGAAGATCGGGAATGGACCATGCGCGCGGTCGCACGGGGTTATAACCTGATATACCGGGATGACTTTCGCGTCAGCCATCCATCCCGGCAGGATTGGCCCGCGCTCAAAGCCAAGTGGCGGCGCACGACACAAGAGGCGTATCTGCTGCATGGCACCAATCCCGGTGCGCGGCTACGGTGGGCAATCCGGGGGTTGGCCATGCCCGCCAGCGCGATCGTGCATACGCCAAAGGTCATCTCCAGCGACAAGCTGGCCTCGGCAGGCGAAACATGGCGGGCGATCTCCACATTGTTCCGGCTCAGATGCCAGAGGATGATCTGGATGCTGCATCAGGCAACGGGCGGCAACATCTGACCAAAAGAAAAGGGACCGTGAAAACGGCCCCTTGCTTTGTCTGTCAGGTTTGTGTGTCCGCTCAGGCGGCCTTGCGGCGGCGCGTCAGAGCCAAACCGCCAAGCGCAGTCAGAAGCAGCAAACCACCGGCGGGCAGCGGAACCGGAGCCACGTCGAAGTCAAACGTAACCGGAACCAGGTTACCATTGGAATCTGTCGCCCCTTGAGAGTTGGCCCAGCTGAACACTAAGTTCTGGCTTAGGGTGTTCGGGCTGACACTGCTGAACAGTGTGCTGAGTGTTGTCTGAACACCGCCCAGAACAAACGTCGATGCCAAAACGTTGGCAGGGTTCAATGCGTCGACCCAGCTCACCGTCAGACCTGTGAACGTACTCAGCAAATTGATGGTGATCGAAGCGTTCGCAACACCAGAAAGAGGATCAATGGGCGACTGGAAGTTGATTGCGTACGATCCCGGTCCACCCATTGTGGAAACCGTACCAGAGAAGAGCGTGTCGGAGGTGATGTCATATCCACCCCCTGCCAGAGGGCCGCCACCCGCTGACACCGAGGTCAGCGCACTGGCCGATCCGGCCATCATTACAGCAGCAACAACCCCTGCCGCCATCATTTTCAAACTTCTAAACATACAAAGTCCCACCTTTGATTTTTATACACACAACCCGCTCGAAATCCCGGCAGGGCACCTACTGCAAACATTAATAATTCATTTCTATTTGATTGCGAAGGATTTTCCTCGGAACTGTGGCTTTTTTTTGGCGCAATGCCCCTTTGGCCAGCACAATAAGTTCATTGATTACAGTTTGTTTCTTTAACGTGAACCAGAATCGCCCAAATAAGGCGAATCTGCGTCTGGAAAAACATGCCGACTTCCAGCGATTCCGAGCGTTCTGGCACGGCACCACACATAATCCGAGCAGGTTTAAACGGTGCAAAACTGTACTCGATCTCTCCGCGATAAGGTGCAACCGAAACAACCTTTTCACATGGCGCGCGCCTGCGTGCCGCACAGGGCGGGAAACAATGCAAATCATTTCGATGCACTGTCCATTTTCAGCACTTCACAAAGGACCAGCAGACCACGCCAGAAGAGAAAAAGACCAGAAACCCGGGGGCGGCCATATTTCTCCTTCGACGACCCGAAAGTTTCGTGTAGCCTTGGACTGTTATTGTACCAAGTTCAGGCACGCATCCTCAATCGGAAGTTGTTTTTAGCCGTTTGTTCCTTGTGCCTGCCTATTAGCGAGGAGACGTTACGCATGGGTGTTGGCCAGAACATAGCCGCTGAGAATGCGAACTGGACCTTTGGGGGCGATGTTCCCGATACGTTTGTAGACCACATCAAATTATCTGTTCCTCTTTACGAAATGGGCCACGGCCTGATCTGTCAGGTTTCGGATTTTTTCGTCCGCAATGACAGCCTTTGTTATGAAATCGGCACATCGACAGGTGAATTGATCCGCAAGCTGGCAGAACATAATGCCGGAAAGCCGGATGCGCGCTGGATCGGCATCGATGTCGAACCCGAAATGGTGAAAGTCGCCGAAGCTCATTGTGCGGATGTCCCGAACATTTCCATTCTTCATGACGATGCCCGTCATATGGAGATGGAAAAGGCGGACATGATCGTCAGCTATTATACAATGCAGTTCATCCCGCCCCGGTACCGGCAAGAACTGTTCACCAAGATCTACAACACCCTGAACTGGGGTGGTGCGTTTGTCATGTTCGAAAAGGTCCGGGGGCCGGATGCGCGGTTTCAGGATCTTGTGACCCAACTCTATAACGAGTTCAAAATCGGCCACGGGTTCTCAAGCGAAGAAATTGTCGAAAAGGCGCGCAGTCTGAAAAGCGTGCTGGAGCCGTTTTCCACCCAGGGCAATCTGGATCTGCTGGGCCGGGCCGGCTTCAAGGATGTGATGAGCATTCAGAAATATATTTGTTTTGAAGGTTTTCTTGCGATCAAATGATTGCTTAGCGCGATTTCGGGCGATGGCCATAGTAGAACTCGGCCCCACAGCCCGCTGTACGGAGGCAGCCAGAAACGCTGATGAACATGTCTGTTTCGAATCTCGATAACATGCGCCCAAGCATCGGGCGCAGTCCGGGCACGACCGCATCCTGCGTGACCGGACCAAATGCTGCGGAAACGACATGAGCGTATCGATGCCCTCAGACAAGCTGTCCTGGCAGACCCGGTCGGTCCTGCTGGTCGTACTGGCGGGTCTTGCCTGTCTGTCCGTGTTTCTGATCAACGGCGGTCCGCTCTATTACTTTGACACAGGCAGTTACATTCGACAGGGCAGCGTGGCCCTGAACAGCCTGCTGCCGCCGGTGAACGAGACCACCACGACGGGCGGCACGTACACCGCAGATGATGACGGGACTGCAACCGGCTCCCGCTCGCTGATCTATGGCCTCATCATAGCTGCGTTTTTTCGCGCCGACGCCCTTTACGCTGTTCCGATCATCCATCTGGCTGCCACGTTTTTTGCGGTCTGGTTGCTGGCCCGGACGGCCGGCCAATCTCTGGACGGCACCCAGAACACAATGCTGATGACCGCAATCCCCCTTCTGGCGGCGGCCAGCACCTCTTTGCCGTTTTACATCGCCTATATGATGCCGGATATTTTTGCCCCGGTGTTGCTGATCGTGATTGCCTCACTGACGGCTTTTGGGCGGATAATGCAGACCTGGGAGCTTTTGCTGATATCCGCTCTGGCCCTGTTCAGCGCACTTCTGCACCCGTCTCATCTGGCGGTTGCAGCGTTGATGATCCCCTTTGTGGCTTTGGCAGCGCTCAGCGAGAAACGATCGCGGCGCTGGCGTGCAACGATCCTGATGATGATGGTTCTGGCACTGGCACTGGCCGAGCGTAAGGCGTTTCAGGTCACCGTGGAAATCGCTACCAACAAAGAGGTCGTCTATACGCCGCATATCACCGCCCGGCTCATCGTTGACGGGCCGGGGATGGATTATCTGAGTGATGTCTGCCCGGATGCAGATATACCGACCTGCGCGCTGTATGAGGCGCTTTCATGGTCGGATGACCCTTACAGACTGACCCCATCCCATATCATTTTCGAGCGCTCCTCCCGGTTGGGATCATTCCGGCTGCTGTCGCCGGAAGAGCAAAAACAGGTGGCGCTGGCGCAGCAGGACTTTGCCAAGGCGGTCTTCCTGTCCAGACCGATTGCGACGTCTTTCGCATTGGCCAGAAACGGCTATCATCAGGTATTGCGCCATAGCATCACCATGACGATCCCGACAGATGTGGAGCTGGAAAACGCCCGCTGGCTGGCCAGAATGGAAGACACGCGGCCCGATATGTTGCAGGGCGGTTTGTTATCTCGGGACAGGGCCTGGATCGAAACCATCGATATCGTGCATGGCGTGATCTATGCCGTGTCTTTTGCCTTTATCGTCTTTGTTTTGCTCCGGCCGGGTCGTGTATCGCGGGACATGAAGCTGTTTGCGCTGTTCATCCTGATCGGAATCGCAGTCAACGCACTGGTCTGTGGCGGGGTCTCGCAACCCGCAGACCGATATGGCGCCCGCGTGATGTGGTTATTGCCCTTTACGGCCGCCTTTCTTTTTCTTGTTCAACGTTCATCAGCGCCGCAAGATACGGCCGGAGAAGCCCCGTGATGTCAGATCAATCCCCTTCCATCAGCGTGGTCATGCCCGCCTATAACGCCGAACATCTGCTGCCGCGCGTTTTGCCGCCATTGATTGAAATGCTGAATACCGGGCAGGTACAGCAGGTTCTGGTGGTGGATGACCAGTCCCCGGACGGCACCGCGGCGCTGGCCCGGGAAATGGGCGCGACCGTTCTGACCACCCCGGTCAATGGCGGCCCAGGTGCCGCCCGCAATCTGGCGGCGCAGCAGGCCACGGGCGATATTCTGTGGTTTGTGGATTCCGATGTCATCGCCTGGCCGGACGGGCCGGACCATATTCGCCGGGCGATGTCCGAAGACAATGTAGGCGCCGTGTTCGGATCTTATGACGATGCTCCGGACGGGCAGGCCTGGTTTTCACGCTACAAGAACCTTCTGCATCGCTATCACCATCAGCGCGCCCGCCGCGAGGCGCGCACCTTCTGGGCCGGGTGCGGCGCCATCCGGCGCGATGTGTTTCTTGAGGTTGGCGGGTTCGACGTGAAAACCTATGAGGTCCCCTCGATCGAGGATATCGAACTGGGCTATCGGATCGCGGGCACCGGTCGCCGCATCCTGGTCGAGCCGCTTTTGCAGGGCAAGCATCTGAAAGTCTGGACCATCCGCAACAGCCTGAGCACGGATATCTTCTGTCGCGCCCTGCCCTGGGCCCGGCTGATGATCTCGCGCGAGGGGCTGACGGATGACCTGAACACCTCAATGGCTGAACGCGCACGGGCCGCAATTGCCGGGCTGCTGTTGCTGTCGCTTCTGGCCCTGCCGTTCTGGCCCGGAAGCTGGCCTTTGCCTTTTGTGTTACTGGCTGCGGCCTTTGTCGCCAATCTCGATCTGGTCCGCGCCATGTCCGGGCATGACGGGCCGTGGTTTGCGTTCAAATGTCTGCTCTACCATCAGGTCTATTACGTCTACTCGGCCACCATCTATGTCTGGTGCCTGTTCGAATATCACATGCTGGGAAGACGACAGAACTTATCGGTCAGGCGCAGTTAGCCTGTCCGGTTTCACCTGCCGAAAACCGGGTAAACCGATCAATTTGTCCTGCGTAAGTTTCCTTTGAGGGGCCGCGTTCCGGATTTTCTGTAAGCTTCGATTTGCCCGGGCAGCGTTACCGAAACGCGCGCACCACCCAGAGAGGATGTCCCGATATTGACGGATCCGCCGTAAAGCTCCGCGATATCCTGCACAATCAAAAGCCCCAGCCCATGCCCTTCGGGCTCATCATTGCCGTCTTTCCGGGCCGGAACCTCTGATTTACCCGTCCCCATGCCGGGGCCGTCATCCTCGACACTCAGAGTGAACATGCCCGGTTCGGGTGTTGCGACGGATATGCGCACACGGCTTTTGGCCCAGAGACAGGCGTTTTCAAGCAGATTGCCCAAAATCTCCTGAATATCGGCCTCTTCACCCCAAAAGATGGTTCCGGCGTCTATACTGTTTTCGATACCCGGCATTCTGTTTCGAAATGTGATGCCAAGCGCAAACGTCACATCTTCGGCGCTGGCGTGCACCGGAGAGGATTTTCCATAGGGGCGTTCGGTACGGGCACGGCTGAGGTTGCGTTTGATCACACCGGTCATACGCCCCACAAGATCCGTTATCTGTTCTCCTCTGTCTCCCTCAAGCTCTTCGGCGACGCGCGCCAATGCCGCCAGCGGCGTTTTCAGGCCATGAGCCAGTTCTGCATTTTTTCGACGGTGTTTCTCGATGATCGTACCGTTGCGCCAGTGCAGCTCGCGCAATTCCTCAACCACGGGAACCAGATCGGGGGGCCATTTCTGATCGTCTATGATGGTGTCGCTTTTGCGCATGGCCTTTACAGATTTGCTGAGCCGCTTGAGCGGCACCAGCCCCCTGTTCACGGTGATGTAAACCGAAACCGAAACCAACATGGCAAGGCCAAAGAAAATCAATGCAATCAGTTTTCCCGCCCGGCGGATCTCTTCCGTGACATGCATCAGCGGAGCCGCAATCCGGAAGGTCAATGCCTCATCCGGTTCCGCCCCGGGGAACGCAGCCCGCTTTCCGCGCAGAACATCTCCGCCCGGGATGACAAAATTCCCTCCGGCTTCCGGGACAGCCAGAACCCGGCTTTCTGCGGTAACAGGACCAAGAGACGGGGATTGAATCAGGATTTCGTCAGACCCGTCGCGCGTCAGTTGCCAGAACCATTGCTCACTGGTCAGATCGTAAGGGCTTTGCCCGACGCTCTGGAGTATTTCAGCCCGTGCCCCGTCATAGGCGATCCGTCTGGCTTCGATCAACAGGTCCTGCCCAAGCAGTAAGTCCATTTCGCCGATTTCATGAGCTCGATAGACCTGAATGCAGATCATGGCCCCGATACCCAATATGGCGCAGCAGATCGCGATCGTGGCAATCGAAACGCGACGGGGGATCGTGGCCCAATTATGCGTCATCTACCGGAATCCGATACCCATGCCCCCGCACGGTTTCCACCATCCCCGCCGAAGTTTTCCGCCGCAAACGTGAGACAAGGACATCAATGACGTTTGATTGCAGATCCATATCCTCGGCATAGATATGTTCGATCAGATCTGCCCGGCTGACGACAGATCCCGCATGCCGGGCGAGATGCTCCAGCGCCCGAAACTCGAAAGCGGTCAGCGACACGCCGCGCCCCTTGAAAAAGGCGGCTTTTTCATCCGGCAGAACCGAGAGATCTCCGACATTGATCGAGGGTGTACCGCGCCCGCTTGCACGGCGCACCAGAGCTTCAAGCCGCGCCAGAAGCTCTTCCGAATGAAACGGCTTTGACAGGTAATCATCAGCCCCGCTGCGCAATCCGGAAACGATATCGTTCCAGCTGTCACGCGCCGACAGGATCAGAACCGGCGCGGCCACATTTCGGCTGCGCCATTCCCGCAGGATCGACAACCCGTCCAGCCCCGGCAGCCCCAGATCCAGCACGATTGCATCCCAATCCTCGGTCTCTCCCAGAAACAGCACGTCATTGCCGTTTCCTGACAGTCTTACGATATCACCCCGGGCACGCAGCAAACGTTCAAGATCACCGCCCAGTGTATCGTCATCTTCCGCAACCAGTACCTTCATAAACCCTCATACGGGACAAACGGCCCAAACATGAACACAGCATGACAAGACCCGACATGCACCGTTCACCCCCGCTTTTATATATTTCACCTGATCGGTTGTCGAAAGCGATCCGTTTCCGGAATGGAAATTTAGTTTTAACGATTTGAGGTGCCGGATGTGCGGTCTGTTTGGAATCTTCCCAGAGAATACAAGCTCGTCTCCTGATGTCACACGGCTTCGTCAAAGTGGCTTCGCCATTCGGCACCGCGGCCCCGATGCCAGCAAAATTCTGAGCGAGCCCGGCCTTGGCCTAGCCCACCAGCGTCTGTCTCTGGTTGATACCGACACCCGGTCGGACCAGCCATTTGCGGATCCGACCGGGCGTTACATCCTTGTCTACAATGGTGAAGTCTACAATTTCAGAACCCTGCGTTCCGAGCTTGAGGCATTGGGTGTTCCGTTCCGCACAACCTCGGACACCGAAGTGGTGCTGCACAGCCTGATCCAATGGGGCGAAGACGCGCTTGCCCGGTTCGATGGCATGTTCGGGCTTGCCTTTATCGACCGACAGACACACCGGGTTCTGCTGGCCCGGGACCGGTTCGGCATGAAGCCTCTCTATTGGATGCAAGGTATGACCGAGCAAGGCCCCGCCTTTCTGTTCGGTTCAGAAATCAAGGCCTTCGAGCCCTGGATAACCCTGCAGCCCAATGTCGACTCGATCGCGGCTTACCTGATGAAATTCGGTGGCCCGACCAGCGGCCCGACCTTCTATCAGGGGATCCGCAGTCTGACACCCGGCACCTATCTGTGGCATGACGGATCAGGCAATATCGACATCTCGTCTTTCTTCCACTTGACCGATTTTCTCGACCCCGATGAAATGGCCCGTCTTGATGGCCTGTCGGCTGCGGATATCGTCGATGAATATGCGGATCTCATGCATAAATCCGTGGCCTCGCATTTATTCGCGGATGCACCGGTTGGCGCGTTTTGTTCAGGTGGGGTGGATTCATCCCTGATCGTCGCCATCGCAGCGGCCCAGCATCAGAACATCGCCCTGTTCCACGCCAATGTGAAAGGGGCCTGGAGCGAGGTGAACGCGGCCTCGGAACTGGCCAAAAGCCTGAAACTTGATCTGCATGTCGTGGAAGCCGAAGAGCAGGATTTCGTCGACATGATACCGCGTGTGATGCGCCACTACGAATACCCGTTTTCCTATCATCCCAATTGCGCGCCGCTGATGATGATCGCCCAGCTCGCGGCGGATTCGGGGATCAAGGGACTGTTGTCCGGCGAAGGGTCGGATGAGCTGTTTCTGGGCTACCCGTGGCTTGGCCGAAAGCGCCTGACAGATGGGTATGACCGGATGATCGGAGGGCTGGCCTCGGCGATACGGGCCCTGCCGGGGATTGGTCCGATCCTGGCGCCTGACCGGATCGGAAACATGGAAAGCGTCCGCAACATCCTGAATGGTCGCGAGATGGCGAGTGATAAGCTGGCTGTGACCAATAGCCTGGCACAGCTGCCTCGCAAATTTCAGGAAAATGGCAGACAATGGTCGCTGGATTACATGCACCACCATCTGCGGACGCTTTTACATCGCAACGATACAATGGGCATGGCTGCCGGAATCGAAGCGCGGTTCCCGTTTCTGGACACCCAGGTTGCCCGTTTTGGGGTCAATCTGCCAACGCGCTACAAACTCAGAAGATCTCCGTTCGTTTTTGAAAAGGCCCATCCCTTTATCCGCGATAAATGGGTGGTCCGGGAAGTTGCCAACCGCTATATCCCCAACAACCTGAGCCAGCGCATCAAGATCGGCTTCTGGACGACGGTGTTTCAGCGACTTGATATCCGACCGGATTACTTCAGAAATGCCCATCTGGGGGATCTTTTCAGCCTGACCCGAGCACAGGTAGCAGAGACAATTGAAGAGGCCAGCCCGGACCTTCGGTTACGGCTTCTGTTGACCGAGGTGTGGCTGCGATGCCGGCTGGATCACCAGGACGAAGATCGCGAAATCAGCAGATTACGCGATCATGTCAGCATCCGGCCGGACAGATTCCGCCCCAAACCCGCCCCGGTCAAAAAACCTGTAGGCGCGGCGGTCCGCAATTGAAGGCCGCCCCTCCTCAGAGAGCCGTGCTTTTGCGGACGGCTGTTTGCGGGGCAGCCTTCTTCTTGGGCTTGGATTCAAACTCTTCGTGATAAGAGCGCTCAACATTGACATCCCAGACGTCATGATTTTCGCCCAGGATATTGCGCGCCGCGTACATCGCCGACAGCATTGAATGATCTTGGTTGTTGTAGCGGTGCAAACCATTGCGACCCACAGTCTGGAAGTTTTCCAACGTCTTCAGCCAGTCGCTGACCGTGTCCAGGGCGTCCTTGTATTCGCTGTCATAGACCGGATAAGCCTTGGGCTGCCGGATAACTGCGTGATCGATGACATCGCTGGCCTTGGCCAGACCAAGCTTTTCAAGCTCTTCACTGGCAAGATGCCTGAGGTCTTCGTCGCTTGACGACCACAACCCGTCACCCTTCTGGCAGAAATACTCCATCCCGATCGAGGCGGTGTTCTGATCGGGCAGCATTTCTGCGGACCAAGCCCGGAAATTCTGGATACGGCCAACCTTCACCTGCGGGCTGTGGATGTAAATCCAGTTGTCCGGGAACGGGTCTGCGTGATCCAGGATCAGGGTCACGATCAGGAAGTCACGATACCGCAGACGGTCTGCCGCCTCGACAACTTCGGGCGGCGGCGGCGGATCAAAAGCGTGGATCAGATCGCGCACCGCCATCGAGTTGATGAACTCTGCGCCCTCCACCCGCTCGGTGTGCTTTTCGCCATCCTCGGTCCAGTGGCGCACATCGATCGAGGTGACGCGATTGCCATCGCGGTTCACCTGGATCACTTCGGAATGGGTTTCGACCGAACCGCCCTTTTCCCCGATCAGATCGCGGGTCTTTTCCCACATCATACCGGGCCCCAGACGGGGATATTGGAATTCCTCGATCAGGCTGGCCGTGTCATTGGCCCCGGAAATCGCGTTCCAGACCGCCTTGGGCAAGGACAGGTTCTTGATCCGCTGCGCGGCCCAGTCGGCGCGGATTTCCGACGGCGGAATACCCCAGACCTTCTTTGTATAGCTGTGGAAGAAATGCATGTAGAGCCGTCCGCCGAAACGGTTGATTACCCATTCTTCGAACGTGTCTTCCTGCGGCTTCGGCCGCAGCTTCCATTTGATGAAGCTGCCGACAATCTTATACGTCTCGTAAGGGCCAATATTGCCAAGAGCGTTGAAGATACGCAGCGGGTAATCGTAGAACTTGTTGCGATAGAAGATGCGGCTCAGACGTTGTACGGTGATGAAATCATCCCCCATCACCTCGTGCCACATATCCTCGACTTCGCGCACCTTGGTAAAAAACCGGTGGCCGCCAATGTCAAAGCGGTAGCCCTTATGCGTTTCGGTACGCGAGATGCCACCAACCATGTCCGAGGCCTCAAAGACCCGGGGAACATGTGTATCGCTCAGTTTCTGAAGTTCATAGGCTGCTGTCAGCCCTGCGGGGCCACCACCAATGACGACAACGGGAACAATATCTTTTTTCAAATGACTAACACCCATACCAAAACACTGACCTAAGGCTACAAGAGGTTCTCTGGGATTCACAACAAAATCCTGTCACTTCCTGAAACAGGGCTTCTGCGCTTTGAGGTCCATTCCCTCTGCGCAGAAGAACCAGCCATCCGGTTTGACGAACCGCACCCGCGCCTCTTTGTGCAAATTGATGACAGACCCGAACCGGATCGCCTGTCCCGAAAGCCGGTTCCGACTTTGCGGAACCGTTGGTCTTACACACGGCCGAAAACAGTTTACGCTTTCCTCAATACCCTGAATCATAACGATGATTTCTGACCAGCACAGCCCTGTCAAAATACCTCCCCGGAAATAAAACATACTTCAGACCCGCACATCTCTGATACGACGGGCTTCACTTGAAGCATGACCGTTTTTTTACGCTGCCTCTGTGATGTCCTTCACTGTATTGGCGGGCCGAAAGGGCGCATCAACAATGCTGTGACTTTTCTCGCATTGTGCATGGTTGAGCGCCAGAGCATCAGGAAATTCAGCGCCTCATGACTCGTCGTCCTGTGAATCTTGACACGATGGCAGTGCTGCCGTCCTAATGCATGCGAATGTTTAGAAAAGCTCAGATATATCGGGTCTGGGTTAAAACGAGTGAATTGGTAGCCAGTCTCGTTGTTAACGAGGGAGCAATTTGATGAAATGCGTTATTCTGGCCGGTGGCTTAGGAACCCGGCTCAGCGAAGAAACCGTCAAGATTCCAAAGCCCATGGTCGAGATCGGCGGCAAACCGATCATCTGGCATATCATGAAAATCTACGCGACCCACGGCATCACGGATTTCATCGTCTGCCTCGGCTACAAGGGCTACGTGATCAAGGAATACTTCGCGAATTTCTTTCTGCACAGCTCGGACGTCACGATCGATCTGGCCAATGGCGGGCTTGAGATTGCAAACAGCAAATCGGAACCCTGGCGCGTGACACTGGTCGACACCGGCGAGGACAGCCAGACCGGAGGGCGGCTGCGCCGTGTCATGCATCTGCTCAAGGATGAAGAGGCCTTTTGCATGACCTATGGCGACGGGGTCGGGAATATTGATGTCAGTTCGCTGGTTGCCTTCCACAAGAGCCACGGCAAACGCGCCACTCTGACGGCAGTCGTACCGCCGGGGCGTTTTGGCGCGCTGGAGCTGGCTGGCGACCAGATCGAACGCTTTGCCGAAAAGCCGGGCGGGGATGGTGGTTTTATCAATGGCGGGTTCTTCGTGCTGCATCCTTCGGTTGCTGAACTGCTGGACGAGGACGGCGCGATCTGGGAACGCGCCCCGCTTGAAACCCTGGCCGCAGACGGCGATCTGATGGCGTTCCGCCATAAAGGCTTCTGGCAGCCGATGGATACGCTCCGCGACCGGCGGCAGCTTGAAGCGCGCTGGCAGGAAGGCAATGCTCCATGGAAGGTCTGGGAATGACGCTGGGTTCGGCTCCGAAAATTATCCTGCTTGGCAATCTGGGCTATATTGGCCCGGTCGTGGCGGCGGCCTTGCGGAAATCTTACCCCAACGCCAATCTGATCGGCCTTGACCCCGGATTTTTCTCGGACCGGCTGACCACACATGATGCGTGGCCCGAACGGGTTCTGAACCAGCAGATCATCGCGGATATTCGTGACATTGACGCCTCGCTGTTTCAGGGGGCCGATGCGGTTGTTGCGTTGGCCGCCATCTCGAACGATCCGATGGGCGCGCGGTTCGAAACCGTCACCACCGAGATCAATCAGGTCGCCATCGTCCAGGCGGCACATCTGGCCGCCGAAGCCGGAGTATCACGCTTTGTGTTTGCCTCCAGCTGCTCGGTCTATGGCTTCGCCGAAGGCGATGCGCGATCCGAGGATGCGCCCCTGAACCCGCTGACCGCTTATGCCCGCAGCAAAATCGGGACCGAGCGCGCGCTTGAGGCCATGGATACGCCCGGGATGCTGCGCACCGCGTTGCGTTTTGCCACCGCCTGCGGGCCGTCGCCCCGGCTGCGGCTGGACCTGGTGCTGAACGACTTTGCCGCCTGCGCCACCACCGCAGGCAAGATCACCGTGCTCAGCGATGGCAGCCCGTGGCGGCCACTGATCGATGTCCGCGACATGGCGCGGGCCATCGACTGGGCGATCACCCGGACCGAGGATGCCGGGGGCCAGTGGCTGGCGGTAAATGCCGGGTCGGATGTGTGGAATTACCAGATCCGCGATCTGGCGCAGGCCGTGGCCGAAGCGGTCCCCGGGGCCAGCTATTCGATCAATCCCGATGCCTCACCCGACAACCGGTCGTACAAGGTCGACTTTTCGCTCTACAAACAACTGGCACCCGAACATCAGCCGGTTCAGACGCTTGAAGGCACCATCCGGGATCTGTTGCAATTGCTGAACGATATCAACTTTGGCGACGCCGATTTCAGGTCATCCCCGCTGATGCGGTTGAAAGCGCTCGAAGAGCATATCCGCACTGGCACGCTGAGCGAGGATCTGCGCTGGAGGATGCCGCAATGACACACCCCGCTTGCCGGAGCTGTGGCGCAGCCCTGACCCAGACGCTGGTCGATCTGGGGCTTTCACCGCTAGCCAATTCCTATGTCCCGCCCGAGCGCGCGGGCACGGCCTGTCCGCGATATCCGCTGCATGCCTGGGTCTGCAACGACTGCTATCTGGTGCAGGTCGAAGATGCGGTACCGGCGGACGAGATTTTCAATGCCGATTACGCCTATTTCTCCAGCTATTCGGACAGCTGGCTGGCCCATGCCAAGGCCTATGTCGAAAAGATGGTCGACCGGCTTGATCTGGGACCAGATGATCTGGTGATCGAGATCGCCTCGAATGACGGATATCTGCTGCAGTATTTCGTCGAGAAAGGCATCCCGGTTCTGGGGATCGAGCCTTCGGGCAGCGTGGCGGCAGCGGCCGAAGAAAAAGGCGTGCGCACGCTGGTCGATTACTTTGGCGAGGCACTGGCCCGGAAGGTGGCCGAGACCGAGAAACCTCCGTCCCTGATCGCATCGGCCAATGTGCTGGCACATGTGCCCGATATCAACGATTTCGTCACCGGAATCGCCACCCTGCTGACGGGTGATGCGGTCTATACGGTCGAATTCCCGCACCTTCTGAACCTGATCAACGAAGTGCAGTTCGACACGATCTATCACGAACATTATTCCTATCTGTCGCTGCTGGCGGTCGAGAAGGTCTTTGCCAAAGCGGGCCTGCGCGTCTTCGACGTCGAAGAACTGCCCACCCATGGCGGTTCGCTGCGGGTGTTCGCCTGCCTTGAGGATGCCAGCCACCCCGAAGGGCCCGGTCTGGCCAAGGTCCGCGCCGATGAGGCGGCAGCCCGGTTCGACCAGCCAGAAGGCTACATGAATTTCACCACGCAGGTCGAAGCGCTGCGCGACGGGTTGCTCGCCTTCCTGCGTGCGACAAAGGCCCGGGGCGACACGGTTGCCGCTTATGGGGCGGCTGCCAAGGGCAACACGCTGCTGAACTATGCCGGGATCGGCCCCGATCTGATTTCCTACTGTGTTGACCGCAACCCGGCCAAGCAGAACACGCTGCTGCCTGGCAGCCATATCCCTGTGCATGGGGTCGAAGCCCTGCGCGAGGCCCCGCCCGATTACGTGCTGATCCTGCCCTGGAACATCCGGGATGAGGTCACGGATCAACTGTCCGACCTGAAGGCGCACGGTACCCGGTTCGTAACCGCCGTGCCGGAGGTCAGGATCAGCTGATGGCACAGGTTCTGCTGACCGGCGCAACCGGATTGATCGGGCGCGCGACAGTCCCGGCTCTGACAGAGGCGGGCCATGAGGTGGTGACGCTGGGTCGCGACCCGGCAAACGACATCACCTGCGATCTGCTGGACCCCAGCGCCACCACGACAGCCCTTGAAACAGCCCGCGCCAGCCATCTGGTTCATCTGGCCTGGCATGACGGGCCGCGCGACCGCTGGGCTTCCCCGGCCAATCTGGACTGGATGGCCGCCACGCTGCATCTGGTGCGGGAATTCGCGCGCACAGGCGGCCAGCGCGCAGTCTGCGCCGGAAGCTGTGCCGAATATGATTGGTCTGTGCCGGACCTGGCCGAAACCAGCCCCCTGCGCCCCCGCACCCTTTATGGGGCGGCCAAGGCCGGGGCCGGTCTGGCACTGTGCGCGGGCCAGCAGACGCTTGGCCTGTCCTTGGCATGGGCGCGCATCTTTTTTGTCTACGGGCCGGATGAGCCGCAGGGCCGACTGTTTGGCGATCTGATTTCAAACCTCGGGGCAGGACGACCGGTTGATTGTACCGATGGGCGGCAGGAACGGGATTTCCTGCATGTCGATGATCTGGCCCGTGCCTTGTTGCGCGTGCTGGAAAGCGATCTGACCGGTCCGGTCAATGTTGCCAGCGGTGTCGCAATCCCGGTGCGGGATTTGATTGAAGAGGTCGCAAACCAGATGCACCACCCCGATCTGATCCGGCTGGGGGCCATCGCCCGCGCCCCCGATGACCCGCCCCGGCTGGCAGCGGACGTGACCCGGTTGCGGGACAAGACCGGTTTTATGCCACAATATGACATTCCGTCCGGAGTCGCCCGGTGTCTTCGGTTAAAGGAGGAGGCCGTATGAAATCTTCATCTTTTCTACGCAAGCAATCCTTCATGCTTTTTGCTCTGGTCGGTATTGTGAATACGGCCTTTGGGTATGCGGTTTTTTCTGTTCTGAGCCTGTCGGGATTGCCGGCACAGGCGGCTCTTGCGATCTCGTTCGTCATCGGCGTGGCGTGGAATTTCATGACCCACGCCCGGATTGTGTTCGACACCAAAGGGTTCAGGAAATTGCCCTTCTACCTGCTGGCCTATGTCATGGTTTACGGTTTCAACGCCTTTTCGCTCGAAGCTCTTCTGATCGCAGGGCTGCATCCGATCGTTGCACAAGGTCTGCTGGTTCTACCTGCTGCCGTTCTGGCCTTCATCCTTGTTTCCCGGGCGCTGACCGATCGCTTCCCGTGGCAGTCGGAGGTCTGATATAATGCCTCAAAACGACAGACTAAAACAATTTCGATCCGCAACCGGTCCATCTGATATAATGGAATATGGACCGTTAAATGTATTTGGTACCAGTGCTGGAAGGATAATCGTCAATGCGTCTTTATCTTGCTGATCTTGGACATAACCTTGTTACCGCCACGTCGGACACTTACCCATTGGGCGTTGGAAATCTTGCGACCTATGCCCAGGCCCATGCAAAAAGCCCCACACCGATCGAAGTCGCGATCTTTCGTGATCCGAAAGAGCTCAAGACGGCCATCGACACGGCCGCCCCGGATGTGATCGGCTTTTCCAGCTATTCCTGGAACCACCATCTGGCCCTGTCTTTTGCTGACTATGCCAAGGCAGTTAACCCCGACAGCCTGACCCTGATGGGTGGCCCCAACTTTCCACTGACCGAAGACGAACAGGACAGCTGGATCCGGACCATGCCGCAGATCGACATGCATGTACGCGGCCCCACCTATGAGGGCGAGCGCGCTTTTCTGAGCACGCTACAGCGCTTCATTGATGTCGGCGCCCGCCGCGAAGGCATGTGGGAAGAAGCGGTCGAGGGTGCGCTTTACGTCCACCCCAAAACCGGAGAGATCCTGCGTGGGGACGAACCGCCCCGTATCCGCGATCTGGACGAGATCCCCTCGCCCTATCTGGCCGGGCTGATGGACAAGTTCTTTGACACCGGCCTGTTTGCACTGATGCAGCTGGCGCGGGGCTGCCCGTTCACCTGTGCCTTCTGCAATTCGGCAGTGAAATCGAACTCGAAAGTGTTCCGCCACTCGTTCGAACGCACCAAGGCCGATCTGGATTACATCGTGGCCCGCATCAACCATGCCAGCCCGCTGTGTTTTGCTGACGACAATTTCGGCATGTACGTGCAGGATGAAGAGGTGGCCGATTATCTGGGCCATCTGATGGATCGGTACGACTGGCCCAAATACATCCGGACAACCACGGGCAAGAACCGGGGCGACCGGATCATCAAGGTGATGCGCAAGGCCAAGGGCCGGTTACCGATGACCTCGTCGGTTCAGTCTCTGAATCCGGAAGTCCTGAAAAATATCAAACGCGACAATATCAGCCTGGATACCTATGCCGAAGTACAGCAGGAGCTGCATTCAAAGGGTATGCAATCCTATGGAGAGCTGATCCTGTGCATGCCCGGTGAAACCAGGGAATCCTTCATGGATGCCGTCGATCAGCTGATCGAAACCGGTGTCAGCCGGGTGGCTGCGCACCAGTTGATGCTGCTGCACGGCGCACCGCTGGCCAATCCCGACAGCCGCGAAAAATTCGGGTTCAAAACCCTGCACCGGGTCGTTGCCCGATGCCTGGGCCAATATAACGGTCCAACCGTCGTCGAAACCGAGGAAATGGTGGTGCAGTCTGAGAATTTCTCGTTCCAGGATTACCTGGACACCCGCGTTTTCCACCTGCTGCTGACGATCTTCTATTACGAAGACAATTTCGAAGAAGCCTTCCGGCTGGCGCGGTCCCGTGGCATCCGGCCTTTCCTGATCGTCAAACATATGCAGGAGATCCTTGATCAGGCCCCCGAGCCCTTCCGGGACGCGGTGGCCGGGTATCTGGAAGAAAACCAGCAGGAACTGTTTGAATCCCGCGCCGATTGCGTCGCCTGGGCGCAGGACAATTATGATGACCTGATCAGCGGTGAGTTGGGGGGTAATCTGCTCAGCAAATACTCGATGATTGGCCGCTTCATCGTGCTGGACGAGGCGCTTGATTTCCTGAAACGGGCCATCAGCGACCTTCTGGACAAGGACGACCACGAAGCGCACGCGATGCTCGATACGATCATCAATTACTACAGCGCCGTGATGTTGCATGTGCCCTTCTCGGAAACCCTGGAACATGAACCCGTCTGGAGCTCGTCCTTCGATGTCGAGGCCTGGCGGAATTCGGGATATGAAGGCGTGCTGCAGGATTACCAGTTCGACGCGCCCCGCAAATTCCAGACCCAGGTCGATCAACGGGTGAAAACCACCCTGCTGTCACGGATCGAAACCTTTGGCGAACATGCCTCGGGGCTCGGCCGGTTTACCCGAACGATGTTCGCCAATGATTTCCGGCGCCACTTCGTGTCGGGCGAAAATCAGCATGCGGCAGAATAGGCCCCGGGCCTATTCGCTATCCTTCAGATAGACAGCTTCGCGTCCCGGGAAGGCCGCGATGATGGCTGCGTTCTGCTCGGGGCCCATATCACGCAGGAAAATCGGTTTGCCCTCGGGCAGGAACGGGTCGTTGAGATAAAGCGCAGACCCGATATCGCCCTGTGTCGAGACAAAGACCAAAGCGTTTCCAAGCCCGGCGGCCTGCCGTCTTATGTCGCCGGTATAGCCACCATACCCATTGTATTTCGACACCCCGCGCCACGGGGTGAAACTGACAACAGACACCGCGCACAGCAATAGGATGACGCAATGCAGACGGCCGCGATGCTGTTCAGGCAACCGGTCCCGGATGGTCTCGATCCCGGCCGCCGCCAAGGCCAGCGCCGGCAACAATGCCGTATGCCAGTAGCGCGGCCCAAGATAGAACGTGCCCGTAAACCAGTAAAAAAACAGTGCCCCCACAAGAATCGCGAACACCACCAGCATGGCCCGGTCGAACCCGGTCAGCTTTTTGCCCCATATGAACACAATCCACACCGGAACCAGGGACCCGAATGTCCAGCCCAGAAGTTCGTAATTGAGCGCGGTAAAACCATTGATCAGATTCAACAGACCCTCGGCAGGGCTGTGCCCGACCCAGATATCGAGCGCGCCCCAGCTCTCGGCCGGTGGCCCTACATGGGGACCAAACCCATAGGCATTCTGCGTGTCGGGCCATAACCGGCTCAGGTAATCCGCTTGCGGGGTCAGCAGCGCATCTCCGGTGATCGTCAGGTTGAGCAGTAAAAAGACCCCACCCGACAGAACACCGCCCAATGCACAGGCGACCACCTGTCCGATCCCCCCCGGCAGGCGCCGCAGCAACCACAGGCCGGTCAAAACGCTTATGATCAACCCATCAAGCTGTCGGGTGACAAAGGCCCAGCCCAAAGCCAAACCCGCAACAAGCGCGAGCATGACGTCCCTGCGCGTTGACCCCTCTCCGGCTCTGAGCAGGCACCACCATCCCAGCAGCACCATCACCAATGTTGTGGAATGCGCCATCAGCGTGCCCCCAACGGCAAGCACCCAGGGCGACGTGGCCATCAGCAATGCGACCAGATCGGCACGTTCGCGACTGACAGCCCGGCACACGATGCCATGCGCCAGCCAGACAGAAACCCCGGTCAACACAGGGTTGACCAGCCAGGGCACCCCGGCCAGCACGCCAAGGCTCAGCACGATGGCCCAACCCTGCGCCGGCACGCCGATCCACTGATCGCCGCGAATATCGAAAAGGTAGTATTCCAATGCGGGCTGAGCCGCTTCGGGTGGGGCCGGGCTTCCGAGGACGCCGGCGGCAAAGGTGCGCGCCTGAAACAGATAGGCCACCTCATCCTCGACATGAGGCACGCGGTCGAATGCGGCCCAGGCCAGAACCGCGCTGGCCAGCGTCGCAAAGACCGCCAGGGCCGGAACCGGAATGCGGGGTGCCCGGTCAGGCCCGGAAACGGTGAAAGCCGCGACCAGCGTCGCCATCTGCACAAGGTTCAGCGCACCGCCGATCCCGATCTGCAGACCGAAGGCCAGATAATACCCGTAAGCCACATAAGGCGTTGCCGAAACGCAAAAGGCCGCAACCAGCCCCAGCAAGAGGATCAGCCGCCACCGTCCTGCTTCTGCCATCAGGCCCGTTATGGCCGCCCTTCCCTGCGGGCGCACAAGTACAAAGCCCGTCAGCACCGTCTGCCCCGCCAGTATCGCCAGCATGATCAGGTTCTCCGGGGGGGTTGCGGAAATTTCGAGCCGTGGGAACCAAAGGGGCTGGGTCAACCACAACCGGGCCGCACTGCCCAAAAGCAGCGCCGCGCCAAGCAGGCCAAAAAGAAGCTGGCCGCGCTGCCGGAAAACACCCACCACAAGCAGCGCAGCGATCGCCATGGCTGCAAACCAAAGGCGCAGTTCAGTCAGTGTGGCATTGCTGTTCGGAATATCTGCGGCCCAAGCCGAACTGCCGCATAAGGCCATCCCCCCGGCACAGAGCCACATCGCCCGACCCGAGCGCATGTTCATGCCATATGCTCGTCTTTGACAATCGCCGGATCCCGTGCGGGACCTTCGATATTGATGCGCTCCTGTTCGGTAACGATCGGGCCGCCCCGCACCTGATTATGGATCGAGGTTATGTATTCCCCCAACATGCCGATAAACAGCATCTGGATGCCCGACAGGAAGAACAGCGCGACGATGATTGTCGTGGTCCCTCGCGGAGCCAGGTCCGGGTTGAATAAATAAAACACCACTGAAATGAGAGAGAACAGAATACAGCTGGTGGCGATCACCAGCCCGCTGAGCGTACAGAACCGCATTGGGGCGCGTGTGAAAGAGAAGATCGCATTCAGCGCCTGATCGGTCAGCGCCATCAGATTGTGCTTGGAAACACCTCTTTTGCGGGCCCGCCAGACATATGGGACGATGATGCGGCGAAATCCACAGCTGGCGATGATGCCGCGGATATAGGGGTAGTGATCGTTATGCGACAACACCGCATTTAGCACTTTGCGATCGACAAGTTGGAACTCGCCCACTGACGGCTCCAGCCAGACATCGGACAGCCGATTGACGATCGTGTAGAAGATGCCGCGTGCCACGCGCATCACGATCCCCTCTTCGCGGGTGGTGCGGGCACCCGCCACCACATCATAACCGCTTTCCCATAACTGCACGAACTCCGGGATCATGTCCGGCGGGTCCTGAAGGTCGACGGGCAGGATGACGACCACGGCATCCCCTTCGGCATAACGCAACCCGTTGAAGGCAGATCGGAACACACCAAAGTTGCGGGCGTTTACGACAACCTTCACATTCTGATCTTTTTCAGCGATCTCACGCAGGATCTCGACAGTCCGGTCGGAGGATGCATTATCGACAAAGATATGCTCGCACCTATAGCCCGGCAGATTTTCCTCAAAAATCGCTTTTACAGTTTCATAGCAATTCGCCACATTGTCTTCTTCGTTGAAGCACGGCGAAACAATAGAAATGGTTTTACGACTTTGTTCTAAATTTGAAGACACCAATTACCCAACCTCCAAGTTGGAACGATTGTATCATCCGGGGCAGTATCGGATTCGCCCATCGCCCAAAGTACAGGAATATTTTGCAATAACGTGCGCTCACCGCCACATCTTCTGCCGGATTCACGCGTCTAAAACAGTCAGTTCTCTCCGACCCCTTGTTTCTTAAACATCAGTTTCATTTAGTGTGCCGGTAAATTTATCAGCTGTCAGCGTTTCAAATGAACCGAACCTTTCGCAACTGGCTATTTTCCCTGCACACCTGGTTGGGGTTACACCTGTCGATCTTCTTTACCTTTATGTTCCTGACGGGGACGGTGCTTGTCGTCGGTATCGAGGTTGAATCCATTGCCCGACCGGAAATCTGGACCACCATTGCCAAAGAAGACCGAACCGCCAGTTTTGCGGAAATCTATGACGGCATTAAAACCACCCATCCCGAAAGCACTGTGTTCGTCATCGAGAAATACCCCGCCCCCTGGTTTGCAGATCGCACCTTCGGGCGAACCGGCTGGGGCGAAAACATCAGCTTCTGGACCGACCCGGCGACCGGAGCAGTCGTTTACGAAACGAGGGATGGCGGGTTTCGCGATATCCTGCGCGATCTGCATGATACGTTTCTGACCACCAAACGCCCCATCTTCATCCTGATCTCGGCAACATCTGTTCTGCTTCTGTATCAGATCGTCAGCGGGCTGATTACCTACCGGCGTTTCTGGAAAGGATTTTTCCGCTGGCCCAAACGCGCCGGGGGGTTCAGATCCTGGTCCGGTGCCACGCACCGGCTGACGGCCCTCTGGGCCGCGCCCCTTCTGATCCTGATTGCAATCACCAGCTTCTATTTCATGCTCGGCGGCCTGGGGTTCGAAGGTACAACCCCAAAACCTCAGCCCACTTCCGCCCGTGACACCACCCTGCCTATCGGTTTCAGTTCCGACACCCTTGAACAGGCCGAGGCAAGCGCTGTTGCCGCCTTGCCTGGCCTGGAGCCGCTTGTCATGGTGCTGCCCGGCGATCCGTCCGGTACTTTTGGCTTTGAAGGCCCAGTGGCCGGTTTTGCGAAAACGAGCGGATGGGGCAGCGTGTCGGTCGATCCGGTGACCCTTGAGGTGCTCGGCGCGTTCACCCCGGATGATACCCGCGGCTTCGCACGCTGGAAGGCACTGATGAACACATTGCATTTCGGCACCTGGGGCGGCGCAGTTTCACTGGGTCTCTGGGTTCTGTCAGGCCTTTTGGCCGCCGGCGTTGCCCTGACAGGCGCCTTGATCTTTGCGGCACGGCTGGCCCCTGAGGCGGCACAATACGGCCCGCTCCGACGCATCTGGCGTGGGTTGGGGATGTCCCGCTGGATCTATCTGCTGATCCTTCTGGGCATTCTGCTGACCGCGTATCAGCGCTTTGGGCCGGGCAGCCACCAGAGAGTTGGGGTCTTTCCAATCGATGCACCTGGCGCGGCAGCCTATCTGATCCTGTCTGCACCTCTGCGCCGCGATACCCCGCTTGATATCGAAATGCATATTGGGGAAGCCGGTATCACCGCGGCATCTATAACAACAGATAGAGAGGCCGCGCAGCCCGTTGAGCTGATACAGAACGGCGAAAAGGCCCAGGCATTTTTTCGCATCACGCCCAATGATACAGCCAATCAGATCACAGCTCGCCTGACAAAACCGGATGGTGCGGACAAAATCATCACGTTCCGACTGGGACAGCCGATATGGTAAGTGAAACAACACTCCCCCTGACAAATGAGAGAACTCTTAAGGAACAGCTGAGCATCCTGCAGATGTGTTCGTATTTCTCGTTCGGCGGGGGCATTCAGCGTCACATTACCGATCTGGGCGGGTCCCTGATGGCGCATGGACACAAGGTGATCAAGGCTGGTGCCCCCGGCGAACTTGGCGATACCGCGGATGGCAGTGTCTTTGTACCTTTGCGGCTTGACCGGGTCAGCGACCACAGCGCGAATGGCAAGCTCAACCCGGCCCTTAGAATGTACTGGCTGGCGCGCTCGGCTTTGACCCTGCGCCGGGCGCTCAAGGCACATAAGGTCGATATCATCCATGCGCATGAAACCGCGCCGCTTCTGACAGCCCGCCTGGCCAGTCTGGGGATGGGGATTCCCATTGTGATGACCTATCACGGCTCGTCGCCCGACCGCCTCAACGCGGTGGCCCGCGCGTGCCGGAAGCGAGCTGATCTGGCGCTCTGCCCCAGCAAAACGGTCATGCAATCCCTGCTGGAGCGCCAGGTCGATCCCGACAAGGCACGGGTAATGCTTTTGGGTGTTCACCCCAACCCACCAGCCGACCCTGCCGCCGCTGCCGCCCTACGGCGGGACCTGCTGGGCGAAGATGGCACACATCTGGTTCTGTCACTGTCCCGGCTGGATCACCAAAAAGGCCTCGACGCGATGATCGAGGTGGCCCGGCGTGTGCGGCAGGATCTTCCCGGTCTGCGGATCGTTGTCGGGGGCGAAGGCGTGCTGCGCGGTCAGGTCGAGGCCTGGGCCGAAGAGGCCGGGGTTTCAGACATCATCCGTTTCCCCGGTGTGATCTCGGATGTCGCCACCTATCTTGCGGCTTCGGATCTTTATCTGCTGACATCCCGGTGGGAGGCTCTGCCGATTTCAATTGTCGAGGCGTTCCGCGCCGGGCTGCCGGTGATTGCCACCGATTGCGGCGGTGTGCGCGAGCTGGTGGATAACGATGTCGGACGCCTGTGTGCGGTCGATGATCTGGACGGCCTGTCTCAGGCGTTGCGCGATCTTTGCCGCGACCGCGCCGAATATGACCGGCTGAGTACCAATGCCACGGCCCGTGGTGAGGAAGACCGGTTTTCGCCAACCCATGTGCATAGCGGGTTTGAAAAGCTGTATCGGCAGCTGGCCGGGCAGGGATAACTCCCGATTATTCCGCCGCGCCGTTCTCAAAAGCGCCAGCTTCTAACGCGCGGGCCAGATCGGTCCGGCCTGCACCATGCGCTGCCTGCGCAAAAGCCGCGCCAAACCGGCCCAATACCTGATCTTCGCGCCAGAGTGTCTCAAACCCCTGCCGTGCCGCTGCGGCCATCTGATCCCGCGCGGCACCTCCGTCCTGAAAACGGCGCATCGCCGCAATCAGCTCATCCTCGGTTTCGAACAGCTCTCCGCCCCCTGCCCGCTCGACAATCTCGGGGAACGGGCCCAGTCGCCGGGCGATCACCGGTGTGCCCAGCCGGAAGCTTTCGATCAGGATGATGCCGAAAGTTTCATAACAGACCGACGGCACGATCAGCCCCAGTGCACCACGATAGTAAGCGTTCAACTCGTCAGGTGTCTTGCGGCCCAGGAATTTGATCCGGTCATTGCCCGCCGCCTGTTTCTTCAGCTCATCCGCGTAATCGCCATCACCAAGGATCAGCAGATCGGCATCCGGGTAACGATCAAAGGCGGGGAAGACATCCTGCAACCCTTTGATCTTTTCCAATCGCCCGACAAACAGGAAATAAGGGCGGTCATGTGCTGCCGGTTCCGGCAAAGCGCTCTGATCCAGATCGGGCAGGAAATAGGGCAGCACCTGCATGTCCTGTCGCAGGCCGAATTCGCGATGCTTGGCACGGCTGAATTCGCTTTTGGCGATGATCAGATCCATGTGATCCAGCGCCCGGTCCAACGCGCCGGTATAACGCCACAGCTGCGGCGGGCGTTTGTGTTTCAGCACACAGCGCAGGCACTGGCGATCATCGCACAGCTCGCGCCCGTGCCGCCACAGAACATGGGTGGGACAGACCAGCCAGTGCTCATGCGCCTCATAGACCTTCAGCCCCTCACCCATCGGCAACAGGCCCGGCCCGCCGATCAGGGATGTGTTGTTGTGCCAGATGATATCCGGTTGCCGCGCGGCCAATATCTCGCGAATGCGGCCCCCATGAACCACCGGGCGGCCCAACTGTTGGGTCAACAGGTTCGACATCATGCCGTTGCGGCTGCGCAGCCCGATCCGCCGGACCCCGTCAGGGGCACCTTCGGGTTGCGGTTTACCACCGAGGATCAGATAGCTGTCTTCGTCATGCACCACCGTCACATCGTGGCCCCGCGCCGCCAGCGCCCGGGCCATGCGCTGAATGCCAATGGCGTCGCCACCAAAGGAATAGGGGGGATAAAATGTGGTGAACATCAAAATACGCAAAGATTTCATCTATCTCTCAATCCCCTGAGTATCAGTTGCGGGCAGATGCTCTTCTTGTGGCCAGAGCATTGAGACCAGCAGGCGCAGCCTGTCCCGCTGGAGCAGAAAAGCCAGAAAACCATAGATCAGGATGCCCACCGCCGTGCCAACAAGTAAGAGCAATGCCGGGGGCAGGCCGTCCAGTTGCCACACGACCCCCTGCACTGCGACCACCATCCCCCCCGACAGCAGAAGCGGCGCAAGATGCTGCCGCATCAAAGTCAGGCCGGACAGCTTCGCAATATGTCCCAGATTGGCAAATTTAAGCGGCCAGATCAGCAGAAAGACAGCCACAAAACCGGCTGTGACGACCGGCAAGCCATAAGGGGCGAGCGCCGCGATCACTGCCGCCGCCAGCGCCACTTCGACCCAGGACAGAATCGCCAGACGCCCGGCCTGACCCGCCGCCAGGCAAAAAGTCTGCTGCACCTTTTCGGCGCACAGATACATGCCAAACACCGACATCAGGCTCAGCACCGGAGCGGCGGGCGCCCATTTCTGGCCGAACAGCAGCACCAGCGCCGGTTCCGACAGAACCGCCAGCCCGGCAAAGGCCGGAAAGGCCAGAAACCCGGTCAGGCGCATGACGTCCATCAGCAGATCCGCCGCCTGACCACCATCGCGCGCTGCCGCGCCAAAAGCGGGTTGCGCCACGGTGCGCAGCGGTGTGATCATGAGAAACGAGGCGGTCTCGATCACCCGCCAGGCAATTGCATAATACCCCGCCTGCACCGGCCCCAGCATTGCCCCGATGATGACCGCAGGCGACTGCACCGCAGCCAGTTCTGCCGCGCGCAAACCCAGAATCCGGTGACCGAAATGCAGGATCGTGCGCATGTGATCCCGCGACGCGTGGAAAGCCGGGCGCCAGGAGACCGCCCCCCAGGCCATCACGATATTGGTGGCCGTCATCGCCAGCCGCTGACCGACCAGGGCCCAGACCCCGTATCCGGTCAGTGCCATGGTGATGCCCACGCCCCCCCCAACCGCCGCACCAAGCGCTGCGCGGATGGCCAGAACACGGAACTGCATTTCCCGACGCAGGATCGCCACCGGCACCGCCGTCAGTGAAATCATCAGCACCGTTGGGGATAATCCAATCAACAATTCACTCGCAACCGGCTCATTGTAGAAATCCGAGACCGGTCCCGCGCCCAGATACAACCCAATCGTCAACACGCCGCCCAGCAGCGCCAACAGCCAGAAAACCGAGTTCAACCGCTCTGGCGACAGCGCCTCACGGGTCAGCAGAATGTCGGAAATCGTTTCGCGTACCAGGAATTCGGAAAACAGCACAAAGGCTGCCACCATCGCCAGAAGACCAAAGGCTTCGACCCCTAAAATACGGGCAAGAATGGCAAAAATGATGAAATTGAACGCCTGCTCGACCCAGATCCCAGCCGACATCCAGGCAACTCCGCTGCTGAAACTCTGCCGCCCTGACACCCGTTTCCTTCCTGTTGCCCGAACCCCGCCAAGTGCCGATGGACACATGGCTCAATCACTCACACCTGTTGCGCACAGTATACGTAATTACAAACTTGACGCCTTAACGGTCGAATTTGGTCAAATTTATTGTCTATGTTCAGTCTGTACGTGTTCGAATACTATACGCAATACAGGGAATTAAGCCCGTCGCGCTCTATGCACCATGCAAACCATGCAGCAGGGTCTAGGGCAGGGACTATTAAGTGAATAAAAGGTTTTCATTTTCATGAACAAAGTCGCAGAGCCGATGGAGACGAACAGCACCACACCCGAAGAGCTGATCGCATCGGAAACCGCCGGCATGAGCCTGAGCGTGGTTATCCCCGCCTATAACGAGGAAAACGCCGTGCGCCACACGGTCGAGGATGTTCGCACCCATCTCGAACCGCTGGGCATTCCCTACGAGATCATCGTGGTGGACGATGCCAGTCAGGACAACACCCGCGCCGAGGCCGAGGCCAGCGGGGCAACCGTCACTTTCAACGATGTCAATTCCGGCTATGGGGCCAGCCTCAAGCGCGGTGTTCGGATGGCGCAGCATGAATATGTGGCCATTCTGGATGCCGACAGCACCTACCCCGCGCGCTATCTGCCCGGAATGCTGGCCATGTGCCGCGATCAGGACATGGTCGTGGGCGACCGGGGCGCGGCGATGAAAAACGTGCCGCTGCTGCGCAGACCGGCCAAGAAATTCCTGTTCGCCTTTGCCTCGTTCCTGGCCGAGCGCAAGATCAACGATCTGAACTCGGGCCTGCGGGTGTTCCGCAAATCCGAGCTGATCCCGTTCCTGCCGCTGCTGCCGCAGAACTTCTCGTTCACCACCACGATCACGCTGTGCATGACCTCGAACGGCAAGCGGATGATCTATACGCCGATTGAATACGGCAAGCGGGTGGGCAAATCGAAGATCCGGCCGATTGATTTTCTGAACTTCATCATCCTGATCCTGCGCATCAGCACGCTGTTTAATCCGCTGCGGGTGTTCATCCCGCTGGGTCTGGCGTTCTTCACGCTGGGCACGGTGAAGTTCATTATCGACATGTTCTACTGGAATCTCAGCGAAACGGCGGTGTTCTCGTTCCTGGCGGCGATCATGATCTGGTCGCTGGGGCTGATCGCCGACATGATCTCGCGGCTGCATCTCAGACCGTGAGGTGAGCGGTATGCTTTCCGATCCAAGCCAACGGCGCTGGCTGATCCGGGTGGCCGGATCAGTTCTGGTACTGGCGGTCCTGTTCTGGATTCTGCCCGCCGAGGCCATCGTGGCCGCGCTAAAGGCGATCCCAATCTGGGTTTTTGCCTGCGTGCTCGTCCTGTTCCTGCTGGCCCATGTCGCCGCTGCATTGAAATGGTGGCTGCTGCTGGGACGCGGGTTTGCCGCCCCGCTGGCCATCCGGGCCCATTTTGCCGGGCTGGCGGCCAACCTGTGCCTGCCCGGCGCAATCGGCGGCGATACGGTGCGGGCCGGTCTGGCGCAAGCCGCAATGAAAGACGGCGCGCAGGTTGTTGCGGGCGCGACTGTGGACCGGCTGATTGACATGGTGGCGCTGTTAACCTTGTCCTGTTTGGGTCTGGTGCTGACATGGGAAAGCGCTGCGGGCGGGCATATGATCTGGCCAGTGGCGCTGATCCTGCTGACCGCACTGGCGGGTATGGTTGCATTACCGCGCCTGCTGCCCCTGCCCTGGCGCTATCTCCCGTCGCTGCCCGGCAAAGGCTTTGCTCATCGTCTGGCCGATGCGCTGGCCGGGATGGGCCGCAAACCCGGCACACTGGCGATCGCTTTCATCGCATCGGTGCTGATCCAGCTGTTGCTGGTTCTGCTGGCCTGGTGGCTGGCCATCTCGGCGGGTGTCGATGTGGCCGCCGGGCCATGGATTTTCGCCTGGCCACTGGCCAAGATCATCGCCGTGCTGCCGGTATCGCTGAACGGGCTTGGCTTGCGCGAAGCCACATTGGCCAGTTTTCTGGTCCCCTTCGGCGCCAGCGCGCCCGCGGTCGTGGCCGCCGGGCTGGTCTGGCAGGTTGTGTTGTTTACAGCGGGCGGGTTTGGCGCGCTGGTTCTGACCATGTCCGGGATGCGGTTCAGCGCCCCGACAAATTCCCAAAAGGAAGAGTGCAAGTGACGGATGTTTCCCGACCAACAGGCGGCGACAAGCCTGAAATCATTATCCTCGGGGCCGGGCCTGCCGGTCTGGCCGCGGCCCATGCCCTGACCGGGCAGGCGAAAGTGACCGTGATCGAACGCGCGCCTATTGCGGGCGGAAATTCGGCCTCGTTCCCGATTGAGGGCGTGATCTGCGATTATGGCTCGCACCGGTTTCACCCGGCCGCAGAGCCCGAGGTACTGGCCGATGTAAAAGCCCTGCTGGGGGACGATCTGCTGCTGCGTCCGCGCCATGGGCGCATTCGACTGGGCGGCAAGTGGATTCACTTCCCGCTGAAACTGACCGATGCGCTGCTGCGCCTGCCCAAACCCTTTGCCGCGTCGCTGATCGGGGACATGGTGCTGAAGCCCTTCCGCAAGAAAAGCACCGGACCCGAGACATTCTCGACCGTGCTTTATGACGGGCTGGGTCCGACGATTTCGGACAATTTCTATTTCCCGTATGTGCGCAAGCTGTGGGGGCTGGATCCGGACAAGCTAGCGGTGAAACTGGCCGAGCGCCGCGTCGGCAGTGGCTCGGTCGGCAAGATCCTGATGAAGATGCTGCGCCTGTTGCCGGGGCTGCGCAGTGAAACCGCCGGGCGGTTCTTTTATCCGCGCAAGGGGTTCGGGCAGATCTCGGACGCGATGCGCAACAGTGCCGAGGCCAACGGCGCCAGCTTCCTGTTCAACACCGAAATCACCGCCATCGAGCGGGACGGCAATCGCATCACCGGGTTGACGATCCGCGACGAAGAGGGCGAGCGGCACCTGACCGGCGATCTGATCCTGTCGACCATCCCGCTGACCGGGCTGACGCGCCTGATCGGCGACCCTCCGGCAGAGGTGGTCGAGGCCGCCCGCGCCATCCGCTTCCGCGGCATGATCCTGCTGTATCTGGTGCTGGAAACCGACCAGTTCACCGAGTTCGACGCGCATTACTTCCCGGAACTGTCGATCCCGATCAGCCGGATGTCGGAGCCCAAGAACTATAACGCCAGCGGCACGCCAGAGGGCGTCACCGTGCTGTGCGCCGAACTGCCCTGTGACCCGGACGAAAAATGGTGGTCCATGTCCGACGAGGAACTGGGGCAGGAATTCACCAAATGGCTGGGCCAGTTGGGCCTGCCGGTCACGGTTCCCGTACGCCGCTGCGAAACCCGACGGCTGAGCCATGCCTATCCGGTTTACGACATGGGCTATGAAGAGCGGTTCGATACCGTCGATCAGTGGCTCTCAAATCTGGACGGATTGCTCGTATTCGGTCGGCAGGGCCTGTTTGCCCATGACAACACGCACCACGCCTTTGCCATGGCCTATGGCGCGGCGGATTGCATCGACGACAAGGGCAATGTCGACCGCGCGAAATGGAACCGCTATCGCGAGGTCTTTGCCACCCATGTGGTGGAAGACTGACCCATGCCCGCCTGGCAGGCCGATATCCTGATGTATCATTCGATTTCGGATGCGCCGGGGCCAACCTCGATTGCGCCAGACATCTTTGCCGCACAGATGCAGGCGCTGGCGGCATCCGGCCTGCCGGTGGTGACACCGGACGCGCTGGCCAACCCGCCCGGCCCCCGCGTGGTCATCATCAGTTTCGATGACGGATTCCAGGACTTCGCCGATACCGCCTGGCCGATCCTGCGCGATCACGGCTTTTGCCCGATCGTCTATCTGCCTTCGGGCCTGATGGGCGACACCGACAGCTGGGCCGGGGGCAATATCCCGCCCCGCCCCCTGATGGATTGGGACAAGGTCGAGACGCTGGCCAGTGAAGGGGTTAGCTTTGGCGCGCATAGTGTCAACCATCCCGATCTTTCCACATTGGATGCGCTCATGCTGGAAGAAGAAGTCACCGGTTCCGGTCAGGACATCGCCGCCCGGCTTGGTCAGCCTGTCCGGCATTTCGCACCACCATATGGCGCGTCGAATCCGAATGTACGCGCACAGATCGCCCGGCATTACGACACCTCGGTCGGAACAAGGCTGGGCGTGGCCGGACCAAAGGATGACATCCACGATCTGCCCCGGCTCGAGATGTTCTATTTCTCCGACATCGCCCGCTGGCAGGCACATCTGGCCGGGCGCGGCGGGCCCTATCTGGCGGCCCGCAAACTGATGCGCGGCGTGCGGAGCGGGTTGAGCAAGGTGCTGCCCATCAACTGAGTGTCAGGCTTCGGGTGCAAGCGTTCCGATCCGGTGGGCATTCGCCATCACACTGAAGGTAATTGTCGTCGCCGGGATGGTTGGCAGGACAGAGGCATCCACCACATGAATGCGCGTCGCGCCATGCGGGCGCCCCAACACATCGCTTTCACCTGGGCCCGGGGCATCTGACATCGGCAGATCACCTCCGACATGGAAACTGGCCCCCGGCGCCCCGAACCGCGCTGCAAAAGACAGGCTGGTCAGACCAAGCCCCCGCAAGGCCTGACCATAGCGCGCAAGCACTGCGCGCAGTGTCCCGGCGGTTGCGGGATTTTCGTTCAGTTCGGGACGCAACCGCCCATCCCCTGCCAGACGCAAGGCTATTTCATGCGAATGATCGGAATGCAGAAAAACCTGCGCCACGATCAGACGTCGGGCCAAGGCCTCAAGCAGCGGCCCGCTGCCGGGTATCCGGCGGCCATAGTTCTGTTTCAGATCCCGGGCGTAATATTCGTTCCAGGTATAGATCTGGGCATGAACCAGCCGCTGCGACACCGCCGCATCGTCCAGTTCCGCAAAAAGCTGCGGCAGCGTCTGATAAGGCAAAACGTCGGGCCGTCTGGGCGCCCGCCAGCGATGCAGCATCGGCAGAAAGGCCTGTTGGCTGTCTTTCAACATCAGCTCCTTGCCCCGCAAACCGGGTGACGCCAACAGGATGCGCGCGCTTTCAAGCACCCCGGTGGCCAGAAACACCCGGCTTGCCCGGACATCACTGCCATCTGCCAGAGTGACGACAACATCGTCGCCTTCCTCGCGGACCTGCCGCACCACGTGATCCGCACGGTAGGTAAAGCCCGGCTCTGCCTGCAACTCCGCACGGGCCTGTCTTGCAGACCAGATCAGCGACCACGGGCACCCGTGCAGACACAGCCCACAGGTCTGGCAACCCGATCCAACCGCCTGCCGCGCCAGACCGACATGCATCCCAGCCCCCTGCAATGCCTTCGCCTTCTGCCTGGAACGGGCCAGCAGCATCCCGGCCTGCGCGGTTGGCGGAACGGGTGTTCGGCCTGTCATATCGCAGGCGGGAAAGAGATCCTGCAGCCCGTCCTTTTGCCCGGACACAGGCATTATCTCCGCCACCGCTTTGTAATGTGGGGCAAGATCATCGGTCGTTATGGGCCAATCATCGATATCTGCCTGCCGATACGGCAAGACCGCAGCGCCCCAGACATTGGACAGCCCGCCCGCCGCCCGCGAGGCGCGCAGGGCAAACCAATCCGCCCCTTCCGCCAGTGTGTGCGCAGGTGAGGCCAGCGCATAACCGGATCCATAGCGCCACACCTCGCCGTCCGGGGCCTGAAACTGAGGCTCCATCCAGGCCGCACGCGCCTCGGTGTTCCAGTCTTCGGCGCGGGTTCGGGACATCTGCTGCACCCGGTCCGTGACCCCGGGCCCTGGTTCCGCCCCGGCATCCAGCATCGTGACTGTTCGTCCCCGCGCCAGCAAGGCCCGGGCAACGGAAACCCCGGCTGGCCCGGACCCTATGACAAGATCGCTCACTGCGCCTTTACTGCCCGGACCAGAACCAGCATTTCATAGTTGGGATCATGGGTGGACAGTTCTTCGGGCGCAATTTCGCTGGCCCCAAGGCCATGCAGGTTGCAGATGCAGGTAAAGACATTGCCAACGGTCGACACCTTGACATTCTCTGCCGGAAAGACCGCCCGGAACAAATGGCGCTTGGACTGGCTGGTGAAATGCCAGTATTCGCCCCAGTCATCCACCCCTTCGCGCCGCGCCACCCGGGTCATCCCGTGCGAGGTGCACAGCACCACACCACCGGGTTTCAAAATACGTTCGAGCGTTGCGATCGCTTTGCCCACTTCAAAGATCATCTGCAGGGTCTGCGTGATGATGATGCAGTCAAAACTGTTGTCGGGAATATGCGGCGCATCGGTGATATCCGCCACGATAGTCGCTTGCGGATTGCCTTCAACATAGCTCAGCACATCCGCCTGCGTGACCCGGTCGCCGCCAAATTTCTTCGTATAGGCCGGATCGCCGAATTCCAGAACCCGGCCACGGATGTCGTCACTGTGGTTTTGCAGGAACTCTTCCATGTAATGGCGTTCGATGGTCAGCAGATCGCGATCCTGCCCGAACACGGCGCTGATCGGCGACAACCGCCGCAGCCCGCCGAAATCGACCGACCCAACCGGCACCGACTGAAGATTGTGCAATCGCTGTTGCTTACGGATCCATTTGCGCAGCCGGTCCGGCAGCAGCACGGTCGCGGTGTCGCGCACCAGCTTTTCAACTCTTTGTCCCGGTGTCATCGTGTTTGGCTCTTCATGCGTAAGCTTTGGCGCGTTTCTCGGCCATGATGTCAGCGATGATGTCGTCCAACGTGCGCGCCGGGCTGAACCCGGTAAAGCGCCGCAGCTTCGAGACATCCGGCAGACGGCGGGCCATGTCTTCGAACCCTTCGGGATAGACCTCTTCATAGGGCACCAGGCGGATCTCGGATGCGGACCCCGTTGCGGCAATCACCTTTTCGGCCAGCCCCCGGATCGTCACTTCCTGCTCACCACCGATATTGAAGACCTGCCCCCGGGCTTCGGGAACATCGAGCAGACGCATAAGCGCCTCTACCACATCGGCCACATGGCTGAAACAGCGCGATTGCTCACCGGTGCCATGAACCTGAATCGGCTGGCCGGCCAGGGCCGCTTCGATGAAGTTCGGAACAACCATGCCATAACGCCCAGTCTGGCGTGGGCCGGTCGTGTTGAAAAAGCGCAGCACGACCACCGGCAGATCCACCTCGCGCGCATAGGCCAGCGCCATGAACTCATCCAACGTCTTGGCGCAGGCATAGGACCAGCGCAGAATGCTTGTGGCGCCGATCGTCAGATCGTCATCTTCATTGAACGGGAATTTTGATGCCTTCCCGTAAACCTCGGAACTGGAGGCAATGAAGACCAGTGGTTTATGACGCAGAGCCGCGCGCAACACGTTCTGCGTGCCGTCAACATTGGTCGCAATCGACTGGCTGGGCTGATCCATGATCAGCTTTACCCCGACGGCGGCAGCCAGATGAAACACCGCGTCGGCGGCCCCAACCAGCTGTTCGACCAGCCCGGAATCCAAGACGCTGCCTTCGACAAAATGAAAGGCGGAATGATCCTGAACAGAAGACAGGTTTTGCAGCGATCCGGTGGACAGGTCATCCAGCACCGTCACCTCATGCCCATTGCCAATCAGACGCTCGGCCAGATGCGACCCGATAAAACCGGCCCCGCCTGTGATCAATATTTGCATGAAAAACCCTCGTACCAACAGAATCCACTCTAATGCCACAGGCTTAGCATAGGGATCTGTGGCCACCAAATGGTAGATACCACTATGGTGCACTGACAGGCCGGGCCTGCACAGTTTTGGAAAAAGGGCTGAATTGTTGCACAACGCATTAAGAATGTTGAACTTGCGAAGATGACCGAAAAACACATGGACACCCGCCCCGGCGACGGCCTTGCAGGCCAGCGCGTGATCGTGACCGGCGCAACCGGCTTTATCGGCCAGCGTCTGATCGCTGCGCTGCTGAAGTCGGGATGTGACGTGACCGCCTTGCTGCGCACGCGCCACGGGGCTGCCGCGTTGGAACAGGCCGGGGCAAAGACACTGGTTTGCCCCCTGCATCCCGGCCCGACCCTGACGCAGGCGCTGGACGGTGCGGCGGCTCTGTTTCATCTGGCTTATGATTTCCGGGCCTCCGGCGCGGACAACCTTGCAGCCTTCGACGCGCTCATCAAAGCCGCCAAAGACGGGTCCTGCAAACGCATCGTGCATCTGAGTTCCGCTGTGGTCTATGACAGCTGGCCCAACGGGCCGATCACCGAACACAGCCCGATCACTCCGGAAGATGTGCAAAGCTATCGCGGTGCCAAAGTTGCGATGGAACAGAGACTGTTACAGGGGAAATGCGACGCCGCCATCTTGCAGCCGACCATCGTCTACGGACCTGGCAGTGCGCTTTGGACCAACGGGCCATTGGCCATGATGCGCCGGGGCGGCATCATCCTGCCCGACCCGCCCGGACAGTGCCCGGCCGTCCATGTCGATGACGTGGTACAGGCGGCCCTGCGCGCGGCCTCATCGCCCCAGACCGGGGTCGAGCGATACCTGATCAGCGGGCCGGACAAGTTGGGATGGAAGACATTTTTCGAAGGCTATGCCCGGCTTGCCGGATGCGGAGAGGTCCGATGCGATCCGGCGGCGAACCCGACCCCGCCCCCGCCGCCCGATGGCAGCACGTCCGCAGGCCCTTCTCTGGCTGGTCAGATCAGCGCGCGCCTGCGCCACCTTGTCGGGCGCCGCCGGGTCGAGGCCGCCGCAGAGCGGATACGGTCCGTTCAGGCCCGGCTGACACCACCCCGACCCGTGATGCCTGACCTGGCCGGGCGCAGGCTTTTTGCCGGTCAGCCAGAGGTTTCAATCCAACATGCACAGGCTCAGATCGGCTATGAACCTTGTGTTTTCTTCGATGAATGGGTCGAGAGCATGCAAAACAATCGATGACTTGAATCGAGATTACCTCTTTTTCGGAAACGCCCATTCCGGGTCTTTGCCGGGAACGACAAATTAGTTGGCTTCGTTTCCAATCTGTCCTATCCGATGAAGAGAGAAGGTTTCCAATCTGCTAAGCTAATTTTAATTCAGTGTGACTTTGTACGATCAGGATAGATTATGAACTACGAAACCTCGCACCATCAGTCCCTCAAGCAGCTTATCGCGGCGCGCGATGCGCGGGTTGCCGTGGTTGGGCTGGGCTATGTCGGCCTGCCGCTGGCGCTGACCGCCTATGACGAAGGGTTCGATACCACCGGCGTTGATCTCAACTCCGACCGGGTGGCGCGGATCAACCAGGGTGATCAGGTCATATCGTATCTGGCGTCAGACCGGATCGCGCAGGCGGTGGATAGTGGGCACTTTCGCGCAACGCAGGATGCCGCAGCACTGGCCGGGGCCGATATCATCCTGATCTGCGTGCCGACCCCGCTGACTGACGCACAAGACCCGGACATGTGCTTTGTCGCCGCCGCCGCGCAGACCATCGCGCAGCATCTGCGCCCCGGTCAGATGGTGGTGCTGGAAAGCAGCGTCTGGCCCGGAGCCACGACCACGCTGGTTCAGCCGATCCTCGAAGCGGGCGGACTGCGGGCAGGTTCCGATTTCTTCCTGGCCTTCTCGCCCGAGCGCGAAGATCCCGGCAATGACACATTCGACACGCACAGCATTCCCAAAGTGGTCGGCGCCGATGATCCGCTGTCGCGGCAACTGGTCGAGGATTTCTACCGCGCCATCGTCACCAGCGCTGTTCCGGTCAGCTCGGCCGCCACAGCCGAAGCGGTGAAGCTGGTCGAAAACAGCTTTCGCACCGTCAATATCGCGCTGGTCAACGAATTGAAGACCGCGCTTGAAGCAATGGACGTGGATGTCTGGGAGGTGATCGAGGCGGCTGCGACCAAGCCGTTCGGCTTCATGCCCTTCTATCCCGGTCCCGGAATTGGTGGGGCCTGCATCCCGGTGTCTCCGGCCTATCTGGCCTGGCGCGCCGCGGATGCAGGATCTGATACACCGCTGATCAATCTGGCCCGCTCCAGCAATGACGCGGTGCCGGAAATGCTGGCGGCACGGATGGCGGCGGAACTGGCCGCGCGCAACGGGTCTGCGCTGGCGGAAACCGGACAGCCCCTGACCGGGCAGCGCATCCTGTTGATGGGCATCGCCTATAAGCGCGATGTCGAGGACACCCGGCGCAGCCCGGCGCTGGTGTTGCTGGACGAGCTGGAAAAGCTGGGCGCCGAGGTCGAATATCACGACCCGTATTTCCCCCGCCTGCCCGAAGGTGGCGAATACCCGCAGCTTGCGGGCCGGACATCCCAGCCGCTGACAGCAAAAAACCTGAAACGTTATGCGGCGGTGGCCGTAATCACCGATCACAGCGCGCCGGATTATGGTCTGATTGCGCGCGAGGCCACGTTGATCTTCGACACGCGCAATGTCTTTGAAAAACAGGGGCTCAGGGTGACGGACGGACGACTGGTCAAGATGTAACCGCCTTGTCGTCGATGGCGCACCCCCGTCGGCCCCAAGAAGGTGTGTGGGAGCGTCTATACCTTCGTAACCCTCTGTTGAGACAGCTAAAATCCGGCGACAAATCACTCTAGATATTTCAATTGATAGACCCCAAAGCGCGAGGAAACATAGGCCATCCCGCTCTTGGGATCGATGACGATATCACGCAGCCAGGGCCCCAGCCTGTAGCGCCGTAGAGATTTTCGAGTCTTCAGATCAATCACGTCAACCTGGTTCGTTAGTATACTTCCGACCAAAAGCAGATCACGCTCTGCATCCAACGCCAACCCACGCGCGCCAAATACCGTGGGGAAGCTGTTCTTTGGTGTCAAAGTGGTCGTATCAAAGACCTGGATGCGAGCATGCACCGGGGAGGTCACCAGCAATTCTTCTCGTGTAACGTCGACTGTAGATCGATCGCTGCGATCGTCCGAAGGGGTGCTGGCGAGCAACTCTCCGCTACTCAGATCGAAAGCATGTACACCTTCATCACGGAAGAAAAAGTTTACGTACATAATTGGTTTAAGAGGATGGGTGATGAGATTTCCGGGATCTACGTCCAGTGTCAACTTGCGCGCCAAGCTATTGGCATCGAATATTTGCACCGAGTCGACATCTTCGACTCGTTCTGCAGCTTCGGATGCTGCAATAAGAACATCCGCCGAAGGATTATAACCCATAATAATTTCACCAGAGGGCACAGATCCCAAAGCACGCTCTGACACGACTTTGCGGCTTTCAACATCCACCAAAATCAATTTCCCAGCTGCCCGGTTGGCGAAAGATATTTGCCTGCGGTCAGGGTCAAAAACGCAGAATTGAGTTTTGTCGGTTATGATCCCCGTGTCGCTCACCTCTTGGGTTTCGGGGAGCAGCACCAGCAACGTATTTGTCCCGTTTCCGCATAAAAAAAGCTGACCCGAAACAGGATCAAACACCATCGAAGCTATGTCGTACTTTGTGTAAATTCCGAAGCGCGGCCCGAAAATCACCTTGGCCTGAGGGGACATAAACAGGTTTTGCCCAATTTCTGCTAACCTAGGAAAAGGGAAAAAAGCAACGATGAGAGCAGATGCGACAACAACACCAGGAATGTAGCGCCCAAAACCGGGCTCTTTGCGTGGTGCATCTGAACCTAGCTTGCATCTTATCCAAAGATAGTAGGGGCGCGGCAACAATATTTCGGCCAGACCAACCGCGCAGATCATCACTGCATCAATTAATCTGCCGGACACCGGCTTACGAAGATATTGCGCCCAGAACGCCCCGGAATTCGCAATCAAAACCCCACCGCTGACAACGCCAAGCACAACTGCGTCACGTCCCGTCCATGGGTACAACGCCCAGCTGACGCCCCCCACGACAAGGACAAACAACGCAAGTGACCGGATGCGTTTTGGTAAGAAGCGGGAAAACAGGAAGATCACAGCCCCCAAAGCCAGGACAATCAATACAAACAGCAGAGCTCTTTCCCAAACCGTTGAAATGACCCCGATTAGGCGCGTCATGAACCCCAGACTACCCGTCGTAGTTTCCAGAAAATCCACGAGAGCATCCCGAAATATGAGAACCCCCGAGAAAATCAGCAGGGGTGAAGCCAAACGAATGAGAACATATGACTTCTTCATAGCTTTGTTTGCTTTAAGTCTTGCACTCTTGCTCCTCCTTCGAGCGCATTGCCGACCATTAACGCCAAATTACCTCTGACATATATGGCCCAACACGTGCGCGATAAGGAAACCGCAGCAGAATGAAAGGCGGCTATCGCTGAGCGTCAAACCTAAGCGGCCTTCAACGATGTAAGCTGGATGTCTGCGCACTTCCTCATAATGCTGCTCTAGATATTCTCTTGTTCACCCCCCAAAAAAACTACGGGTTGCAGTCCAATAATTAACAATTTTACCGTCATGGGCGAAACATATCCTGTTAGATCATACTGAAAATCAACGTTCGAATGACCATAGGGATACCACAAACGATCTCATCAGGCACAGTGAGCATACCCATACAACCGGTTCTGCTGCAGTTTTTTTGATCGTTGACGTTCGTGACGGCAGGCTCAGAGCCCATTGATTTCAAGGTTACAGCATGAGGCACGGCTTTGAAAATGAAGCGGTTACATAGGCGATTTCTTCTGGCTAACGGCCACGCGTATGGCGGGTCTTGAGGCCCATTTTCCCAAATCCCACCAGGCACTGAAACGACAAAGCCAGATCAGGTCCAAGCCCGCAGATCAATGCACCCGGATCTCTCGGCCTCTGTTTCGCGCGCGAAACATCATGTGCCGCGCGCGTGTAGCCAGGCTTTCAGCTCTGCAAGAAATGCCTCAGACAGCCCCTCGCCGGACAGGGTGACCTGTGCACCGTTTCGACTCTGTTTCAACTGAATGCTGCCGAATGTTTCTTTCCCGGGCACCTCGGCAGCGGGTGGTTTTACCCCGTTCGATCCCAGGCTGTTTAAGACACGGGTCAGAGCTGAAATTTCAGATTCTCCGCTCTGGGGCTCGGCCTTCTGCAGCGCCTTGGCGATCAAAGAAGCTGCTTGAGCCTGCTCTTTCAGAACCTTTGCAATCGACAGGCCCAGCCGTTCGGGGATGGCCGAGGCAAAACGCAGATGGTCATCCAGCGCGTGATAGATCGAGATGAACGAGCCGATCTTGGATCGCTTGGCCCGGCTGGCTGACGCAAAAAGCCCGCGCAGGGCGGCAGCTTCATCCGGATAAACCCCCTGCTCTGCTGCCCGTGCCACGATCCGGGCGCGTTCATAATAGCTTAGCCCGACGCGGATCTCGTTTTCCTCGACCATGGCCACGTAAGCGTCTGACGCGCTCTGCGGCTGTCTGAGGAATGCACGCACAGTATCAAACCGTGCCTCGCCCGTTTCCGCAGCCAGCGCCCGCAACGCACTCATACGCCGCCAGCCGGAAATCAACCCATACCGCCCTTCGGCCAGTTCCACGACTTCGATCGGGGTTTGCTGGCCCCGCGCCTTCAGGCTTTCTTTCAGCGCCTCCATATCTGCGTCATCGGCCGCCAGGCGGTCGCGCACCAGATAGGTTTCCTCGATGGACTCCAGCGGCAGGTCCTGCACCAGCCGCCCTTCGGCCCGGGCGGCGCGCAACTCTCCGGACAGCTCTTCCAGCGCCGCCTGAGCCGCCGTGGCCCCGGCCACCTGTGCAACCGGTGGCGCGGCGCGGGGTGTATCCGCAGAGAACATGGATGTCGGGCCGGGGACAGGGCGATTGTCCTCCAGATAATCTGGCCGGGCTGGGGTCAGTCGTTTGCGTTTTGCCATCACGTTCTCCTTTTCCTGCGCGGATCAGACTCTGTTTCGACACACAATAGGTGTGTTTCGCGCGCGAAACATCGCACTCAGAGAGGCAGTTCCGGTGTTCCCGCCTCTTCGGCCTGCTGGGTCAGCTCTTCGCCCCGCCAAACCCCGATCAGCAGCTTCTTGAACGAGGCATAGGTGGCATCAAAGGTCTCCCGCCCACGCACATAGGTCTCGCGGTTGAAATCGCGGTAATCGGCCTCGTAGATGCCATTGACCTGTTCCCCGGCCTGACCGATCAGCGCCGTGTAACCTTGCCAGTGCGGCGACAGGGTCCGGCCCAGATAGGCCTGCATCAGCCCGGCCAGCTCTGCCTGCTGGCTGCCGTCATAGCGGGTGATAACGGTGCGCACCGCATCCCATTGAAACGCCATCTCGGGCCGCCCCAGCGCACGGGCGGCCATGTTCTCTCCATCCTCGATGGACTGGAAGGTGGAATGCAGCATGTCAAAGAACCGCCCCGTGGAGTCAAACTCCAGAAACGATGCGCCCATGGGCACCAGCAGGATGTCGGATGCGGCCAGCCCGTTGATCGTCAGATAGCCCAGGGCAGGGGGGGTATCGATGAAGATGATGTCATACTCGTCCAGCACCCCATCCTCATCCAGCGTATCGGTCAGCGCATCCCACAGCTTCCAGCTGCGGCCCTGCATCCGCCAGACGGGGATCTGGAACTCGGCCCAGTAGAGGTTCAGCTGTGCGCCAATCAAGTCGATATTCGGCCAGTGTGTGGTTTGAATCAGATCGCTGCTACGGACCTTCAGCGCCTCGGACAGGGTGTCGTCGATCGGATGCGGGGCTTCACCCCGGTCAAGACGTCCCTGATTGTCGCGGCGCAGATGGGTGGCGTAATGACGTGCCAGCAGTGGAAACACCGTCTGCCATTCATCGCCTACCTTGCCGCCAAAGATCGAGGTCATCGAGCCCTGGCTGTCCAGATCAATGACCAGCACCTTGTAACCATCCAAAGCTGCCGACATGGCCAGATGAGCGCAGGTCGAGGTCTTGCCAACGCCGCCCTTGAAATTGGCCACCGAGACGATCTTGGCGGGCAACCCTTTGGGCCGGTAGGGGCGATATTCTTTGGCCTTGGAACCTTCCGAGGCAAAATGCGCGCGCAGCCGCAGAACCTCATCCAGCGTAAACCACTTGGCGCCGCCTTCGGTTTCGGACTGCCCCTGCGGTAAATCCGGATTGCCTTTCAGGACCCGGCGAAAATGGGCTGGCGCGACGGGGATCAGATATTTGGTGATTTCCCAGGTTGAAAACAGGCGCAGCTTTTTCTGGCCGTTTTCTTCCAGTCCCCGGTTCGCCAGGTCGCTACGACCCCGTGCACAGGCGTCCGCGATCTGCGAAAAATCATGTGTTCCAGTTGGATCGCCCAACTCGGCATAGGCTAGATCCGGATCGATATTGAAATATGGGGGAAGGCCTTCGGACGGTGTTGCTCGCATTGAAATACTGCCCATGTGCTATGTTTTGAACAATATACCACAAAAGAAGGCATGTGAAAGCATTATGAGCACAAAACCGAATTCTCTAAGCAAAATTAAGGGGTAGAAGCCATTCGAAACGCTGGTTTTGAGCGTGTAGCAAAAAAATATTCAGTTAGAATATTGTTATCTTATAGTTACGGCAGATCGTACTCCTTTATAACTATAAGAAAAAAAAGAGATTTTTGCGTTCTTCGAAGTTCAGAATGAATCTAATCCCACGATAAGGTGACTCTGATCCCACGTTGCAGTGACTCTGGTCCCACGTTCCGGCGGCTTTACGCGTCCTGTGGATAACTCTACGGTGAGCGTCAATAAAACCACGAACAAAGATTCGGGCAGGACATATGGGCGGGGCAGTATGAGCGGGTCAGGGGCGTTGTTGCCCGACCGGCACCCAACGGGCGATTTTTTTGTATGCGATATCTTCGATGCGCTGCCCAAGACAGATATGGGTTCGATGGAGCATCCGATGTTTTCGCTCTCGACCCGACCAGATCGTCGGATCCTCAATTACGAACATAATGGGGTCGAGATCACGGTGACGCCTTCGGTGCGGGGGCTGGCGACGATTCACGACAAGGACATCCTGATCTTTTGCATCAGCCAGTTGATGGCGGCGATCAATGCGGGCCGGACGGTCAGCCGCGTGCTGCATCTGACGGCGCATGATCTGATGGTGGCCACCAACCGCGAAACCAGCGGCGATGGCTACAAGCGTCTGCGTGAAGCGTTCGAACGGCTGGCTGGTACCCGGATCACCACCAACATTGTCACCGGCGAGAAGGAAACCACCACCGGGTTTGGCCTGATCGAAAGTTGGGAAATCGTGCGTCACACCCGGGCGGGCCGGATGGTCAGCGTCAGTGTGAAATTGTCGGACTGGCTGTTTCGCGCGGTGCTGGCGAAATCCGTGCTGACCCTCAGCCGCGATTACTTCCGTCTGCGCAAACCGCTGGAGCGGCGCATCTATGAGCTGGCGCGCAAACATTGTGGCCGTCAGCCCGAATGGCGGATCTCGGTCGAGGTGCTGTTGAAGAAATCCGGCTCGGCCTCACCCCGGCGGGTGTTCCGCAAGATGATCCGTGACATGATCGCTGCCGATCACCTTCCCGATTATGAGATGGCAGAAGAGCCCGGAGATCTGATCCGCTTTACCCGCCGCGGTCAGCTGGTCGAAGGGCCGGATAAACCGATCCTGCCATCAGGGGCACTGGAAGAAGCCAGGGCGATGGCGCCGGGTCGGGATGTCTATGCGCTGGAAGCGGACTGGCTGGCCTATTGGGCCGCATCGGGCCGTCCACAAATCAGAAATCCACAACGGGCATTTCTTGGCTATGTGGCCAAAAGGGTCGCCGGGCGGGATTAGGCGCTTAGCTGGAATAGGCGGGGTTTTGTTTCTGCACGCGTGTCTTCACGGTTTTGACAGTGCCGATGATGATGAGAGCAGCAATGATGAACACCCACCCGAAGAGGATATAGCTGCCCAGAGCCATAAGGATGGATGCACCGGAGAACAAAGCAACCCCAGCGGCGCACAGGCCAACAAGAATGGCTATTCCGATAATTCCCATCATGTTCTCCAAGTCCTCCGGCTATGGTCTTGGTCTGGCCAGACCTAGGTGAGCGCCGTCATGCCATTGAGCAGATGCCCAAAATGATTCCGCAACGAAATCATGGCAAAACTTTGAACCACCGAGGGTTAAAATTTGGTTATTTTTACCGGAAGGAGCATTGCTCCACTACTCGTGCGACACTGCGTTTTTATTATTGAGACATGAACATGTCTTGCATTTCTGCTTTGTAACTTATGTCTGGCAGTCCTGCATGGCAATGGAGGTTCGCCAAAACGTGCAAAGGTCCGCTTATCTTACTTTGATCACAAGAGGCGGCCGGTATTGGCCACAGTCATTTTAGCAGGGGAAATCAGTTCTTCTGCTTGCCTCATATGCAAGAAGACAAACGCTCAAGACACGCAATCAAGGTGCTGAAGAGAGAGATAAGCAGGCATCGCTTCGACCCATGCCGGGAGAAAGGGTCTTAAACCTATCCCAACAGATCGGTTGCGGGATTTTCTGTTATATCGACATCGTCATAATATTTCTGCGCCTGGGCCATGGAGCGGTGCAGCGACAGGCGCATGGCGGCCTGGATCGGGGCACCGTCCAGTGCGGCTTGGGTCAGAAAGCCCGACCGCAACCCGTGCGGTGAGGCAAAATCTTCGGGCAATCCGGCCAGCCTGAGGCGATGTTTCACGATCTGATAGATCGCATCCGGCGACAGGCGGCGTTTCAGCACCCGATCCGCCTTGGAGACAGGGCGGAACAGGGGACCATCTGTGATCTGCCCAACCTCGATCCAATGCACCAGCGCCTGCGCGGCGCGGCCCTTCAGCACCAGCCGCGGCGTCTCGCCCCTGGCTGTGGTCTTGGTCTCCAGCAGGGACAGCCAGACCACGCCTGATTTGTCGAACTCCTTGCATGACACATCCTCGCGCATCAGCCCGGTGATCTCGGACCGGCGCCGCCCGCCGCTGGCCCAGCCCAGCATCAGAATGGCCCGGTCGCGGCAATCCCGGCGGGTGCCCTGACAGGTGGCCAGCAACTGTTCCAGCACGCCGCGGGTGATCGGATGGGCGGATTTCGGGGCAGGGGGCCGGGCGGCCGCCCGGCGCGCCTTGGCGCGGGCCTGTTTCACCTGAGGCGCGCCGAAGGGGCTGGAAAGGTTCTTCATCCGGTGAAAGGCCAGCCACGACGCGATGCGCCGGTCCAGTGTTGACGGGGCAGGGCAGGCCAGCGATTTGCGCAGCCCTTGTGCGATCAGCGCTTCTGCCGTTTGACGGGCGATGTCTTCCTCTGGCGCGTCGCCAAGATCGCGGGCGTGATCGAGAATGAAGGTGAGCGCCCTGGCTTCACTCTCGGGCCAGTCCAACGCCGATCCAAAGCGCGCCTCTTTCCACGCTGTTACGTAGAGCAGGTCGCGCTCATAAGCCCTCAGCGTATTGGCGGGCGTGCCACGCACATAGAGGTCGGTCAGGGCGTCCTGGTCTGCCTGGGACAGGGCAGGGGAGGCGGGGAGATATGCGGCTGGTGGCTTCATGGCTGCTATTCTGCGCGCGTTTTGCGGTGAATTCAATAAACATGATAAGAGATACTTATCAGAAATAGAAACGAAAAATCAAAATTGGCAATATAGAATGCACAACACCAGAGAAATGAGTATTGTTCGAAATTCAGATTGAAATCATTACCTTAAAGACGATCTCGACCAGAGCTCTCTTAGGCTCAGACCCCACTGTTTCACGCTCAAGATCGGGCGGTTGTTCCTGTTAAAAGTGAGGAATCCCAAGGCGCAGCAATGGTTTTTCGAGCTCGGGAGCTTCTGGTTCGCCAACGCACACAGCCGATCAATGCCTTAGCTGGTTGGTGACTTGTGGATAGCCAACCATTGAGGGCACAAGATCGGGGCAAATGAACTAGAATGTATCTGTGTCCAGAAATTGAGGGCACAGTGACACCTGTCTTATTGGGGCGCTCGCTATCAGAATTGCACTCGACCTGACAGGAGGAACACAGTTTGCGGTAGAACCAACTCTCCTTATGAGTGAGGGAACATCGGGGAGCAGGTCAGTGACAATACTGAAAAAATATAACCGATCATCACACTCTACTCCTGTCTAATTCGAATATGTGATGGCAGAGCTGCGTGAGATCTGATTTTGGTGCAGGCTTGCGACATTGTCTTGTTAAATCGACAGTGCCGATCGAGAGCCCTTCGTTATTCACTTCTTCTGTGGCCAAACCTTTTGTGGATCTCGCCGCGTTTCTCTTTTTGCACGGTTTCTTCTAGTAAATTTAGAGCGCTTTTGATGCTGCTCTACCGCACGGTTTAAAATGTTGTTTGTGTTTCGGATTAGAAGCGTTTCAATTTTTAAGTAATAAAGATGTGCAACGGCAATATTGACTAAATACAGTAATGCTACAAAAGCTAGAAAAATTAAATAGTTGAGGCTGCTGTATGTAGGCAAAAAATGAACTAGAACTGGAATCAAAATCGCATGAATAAGATAAAGTGCGTATGATGAATCGCCTAGGGGACTTAATTTTCGAAACAGCTTTAACCCCCATCCGCTGCGTTCAAGCATGACTAATCCGGCAACCAGAAGAATACTTGGCGCACCCCAAAGAACGATTGCAGGGTAGGCGTGGTAGTCAACTGCGACACTTACTGCAAATCCAAGTATTGCAGCCAAAACCATGACAGCGCCTTGCCAGGCAGGGACGGGGGAAGAGCGAATAGCAAACAGGCCAATAACTGCCCCAGCTGCGAACTCCAATAGTAGACCACTGGTTATTAGTTTTGGTAATCCAAATGCGATACCGCTAGGCGGTTTCCAGAAAACACCAATTGTTGTGCTGACAAGAAAAATGGCACCCAGCCAGATTACTCGTTGCTGCAACGAGACACGAAGCGCGATCAGTACAGCAAAAATGATGTAAAAATAGACTTCGTAAGCCAGAGTCCAACCGACATCGATTATAGCGCTTGCACCTTTGGGTAAGAGTAGAACAAACCCGATCCAAATTGTGAGTTGGTCAGGAAGCATTCGGCCGGTCAGGATAGCCAGAAGGATGCCGATAAGGGCAACCAACCAATAGGATGGGTAGATACGAGAAAAACGTTTCCGGAGAAATTTCCTCCAGTTTCCGCTGTTGTCTTGGTTCGTCCACATCATAATAAAGCCACTGATGACAAAAAAGATATGGACGCCGGATGCTCCCAGGCCGGCGATATATGTTGTGTTTGGGAAAGAGACGCCGAAGCTCTGATGCAGCCAAAATACGCAGTGGAAAAGGGTAACGATAGAGGCGGCAATCGCCCGAAGCGCCTGAATCGAATGAAGCAATGGCAAATCCTGAGACTGCAACTTTAGACAACCTATTAGAGCGTGGTAACTTTCGTCAAGCAGTTTGCGAAGCTGGCGGCCTAAGCTCAGGACTTCGGTAACGGGGCCGTCTCAGCCAAGCTGGTTTGCGCAGAATAACTGATCCGCCAAGGTGGTGTAGCTTCACCTCGTTCGTGTCCGCCTGCTTTCTGTCACGGCCTACGGTTGAGATCCTTCCGGTGCATGCTTCGGTTCGAGGTCAGCGCGGTGGCTGCCAACATGATGCTGGTTCGATGTAAATCAGATGTGCCCATCTCATTGGCGTGCTTGATTGAAGTCAGCGACTGTCCTGACCACGGTATCATCGGAGCCACGCCTCTGCGGGAAGCGTGCAGAAATTGCCATTATGAACTTGAACGTGCCGGTTTGTGACGGGCGCTGGTCGGGCAGCCCATGCGGTGCATGATTGCCCTGCGCCGGTCCACCGGCACCGACGCCTGCTGGCTGGAAAAGGGGGCGGAAAATCCAACTAACTCACCTGTTCAGATTTGTCGGGCCACCTCTCTTTTTTTCCCGGCGTGGAAATTACCTCCAAGAGAAAAACTGTTCCGGGAGTAATTTGAGAAAATACAGATTTCTAAAATCACCCCCGGTTTCCTCTTGGAGAGTGTGACAGGATAAGGTGGTTGTGTTACAAATTCGATTTACTATGGGATGTTGTAAGCCCGTCAATGAGCCGCACCGTCGAAACACCACCTTTTCCTTTCGCTCGTGAGTAGATGCGTTGGAGCATCCGGAGGTTGCTGCGACTCTGTTCGAGGCCCGTCGATGTTACCAAGGATGATGCGAAGGCTTTGACATCCAGCACCTATGCAAGGAACTTCGTAACGGCAGGCTTGTTGCGGCATTGTGAAAGCACAAATCTGACTTGGGTGATCTAAGTCTGAAATCTCCTCCAGTTTTGTTTAGAGTTCGCCCAACTTGAGGCGATACCCGTCTTTGGATCAGCGACAAGCAGAGTTTTCTGGATTCAATCAGGGTGACGGGCCGATTTAGAATAGCTCCGATCTTTTTGATTTTGACCAAAAGCCGATCAAAAGAAAGAAAACGGGAACCGCTCCTATCTTCCACAGACCCGGATCAGAATACCGGTTCGCCATCATTCATGCACCCAAAATGGGGTCGGAACTTTGGGTGCGTCACTTGTTGAAACAGGGATGGCCCTAGTCAGTGAAATTTCGCGCCCTTTGTCAGTCTGAACTATGATCTCAACGTTATATCCCCCGGTGTCATCCCTGGCCGCAGCCGCGTCAGAGTGCGGGACCTTTAGAAACAGGCCCGGATCTGAAGATGTGCAATAGGGTGAGGTATTGCTGTCGCTTTGGACTGCGCGAGTTGTAACTCGAATATCCGTTACTTCGATCCACTTGTCGCAGATGTCGCAAAAATCGAAGTTGGCTCTGAACAAGCGGCACCCAGACGGGTCCGGGTAGGCGGCCCTTGGAGTGATCACGAGCCTATAGGACTGCATCCCGTAATTTCTGAATACGAGACTTGACAGGCTCATGACCGTGGCAATGGTCATGCATACTGCAACTGCAGGGCCCAAAAGCCGCTTTTCGGACGCGTAACCCACCAGCAGCGCAGATGGTATGAGCGCGACGGCCATCCATCCAAAAAACCTGTAGAAATTCCCCTCGCGGGGGCCGACAAAACTGAACCCGACCAGCAGGACCAAGATAATACAGACGAAAAGAACAGGTATTTTTCTGTCTTCGACTGTTGAGGTTCCCACCCGCAGCGCTGCCAGTATTGAAAGGAATACCGCCAGCCCGAATGCGCCGTTCATTGCCGCATATTCCCGACCTTCAAGATGGAAATTACGGCCCAGAACTGCCTGAAACAGAAAGTCGAAAGGTTCACGTCCGAAGAACGATAGAAACGCAGCGGTGAAGTCCAGTCCACCCAGGCCTTGCGCGAAGTGTCCCCAGCCGAGTTGGTCGGCGTCCCGCTCAGAGAGATTGGCTGCAATATCGGGTGAGGCAATAACAAGCCCTAACAAGATGGGCCCCGCCAGATACTTAGGTCTTAACATGCCCCATGCCCCCGAGAGGGCGACAGCACCCAGCGCAAAGGGCAGCATCAGTGCACCCAGTTCGTATAACAGGAAACCTAAGGCGCTGAACGCTGCCACGAGGTAAAAGAATTTTGGCCTGTTTTCCAGGATGGCTCGCACGAGAAAGTAGATGGCTGCACATTGTAGCAGAAGATAGTGACTCATCTGAATGGCCGTTGCGGACACTACAATGTGGAACTCATTCAGAGCTACGAAAAGAGTTGAGAAGAGCGCAGCAAGATTGCCAAAAAGATATTTTGCAAACAAACCGATGAAGGCAACGAAGGCGACGCCCGATACAATGCTGAAAAACCGATAACCAAAGTGGGTTTCCCCGAAAATTTCAGATCCGAAATATGCGAGGTAAGCTGTAATGGCCCCGTGAACACGGGCACGTATAGGAAGATAAGGATCTTCACTGTCAAAGGATATCTGCGAGGCTGTTACCAACCAGTCTCGTTCTTCATCCCAGAGGTAGCCAGAATTGAGCGCCAAATAAACACGGAGCAATGCCGCGATCACCACCAAGCCACTAAACAGTATCCAAAAGCGGCACTCTGATTTTGCTTTCACCAATCACACCTTTTAACCAGAAACATACTTTCGAAAATACATACTTATGTCTGTAGCTTGAATTATTCTTACGACACGTCAATCAAATAACATTGCGGAACAATGTTTCCCGTCCGCTGAACCCGGCCTTTTGATCCGTAGCGGGTGTTGTCACGCTGCTATATCAGCGCAACGCCAGGGGAGGAGTGCGTCGAAACATGTGATCTTTTGATCGGCAGTTTCGGTCAGGGGCGACCGCAGCGGAGTGCGGCCCCACAGAATATTCGAACAATGAGTTTCTAAGGATGTGTCGCAAACTTTTTGAACGACCAGAGCTAGCGACTTACCGGACACACTTATCCTGCGATTTCTGCAAACAGCCGAAAACCGATCCCGTAACAAAAGAAGCGTCTCGAAAAACCGGTGTTAAGTTGAGAGTAGAAACCTCAATTAACTGACAAAGGTTGTTTGATCGTGTCCATCACTCCTGTTCTTCTCTGCGGCGGTTCCGGCACTCGTCTTTGGCCGCTGTCTCGGAAATCCTATCCAAAGCAGTTTGCCGCCATTGCCGGGGAAGAGACCCTGTTTCAGGCTTCGGCCAGGTGTCTGTCCGGCGAGAGTTATGCCGCGCCCGTGGTGGTAACCGGGTTTGATTTCCGGTTTATCGTGACCGAACAGTTGCAGGCAGCGGGCATTGATCCAGGTGCGATTCTGATTGAGCCCGAAGGGCGCAATACCGCGCCCGCGGTTCTGGCTGCAGCCTTGCATGTGGCTGCGTCCGACCCTGAGGCCTTGCTGCTGGTCGCACCGTCCGATCATGTTGTGCCAGATGCAAACGCATTCCGCGCCGCTGTGGATGCGGGCATGCCAGCGGCCCAGGCCGGGCAATTGGTGACCTTTGGAATTACACCGAATCGACCTGAGACCGGCTATGGGTATCTCAAGCTGGCCACAGCGCCTGAAGGCATCACACCCGTCAAGCTCGACAGCTTTGTAGAGAAACCCGATGTGCATACTGCCACGGCGATGGTGGCCGATGGCAAACATCTGTGGAATGGCGGTATCTTCCTTTTCCGGGCCAGCGATATCATCGCCGCCTTTGAAACCCACGCGCCAGCGCTGATGGTCTGCCGCCCGAAAACGGGCCAGATCTGATCTGGGTCGACACGCAGGGGCATGAAGGTCACGTGCTGAGCTGTGCACAGAGTCAGACCAGAATGCGTTGTCCGGTTGTACTAGAGTTTTGGCCTATGGTCTTGAGCGTTCAGGTGGCTACAAAACGCTGCATTACGCGCTCGCGTTACGCGACGACGTGCAGATCATCGATCTTGATGCCTCCGGCCCGGGACGATTTGCGGCAGAGTGAATCCAAAAGCCGGGTCTCCACATACTGACCTTCTGCTCATGCCAATCCACGCAGGCTCCTGATTGATCTTGCTGCTGTTCTCAGCCCAGCGAAGACGAGCTCATTGAGTGGCTCGTCTCGCAAGGCAGGGCACTTGAAGTGGTCTGGCTTACCTCACAGCACCTAAACCCTCTGAAAGGTGGGAAATCCGGGCGCTGCCGTATTTCTCCTTCGACGATCGAGGAGTTCAAAGCTGCTCTCGTCGAAATTGGCCAAGTCTACCCCTGTCAGGTTCTCAACCGGAGTGGTGGGTCACTTCAGTCGGAGTGAGCATGGTTATTGGTGCATTCCTCCCCTCTATCGACGTATCTATTGTCAAGGATACCTTTGACGGGCTACGCACCTGCCATATGATGACCGTGTTTCAAATGTCTTGGCCCCGTACAATGTCGGATCAACGGTGCTGAGGCTGTAATCGATTTGGTAAGACCTTTCCGGGTGGTGGGTTTGTGTGACGTCCACATGCGCCCCGGACAAGGGGGGTAAGGGGTTTCGTCTATGGCCTATGTTTCAGGGCGATCAGAGCAGGATCCGGATATTGCAACCGGACATTCCACCCGGCCGTTACGCGTTCTGCAATTGGGGCCAGCGTTCGAACGAGGTGGAATTCAGCGCCATATTCTTGACCTGACAGATCATCTGCGGGATCGAGGGCATCATGTCGAACTGGGTGGACCGCCTGGTCCATGGGGCCAGGAAGGGCGCGATGTCGGGTTTCATGCGTTGGACCTGAAACGTGTATCGGAAGACGAGGGTCTCAGTATGATGAGACGGCTAGGAGCCGCCGTGGGCTGTGCGCAAAAACTGCGAAAGATCGTAGCCCGCGGCCGTTTCGACCTTGTTCACTCTCACGAAACCGCCCCTGCGCTTGTCGCCCGGCTGGCGCTTGCCGGTCAGCCGACCCGCCGCCTTTTCACCTTTCATGGTTCAACGCCCGAACGGTATGGCGGGGTGGCGCGCAGTGCTCAGTTCGCGGCTCATGTCACTGCTTGCCCCAGCCATAAAACCCTTGATGCATTGATCGATCGTGGCCTGCCGCGGGCGCGCACAGCCCAGCTTGGGCTTGGTGTGCCACCGCCCCCGGATCAGGATCCCGCTGCAGTTCTGGCGCTGAGACAGGAACTTTTGCGCGACGAGAAAGGTGTGTTGATTTTCAGCCCGGCCCGGCTGGATCCGCAAAAGGGTATCGACCTGATGATCGATGTGCTGGCCCGGCTGGTGAAGGAGCGCCGCGATATCGTGCTCGCGCTGGCAGGTCATGGTCCTTTGGAAGATGTGATTTCGGGTTGGATTGCTTCGGCGGGGGTGAGTGAAAATATCCGGGTTCTGGGGCCGATCGATACCGTCCCCCTGCATATGGCCGCTGCCGATTGCATGCTGCTCACGTCCCGTTGGGAGGCGCTGCCGATTTCAATCGTAGAGGCCTTTCATGCCGGCTTGCCGGTGATAGCGACCGATTGCGGCGGTGTGAGTGAACTTGTGTCTGAACAGGTTGGGCGGCTTTGCCCGGTTGGCGATGCCGAAGGGCTGACTGCTGCTGTGCTGGAGCTTGCGGGGAACGAGGAACTGCGCCGGGAACTGGGGTCCAACGCTCGTGCACTGGCACGTGAGGACCGCTTTGACCCAACCCGGGTGCATGAACGGATCGAACAGATTTACCGTCAAATGCTGGATAAAGCGGCTTGGCAGAGTGCGTAAATGAGAAACAATAGAGAATTATTTTGTGCATTAGTGACTGTTTTGGGGTGTTTTTGAGATGAAACCGCCCGCATCGGAACTTTGTGTCGGTATCCGTCCCGGATACGGTGGGATGCGAAAGAAGGATTGGCATTTGCCGCGCCCATGCTGTCGGTTTTTCTGGGTACCTGACCTGAGCCGAGCTGACTGGAGAAGCTCATGAAACAGCCTTCCCCCGTGCTTGGACGCAATGATCTGGCAATACTCCTGTTCATCCTTCTTTTTGCGGCAATCCTCAGAAGCGCCGGGTTGAACGCGCCCCTGTGGTATGACGAGATTCGGACCGTCGATACGCATGTCAACCTTCCATGGGGGGAGATGATGCGCGAATATTCGATGAACCATCATTATTTCTTCAGCATGAAGGCAAAGCTGGTTTCCCAGATATTCGGGGATCAGGCCTGGGCATACCGGTTTCCGGCGGTCCTGTTTGGTGTCGGTCTTGTCGGGGCAATCTGGTGGCTGGCAAAAGAGGTCGCAGACAGCACGATTGCACATGTTTCAGCCTTGCTCGTGGCTTTGTCCTATCATCAGGTCTGGTTCTCTCAAAACGCGCGCGGATATACCGAGCTTGCGTTCTGGAGCACGCTTGGCTTCATTTTCTTTCTGCGAGGGATGCGCCAGCCGGCAACCGGGACCTGGGTTGCCTTCGGCGTTACGGCCGCTGCCGCTGTCTTCACGCATCTTACCGGTGCATTTTTCTTTGTCGCTCTGGGGTTTATCTGGTTGCTTTCCCTGGCGACCGGGTTCGGGCGGGGCACCTTGACCCGTGAATGGGTATTGCACCCGCTGATGGGCGTTGCGGTTGCGCTGGTTTTGATCCTGCTCGCATATCTGCCGATCTTGCCAAGCATAGCGGGCACCGTAAGCGAGGTTTCGGCGACATCCGCCGTAGACCCTATGCAGGAATATCAGAACCCGCTTTGGACAATTGTCGAAGGCTTGCGGACTGCGGTTGGAAATACTGGTCCGCTGATGTTGTTTGTCGCCATCGGTGGGCTGGTCGTCATCGTATTCGGCGCTGTGGGGGCGCATGCGACGCAGCCGTTGTTTTTCCCGTCCATCGCCATGCATATCGCCGTGACGCTGATCCTTCTCCTGTCGCTTGAAATGCGGATCTGGCCGAGGTTCTTTTTCGTCGATATCGGCCTCATCATTATTCTGGCCGTTGTTGGGTGTCGGTATGGTGCGGATGTGGTGGCACGGTGGGTTCGCCGGCCCCGGTTCGGACGGCCACTCTTTGCGTTGGGTATTCTGGCGATGATCGTGGTGTCCGTGCTCCTGGTGCAGCGAAACTATTCTGCTCCGAAACAGGATCTGGCCGGGGCTTTTGCGCTTGTGGAAGACATCCGCAGCCCGTCAGAACGGATATATGCGATCAATCCGGGCGGCCCGCTTTTCGAAGGTCACTTCAACGCCGACTGGGGAACCATCGGGGATGCGCAGGACTATTCCGAAGCGATGGCCCAGCCTGGCCCTGTGGCGCTCGTTGTTCTGTTCCCAGACCGGATGTTCCGCGCCATTCCGGATCTGAAACGTGATGCAGAGGGGCAATTGGAACGCATACATGCGTTCGCCGGAACACTGGGGGACGGGCAGGTGCTTGTCTATCGGCGCAGATGAGACGCAGCGATTTCGCAGGACGGTCGAGAGATCAGCGTGAATGACCGTCCCGGGGCTCAAGCCCCAGGCTGCTTTCGACAATATAAAGCGGGCGTTTCTGAGCCTCTGCATAAAGCCGCCCCAGATATTCCCCGATAACGCCCAGCACAACAAGCTGCAGGCCGCCGATCAGCAGCACTGCAACCATCAATGAGGCGTAGCCGGGTACATCCACCCCGTAAATAAGGGTGCGTGAGATCAGGAAAGCACCATAGATGATCGCCGCCAACGCAGTCAGCATACCGACATAACCTGCAATCCTGAGCGGTACGGTGCTGAACCCGGTAATACCGTCCAGCGCAAAGTTCCAAAGGCGCCAGTAGTTGAACTTGGTCTGCCCCGCTGCACGCTCGGGGCGGTCATACGCTACTTTGGTGTGCCGAAACCCGACCCAGGCAAAAAGGCCCTTCATAAAGCGGTTGTGCTCGCGCAGCTGAACGACAGCTTGGACCACGCGCCGGTCCATGAGGCGAAAATCGCCGGTATTGGCGGGTATCGGCACGCCTGAGAGCCGGTTGATGACCTGATAGAACTTCAGCGCTGTCCAGCGTTTCATCGCGGTATCGCTGTCGCGGTGACGCCGGACGGCATAGACGACGTCGAACCCTTCGCGCCACTTTTCAAGGAATTTTTCGATCAGTTCGGGCGGATCCTGCAAATCCGCGTCTATCGGAACAACGGCTTCACCCGCAGCTGCATCTAGCCCCGCCGTCAATGCGATTTCCTTGCCGAAATTACGTGAAAAGTTCAGCACCTTGATGCGATTGTCGTGTTCATGCGCGGCGGCCAGAATCCTGGCGGTCGCGTCTGTACTGCCGTCGTTCACGCAGATGATCTCGTAGCTTTCCCCAAGCCGATCGAGGAACTGCCCCAAGCGTTCGAGCAGAGCCGGCAGAACATCTTCTTCATTGAACATCGGTACAATGATGCTGAGCGTCGGGACGCTTTCGTCCGGGGCTTTTCCCCGAGACAGAAATGTGGGGGTGCTCATGTTTAAATTTACCATAACGCGTAGCCTTTCCCGTGCGTCCGGGGATAAGTGACCATGGTTTTGCCTTTGGCTCAAAAAGTTCTGCGTGTGTGCGTAATTTTTCGATTTTCAGTGTCTTTTCATAGTCACTCAATGTCTCATGCCGTGCAGCGGTGATGATAGCGTTTTCTGTGCGGGGCCACGCGATCAGCCAGGCGCGTGCCTTATTCTGTGTTGCCGGATGGATTCCATATCGCGTCGAGTGTCAGCTTTTCGGACCAAGTGACTGTACCATCGCCGCTCACCATTGATACTTCGATCACATCTGGCACCTCTCCGTTCCAACCTGCGGTATAGAAACACCCGCCATGTATGGTGTGGCCGTGGCCTTGGATTACGCTACGAGCAGTTGGCATCGCGGTACTTATAACGTCAATTCTGTCCCCTCGAAGGGAAGACGCACAGATTTCCGAGAACCGCAGAACTGCTTTTGGCGTGACGCAGATACGGCCGATTTCGGGCCTGTCACTGTCGGCGCACATGAGGTTTCCGGAAAAGCCGGGGCTTTGCGACAGGCAGACATAGGCGGCACCATGATGCAGATAGACGGAAGTCTCGGCCGGGAAGGCCTCGCAGGCTTTAGGCCCTTCATACAGCCCGCCGTCAGCATACCAGTCCAGGTCATACATGTCCTTGAAGATGCCCGGACGAGAGTTTCCGGCGTGAAATACGGTCCAGCCGATCATGTCCCCCCAGGCCAGATCGGGATAGTCTATATGGCCGACGATGCGGAATGGCGCACCGTCATACCCTTCCAGCTCCGCGAGCCGCGCCATGATTTTTTCAGCAAGCGCCTCATCACGGTCTCCCATTTCGGACTGATCGCCCCAGATGAAAGGCGCCATGGACGCGTATGTGAGCGCAACGATCAGGGGCAGGCCCAGAATGACGGGTGACCTGAAACCCCGCGCTCGTATTTCTGCATCAACAGCCAGATAGAAAACCGCCGCCAGTAAGCCGACATAGGCGACGGCCCGTGACGGTATCCACTGCCCGTCAAAGGAAAACCAGATCAGCAAGGGCAGCAAGAGAATACCGGTTATGCCCATCAGGATACGCAGGGCATTCACCCAATTATGCGGGTTCCGTATAAGGACAGAAATGCTCAACGCAACGCCCAGCAAAAACCCAATTCCGATATAGGCGGTGTTCAGGGTCTTGATGGCCCAGGGTATTCTTTGTAGCGACCCCCGCCAGATTTGGCCAAGCAATTGAAGAGCCGTCTCAAGCTTGCCTTGCAACTCGTGGAGAGAGGGCATCGCGATACGGTTGGTCGTGGGGACATGGTCATGCAGCTGGGCAGCCAGATGAGCCTGCGCAAAATAGACCAGAAGGCCAAGGCATGATCCGATTGCCGATAGCAGGATGAATATGCCCACATCTCGGGTTTTGTACCGATGGGTTCGGATCATCGAGAGAAACAGGATCACGGCGCCAAAAGGGACAAAAGGCTGATAGAGCGCTGCACAAAGCGCGATGCATTGCGCGCCGATCAAAAGCCAGATCACCCGAGCGCCAAAGCCTTGCAAAATACCCCGTTCAAAACATTTGAAACCGGCAACGGAAAGCAGCAGCGCCAGCGGGAAAGCAAAAACGTGGCTCGAAAAAGTAAGGGCGTTGATCATGTAGACGTGATGAACGCCAAGCGTGAAGATCAGAAAGGTTGCGAAGGGCCGGGTGTCACGATCACTGGATTGCCGGGCCAGAATCCATGACAGCAGAAGGAAGACGCCTGCCGCCAGACCAGTCTGCAATACAGGCAGGAAGCGTTCCTGAAAGACATGAACATAGAGAACCTCCATCGCCCAGCGACCTTCCTCGGTCGTCCAGTTAAGAGGCATCCCACCTTCGGGTGCGCCATGGACCTGACGCCAGTCATCCGGGTTTCTGCCATCCCTGATCAGGCCCGGTGCGGTTGTGAATGCGTAAACGAGAAGGCTGGCGGAAATCGCGTATGGCCAGCGGAATTTGACTGGTAGTGCAATGCTCATGTTATGTGTTTTCTGCAGATACGTGGCGCATGAGTGCCGATCACCCGCTCAGAAATACTCTTTCAACTTGCGGGCGCGCTTCATGTCGGACGGTAGGGACACCGCCGCCCGAACCAGTCTCGCTACCGCGCGCATGCCTGGAATCGTTTTGAGTGCGGACAGCTTCTTGGACGTGTTCAGCAGGTTTTCATAGACCTGATTGTCAGCATGCCTGAAATCCTTGGCATGCAAATCTTCACCATCGTTCTCGGTCGGCGCAGACACAACCGAGGTCGCTTTGCGGTTAACTTCAAACACGACAAAGGATTCAAAAAAACTGATCCCCCAGGTTCGTTTTTCCGCAGCATTTGGTGCCAGTTTCCAGAAACGGTGGTTGATACGATCAACCATGTTCATGGCATATTTGACGAAGGATCGGTTCCGAAGCCCGAACCCCTCCATGTAGGATGTATGCGTGTCCTCCACGACCAGCATACCCCCATCGCGGATATGCGGCAGCAGGCATTCAGTTGTGATGATCTGTTGTTCATAGGTATGGCCGCCATCGTCCAGGAGGATGTCGATTTCACCGACCTCTTTTGCAATTTTCTCCAGAAAGGCCGGATCGCTCTGGCTGCCGATGAAAATTTCAAAGCCATCCTGCTCCCAACGCTTTGCGTCGGGGTTCAGTTCAACACCGATGATGCGGGCTTGCGGCCCGAAGAACTCGCGCCACATGAACAAAGAGCCGCCACTCAGAACCCCGATTTCGACGAAGGTAATTTGCTTGCCGATGTAAGGTGAGAAAAGCTTGTCATACACATCGAAATAGGTCGAATGCTTGCTGCTTTTGTACGGGCTGTTCAGGTAAGCTTGATAGCTTGCTGCGGTCTCCGGCATTTTCTCAGGTTTCATTTCGTGGTCCTGTAATTGAATAAAGTTCACTCGTAAGCAAGGTCATGGCCCGTCTGTCATATATGATGCCGATGCAGGATCATGTGTCGAGACAAATACTTTCTCACTTTGAAATGCCAAACTGCGCAAATTCATCGTGGAACAGACCCATTCGGACAGCCCTGTCTTGAAGGCGTGTTGCAATATGGGGGCGTAAAACTCCTAGGTGCGGTCAAAACCCTTTTCGCATGTGTCGCAATGAATTGGGGCTGCTGGTAATCAGCTTTAAGTCAACAGAGGTGCTTCATAAAGGGCGTATGAGCACAGTTTTGCATGTTCCGAAGTGCGCCGGCCCGGAAAAGGCAGGGGCGGGCCCCAAATCTGAGGCCCTCCCGCGTTTTGATTGACAGTTTCTCTAGCTGGAGGCGGTTGTCGCCATTAAGCAAACAAATCCGCGTATAGATTCGTCGCCCAAGAGTCGAAGAATTCCGCATCACCTCCGATTGTCAGAGAGTCAGTGCCGTCGGCAAAGAAACCGCGGCCTACAGAATCGAAAAACGTTCCGGTCTCATTTGAGGTATCTGCACGGTTCAGAAAGACCTGAATGAAACTGCTGTCGAACCCACCGTCATCGTTATCGATTTTTGCAGCCGGATTTCCTTTTTTGAATATATTCAGGCCGGAATCCGGTTTGTTCCATACAAACCGATCAGTGCCTGCGTCCTCGACCTCTGAAACAGGCGACTGTGTGATGCCGCTCTGGCTGCCCTGATTGGTTATGTCGATCATCAACACGCCCTGAGGTTCGGGAATGTGGATGGGGGTTTCGACTTCGGCCTCTGTTGTGGGCTGGTCATCCCCGGCTGTGGGTTGGTCGTCCCCGGCTGTGGGCTGGTCATCCCCGGCTGTGGGCTGGTCGTCCCCGGCTGTGGGCTGGTCATCCCCGGC
>NZ_CANMFF010000018.1 GCF_947497005.1 uncultured Ruegeria sp. | reverse complement strand
CAAACCAACGACGACGAATATGAAGACCAGACCCGCAGACTCTCGTTATGAATGAGGGAGCCTCGGGGGGCAGGTCAGCCTGAGCAAGATCGGCCTCCGTCGCCCTAATACGTGCGGCACCACCTGCAACTTCCGTTGCGGTCAGACCCAACGCCGCCTCAATCTCTTCTGTGCGGCGCTGAGCAGTTTCCGATGCTGCTTCCTGCCGCGTGGTATCCAAACGGAAAATCGCGTTGCCCGCTTTCACGATATCATTGTTGGAAACGTACACTTCCGCGACCCGGCCACCGCGATCCGACAGAAGGGTAACTGTGCGAAAGGCAGCTGAAACGTTCCTCGTCGAGGGGTGAAAATAAAAGATCACCGTGATCAATGTTACGGCCAGTATTCCACAGGCGGCCTATCCCCACCTCAATTCGTACCAGACAATGAAAAGAGTAATTTCGTGCCTCCATCGCTTACCCTGTTTGTAACGAAGGTATAGGAAATCTGGGGCAATTGTAATCAGCGCAGAGATTACCAACTCAAGCATCGTGTCTTTCCGAGATGTCTACATTGGACTTGAGTGGGAAGATTTCGTGCAAAGGCACTGCGGCAATTAGAGTAGCGGCGATCTAGAAAGCATTGTTCAGGGTGAAGAGAGAGCTCAACCCAAGCCCGCCGACCAACTGCATCCGGACCTTATGAGCTCCTGCCGCCATGCGGTCGGGAATGGCCTGCACGGTGAAGTAGAGTGCGCCAAAGCCCAGCAACGATCAGAAACCCGTCTGTCTCCCCGGAGGTGTAACCCAAAATGGGAGCCTTGCCATTGCCTCATCAGAAATAGAACCGTTCACATGAGCCCCATGTTTGTCAATTCTCTCTGCTAGAATACCCTTTTTTCACACATGCGATCACCGCGAGAACCTTCGCAAAGCGAAAGCCCGACCTTATCATTCCAACATTCCAACATTCCAACATTCCAACATTCCAACATTCCGATGTAAAAGATGTTTCCTGCGTTGACCTGGATCAGCGGGACCGACTGCACGCGCAGCCTGGGAACAGGTAGCTTATGCGTCCGCTTTTTCCGGAGGATGTTTGAAGATTTTCAGCCTGCCGCAATTTCTGCCAAACCCTCCTGATTTAAGGGTTCTGTCATCATGCTGATGGTTATTTCCTCTCGTGTTTAAAGCGAGCACGCGGAAATAGGGCCACGGTTTGAGCTTTTGCGCGCGCTCTGCATATCGGCCATCTGAAATGATCAGTGCTGTGCTTGCAGCGAATGACGGCTTGGGTTCGCCTACCTTCTTTTTCGCGGCGGACTTCAACGGCTTGAGTTTGGGCCGCTTCTGCAGGTGTTGGGTGATGGTTGCGAGGGTAAATGCGCCTTGCACCCCGCTTAGTCGGAGACGCGTCAAGTCCAGTGTAGGGCACATAATAACCGGTTAAAGCCCTTTCAGAAACTCACAGGTCTTAGAGTTTTGGGGTCCAATTGCAGCTGCTAGCCTGAAACTTTCTGAGAGTAGTGCAATTAGAGCCGCAACAACGTGCAAAACGGACGGCAGAACTAGAATCTAATTCGGCACCAATTTGTACTGCCCCGCTTTAATGCCGCCACCGTGGTTTGTAGAAACTGTTTATAAACTCTAGCCACAAATGGCCCGAATATCGGGTGTCAGAGCAAACCTGCGTCGACGTAAATATTTCTGCAAATCGTGTGAGTAATATCGGTTGCCGCGATCCGTAGGGTGGATGCATCCTTTCGGCGCCTGCCTCAGCTACCACTATTTTTCCTCGACTCATTCTATGGCAGTGATAACGTTCATTATGGATCGCTACGCACGCGGTATTTTTATTAATAAAATTGCTGACCAAAGGGATCGTCATGTCGAATATTGCCGGTAAAGCCTATGCGATGAATGTGGTCACACCCAGCAATCCAAGAATAAGTTGGATCAACCGACTGCTGTTCATGGCCGCACGCGGAGTTCCATCGAATTTGCTCGGACTGTTGGGGCTGTCACTTATTCATTTTGCCCGCTGGGTGATCATTAAACGTGAGGACTGGCCCGATCTCGGTCAAGGCAAAGAACAGGTTAAGGACGACTATGTGCTCTTTTGCTCGAACTTCAACGGCACATGGGATCAATATATTGACGCCTTTTCCGACGGTATCCCCTCGGGTCTCGACCTGTTCTGGTTCTCATCTGTTAAGTACCCCAAGTCGATCCCGGTCACGCCGTTCAAGAACTACATCACCTACAATCAGATCGATACTGACTATTACTACAACGCCACGCCCGGCTCCGCTCAGCGAGACATCAAGACCAGCCTGCTGATCTATGACCACGTGCGCGATCTGGCGGAAATGCACGGCAAATCCTCTCCTGAAGACTTTGCTGCGGCCTATCGAAAGGCAGCCTATGCCATGCAAAAGGGACTTGGCGACCCGGGCTTTGGCCCCGTGGCCAGCCTTGATACCGAGCGTGCGGACGTCAACCGTGAGAAATACGTCAACAAAGCACAGTCCGGCTTTGACACCTTGCGTGCCGCCGCCAAAGCCGCCGCAAAACCAAAGGGAGCAAGCTGATGCCTGATCTCGATTCCGGCCATATCTTCCTGACAACCCTCGCACCGATCAAACCCGGCGCACCCAAGGACGATCCGCAAACTTCTTTCGAGCAACGGGCGCGCATCGCACTTGCGGAAATGCCGACGGCGCATCAGTCACCGGCCACCGAACACACCAAGTTCAACAGCCCTTTCGCTCGCAATACCCGTACCCACCTGGCACGCATGTTTGTGCTGAATGACGTGGTCTATAACGGGCGCAACACGCAAAATCCGCTGGTCGCGCGCCTCAAAGGCAGCCCGCCCCCGGTCATCCCCCAGCATGTGGATCAGCTGAATACGCCCTACCTCGTGTTTTGCGCCGATGTGGACGCGGTCATGAAAGATGGCGAACCTCTGCCCACCAATCTGAGCGTCGAACAACAACGCGAGGTTCGCGCCTCTTATTCGCGCAAGCTCTGGGATACGATGGAAGAAGAGCTTTGTGCAGTGTATTCTAACTGCTACGGTTTCGAAGAGGTCAATTCAGCAGAACAATTCGCGGAATATCTCGACAAATGTCATGTCGAAACTACCATGCCATTCCACGACTATTACCTGGAACTGCCCAAATTTCACAACCTGCCGCTCATGCAGCTGATAATTGGTGCGGCGGCCCCGCTTGCGATTGGTCTGCTCTTGTTTGTGCTCTGGCTGTTTGGGGCCGAAAACGTGCCCTTCACCGGCCTCTCCAGCCTGGCCACCGCCCTGATTTTCGTTGCGCTGGGACTTTTCCTCGCGGTTCTCTTTGTCCGCTACGCCATCCGTAATGGTGAAAAGCCCCTCGCCCCTGCCAAGTATGACGATCTGCCTTCGGTTCTGAAATCGCTCTACTTGCAACAGAAATTCGCCGACTTCTTTATCGAAAGTCAGGGCAAGTCCAATGTAGAGTTGCACACAGCATTTGGCGAATTCATGGCAGAGCACGAGCCTTTGACCACCGGGACCAAAACACAAAAGCCGGGTGTCATTTCCTCGGCCAACCCAGCCAACGTGATTTCCTAAAGACATGAGCCTGACATGACACGCGACCTTAATCTCAATGACATTCAGGGGAACGTCACCCGTGCCTATGGCCGCTATTCCTTCCCCTTTGCCCGCTATGTATTCTTTCATTTTCCCAAGCCCGAGGCGGGGCGCGCCTTTCTTGAAGAGGTTCGCCAAAAGGTCACAACAGCCGTGCGCTGGGATGAAAATAACCCGAGACCAACCTGCACCACCAACATTGCCCTGACTTTTCCCGGCATGCTGGCCCTGCAATTGCCTGTGCGTACGATGCAGGCCATGCCGGCCGAGTTTATTGAGGGCATGCGCCAGCGCGCCTTTATCCTCGGCGACCGCGATCAAACCAAGGTCGAGGATGCCAAGGACCAGAGTTGGTTAAAGCGCTGGGACCCGATCTGGCAGAAAAGCCGCGCCCCCGGCACGCTGGGTTTTGGCGTTGACGACGTGCACGCGCTGATCACACTGAACGTGCAAAGCAAGAGCAAAACCGATCTTGTCACCCCGCACCCTGAACTGGACCAGCGCACCGATTGGCTGCTCAAGGTCGCCGAAAAATGCGGCGTCAAACATCTGGCTGGTGTTGGGGCCAAGGGTGATCAACCCTATCAGGATGCTTCTGCCGTCTTTGACAAGATCGGCGATGCAATCCTGCCCACGCCCAAGGAACATTTTGGCTTCACCGACGGCATCGGTAACCCGGTCTTCGAAGGCCAACTGCCCTCCGAAGTCGAAAAGACCGCCGTCATTGGGCGCGGCAAGCTGATGGGCAATGGCTGGGAGCCACTGGCCACCGGCGAATTTATCCTCGGTCATCCAGACGAAAGCCAGGAACTTCCGCCCACCGCTATGCCGCCCGAATTCATGCAGAACGGTACCTTCTTCGCCTTCCGCAAGTTACACGAAAATGTCGGCTCTTTCGATGCGGTCGTCGCTGAAGAGGCCGAGCAATACGCTAAGGCAATGGGCGTCCCCATCGACGAAGCCAAAGAAACCCTGCGCGCCAAAATGTGCGGGCGCTGGTCCGATGGCGTGCCGCTGTCCAAGGTGCCCACCTATGACGAATGGGTCGCCTTCGGCGAAAAGATGGGATTCCGGGGCGAAGGCGTCGACCCGATCGAGGGCTATAAGAAGAACTTAGCCTATGTCGCCTCTCCGGATGCACGTGACTTCCGCTATGGCGATGACATGACTGGTTTCAAATGTCCGGGCGGTGCCCATATGCGCCGCATGAATACCCGCGACTATCTTGATCCGTTGAACAAAGGCGGCATTGACGAAGCCACCGGCAAACCATACGAAAACCCAGACGCCACCAGCGCGCTCAACAAGCGCCGTCGCATCCTGCGACGCGGGCTGCCTTATGGGCCACATAATTTCGAACACAAGGATAACACCACCGAACAGGGTGTGATCATGATCATCATGGGCGCGAGTTTGTTCCGGCAGTTTGAATTCGTACAGCAGCAGTGGATCCAATACGGGCTCGATTTCCATCAGGGCAACAACACCTGCCCCCTTCTGGGCAATCACGACCACCACAAACGCCACACGATCCCGTCCGACCCGAATTCCGGCAAACCGCCCTATGTCATGAGCAAGCTCAAGACTTTTGTGGAATGCCGCGGTGGCGACTATTTCTTCGTGCCCTCCATGACAGCGCTGCGGATGATGGCCATGGGCATTGTCGATCCAACCTGACCGGGCATCCGCGCATGGCCAATGCTAGCATCGTCATCACCCTAACCCTGCGCCTCTCCGACTTCATTGCCGAGGCTGTCAGGGTCTGGATCAAGGCTGTCGGGTCTAAACCTGCTTTCATCGCGTCAGGGTCGCGAGCGCAGGGCGGCACTGCGAGAGTTTCAGCGGGCGCATGCGGGACGAACTGCTGACAGGGGAGGTTTTCTACGCATTGCGAGAAGCCAGGATCATCATCGAACACTGGAGGACCCACTACAAAACCAAACGACGACACAGTGCTAAAGGTTATCGCCCACCGGCTCCAGAGCCCATTATCCCGGTCGACAGAAGGCCAACCATGCACCAACTTACGATTTGGACCAGTCACTTGCGGCTGCTCATTTGACCACCCCCAAAACGAAACCCAATTCGATTTCGCTAAATAGTGTCAGGCACGTGCGTCAGGTCTCGGCTAATCAAACTGCTCAATGTCAAACTCGGTCAGCGAAGAAATAACGCAATCCGCGGCGGAGAGTTCACTCTCGTGATCTTCGTGAAGAAGACCAACACAAAAAAAGCCGCCATTCTTTGCCGCTTCGACGCCGGATTTGGAATCCTCGATCACTACGCACTCATCCACGTTCAACCCGAGCCCGCCGGCTGCGGCGAGGAAGATATCCGGGTTGGGTTTTCCTTTTTCGATATCATCGCCCCCGATAATAACCGGGAAAGCATCCAACAGCCCGGCTTTTTCAAGAACGGCTCGGACATTGGCGCTGCTGGAGGCGGCCGCCAATCCATACGCCTTCGATTGGCATTGTTTCACAAGATGAACAGCCGCATCGAACACCCGAAATTCTCCTCGCTCGATCATTTCAACATAATAGTCATTTTTCTTGTCTGCGGCGGTTCTGACTTCTTCATCCGAATGCTGGGTCATGACTGCACGCGCCCCGTCATAGCGCGGGCGCCCATCGACAAGGTGTCGGTATTCTGGCTTGCCAAACTCATACCCGTATTCTTCGAACATGCGTTTCCAGGCAGCAAAATGCGCCGGTACGGTGTCGACCAAAACACCATCAAGGTCAAAGATCAGTCCTTTGATCGGCATGCTGAATCTCCTGGTTCGAGCCTGTGCCAGAAACAGGTATCATGTCAGGGGTTTTCTTCAATCGGATGGCATGTGAATGTTTATATGGCATACTTATTCACGCCGCCATGATCCTGTTACCGTACAATGTTGGGTCAAATGATCGATGTAAGAAAACTGCCCTTCGAAGAACGCGCCCAGTGCGCGGCCTACATGCGCGCAACGCACAACATGTCACAGATGGAGATCGGGGCCGTTCTTGGAGGCCTGTCTCAGCCACACGTATCGCGATTGTTGAAACACGCCGAGCGCCAAAACTACCTCGTCATCGAGCAACGCTTTGTCAAAGAACAATTCTCTGACGCGTGGATAAACCAGATGGACGAGTTGCTGGCGCCTTCAGGGCTGAATTCTGACCTGAAAAAATATTGCTGCAGGTTCGGTCTCAGGCCACCCCGGCTTGGGGTTTTTGAAAGCGGCCCGGGGAACACCGAGGCCGCCCTGTCACAGCGCCGCACCAGATTCGGAAGAACTGCCTCTGGGCGTTTGATAGAACTGATCGAGAAATCGAATGTCATCGGCGTTGCGTGGGGTCGGACAATCAAATCCCTGGCGGAAGGGATTGCCGCCTCAAGGCAGCCCGTCGACAAGTCGCGCAAGACGGAATTCGCAGCGGTTTGCGCCGAATTGGTTTCGTTGGCTCAGCACGGATACTCTGCCAGTCGGCTTGCCGGAACGTTCGATGAGCTGTTTAACGAACAGGCAGAGGATAGCCCACAGCTCACGGGCTTCCCGGCCTACATACCCCGCCACTATGATGAGACCACGCGTCGTTCTATTTGGCAGTACATCTCTGACACCCCGGGGTTTCATCGCGTGTTTTCGGGACCCGATGCGTTGATTAACAAAATGGATATGCTGATTTCCAGCGTAGGATCTTCAAGCACACCGGTTTTGGGCAGCTTCGAAGAATTGGTTCAGGCAGGAGGTTTGAGGGCTGAAGACCTCAGGCAATTAGTTGTGGGAGATCTGGGCGGCATTTTGATCCCAAGGTCGGAAATATCGCAAGTCAAGACGGATCTGATAGACGAATTGAACGGGCTTTGGACCGGGATCAAAACCGAGCACATTAAGGCAATAGCAGATCGTGCGTTTGACAACCCCAATCAAAGCGGTGTCGTCGTTGCCGCAATTCAAAAGGAAAGGGGTAATACAGTGTTTGAACTGATCTCCAGAGGTCTTGTTAACGAATTGCTCATTGATCAAGCGGCCGCGGAACAACTGCACAGACGAGTTGCCGAGGCTCTTACGGACTGATCACACGGTGTCTGCTTGGATTGATAGGTAGCAGTAAAAAAGCCGGTAGCCTTCACGCTGGCTGCGGCGTGAAGATCACATCCGCTCCGGCAATCAATGTAACAGGATGACCCATTACCTCGATATTTTCTTTCGTGCCGGACGAAGCAACGAGCTTAAACCGGCACTCGTCATGAGAAATCGCAACTTCGACGTCATTCCCCTGCCATTTCAGGTTAAACCGGATGCTGGACCATACCTCAGGCAGCCAGGGTTTGAATGTCATCTTACCATGCTTGACCCGGAACCCGCCGAATCCACACACAAGTGACTGCCAGGTGCCACCCGCCGATGCGATATGCATCCCGTCCTGTGTATTGCCTTGATTGTCGATCAGATCGACAAAGGCTGATCGCTCGAAATAATGATGCGCCAGGGAAATATCGCCGACTTCAATCCCCATGATCGAGTGAATGGCCGGGCTGAGTGAAGACTTGTGCATCGTACGCTTTTCATAAAAAGCGTAATTTGCCGCTTTGACTTCGTCTGAGAACTCATCTGGCAAGAGATAGTTCAACATGATCACATCAGGTTGCTTGAGAAGCATTGAACCATTCAGTGAGAAGTGGTCATGGCCTTCAGGGTACACCGGCATACGGTTTTTGTCCCATTCGGTGATGGGAATGTCCTTGAGCAGAAAATAGCCCTCGAATTGTTCGATCAGATTTCGAGACGGATCGAAGGGAATGTGAATTTTTTCAGCAATCTCAATCCATTGATCTACTTCAGCCGTCGTAAGATTCAACCGATCCACGAGATCCTTGTGGGTCGACATCAAGTTTTCGCTGAAGTCTTTGAAAACCTGCGCCGATTGCTCCAAATGCCACTTCGCCATCCGATTGGTGAACGTGTTGTTGTCGACATGTTCATGAAACTCGTCGGGCCCGATTACGTTGGTCAGTTCATATCGGTCCTTTTCTTTGTTCCATTCCAACCGGCTGACCCAGAACCGGCTGGTTTGGTACAGGACTTCGGCCCCGAAATCGCGAAGGAAGTCATGATCACCTGTCGCCGTGACATAACTGAGGATCCCATATGCCACGCAAGCCGTGACGTGGATCTCTTCTTCTCCGGTCCAGATCCGGTTCGCGCCGTCGGCCGTCCATTTCGGCGTTGTCTCCACCCCTGTATCGGCGGATTCCCAAGCGTACTGTGCGCCCTTAAAACCGTTTTCCCGCGCGTTTTCCAATGCGCCGCTCAGAGTGTTGTAGCGGTATTTCAATAGCGCTTTGGCCGTTTCGGGCTGGGTGAAAATGTAGAAGGGCAGCAGGAAAATCTCGGTATCCCAAAAAACATGACCTTTGTATCCTTCACCGGACATGGACTTGGCCCCGATGTTCGCGCGCGAGTCATTTTCGTTGGCGGCAATAAGCAAATGATAAAGATTGAAACGCATCGCTCGCGTTGCTTCGACATCCCCCGCAACGACACAATCACAGGCGTCCCATTTCGCGCGCCAGGCTGCTGCGCTGTCACTCAGGTTCTCTGAGAATCCCTTGGCTTGCGCAGTCTCCAGACATGTTTCGCAACTTGCGGCCAATTCCGAACCGTTCAGGTCGCGGGATGTGTAAATTGCGACCAGTTTCTCGAAGGTATGGCATTGCCCCCGAACTGCGTCGACGGAAACGACTTGCGAGATGCGTTCGTACTCGCGCTTTGTCTGCCTGAACACACTGCAAGCGGGGCGATCAAGCGCGGATGCCATTCCGATTGAAATACCCGTATCCAGTGTCAGCGTCTCGATGTAGGATGCATTGGCGTCTGCATGTGATTGCGTCACTTTCAAATGTCGGCTTTTGGCCCATTTTTCCCACTTAACTTCGGGATGAAACACAGGTTTCTCCTGATAGGCAGGCAGGCGATCAAGATTGTACCGCCGGGCATCTATAGCGCTTTCAACTGTGATCTTCGATGAATGGTTTTCTGCCGTGACCGTCAGGCGGATGCCGCAGATATGTTGATCGGCAAAACTTGCAAAACGCAGGCTGGCAATGCGGGTGCGACGCCCCTTGCTGTCTTCGAACACGGTGTCACGATGCAGAAAACCTGTCTGCAAATCCAATACGCGCCGATGCTCGACGACTTTACAAGATTGGACTTCCAGGGCTTCCCCTTCGACGCGAACCCGAAACGGCAGCCAGGTGGGAACATTGACCTGATCGATCACAGTCGAGTCATGGTGATCGTAAACACCGGCCAGATAGGTGCCGGACAGCTCTCCTTTGTGTCCCTCTTCCAGCGACCCGCGCGTGCCCTGATAGCCATTTCCAACCGTAAAAATGGTTTCCTTGAAGTTCGCCTCATCCAGATCGAATTGCGTTTCTTCAATCAGCCAGTCGCTACTGCTCAGCACTTCATGCATGCCAGGGCTCCATTCGGGTGATGTATCGGAATACTCAGTCGCCGTAGGTTTCGGCGATCTGGTTTTCTGTTTCTTCCAGTGATCCATAAACGTCCAGTTCGCTGCTCGCGCAGCGCTGTGCGCCAGCACAATTGCCAAACTGGCAGGCTTTTACGAAATCGCGGGTCTTAAGGTATCCAAAGGCCAATCCGCCCGCAAAGCTGTCGCCGCACCCGGTGGTATCGACCACATCTTCGACAAGCACTCGCTTGACCAGATGTTCGCGCATTCGACCGGTTTCATCCTTGTGATAAACAGCGCATCCATGTTGATCCAGCGTGACGTAGAGCGCCTTAACGCCAAGATTCAGGCAGTGCTGCGCAAACTTTGGCAGTTGGTCCATCGTCAGTTCGTTTATTGCCTGCAGTTCCTCCGAACCGTATTCACCTTTGAACCAGCTACACTGAGCTTCTTCTAAATTCATCTTCAGAAGGTCGATGTGCGGAAGCCAGCGATCCCGGTCAATCCAGAACTTGTGATACCGTTCGCCATGCGCCGAGCACCCGCTTGTCGGACCATGTGCATCGAATACGATCAGACCATCGCTATTGGCCTTGATATACCGGACCGTCTCCAGTGGAACCTCGAAGTCAGTGATTGGAACGAAAACGAAGGCGTCACAATCCATGAGGTCTATGATGTCCTCTGGCAGGATCGGATTCATGAACCCTGTTTGCCGTTCGTTGCGCCGGTTCTGGTCCACGTAGACCAGATCAACCACAGCGCCCTGATCCGCATCACTGGTCACATGGCTGACATCTATATGCGCAAACCCGGACAACAGATTGTGGACCTTACTCAGATCCTCTTCGCGCACATGACTTACGACATTAACTTTCGAGCCGTCACCCGCCAGCGAAGACATGCAGGCTGCTGTATAAACCGCGCAGCCAAACTTTTCGAAATTCTCACCTTGATAGCTGGTGATCTTGTCCCTTGGGATCGGGCCAAGGACTGCGACATTGATCTGGTCCGACATTTAGGTCCCTTGTTTATCTTATTTGCCTTGCCGACCGGCATAAGCGCATCATAGCAGCTTCAGTTCTGATAGATCTGCTCAGAGGTATAGAACCCGCCTTGCACCACCGTGTCGTCGATCGTGCCTTTCGTGACCGCAACGACCGGAGTAATTATTGTCGGGATTTCTGCGAAGCCGTTGTCAATTAGTGTATGCTCACCAATCAGATCAGCGATTTCCGCGTTCGGAGACTTTGCAATCTGCACCGCAATATCAGCTGCCTGGTAGGCCAGCGGCTTGATTTGCTTCCAGATTTCCAAAGCCTGTACGTCATTGGCGACCATCCGGACATTTCTCAGATCAGCATCAGACCCAGCAACAAATACCTGATCTATCGAGGCCAAACCCTCGTCAGACAGCGCTGCCAGCACACCGAAGGCAAGCCCGCTGTTGTTGGCGATAAACGCATCGATATCATTGTCATATTCGACCAGAAGGTTCTCGGCGGTGTCTCGCGCCAACTCTGAAGACCAATCTACGTGGCTTCTGTCGGCAACAAGCTCCAATCCGGGATATTTCTCAACGACCTCCAGAATGCCGCTGCTCAGCGCGTCGGCGTTCGCGTCACCGGGCTGGCCCCGGATCAGGGCGACACGACCATTGACCTCTCCTCGAGTGTTATTCATCCACTCAACCATTGCTTCGGCCTGTAGCTGTCCGACAGCCCAGCTATCCTGCATAACCATGACGTCGAGTGGCCCGCCTTGCAGCATCGAGTCATATCCAACCACTTTGACGCCTTGATCGTGGGCCAAATCCACAAGGGCACCGGCTGTTGCAGTATTGACGGGCTGCAGAACAAGAACATCGACACCGACGTCCAGCATTTCCTCGACCTGCTGCAACTGCCGCAAAGGGTCATTTCCGCTGCTGTCGAAGATCACGTCTGCTCCCTGAGACTCCACCCGGGCCGTGAACAGCGACTTGTCCGTCTGGTATCTGGCCTCTTGCATGGTTTTTAGCAGGAAGCCGATTTTGACGTTGTCTTGCGCTGCCGCGGCCGTCGGCAAAGAGGCGGAAAGAAGGCCGGCCAAACCCAAAGCGCTGAGGCCAATTGTACGTAAGGTTGCTAGAATGGACGGTACCATCGCTGAACTCCCAACTGTCATACGAGATTTCGGAAATTTGCTGGTCGCCCCCGGCACATGCGACCGGGGGCGAGACCACATCATTTCTTTTTCTGCATCACATCGAACCATACTGCGAGTATGATGATCAGGCCCTTGATGATCAGCTGGTAGAACGTGACCACGCCCAGCAGGCTCATGCCGTTGTTCAGGACACCGATCAGCAGGGCGCCGATGATGGTGCCGCTTACCTTACCCGAACCGCCTGCCAGACTGGTGCCACCAATGACAACTGCGGCAATTGCGTCAAGTTCGAACATCGTTCCCAAGTTGGGGGATGCACCATTCAAACGCGAGGCAAGGATAATCCCAGCCAGTGCCGACAGGACCGAGATGACTGTGTAAACGATCATCTTCGTGCGTACGACGTTGATACCGGACAAGCGTGCCGCATCTTCATTCCCGCCGAGTGCATAGAGACGGCGACCAAAACGGGTACTGTTGAGCGTATAGATCCCGGCAAACGCGATGACCGCAAATATCGCTACTGGGACGGGGATACCCTTATAGCTTGTGAACACGTGGAAAGCCAAGGCAAAGCCACCAATCATGACGGCACCATTGACCAACAGCTCCTGCATGTTCACTTCGACGCCATGCGCCTTGCTTTGCTGAACGTCCCGGAAGATCGAAAAAACAGCAAGCGCAGCACACACGATCAACACGATACTGGACATCATCGGCGGGATATAAGCACCACCGATCAGCGGAAACACATCACTCGTTACCGGTACAGAACTGCCATTGGTCAGGGTTAGGGCCAAACCACGTGCGATAGTCAGCATTCCAAGGGTTATGATGAAAGGTGGTATATTGAACTTGGCTATCCAAAACCCGTTCCATGCGCCAATACCAACGCCTACGACCAATAGAGTAGCCGGAACTGCCAGAACAGTTGGCACGCCGTATTGCATCATCAGTGTGCATACAACTGCGGATAATCCGACGACAGAGCCCACGGAAAGGTCAATACCCGCAATAAGGATGACCATGGTCATACCAACTGCGATGATCCCGATAATCGTGACCTGACGAGACAGGTTGCTGAGATTCCGCGCAGTGAAAAACGCGTCGTCGGCAAAGCTGAGCCCTATGACAAGCACGATCAGAGCAATCAGTGTCGCATTGTCCTTGATGAAGTTAATCAGGTGGTTTTCCTTGGCGCCGCCCACGCCAACACCTGCAACGTTGCTGTCAGCACTCATTTTGCTTCCTCCCTTATGCGCTGCCGGTGGCATACGCCATGATTGCTTCTTTCTTTGCGTCGTCCCGTTCAAAGTTCGACACGATCTCGCCTTCACACATCACAAGAATCCGGTCGCACATGCCCAATACCTCAGGCAGCTCCGACGAAATCATGATGACGGTGACACCCTGCTGGACCAGTTCGTTCAACAGCTTGTAAATCTCGACCTTGGCACCGATATCGATCCCGCGTGTAGGTTCATCCAGGATGAACACATCTGGTCGTGAGTTCAGCCACTTACCCAGAATGACCTTCTGCTGGTTTCCGCCGCTGAGCGTACCGATAACCGTGTCAATCGACGGTGTCTTGACGCCCAATTGGTCGACATATTCCTTGACGACCTTGCGCTCTTGCTGAGTATTGATGATGCCCAAAACTCTAGAGCTGATCGTCTCAAGCGACGAAATCGTCGTGTTGAAGGAAATGGACTTGTCGAGAAACAAACCCAGCGCCTTGCGATCTTCGGTCAGCAGCGCGATGCCGGCATCGATTGCATCTTTCGGAGATTTGATATCCAGCTTTTGCCCGTTCAGTTTCACCTCACCAGTGGTCTGATCCGGATAGGCGCCGAATACACCACCGACCAACTCGGTACGGCCCGCGCCCATGAGCCCGGAAATACCCAGTATTTCGCCCTTGCGGGCAACGAAGCCGGCGTTCTTGACCATATAGCCGCCAGGCAGGTCGGGGTTTGTGACGGACAGATTGTTGACCTCCAGAGTCACTTCACCCGGTGTGAAATCAACCTTGGGGAACATATCCTTGATGTCGCGCCCGACCATTCGGGCGATGATCTGATCAAGCGTGATATCCGCGATTGGTGTCACTTCACCGATGGTTTGACCATCGCGCAGAACCGCAATCCGGTCGGCGATCTGCTCGATCTCTTCCATCTTGTGCGAGATGTAGCACATGCAGACGCCATCGGCTTTCAGCTTGCGAATGATGCGGAAGAGATCCTTGACCTCTTTGTCCGTCAGCGCCGACGTCGGCTCGTCCAGCACTAGTATCTCGGCCTTGAGCGACAGAGCTTTTGCGATTTCGACCATCTGCTGTTTGCCCACGGTGATGTTCTGCACCAGATCGGTCGGGCGAATGTCGTTGATGCCCAGTTCGGTCAGCAGCTTTTGTGTTTCGGCAAAGGTTTGGTTCCAGTTGATCCTGCCCTTGGCATCGGTGAACTGGCGATCCAGAAAGATGTTTTCCGCAACCGACAAACCAGGGATCAGGTTGAGTTCCTGATAGATGATGCCAATGCCTGCCGCCTCGGCCTCTTTTGTGTTCGCGAACCGGACCTTTTCACCGCGTAAATAGATATCGCCCTCGTAGGTCGGATATGGCCATACACCGCTAAGCACCTTCATCAACGTGGACTTGCCCGCTCCGTTTTCCCCCATCAACGCCAGAAGCTCGCCCGAGCGGGCTTCGAAATTGACATTGTTCAGGGCGCGAACTCCGGGAAAATCCTTGATGATACCCTGCATTTTCAGGACGACTTCAGACATGCTTTTTCCCATCACATTCAGAAAGGTGTTTCGGACACTCCCCACCCTGACCGGCGATCCTGCCGCAAGGTGTTTAAGGAAGGAGGGCACCATGAAGCCGCGCGCGGGGAGTACACGCATCAGGAGCCAAATGGCGAAACGCCCTCCTTCGGGAAACAGTCTCGGGTATCAGTTCCCGTAGACTTCTTCCTTGGAGTAGAATCCGCCAGAGATGATCGTGTCATCAATATTGTCCTGCGTCACAAGTGTGATCGGAGTGACGATTGTCGGTACGTCGGCGAAACCGTTGTTGATGACCTTGTCCACCTTGACCAAATCAGCGGGTGCGGTATCCGGATCGGCCGCCAAAGCAATCGCCACTTCTGCCGCAGTTTCCGCCAGTGGATCGATCTGTTTCCAGATTTCAACCGCCTGCTTGCCTTGCGCAACGTATTGTATATTTGCCAGATCGGCATCGGACCCTGCGACGAAAACTTTGTCCGACGACGCCAACCCCTGCGCTTCCAAAGCGGCAATCACGCCACGGGCCATGCCGCTGTTGTTGGCGATAAACGCGTCGATGCCGTTGCTGTTTGAGGTCAGCGTGTTTTCCGCAGTCGCCATTGCCTTCTCAGAGGACCATCCTTCGTGGGCCTGGTTGGTCACCAGTTCCAGACCAGGGTTGGCCTCGACAATCTCCAACACGCCACTGCTCATGGCAATCGCGTTTGAATCGCCGGGCTGACCCTGAATCAGGGCGATCTTCCCTGAAACCTCTCCGTTCTTGTCCTGAAGCCATTCCACCATGGCCTCACCCTGCAAGCGGCCTACGGCCCAGCTGTCCTGCATCACCATCGCGTCCAGCGGCCCGTCCACGAGCATCGAGTCATAGCCGACCACGCGCACGCCTTCGCTGTTTGCCATGCTGACCATGCTTCCGGCGGTACCGGTATTCACTGGCTGCAACACAATTACGTCTGCACCCTTGGCAAGCATGTTTTCAAATTTTGCCAGCTGGGTAAGTTCATCATTGTTTGCTGAATCAAAGATGACTTCGGCGCCAAGCTCTTCTGCTTTCGCAGTAAATGCCGCCCGGTCACGCTTGTAGCGTTCTTCCTGCATGGTTTTCAGCAGAAATCCAATTTTGACATCGCCCGCATATGCCGTCCCCGCAGTCAGTGCGACAGCGGCGACAGAAAGCAAGGCAGTTCTACGGGTAATGTTCTGCAATAGGGACATAATTCCTCCAGTGTATGTTCCTTGGCTGCCGGACCAATTGGGCCGGCAACACGAAATGCTTCGCAAATTGTGCTGGGTGCCGGCTAACCGGTAAGAACAAGCGTCAATCTCAAAGCGATAACGCTAACATAACACCGTGAAAGGGGGCGAGAATTTGTATAAGTAGAATGAATACTTATTCAACGGGCTGTTGAATTCTCTGAATTTGAAAAATCGTGGCCATTTTACACAAGGTTAAAAGCTTCCTTTTGCAGATCAAACTTGTTGAAATCACTTGGGCGGGTCGCGTCATGGCTAAGCTTTCTTGGGAAATTGGGTTTCGAACGGTTTTGATGCGAGGGTCCGCGCTGAATGAAATGATCAAGCTGCACCCTCTGCGTGCTTTGACGTGCTGATGAAAAGCGCTCGGTAGCCGGCATCGTTGAACTGACAGGCCGCTAGGCACGATACGATTGTCGCCAGGTTGCGGGTTTACTCAGAGACGTGGACCGACTTGTGGACGACAAGCCTATCGGGCGTGAAGGGCAGACGGTTCCGATGAAACAACCCAAGAAAGGAAGGTTCTGGGTGAATGATGGATCATGTGCCCGGCTTTGCCCTAAGTCTCGCGATCATCTTTGGTCATATGACATGGTGCTCCACCGCACGAATGGTGGAAAGGTTATTCGCACGCATAAAATCTTGGGTGACCACAGCCGGGATTGAAGTGACCTTGTTCGCCATTGCTCCGAGAACAATGGTGGCGGGCGATCCGTGTGAAACGCACTGAACTCGACCGAGGTCATCGACGCGCTGACGGATCTGTTCATCCTTTGTGACCCGCAAATCCTGATCGAACAATCAAGGCAGCACTACGACACAAAACGTCCTACAGTGCTCTGGGCGACCGCCCGCCAGCGCCTGAAAGCTTCATCAAAATGGAACAGAGGCCACTGATGCGATACCACTCACATTGGATCGGTCAGATATGGCTGTTCAATCCCAGCTGTACAAAAACCTGACCGTCTTCGATTGTGACCGGATAGGTCTTAAGGTCTACGGTGCATGGTGCCGAAAGGGCTTTTCCGGTGCAGATGTCGAACCGCCCGCCGTGCAGCGGGCATTCGATCACGCCATCGATGACCAGCCCATCTTCCAGGTGCTGTTCTTCATGGGTGCAATGCCCGTCGGTGGCAAAGAACCCTTTCTCGGTATTGTAGATCGCATAGGTCTGACCTCTGTGATCCCAGCGGATCAGGTCTTCTTCGTCGATGTCATCTGTGTTACACGCCTGTACCCAGTTGCTCATGTGCCTTGACCTCTTTTGTATTAGTTCGTCTTCAAGGGGATATCGTGACAGAGTGAATGGTCTAGCGCTTGTGACCAGCACCGTGTCTTCGGGTTTAACACCTTCGGCGTCGCCGATGTCGTAGTTAGTTTCCGGCGTAATGGTGGTGTTTCAATCCGGTTCTGAGTCAAAAATGACCACCGGTCCTTCAGCGGCCGGGGCTTGGCAGCGAAGGCCCAGCTGTAGCCGGTAGCGCCGGTCATTGATGCGTGGGCGCCCAGTTGTCCAGCGCTTCCAGAAACTTCTCCTTCTCGCCCGCACGCATTGTGATATTGGTCTGCGGATACGGAAAGTTGCCCGCTGTAACCTCGCGGTGGAACTCTCCCAGCGCAGCGACGCGCTCTTCGTGGATCTTCTTGTGCAGGCGCCCAACCTGACCAAAGGCATGGGCGTGTTTCGGTGGTTTGTCCTCTTCGCTGGCTTCACCGCAGACATCAGCCAGGAATGAGAAAACGGCGTCCCCGGCCATGCCAGATCCCAACGAGAATGTGACGACCGACGTTTTGTCATTTACCGCCTCAAGAACCTCTTCCGCGATGCATTCGGCCTCGACCGCAAAGACGCCAACATCTTCCATGAGCTTCAGGGTTGTCCAGATCTCCATTGCCTCATCTGCCTTGCGACCAAAAGCTCGTAAGCCGCCGCAATGATGACTGAAGGTGGGGATCAGGCCGATATGGCTTTGTACCGGAATGCCTTCGCGTGCCATGCGTTCCATCACGTCAAAGGATCGAAGGGTATAATACATATCCGCGCCGCGCCGCATGGAGTCAAAGGCATCGGCAACAATCTCGTCGTCAGATCCGAATTGCGCCCAGGTTGAGCCGACCCCGGTGAAGTGAGCCGGGGCGAGCTCACGGATATCCTCGATCTGATTGGATCCGACGACGAATAGGTCGATCCCGGCTTCGACGCAGGCGCGGATCTGATCTTTGTCGGCCGGGTTGGCCATCGATAATTTCTTGCCTGATCCTTTGAGTGCCTTCAAATCAGCAACGGTGTAGTCGCGAACCGCCGGATTACGGCTGAAATCATAGATACGCTTCATTTTACATTGTCCTTTCAGCAAAGCGTTCAACCGGCCCGCCGCTGGTGACCATATGAGGTGCCTGCCGGATAGACCTTGCTTTGGTAGACAGGCCGAGAGAACGGCGCACCGTGACCACGACGACCGCCCAGTTGGTGCGCAAGAATCCAGGATCAGGTTCGGACAGCTGCTCCTGCACCGCTTCGGCCAGCTTCGGCAGGGCGTGGAACGGTACCTGCGGATACAGGTGGTGTTCGACGTGGTTGTTCATATTCATGTACAGAAAATTCGTCAGCCAATGTCCGCGGAACGACCGGGTGCTGTCCAGGATCGATGGCGAGTTCTCTTGCAGCTCGACGTGCTGGATCAGGGTGAACAGCAGCATGACGGGCGCGCCCATGATACGCGGAATCACCAGGAACCAGACCGGCCACCAGATCCCAACAAACGGAGCCAGCGCAATTGCGGCATAGATCGCCAGCATAACCCGCGCATTGCGGGACATTTTCGCAAACTCGTTTTCGGGCGTCACCATTTTCATGGTATCGGTGTAGCGACCGATGGCCAAATGCCAGAACACCTGCATGTGAAAGCGCAGCAGACCAAAGCCGGTAATCTCGGTCAGCCAGCCACCGAACCCCATCGGCGTGTCAAAAGGCATCTGGCTGTCTTTACCGACATGCCAAGTATGTGTGTGATGGTTGGTGTGGGTATAGCGCCGGTGCAGAGGTTCTTCCATATAAAGCAGCGATGTGACCCATAGCACCGCCTCGTTCATCCAGCGGGTGCGGAAGGCTGTCCCATGTGCCGCTTCATGGCTAAAGGAATAGGCGGGTACGGTCAGCACGACGCCATGGCCAAACATCGCTGGCCATATCCACAAGGTCCCCAGGCTAATCCAGGTCAGTGTGCCGGTCAGGCCAAGGGCGATCACCCATTTGGCCAGATATATCAGACCCGGACGATCAGACCGGGAGGCGATGGATTTTAGAGTTTTCTTATCCAGCTTCACACCGGAGGAAGCTGCGTTCGTTGGGACATATTCAGGCATGATCTCAGCTCGCGTAATCGTTGACCTCGTTGTCAAGAATGGCCTTTAACTCGGTCAGGTGGCGGTCGACTTGATCTGGATAATCTTCCAGTTCCCGTGCGGTTCTTATGGCGATTTCATCCGACAGGACCCGCAGCGGAACGTTGCATTGCAGCGCGCGAACATAGGTCTCGGCGGCGCGCTCAAAATAGTAGAGCCGGTTGAATGTGTCCGCATCGTTGTCGCCCATGACCAGAACACCGTGGTTGCCCATGATCATGACCTTTACCTTGCGATCCTGCAGCGCAGCGGCACACCATTCTCCTTCTTCGTCAAAGGCCAACCCGCCAAAATGCTCGTCGACGAGATATCGCTTGAAGAAGGTTGCGGTGTTCTGGTCGATCGGCGGCAGGGTGCTGTCAGCCAGACAAGCCAGACCCGTGGAATGGATCGAATGCACATGCATCAGGCATCGATGATGTGGGCAACGGCGATGGATCGAACCATGTAGACCCCATGCGGTTGGGTCCGGCGCACCGGGGCGCTCCAGTGTGTCGGGGTCGCTGGCATCCAGCACCAGCAAGTCCGAGGCCCGGATACGGCTGAAATGTACCTGATTGGGGTTCATCAGGAACTGTGTACCGTCATCATTGACCGCTAGAGAAAAGTGATTGGCGACGGCTTCATGCATATTCAGGCGCGCTGTCCAGCGAAATGTTGCGGCCAGATCCGTCCGTTCAGCCCAATGAGACAAATTTTCGGACTGCGCAGTTTGCAGCATTGTCACCTTCTCCAGAATTCTAAAAAGAGATGCCTTACGATCAGCCTTGATGACAAATTATGAATCTTTGGCTATACTATTAGAAAAATTAATGGTGTAATCGTAAATGATCGACGTCTCATCAGGCTTGCCTCCCCTGACCTGGCTGCGCGCTTTTGAAGAAAGCGCCCGCCATCTAAATTTCACCCGAGCAGCAAATGAGTTGGGTCTGACGCAGTCGGCAGTCAGCCAGCATGTTCGCAATCTTGAGGCATTTCTGGGTCGTGATTTATTTGTTCGCAAAACCAGGGTGCTAGAGCTGACTGAAGACGGTGCAAATTACCTGCCCAGTATAAGGGAGGCCTTTGCCCTCATTGCCAGTGGTACCCGCGCATTCATCGGTTCCCCCAGCGGTGAGATAGTCAGATTGCAGTGTAATATGGCTTTCGCTGTCTTCTGGCTTACGCCACGCCTGCATCGGCTTTACGCAAAACACCCTTGGCTGGTTCTCGATATTGTTACTCCGATCTGGGATCCCGAAAGGCATGCATCTCAGGCAGCGATGGAAATCCGGTTTGGCAGGCCCGAGGAAATGCCCGAGTCGGCAGAGAGACTGACAAGTGACAGTTTTTTTCCTGTATGCACGCCGGGGTATCAAGGCGGAGACGTAGATCTGGGCGACGCGGTTCTTTTCGATTGTGCAGGCACGACCGGCACCTGGGATGCCTGGTATCAGGCACAGGGAGAAGAGTTCTCCCGGTCAGGGCATGTCAACCTGACTTCGACATACGTGATTTCAGTCAACGCCGCGTTGAGTGATGCCGGGGTCGCCATGGCCCACGATACGCTTGTGTCTGATTTGCTGGCAAAAGGACACTTGGTCCGGCCTTTCAGCGCTGCGGCACCACTTGCCGAAGGATACTACCTGTTTCCGCCATCACCTCATGCATTGACGCCCGCACGAGAGGCCTTTTTGAACTGGCTGAGAGAGGAAACTGATGGGGTAGACATAGAAACCGGCCTCTGATCTTTTGTAAGTTTTGGTCGAGCCGATTGTGCAGACTCGAATTATGCTCAGCCGGTAGAGAGGCACTCAGAGAAAGGTTCGACGGGCTGCTGCGTTAATCGATCCAGCAAGCCGGTGAGCAAGCCTTTTCCTGTCTAGACCGCAATCAAGGGGACGATCATGATTGAGTGTGAGATAGATGAAGCTTTGTCGCCGATCATCCGGAAAACCGAACAAATTGCCTGGTCGCAAAATGGTCCCGGTATCCATCAGTGAACAGTCCGTATAGCAATGTAAGTCTCGTTGCGGATCGAAGACCTCGCGTGCCGAGCGGACCCACTCATTGGCGATTTCGGTCAGGTCCGCGACACCAGCGGGGTCTTTGCGATCAGAGCGACTGACGAGAAATTCCTTGCCGGTTAACCGGAATTACCTCTGAGAAAATTCAGCCCGGCCAATATCTCAACCTGACCCGGGCTGATCGGACGATCTAAAGGCACTCGGCCAGAGTTTTCGCCATGTTTCGAATGATTTGTGGATAGAGATCTGCACCGGGTTCCAGATCAGATCCAAGCGGGTCGATTGCGCTGGTGTTGGCTTCGGTTCCTTCCAGCACGGTTTTCACTATGCCAGGATTAAATTGAGGCTCGGCCAGAACACAATTGATTCCTTCTTCGCGAATACGACTTTGAATTTCCGCAATGCGGGCCGGGCTCGGGTCTGTGGCATCGCCGATCGAGATTGCACCCGTGGCTGGAAAGTCAAACGCATCTTCGAAATACTGGTAGGCGTCGTGGAACACGATGAAGTTTCCGCCGCGAACAGGTTCAAGCAACTGGTCGACTTCCGCAGAAAGCGCGGCCATTTCCTCGCGTGCAGCTGCGGCGTTTGCAAAATACGTTCCTGCATTGTCCGGATCGGTTGACGACAGCTGCGCAGCGATCAGGTTCAGCCAGATTTCAGCATTTGCAGGTGAAAGCCATGCATGCGGGTCATGTCCGCCGTGCGCGGGATCGTCATGGTCTTCATGGCTTTCGTGATCGGCATGCTCCTCGTCTTCGTCGTCATCTTCTTTTGCGTGGTCGTCATGGTCGTCTTCATCTCCATGATCATGGGCCTCGAACAACGCGCTTTCGCGGAAATCAAGAAGAACTGTACCATCAGAGTCCAGCAGGGACGTGACAGTCGCTCCGTCGGCAAGGGTTTCGACTGCACTTTCCATCCACGGAGTCAGATCTTCTCCCATCCAGAACACCAGATCAGCATCTTGCAATGCTGCGGCTTCGGACGGGCGCAGATTGTATTCATGAGGCGAGGCACCCGGTGTCACGATCAGGGCAGGTGTGCCAACGCCCTCCATGACCCGGGCAACGAGCGAATGGATTGGCGCGATGTCGACCGCAACGTTTGGAACTTCTGCGATGGCTGTTCCACCCATCAATGCCACCGTGATCGAAACTGGAAGAAGCTTTCTGGACATCAGGCCCTCTTTGTGATTTTATAACGTTACGAGTGGCAATACATGATATGAAATAACATGACAAGTGAAACGCACCCGAACGCGGTCGCGGAAACGGCCCCGGTCGGATTTCAAGAACATGACCACCAGACTTGCGTCAAAACGGCTTTGGTATCCGCCGAAGGTAGGTGCAAGGAAGAAGGGCTGCGTCTGACGCCAGTTCGCCGCAAGGTTCTGGAGATGTTGCTGCAAGAGCATCGGGCACTCGGTGCCTATGCGATTCTTGACCGCTTGCGCGATGAAGGATTTGGGTCTCAGCCTCCGGTCGCATATCGCGCGCTCGATTTCCTTGTTCAAAACGGGTTCGTTCACAAAATCGAACGGCTGAATGCATTCGTGGCCTGCTCTCATCCCGGTGCGTCGCATTCTCCGGCCTTTATGATTTGCAGGAAGTGCGATGCTGTAGCCGAGGCGCAGTCTGCGTCGGCCAAAGGCGTTCTGGGTGCCGCCGCGCGCGCAGCGGGTTTCGAGATCGAGCGAACAGTTGTAGAAGCCGAAGGTCTCTGCCCCGACTGCACCGAAAAGGCCTGAAAATGACACTCGTCTCTGTCGAGAATCTTAGTGTGCGCTATGGTGCAAATACTGTTCTGCGTCATGTGGATATGGTTGTCGAACCTGGTGAGATCGTCACCATCGTCGGACCGAACGGTTCGGGTAAAACCAGCCTGCTACGCGCGATCATTGGTGCGACCAAGCCAAGTGTAGGGCAAGTGGCTCTGAAACCGGGTTTGAAGATCGGATACGTGCCACAGAAATTGCATGTCGATCCCACGTTGCCAATCTCGGTCGAGAGGTTCATGCGCCTGACGGACCGCGTTTCACGCCGCCAATGCGTCGAGGCGCTTGAAACGGCGGGCGTCCCGGATCTGTTGAAGCGCCAGATGTCGCAATTGTCGGGCGGGCAGTTTCAGCGGGTGTTGCTGGCGCGGGCGCTGATCAACCAACCTGACGTCTTGTTGCTGGACGAAGCGACCCAAGGGTTGGACCAGCGCGGGTCTGCAGGTTTCTACCAGCAAATCGAAGCAGTGCGGCGCGAAACCGGATGCGCAATCTTGATGATAAGCCACGAATTGCACGTGGTCATGAGCGCTTCGGACCGGGTGATATGTCTCAATGGGCATGTCTGCTGCGAGGGGTCGCCAGCGGTGGTCGCCTCGGCCCCGGAGTACCGGGCTTTGTTCGGAACGGGCACAGGTGGTGCGCTTGCCCTTTACCGGCATGAACATGACCACCACCACGACCACGACCATGATGTGAACCCGAAGGAAGCGGCGGAATAAAAATGCTTGACGATTTTATGACGCGGGCAACGCTCGCCGGTATTGGCGTGGCTTTTGCGGCTGCCCCTCTTGGGTGTTTCGTGGTGTGGCGCCGTATGGCCTATTTTGGTGACGCAACCGCACATGCTGCAATTCTGGGCGTGGCGCTGTCCCTGACTTTTCAGATGTCGATCTTCACAGGCGCGCTGGCCGTTGCACTGATTATGGCGTTGACTGTGACTCTACTAGCAGGTCGAGGCTACGCCATGGACACCTTGCTGGGGGTCATGGCGCATTCCGCGCTGGCGTTCGGTCTGGTCGCAGTCTCGTTTCTGTCCGGTGTACGCATCGATCTGATGGCGTATCTGTTTGGGGATATCCTGGCAGTGTCGCGTTCGGATCTGGTTGTGATCTGGGGCGGCGCAGTGCTGGTTGTGGCACTGATTGCCTGGCGATGGTCTCAGTTGTTGACCGCAACACTGAATGAGGAACTGGCCTACGCCAGTGGCTTTGATCCCAAGCGAGAGCAGCTGGTTCTGACGCTGTCTCTTGCCGTAACCGTCGCTGTCGCCATCAAGGTCGTGGGGGTATTGCTGATTGCCGCGATGCTGATCATCCCGGCAGCAGCCGCGCGGAACTTGGCGCGGTCGCCGGAATCCATGGCGTTGATTGCGGCAGGAATTGGAACATTTTCCGCTATCGCCGGGCTAAGAGCTGCCTACGTGTTTGATACACCGGCAGGACCTTCGATTGTGTGCGTCGCTGCAGTTTTATTTGCCTGCTTCAGCCTTGTCGGATGGCGGACGCAGGGCAGGGCTTAATTGACCTATAGGAAAAGCGACCGTCACCTATGTTGACCAGTTAGGTTCTGATGATGTCTGACATCGGCGCGGACAACATAGAAAAGGCCCGCAAATCTTATGCGGGCCTTTGTCATCTTTTGACAACGCCGCTTATTGCGGAATTTCGCCTTCCAGTCCTTCGACATAGAAGTTCATGCCAGCCAGCGTGCCGTCATCGGCCACTTCGCCTTCGGCCAGCCAGTCGCTGCCGTCTTGTTTCTTCAGCGGGCCGGTGAAGGGGTGATAGTCACCCGCGGCCATGGCCGCTTTCATCGCCAGAGCTTCTTCTTTCACGTCAGCGGGAACCGCGTCGGAAATTTCGCCGATCTCAACCATCCCCTGCGCGATGCCGTCCCAAGTGTTCACGGTTTCCCATGAGCCATCCATGACGGCCTGCGTACGCGCGATATAGTAGGGCGCCCAGTTGTCAATGATCGAGCTGACGCGTGGCATCGGAGCGTATTCGCTCATGTCCGAGGCCTGACCAAAGGTGATCACGTTGCCCGCTTCTTGCGCAGCTGCCTGCGGCGCAGTCGAGTCGGTGTGCTGCAGGATCACATCCGCGCCCTGTTCAATCAGAACGGTGGCAGCGTCAGCCTCTTTCGCCGGGTCGAACCAAGTGTAAGCCCAGACGATCTTGAACTCGACATCCGGGTTCACCTTCTTGGCGTGGATGTAGGCCGAGTTGATGCCACGGATCACTTCGGGGATCGGGTAAGATCCGATATAGCCGATGGTATTGGACTTGGTCATTTTGCCAGCGATGTGGCCCTGAACAGCGCGGCCTTCGTAGAAACGGGCCGAATAGACCGAGACGTTGTCGGCAGTTTTGTAGCCGGTCGCGTGCTCGAATTTCACGTTCGGGAATTTCTTGGCCACATTAATGGTAGGGTCCATGTAACCAAACGAGGTGGTGAAGATCAGATCTGCGCCTTCCAGCGCCATCTGGGTCATCACACGCTCGGCGTCCGGGCCTTCCGGAACAGATTCAACGAATACAGTTTCAACCTTGTCGCCGAACTCTGCTTCGACGGCCAGGCGACCCTTGTCGTGTTCATAGGTCCAGCCGCCATCGCCTACAGGGCCGACATAAACGAAACCGACTTTGGTCTTGTCTTCGGCTACGGCCGCAGTGGCCAGACCCAGCACCATTGCGGCACTCGTCAGAAGTGATGTGAATTTCATGTGTTACTCCCCAAGTTGGTTTAATTGGCCCCTAGTGCGAGGCATGGAAGGTCCGGCCCAGCGAGGCAGGTGCGCTGCTCTTGTCGGCCGAAAGGATCACAAGCACAAGGATCGTGATGATATAGGGGGACATTGCCAGATACTCGACGGGAATGGCAACGCCTGCCGCCTGCAAATTAAGCTGCAACACTGTAATGCCGCCAAACAAATATGCACCCAGCAAGACCCGCCATGGCTTCCAGCTTGCAAAGACAACCAGGGCCAATGCAATCCAGCCGACTCCGGCGGTCATGCCTTCGGTCCACTGCGGTACGCGGATCAGGCTGATGTAGGCACCGCCCAGACCGGCACAAGCGCCGCCGAACATGATCGCCAGAATGCGGATCTTGATCACCTTGTAGCCAAGCGCGTGCGCGGCATCGTGGTTTTCACCGACCGCCCGGAGGATCAGACCGACCCGAGTGTATTTCAGCACCGCCCAGACCAATGCGGTCAGCGCAATTCCCAGGTACAGGATCGGATCATGCTGGAACAGGATCGGGCCGATCACCGGAATATCGCTGATTACCGGGATATGGATGTCGCCCATGCTGGGGGGTTTGATCCCCACATAGCCTTGTCCCATCAGCGCGCTGAACCCAAGACCGAACAAGGTCAGCGCCAGACCACTGGCAACTTGATTTGCTAACGCAAACTGGGTCAGCAGAACAAAAAGCAGCGACAGCACGGCCCCGCCAATGGCGGCGGCAATAAAGCCCAGCCAGGGCGAGCCGGTCTCGACCGAGATCGCAAAGCCGCTGATTGCGCCCACGATCATCATCCCCTCGACGCCCAGGTTCAGAACACCCGCCTTTTCGACGACCAGTTCTCCGATCGCGGCCAGCAGTAGCGGGGTCGCAGCCACCATCAGTGAGGCGACCAGAAGTACGGGATTGATTTCACCAAGATCCATGGGTCACGCCACCTCGTTACGGGCCGCACGTATGCGGAAGTTTGTCAGAAGGTCGAAGGCCAGCAGGAAGAACAGCAGCATGCCCTGAAACACCTGTATCGCAGCGGCGGGCAGACCCAGTTGCGATTGGGCGATTTCGCCACCGATATAAGTCAGCGCCATCAGGAACCCGGCCAGCAGAATGCCCACCGGATGCAGGCGGCCCAGAAAGGCCACGATAATGGCTGTGAATCCATATCCGACGTTGAAGTCGATGCTGACGACACCTGCGGGACCGGACACTTCGAACATTCCGGCAAGCCCGGCCAAAGCTCCGGCCAGGCCGAGACAGAATAAAATCAGCCGGGCAGGGTTCACACCGGCGAACTTGGCCGCACGGGGGGCTTCACCTGTCAGTCGGATATGGAACCCTAGCATATGTCGGTTGAGCAGCACATAGGCAAAGATCACCGCGATGAAAGCCGCGACAACGCCCCAGTGCATACCGGAACCGGCAATCAACTCGGCATTATGTGCGCTTTCATAGGATTGCAGGTTACGTGATCCGGGAAAGCCAAACCCCTCGGGATTTTTCAGCAGACCCAGCGAGACTGAAGCCAGCATCTGCTCGGCCACATATACCAGCATCAATGACACAAGGATTTCGTTAGTGCCAAAACGCACTTTCAAAAAAGCCGGGATCATCGCCCATAACCACCCGCCGAACGCACCGGCGAGAACCATGATCGGGAAAATGTACCAACCTTCAAGCGGGTAGAACGCCAGGCCGGCACCTGCGCCAAAAATGGCACCCATGATGTACTGCCCCTCGGCACCAATATTCCAGATACCGGCCCGAAAGCCTAACGAAAGGCCGATGGCAATCAGCACCAGAGGCGCGCCTTTAACCAAAAGCTGCGGACGATAGTAAAACGAGAATTCGCCAAACAGCGGTTCCCAGAAGATGGTGCCGATGGCCTCAACCGGGTTCTTGCCCAGAATGGCGAACAACACTCCGCCAAAAAACATCGTCGCCAATACCGCGACCAGAGGAGTTGCATAAGACCAGACCTTGGAGGGCTGAGGACGTTTCTCCAACACAATCATCAGCTCATTCCCCTGATTTCTTCATCTTTTCGCAAGTACTCTCGCCGAAGGCGGCCCAAAAGATCACACATGCGCCACCTCCATTCCGTGGGCGCCGCCCATCATCAACCCGATTTCATCCACTGTCAGACCTGTAGTCGGACGTGGTGCACTCAGGCGGCCTTCGTTCAGCGCAGCGAAGCTGTCCGAAATTTCCATCAACTCATCCAAATCCTGGGAAATGCACACAACGGCCGTTCCCTTGGCTGCCAGATCAAGAATGGCTTGCCGGATCGCAGCAGCTGCAGCGGCATCCACGCCCCATGTCGGTTGGTTCACCACCAACACCGCAGGGTTCTGAAGCACCTCACGTCCGATTACGAATTTCTGCAAATTACCGCCGGACAAGGACCGCGCCGCGTTTTCCGGGCCCGGTGTCCGGACGTCGAAAATCTCGATGATCTTTTCGGCAAAGCTCTTGGTTTCGGCCCATTTCAGAAAGCCGTTGCTTTCCAGACCCTCGCGAACTGACCCGGTCAACAGGGCGTTTTCGGTCAGACTCATGTTCGGAGCCGCTGCATGGCCAAGCCGTTCTTCGGGGGCGGTCAACACGCCAAGCTTGCGTCGTGGGGTAGGGCCCAGATTGCCAATCGCCTGGCCGTTGAATTTGACCGCATCAGCAGTTGTCAGGATTTCGCCGGACAATATCCCCAACAATTCATCCTGACCGTTACCTGCGACGCCGCCGATGCCCAGAACCTCGCCCTCGCGGACGGTCAAATGCACATTGCGTAAAGCTGTGCCGAATTCTGACGGCGAAGGCACCGACAGACCGCTGACATCCAGCGCCACTTTACCAAACTCTCGCCCGGAACGCTCCGGTGTCTGCAACGTCGATCCCACCATCATTTCAGCCATGTCGCGGGCCGAAGTCTCAGAGGGTACGCATTCGCCCACATTTTTGCCCAGACGCAGGATCGTGGCGTGGTCGCACAGGGTGCGAATTTCCTCCAGCTTGTGCGAGATATAGAGGATCGAGGTGCCCTCGGATCGTAATTTGTTCAGCGTCTCGAACAGGATCTCCACCTCCTGCGGTGTCAGTACGCTGGTCGGCTCGTCCATGATCAGCAGCTTGGGGTCCTGCAGCAGGCAGCGTATGATCTCGACCCGCTGCCGCTCACCTGCGGACAGGTCGCCGACGGTCCGATAGGGGTCCAGCGGCAGGCCGTAGGTCTCGGACACTTCGCGGATGCGCGAGGCCAGATCACCCATCGGGGGCGGGTTTTCCATCCCCAAGGCAATGTTCTCGGCCACATTCAGCGCGTCGAACAGCGAGAAATGCTGGAACACCATCGCGATCCCGTCGCCACGCGCCGCGCGCGGTTCGGGCGGCGCGAATGGTTGACCGCGCAGCAGCATTGTGCCGCTGTCGGGCTTCACGAGGCCATAGATCATCTTCACCAGCGTCGATTTCCCGGCACCATTCTCACCCAACAGCGCGTGAACTTCGCCTTCACCGATGTCAAAGGACACCTGATCATTGGCCACAACACCGGGATAGGCTTTGGTCAACCCTTGCAGGCTCAACAATGGAGTAGTCACGCGCTCAGGTCCTTTTTCAACTCATTCTGTTGGGCCGGGCGCAGCAGCTCAGCTGCAACGCCGACGGCGATCATCTGCGGGTGTTTGCCCAGGGACGGGTCCCCGATCGGGCAGGTGATCCGGCTGATCCGTTCGGGCGAATGCCCAAGGGCTGCCAGCCGCGACCGGAATCGCGCCCATTTCGTAGCCGAGCCAATCAGCCCCGCAAAGCGGAAATCGTGCGAAAGCAGCCGGTTGCACAGTTCTAGGTCCAGATTGTGTGAATATGTCAGCACCAGATGTTCCGCACCGCGCGGCGCGTGGCAGACCAGTTCAGCCGGTTTTGCCGTAGGAACAACTGTAACGCCTGCCGGGACATCCCGCGGAAACCGCTCGGGGCCGGTATCGACCCATGTGATGGTCAGATCGGGCAGGGGCGACAGCACATCCACCAGCGCGCGGCCCACATGGCCCGCACCCCAGATCCAGAGGTCGCGCGAGGGTTTGTGTACTGGTTCCACCACCCAGCCATCGACCATCTGCGGGTCCGGCGCGATGCCCTGACCGCGTGCTGCAGCCAGCAGGCGCTTGACCGACAAGGGCATATCCCCATCTGTTGTCGAACGCGCGATCACCCGGTCGTCCAGCGCAGTCACGGCATCGAGGTCATAGACCTCACTCAGCAGAGATACCGCACCACCGCAGCACTGACCCATATCGGGGCCAAGCGCGTGATGGGTCAGACGTGCAGGGGCGGTTTGCGACCGCGCCGCCTGCGCCGCCTGATATTCCAGTGTGCCGCCGCCGATAGTGCCGCTTTGCCCGAAGCCGTTTTTTTCTGGCCAGACCAGCATCGCAGCGCCCACTTCGCGCGGCGACGATCCCTTGATCCCGGCGATGACCACCCGGACCACACGCCCGTGGGTTTTGACCGCCTCCCTCAAAGCCTCCAGGTCAAATCCCATCAGATGTCTCCCTTCATCTTTTGGACACCGCGCCAGACCTCTTCGGCTGTGGCGGGCGCATCCAGCGCCGGATAGCTGTCCCCGCAGGCCGCGACCGCGTTCGACAAGGCCAGCCAGGCAGAGATACCCAGCATGAACGGCGGCTCGCCCACCGCTTTTGAGCGATAGATCGTGTCCTCGCGGTTCTCGCCATCCCAAAGCGCGACGTTGAAAATGTCGGGCCGGTCCGAGCAGGCGGGGATTTTGTAGGTCGAGGGCGCATGCGTGCGCAGATTGCCCTTGCCGTCCCAGACCAGTTCCTCGGTGGTCAGCCAGCCTGCGCCTTGAACGTACCCACCTTCGACCTGACCTATGTCCAGCGCCGGGTTCAGCGATGCGCCTGCGTCATGCAGGATATCCGTGCGCAGAATGCGGTTCTCACCTGTCAATATATCGACCGCGACCTCGGTAACCGAAGCGCCATAGGCGAAGTAGAAGAACGGGCGACCACGTCCCGCGATCCGGTCCCATTCGATCTTTGGTGTTTTATAGAAGCCTGTGGCCGACAGGCTGATACGCCCCTGATAGGCCAAAGCCGCAGCTTCGGCGAAAGTGTACCGTTCTGCACCGACCGCGACGTGGCCATCCGTGAAAATGACCGTCGACGGATCAGCCTGATGCCGCTCGGCCAGATAGTCGGCCATCCGGTCGCGGATCGTGTCGCAGGCGGCTTTCACGGCCATGCCATTCAGATCACTGCCCGAAGATGCCGCCGTGGCCGAGGTATTCGGAACCTTTGCAGTATCGGTCGCGGTGATCTTCACCATATTCAATGGGATGCCAAAGCGTGAGGCGGCCACTTGTGCTAACTTCTGGAACAGGCCCTGGCCCATCTCGGTGCCACCGTGGTTCAGGTGGACCGAGCCGTCCTGATACACATGCACCAAAGCACCCGCCTGATTGAGATGCGTCAGCGTGAAAGAAATGCCGAACTTGACCGGAGAGAAGGCGATGCCCTTCTTGATCACGCTGTTCTCGGCGTTCCACTTCTGAATCGCGGCCTTGCGCGCGGCATAGTCGCTGGATTTCAGCAGCGCCTCGGTCATACCGTGTAGTTCGAAATCGCTGACCTCCATGCCGTAAGGCGTGGTGTTGCCGCCTGCAGGCAGAGAGCGCACGGGCGCATCACCCATCTCAACAGCGCCACGGCTGGTCAGGTCTTCATGCGGATCGGGATGACTCAGCGGTTTCTCCGCCGGTTCGGTCTCGGCAATCTTATGCGCCGGTTCGTAATAGTTGCGGCGGCGCAGTTCGACGGGATCCAGCCCTAGCGCATGCGCGGCGTGGTCCATCACGCGCTCGATGCCAACCATGCCCTGAGGGCCTCCGAATCCGCGATAAGCGGTGGCGGATTGAGTGTTGGTTTTCAATCGGTGGCTTTCGATCCGCGCATTGGGCAGCAGATAGGCATTGTCCGAATGCAGCATTGCGCGGTCGGCGACGGGCAGGGACAGGTCCTGTGCCCAGCCGCAGATCGCATAGTGGAGGAAAGACACGCCCTGAATGTGGCCATTCTCATCGAACCCGGCCTTGTAGGAAATTCGGAAGGCATGGCGCTTGCCGGTGATGATCATGTCATCGTCGCGGTCATAACGCATCTTGCAGGCCTTGCCGGTTGCTCGCGCGGCCACGGCACAGGCTACGGCCAAAGCATTGCCCTGACTTTCCTTTCCGCCAAAGCCACCGCCCATCCGGCGGGTCTCGACCCGGACGGCATGCATGGGAACGCCCAGGGCATCCGCCACCTTATGCTGAATCTCGGTCGGGTGCTGGGTCGAGGAATGCACCAGCATGTCCGCGCCCTCATTCGGCACGGCCAAAGCGGCCTGGCCTTCTAGATAGAAATGCTCTTGTCCGCCAAGCTCAAACGTGCCTTCGATGACGTGCGCCGCGCCTGCGATGGCGGCGTCCGCATCACCTTTGGCGTATATGCGCGGTCCGTCCTCGAACCGGCTGTCAGCGGCAATCGCCTCTTCGACCGTCAGGATTGGTGTGTCTTCGACATAGTCGATCTTGCCCAGACGGGTGGCCTTGCGGGCGGCCAAATGGCTGGTTGCAACAACTAGAAACACGGGCTGGCCGATATAGTGAACCGTGCCGTCTGAGAGTAATGGCTCATCATGGATCGAGGGTGAGACGTCATTGGCGAAAGGCAGATTCTCGGCCGTCATCACCATCACGACACCTTCGGCGGCCTTCACATCCGATAAGTCCATCGCGGTGATCTTGCCCTTTGCGATCGGGCTGAGGCCAAATGCCAGATGCAGCGTGCCCTTGGGCGTCGGGATGTCATCCACATACCGTGCTGAGCCGGACACATGCAGCGGGGCCGCATCGTGTGGGAGGGGTTTGGTTACGCTCATGCTGACACCTCCAGCACGTTGGTGATCTCACCCTGGTCTTCGAGGAAATAGCGTTCCAGCATCGCTTTGGCCGTCTCCAGACGATAGGTGGCCGAGGCGCGCATGTCCGTGAGTGGTGCGTAATCGTCAGCAAAGGCAGGAAGCGCGGCGTCAATCGTCTCGCGCGTCCACGATTTGCCGATCAACGCGGACTCGACATTGGTTGCCCGCTTCGGAATACCGGACATGCCACCAAACGCGATGCGCGCTTGTGTGACGCTGCCGTCCGAGACGGTTATGTTGAAACACCCGCAGACGGCCGAGATATCCTGGTCGAACCGCTTGCTGAGCTTGTACGTCTTCAGGCGATCTGCCTGACGCGGGAAGCTGACGGCTTCGACAAACTCACCCGGAACCCGGTCCTGTTTGCCGTAGTCGATGAAAAATTCTTCCAGCGGGATTGATCGCCGTTCATCGCCATTGCGCAAGTGCAGAGTGGCGTTCAGTGCGATCAGCGCGGGCGGGTTGTCTCCGATAGGAGAGCCGTTGGCGATATTGCCTCCGACAGTGGCCGCATGGCGCACCTGAACGCTGGCATAGCGGCGGATCATTTCGGCGTAAGACGGGTGCAAGTCGGCCAGCGCCTCGCCCATACGGTTCATGTCGACCATGGCGCCAAAGCGGATTTCGTTGTCGGTGACCGTGATCTTTTTCAGATCGTCACATCGGTTGAGGAAAATCACGGGGTCCAGATCACGCAACTGTTTCGTGACCCAAAGACCGACATCCGTTGCCCCCGCGACCAGAGTGGCATCGGGGTTTTCAGCATAGACTTTCGCCAGTTCATCGGACGAACCCGGCAACGAGGGAGGGGCGGCCGGTACCACTACCGGTTTGTCCTTCACCCAAACTGGAACAGGCTGTCCTTCTGCAGCTTCGGCAGCGCGAATGATCGGCGCATAGCCGGTGCAGCGGCAAAGGTTGCCGGCAAGTTGAGTGTCATGGTCCGTCGCGCCATTCGTGTGACCGGCCAGCATCGACATTATGAATCCGGGTGTGCAGAAACCACATTGTGATCCATGCAGGTCCACCATCGTTTGTTGAACTGGGTGGGTTTCGCCATCCGGGCTGCTGGCTCCCTCGACAGTACGCACGGCTTTGCCATGCAGCTGAGGCAAGAACAGAATGCAGGAATTCAGCGCCTTGTGACCCTCTTCGTCCGTCACCATGACGGTGCAGGCTCCGCAATCGCCCTCGTTGCAGCCTTCTTTGGTTCCGGTAAGGCCGCGATCCTCTCGCAGCCAATCCAGCAAAGTCGCTGTCGGATCGATGTCCGCCAGCTCCACTGTCTCTCCGTTCAGAAGAAACGTGATATTCATACGAGAAACCCGTCGCCTTACCCGGTTGCGCCCTGGTGATGCCCTCCTTCGATGCGACGTAGAAAGAGGAGCGGGCGATTAGCTTGCCAATGGATGTTAGAAACAGCATGTGTGATCTGGCAAGAAAAACTGCCTGCATGATGTATCATTTCAACCAATCGGCGTGGAATTGCACACCCTGTTTAAGCTTCAATTGTTTGAAATTAAATTGTTTTTTGATCAGATACGGTGCAGCTTTCCGAAACACCTTCTGGAAAATCCGAATAATCGAAGCTGATTATTTTTCCAAACAACGGCACAGGTTCCGGCTTTTGCGCGCCTCTTGGCTAGGGTAGCCTGCGGCACATGAGCAGTCATCCCCGATTCATTCACCTCCGCGTTCACACCGAATATTCCCTGCTGGAAGGCGCCGTGCGGCTGAAAAAGCTGCCGGGCCTTTGTGAAAAGATGGAGATGCCCGCCGTTGCCGTAACGGACACCAATTCCATGTTTTCGGCGCTGGAGTTTTCTGTAACGGCCAGCGGGGCCGGCGTGCAGCCTATCATGGGCTGTCAGGTTGATTTGACCTATGTGCAGGCCCAGCCCGGTGAAAAGCCAAAAGCGCCCGCGCCGCTTCTGCTGCTGGCGCAGTCCGAGGTGGGGTACGAGAACCTGATGAAGCTCAGTTCCTGCCTTTATGTAGACAAGGGCGGGCAACTGCCACAGGTCACTTTGAACGAGTTGGCAGAGCGTTCAGATGGGCTGATCTGCCTGTCTGGCGGGCCGGACGGGCCAGTTGGATTGCTGTTGCAACAGGGACAACGCCCGGCGGCCGAGGTCTTGGTGGATCGGCTGGCCGCGATGTTCCCGGACCGTCTGTACATTGAACTGCAGCGCCATCCCGGCGAGGCCGGTCAACCCGAATCGGAACGCCTGACCGAGCGCGGTCATGTCGAGATGGCCTATGCCAGGAACCTGCCATTGGTCGCCACCAACGATGTCTATTTCCCGACCTCAGATATGTACGAGGCGCACGACGCGCTGATCTGTATTTCCGAAGGGGCTTATGTCGACCAACAAGACGGTCGCCGCCGCCTGACTGCGCAGCACTATTTCAAGTCACAGCAGGAGATGGCAACCCTATTTGCTGACCTGCCCGAAGCCATCGAGAATACCGTCGAGATTGCCAAACGCTGCGCCTTCATGGCCTATCGCCGCGACCCGATCCTGCCGAAATTTGCCGATGACGAGGTCGCCGAACTTCGCCGCATTGCCAATGAAGGTCTGCAGAAACGTCTGGCTGTGATCCCGCATGCGGTGACGCCCGAGGAATATCAGGAACGGCTGGATTTCGAGCTGGGCATCATCGAAGGTATGGGGTTCCCGGGCTACTTCCTGATCGTTGCCGACTTTATCCAATGGTCCAAGGATCAGGATATTCCGGTTGGGCCGGGGCGGGGCTCGGGCGCGGGCTCGCTGGTTGCTTACGCGCTGACGATCACCGACCTTGACCCGCTGCGTTATTCCCTGCTGTTCGAACGGTTTCTGAACCCCGAACGGGTCTCGATGCCAGACTTCGATATCGACTTCTGCATGGATCGCCGGGAAGAGGTGATACGGTACGTGCAGCAAAAGTATGGTCGCGACAAGGTGGGGCAGATCATCACATTCGGTGCCCTGCTGTCGAAAGCAGCGGTGCGCGATATCGGGCGGGTGCTACAAATGCCCTACGGGCAGGTGGATCGCCTGTCCAAAATGATCCCGGTTGAAGGCGTCAAACCGGTCTCCATCGAGAAGGCGCTGAAAGACGAACCGCGCCTGCGCGAAGAGGCCCGAAACGAAGAGGTCGTCGACCGTCTGCTCACCTACGGCCAGCAGGTCGAAGGGCTGCTGCGGAACGCCTCGACCCACGCGGCAGGCGTAGTGATTGGCGACCGGCCTCTGGACGCGCTGGTGCCACTGTATCAGGACCCGCGGTCCGACATGCCCGCAACCCAGTTCAACATGAAATGGGTGGAGCAGGCCGGGCTGGTGAAGTTCGACTTTCTGGGCCTGAAAACCCTGACTGTGATCCAGAACGCTATGGATCTGATCTTCAAATCCGACCGTCCGTTGCACATCGCAGCCGATGGCACGGAGCTCTATGAACCTGCAGAGGGGGCCGAGAACCAGATCAACGCCATCCCGTTGGATGACGAGGCGACCTATAAGCTCTATTCAGCGGCCAAGACGGTGGCGGTTTTCCAGGTGGAATCCTCGGGCATGATGGACGCGCTCAAGCGGATGAAGCCGGATTGTATAGAAGATATCATCGCCCTCGTCGCGCTCTACCGTCCCGGCCCGATGGAGAACATCCCTAAGTTCTGCGAAGTCAAGAACAAGCTAAGCGAACGGGATACGCTGCACCCGTCTATCGACCATATACTGGACGAGACCCAAGGCATCATCGTCTACCAGGAACAGGTGATGCAGATCGCTCAGGAAATGGCGGGATACAGCCTTGGCGGCGCGGACCTGCTGCGCCGTGCGATGGGTAAGAAAATCCAGGAGGCGATGGACGCGGAACGGCCCAAATTCCTCAAAGGTGCGGCCGAGAACGACGTGGACGAGGCCAAGGCGACCGAGGTGTGGAACCTGTTGGACAAGTTCGCCAACTACGGCTTCAACAAATCCCACGCCGCCGCCTATGCGGTGGTCAGCTATCAGACCGCCTGGCTGAAAGCCAACCACCCGGTCGAGTTCATGGCAGGCGTCATGAACTGCGATATCCACCTGACCGACAAGCTGGCCGTCTATTTCGAAGAGGTCCGCAAAGGGCTGGAGCTGCCGTATGTGCCGCCCTGCGTGAATCGCTCGCAGGCGACTTTCGATGTGATCGACGGGCATCTGGTCTACGCGCTGGGTGCGCTCAAGAATGTGGGTGTCGAGGCGATGAACCTTGTGGTCGAGGAACGCGCCGACAAGCCTTTCGTGAACCTGTTCGATTTCGCCCGCCGGGTCGATTTGAAGAAAGTCGGAAAACGCCCGTTGGAAATGCTGGCGCGGGCCGGTGCCTTTGATGAACTCGACAAGAACCGCCGTCGTGTGTTCGAAAGCCTCGATTCTCTGGTGCAATATTCGGCTGCGATCCACGAACAGAAAAACTCCAGCCAGGTGTCGCTGTTTGGTGAGGCCGGTGATGACTTGCCTGAACCGCGCCTGTCACCAACGCCGGATTGGCTGCCTGCCGAGCGGTTAAGCGAGGAGTTCAAGGCCATTGGGTTCTATCTATCCGGCCACCCGCTGGATGATTATATGCCCGCTTTGAAGCGCAAGCAGGTGATGACGCTGGACGAAGTGATGGAAAAGGCGCGCTCGGGTCCGCTTATTGCAAAGATGGCCGGGGTCGTCGCCGGACGGCAGGAGCGAAAATCGGCGCGCGGCAACCGCTTTGCTTTCGCCCAGCTTTCTGACCCAACCGGAGCTTATGAGATCACCCTGTTCTCGGACACGCTGGAGAAATGCCGCGATTTTCTGGAAACCGGGGCGCAGGTGGTTCTGACTGCCGAGGCAACGATGGAGGCCGATCAGCTCAAGTTGCTGGGCCGTTCAGTTGGGCCTGCGGATTCCCTTGTGGCCGAAGCCGGTGCGACAGGATTGCGCATATTTGTGGATCATGCTGAGGCGCTTCCAACTGTTGCCAAGGTACTGGAAGACGCCACCTCCGCTGCTAAAGGCGCAGCGCGGGGGCCAATCCAGTTGATGTTGTTGGACCCGAGCCTGCCGGGCGATGTTGAAATGGATCTGGGACGTGAATTCCCAATCAACCCGCAGATCAAGGGCGCGATCAAATCTCTGGAAGGGGTGATGACCGTTGAAGAGATCTGACACCGCTTTGTTGCCAGACAGTTAACCCCTCGTTAGGCTGAACTGACAGAGATGTCTTTAGGTCATGCCATGGGAGGACATTGATATGACGATAGCGGGTCTTAAGTTCAGAAAAATCGCATTTGGAGCGGCGGCAGCGATGGCTTTGGTCTCAGCCTCGGCCGGTCTGGCGGATGACAAGAAAAAAGAGAACACGATAAAAGGCGCTGTCATCGGTGCCGGTGTTGGTGCCTTGATCGGCGACGGCAAAGGTGCCGCCGCAGGGGCTGTGGCTGGTGCGCTGATTGGCGCGAATTCCAAATGAAGGGAGGAGCACCGAGATGCGTATGAATCCGTTTATAATAATAGCCGCCGCTGTCATGCTCACAAACCCCGGATTGGCTTTTGCCGACGAGGAGGCTGAACAAATGATGCAGGACGCACTGCCGCTTATGTATCACACCTGCACTTCAGTCATCGAAGAAGCTGATGGGAACAACGAGTATATTTTGGACGTTGTCGGGAAGATGACAGCCCTGTCGCTGTATAACCGCCAGGTCGACATCGAAGCCCATACCAGTTCGGACGAGGAAAAAGCTGCTCTGCGCGAAACTTTTCTGGCTGCCTTGAAAGAAGGTTGTACCGGGGATGAAAATGCCCTGTTGGCTGGCGTCGTGGACAATGCGGTGAAGTCCACGTTGGGGCTCTAAAGCCTCAGTAATGCGGGGGCCGTTCGTCGCCAAAGACAACGCCACCTGATCCTTCCTGCGCGCGTTCTGCCTCGCGCTGCAGCAGCATCTCGATCCGGCGGGTCAGCCGGTCGATTTCGGACTGTTGTTTGGTAACAACTGTGTTCAGCTCTTCGACCGTGCGGGTCAAATGGGCAATCTTTTCTTCCAGATGCTGCATTGGAAACTCCTGTCTTGCGACGGTCATAGCGACCCTGTGCCGCCATGGCCAGAGAAACCCCGCCTTGCCCCGATGCGGGCCATGGGATAGACCGCGCGCGGAACAAGGACACTCCCAAGGACGCCCCACATGGCCAAGCCCAAGAAACAGCCCCGCCCCAAGGCCGTAACGCCGAAAGGGTTCCGTGACTATTTCGGCGAGGAAGTCACGCAGCGCACCGAGATGCTGCGGACGATTGCGGGCGTTTATCATCGTTACGGGTTCGACGCCTTGGAAAGCAGCGCGGTCGAGACGGTCGAGGCACTGGGCAAGTTTCTGCCCGACGTGGATCGCCCGAACGAAGGCGTATTTGCGTGGCAGGAAGTCGACGAGAACGACAAGGGCGATTGGATGGCCCTGCGCTATGACCTGACCGCACCTTTGGCTCGGGTCTACGCGCAACACCGCAACGATTTGCCGACGCCTTATCGCCGCTATGCGATGGGTCCGGTCTGGCGCAACGAAAAGCCGGGGCCGGGGCGGTATCGCCAGTTCTATCAGTGTGATGCGGATACGGCTGGGACGGCCTCGATGGCTGCGGATGCCGAGATCTGCGCGATGCTGTCCGATACGCTTGAGACCGTTGGCATCCCGCGCGGCGACTATCTGGTGCGCGTGAACAACCGCAAGGTTCTGAATGGCGTGCTTGAAGCGATGGGTCTGGGTGAGGATGCCGCAGCCCGCGACAACGTTCTGCGTACCATCGACAAGTTCGACAAGGTGGGTGAGCAGGGCGTGCGCGAACTGCTGACCGAGGGTCGTCTGGACGCTTCTGGTGCGTTCATCGACGGCGTGGGCCTCAGCAACGATCAGGCCGAGCCGGTGATGGCCTTCCTGACCTCGAAAGCCCCCAACACCGCTGGCACGCTAGCCAACCTGCGCGCCGCTGTGGGCGACAGCAAGATCGGCGCGGATGGCATCGCTGAACTGGAGCAGATCGGCACTCTGCTGGATGCGGGCGGCTACGGCGCGGACCGGATCGAGATTGATCCTTCGGTCGTGCGTGGCCTCGGCTACTACACCGGTCCGGTCTATGAGGCGGAACTGACATTCGAGATTTTCGACGAAAAGGGCCGCAAGCGGCAGTTCGGCTCTGTCTCGGGCGGTGGACGTTATGACGATCTGGTCAAACGCTTCACCGGACAGGAAGTGCCTGCGACAGGTATCTCAATTGGCGTCGACCGCCTGCTGGCAGCCCTGCGCGAAAAGGGCCGGATCACCGCGCGGGCAACCGGTCCCGTGGTCGTCACCGTCATGGATCGAGATCGGATGGCCGATTATCAGGCGATGGTCGCGGAACTGCGCAACGCGGGTATCCGGGCCGAGGTCTATCTGGGCAACCCGAAGAACTTCGGCAATCAGCTGAAATATGCGGACAAGCGGAATTCTCCGATTGCAGTGATCGAGGGTGGTGACGAGAAGGCCAGCGGTATCGTGCAGATCAAGGACCTGATCCTTGGCGCGAAGATCGCCGAAAGCGCCACGCTGGAGGAATGGAAGGAACGACCCAGCCAGTTCGAAGTGTCACGCGGTGAACTGATCGCCAAGGTGCGCGAAATTCTGGACAGTCAGGACTGACTCATGCCCAATCGTTCTCAGATACAGGCCCGCGCCGCGATGATGCGGGTCCGGTTCGAAGCGGCGGGCGCGCAGGTGGTCGACACACCTCTGCTGCAACCGGCCGGAACACTGCTGGACCTCTATGGCGAGGATATTCGCGCGCGGGCCTATGTGACCTCGGACGCGCTGCGGGGCGAGCAGATGCTGCGCCCGGATTTCACTCTGCCTGTCGTGCAGATGCACATGAATGAAGGTGCTGAGCCTGCGCGCTATACCTATTCCGGTGAGGTGTTTCGCCGTCAAGAGCATGACCCGGATCGCGCCAACGAATATATTCAGGTGGGATATGAGGTCTTTGACCGGGATGACCCTGCCGGGGCGGATGCAGAAGTGTTCTCGCTTATGGCACTGCAGTTGCGGGGGCTGCCTTTGCGCGCGGCGACTGGGGATATCGGTATCCTGACTGCCGCTGTCAAGGGGCTGCGCACGACAGACCGGCGCAAGGCGGCTCTGATGCGGCACTTGTGGCGGCCGCGCCGGTTCCGTGTTCTGCTCGACCGGTTTGCCGGGCGCAGGGCGACTCTGGAAGGGCGCGACGCGCTGCTGAACGCCGCCGATCCGCTGGCGATAGACGTTCCGATGATCGGCAAGCGCCGTGCAACCGAAATTGAAGCGCGGATTACGGCGCTGCGCGAAGATCGTGACACAGCGCCAATTTCAGATAGTGAATTGGTCGGGCTGGAAACGCTATTGAATGTGCGCGAAACCATGCCTTTTGCGTTGGAACAACTGCGCGATGTGGCAGTGGATCTGCCGCAGATCACGGCAGCTCTGGACCGGTTGGAAAACCGAATAGCTGCACTGCAAGCGCGCGGCGTCGACGTAGAGAGGTTGGACTTCGAGGCCGCCTATGGCCGGACCTCGATGGAGTATTATGACGGTTTTGTCTTTGGCTTTTACGCGGAAGGTCGCCCCGACCTGCCTCCAGTCGCCACCGGCGGGCGATATGACGCGCTGACCCGGCAATTGGGCAATGGGGCCGAAATACCCGCTGTTGGTGGCGTACTGCGCCCCGACCTGATGCTGGAAATCGAGGAGGCCGCAGTATGAACCTGAAGCTGGGCGTGCCCTCGAAGGGCCGGTTGATGGAAAAGACCTTTTCGTGGTTCGAAAAGCGCGGCATTGTCCTGTCACGCAGCGGATCGGATCGGGAATATGCGGGCAAAGTCGAAGGGATCGATGGCGTCTCTCTGATCTTGCTGTCAGCAGGGGAAATCCCGCGAGAACTGGCGGCGGGACGGATTCATCTGGGCGTCACCGGAATCGATCTGGTTCACGAGAAACTGCCGCGCTGGGAACAGCAGGTTGAAGATATCTCGCAGCTTGGTTTTGGCAGGGCAGACCTGATCATTGCAGCACCGGCCTGCTGGGTCGATGTTGATACGCTGGACGATCTGGATGCGGCCGCGGCTGCGTTTCGCAAAACCCACGGTCACAGGATGCGGATTGCCACCAAATACCACCGGCTGGTTCGGGAATTCCTGACCGACGCAGGCGTGGCCGATTACACTCTGGTCGACAGCCAGGGTGCGACCGAAGGCACGGTGATGAATGAAACCGCCGAAGCGATTGCGGATATCACTTCGACTGGTGAAACCCTGCGGGCAAACCACCTGAAGATCCTGTCGGACGGGCTGATCCTGCAATCGCAGGCTACGTTGTGGCGTAGCCGGGTTGCGAAATACAGCACGACAGAAAAATCGGTTCTAACGGAATTTTTGAATCGGTTGCGGTAACTACAGTACGCCAATTTCTGCCAGCGCTTGGTTCAGATCATCGGGCAGGGCGTCGTCCTGCTCGCGGTTCTTGGGCAAGTCTGCGGGGGTGTCTTCAGGCGTGAGATACCGCCATCCCTGAAACGGGCGCTTCAGGGCGGTCTGAGTACGATGTACCTCAGGGTCGAGCACAATAGCACAACGGCGGATACCGTCCTCTCCGATCACCTCATCCAATCGCAGGATGCGCTGACGACATTGAACCACGCCTTTGACGACCCAATAGATTGATCCGCCGTTCAAAATCTCGGTTTCGCGTTTGGGCCACATGCGCGTGACATGACGCGGACAACCATCTTCGTAAAGCGGCTTGCGGCTATCCTGCCAGGCAATCAGCGTGTCGACGCTCTCTGATCCGACCGAAAGTTTTATGAGATTTACGTAGTTATCCACAGAGTCGCCCCCAAGCACTGGCTCATATAGTAGGTCATCGCGTGCTGAGATCAAAGAGTAGTGGCAAACAATAGCGGATTTGGTCTATCTTGTATGTCTCTTAGATTAACAGGAATCACCAATGAGCCGCTTTGCCGCCCCCATCGCCGAGCAGATCTGGGATATGAAATACCGCTTCAAACAGGCGGATGGCACCCCCATTGATCAGACGGTTGAAGACAGTTGGCGGCGCATCGCCCGCGATCTGGCACGGGTCGAAACAGACCCGACGCATTGGGAGGGAAAGTTCTACGAGGCGCTTGAGGATTTCAAATACCTACCCGCCGGGCGCATTACAGCGGGCGCTGGCACTGCTCGGCAAGTCACCTTGTTCAACTGCTTTGTCATGGGCACCGTGCCAGACAGTATGGGCGGTATTTTCGACATGTTGAAAGAAGCCGCGCTGACCATGCAGCAGGGCGGGGGTATCGGGTACGACTTCTCAACCATTCGCCCGCGTGGGGCCGATGTGAAGGGCGTCGCGGCAGATGCTTCGGGTCCGCTGAGCTTTATGGATGTCTGGGATGCCATGTGTCGGACAATCATGTCCGCAGGCTCGCGCCGTGGAGCGATGATGGCGACCATGCGCTGTGACCATCCGGATATCGAACAGTTCATCACTGCCAAGTCCGACCCGGCCCGTCTGCGTATGTTCAACATGTCGGTACTGGTGACCGATCCTTTTATGGAAGCCGTGAAAGCTGACGGCTCGTGGGAACTGGTCTTCGACGGCAAAGTCTATCACACCGTTCAGGCGCGCGATCTGTGGAACAAGATCATGCAGGCCACTTATGATTACGCCGAGCCGGGCGTGATCTTTATCGACCGGATTAACCAGGCCAACAACCTGAGCTATGTCGAAACCATCGCGGCCACGAATCCGTGCGGCGAGCAGCCTTTGCCGCCTTATGGTGCGTGCCTTCTGGGTTCGATCAACATGGCGCGCTTGGTGGCCGAACCATTCGAGGACGCCGCGCACTTGAATGAAGAAGCCCTGCAGGAGCTTGTCGCCACGGCCGTTCGGATGATGGACAACGTTGTTGATGCATCCAAGTTCCCTTTGCCGGAACAGGCTTCCGAAGCGCAGGCTAAACGTCGTATCGGTCTGGGCGTGACCGGATTGGCGGATGCTCTACTCATGCTGGGCCTGCGTTATGGGTCCGACGAAGCGGCGCGTCAGACCGAGCGCTGGTTGCACGCAATCGCCCGCGCCGCGTATCTGGCTTCAGTCGAACTGGCGAAGGAAAAAGGGGCGTTCCCTTTGTTCGACGCCGAGAAATACCTGACCAGCGGCACGATGCAGCAGATGGATGACGATGTGCGCGAAGCCATCCGCGAACATGGTATCCGCAACGCCTTGCTGACCTCGATTGCGCCGACGGGAACGATCTCGCTTTATGCGGGTAACGTGTCTTCGGGGATCGAGCCGGTTTTTGCCTATGCCTATACCCGTAAGGTACTGCAGAAAGACGGTTCTCGTACCGAGGAAGAGGTTATGGATTATGCTGTTCAGTTGTGGCGGGACAAGTTCGGCGAAAAGAATTTGCCGGACTACTTCGTCAATGCGCAGACGCTGTCTCCATCCGATCACGTCAAGATGCAAGCCGCAGCACAGAAATGGATCGACAGTTCGATTTCCAAGACCATCAACTGCCCCGAGGATATCAGCTTTGACGCCTTTAAGAGTGTCTATATGCAGGCTTGGGATCAGGGCTGCAAAGGCTGCACGACCTATCGCCCGAACGATGTGACCGGGTCGGTGCTGACCGTTTCTGAAACCGCGGACACTGCGCCGGGTGAAAGCGCTGCAGCGCCGCATGAGGTCGATGGCGGCGAAGTTATTTACATGTCCGAACCGCTCGACCGCCCGCAATCGCTGGAAGGCTCCACGTATAAGCTGAAGTGGCCTGATAGCGAACACGCGATCTATCTGACCATCAACGATATCGTCATCGGAGGGCGCCGTCGCCCCTTCGAAGTTTTCATCAATTCGAAGAATATGGAGCACTACGCTTGGACGTTGGCTCTGACCCGAATGATTTCGGCGGTGTTCCGGCGGGGTGGTGACGTGTCTTTTGTGGTCGAGGAACTTAAGGCGGTATTCGATCCCCGCGGTGGTGCCTGGGTCAAAGGTAAATACATTCCTTCAATCCTGGCGGCGATTGGCGGTGTAATTGAGCAGCACATGGTCGCGATCGGGTTCCTGGAAGGCGAGGGAATGGGGCTGAAGTCTGACCCACAGGCGCAGGTCGTCAACATGGATGCGCCGCGCGGTAAGGCGTGCCCTTCGTGTGGTCAGTTTGACATGGTAATGATCGAAGGCTGCATGACGTGCCGAAGCTGTGGACATTCTAAATGTGATGGGTGAAGCCCTAAGTAAGTTGTTGTGAACCGCCAGGCAATACGAACCCATTTCGGCGGTTTTGGCGCCCATAAACAAGGTCATTAGCGCCCACAACTCGCAAACCTAAGGATTTATAGGGAAACAAGGCGCCGGATCGTTGATCAACGGCGCCTTGATTTTTTGCGAGATTGGGAGTGAACGCAGAAGTCTTACGAGAATTGATGGCAACAAGCTTCAGAAAGCGATGACTACCGCGACTGCCGTCAATGTCCGAGTTGTGCAGTAAGCGGAATTTGCAAATTTGGTGAACGGCCCAAAGCGATAGTCCGAGTGTATTCTTGATTTCGTTGTGCCGTCCGTTGAAGGAGACATTCAACAATTGTACTTAGAAGTCATAGTCCTCATGAAGAGATTTTAAAGGTTAGGAAATTTGCAGATGAGTTTTGCGTCAAGGAAAAAATGTGACTTTCAGCTGCACACGCCGCGCGACCCTAATTGGCAGGGCGAGCGGCCTGTCGGGCTCGGAGACGAAACTGAGAACGGACCTGCAACGCAAGAGCAAGTGGATAATATGAGCCTAGACTGGGCGCGAATGTTCATTGACCGCTGCGTTGCACGTGGTTTGGAAGCAATCGCCATCACTGATCACCATGAGATGGTGATGTTCTCATACGTCAAACAAGAAATAGCACAACGCAAAGGACGCAATCCCCAACCATCGCAGGCATTTGATTGTGCATATGGATGGGAAGGTATTGCCGCTGTCTTCACTGGGCACTGGAATCCATGAGGTCATTTTGATCGCAGCGTTCTGTACCATTCATCAGGGTAAAATCATCTGCCTGGAAGAACCCGAAATCCATCTGCACCCTGTTATTCAACGCAAATTGATCCAGTACCTGAAGCACAACACAGAAAATCAGTACTTCATTGCGACTCATTCGGCAGCGTTTATTGATACACCAGATGCCTCAGTTTTCCACGTGCGCAATGATGGCGAGCAGACCTTTGTGGAAGCGGCGATAACAAAGGAAAAGCAGCGCAAGATTTGTGACGATCTGGGGTATCGTGCTTCAGACATTTTGCAGGCCAATGCGGTTATCTGGGTCGAGGGGCCTTCGGACAGGATCTACGTTAGGCATTGGCTTAAGGCGTATGATGATCGTTTGATTGAAGGTGTGCACTATTCAATTATGTTCTATGGCGGCGACCTTTTGAACCATTTGAGTGCCGATGACAGTGCAATCGATGACTTTATTGGTCTGCGAAACCTTAACCGTAATACTGCAGTTGTTATTGATAGCGACAAAGACAATCCGCGATCAAAACTGAAACACGCGGCAAATCGTATAAAGGATGAATTGTCCAAGGGCGAGGGGATTGTCTGGATTACAAAGGGACGCGAAATCGAGAACTACGTCCCACATGAGCAATTGCAAAAGGCCTTGAAGGCGCGTCACCCGCAAATCTACGGTTCACCATCTGCTGGTGGCCCCTATGATCATTCTTTCTATTTTGAGCGCAGGGTCGCGAAGCTCGGAGCAAATAAGACTTGCAAAGCTGGCGACAAAGTTGGAGCGGCAAAAATCGTTTACAGTCAGAACGATACCGTCGACTTTGAAATTCTCGATCTAAAAAAACGAATAACTGAATTGGCGCAGATGGTAGCAAGTGCCAATGGAATGGCCTCACTGTGAAATAGTCTAGAGTTCAAAGGTCACTTTCCTTCAAACGTCACGGAGAGCCCATTGCTGCCGTCGACCGAGCTTCGGTCTTTTGCATGTGCGGCACGTAGCAAACCGCACATTCCGGACGTTCAAAACCAGATTGCTAACAGCGGGTGAGCGGGACGAAACAGACTTTCGCCGTGATAGCGTCAATGACAGCTTGATTGCACACAGCGTCCACATCGACACCACATCAGATCGAAAAGAAATCCTTTAATACACTGTTAAAGAGCCAAGGCTTTTCCAGATGCGCAGCATGGGCGCATTCCGGCATAACCAGAAGGTTGGCGTTGGGAATGGATTGCCACAATTGTTCGGTCTGGCTCCATGAGTAGGTTCGATCACGGTCACCCCAGACTACCAGTGTTCTGGCCTCGATATTCTCCAGGTGCTTGACACCACTCCAGTTCTCCATCGCGTCTAGCCCATTTAGCATGGTCGGCAATCTGCATTGCTCGGCGATGGCGGCACAGTCTTTGTAGCCATCGGCATATTCCCGAGTTAGAAACCAGGTCGCTGCGATCCGTCTGGCGGTGGCCTGTGGTCCGTCCGATTGAGCGCGGCGTTTGGATGTACCGATGGTCTCGAACCTGCCCGGAAGGATTCCTGTGGCGCCGGTGCCGTAGAGCACTAATCGCCCTATTCTCTCCGGCGCGCGCGCCACCATTTCTTGCACGACCATCCCGCCCATCGAATGGCCGACTAGGTTAAAACGCCCGATGCCGCGCGTGCTCAGTTGGCCCAGGACCCATTCAGCATAGTCGCCAATACTGTCCAGCGCTTCCCAACAAGCATTTTCGCCAAATCCCGGCAAATCTAAGCTGATGATCTCGTGCCCGACTGCTGAATCGGCCTGCCCCTGCCATTGCCGGCTTCCGCCCATGAAGCCATGCACAAAAACGACCGGTGTCATTTGCGCCCGCCCTGCACGATACGATCAAGGATCATGGCGCAGAACAGGATCGAGAAGCCAGCGAGTATACCCTGTCCGACGTTGGCATATTGCAATGCTTCCAGGACATCTTCACCCAATCCCTTGGCCCCGATCAACGAAGCCACGACTACCATTGCCAGTGACAGCATAATTGTCTGATTGATCCCGGCGCGGATCGATGGGGACGCCAGAGGAAGATCAACCTTGGTCAACAGATACCATTTATTAGCACCAAAGCTGATTGCCGCCTCACGCACGCTTTCGGGCACACCCCGCAAGCCCAGGACGGTCAAACGCACTACTGGGGTGCCACCAAAAATCATAGTGACAACCACCGCTGCCGGTTTGCCGACACCAAAAAATGCGATTACCGGGACCATGAAGACAAAGGCAGGCATAGTCTGCATAAAATCCATGATCGGCTGGATAAAGGCGTAAAAACGTGGGCGGCGTGCGGCGAACATGCCCAAGGGAATCCCTATGACAATGGACAGACAGGCCGCCGTACCCAATAGGGCCAGCGTTGTCATCGCCCCCTCCCAAAACCCCAAAAGCCCCATATAGGCCAGAAAAGCCCCCGAATAGATGGCCGTGCGGATGCCTGCCGTGAGCCATGTCAAAAGCACGATCAGGCTGGCAATCACGATCCACGGCGTCTGAACCAGGATGACCTCAAGCGCGTCAAGAAGCGCGCGAATGCCAAAGGTCAACCCGTCGAAAAACGCCTCGCTGTTGCGTACACACCAAGCGATGAAGTCTTCGACCCCTTGGATGCTGGTCAGGCGAATTGCCGGATCGGTGGGAAAATGGCTGAGCAGGGAAAAACGGCCCGGAAAGCTGTAGTGCAGCATTGCGGCGGTGACGATCAGCAACATGAAAACCGCGCTAAACACAATATGAGTGATAGGCATTGCCGACCGGATCGAACGATCCGACATCCAATCGGAAAACCGCGCCTCAAGCGCCCAATTGGCCATTATGGATTGCACTGCTTTAACCAGCAACAAGATCACGATCCCGGTTAGAACGATCATAGGGCCTTGGGCGGCAAGCGCATCGGCTTCGGCCCGGATGCCACCGATGTTTTGTTCAAGGGATTCGACTGTGCGCTGATAGACGTCGATCTTGTCCGAGCCGCTCTCGATTGCTGCGGCAAGCTGTTTGCGGCGCAGCTCAAGTGTGCCTTCAATGGATGCTATACGCTGCATGGCGTCGGCGGCCAGTTCCCCAAACAAACCACGCGCGATCTGAACAAAGCCCAGGGTTTCAAGGATCAGGAACGGCAGCGCCCAGCTCCACAACCCACGCGCGCCGAACCAGATAGGACCGAATATTCCAGCCATAACGTTGAAGGTCGGTGTGAAGCGGGACGAGGCACCGATCTTATCAAAATTCCGTATATAGTAATCCGGGCTGGTGCGGACAAAGGCACGGATGTTGTCGCGGCGTTCCTCGGCATAAGCAAGGGCAGCTTCGCTTTCAGTGTCTTCAAGTGGGTTGACGCCAAGATCGTTGAGTTCGCTCATGATACTTCTGTCCCTTCGATCACGGTGCGCAGCAAGTCGGCGCGTGTGATGATGCCAATGTCCCTGTCGCCGTCCTGCACGAGTATGGGTTTTGGGTCGTCAATCGCCATGTTGATCAGATTGCTAAGGGTTTCGCTTTCTTCGACCCGTGGAGCATCGCTGTGAACCGGTCCGTTGGCGGCGGTATATTGTTCAAGCGGTTGCATTACGGCGTGGGCATGCACGACTTTAAGCCGCGAAATCCCGGCGACAAAATCGGCAACGTAGTCATCTGCGGGATTCATAACGATATCTTCAGCGGTGCCGATCTGTACCATCTTGCCGTCGCGCATGATTGCTATCCGGTCACCGATACGAACCGCTTCATCCAGATCATGGGTGATGAAGATCGTGGTCTTTTTCAAAATTTTGGACAGGCGAATAAACTCGTCCTGCAACTGGCGCCGGATCAGAGGGTCAAGAGCCGAAAATGGCTCGTCCATCAATAGAACATCTGGGTTTGCTGCCAGGGCGCGGGCCAAGCCGACACGCTGTTGCATGCCGCCTGACAATTCATGAGCAAATTTTGATCCCCAAGCGCCCAGCTCAACGATATCGAGAATGGCTGCCGCCTGTCGCATACGCTCGTTCTTGGCAATCTGGCGGATTTCCAGAGGCATCGCCACATTGTCCAAAACCGAACGGTGCGGCATCAGGGCAAAGTTCTGGAACACCATGCCGATCTTTCGGTTACGAAATTCCTGAAGCTCTTTCGGGCCAAGGGCCATGACATCGGTGCCCTCGATTTCGATTTTACCTGCCGTAGGCTCCAAAAGGCGGTTGAAATGGCGGACCAGCGTGGATTTACCACTGCCCGACAGCCCCATAATGCAAAAGATTTCGCCACGGTTCACCGACAAGCTGACATCGGCGACGCCAACCACCGCGCCCAGCTCTGCCAGAATCTCGGCCTTGCTGAGGCCTCGGTCACGGATCGCCTGCAACGCGACTTGAGGGTTCGCGCCGAAAATCTTCCAGACATTCGAAATTTCGACAACGGTATCGGCCGGTTCAGAGGACATGCGAGACATCTCAAAGTTTGAGGGGCAAAAGCGAAAAGGGAAAGAAGCCGACACCGAATGGTATCAACGGTGTCGGCATGATTAACAGAGACCGGATCAGAGGCCCAACCAAGCGTCGACCCGGTCGGGATTGGCTTCAACCCACTCACGGGCAACCTCTGCTGGATCACGGCCCTTGCCGCTGATTTCATAGGCGAAACCGCTGACGTCATCAGCAGTCAGAGCAAAGTTGGCAAAGAATTCCGCAATCGCAGGTGAGCGATCTTCAAGCGAATTTGACCATGCAATCTGAACGTTCTTCAGAGCGTCCTTGGTGGCAACCGAGGACTTGCTGTACCAATCAGGGTCATCTGACGGCTGAACCATCACGTATTTGGCCGGATCAAAGGTCGGCTCGGTCAGCATCTGGACGTCGAACATGTACCAAACCGCGTGTGGTTTATAGCAGTAGAAAGCATAACCTTCGCCTTTAGCGATACTGTCCTTGATGCGCGCGGTCTTGACGCTTTCTTCGGCACGGATCGGATCGATGAAATCAAGAAGGCCATAGTCACGGGTCTTAACCTCGTTGACATTGGCCGAAGCCCAACCGGGGGCGCCAATCCAAATCTCACCCTTGCCGTTGCCATCGCTATCCATCGCTGAGGCGACGTCCGGGCGGCCCAGATCAGCAATATCGGTGATGTTCATCTTATTGCCGAAATCCTGCGAAACGCAGAAGCCCTGGTTTCCTTCATAGGGGTTCGACGACAAGGTTACGGTACCCGCTTCGTCAACGTATTTCTTGGTGAAACTTTCCTGATTCGGCAGCCAGACATCGGGGTGCACATCAATGTCTCCCTTGCCCTGATCCATCGCCTGGAAAATCGTCGCGTTGTTGCCCGGTACGTATTCAACCTGACCACCGATGCGCGTTTCAACCACAGCACCCAGAAGATGGGCAATCGCCTGTGCGCCAGTCCAGGAGGGCACGCCGATTTTGACCTCTTCGGCGGCGAGAGCAGGCATCGCAAACGCGCCGACTGCAGCCGCCAGACCCAGTGTTTTCAGTTTGGTTCTCATGGTAGTCTCCTCTGTTGAGATGCGCCGTGTTCCGACGTCAGTTTTTTGATCTCTTTGTGCCTCCAACTCATGGCTTTGATCGGAAAGCAATTACCTCCTCATGGCTGTTGGACAGTGGTCCGATGCAAGGCCGGGCCTTCGATTCCTGCTTGAAAGTCTAGAGCAAAGCGATTTCCGCAGGCCAATTCGAACATTTCATCAAACTATTCCAACATTGCATAGTTATGATTACACTCGTCACCCACAGCAGACAGACAGGGACGCACAATGGATTTGAATTGGCTCCGTGACTTTGAATGCCTTGCCCGAACCCTGAATTTTACCCGGGCGTCGGACGAGAGGAACATCACGCAATCGGCTTTCAGCCGAAGAATCAAAGCCTTGGAAAACTGGGTTGGACTTCCTTTGGTTAATCGTGCCACCTATCCTGTGCGTTTGACCGACGCCGGAGAACAGTTTCTGCCGGTGGCCTTGGATGCGATTTCACAACTGTCCGAGACCCGTCAATCGTTACGGGATGCGGATCGCGGGGACAGCCGGTTCATCCGGTTTTCGGTACTTCACACAATTTCAGTCAATTATCTCGCAACGCGAATTGAAGAACTGCAGCTGCAAATCCCCGAATTGCGCACACGTGTGGTGTCTGATTCCCTCAGCACTTGCTGCGAGCTTCTTGTTGAAGGTGCGGTCGACGTTTTGCTGTGCTACTATCACCATTCAGTCTCGCCATTGATCGATGAGGCGGCATTCGAAAGAAAAGACCTACTGATAGACCGCCTTGTCCCTGTCGCCGCCGCTGAAACAGCCCGGGCCAACGGGTGGGATCTTGGCAAGACAGACGGCCCGCCCATTCCACATCTGGCGTATGAGCGATCATCGTTTTTGGGAATGGTGGTTGAGAACACAGTCGAACGGCAAATGCTGAATGCCGAGACGATCTATGTCGATGGATTGGTCGAAACGATCAAGCGGCGGCTTTTGAAAGGCAGTGGATTTGCCTGGATGCCAGAAACTGCGATTTCGACCGAACTTGCCGATGGAGTGCTGGTGCCGGTTGGCGACGATACGTGGTGCACCTCTTTAACTATATCTGCCCTGTCGAACCCTGATGCCCTTGATGCGACCGCACGCAAATTGTGGGACCTGCTTTAACGGAACTGCATATTACGCGCTGTTGTTTCGGCGGGCAGCGGTGATGAGAATTTCAACATTGAGCCCATGACGCGCTCATGCAGCTTCGACGCAGGCTAATTCGGCGCCCGGTGAACGGTTGGAATCAAGCAGGCATTCGTTCGCTACCCAATGTCTTTGGAGCTGTCGACCGTTGCCGCCTCGATGATAGCCTGGACCAAGAGGTCGACTGTATCGCTGACGTTGGCATCCCCAGCGACACTGTCGGAAACAAGCGAAAATTCTGAGCAGGCGATGATTTGCAGGTCCGCTCCGGCGCTGACAAGATCTTTCGAAGCTGCAAACACCGAGTCACGGGCACATGTGCAGGGACCCTTGGCCTTGATCGTACGGATGGCCGCCAGCAGGGCATCGTCTTTCGCAGGCCAGACAACAGACAGCCCGCGTTCTGAAAGAGCGGTATCGAAAAGTCGGGTGTGGCGTACCGCGGGTGAGGCAAGCATGCCGACACAGCCTCCGGCTCCAAGCTTTTGTGCGGCGTGATCCGCCGCCAACTCGACCATGTTTAGCAAGGGGATGTCCACTGCTGCTGTGATTGCCCCGGTATAGTGATGCGCAGTGTTACAGGGCATCGCCAGAGCCTTGGCCCCGGCTGTTTGAAGCCGACGCGCCATAGTTGCCAGAGTGTCCCCTGGATCAATGCCTGTCCCCTCGATCAGGTGGGCAATCCGCGACGGGACCTGCGGATTCATATCGATCAAAAGGGGAATGTGGTCGTTGTCATCTCGCGCCGGGACGGCCTCCACCAACTTGCGTTGGAGGAGGATTGTCGCCTCGGGGCCCATGCCGCCGAGTATGCCTACAGGACGTAGCGCGCCCATGGCTTAGATATGAACCCAGCGATTTGCGTGGTCGAAGGCAAATTCGTAGCCGCCCAGGGCCGCCGCGCCACCGGTATGAAGGAATACAACCCGCTGATCCTTGAATTCTCCCTTGCGAGCAAGGTCGATTAGGCCCGCTGCGCCCTTAGCCGAATAGCAGGGGTCAAGCAGAATGCCTTCCAACTCGGCGAACATCCGGATCGCCTCAATGCCGCTTTCCGTCGGCAACCCGTAGCCTTCGCCAACATAATCGGTATTGGCCATCACGTCTTCACGCTTGACGATGCCAGCGCAGCCCAGCTTTTCTGCTGTTTTGCAGGCAAGATCATAAACCATCTGTTCCTGTTTGGCTTGCGGTGCCCGCGTGCCTATGCCCAGAACAGGGACCATGGAATTCATCGCGCACATGCCCGTGACCAGCCCGGCCTGAGTGCCTGAAGACCCTGTCGCATGTACCAGCCGATCAATCCGAAGACCCCGCTCATTAGCCTGAGACAAAAGTTCGAAGGCTGCATTTACGTAACCAAGCGCACCAGTCGGGTTTGAGCCACCGCCAGGGATAACGTAAACGTTGCGTCCTTCGGCACGCTTCTTCTCGGCGGCGTTCTGCATTTCTTCAACCATGTTGTGTCCACCGGGAAACTTCTCGGTTGTGGCACCATGCAGGTGATCCAGCAGGACGTTGCCGTTGGTGTTGTAGTTCCCGTCCTGATAGCCAGTCCTGTCCTCGAGTAGGATATGACAATCAAAACCCAGCTTGGCCGCGAAAGCAGCGGTCTGGCGGCCATGATTTGTCTGGGTCGCGCCTTGCGTCATCACCATGTCGGCGCCCTGTTCCTCGGCCTCGGCCATGAGGAATTCAAGCTTTCGGGTCTTGTTGCCGCCCGTGGACATGCCAGTGCAATCGTCGCGTTTGATCCAGATTTCACAACCCAACTCTTTGGAAAGCCGTTTCATCGGCTCAAGCGGTGTGGGCAGATGGGCAAGATGCAGCCGGGGAAAGCGGGCGAGATGCATAAGAAGACTCCTAATTTTGGCTTTCCTCAACTTATCCGTCTAAAATTGCGGTTCCTAATGCGAAATACCGATCATATATTGCAAGAATTGCAAGTTATTGTGGGATGCAATATCTGTGTTCCATGCGACTTGAATGGATAGACGATATCTTAGCTGTGCTTGATGGCGGCTCCTTGGCGCGTGCGGCAGAAAAACGGTTTCTGACGCAGTCGGCCTTTACTCGCCGGGTGCGGCTCATTGAAGACAGCATAGGCGCGGCACTGTTTGATCGCCGCCGCAAACCGGTTACCCTGTTGCCCGGCGTGCGGGCGCTTGAGCCCGAGTTACGTGATCTCAGTGCAAGAATGCACAAATTGCGCCAAACCATGCAGACCGCAAGCGATCAGGCTTCGAAATCACTGGGTTTTGTCTGTCAGCATGCGCTGACCACCACAGTGTCGCCGCAGGTGGTTCTGGCGTTGAGTACGGATGGTAACGTTTTGACACGGGTGCGTTCGGGCAACCAGGATGAATGTCTGATGCATTTGATCTCCAGAGAGGTCGATTTTGCGATCATGTATGCGCTTCCAGGTGATGATACACCCGTACCGTTTAATGCCTTTGAAACGGTGGATCTTGGAACGGACCTTTTGATCCCGGTTGCAACGCCGAACGGCCGCAACAAGGCCAATTCAGCGGTTCTTCCAACGATTAGCTACCCGTCAGAGGTCTTTTTGGGGCAGGTTTTCGCCCGGATGATCAATCCGCGCCTGCCCAAGGACACCACCGTGTCAATAGTCGCCGAAACCGCCCTGACACTGGCGGTGTTGCAACTGGTGCTAACGGATATTGGGGTTGCCTGGTTGCCGCACTCCTTGATTGTCGAACACCTTTCACAAGGGCGGTTGGTGCGGATCGACGACGTCTTACCTTCGCAACTTCTGATCATTCGCCTGGTACGTCTCCGCGAGGCGCAGTCCGAGCATGCTGAACGGGCATGGCAGCGTCTTGCACAACATCTACAACTCCCGACAGTCGGAAACTGACGATCGAGTAGACGAGAAATTTCGTTGGGCAAGATGTACGTCAGAACACCGGGATTGTCGGCGCAACAAATGGAACTAATAGGAACGGATAATAGAGGTCGAAAAATTCGGATGAATGTATGGCAATACTTCGCTGAAAAGTACAAAAACTTGGGTTACCTGGAGCGCCCTGAACAAACGCGCAGAAATGCGGCGAATAAATGGAGCTGTATCATTTTGACAGTGGGTGTTCTCCCGGCCAGGGCTAAAGGTTTGAATGTCTGAATCGTAATGGTTTGCGCCCATTCGTTCACACCGCAGAAGCCGTTAGTTTGGGCTCGAAACAGTCATTTGCTGCACCAGGCCTGAATGACGGCTCTGTGGACCAAGCGCCATTTCGCTGCACAAGGCTTCAAAGTCCGGTGAAGACGCATCAAGACCGCCGTGCCCGGAACCTGGGGCGGGTACCGGACATTCGCCGCAGACGCGCAGACTTCAGAACGACGGGCGGAGAGCAGTCGTTCGCGGCGTGGATGGCTAGGGTCAGTTTGGGGGTTACGCCGCGAGCAGGTTCAAGTCGTCGGGTCCGTTGTAGACGACATCAAGGTATTGGTTGTCCGGCGCGACTCGCGCTGAGGTTATGCCCCGCGACATCATGATGAGCGGCTCGACTTTCTTCTCCCGCGCAGGCTTTGGCGGAGCTGGTAGATCACGCGACAGATCATGTCGAAGGATGTGACGTCCTGATTGCGACCGGCGGCCACACAATGGAGGCGATGCTGAACCGGATTGGTGTTCGGCAGTTCACCCTTGCGGGTGAGCTTGAACCAGGTTTTCCGTTGGGGATCGCCACGCTGTCCGACGGACGCAAATCAACTCTCGGTATGAAAGCCGGCGGCTTTGGCGACGATGACACTCTGCTGCGCGCTGCTGATCTGCTTTGCTCCCGATCCGAGAGGGCAATCTGATGACCAACCAAGGCAAACCATTGGCCATCACCATGGGAGATCCGTCCGGGATCGGCCCAGAGATCATCGTGAAGGCTCTTGTAGCTCAACCTGACGCCCGAGCCGTGGTGTTTGGCTGTCCCAAAGTGATGAAACGGGCAATCGATACCATCGGAACAGACCATACCGTGCGCCCTTTGCAGTGCGTGCGGGAGGCCAGGTTTGCCCTTGGTGTGATCGAGGTTCTCCGCGCCGGCAACCTGACCGATCTTCCACCCTTTGGACAAATTTGTGCTGACAGCGGACAGGCTGCCATTGATGCCATCCAGCGGGCCATCGCTTCTGCGTTGGATGGTCAGATGTCCGGTATTGTCGCGGCTCCGATCCACAAGGAGGCGCTGTCCCAAGCCGGAATCAAGTATCCCGGGCACACTGAGATGCTGGCCGATTTTGGCGGGGCGGAGCGCGTGGCAATGCTGCTTGGCAACGACGAGATCCGCACGGTCCTCGTGACCATTCACTGCTCGCTTTCGGACGCGATCAAGGGCGGTAACTTCGAGGCGCAGATGGCGGCAATCCGGCTGGCCCATGAGGGCGCCACCGCCTTGGGATACGACGGGGCCGCGCGTGGCAGTTGCAGGCCTTAACCCGCATGCCGGGGAAGGTGGGCTGTTTGGCAGGGAAGAGATTGAGATCATCACGCCTGCAATCAAGGCAGCTCAGGCGGAAGGGATCAACGCCTCCGGACCTTGGCCCGGCGACACGGTGTTCATGATGGCGCGCCAGGGCGAGTTCGATATTGTCGTGGCACAATACCACGATCACGGGCTGATCCCCGTCAAATACATGGGACTGGAGAAAGGGGTGAACATCACCCTTGGTCTACCCTTCGTTCGCAACAGCCCCGATCATGGCACCGCATTCGATATTGCCGGAACTGGCAAGGCCGATGCCGCCAGCCTTCTGACCGCCATGAGTTATGCCAGCAAACTGGTATCTGCCCAAAGTAGAGGAAAAGCCTGATGGGACTTCGTTTTGTTTTCATGCTCACCCGCAATGGCAAGACGGTTGAGGATGCCGAACAGCACCTGAAAACAGCGCTTGCTGCCGGTGTGCATCACATCGGATTTCAAGGACGTAGGCCTGCCCTTTGAGCGGCTGAAGGAGCTGAAAGCGGCGATCAAGGCCGGTGGAGCCACCAGCTATCTTGAAGTGGTTTCCCTGGACAAGGAAAGCGAGATTGCCTCAGCCAAAGCCGCTGTGGAGATCGGTGTCGATATCCTACTGGGCGGCACGAACGTGGATGCGGTTCTGCCTGTTCTGGCGGGCACCGACATCAAGTATTTTCCGTTCCCAGGCTGGATCGAGGGCCACCCCAGCGTGCTCGCGGGCAGTATCGACGAAGTGGTCGACGGTGCGGTAGAATTGGCTGCGCGAGAGGGTGTTCACGGACTTGATTTGCTGGCTTATCGCTCGACCGAGAATGTTACTGGGTTGATGGCGGCTGTCTGCGCAGCGGAGAACAAGCCGGTGATCATGGCGGGCTCCATCGGGTCGCGCGAACGGATCGAGATCGTACGTCGCTCTGGCGCAGCTGGTTTTACCATCGGCACAGCCGCGCTGGATGGGGATTTTCCTGCCGACAGCCCGGAGTTGGAAACCCAGTTGCGATCGATCCAACGGGATGTGGCCGGGGTGAACAACCATCTGTCGCCGCACGCGCCCAAGAATCTCGATGCGGCCTTTGCCTCCTTTTCGGACACCTGGAGCCCGCGTGTCGCCGGGCAGGTTAACGACATGGCGATCAAATTGGCGAAATTCGAAGGTGTGTTCGTCTGGCATCATCACGAAACGGAAGACGAGATGTTCTTTGTTCACAAAGGGCGACTGCTGATGAAATTCCGTGATCGGGATGAGGTGATCAACGAGGGCGAGTTCATCATCGTCCAGCACGAGGTGGAGCATTGCCCAGTCGCATTGGATGGGACCTGTGAGGTGCTGTTGGTAGAGCCAGCAACAACAGTGAGTACCGCAACGCTGTGGACCCCCACCGCGTGACCAATCTGGCACTGGTATGAGCTTCTTGGGGATTTCCATGCCTTCACCCGCCTACCTCGACGGGCTACCGAACATTCACTGTGACGGCCTCGGAGGGCGGCTTTGGGCCGCTCACACCTGAGCGAGGTCGGGCAATCGAAAAGATGCCACGATAGCTCCGGTGGCAGCAGTGAGCCCATACTGCAAGTTTAGGTTTTTCGCTGCGTGTGCTCGTTACAGGGAAAATGCCACATCAGCGAGAAAATTGGTGCCGCCGTGCAGCAGACGAAACGGCCATTCTTACAAACTGCAGCGAGGATTGGGCTCTAAATTCACTGGTTGCAGACAAAGCCGCCAATTGGCTGGAATGTACCAATGACCAGGTTTTGACCCAAGGATTTATCGAGCCGATTTATGAAAAGATCCTACGAACACATACTTTTCTTGATCAATGCAGTACAAACAAACGGCGGCTTGTCGTTTCAAATCGGACCACAAAAAAGAGATGGCAAGTAGTGACCACTTTCAAATTTCAGCATTTTGTGACGAATTGTTTGCCCTGCAAGACCAAAGCACATCTTCCACAAAGAGTTCGACCGCCCGTCTGTGCAGGCTTGTAGCCCTCGTCGCGAGAAAGAATGTCGAGGTCCAGTGTAACCGATTTGGCGCAAGCTCTCTGAGTGATCCGTTTTGCCCCCGGCTTTCCACAAAGTGAACCGGCAGAGGCCCCAGATAGTGACCGGTTTCGACAAGTGTCGCCATCGCCTCCATATTCGCGACGATAGCCTTTGGGTCGTTGGATTGGAGTTCCGGTGACACCAGCATGCTGTAGGATCTTTGACATATCTGATATTGTGAAATGAGATCGAGTTCGATCTGGTCATTGGGCAAGTTGTAAAGCGGATGATCGCGACCACAATATAGCCGATGCTCTTCCTGACACAGCTCGGTGTAGGTCAACTCCACGACCTGATTGCGGAACGGGGCTATCGCCACATGCAAATCGCCGGTGATCAGACGCTGCGTTAGTTCTGTTGGTGAGGCGACAATAATCTCCAAACGTACTTCGTTCGGTCGGTCCAAAAACCGTTTTAACGATTGTTCCAGTTTCAGATCGGCAAGTGTATTGACGGCGTCCACAATTCCGATCCGCAGATCGCCGGTTGTGACATCTCGAAGCTCTAACAGCTCGGCATCGAAGTCCCGTGCACTGCGCAGGATGTCTTTGGCTTTGCCATAGGCGATCTCACCCCGTTCCGTGAGGCGAAATCCACCGCGCCCGCGTTCGCACACCCGATAGCCAAGCGCCGCTTCCAAATCGCGGATTCGAATGCTGATAGCGGATTGAGTGATGCCCAACGCAAACTGTGCATCCGTGAAGCCGCCGCAATCTACGACCGCCACAAAGGTCTCGAGAAGTGTATTTCTAAGCAGTTTCATAAGCCTATCCTCTGCAACACTAATACACAAAAATATTTCATGTGAACATAAGTAAGACGGTATTTTTTTATGGAAATATTCGTGATGTGATCCTTCTCAGAGGCGAAAAACAAAGCGAAATGGGAGGACATTCGCGTGACATTTTCTTTAATCAAAATGAAGACAACCGCAGCCGCAGCGCTGCTGACACTGGCACCGCTTGGCGCGTTGGCCGAAGACTGGAAATTCGCCATCGAGGAAATTCCAGGCTCGATAATGGATGCCTATGCGCAAGAGTTCAAATCGCGAATCGAAGCCGCCACCGACGGCGAGGTGACCGTGACCGTCTATCCGATGGGCACGTTAGGTACACCGACGGAAACTGTCGAACAGGCCGCTGATGGCGTCATCCAGTTCACCAATGTGTCGATCGGCAATCTGGGTACCATTGTCCCCGAAAGCCAGGTGTTCCTGCTGCCCTACTTGCTGCCATCCGATCCGGCGGCCATCTCGAACATTCTCGGCAGTTCGGAAACCATCTATGGCCCGCTGAACGAGGATTTTCGCAAGCGTGGTCTGGAGGTTATGACCATGTATTCCGAAGGGCCGCAGGTCTGGACCACCAACCGTGAGATCCGCTCGCCCGAGGATTTCGACAACTTCAAGATGCGCGTGATGGTGTCGCCGATCCTGCTGGAAACCTACAAGAACATGGGTGCCAGCCCGACACCGCTGCCGTTTGGCGAAGTTTTCGGTGCGTTGCAACTGGGTGCGGTCGACGGTCAGGTTAACCCGATCCCGACCATTGAGGAAATGAAGTTTTACGAAGTCACCAGCCATCTGATCTGGGCCGGTGAGCAGGAACTTGTTACCACCGTCGTAGCTGGATCGGACTGGTTCGAAACCCTCAGCCCCGACCGTCAGCAACTGGTACGTGACACCATGTCTGACATGACCGGTTTCATCGACGGTGTTGTCACCGACTTCAATCAGCAGCGTCTGGACATCATCAAGGAAGCCAAGCCTGACATCGGTCTGGTTGTCCTGACCGAGGAAGAGCGTGACGTCTTCCGCGATCAAAGCACCGGTACCGCTGCTGCCTATGTCGAAATCGTGGGCGACCGTGGTCAGGACTTGCTGGACGCGCTGCAAGCGGAACTGACGGACAACTGATCCTACCCAAACCACTCGATCAACACATCCTCACGCGCCTTGCGTGTGAGGGTATTCAAAAGGGGGGACATCATGCAAAGCGGTACTGCCATGCCTTTCGGCTTTCTGGGAAAGATCGACGCCGTTATCGGACGGATCGAAGTCTGGATCCTGGGCTGGGGGGTTATCCTGATGGCCGTGAACACCATCGCCAACGTCTTTGGCCGGTATGTGTTCAACCAGTCCATCTATTTTTCTGAGGAACTGAACGAGTTCCTGATCGTCATCGTCACCTTCATGGGGCTGGGATATGCCACCCGCAAGGGTATCCATATCCGCATGTCGGCCATTTACGATGCTCTGCCGATCAAAATGCGCAAGGGGTTGATGGTTGTAATAGCGGCCACCACGGCAGCCGTGATGGCGGTACTGGCCTGGTTTGCGCTGGAATATGTTCAGAAAGTTGCCTCACGCGGGCGGATCACACCGGCACTGCAACTGCCGCTTTACCTGACTTATGTCTGGGTGGTGATTGGTCTTGCCCTGACGTCATTCCAATACCTGCTGACGGCAATCCGAAATCTGAATTTCGCCGAGGAAGAGGTCTACGTCTCGTATCTGGAAATCGACAGCTATGAAGACCCTGAAACGGCCGCCGCAATCAAGAAATTCGAAGAATCATCGGAGGAGGGCAAATGACTGAATTGATGCTTGCTGTTATGATTGTCCTGCTTCTGGCGGGCTTTCCAATGAAAATGCCGCTGATCTCGGCAGCTGTGCTGGGTTTCCTTGTCTATTTCCCCAACATGAACATGCAGATCCTGATCCAGCAGATGATCGGAGGCGTGAAACCTGCCGCGCTGATCGCGGTGCCGATGTTCATTCTGGCCGCCGATATCATCACGCGCGGCCATTCCGCCAACAGGTTGATTGATCTGGTGATGAGCTTCATGGGCCATATCAAGGGCGGGCTGGCGATTTCCGTCACCTCCGCCTGCGCACTGTTTGGTGCTGTCTGTGGCTCGACCCAGGCCACCGTTGTGGCTATTGGCGGAGCGATGCGGCCTAGAATGCTGAAATCAGGCTATAGCGACAGTTTCTCGATTGGGCTGATTGTCAACGCCGCCGACCTCGCTTACCTGATCCCGCCGTCCATAGGCATGATCATCTACGGAGTGGTCTCGGGCACGTCGATCTCGCAACTGTTCATCGCGGGTATCCTGCCAGGTCTGCTGATCGTGGTGCTGTTCTCGGCCTATTGCATGTTCTATGCCTATCGGCACGACATTCCAGTGCTACCACGTGAAGGCTGGGTGCAGCGCTTTACCGCCCTACGCAAGGCGCTTTGGCCCATGGGTTTCCCGGCTATCATCGTCGGCGGCATTTATGGCGGTGTCTTTTCGCCGACCGAAGCAGCCGCGATCTGTGTGCTCTATGCTGTCGTGCTTGAGGTGGTGATCTTCCGCTCGATCAAGGTAGGTGACCTGTTCGATATTGCATTGTCCACCGGGGCCATCACGTCGGTCGTGTTCATCCTGATCGCGGCAGGCGCGGCGTTCAGTTGGACGCTCAGCTTCGCGCAGGTGCCGCAAGCAATCATCGAAAGTCTTGGGCTGAAAGATGCTGGTCCGCTAATGACGCTGATCGCCGTCAACATCGCCTTCTTCGTTGGCTGCATGTTCGTAGATTCCATCGTGGTGATTCTGATCCTGGTGCCAATCTTTGCACCTATGATCAAAGCTGCGGGTCTTGATCCGGTGTTGGTTGGTGTATTGATCACTTTGCAAGTCGCCATCGGTGCCGCAACACCGCCCTTTGGCTGCAACCTGTTCACCGCCATTGCTGTATTCCGTCGCCCCTTTATCGAGGTCGTGCGCGGTGTACCGCCATTTCTTGTCATTCTGCTGCTCGTAACCGGGTTGCTGGTGGCCTTCCCCCAAATCGCCTTGTTCCTTCCGGAACTGGCCTATCGCTAAACCACAAGAAACGGAGAAATCATGTCGGGACATGGTTATGAAGCTGGTCGCCTGAATTTGCCCTTCGTCGGCATTTCGACTTTCGGCAAGAAACCTTATGTTGAGAACTGGGATAACATTGATGCGGATGTGGCGATACTCGGGGCACCGTTCGACTTCGGCTGTCAATTCCGCCCGGGCGCGCGGTTTGGTCCGCGGTCGGTCCGCGAGGCATCCACCTTGTTCAGCTTTGGTCACGCCGGGGCATATGATCACGAGGATGACGCCACATATCTGGGCGAGGATATAAGCATCGTCGATCTGGGCGATGCGGACATCATCCATACCAAGACCGAGGAAAGCCACGCCAACATAAAATATGGCGTTAAGAAAATTCTGGACGCCGGCGCGATCCCGGTCACCATCGGTGGCGACCATTCGATCAATATCCCATGTATTAACGCTTTTGCCGAAGACTGTGCTGACAAGGGTCCAATCCATGTTATCCAGATCGACGCACATCTGGATTTCGTTGATGAACGGCACGGCGTGACTGTCGGCCACGGCAATCCGATGCGCCGCGCGATTGAAAAGGACTATGTGTCCGGCATGACGCAGCTGGGCATTCGGAACGTTTCATCCACCGCGAAGGAGGGTTATGAAGATGCACGGGCGCGCGGATCAGACATCCTATCGGTGCGTCAGGTGCGTAAGCTGGGCACTCAGGGTGTGCTGGATCGTATTCCTGAGGGCAGCCGCTATTACATTACAATCGATATCGACGCTTTCTGCCCGTCGATTGCGCCGGGAACCGGCACGCCCAGCCATGGTGGATTCCAATACTACGATGTGTTGGAGATTTTGCAGGGTCTGACCAAACGCGGAGACGTTGTCGGAATCGATCTGGTCGAAGTGGCACCAGCCTATGACCCGTCGGAAAGCACTCAGATCCTGGCAGCGCAGCTATTATTAAACCTCATTGGGTTTATCTTTCAATTTAGAAAGTAAGTTCCCTCCCATGGCATACTCTGTTTCCGATGCCATGATGTCCCGGTACGCGATTAAATAGAATTGCGTATCGGACATTTCCGCGATCTGGAATGGTTATCTCACCAAATATCCCAACATTGCTCATATCGCCCTTTACAGATTCATTGGCGAACGCACTCCTCCAATCCCGGCAAAACTGATCGGCTCAGACCACCTGAGAAATACAGCTGCTAGGGCTTTCGCTACCCTCTCAAATGTCGTCTGTGTGAGGTAGAAGGACGGTCCTGGATGTTGAGCCTTGCATCCTGGCGGGGGGACTGACTGATGAGTTTGCCATTAGCCACGACGTGTAAACGTGCTGCGCGCAGCCGCAGGGCCTCGGTTGGGGTGCCAGCATCGAGCACGACCAGGGAGGCCTTGGCGCCGACGTGGAGCCCGTAGTCCTGCAAACCCATCGTCTTTGCGTTATTCACGGTCACCATGTCAAAACAGATCCGCATGTCTTCGGGGCTGGTCATCTGCGCTACGTGTAGCCCCATGAAGGCCACGTCCAGCATGTCTGCGGTCCCTAGTGAGTACCACGGATCCAGCACGCAATCCTGTCCCCAGCCGACGTTGATCCCGGCGCTCAGCATCTCTTTCACCCGCGTTAGACCACGGCGTTTGGGGAACGTATCGTGCCGCCCCTGCAAAACGATGTTGATCAAAGGGTTCGGGATCGCGTTGATCTGAGCCTCTGCGATCAGCGGAAGCAGTTTCGAAACATAATAGTTGTCCATCGAGTGCATAGAGGTCAAATGCGAGCCCGCCACACGCCCCTGCAGTCCAAGTCGCTGGGTTTCAAACGCAAGCGTTTCGATGTGGCGCGACAGCGGGTCATCCGTCTCGTCACAATGCATATCCACTTGCAGGCCGCGCGCGGCGGCAATTTCGCACAGTTCAGTCACTGACGCCGCACCATCCTGCATCGTGCGTTCGAAATGCGGGATGCCGCCAACAACATCCACGCCCATATCCAGCGCGCGGACGGTATTCTCGCGCGCAGTGGGATCGCGGTAGAACCCATCTTGGGGGAAAGCGACCAGTTGCAGATCGATATAGTCTTTGACCTTGTTTCGAACCTCAAGCAGCGCCTCGACCCCCAACAACCGGTCGTCGCAGGTGTCTACATGGCTGCGGATCGCAAGCAACCCCATGCTGGCCGCCCAGTCACAGTAGTGCAGGGCGCGATCAATCACCTCGTCCTGGGTCATGACCTGTTTGAGCTCACCCCAAAGCCCAATGCCCTCCAGCAGGGTTCCCGAGGCGTTGATACGAGGCAGGCCATAAGACAGCGTCGCATCCATATGAAAATGCGGATCGACAAAGGGCGGGCTGACCAGATCGCCGGTTGCATCAATGATCTGCCCTGCTTCGGCAGCGCCGAGTTGATCTATGGCAGTTATCTTATCGCCTGCGATACCGATATCAGCTACGCTGCCATTCGGCAGGCAGCCACCTTTTACAATCAAGTCGAACACTACCGTTCCCCCTTGTTGAAAGGCACCATAAGTGCCGCGGGCACTTCGGCCCGGCGCGACATCACCACCAATGCCAGAATGGAAAGGATATAGGGCATCATCAAGAATATCTGGTAAGGGACCTGCGCACCTATACTTGTCTGCTGAACCCGGATTTGCAGCGCATCGAAGGCGGCAAACAGCACTGCCCCAAGCATTGCCTTGCCGGGCCGCCAGGACCCAAAGACAACCAGAGCAATGCAGATCCAGCCGCGCCCATTGACCATCTCAAAAAAGAAACTGTCAAAGGCGGACATCGTTAAAAATGCGCCACCGACGGCCATCAACCCGCTGCCTATAATAACGGCCCCCATGCGGATGGCGGTCACCGAAAGGCCTTGTGCAGCGACCGCAGCCGGGTTTTCACCTGCGGCGCGCACGGCCAAGCCCAGCGGCGTTCGGTAGAGAACCAACCCGACAACCGCGACAAGCACAAAGGCCAGATAGGTCAGCGGCGTTTGCGAGAATACTGCGGGTCCAAGCAGTGGAATGTCGGACAGCAGCGGTATTTCATAGGGCTGAAAGGCAACGATCTTGGGTGGGCTGGTGACCTCTGGCAACGCCAGCCGATAGGCATAATAGGTTGACGAGGTGGCCAGAAGTGTTACGCCCAGTCCGACGACATGCTGGGACAGTCCAAAGGGCACTGTCAGGGTGCTGTGCAACAGCCCAAACAACATCCCGACACCCATTGCAACGCCGACACCAACCCAAAGCCCGGTGCCCGAATAGACTGCCATCCAGCCCGCAAATGCACCGGAAACCATGATGCCCTCGATGCCAAGATTCAGGACGCCGGCGCGTTCACAGATCAATTCGCCCAAGGTAGCAAAAATCAGTGGGCTGGCGATGCGGATCGCTGCGGCCCAGAAACTGGCGGTGAAGAGGATGTCAATGATGTCCATGACGCTAGTCCCTCACCACGTGAAACCGCGTCAGCATGATCGCCAGAACCATCAGCAAAAGGGCGACGGCCAGCATGATATCGGCTAGGTAGGTTGGTACGCCTGCGGCCCGGCTCATACTGTCGGCACCGACAAAAATGCCTGCCACAAACAGGGCCGCGATCACCACGCCCAGCGGATTGAGCAGGGCGAGCATCGCCACGATGATGCCGGTGTAACCAAATCCGGGTGACAGATCGAGGGTCAAGCTCCCCTTCAGCCCGGCGACCTCGGAAAAGCCTCCCAAGGCGGCAAGCCCACCAGACAGCAGCGCGGTTTTGACCAATACCAAATTCACCGGAATGCCCGCGAAACCTGCGGCCTGCTTGTTTAGGCCCACTGCTCGCATCTCATAGCCTAAGGTACTGCGGGTCTGGATCACCCAGACGCAAAGCGCCGATATGATTGCCAGGGCGAAACCCCAGTGCAGACGCAGCCCGTCGACGATCCGTGGCAGGCTGGCCTCGGGGATCAGCCGGGCCGATTTTGGCCAGCCCATCCCCATCGGATCTTTCAACGGTCCCTCCAGCAACATTGAAATGAACAGCAGGAAGATAAAGTTGAAAAGCAGGGTCGTCACCACTTCATCCACCCCAAACCGGGTTTTCAGAAGCGCAGGCACCAGCAGCAGCACTGCACCCGCAAACACGGCAATAAGGGCGATTACAGGAAGGATCACGCCACTTGGCCATGCCAAGGCTCCGGTCCCCAAAAGAACCGTGATCAATGCCCCGGCATAAAGCTGCGCCTCGGCCCCGATGTTCCAGAACTTAGCCCGAAAGGCCACTGCAACGGCAAGCCCGGTAAAGATCAGCGGTGTTGCCCGGTTGAGCGTTTCAAGAAGCGCGAATTTCGATCCAAACGCGCCTTTTATGATCAGGCCCAGAACCGAAAAAGGATTTGCGCCCGCAACCATTGCCAACAGCGATGCGATCAGAATTGTCGCAGACAAGGCCAGTGCAGGGGGGACCAGCTTGCGCGCAAAGCTGGGGTTGTTTATCGGTTCAAGACGCATGCGCGTTCTCGATTTCAAACCCTTGTCCGGCCATCCATAGGCCCAGTTCCGCGGGTGTCATTCGACCTCGGCCAAATCCGGGTGAGAGCCGTCCGTCAGCAATCACATGGATGACATCGGACAAGGCCATGACCTCATCCAGATCTTCCGAGATCAGCAGGATCGCGGCCCCTCTGGCGCGGGCTTCCAGCAACTGGCCGTGCACATAATTGACTGCGCCGATATCCAGTCCGCGCACGGGTTGATTAGCCAGAATAACCTGCGGCGCGGCCTCAAGCACCCGCCCGAGGATCAGCTTTTGCATGTTTCCACCGGACAAAAGCCGGATCGGCGTGTCCGCGCCCGGACACCGCACATCGTATTTATTGATGATGGCCTCGGCAAAGGCCCGTGAACCGCGCCAGTTCAGCCAACCAGCCTTACTGAACCCTGTTGAGCCGTAGCGCTCAAGAATTGCGTTTTCGGTCAGATCAAAATCCGCAATCGTCCCGGTTTTGTGCCGGTCTTCGGGGATGCGAGCGATGCCACTTTTTACCGCTTCGCGCGGAGTCCAGCGGTCGATCTCAGATCCTCCGATCTCAATCCGCCCCTTGGCGGGTTTTACCAACCCGCCAACCACATCTGCGATCGCGGCTTGGCCATTGCCGGAAACGCCAGCCAGTCCGATGATTTGTCCGGCATGCAAAGATAGGGACACCGACTTGAGCCCCGGGGCGTTGCCGACATCCGGCGTTGCGACGTGATCCAGTTTCAATAATACAGGCCCAGGCGTCGATTGGGATACCTCAGGTGGTGTTGCCTCCGTGCCCATCATCAGGGTCGCCAGCGCGTGTTTGTCAGTATCGGCGGTGCGAACGCCGCCCGTTATCTTGCCATGCCGCAACACGACAACTCGGTCCGATATCGCCATAACCTCGTGCAGTTTGTGCGAAATGAATATGACCGACAAACCATCCGCGATGGCCAGCCGGAGGGTCGCGAACAAATCATCCGTTTCCTGCGGGGTCAGAACCGCGGTCGGCTCATCAAGGATAAGAATGCGCACGTCGCGGTAAAGCGCTTTGAGTATCTCGACCCTTTGCCGTTCACCCACCGTCAGCGCCCCGACACGGGCATCCGGCGACACCGACAGGTGATACTTTTGAGACAGCGCCTTGATCCGGTCGCGGGCCGCTGATTGTCCCGCGCTTGGGCTTAGTAGTGAACTGACCCCAAGCGTAATGTTTTCCAGCACAGTCAGGTTGTCTGCCAGGGCGAAGTGCTGGTGCACCATCCCCACACCCGCATCCAGCGCGGCGCGAGAGTTTCCCGGTGGCAGCGTTTTTCCGAACACCCGAACGGTTCCGCTGTCAGCCGTATATTGGCCAAATAGGATGTTCATCAGCGTTGTCTTGCCTGCTCCGTTTTCACCGAGCAAGGCAACAACTTCGCCTTCGTTCAACGAAAGGCTGACCGCATCATTTGCAGTTAGCGCGCCAAAGCGCTTGGTGATGGCGTCGAGGGTCAGCGCCTCAACAACAGAGGTGCCCATGCGCGGTTATGACGACGTCGGTTCGTCGTCGTTGATGGGCACAGTGAATGCGCCCGATTTGATGTCGGCCTCGCGTTGCTTGACAAGGTCAAGCGCCTGGGCAGGTACCTTGCCGTCGAATGTGCCTAAGGGTGCTAGGGAGGTTCCGCCCCGGTTCATAAAGGAATAAATCCCATAGTCAGCGGCTGCAAAGCTACCGGCCTGTATTTCGGCAATGGCCTTGTCCAGGGTTGGTTCAAAGTGCCAGATCGCAGAGGCGACCACGGTGTCTGGATATTCCGGCTGTGTGTCGATCACGTTGCCAATTGCAAGAATGCCCTTTTCCTTGGCGGCGTCGGAAACGCCGAAACGTTCAGCATACAAGATATCCGCGCCGTTTTCGATCATTGCAAAGGCCGTTTCCTTGGCTTTTGGCGGATCAAACCAACTGCCGATAAAGCTGACCTGGAAGGTGATGTCTGGGTTCATCTCACGTGCACCGGCCATGAAGGCATGCATCAGGCGATTCACTTCCGGGATTGGAAAGCCGCCAACCATGCCGATATTGCCCGTTTCGGTCATGGAGCCGGCAATGATACCGGACAAGTAAGAGGCGTCCTGAATATAGTTGTCAAAAACCGCAAAATTAGGCAGCGCCGGGTCTTCTTTGAAGCTTGAGCCCATCAGGAAGGCAACGTCGGGATATTCCGCGGCGACTTCCCGCGCTTCTTGTTCGGCGCCAAACACCTCGCCAATTATCAGCTTGTTGCCCGCCTCGGCATATTCGCGGATCACCCGGGCGTAGTCTGTGTTGCTGACGTTCTCTGAGAAGCTATAGGAAATATCCCCGCGATCCTGCGCAGTCAGCGCGGCGTTGTGGATGCGGCTGACCCATTGCTGCTCGACGGGCACGGTATAGATCCCGGCGGTTTTGATCGGTTCTGCGGCAGCAACACGACCAGCCCCAAGCAAAAGCGACGACGCTGCGCTCGTCATCAGAAATTGGCGGCGGTTTAGAAATAGTGATGTTTTCATGATGTCCTCCCCGTGGCAATTGACATCAAGTAACACGTAATTTTATCATTTGGTCAAGAATTTTGAGAGAGAGTGGGCCGCGACGGTCAGAACTTGCTTAGAAAACGTGCTTAGTGACAGGATTAGGTCAGCTAAATAGACCTGCCGTCTTGGCAACATCTGCTTTGGCGTTTTGCAATGCGGTATGCCTAGCGCCGTTGGATGTCGGCTGTGGGCCGTTCATAACGACCTAATTGTGATTGGGAATGCACTAACGTATGCAATGACATACCACATCAGTTGGATTGATTTAGTCTCTGGGCCGGGCAAGATGATTGAAGAACTGCATCACATCCAAATTGCTATGCCAAAAGGCAGAGAAGGTGACGCTCGCAAATTCTATTGTGGCGTATTGGGTTTTTCTGAAGTTGAAAAACCCAATGCGTTGCGCGGTCGCGGAGGAGTTTGGTTTCAATGCCAGAATGTGCGTTTTCATCTGGGAGTGGAAGAACCATTTGTACCTGCACTGAAAGCCCACCCGGGCTTTAGAGTAAGTTCACTGGAGAACACTGTTGCTCATCTAAGGGCTGCAGGTATTGACGTTCGAACTGACATCGACTTACCCGACATCAAGAGAATTTATATCAGCGATCCGTTTGGAAATCGTATTGAACTGCTTGAAGTAGTTGCATCGTAACGCTCGGGACGAGGACAAGAGAATCCGCGTTTCCTCCATCCAACTAACCCGAATGCTTCGCTGGATGGTTGATCTGCACCGTAGTGGCGACTGTGGAAGCAAAAAACAGATTTGGGTGGGTCTGTACGCTTCCTAGCTACGATCTGAAAAGGGATCAGGAGGTGTGTTCAGCCGGAGATGCCGCATAAAGGCGCGGGCGATCCTTGGAACGGGCCTTTGGTCTGAAACCACAAAATGACCTCGATATCGCATGGGAGATTCAAACGGGACAAATGCCAGTTCGGGGGATCGATACATGTACACCGGAAATGGGTTGATCACCGCCAAGCCCAAACCTTCTCGCGCCATGTCAGCAGCGGCGAAAGAGGTTGAAACTTCTGCTACAATTCTGGGTTCGGCTCTAACCTGGTGCAACAACCGATCAAGTTGTCCCCGCCTTCCATGACGATATGTCAAGGCGATCAGATCCTGTTCATGAAGATCAGACGGTGTGAGTGTGTCGCGCGTTGCCAGTGGATGTTCTGGGCGCATAACACAAACTGCAGGAGATACCCGAAAAGGAATGAGTTTGATACCTGCACGGCTTTGTTCAATGCCGGTCACTGCCAGATCAAATCGATTTTCCAAGACACCTAGCGTGACCAGGTCCGAAGTTGTCACTTCCAGATTGATGAAGAACCCTGGGTTCCCCCGTAAAAAACTTGCGATGAGGGAAACGATATATCGATGCGCATAACTGGGTGGTGCGACCAGACGCAGTGTTTCTTGGACAGCTTCGGCCGGGCCGTCGATCCGGTCCAAAGAATCGAACAGAGGATCAAGCCGCATGTTGAGCCTAACCGCCTCTTGCGTTGGGCGTAACCTGCCCGCGTCCCGCTCGAAGAGCATTTTCCCAAGCCGCGCTTCAAGGTTGCCGATCGAACGGCTGACCGCAGATTGCGACAAACCCAGTTGTCGTGCCGCCGCCGCCGTTGTTCCGGCCTGCATGAGTGCTCGCAATGCTTGGTATTCCGGCAGCGAGTGCCAATTGCGAGGTTTTCCCATTTCTCTGCGGCCTCATGATTCCGTCTACCTCTATGAGTAAAACTCATTGAACTTTTTTGCAATTATGATGATCCCGTCTGCTAGCATGTGTCGAAATGATACTGAAGCATGTGGTGCAATGGTGAAAACGTCTCCGCTGATCTTTGACGGGCATAACGACGTATTGTCGAAACTTGCCTCGGCGGGTGGTTTGTCAGAAGCTGGTCGCTTCCTTACAGGTCTTGATGGCGCGATTGATCTGGTCAAAGCCCGAAGTGGAGGCTTTGGCGGAGGTTTCTTTGCGATCTGGGTTCCATCATCGATGGATTTGGCCGCCAAGATGAAAAAGATGGTCGAGCCGAGTTATGACCTGCCGCTTCCAGATCAGATTGATGCCGAAGATGCCTTGCCTGCCGCGTTGGGCCAGATCGCAATCCTGCTCGAACTGGAGCGATTGGGCGCATTGCAGGTGGTTCGTTCGGTCGCTGACATCCGGGATTGCATGGCGCAAGGCCGTATGGCCGCCATTTTTCACATTGAGGGTGCCGAGGCGATCGACACCGATCTGCATGCGCTAGACGTTTTTTACGCTGCGGGCCTGCGGTCAATTGGGCCGGTTTGGAGCCGACCGAACATCTTCGGGCACGGAGTACCGCTGAAATTCCCATCAGGGCCGGATACTGGCGACGGGTTGACCGATCATGGTCTCAGGCTTGTTCGGCGCTGCAATGCGCTCGGCATCATGCTGGACTTGTCACATCTTACTGAAAAGGGCTTTTGGGATGTGGCGCGGTATTCTGAGGCTCCATTGGTGGCAACCCATTCCAACGCCCATGCCATATGCCCGCACGCGCGCAATCTGACGGATGATCAGCTTCGCACAATTGCTGAAAGCGACGGAATGGTTGGCCTGAATTTTGCCACAGCATTTCTGCGTGAAGATGGGCAGATGGTTTCCGACGTGCCTTTGACGCAGGTTCTGAGGCACATTGATCACCTGATTGATATACTGGGTGAGGATCGGGTTGGGCTCGGGTCGGACTATGACGGGGCAATGGTGCCGGTGGATGTGACGAATGTATCCATGCTGCCCCGACTACGAGAAGCCATGGAGCGCCATGGTTATGGTGAAGAGCTCATCAAGAAGCTCTGCCACGAAAATTGGTTACGTGTTCTCGAAAAGACCTGGGGGGCGTGACCGTCGATGAAAGACATAGTGACAGAGAGGACAACATGAACGCATTTAGTAGATTGCTTACCGGAGCGGCGCTTGGAATGGCGCTGGCCGTGACTTCGACTTCCGCGATGGCTGAAACGCCACCAAATATGCTGGTTATCGCAAATCGCATTGACGACATCACCACACTGGACCCAGCCGAGAGCTTTGAATTTGCCGGGTCCGATGTCAGTAGGAATGTTTATCAGAAACTGGTGAATTTCGACCCACTGGATTTGGATGCCGGATATCAGCCGGATATTGCCGAAAGCTGGGACGTGTCAGAGGACGGAAAGTCCATCACATTCAAGATCCGGGACGGGCTGACGTTTCACTCTGGTAACCCTGTGACCGCCGAGGACGTTCAGTTTTCGCTGCGCCGCGCGATCATTCTGAACAAAACTCCGGCGTTTATCCTAACACAGTTTGGATTCACGCCTGAAAACATTGAGCAAACAATCGTTGCAGATGGCGATACGTTGACCATCACCACGGACAAGCCTTATGCGACATCCTTTGTCCTGAACTGCCTGACCTCTACAATTGGCGGGATCGTCGATAAAAAGACAGTGATGGAGCACGATAAAGATGGCGATTTGGGCAATGAATGGCTCAAAACCAACACGGCTGGATCGGGTGCCTATAGTCTGGTCAGCTGGAAGCCGAATGAAAGCGTAACGCTGAAATCTAACCCCGACTTCTATCTGGGCGCCCCGACCATGGAGCGTGTGGTCGTGCGCCACGTTCAAGAAAGCGCCAGTCAGCGTCTGTTGCTGGAACGCGGGGACATCGACATTGCCCGCAATCTGAACCCCGAAGATGTGGCCGGTGCCTCAGCGGTAGATGGGGTCAAAATCGCAGACGAGCTGAAAGGCCGTCTGATGTATGTATCGCTAAACCAGAAGCATCCCGAACTGAGCAAACCTCAGGTTAGGCAGGCCTTTAAGTATCTCATTGACTATGAAGGGATGCGCGACAGTTTCCTGAAGGGTCAGTATACGATCCATCAGAACTTCCTGCCGCAGACTTATCTTGGCGCATCTGACGATACCCCGTTCAACTTTGACATCGAGAAAGCCAAATCCTTGCTGGATGAGGCCGGTGTGAGCGGGCTAGAGATTGAGGTCGGTGTGCGTGAAGCGCAGGAGCGGATCGAAATCGCCCAGGCCATGCAAAACGCGCTTGGGCAGGTCGGTATCACGATGAATATCACCGTCGGGACTGCCAAACAGATTCTGGCGCGATACCGCTCGCGTGAACTGGACGTTTATCTTGGGGCGTGGGGACCGGATTACCCCGATCCGCAGACCAACGCCGGTACGTTCGCATACAATCCGGACAATTCAGACGAGGCCAACGCCACAGGTTTGCTCGCCTGGCGGAATTCCTGGGACACAGATGGCCTGACCGAGAAGACGTCGGCTGCTGTTGTGGAAAACGATACAGTAAAACGTGCTGATATGTATAAGACAATTCAGGCAGATTTCCGTGAGACATCGCCTTTTGTCATTATGTTCCAGCAGATCGAACAATCGGCAATGCGTGACAACGTTACGGATTTCTCGACCGGACAGGCGATTACTTCGGCGTCATATTGGCAGGTGACCAAGTAAATGGCATTGGCCGAAAGACCAACAGGGGGGCGCCGTTCGGCGCCTCTCATCCATTGGATCAAGAGCATCCTGAAAACTCTTGGTACCATCGCAATAACAATGCTGGGGCTGCTGTTCGTAACCTTCATCATTGGTCGCGTGATGCCGATCGACCCGGTGCTGGCCATCGTTGGCGAACGCGCATCGCAATCGACTTATGATGCGGTCTACCAACAACTCGGTCTCGACAAGCCATTGTTGGTGCAGTTCTTTTACTATCTGTGGGATGTCTTGCACGGAGATTTCGGCAATTCGCTGCTGAATGCGCGCCCAGTATCCGAGGATATCGCCCGTGTTTTCCCTGCCACGTTGGAACTGGCCACTCTGGGTGTTTTGATCGGCATTTTCCTTGGCGTTCCGCTGGGCGTGATTGCTGCAGTCAAGCGCGGCTCCTGGATCGATCAGATCGCTCGGGTCGTGGCACTTGTCGGCTATTCGATGCCCATCTTCTGGCTAGGCTTGATGGGTTTGCTGGTATTTTACGGGATCCTTGGCTGGGTTGGTGGCCCCGGGCGGTTGGATATTTTCTACGAGGATATTGTCCCGACACGTACGGGTTTGATCCTGCTGGACAGCGCTATCGTTCAGGACTGGGATGTTTTCCGCAATGCATTGACCCATATCATCTTGCCGGCGGCATTGCTCGGCTATTACTCGTTGGCCTATATTAGCCGGATGACCCGTTCCTTCATGCTGGAACAGCTTTCGGCTGAATATGTCATCACCGCGCGGGTCAAAGGCCTAACGGAACGGCAAGTGATCTGGCGTCATGCATTCAAGAATATCCGTGTGCAGCTCATCACGGTCATCGCGCTGAGCTATGCCAACCTGCTTGAAGGGTCCGTTCTGACCGAGATCATTTTCAGTTGGCCAGGCATCGGCAGTTACATCACAACGGCATTGCTGAGCGCAGACATGAATGCTGTTCTGGGCGGAACAGTTGTGGTCGGGCTGATCTTTATCTGTCTGAATATATTCTCTGATCTTCTCTACCGTTTTTTTGATCCGAGGTCGAAATGAGCGATTTGACTTTGCGACAATGGCTGCTGGCCGACGCACCCACGTCTCGCCGTCACGCCAGATTGTCCAGTCTGTATAAGGGCTGGCTAACACTGCGAACGAATTCCATGGCGATGGTTGGTCTGACCATTCTGGTACTCCTTGTTTTCACCGCGGTATTTGCCCCTGTTCTGGCCCCGCATGATCCGTATTCTCAGGATCTTGCCAGCCGTCTCCAGCCTATTGGAACTGAGGGGCATCTTTTGGGCACCGACAGTTTGGGGCGGGATATTCTGTCCAGATTGATTTATGGTGCGCGTATCACGCTCTACATCGTCGCTCTGGTTGCTCTGATCGCCCCAGTAGCGGGTCTATTGGTGGGGACTGTTGCAGGGTATGCCGGAGGTTGGGCTGATGTGGTCCTGATGCGCATCACGGACATCTTCCTAGCTTTCCCGCGTCTGGTTCTGGCGCTGGCATTTGTTGCAGCCCTTGGCGCCGGGATCGAAAATGCGGTGCTCGCAATTTCGCTTACGGCTTGGCCTCCCTATGCACGTATGTCGCGGGCCGAAACGCTGACCATCCGGTCGACTGACTATATCAACGCGATCCGCCTGCAAGGTGCGGGGCCTTTGCGGATCATCACGCGTCATATTTGGCCACTTTGCATTTCATCGCTGATCGTGCGCGTCACGCTGGATATGGCTGGGATTATTCTGGCGGCGGCTGGCTTGGGTTTCCTCGGTCTGGGCGCACAACCGCCCAGTCCTGAATGGGGGGCGATGATATCAGAGGGCCGCAGATTTATTCTGGACCACTGGTGGGTTGCTACCGTGCCGGGGCTCGCGATTTTTACGGTATCGCTGGCTTTCAACCTGCTGGGTGACGGCCTGAGGGACGCTCTGGACCCGAAGGATGACGGACAATGAGTTTGCTGGACATCGAAGATCTTTGGGTCCGTTTTCCCACCCGTCAAGGCGTATTCGACGCTGTACGCGGCGTGTCGTTCTCGCTGGGACGCGAACGGTTGGGTATTGTCGGTGAAAGCGGCTCCGGCAAGTCAATGACGGGTCGGGCTATCCTGCGCCTTATCCGCAAGCCCGGCATAGTAGAGGCCAGTCATGTCAATCTTGAAGGCCGCGATCTGCTAGAGCTAGGTGAACGTGAGATGCGGGCGGTCCGGGGTAAGCAGATTTCTATGGTGATGCAGGACCCCAAATTTTCGTTGAACCCGGTAGTAACCGTTGGTGAGCAACTCATGGAGGCCTATCTTCAACACAATTCCGGCAAAAAGTTTCATGCGCGAAAGATGGCAATCGAGATGCTGGAAAACGTATCGATCCGTGACGCCGAGCGTGTGATGCGCGCCTATCCTCATGAAGTTTCCGGAGGTATGGGACAGCGTATCATGATCGCGATGATGCTGATCCCCAATCCCAAGATACTGATCGCGGATGAGCCGACCTCAGCACTGGATGTCAGTGTCCAGAGACAGGTTTTGAACATCATGGACGGGCTGGTCAAGGAACGGGGTATGGGGCTGATCTTCATCAGTCACGACCTGAACCTCGTGTCCGAGTTCTGCGACCGCGTTCTCATCATGTATTCAGGCCGGATTGTCGAAGTCTGCGAAGCTAACAAGCTGCATCAGGCCCAGCATCCCTATACCCAGGGGCTGTTAAATTCACTTCCCCGACTTGATGACAAGCGCACCCATCTGAGCGTCCTGGCCCGAGACCCGTCATGGTCGAACGCACCAAGTGTCAGAGGTTGAAATGACGGCATTGGAAATCAGGGACCTCGACGTCTGGTTCGGCCACGCACACGACCGCGTTGATGCGGTCAAAGGTGCCAACCTTAGTGTCGTGCAGGGTGAGAGCTTTGGTCTTGTGGGAGAGAGTGGATCCGGAAAGTCGACCATTCTGCGCGCAATAACGGGGCTTGCGCCGCAATGGTCCGGTACCATCGAGGTCGAAGGTCAGGCGCTGTCCGGAGCGAAACGTTATCGCGCGTTCTTCCGGACGGTGCAGATGGTGTTTCAGGACCCTTACGCTTCGCTTCATCCGCGGCACACAGTCGATCAGGTGCTCAGCGAAACCCTGCATCTACATGGGCTGGACAATATCGACAAACGTGTGGCGGGTCTGTTGGATGATGTCGGCCTTGGGCAACGGTTCCGATTTCGATACCCGCACCAGCTCTCTGGTGGTCAGCGTCAGCGCGTTGCCATTGCAAGGGCCTTGGCAGGTGAGCCAGATATCCTGCTATTGGATGAGCCCACTTCAGCCTTGGATGTCAGCGTTCAGGCCGAAGTTCTGAATTTGCTCGCTGACCTGCGCACGAAACACGGGCTGACGTATCTGATGGTATCCCATGACCTTCCTGTTATTGCGCATATGTGTGACCAATTAGCTGTCATGAGAAACGGCGAGATTGTGGAAGTCATGTCCTCCGAAACTCTGCGGATGGGAAATCCCAAGCACGAATACTCGCAGGAATTGCTCAGAGCTTCGGTTGCTCCACAGTGAGTGTGGCGTATCAATGTTGGAACAGTTAATGTCACAACACCGATGCCGTTAAAGCAAGCGCCGCTAAGGAAAAAAATATTAACGTTGAATAGTTCACTGACTACAACTCCTCAAAAAAATTTGCGGGCATTACAGCCAGACTGAAATTGGCAATAGCAGTTTCGTCCGCGCAGCAGTCATCCTAGGCACCTTTTGGCGATGCGCTTGCAGCGAAAGTCCGCAATGTGGGTTGCATCAGCAGCATTTAAAAGTAGTGCTCAAGGTCTGCTCTGGGCCGCCTTATGTCAGTTTTTGCGGGACAAGGGGCTTTGCTGCAACGGCACCGAGGTCAGCCTCGAGCCCTAAGTTCAAATTTCTGCACCGTGCATCAATGCTCGAAGTGCAGACGTTGCAATGCGGCGTGGCTTGACGCAATGAATGACCGATATGGGCCGTTGATATGTCGCAGATCGCGTGCCCCGCCGTCTCATACAGCTGCACTTCTTGATTGACGCTCTAAAAAACGGGAGATCGGAAACCGGGACGATTGTCCGAGATGTTGAGGGTATTGACGGTTTTTTTTGAGTGACCAACCCTTTGATAGGAGAAAACTTTCGACAAAACCAAACCCGACTGGTGACCGTGAAACAACACCGTTGTCGCGGTTCTTTTCGGATTGATGATCACTCAAGAATTGGTCCGTTGGTTGGAGAATCCTGCGGGTTCATTCAAGTCCAGCACCGCAGGGTCGATCATGCGCTTGCCAGCGCTCATCTTGACAGAATTCCGCATGGCCTTGCTTCGCCCTAACAAGCGCCGGAAACTTGCCTCGTCGAGCACAAGCAGCGTCGACGGTGCCAATACCCGCACGTTTACGCGACGGGGCCGTTTCAATAGCATAGCCAATTGCCCAAACATTTCGCCTCGACCCAACCGCGTGGTGTGTCTGCCGAGCTCCACTTCCACAGCCCCGGAAGCAATAAAGAACACACTCCGGGCGAATTCGTCTTTGGAAATGATGGTATCACCCGCGTTGGCATAGCGGGTACGCAGCGCTCGGCTGAGTTTCCGCAGTGAAGCTTTGTCGAGATCAGAGAATAGCGGAAACTGCCTGATCAGATCTCGTCCCTTCAGGGCAATGTCCAGTACCGGACGCCCTTCAGATAACGCACGTCGCGCCGCTACTTCCTGCATCAACACCGAAAAAAGTTCTGCGCCCACAAGACCGTCTTCTCGCATGACCGCGTATTCACGTTCTTCTAGGCGCAGCGCGGTGCGCCGGATAAACCGCCGTTCCAGTTTTTCGGCATAGCCTGGATATTGTAGCCGCAGACCATCAAGCGCCGTCTCAACTGCCTCGGATCGGCGAGCCAACACTTCATCCAGCAGTTCCGCAACCCGGCGGCCATGGATTCTGCGTATGCGGCCACGGACGAATCCATCGAGGTCCTGTAAGATCAGGCGCTGCATGAGCAATCTTTCGAACCGATCCGTTGTAATGCGCGTGAGCGGGAACGAAATTCGAAGCCGATTGTGCAGAAACACGGCGATCCGAAAAGACCTGCCGTAAACAACGGACCGATTTGATGCACGCTGGTAGCCGATCCGCCCGCCAGTCCGTGCGCCTTCAATGAGTCGATCGGAATCGGACAGAATCTTCTCACTCAGAACCGATGACATGGTGCGTTCCCGCATCCGGGCCAAGACGGAATCCCGCTCTGCACCGGCCAGCGCAATCAGGCCAAGTGTGACCCGGTCACGATCAAGGATCTGCGCACTGTCTTCGGCGGCCTTTACAGCCTCGTCGAGGCGTTTGCTAAACTGTTTGGCTTCGTTTCTGACGGTATCGTGGGTCAGGTTGTAATTTTCCGCGATGCGGGATGTGTCCTCGCGAACCGATTGTAAGGCGACCGCGACCACCTGCCGTGAAAGTGCAGCATCAAGCGGAGAGAGCCTGTCGAGCCCCAGTTTTGTGATCACCATGCGCAAGGTTGTACCCTGAACAATCAGTGTAAACAGCGTAAAGCCAGTGGCCAGGATTCCAACCAGGCGCTTGGTCTCGAGCGGGACATGTGTACTTTCAGTAACTGCCAGCGCCAGCGCCAGCGTCACGGCACCACGCAGCCCGCCCCACAGTATTGCGGTGCGATAGGGGCGTTCAACGGTTGGCGACAGACCGATTGTCGTGAGAAGTGGCAACAACCCGAACAGAACCGCCGCGCGTGCAAATGTTGCAGCAAGAACCACCACTGCCAGCAGGCCAAAGTCAGACGGTCGCACCTCTTCCAGTAATCGCGGTATCAGTAAGGCTGCTAAAATAAAGATCAGCGCTCCTGCCCAGTGGGCCAAGAGATCCCATACTTCTTGCAGATTTGTCCAAGCGACCGGTGACAAACGACCGGGGCCTGTGAGGTTGAGTGTAAGACCTGCGGCTACCACCGCGATAACACCAGAAGCCCCGACGCTTTGTTCTGCAACAATATAGGCGAGATATGGTAGCGCAATGGAAATGGAAATCTGCGCCATTTCCCAACGATCTACAAAAGCCATCATCCAAACCGCTAGGCGCGCCATGAGCCAACCGGTGAGTGCTCCGCCTGCGATCAATAGCGGAATCTGCCCTATAGCTTCACTTAGTAAAGGATCCGGGCGCCCGAGCATCACAAAGCTCATGAACAGCCCAAAAAGGGCAACAGCAGCCGCATCGTTAAGAAGGCTTTCGCCCTCAATTATTCGCGACAGCCTGCGCGGTGCGGAGATCGATCGAAAAATGCTGATAACCGCCGAGGGGTCCGTTGTCGACACAATCGCACCGATCAACAGGCAGGCGGCCAGCGGCAGCGCACTTACCCAACTCAGCGCATAGCCAATGGAGAGGGTCGCCACAATCACTGCCACAACGGCCATCACCAGGATGGGCATCCAGTCATCCAGCATCCTGCGCAGGTTCATGCCGAGTGTCGCCTGAAAAAGCAACGTTGGCAGGAAAACATAAAGGAAGACGTCTGATCGGATCGGCAGATCGATAATTGCCTGCGCCCCCGGGTTTAGTGCATCCGTCAGGTTAGTGTCGAGAAAGAACGTCGCGCCAAGCCCGATCACTATTCCCAAGACTGCGAGGATAACGCTGTACGGCAGGCGCATTCGCGCGGCCAGTGGTTCCGCCACACCGATTACTACAAAAAGAGAAGTGATGATGGTCGTAATGACGACGATATCCATCATTACGTATTACCTGAGAACTCAAGTTAATGGAATCCACTCTTAATGCCGGATCGACCACGTGGAATCAACGTGTGAACTTACACTCGTCCAGTCTGTGCAATTGCAGCGAATGTCAGGAATGACGGGCCTCAGTGCGACACCAGCGCGGTGAGTGAACGGCAAGTCTGGGCCGTCTTCGATATCCAGCGGCGATGGGGCAAGGGCCTATACCACTTCGTGGCTGGGAATGATGTATGGTTAAATAACCACTGTGGCCAGTTCGTACTGGAAAGGCTCCGACAGCCGAGACACGAACTTCATTCGTTAACCTTTGGGCTCCAATTGGCATCTTTCATAGCTTCGCCAAGCTCTTCTCCGTACCTCGGATTGGCAAACAGTCTTTGAAATAACATATCTACCTGACTGTCAGGCCACTCCTGAGTGAGTTTATCCGACAGCGCCTGAGCTTCCCTTTCGTTACCCAGCATTTGATGAGCCGCCATCAGATAGGCGACAGACACAGGGCCGACGGGGCCGCCCTTTTCGGTCACCTGTTCAAAGGCGGAAACGGCTCCTTCGAAATCCTTCAAATGAAACTTTGCAGATCCCATTGCGTTCTGAAACACATAACCCCTGTCCAAATCGATTTTCGACAGCGCATCTTCGCTGATCTCCACGACTTTTTCGAACTCACCTGAATACAAAAGGATCAGTGATACAAATTCTAACACATGTACGTCGTTTGGTGCCAAACGCCGTGCCCTGTACGAAAACTCCATAGCTTCTGGCCAGTTTCCCTTGGTGAATTCGACCCAGGCCTTTGCAGATTGGCTCCACCCCGTTTCGGGTGCCAATTCAATCGCCCTGCTGGCCTGTGTGTCCGCGTAACGCAGCATGTCCCCAGTCGGATCGGCGTCAGGTGTCACCAGCGCTATCGTTGCTGCAACCTGCGCGGCCCCTGCATGGCCTCCGAAATAGTTTTCGTCGCTGTCTATTGCCCCTTTGAATATCGTCAGTGCCGCGTTCAATCGCGCGGGCTCCAACGCAGGAAAGATTAAATCCCGGCCTGAATTGGCCAGGTTCACAGCCTGAAGCCGCATGGGGGATGCATCAAATATGGCGCTGCGCCCATCTCGACTCAGGCCATCGACGGGCAAGCTGGATGGAACCTCACGCTTTGTCGAAATCAACGCAAATGCCGCTACAACACAGAGAAAAATGAAAACGCCCGCAAATCCAATGAACGGGCCAGGCCAACTGTGCGCATTGGTGCCACGCGCAGGTGTATCGAGCTGAGTCGTCTCGGGCGACCTGATCGATATCTTCGGTGCATATCCGCCCTTTGGCAGATCGAATACAGTACCTTCATCGCGACCATCTCCGGTATAGTATTCGGCCAACTTGCGACGCAGGCGACCGGCGTCCACCCGAACTACATTTTCTCGCCGCGCCATCTCGGACATGGTCCCGCCGTAGACATCCATGGCGATTGTTTTGGCACGAATTTCGCCAGCCCTGCCGTTGAGAGATTCCTCGACGACATAGACGAGAAAGTCCTGCAATCGCCGTGAACTAGCGAAAGTCGAAGACCTGACAAGTCGCTGAAGTGCGGCCCGCACATCTTTAGCGTCAGGTGCAACGCCCTCATCCAGGAGAGGTGTATCTTCTCTGAATACTTTCATAATTTCAGCGAGTTACATCCATGATTACACCGTATTATGCCCCGATAAACCTATTGTTAAAAGTGAATTCGTCCAACACTCCGGTATTTCCGCGATCCATCGAACGAGTCATCGAAATTGAAAGGCCTCGATCTTGATACCCTGTTTCACGACCACCAGACCGCAATTGCGGACTTAAGGCGCGTGGACACCGTGTTCGATGAGATCTGTCGGGACTACCAGCTTCTTAACGATGAATATCTCTCCATGAATACTGAGCCAGGAAGCCAATCGTACCAGTTTGAATGCGACATCCGCGAGACCCTGGATGGTCTTCGGGATGAAATCGCCCAGTCGCTGAAGCGCGCAGGAAAGATGTAATTCGAAAATGGGGAAGGGATATCGATGAGATTAATATTGAAACATGCCGCAGCCATGGTGCTGATGGCCGGCGCGAGCTTTGCTCAGGATGCGTCCATCATTCATGACGGAGAGTTCCAGTTTCTCCGCGCACAATTTGGCGATCAATGGGATGCTCAGGATACGGAAATCGACGCAAAGCTTTCCGAGATCCGTGACGCCAACGGCGGCAAGTCCCCTAATATTCTTTACATTCTGATCGACGATGTCAGCTTCGGTCAGATGGGCAACCGGACGATGAACTATGTCACCGGTTTCGACACGCCCAACATCAACGATTTTGCCACCGAAGGCATGTCCTTGATGAGGATGTATACCGAGCCGTCCTGTACACCGACACGTACAGCGATGTTGACCGGTCGTCATCCCGTGCGCGCGGGCGTGGAAGAAGTCAAAGTTGCGTTGGTCGGTGAAGGCTTGGCGTCCGAAGAGGTGACGATTGCCGAAATCTTAAAGGAAGAAGGGTACAACACCGTGCATGTCGGGAAATGGCATCAGGGCGATATTGAACAATCCTACCCGCATAATCAGGGGTTTGACTGGGCGGCCTTTCCCTTGCATCAGCAAGTTCAGCTCAGCTTGATGACACGTGATGCGATGGTTGCCAACAACATGCTTGGCTTCCATGCGTCGGGTCAGTCTAACCAGTTCCAGTTAGATGAGCGGTTCAAACCTTACGGCCTAGTAACCGGTGTTGAAGGTGAAGCGGGAGGCTTTGCTCGCGAAGTCGACATGGCGCCGGGCGAGGAATGGACGCAGGCGAAATACGAAGAAATGAACCTGCGCTATCAGCGTCAGGCATTGGAACAGTTGGAGAAGCTGGCTTCGCAGGACGACCCGTTTTTCATGCAGTACTGGCCGCTCTACCCGCTGAACTTTGCCTATCCTGATGAGGCGGTTTCCCGCAATGGCGGCTTCCATGCCGACAAGTTACAGATTCTGGACGGTTGGATCGGCGAGGTGCTGGCCAAGCTGGATGAAACCGGCAAGGCAGACAACACCATCGTCATGATCATGGCTGACAATGGCTTGATGTATCACTACGAGGGGACGTCCGGCTTGAACCAGCTGATTTACCGCGGCGGCAAGACGCAGCATCTTGAAGGTGGTGTGCGTACCGATGCGTTTATCCGCTGGCCCGGCGCAATCGAGCCCGGCAGCGCGGCGGGTGACATTGTGCATGTCTCAGACCTGTTTACCACCTTTGCTCGGATCGCAGGGGCAACCGACCGCATTCCGCGCGACCGTGTAATTGACGGGATCGACCAGACCGCGCTGCTGCTTGAAGGCGAAGGTAACTCGCGCCGCGACTATGTCTACGTTTACGAAGGGCCGGTCTTGCGCTCGGTGGTCAAACAGGAATTCAAAATGCATCTGCCTGCCCCGGGCCAGCCGGGCGCAGCAGCTCCTGTGTTCAATGTCTACCGAGATCCACGCGAGGAACATCCCCTTATCGGGTACTCCCTATGGTCCGGGGCGTCTTTTCAGGACATGGTCAAGCGCCATCAGAAAACCATTGCCAAACACCCGCATCTGTCACTTGGAAAGGGTGTTCCCTATGAAGGAATCGAGAACCTTCGTCCTGAAAGCGAACTGACCAGGGAAGTCTTTTCTAGCTGGCAGTAACGAACTTGGGGCGGTGGTGGCAAAGCCATCGTCTCATCAATCGCACGAGAACTCTTCAGGTACATGATGGCCAGCCACTTCATTATCCAATCAATCTTTACGTCCGCGTTTCTGATGGCGGGTATCGCTGCCGGAGCAGAGGAAAACGCGTCAAATCCATTGGCTGCTGTCAACAACACAGACATTCGCTATCAAAATTTTGATCTGGAAGGTGGGGCAGATCGTCAGGATGCATTCATTGATGGCGCATACATGCTGCGCCCTGATCTGAAATTAAAATATGAGCTCCATTACAATTCGACAAATGCGACCGGGGAGAGGTTCAACGGGTTTGAAAAGACCAGCTTCAAGCTGATCTATTTCCCGTCACAAAAAACCCTGAATGACACTTGGGCCGTCAAATCCGCGCTCGGGCTGGAATGGATCCTTGACTTTGGCGATCCCGATGAAGGCATCGGTACCGGGTCTGATCAAATCGCTCCGTTCGGAGGGTTCGCCTTTGCAAACACAAACAGTGGGCTGACACTGATCCCTCTGGTCCAGCATTTCGCATCTTACAATGGACCGACCGATGTCAGCCGAACCGCGATGCGCCTAATTGCACTTCAGCCATTTGGTGAGGGGTATTGGATCAAAGCGGATATCAAAGCGCCTTATGATTGGGAGAATGACGCCTGGCCCGCGACCGCAGAGCTTCAGATTGGCAAAAATCTCAGTCCCGGTATTGCGCTTTATGCAGATGTGTTGATCGGGATCGGCGCTGATCGCCCTTATGACCAGGGCGCCGGGATCGGCCTGAGATTCAATTAATGAGTTTTAATAACTCAAGGACACAGCCATGCCACATCCTCTGACACTCAGTACCATGACGCTTGCGGCAACATTCCAGATATTGCTAGGTCTTGCATCCGCTCAATCACTACCCGCGCCAAGTCAGGACGAGGCCTGCCGGCGTCATGGGGTCTCGTTCTATCTGTTCACTCCGCTAAGAACCAAAGGGACATCGACCGTGGCCGGTCAATCCGCTGATCTGGATCTGGACCTTGGCGACGTGCTGGACGTGCTCGATTTTGCTGCTGCCGGTCGGTATGAGGCGTGGAATGGGAGTTTTGGAATAATTTTCGATGCTAACTATGTGGGTATCGAACAGGACACCACACTGCCCGGCCCGTTGGGTTCCGACCTCAACGTCGACGTGCGTCAATAATGGTTTGGTGTTCAGGGGGCCTACCGCATTGCGGATGGCACATACGGTGCCAATGACCAACGCTATGCCATCGATCTTCAGGTCGGGCTGAGGTATAACTCCATCCGTCAGGAAATAGACATCACGACTCCGGGGCCCGGTAATGCGCCTGTATTGGGCGCCGATCAGGATTGGATCGAACGGTAATCGGCGCACGCGGAACGTGGCGATTGAGCCAAAGCTGGACCGGAATTGTTTCTTTGGAGCTTGGCGGTTTCGGCGCTGGCGGAAATGACCTTCAAATCGGGGCGAATGTTGGTTTTGATTACCAACCCTGGAAGAAAACCACCCTCACATTTGGGTATCGGTACTTCAGCGTCGACTATAGCGACACGCTGAGTTCCGGAGAGTTCGCCTATGACGTCGACCAGCACGGGCCTTACTTTGGCATCAAGTATTTCTTCTAAGGGCAGCTTTTTTGCGCTCCCGACCTCCGGCGTGCACGTAACTTTGCAATTGCAGCGAATGACCGCAAAGCGGGCTGCGATCGCAGCATGTGGGGTACTTATTCAATGTCTCTGATGGGCCGTTTCTGACACGGCTGCTCAGAGCCAGATTCATAAATGGTCACAAGGATTTGGCCGTGCACACGAAAGGGCGGTCTACTCAACGATTTCTATCAATGTGCCGTCAGGTGAGCGAACGACGGCTTCGTAGTAGCCATCTCCCGTTCGCCGTGGTTCGGACACAAGCAACCCGTCAAGGCGAAATCGATCTGCAATTGCGTCGACCCGTTCATTTGTGCCGACAGAAAACGCGATATGCGCCCACCCGCAAGCTTCGCCGGGATGTGGAGTGACCCAAGGGCCTTCCATGATCTCAATACACGTATCGTTGCCTGGGATCCGTACGAAACGCGAGGCGAAGCCTGACCTGTTGTAGCTGTCGTAGCGCTCAGCGACCTCCGCATCAAAATAGTCTCGCCAGAATGCAGCCGCCTCTTCCAGATCCCGAGTCCAAACTGCCAAATGCGTCAGTTTCATTTCCGATTACCTTATCCAGCTAGCATGTTGACTAAATCAGAGGATCACATTATGCAGCTTCATGCAATGTTTTGCGGTAATTTGCATGGAACTGAATATACCAGACACAAGACAGGCGGAGCTTGCCGCGCGTTTGAGCGATGGTCACCAAATCGTGGCCGCCGACGCAGCGCATGAATACAGGGTATCGGTTGATACGATCCGTCGCGACATTCTCGCGCTAGAGGCAAGCGGCAAGGCGCAGCGCGTGCGCGGCGGAGCCATCCCGGTCGCGCCACCCGCAGCGCCCTTGCACACTCGGCTTGCGGAAGGTGCCCCGGTAAATCCGGGCATGATCAAAGCAGCTGTGCGGGAAATTGGTAATGCGCAAACGCTCCTTTTGGACGGGGGGAGCACGGTGTTGGGCTTCGTGGAAAACCTGCCTGCACAGGACCGACGAATGGTGATCACGCCATCGCCGTGGGTCGCTATTGCCTGCCAAAACAATGGGATCGCCGTCTTCTTGCTCGGTGGCACTCTGCGCCCGCAGGGCGGGATCGCAACCGGCGAAAACGCATTGGATCGCGTTGCAGGCGTCTCAGCGGACATCGCCGTTTTGGGAGCCTGCGGACTCGATCGGGAATTTGGCCTGAGTTCCGACGACCATGACGAAGCGCAGATGAAACGCGCGATGCACAATGCGGCCGCCCGTACAATCGTCGTCACAGAAAGTACGAAAATCGGGCGACGAGCTCGCCATCACACGCTTGCTCTGGCAGAGATCGACGCGATTGTCTCTGATGCTGCTCCTGATGCTGCCAGCACCTTGCGGCTCACCACTACGAGACTGGTCCTGAATACATGACATCTACAACAGACAGCGGAAATCCGGCAACCCTTCCCACCACACCGAATTTCTCAGGGACAGCTCCAGCGCGTCTGGCGACACGCCTTGCATTTTTTGCGGCAGGCTTTGCAATGGCCTGCTGCGCACCTTTGTTTCCCTTCTTCAAGGCGAATGTCGGGGCCGACAATGCGGAGTTTGGGATATTGCTGCTCTGCTTCGGGCTCGGCTCGATTATCGCGATGCCTGCTACCGGCGTGATGGCAGCACGTCGAGGGGCGCGGCCTTTGATCCTTCTGGGTGGTTTTGGGTTGACCGCTATGCTGCCTCTTTTGGCACTGGCGGGGACACCCTGGGCGCTGGGGGCCGGGCTCTTTGTTTTTGGCGCGTTCCTTGGGACGATCGATGTGGCCATGAATGTCCATGGAGCAGAAGTTGAAGGCCAGGAGAAACGGCCGCTGATGTCGAACTTCCACGCACACTGGAGCATCGGCGGCTTCTTTGGGGCCGGATTGATTACGGTGTTCTTGTCCTTTTCCGTGCCGACGACCATCTGCGCGGCATTTGGCGCCGCAACCGCGCTCGTCGCAATGTTGGCTGCCCGACCCAGGTTTCTGAGGGTAGCGGGGAATGAGCCCGAACCATCTGCCTTTCCTCGGGGCATCGTTCTTCTTTTGGCGGTTCTCGCAGGCATCATTTTTCTGGTCGAAGGCGCGGTACTGGATTGGGGAGCGCTGCTGATCATCGACAGAGACCTCGCCTCCGCAGAAAACGCCGGTGTCGGTTACATCCTTTTTTCAGTTGCGATGCTTGCTGCCCGTCTCACCGGGGATCGTCTGGTCAGCAGGATCGGTGGGTTCGCAACTCTCGTTCTGGGCGGATTGATCACAATGGCGGGTATCACGACCGTTTTATTCGCATCGTTTGTACCAGCCGCTTTTTTTGGATTTGTTCTGATCGGGCTGGGCGCAGCGAACCTTGTGCCAGTACTGTTCAGCGCCGCGGGTCGGCAGAAGGTAATGCCAGCAGGCATCGCCATTGCTGCGGTGACAACAACCGGTTATGCGGGAATTCTCCTGGGGCCTGCCATGATTGGCTTTATTTCGGATGCCTCCTCACTCTCAACCGCATTCTTGTTGCTGGCACTCCTCATTCTGGCAGTACCCATATCAGCATCGTGGGTCGCCCGGGTTCCGTAGTCAATGCGGCTTTCCTGCGTCTGCTTCGAAGAAGCTGCATTTCGACATTGTCAGAGTGACAAATGGCATCTATGGGCCGTTACTTGATGAGCGAGAGTTGCCGTTTACTGTAAATGCTACACTTTTTGGTCGTTTGGCTATCTGACTGCCGCATTGAGCCTACCATATTGACACGAAGATTTACACTTTCTAACAAAACATAAGTTATGTTATGTAGGTTCGAAGTTGAATTTCAGAGGCGTTTGCCATGGCATATCCCATTCTTGCAGCCGGCGGCCTGTCCGCCATCATTACCCTCATCCACGTTTTCATGGGCGGGCCTGAGGTGGCGCGCCCGTTGCTGGCTGCAGGCGATCTGGAAAAGCAGCCCAAATACGTGGCGTATTACTGCTGGCATCTTGTCTCGATCAGTCTTGGTTTGATGAGCCTCCTGTTCCTGTGGCCCGCTCTTTGGGACGGAAGCGATGATCTTGCCATTATGGGCAGTATTATGGCCACACTCTTTGCCCTTTGGGGCATAGGTCTGCTGCAGTTTTCGAAGGCTGATCTAACATTCACCGAACTGCCGCAAGGGTGGCTTTTTGTCCCCATTGCGATCTTTGGGTTTTGGGGAAGCCTTTTCTAATGGCTGTGCGGTTTTCAAAAGAAGGCTGGCTGAAAGCCGGGCTGGAGCAGCTTACCCAACTTGGCCCGGATGGGGTGAAACTCGCAAACCTGTGCAAGGCACAGGGTCGCACTACAGGGGCGTTCTACTTTCACTTCAAGGATCACGCGGCATTTGTAGCCGATCTGATCGCCTATTGGGAAAAGACACACACAGACGACGTAATGGCCGCGTCCGGGGCGCAGGCCGAGCAATTGAATATTCTGCTCATGGATCTGGATCATCGGATCGAAATCGCCATTCGCCTGTTTGGCTACCAGAACCGGATGGTCGGAACCAAGCTTGCAGCGATAGATGAGAAGCGCATTGGCTTTCTAGCCAGCCTTCATGCGCAATCCGCCGCGATTGAGGCAGCAAGCGCGCGGGTTCTGGCTGAACTGGAGTATGCAGCGTTTGTCGGGACACAGATGCTCTGGCAGAATGATCTGCCGGCGCAAGGTAAAAAGCTGGGTGTCGCGTTCGACAGTCTCGTGGCAGCGTATCTAAAAAGGACGTGGGTCAAGTGAGACAGGTTGAAGAACACAGCATTCCCGAAGGCAGTCTATTGCATCAGTTTGCAAAAAGGCCGGGTTATCACGCAGATGCATTTGTGGCGCACGTGGGTTTCGTTCCATCGCTGAGCGAATACATCATGGCGATGTTTGACTCACCCGTCTTCCGGATCGAGCGCGCGTTGCTGGCACTCGCTGCTTTCAAGCCATCGTTCGCAAAAGACGTCGCCGCCCTGGCGTTGGCGGAAAATGACCAGCTAGCCTGCTGGAAAACCGTGCAGCGTACACAGCAAGAGTTGCTGATGAAGGTGGAAAAGGGACGGGTAAGAACCTGGCTGATGGTTGAGCCGGCTCAGGGCGGGGCATCAAAGCTGTGGTTCGGATCTGCGATTGTCCCGAAGCCCGCGCAAACCGGAAAGGCAGGCGGAATAGGGTTTGTATTTCGCACCCTGATGGGTTTTCACAAACTCTACTCACGTGTTTTGCTGCGCGCCGCGATACGCGGGCTCAAACGGCATTAGCGAATTCCACTGCGTCGCCATTCTGTTCTTGCTGCGAGCATGAGCAAAGCTTGAACTATCCGCACTTTCTTCCTCTGTACAGGCCCAGGCCAGGATTGTCCTGTTCCGCCTTTAGTTGGCGGCGCATTCAATGGTTGCTTGGTGCAGTTCTGACAAGCAGCATGATCGTAATGCTGCGAGATGGTCGATAACTGCATAGGGCTGCATGCCGACTTTGCCTCTGGAAACGCGAGCAGCTTGTTTGTCCCGCTTTGTGTGAATTCGCTCACTCTCAGATTTTTTGGCTACGGTGAACTTCGGACTGGCGAAACCGCATCGCCGCGCACGTCGAATTGGCGAATGTCGGGTCTTGGCGGTGCCGACCTACGAGCTTCGTACAGTTGGACGCACCATTTCTCCCAATTTGGGATTGAGCTTTCAAAAACAAAAAAAGCGTGCAGTCTGAGGCCATTCTACCTCAGTTCTGATCCAAGCAAGACTGTTTTGGCAGCCGTTGATAGGACCCTTTCATATAATGTCGGACATTATAGTATATTTTGTCGGACATTATCAGTAGTGTTGGAAGAACATTGATTCGGAGCGGCCACACGTGACAGAAAATTTGCCACCCCAGGAACAGAGCGAAGAGGCAGGCAACTCGCTTAAAGAGTTACCTCACGGCAGCACCAGCCGGGATGTTCTGGATGCGCTTTCCGAGATGATTGATGCGGAAGGTTTGAAAGTTGGTGACCGTCTGCCGCCGGAAGTAGAAATCGCACGCCGCCTTGGAATTGGTCGGGCAAAGGTTCGCGAGGCCCTGACGAGTTGGCAGAACATGGGCATCGTTGTGCGCAATAAAAAAGCGGGGACTCGATTGGCGGCTGAAGTGTCGGCAAATGCGATTCATCTTCCTCTGACGTTGAAGCTTGAAGCAGAGAGCCTGTTGCGAACCCACGCAGTACGCAGGCCCTTGGAAATCGAAGCGGCAAGGATGGCGGCACTGAATTGCACTGAGGCGCAAGGACTGTTGATTACTGCCCGTGTTGCCGAGCTCATAGCCACTCATGCCGCTGGTGAAGACTGGCGTCAGGCTGACTACCGGTTCCATTCATCACTGCACGACGCTTGCGGAAATCCTCTGTTCGGGCAATTGATCCGTCAGATCCAGCAAGGCTTCAATGAGGTTTACGAAGCGCCGTTCGGTCAGCCGCATCTGGGTCAGGCGACAATCCCAATTCACACAAAGCTTGCTGAGGCGGTTGTCTCGGGTAATGCCGACGAAGCCGGGCGGATAGTCGGTGAAATCATGGACATGGTCGAAGCAGAAATTCTCCAGATCATGGAGAACCAGAATGTCTGATCATAGAGACATCGCGACCCTGCTAGCAGCGGTACTGCCCGACTCTGCTGGGGCAGTGACACCTCCGATCGTCCAAACCTCACTGTTTACCTTCGATAGCTATCAAAGTTTCGAAGACAGGATGGCAGGCCGGTCGGATTCTGCAATCTACACCCGCGTGGAAAACCCAACTGTCGCTGCGTTTGAAAAGCTCGTGGCTGAAGCCGAGCAAGGCGAAGCCGCGGTCGGTTTTGCTTCTGGGATGGCAGCCATTTCCTCAACGCTATTGGCATTTGTCAAACCCGGAGACCGGATCGCCTGCGTCGAGCATGTCTATCCGGATACATTCCGGTTTCTGGAACGTATGCTGCGCCCGTTTGGCGTGCATATTGAATACCATGCGCCGGAACGTTTTGTAGATGACCCGGAGTTGCTGGCTGATGTGACACTGGCCTATCTGGAAAGCCCTGGATCGTTAGTCTTTGAAGCAATAGACCTGCGTCGTGTCGCCGAACACGCCAAACGTCACAATGTGTTGACGATGGTCGACAATTCCTGGGCCAGTCCGGTGTTCCAACGCCCCCTCACACTGGGCATAGACATCGTCATCCACTCAGCCTCGAAATACATCTCGGGGCACTCGGACACGGTTGCGGGCGTGGTGGTCGCCTCCCTGGACCATATCGCTCGCATCCGTGATCTGACCCTTCCTTTGCTCGGCGCGAAACTGGCGCCTTTTGAAGCGTTCCTGCTGACACGAGGCCTGCGTACTTTGCATGCGCGCATGATGCAGCATCAGGCGGCGGCCAACATGTTTGTTGATCGTCTGTCCGCTATTTCACAGGTTCGGCAGGTCAATTCACCTGGTGCAAACGACGTTCCAGGATTGACGGGTCGGTCTGGGCTTATGTCGATCGAGTTCGATGACAGTGTCGACATCGCAAAGTTCTCCGACGCATTGAACTTTTTCCGCCTCGGCGTGAGTTGGGGTGGCTTCGAAAGTCTGATCCTGCCGGCGCGTGTCGGACTTGCTCAGGCCGGTGAACAGAACTCGATGCAGAAGTTTGGCGTCTCGCCCAATCTGGTGCGCCTGAATCTTGGGCTCGAGTCAGCTGACGATCTCTGGGCCGATTTCACATCAGCACTCTCAAAAAGCACCGCTTAGAATGCGCCCCTGCGCAGAAATCAAAACCAACTGGAGGAAAATATGAAAAAACTATTAGCAGGAATGACAGCTGCTGCCGTGCTGATGGGCTCGGCCTCGTATGCCGAAACCACACTTAAACTGGTTGAGGTAATCACCAGCCCCGAGCGTACCGAGGTGCTTCAGGGGATTGTCAATGAGTTTGAGGCCAATAATCCTGACGTCACGGTTGAGATCGTCTCGCTGCCATGGGGCAGCGCATTTGAAAAACTGGCTACAATGGTGGCGGGCGGTGACATCCCGGATGTGGTTGAAATGCCCGACACATGGCAAGCGCTCTATGCAGGATCCGACCAACTGGTCAGCCTCAAAGACCATGTAGCCGGATGGGACCATGGGGCAACACTGACCGACAAGACCGTCGCGATGGGCAGTCAGGCGGGCGATCTTTATATGATCCCATACGGTTTCTACCTGCGGGCAATGTTCTACAACAAGAAACTGCTGGCCGAAGCGGGTGTTGATGCTCCTCCATCCACGATGGAAGAGTTCAAGGCAGCCTCGGCTGCGGTATCCGAGCTTGATGGCAAATACGGGTATTGTTTGCGCGGTGGTCCCGGCGGCACCAATGGTTGGATCATGTTCGCCGCAGCGATGAACGGCACCAACGAATTCTTCACCGAAGACGGCGTCAGCCGCATCAACGAGCCCGGCTCGGTCGAGGGCATCCAGTTCATGATCGATATGTATCAGAACGGATATGCACCTAAAGACAGCGTCAGCTGGGGCTTCAATGAAATCGTGGCCGGTTTTTATTCCGGCACCTGTGCATTCCTTGACCAGGATCCCGATGCGCTGATCGCGATCGCCGAACGGATGCCGGCAGAGGACTTTGCGGTCATTCCAATGCCGGTTGGGCCTTCAGGCAAAGCCTTCCCAACCATTGGCTTCGCGGGTTGGTCGATTTTCAATGCAACCGAGCATGAAGAGGAAGCCTTTGATCTGGTCGCAGCCCTGTCCTCGCCAGAAGCCAACGCGACATGGGCCAAGCGGGTTGGCGTTATTCCGATCCACAAAGGCGCCGATCAGGATCCGCATTTCCAGACCGAGCAATTCAAAGGTTGGTTCGAAGAGCTGAACGGTGAACAATACGTGCCGACCACAATGCCGACCAACCTTGAACAGTGGGGCTACTTTGGCAGCACGCTTCTGCTGGAAACAAGCCAAGAAGCTTTGCTGGGGCAGCGCAGCGCGCAGGATGTCGCGGATGAGTGGGCAGAGTTCCTCACCGACGAGCACGCTAAATGGAAGGCAAACCAGTGATTGCTCGCGCTCAAAAAACTGTCAGGCCCGGGGAAACCCGGGCACGACGCTCGCTTTACCTGCAATACATGGTCGAGCCGTTCTACTATCTGTCACCGGCAATCCTCTTGATCGGTGCAGTGATTATGGTTCCGCTGATCATCGGGATCTCCTACTCGTTCCAATCCATAGAGCTGCTGAAGCCTTTTGCCTCCGGCTGGATCGGGTTCGAAAACTACGTCGATCTCTGGAGCGACCGTAAGTTTTGGATCGCAATGGAGAACACGCTGTTCTGGACTTTCTGGTCGATTACGTTCCAGTTCCTGCTCGGCCTTGGCCTTGCGATGCTTCTGAACACACAGTTCTTTGGCAAAAAGCTGTTTCAGGCCCTCGTTTTCCTACCATGGGCCGTCCCGACATTTCTGTCTGCCCTGACTTGGGCGTGGCTGTTCAACCCTGTCATCGGTCCGTTGCCGCATTGGCTGGCCGCGCTTGGCATTCTGTCAGAGCCCTACAACATTCTTGGCGATCCCGATCTTGCAATGTGGGGTCCTATCACTGCGAATATCTGGTTTGGTGTGCCGTTCTTTGCCATAACGTTGCTGGCCGCCCTGCAGAGCATTCCCGGTGAACTCTATGAGGCTGCCGAAGTCGATGGCGCTTCGCCCTGGCAGACATTCACCAAGATTACGTTGCCATTCCTCGCCCCGATGATTGCGATAACGGTTATGCTGCGCACGATCTGGATCGCCAATTTCGCTGACCTGATATTTGTTATGACTGGTGGCGGCCCCGCCAACTCAACGCAAATCTTGTCGACCTACATTTTCACCACCGCCTTCCGAAAGCTGGATTTTGGCTACGCGTCCACCATCGCTGTGGCGTTGTTGGTCATTCTGCTGATCTATGCCGTCATCCTGCTCTGGCTTCGTAAGAAGCTGGTCAAGATCTGAGGAGTTGGCCATGTCAGCCACCCAAAACCGCCACCCTGCAATGGTCTTAGGGAAGTATGCAGCGCTCGCATTCTATCTGATCTTTGCGCTGTTCCCGCTCTATTGGCTGCTCAAGATCGGGCTTACGCCGGATGAGTTGATCTATTCCGAAGGCACAAGGCTGTTTCCAAGCGAGGTCACGTTCTCGAACTTCACGACGGTCATTTTCCAGACTGATTTTGTGGCCTACTTTCGAAACTCGCTGGTTGTATCCCTTGGGGCGGCCTTCTTTACAACGCTGTTTGCGGCAGGGGCGGGCTATGCCTTTTCGCGATTTGTGTTCAAAGGCAAACGGATCGTCATCGCAATAATGCTGGTCACACAGATGTTCCCGCTGCTGATGATCATTGCACCGATCTACAAGATCGTCGCCGAACTGGGACTGTTGAATTCGCTGATCAGCCTGATTGTTGTCTACACCGCGTTCAATATCCCTTTTGCAACATTCCTGATGCAGTCGTTTTTTGATGGGATTCCCAAAGATCTGGAAGACGCGGCGATGATGGATGGCTGTTCGCGGTTTCAGGCGCTGTGCAAGGTGGTCTTCCCGCTGACATTGCCGGGCCTCGGGGCCACGCTTGGTTTCGTTTTTACCGCAGCTTGGTCAGAGTTGCTGTTTGCGCTGATGCTGATCTCGAAGAACGACGCGATGACTTTCCCGGTTGGCTTGTTGACGTTTGTTTCCAAATTCTCGGTCGATTGGGGGCAAATGATGGCGGCCGGCGTGCTGGCGCTGATCCCAAGCTGTCTCTTTTTCATCTTCATTCAACGTTATCTCGTGCAGGGCCTCACGTCCGGCGCAGTTAAAGGATAGGAGGCCAGATCATGGCACGTATCGAACTTCGTGACGTTGCAAAACGTTATGGATCCGTTGAGGTCTTGCGCAACATCGACCTTGAAATCCAAGATGGTGAGTTCATTGTTCTGGTGGGGCCATCGGGTTGTGGCAAGTCTACGCTACTGCGCATGGTGGCGGGGCTTGAGCCGATATCAAGCGGTGAGTTTCTAATCGATGGCGAGCGTATGAACGACGTGCGCCCCAGAGATCGGGACATTGCAATGGTGTTCCAATCCTACGCGCTTTACCCGCATATGGATGTGGCGCGGAACATGGGTTTCTCGATGGAAATCCGCAAAGACCCGGTGGCAGAACGTAAGTCCAAAGTTGCACAGGCGGCACGGACACTGGGTCTAACCAACCTGACGGATCGTTTGCCCAAAGCTCTATCTGGTGGTCAACGCCAGCGGGTCGCCATGGGTCGTGCCATTATCCGCGACCCGCGGGCCTTCCTGTTCGACGAGCCTCTGTCAAATCTCGACGCTGCGCTGCGTGTTGAAATGCGGCTGGAGATTGCACGTCTGCACCAACAACTCAGCGCAACGATGATCTACGTGACTCACGATCAAGTCGAGGCTCTGACATTGGCGGACCGGATCGTTGTTCTTAACGGCGGGGATATCCAGCAGGTCGGCAGCCCTTTAGAGCTCTATGAACGTCCGGCCAATAAATTTGTTGCCCAGTTCATTGGTTCGCCCACCATGAATGTTGTACCCGTCGTCGGAACTGAAACGGGCGTGACCGCCGGGAATGGAACTGAAATCAAACTACAGGATGAGCTGCGTACGGCGCAGGCGAAAGAGCTGGGTGTAAGGCCTGAGCATATCGATGTCGTGGACAACGGGACCGGTGATCTTTCGGCCGTGGCTGATGTTGTTGAACATCTGGGGTCCGACACGAACATCTATGTCAACGTCGAGGGCATTGGATCAATGATGGTGCGCAAGCATGGCAATATTCCAGTAAAGCCTGGCGAACGGCTTGGGCTGCGCATTCAGACAGAGAACGCGCATCTGTTCGCCAAAGATGGCACAGCTTTGCGACGGGTCGCCTGAGATGATGAACGAATTGGAGATTCGGGCAGCGCTCGAGAAGAAGACGCTCTGGCTTTCATCGTGGATGATCCACAACGCCAACAACATCCGCGCCAAAGGCAGGATCAAGGTGGGTGGCCATCAGGCGTCTTCGGCCTCGATGAATGCGATCCTGAACGCGCTTTATTTTGATGTTCTTCGTCCCGAGGACCGCGTCGCTGTCAAACCACACGCGAGCCCGGTCTTTCATGCGATCCAGTATGTTCTTGGAAACCAGAGCCTGCAGCAGTTGCAGGGTTTCCGCGGCTTTGGAGGGGCACAGCCCTATCCATCTCGCACCAAAGACTTGGATGATGTCGATTTCTCGACTGGGTCCGTTGGGATGGGTGTTGCGATGACGGCTTTTGCCAGCCTGACGCAGGACTACCTGGCCGGTCACGGATGGCTCAACCAGCCCAAAGGCCGAATGATTGCGTTGGTTGGCGATGCTGAGCTGGACGAAGGCAATATCTATGAGGCGCTTCTCGAAGGCGCCAAACACGACCTGCGCAATTGCTGGTGGGTCATAGACTATAACCGACAGTCGCTTGATGGCGTGGTCACCGAAGGTCTGAACGCAAGGTTCCGGGACATATTCCTCGCCTGCGGGTGGGAGGTGATTGAACTGAAATACGGCTCGCTCATGCAAGCCGCTTTCAAGCGTCCTGGGGGTGCGTATTTGCGCGATTGGATCGATCGCTGTGAAAACGCTCTTTATTCGGCTTTGACGTTCAAAGGTGGTGCCGCATTGCGGGCACAGCTGGAGCAGGACTTCGCCGGCACCAACGAGGCGTTGGCGCTGGTGGCGGATCATGATGATGACGCGCTTGCGCAATTGATGGGCAATTTGGCGGGGCATGATACTGCGCTGATGTCCGAGACGATGAAGGCTATCGATCACGACCGCCCGGTTTGTTTCATCTGCTACACGGTTAAAGGTTATGGGTTGCCACTGGCGGGACACAAGGACAATCACGCCGGGATCATGACGGCTGCGCAGATTGAAAGTCTGCGCGATGATTTGGGGATAGATGCGGGCCATGAATGGGAACGCTTTGCTGGCATCGGTGTTGACCAAGAAGACGTTCGGGCGTTTCTGAACAATGTCCCATTCAATGCCAAGGGGCGTCGCCGCCATATAGCTACCCCGATCAAGGTTGATGAAGTTGCCCGGCCAAGGGTCAAGGACGTAGCCTCCACTCAGGAAGCGTTCGGGCAGATTTTGTCGGCCATCGCCAGTGAAGCTCCGGCCCTTGCCGAGCGGATTGTCACCACCTCACCCGATGTTTCGGTCTCGACCAACCTCGGTCCTTGGATCAACAAGACGGGCCTGTTTGCAAAAGCTGAGCAAAGCGATCTGTTTCGCGATCAGGAAATCCCTTCGACGCAAAAGTGGCGCAGACATTCGGACGGGCGGCACATCGAACTTGGAATCGCTGAAAACAACCTGTTCACGTTTCTGGGCGCACTTGGGCTGTCTCATTCATTGTTTGGCGAGCGGTTGTTTCCAGTCGGAACAGTCTATGACCCGTTTATTTGCCGCGGGCTCGATGCCCTGAACTATGCCTGCTATCAGGATGCGCGTTTCATGTTGGCTGCGACCCCCTCTGGCGTATCGCTTAGCCACGAGGGTGGCGCACACCAATCCATTTCGACTCCTTTGATCGGTATGGCACAGGATGGGCTTGCAACATTCGAGCCTGCTTTTGCGGACGAACTGAACGTGATCATGCGTTGGGGGTTCGAATATATGCAACGGGATGGCGCAGTACCACAGGCTGAACAAAACTGGCTCCGCGACGAAAAGGGTGGATCTGTGTATCTGCGCCTATCCACAGTACCGCACGAACAAATCGGGCGCGAAATGACCGGTGACCTTGTGCAAGGCGTGATTGCGGGCGGGTACTGGATGAGACCCCCAACAGCAACAAGTGCGGTGGTGCTGGCCTACACAGGTGTTGTTGCGCCCGAGGCAATTCAGGCCGCGGGACTACTATCTGATGACGTTCGGGACGTTGCCGTATTGGCTGTGACATCCGCAGATCGGTTGAATGCAGGATGGCAGGCTGCCGAGCGCGCCCGACAACGTGGTGACAGCGCGGCGCTTTCACATGTCGAGAAACTGTTCGCCAATGTGCCGCGTGACGCTGGGTTGGTGACCGTTGCCGATGGCCATCCGGCGGGTCTCAGCTGGCTTGGTGGCGTGCACGGGCACCGCACTAAATCTCTGGGTGTGGAGCATTTTGGACAGGCTGCAACAGTGGAAGACACCTATCATCTGCATGGAATTGACGCGAACGCAATTCTGCATGCGGCGCGAGCGTTGATGCCGGGCCGCGGCGCACGCTACATTACACCCCTCGCCGGATAAAAAAGATGATCAAAGACCAACCTCTGCCTCTCGGCGCGCAATCCGAACCGGGGTTTTGGCTTGAAACCTCCAATCACCGTAACTGGTTGATGGATCAGGCGATGCGGCAGCTTGAGTTCTTCAGCGCGAGTTGCCGAAACGGGCCCGGGTTCTTTATCCTTGGTCACGATGGCACTCCACAGCCCGGCCAGCTGCAGGAATTGCACACGACGACCCGTCTGATTCATTCTTATGCATTGGGCCATCTGTCAGGTTTTCAGGGCGCTGAACGGATCATTGATCACGGCATGGCATATCTCGAAAGCCACCACAAAGATCGGGAACATGGCGGGTACCTCTGGGCGCTGGAGGGTGAACAGATCAAGGATGATCGCAAGCTCGCCTACGGACATGTCTTTGTTCTTCTTGCCTCTGCAAGCGCGAAGTTGGCGGGTCACCCGGATGCAGACCGCCTGATGGCCGATGCCCGCGAGGTCTTGGATCAACATTTCTGGGATGAAGACGCGGGATTGTTCTGCGACGAGTGGAATAGGGATTGGACACCTTTTTCCACATATCGCGGAATGAATGCGAATATGCATGGTGTTGAAGCGATGCTGTCTGCCTATGAGGCGTTCGGAGATGAAATATACCTCTCCCGCGCCGGTCGCATTCTGGACTTCTTCATCAACAAGATCGCAACTGGGGAAAACTGGCGGTTGCCTGAGCATTACACGTCTGAATGGCAGATTGATCATGACTATGCGGGTAACCCGATGTTCAGGCCTGCCGGAACGACTCCTGGTCATTCGTTTGAACTCGGCCGACTTCAGCTTCAGCATTGGGACTTGTCGGGTCGGCCGGTATCCAATGCGCCCGAAACAGCGCGCCGCTTGATTGAACAGGCATTGAATGATGCCTGGTTACCCAGTGGCGGATTGGCCTACACGCTGGACTTTGATGGCCAGGCTGCCAACGGCTCCCGGTTTTGGTGGCCGATCACCGAAGCAATTGGAGCAGTCGCCGCGCTGATTACTCTGGACAAAATGCCGGAAGACGAGATTTGGTACAGGAAACTCTGGACCTATGCCAGTGATACGTTCGTGGATCATAAGTATGGCGGTTGGTTTCCAGCGGTAGATGAGAATGGGAATGTCGTGACATCCATCTTTGATGGGAAGCCCGACATTTACCACTCATTGCAGGCCTGCTTCTTCCCTCTTTCTGGACGCCTGTCGCGGATGATGCTTCCCTAGCTGACACGCATACTTGAAAATCGACCACACAAACTCGTCGAATGTCAGGTTCGTCTACAATTGGATTCTGCAACTGCAGCGAATGGCCGGTCTGGTGAAGCTGCACTGCGGCGCTGACGACGAAGATGGATGTCTCCTTTGGGCCGTACTAACCATAGCCAATGGCGGCAACCCATACATACCGGACATTCAGTGCTAGTAGGTTAAGCAGTAGGGAGGACGAAGCATACGCCCCAGTCCCTCAGTAACTGTATGTACGTAGTTGGTACGCTCTTAACCATGCTTATTAGGTGCGGTGAATTTGAGGCGAACCTATGATTGGTCGATGAAATATTTGATGGAGAATTGATTGGCAGAAAGTAGAATCTAACTATCATTCGATAGAATGTTAGCCCGCTTTTGGCAAAAAACTGTAGTGATTGCACCTTTGTGAATAGGTATCTTCTCTGAAGATTAATTTTGGGAGCCAATATGTGCCGTTTTCTAGCCTGGATAGGCACCCCGAGATACCTTGACGATTTGGTGTTGAACCAGGAACAGTCGCTGGTCGAGCAAAGCCGAAACGCGCTTATTGGAAAAACGCCCATTAACGCAGATGGATTTGGGCTGGCATGGTACCCTCAAAGGCAAGAACCCTGCTTCTACAAAGATACCAATCCCGCTTGGTCAGATGCGAATTTGAAGCAACTTGCACATCACACCCAATCCGGGTTGTTTCTGGCTCATGTGCGAGCATCGACGGGGACGGCGACGTCTCGTAACAATTGCCACCCATTTGGCAAGGATAACTGGTGTTTCATGCACAATGGCCAAGCGGGAGGTCACGAACAGATCCGTCAGAGACTTGACGGCAAGATCCCTGCTGGCCATTACACACATCGTTTTGGTGCCACCGAAAGCGAAGCAATATTCCTCATTGCTCATGGCGAGGGTCTGGACGCTGATCCAATAGGTGCGATGGGACGCGCTGTGATGCATGTGGAGGCCCTGTCCAGAGAAAACGGCGCGGTCCCATTCATGAGGTTCGCAGCGTGCTGGTCCAACGGAAAGAAGTTATTCGCAGCGCGCTACGCCTCGGATCGATTTGCTCCAAGTCTATATTACCGGGTGGGATGTGACGGTATCATCGTATCTTCAGAGCCACTAGATGCCGATCAAAGTGAATGGTCGGAGATAGCACCCAGTTCAGCCATTGAAACAGATGGTCTTGAAGTCGTGGCTCACTCGTTTTTAGTAGAAGATGCGCAAGAAAAGTCTGATGTCGGCGATCGCTGCCGTTCTAATAGAACGATAGTTTGAGCCCTGAGCCGCCTTCCCACACTACTTGATCTCTGCGTGGGCATGCGTCCGATATGCGGACAAAGCCGGCTTTAGAACAGCGAGTCCTTACATCTGCTTTTTATTTTGCCCACGTAAAAGTGATTTTGTTACGAAACTTGCAAACGTCTGTTTTGGCGTGTTTATCCGTTACACGAACGCAATCCCAAACCACTAAGATGCGTTTTCCGTGACCTGCCCCCCGAGGCTCCCTCATTCATAACGAGAGTCTGCGGGTCTGGTCTTCATATTCGTCGTCGTTGGTTT
>NZ_CANMFF010000017.1 GCF_947497005.1 uncultured Ruegeria sp. | reverse complement strand
TGCTTGCACGGGACAGTGGTGACAAACGAGATATCGTTCGCCACCAGATCGTCGGTGATCTTTTTGTCTATGTTCATTCGGTGTTAGCCTTTCGCAAGCGGATTCAGCCCATTTCGGGCGCAGGTGGACATTGAAGAGTTACGGAAGCGGAACGCCCAGTACGTCGCTGAAGAGGGTCGAGAAAACGAATATCGTTCCGACAACTCCGGCAATCAGGGCAGCCCAGCCTTTGGGGGAATAGCTCTCATATTGGGCGGGTATGATCAGTGCGATACCCATGAAGATCGCGGCGAACTTGAAGCCAAGGGGCGATATCAGGGCGACGGTGACAAGCATGATGATCGGCACTGCGAGCATCCTGGCCCTTGATCCTTCTATGCTGACGGTCGTGACATGCCGGGTGATAAACAGCCTTAGGATGGCCAATACGACCAGTGCAAGCATTCCGGTTGCGATTGTGCGGGGGAAAACCGCCGCCTCGGCATTCAGCGTTGACGATTGGCTGATGACGAGCAGACTGACCGCGCCGAAAGCCACAAACCCGCCCAGATCCCGCATGACAGCTGCGTTTGGTGCCGGATCGCGATCGACAACAGGATCGGTGGTCGAACGCAGAACCAGCCGCTTGATCTGAGGCCAGAAAGGATAGAGGAAACTCAGCAGCGTCAGTGCGATGATTACCATGGACAGAGGACGCCCGAAGAACTGACCGGGCAGATCGCCCAATGCATCGCCAATGGTCCAGCTTTGAACAAATCCCTGTTCGGCAATCCGACCCAGAATGAGGCCCAGAACGATGGGCGAGACAGAAAAGCCGCGCTTTGAGGCAATCCAACCGATAATGCCCAACGTGATCATGATGCCGATATCTGACACGCTGTTGCGGATCGCAAAGGTGCCAATGACAGTCATGAACGCCACCACAGGAACCAACGCCGCCTTGGGCGCGCGGACGATTGCCCCATAGGCAAAGCGACCGATCAGCAGACCAACCGGCAACATCAGAATCGTCGCCAACAGCAGACCGAAAATGAAGGTATAGACGATATCCGCACCACCGGAGAACAGGCTCGGTCCCGTGCGCACACCCTGTACCAGCAGCGCTCCCAGAATAACCGCGTCGGGGGGTGTTCCGGGAATACCCAGAACCAAAGTCGGAATGAACCCGCCACCAACGGTCGCGTTGTTTGCGGATTCCGTGGCAATGATGCCGCCGGGATTTCCTTCGCCGTATTTCTCATCGCCTTTGCCACCGCGGCGGGCCTCGGAATACGCGACCAGCCCTGCGATGGACCCGCCAGCACCCGGCAATGCGCCAACCATCGTACCGATCACCGAGCTGCGCATCACATTGAATTTGTTTTTGAGCAGGATCACCGTTGCTTCCGGCAACCTGAATCCGCGCTTTTGTTCCGCAGGTTTTAAGTGGCGATCCGGGCTTGCGACCAGGTCGATCAGAACGGGAATGCAGTAAAGTCCAATAAGGGCCGAAACCGTTTCGATCCCGCCAAGCAACGTGTTGGTACCAAAGGTGAAGCGCACTTCGGCCGATGTCTCCGAAATTCCGATCATTGAGATCAGCAACCCAAAGCAGGCGCCTATCATACCTTTGAAGAAATCTCCGGTCGAAAGCGCCGCAATCAGAGACAAGCCGAAGATTGCAAGCCAGAAATATTCAACCGGACCAAAGGCAAGGGCCGCTTCGGCTAAGGGCGGGGCAAGCATCAACAGAGCAAGTGCACCCACCAGTCCACCCACAACCGAAGACAAGCATGCGACCGAAACGGCAAGATCGCCATCGCCCCGTTTTGCCATCGGGTAACCATCAAAGGTCGTCGCAATGGCAGAGGGTGTACCCGGCGTGTTCAGCAGGATGGCAGCGTAGGCGCCACCGTAGATCGCACCGGTGTAGATCGCCCCCATCAGGATCAGAGCGCTGTCGGGGGACATGGTGAATGTCAGGGGAACCAGTACCGCCACCGCCATGGTTGCCGTAAGCCCCGGTATCGATCCGATGATTGTCCCGGCAGCCACACCGAACAAGGCCAACACCAGATTAAGTGGCGACATGGCATTAACGAGAAAATCCAACATTGCAAATCCCTCCTTTTGCCCCAACGAGATCCGGGAGCAGATCGTGCGAGCCCACTGGTTCGAGGGCCCGCCCTTGTCGCTTTATCACTCGATGATGCCGGCGTTCTTTGCCGCTTCGATGTAACCTGAGGCTTTCTCGGCCAGAAAGGCGTCCATGGCCTCGCCATAGCTAACATCCAACAGAGCAAACCCGCCGTCGATCATTTGCTTTTGGAAGTCGGGATCTGCGTTGATTGCAGCAATTGCATCGGCAACGCCCTGTCGAACCTCCTCAGAGGCAGAGTTCGGTACAGCCACACCACGATATGCACCGGAAACCAGATCATAGCCGAGTTCGCGGAAGGTGGGGACATCAGGAAATGCGGGATGACGTTCCTCCATGGCGACAGCCAGCATACGTACTGTATCGCCCTGTTTGGCACCCACGGTCGTATATCCCCATTCGGCCCCAACCTGACCGCCAAGCAGAGCCGTCACTGCGGCACCGGTTCCCTTGAACGAGACATAGGTCGTTTGGATATCTGCAAGTGCATCAAACTGGACTTGTGCCAGATGATTGGCCGAGCCCTTGCCCGAGCCCGAAAAAATCACCTGTTTCGGATTGGCCTTTGCGTGCTCGACCAGATCGGCAAGGGTTTGGAAGGGGCTGTCAGCACGCACCACAATGGCATCCGGTGTATAGTGGAACATGTGCACTGCCGCGATATCTTCGGTCTGAAACCCGACATCGCCCTGCTTTGGCTTGACGACGATATGCGGAAGGTTGATGCCCATGATGACGGATCCATCACCGGCCATACCGTTCAACTGCGACCAGCCAACCGCTCCGCCTCCTCCGGGCTGATACGAGACTACAAGCTGTTCGCCAAAGAGTTTCTCAAAATACGGCTGCTGGAAACGCGCGGTTATGTCGGATTCACCACCGGGCCCGAACGGGATCACATAGTCTACGCTACCCGATGGAAAATCCTGCGCCAAAGCAGTGCCACCAATAAGCGCCACCGCCACCGTCGCAATTGTCGTCCTGAGTCTCATCACTTCTCCTCCCTGAGTATTGATAAGGTTCTGTTTGTTACACACCTGTCTGATTTGAAGTTTCGATTATCAGCGAAGCCGACACATTTCGAACCGTCACATCGCTGACACGTATATTGGCTTCTTTGGTAACGCCCGAGATATGCGGCGTCAGGATCAGATTTCTAATATCGGCAAAGATCGCCGCCTCGGCTGCAGGCAGAGGTTCCGAGTGGAAAACATCCAATGCCGCCCCACCAAGGCGGCCATCTTTCAGAGCAGCAGCAACTGCGATCTCGTCCACAATGCCGCCGCGCGACGTATTGATGAGGACCGCGCCCGCTTTCATGCGGTCAATTTCCGAAGCTCCGATCAGGTTTCTCGTGTCAGGCGTGAGCGGAACATGCAGGCTCAATACATCGGAATCTGAAATCAAGTTTTCCGCGTCACACGCTTCCACGTTTTGCCATGCCGGATGATCCGGCGGTAGAAATGGATCAAAGGCCGCAACAGACATACCCAGCGCTTTCGCACGTGGCACAACAGTCTGAGCAATCAGGCCAAATCCAAAAAGGCCCAGTGTCCGGCCACACAACTCTCCGCCGCGAGCCAAATTATCGCGCGGCCATCCTCCCGCGATCACAGCTTCTGTCGAATGAAAAGCACCCCGAACCAGAGTCATCGCCGCACATATCACATATTCAGCGACCGAGATTGCGTTTGCGCCTGTTGCCGGTCGCACATCGACGCCGCTGTCCCGGCACGCATCAACGTCGATGTTATCAAGCCCTACACCAAGCCGCCCAACGACTTTCAGATTGGGCGCATGCCGCAGTAACTCGCGGTCCACTTTAGTTTTGTTGCGCACGATCACCGCAGATGCGCCTTCGATCTGCGTCAACAGCTTCGCGCGATCATTCGCCAGCGAAGGTTCATAGATCACCATCGCATCTGCCCCGAACAGTTTGAGGGCATCTCGGTCCATGAATTCTGTAACGAGGACCTTCATGTTCTTGTGCGACCTTTCCTATCTGCGATGGACAGGACTTCTATCCTAATTCTTATATAAGAGTAAAGATATAATATTGTGACCCCCCGATTCCTCCTATATCCTTCAAACAGAGGTGCCAATGTGAACAAACCGCTCTATCAAACCGCATATGACGAGATCCTGAAGCTTATTGCCGAAGGTACATTTCCACCCGGTTCAATTCTTCCAAACGAGTTCGAAATTGGAAAACGGCTAAATGTAAGCCAGGGGACCGCAAGAAAAGCCCTGTCCCTGCTGGAACAAAAAGGCGTGGTCCAAAGGCGGCAAGGCAAAGGAACATTTGTTACTCTGCGCACCCCGGAGGATTCGCTGTTCAATTTCTATCCACTTCGGGACGATCAGGGCCAACAGGTCATCCCAGACCTCGAAAACGAGAGCGTCACAAAGCGAAAGGCCACGAAAGCTGAACAGGAGATATTGCACGATGCTCCGCAAGAAGTTTTTGTCATTTCGCGCTATCGCACGTTGAACGGTTCGCCGCTGACGCTTGAGGAAAGTATTGTTCCAGCACCACTTTTTCCGGGTTTACCGGAACGCGCCCCGCTTCCAAACGCAATGTACGTCCTATTTCAACATGCCTATGCCTGCGTCATCATTTCAGCGGTCGAGCAGCTTCGGGCAGAAATTCTGGGTGAGGAGAAAGCAGGCCCCCATGGGTTAGACCCTACCAGCCCAGTCCTTGTTGGTCGACGGGAAAGCCTGGACCTGCTGGACCGGGTCGTCGAAATCCGCACAAACATCTACTTTACAACAGAGGCGCACTACTCCGCGAAGCTGGAGTAGGCAAAAAACTGCGATCCCGTCAAAGGAACCGGGACCGCATTGGTCAACTTTTGCCGACCGAATTCAGTCTTTTTGCAATCTCTCTGTTTCGAACTTCAGGAACACTGCTTGCATCAGCGAAGACAGGCCACTGTTCCGCGGCAAGACGCACCTGCTCGATGATTTCGAGCACACGTCGTTTTCGGATGCCGCACCCCTCTCCCACTGCAACCAAATCTTTATGCGTTGGGTTCCTGCCGTTTCCGTTCACACTCAGATGATGCTCGCCGCCGGGACCGTCGGAAAAGTTCAGGTCATATGCGGGCGACAGGCGCCACGTTCCGTGATGGTCCATCAGGAAGGCATGGTTCTTGATGTGGTCATCGCGGTTGTGGGTCAGAACGTTGAACGCCATGCGCCGAAACATCTCTTCAACGTCACCCTGATGGTTGGTCATGAAATAGGTCAGTTTCAACAAGGTTTCATAATCCACAACCGGAGCGGTGAAGTCGGCGTTCAGAATACCCGCGATCGTGTGCATATGCAGCCGCCGGCCCTCGGGCCGGTCAAATCGAAGGGTCGCGAACAGGTTTTCACCCGAACCGGTCGAAAGCAATCGTGTGCTTGACATGTTGATTCCGGCCGCGCACGCCATTTCGGCATAGGCTTGTTCCTCTCGCGCGGCGCTGACCGGGTCGGACGAGGATCGGAATTTTATGAGGTAGTGACTGAACCCTTCCCCTGCGGTGCTGCGATGATCCCGCAACACGCCGGTTTCAGTGTTCAGCAAAGCGACGAATTTTGGCCGAGCGCCGGCCGAGCCGCCACTGCCTGCGCGAAGCCGGGACAAGTCATCGACGGACACGTCATCTTCGATATGCTGGGCAGTTTTGGCGAACCAATCCAGGTCTATATCTACCTGTTTGGTCAGTTCCTCTTCGGGATGATAACAAAGCGCCCCCATGCCGTGCTGGCCCACGATGGCCAGACGGTTCACTGGCGTTAGCTCATGAACCGCCCTGCCCCGCCGCGCCAGCTCGCGGTCAATCAGCAAGCGACCCCAGCCATCAGGCAGTGAATCCGCTAGGACACCCGGCAGCCCGTCAAACGGCGTATGGTCGCCAAAATGCAGCCCCTGCCAGGATCGGATCGCATATGGCGAAACCGGCAGCGGGTTTGCAACGAACTCTGGCGCCCATTCAATGGCGGCACGTCGCTGGTCCTTGACCCAAGCCACTTGTCCGACCACACGCCGATGATCTCCAAAGTCCAGTTCGATGTTCAGAAGATCCGCCATCAGCCCTGCCTTTTTCCGGCCCGCTTGCGGTCAGCCCTTGCGGATTCCAGCTCCTCCAGTGACGCGACCACAGGCTTTGGGAACAGATTTTCGAATGCGTCCAACGCCTCCAACGCCCCGGCAACCGCCAAAAGTGCCGCCAGTGAGATCTCGCCGCTTTGTTCAAATCGTTTGAGCGTCGACAGCGGCACGCCCGATTTTTCGGCCAAAGCCTGTTGTGTCATATTATGAGCCAAACGCAGGCCGCGGGCAGACATGCGAATCTTGTCCTGCGCCGAACCGGGAGTCGGGATTTCAAATGTAAAGGCCAATATATTGCCCTTTCGTTTCGATATTATCGCCTAAGAGCAACATAATGTCTCTTGAAACCAAAAGAAACCCGCAAATCCTGCCCGCGTTCGGATGATTACCGAGCGTCAGTTTCAACCCTTGATCCAAGGCTAACACCGACGTTCACGAGATTTTCCATGGAATTAGGAGGGCTTCTAAATTTTCTTTATTTTTCTATGTATTACGTAATGGTTCTGTCGCAAACTTTCTTGAATGGTAAAGCATCTTTGAAATTGGTGGGCAGTTTAGCCAGCCAGTTCGACAAATTGCTGAAACGGGCGGAGTCCGGGCGTGATTTGACCTTTGCGGATCATGTTGACCAATTCTATGCCTGCCAGGACAGATGCGGCTGAAGCAAAGGATTTGAAACCGAGCATGGGCCTGATCCGTCGTTTGATGAATCGATGGTCTTGTTCGATGATATTATTGAGGTAATTCCGCCTAACCATCTCAATCTGTATTGGGCAGCCAAAGCCTTTCAGCATCTTGTTTATGGCTTTGATGCCGGCCGTGTTGGCCCCGCTTTTGTCGATGGCGATATTTCGCGGTAGACCATCGACCTCCAACATCTGAGCGAAGAATTTTGTCGCAGCCGATTTGTTTCGACGTTGTGAAAGCATGAAATCGAGAGTTTTGCCGTGTTTGTCGGCCGCTCGGTAAAGGTAAACCCATGTACCTTTCACTTTGATATACGTTTCGTCCATTCTCCAAGAGCGATCACACGGACCCTTACGACGGCGCGCTGTTTCAGCGATTACGCCTGTATAACGTGTCACCCAGCGGTTCAGCGTGGTGTGATCGACGGAAACACCTCGCTCTGCCATGATCTCTTCCAGATCGCGATAGGAAACGCCGTATCGAATATAGAAGAACACTGCGAATAGGATCACATCTTTCGGATACTGTGCACCTTTGAAGGAAATCATGAGCTGGCTTTCGACTTGATACGACCGACAGTCATTCACTCGCTAATTCCGAAAGCGTCAATGGCCAAAAGTTTGCAACGGAACCCCTCGCCCTTCAGACCGTCCAGCACGATCCTGATCTTCACTTCGGCAGAATACTGCTTGCGCATCAGATGGCGGATGTCTTTGACGACCTTCTCGCCGTGGCTCTGCTTCGTTCCGGTCACGCGCTACGTTTGATCCACTGGATCAAACGTTTGACGCTTTGACCTTTCTCATCTCCACTCCTTGGCGGTTATGATGAGCCAGAAACCCTCTCCTATCAAATCACTTTAAACTGTCCCATCGGTGCTGACATCGGACATTTACAACACATCTGCCAAAGCTTCGCTACATAACCCCAATCGTTGACTCGTGAAGACAGATGCAACAAGTAGTGTGAGTGACAGTCTAATACCTATTGGGAGCATTAGCACTGAAAACCGTAACCAAACAAAGAGACATAGAACACGAGGTCGGGCAAACCCTGCAAAGATTGCGGCAAGAGCGCGGCCTGATCATTTCCGAATTGGCTTCCGCAGCGCAAATCTCGGCCTCGATGATCAGCCGTATCGAGAATGGCAGCGTTTCCCCGTCACTCGGGACACTTCAGTCTCTGGCGGATGCGATGGGTGTGCCGCTGATGGCCTTGTTCGCACATACCGAGGGTTCGGCAGACGTACATCACGTCAGGGCTGGCGAGGGTTTGGTGTCCCGGCGGATCACGCAGGGCCACGCGCATGACTATTTTTTGCTTGGCAAACATGGCGGGCCGGGCGGGCTGTTTCAATCCGCGCGCATCAGCATTGCCAAGGACCAGTCGGGAACATTGCCCAGCTATCAGCACGAAGGGTATGTTTTTCTTTACATGATCGAGGGCGAAGCGGTTTACCGTTGCGGTACCGAAGATTTCGCCATGGAAACCGGAGACTCCCTAAGCTTCGACGCCAAACTCCCGCATGGCTTCTGCGAGATTGTATCGGACAGGATCGAGTTCATCACCACCTCGACACGGCCGCAATAGAGGGTCTGGCCCCCACGTCCGTTCCCGAGACCCCTGCATGCTCGCCGTAGGAACGGGGCGCATTAACAATTCCCAACCTTTATTGGCAATAACATATTATATTACTATGAATGGTTTACCCCGAAACTAAGACGGTATTGTCGTCTATGAAAATTACTTTCAAACAGGTTGATGCGTTTCGAACTGTTGTCTCGACCGGAACCGTGACCGAAGCGGCTGCGATGTTGGGTATCTCGCAGCCTGCGGTGAGCCGCCTTATCTCAGATTTCGAGACCGAGGTCGGATTTCTGCTGTTTCAACGCTCTGGCCGGGTATTGGTTCCCACCGATGAAGCCCGGCTTCTTGTGGAAGAGGTGCGACAAGCCGTCAGTGGAATGGAGCACATAAAGGAATCCGCCGCAGCCATCGGAAAATTCGGTCACGCGCGGCTTAGCCTTGTGATAACCCCAGGTGTATCGTCCCAACTGGGACCCGATCTTATTCAGGAATTCGCCACTGCCTGTCCACACGCCATGGCCCGAATGGAAATCGCCCCCAGCGATGATGCGGTCGAGTGGATGGTTTCGCAGAACTACGATTTCGGGATCACGACAACCGAGCCTGCCAACCCGTCCTTTGACAGGCTCGTCATCCGAAACAGTGACGTTTGCTGCGTGGTCCCAACCGGCCACCCTCTGGCCAAAAAAAAGCGCGCTCAGGCGCAGGATCTGGTAGGCGAGAGCTTTATCTCATACATGCCATCCTCGCGTTTCCGGTTCGAAATTGATCAGTTCTTCGAGGCCAAAGGTGTCGCACGGCAGATGCAGTACGAGACGCGGACTACCGACTCAGCCTGTCGCCTTGTTGCGCGTGGATTGGGTGTCTCGGTTGTGGGTGCCAGTCTGGATTACCTCAGGACCATACCTGATTGTGTCGCCCTGCCTTTTGAGGCGCCTCTGACCTTCCGCGCGGTTCTGTTCTGGTCCAAGAACAAACCCCTTTCTGCAGTGGGGCAATCCTTTCTGCAAATCGTGCAATCGCAGATCAGCGACGATTAAGCGCTTCGCGGAAACTGGTCCGCGCCTGCGCACTGTGGATATACGCATAGTCCCGAGGATAAGGGGCACCCGCTGTCAGTTCCATCGAAACAAATTGTGGACCGGCGGATGACAACACTTGCGGCAGTGCAACCGAGAACTGCTCCAGCTCTGTAAATCGCTGCACACCTGCGTAACCAGCAGCCCAGGCCATTGCGGCAAAATCAACCCTGTCCGCTCCGGGCAGAGGCTGCGATCCATTTACCTCGTAGACCCGGTTGGCCGACAAGAAATGATAGAGGTTTTGCGCCCCGGCATTGGCGATCGTCACCAACGTACCCAGATTCATCAACAGGCTACCATCGCCATCCAGCACGATCACGCGCCGATCCGGATTGGCAAGCGCAAGACCCAAGCCATGAGATGACGCCTGACCCATCGCTCCGACAGCCACATAATTCAGATCGCGCGGGTTCAGCGCAAGCCAGTCGAAACAGCTCTGATACACAGCGACAACGATATCGTCTTCGCGGACATAAGGGATCAGGGCCTTCAGCGCCGCGTCGCGGTACATGGTCATGACGCCTCCGGGGCTCGGCCTATCAGGAAAATATGGGGTTTTGAGGCTGCATAAGCTTCTTCTATCGCCTGCGGGACATGATCCTCGTCGCCGGGCTCTTCGATCAGGGAATGCGACAGCCTCATCGCGTCAAGTACCGGCCGGATGATCCGCACCCCGTAAGAGGCAGACTGGTCGGGAAGTATATGCGGCTCTTTGCCCTGCAGGCCAACCATCATAACCACCGGCAGTTCATAATCTACACCAATGGCCCGGATTGCGTTCAGGGAATCCATCAACCCGGTCTGCTGCATCATCAAAACCGCCCGCGTACCGTTATAAGACATCGCCCCGCAAATACTGACACCCTCATCTTCTTTGCAGATACGGGTCAGGCGAAAATCGGGATCGCGCGAGATCGGCCAGAGCAGCCCGTCGCTGGTGACGATGTCCGGTAATGCCACGATTTCTCCGACGCCTGCTGCCTTGATGGCGGCAATGATCGCCGCACCCGACGGATGCGCAACCTGCGGTGCGTCTTCGGTTGGTTGTGGGGAGGCAACCATCAGACGCCTCCGTCCAGAAAGGCAGCGATCCCATCCTGCGCCGCCTGCAATTCATGGCGGTGACCGATCGTGATGCGGATATATTCATCATAGGCGGGCGAGGCGAACCGGCGCACGGCGATTCCCTGCCCCCGCAGGTATCGGTCTACGGCTCTGGCAGACCTCTTGGGGTCTCGAAAATGAACCAGCACGAAATTGGCCTGGCTCGGGACAACGCGCAAACCCAACTCCGTCAGTGCGGCCGTCAACCTCTTCCGGCTGTTCAAATTGGTCTCGCGCACAAAACGAGTATTTGCTGTGTCATCCAGCGCCGCAACGGCTGCAGCGATCGAAGAGGACGTCACCGGAAAGGTCAGACCGATCCTGCGGACGCTGTCCACCACATCTTCGGGCCCGTACATCCAGCCGACACGGGCGCCAGCCAGTCCGAATATCTTGGAAAATGTCCGGCACATAACAACGTTATCGGCAGCTTCGACCAATTTATGTGCCGGTTCATAATCCGCCGCATCGACATATTCCTCATAAGCGGCGTCAATGATCAGCAGAACGTTTTCCGGCAACGCCGCGTGGAGGCGACGCAACTCTGACCCATTTAAATAAGTGCCTGCGGGGTTTTCGGGATTGGCGAGATAGACGATCCGGGTCCGCTCGGTCACAGCGTCGATCATCCGGTCGACCGAGGGTTTGAAGTCATCATCCGCGACCGAAACCACCCCGGCATCGTTGGCATAGGCATAGTTCGGGACTTTGAGATAACCATTGGCGCTGCGGATCAGTTCGGTGCCCGGCCCAAGGTAGGCGCGGGCCAGACGGGCCAGAAGGTCATCCGACCCCTGACCCGTAGTGATCCGGGCGGCATCCAGCCCGAACTGAGCTGCAATCGCCGGTGCAAGGATGCGATCTGGGTTTTCCACATACCGTTCGATATTGCTGATGGCCGCACGTGCAGCGGCACGGGCCGCCGGGCTGGGACCAAATACACTTTCATTCGAATTCAGTAATATCGCGGGCGGCGGTACATCCACCGAAGCGCCACCCACCATATGAGGTTTGATTCTGTCTATTCCTGATTTCGCGCGCGCAATGGCCATCCAAATCCTCCGGCACCGCCAAATGGCGGCAATGGCAACTTTCACCTTATATCACATAACATATGATTTTCAGCAATTCACTTTCAAAAAAATTATGATATGAATGCCGTAGACAAACAAAAGAATCCCGATGGCCAATACGTTTTCAGCCCAAACCAGCAGGCTTCACCTGACCATCGATCTGGATGCGCCGGGTCGGCAGGTGGGTGACCTGATGCTCAAATGGTCCGACAATACGGTGCCACTGGGATATCACCCAATCCCGGTCATCAGCCTTCGTGGCAAACCCGGGCCTTCCGTTCTGGTTCTGGGTGGCACCCATGGGGATGAGTTCGAAGGTCCCACAGCGATCATGCGGTTAGCCGATCGGCTAAACCCGGTACAGCTCTCCGGTCAGGTGATCCTGATCCCGGCCTTGAACACCCCTGCGTTTCAGACCTCATCCCGCGTATCGCCTTTAGATGGCCAAAATCTGAATCGCGCCTTTCCGGGCGACTCGGATGGTGGCCCGACGGCGATGATTGCGCATTTTGTCGAAACCGTGCTGCTGCAACGTGTGGACGCGGCCATTGATCTGCATTCAGGTGGCAAAGCGTCCGTTTTCGAACCTTGCACCTTGGCCGCGCAAGGCGATGGTGCAGACCTGATCGCTGCCAACCTAGAATTGGCACGCGCGTTTGGGTTGCCCCTGATCTGGGTCCTGGGCGCGCATAACGACAATCGTTCGGTAAATGCGGCAGCCGCCCGCGCCGGGGTTCCGATGATCGCGGCCGAGCTGAGTGGCGGTGGCGGTGTTGACCCTGAAGTCACAGATCTTGCCGAGGCCGGGCTGATGCGCTGCTTGAAACATCTCGGTATCCTGCCGGGTGACCCTCCTGACCCTGTCCCAACGCAATCTGTAGAAATCGCCGATCCGATGCATTCGATCTATGCGACCGCAGATGGTCTGTTCGACCGCCGCTGCGCAGCTGGACAACAAGTCAACCAAGGCGATTTGGCCGGCACGCTGCATTTTCCGGCGGAACCGGAACGCGCAGCCGTCAGGCTTACCTTCCCCGTAACCGGGCACGTTCTGGCCCATGGCAATCGTGGTCTCGTACGCCGTGGCGACCTGCTGGCATTGGTGGCCCAACCCCTGCCCGAGGGCCGTTGAATGAAAATCTACTCGCCCTTCATTTCCGGCGCCTTTGTCGATTGGGATGGCGAAACCTTGCCCAGTGTTGACCCCGCTTCGGGTCGGGTTTGGTGTAAAGTCGCCCGTTGCAATGCGCAGACTGCTGACCGGGCCATTCGGAACGCCGAACGGGCGTTCCGCAGCGGCCCGTGGGCAAAGTCAGGCCCAACCGAGCGTGCGGATATGCTGGACCAATTGGCTGATGCCCTGGAAGCGCGATGGGAAGATCTCATCGCGCCTGAAATCCGCGACAACGGCAAACGCATCGCCGAGGTGCGCGGGCAATTTGCCGGGCTGCACAACTGGTTCCGCTATTTCGCGGCCGAGGCGCGCAAGCTGCAGCCCGAACCTCAGGCCAATACAATCACGGGTGTGCAAAGCGTTGGCCATCATGTGCCCTATGGCGTCGTGGTTGCCATTACCCCCTGGAATTCTCCGCTGATGATCCTTGCCTGGAAACTGGCCCCAGCTCTGGCAGCGGGCAATACCGTGGTTGTGAAACCGTCAGAAATGGCATCCGCCTCCACCCTGGAATTCGCGCGCCTCGCCCATGAGGCCGGACTGCCACCTGGAGTATTGAACGTAGTGACCGGGCTGGGTCATGAGGTCGGCGAAGCGCTGGTCCGCCATCCCCTGACGCGTAAAGTCACCTTTACCGGCTCGGATTTTGGTGGCCGAAAAGTGGCAGAGGCTGCTTCAGCCGGGGTAGTACCCGCAGTCCTTGAACTCGGCGGAAAATCTCCGCAGGTCGTGTTCGCCGATTGTGATCTGGACAATGCGGTTAACGGTATTCTGTCCGGTATCTTCCTGTCGAACGGTCAGACCTGTGTTGCCGGTTCACGCCTGATTGTTGAAGCAAGGCTGAAAGAAAAACTGGTGTCGCGCCTGATCGACCGCGCGCGCGCGCTGAAGATAGGCGACCCGGTGGACCCGCAAACGCAGATCGCCCCGCTGGCCAATGAACCGCATCTGCGCAAGGTGACCGCGATGATCGAACGCGCCAAGGACGATGGCGCCGACTGCCTGCTGGACGGGACCCTCACGGCAGCAGACCGGGAAGGTTTCTATGTCGGACCAACCGTCTTCGGCAATGTAAGGCCCGACATGCAGCTTTGGCGCGAAGAAGTGTTCGGCCCGGTTCTGGCCGTCACCCCTTTCACCACCGAAGACGAAGCCATCGCGTTGGCCAATGACAGCGACTATGGCCTTGCCGCCGGGGTCTGGACCTCTGATGCCGATAAGGGCGCGCGCGTCGCCAGAGCTATCGAGGCAGGCACCGTTTACATCAATCACTATCGCAGTGTTGACCCGGCCAGCCCGATCGGCGGGGTCAAATTGTCAGGATATGGGCGCGAACTCGGCCCGGACGCCATCAAGGATTTCTGTCAGGTCAAATCGATCTGGACCGGCACCGCGCCGGTGCCCGATCCATTTCCCTGACCACCGAACCGCACGGAGGACGCAATGAACGATCATTTCTCAGCCCCCGAGGGCAATTTCCGCGGTCACGACCAGCAGGGCGTCTGGCAGCAAACGCCTGACCCGGAACTGATCGAGGTTGGCCCGGGCACCCCTTGCGGCGAGTATCTGCGCCGGTTTTGGATGCCGGTGGCGATGACTGACCAGATCGGAGATCTGCCTTATCGCATCCGCATTCTGGGTGAGGATCTGGTTCTGTTTCGCGAAAAGAAGGAAGGCAAACTGGGCCTGACCCATCTGCATTGCTGCCACCGCAATATGAGCCTTGAGTTTGGCATCGTCGAAGAAGGCGGCATTCGGTGTTCCTATCATGGCTGGAAATACGGGTTGGACGGCACCATTCTGGAAACCCCATGCGAACCGCCTGCGTCTCAGGTCAAGAAAAAGGCTTGTCTGGGGGCCTATCCGATCATCGAATACAAAGGCCTGGCCTTTGCCTATATGGGCCCGGCCGAGGAACAGCCCCCCTTCCCGGTGATGGATACTTTTGATGAAGACGGTGACGAGCTAGTGCCCTATCTCATCAAATCCCCCTGCAACTGGCTGCAGGTGATGGAGAACGCATGGGACCCGTTCCATGTGGTCTACCTGCACACTCTGGCGGTACGCAGCCAGTTCATCGACGCCTTCGCAGAAATGCCGATGATCGAGTTTCACGACAGCCAGACCGGCGATTTCTACACCAATGTTCGGCGGGTGGAAGACATTGTCTGGGTCCGTATCCATGACCACATGTTGCCGTCCTTCACCCAGAATGGCGGTCATTTTCCGGTGCCTGACGGGCCGCGCTATTTTGGACGCTGCGGGCTGTCGCGATGGATCACACCAATAGACGACACCCACACAATGGTCATCGCATGGCGCCACTTCCGTAATGCGGCGGCGAATGACGACCCCAAGGGTCTGACGGACAAAAGCAAAGTGGGTTACGGGATGACCGATTTCTACGGTCAGGACCCAGATCGTTCGTATGAGATGCGACAACGCGATCCGGGGGACTACGACGCATGGGTCAGTCAGGGACCGAAGAATATCCACGCCCGCGAAAACCTCAGCTTTACCGACCGGGGGGTGGCCAAAGCGCGCCGCCTGTTGCGTAACGCCATTCGCGCGTTGCAAAACGGCGAACGCCCGCCGCAACCCTCGGACAATTTCGCGGGCAAGGTGATCCCGACCTATGCTGGCGACACCATGCTGCGCATTCCCCTGCAGCAGGGGCGCAATGACGGCGCAGTGCTCAAGGAAATCTCGCATCAGGTGGCCGAGATCTACAAATCCGCCGACCATCTGCAGGGCGAGGCCCGTAAGGCATTCATCACCGATGCGCTGAAAGAGTATGAGGCAAGCTGGTCATGACCGCACGTACCCCCCACAATCCCGGCCGGGTCGACTGGTCCGGTGAAAACCCGGGCATCTATCTGAAACAGGACCCAGGCCAGGATCACTATGACACGCTGGCGCTGTTCTTCCGGGTGGTTCTGTCACCATACGGACGCGGACACGCCGCACTGATCCTCGGCACGCCCGATCAGGCGCAGGGCTGGCCGCATGCGCCAAACCTGATCATGACCGACAACCAGCGCATGATGCGCTGGATCGTCGATGGCTGGGTCAGCAAGATGCCGACCTTTATTGGTAAGGCGGGCCTCGGCACGATGAGCTGGCTGGACTGTGACAGCGTCGAAAAACGCCCCGGCGATCTGAAAACCCGGTATTCCGAAACCTTGCGCGGCTCGGGTGTCACGGTCGAGATGATCTGGCAGGACATGGGCCCGCCTTTGCCTGTGGAAGTCACCAAAGAAAACTCGGCCACCAAGGCGCACGAAATGTATTCAGTGTTTTTAGAGGCCAAGTCAGCACAGGTCGTCATCAACGGCACCCCCTTGCCCGGACAGGTCGCAAGCCGCCAGTTCTTTGGCCGCACCATGTCGACCGCCTTTCTGGCCTTCTCGGAAACCTGGGTAACCCCACAGGAGGATCTGTGATGCCTTTGAACGAACCGATCACCCCCGGCATCGTCGACTGGACCGGCGAGAACCCGGGCATCCTGTTGAACGACGAGAATGACAACTTCTCGGCCATGGCATTGTTTTTTCGGGTGGCCTGGTCACCGGTGGGTCAGGGTCAGATGTTGCTGCTCTACGGAACGCCGGATCAGGTGGACGGACCAGCGGAGGCTCCGAATGTGATCCTCAGCGACAATCCCGAGTTAACGGCGTTTCTGAAGACCAATTTCATCAGCAAACTGGCCGCCTTCGCCAACGCCCCGGCCTTTGCCACCCTGCCGGAGATCGGCGCGCAGGTAGTGCGCACGTCCGGTGATCCGATGAGCCATCGCTATACTGAGACCATCGTGGGTGAGAACCTGACGGTCGAGTTGGTCTGGGAAGGGTTCGAGCCACCCCGCGCGCTGGAACTGTCCCCGCACGAGGTCGCCTCGGGCGAGCAGAACATGTTCTCGCTGCTGGTGCCCGCCCATTCGGCGCAGATCATCGTGAATGGCCGCGCCTTGCCGGGCGAACTGGGCACGCGGGTGCAGGCCGGGTACGAGACGACATCCGCGTTCCTGTATTTCTCGGAAACATGGATCATTCCGCCGGAGGATACCTGATGCTGCACGCCGCAGATCGGCTGGCATTCGACAAGGCCATGGTGACCCAACCGGTCTGGAACCGGTTCAACACGGCGTCCGAGGCGCTGGGACTGGACGACAATATCCTGCTGCACGCAGGCCCCGCCTTTGCCAGCCCGGATCAGATCACCACGCCGATTCTGAATTCTGCCTGCGTTGCAGCAGTCTGGCAGGGTCTGGCGCGGGATTTCGATCAGGCCGAAGCGATGATTGACGCAGGTGAAATCCTTCTGAAACCGGCACAGGATCATGATGTTGTGACACCGCTGGCCGCCGTGGTCTCGGCAGATATGCCGCTGCACACGGTTTACGACGCCTGGCGCGGACAGCAGCGGGTATACGCCCCGATCAACGCGGGCAGCCGCCCGGCCATGCGGCTGGGTCTGCGGTCCGGGGCGGTGCTGGACCATATCCGCTGGCTCAACACCCGGTTTCTGGATGTGCTGGAGAAAGGGATCGCCGAAGGGATTGCGCTGGTCCCGCTGGCCGTGATCGGCCTGATGGGCGGGGATGATTGCCACGGGCGAACGCCTGTGGCCGCGCAAGCGCTGATCGCCGAGCTCAAGGACCGAACGCCCGGTGGGATAACGGACGACGACGTGCTGGCTTTCATGGACAGCTCGCCTTCGCTGTTTCTCAACCTGTGGATGGCGGCGACCAAATGCATGATGATACTGGCCGAAGGGGTTGAGGGCTCAAGCTTCGTCACCGCCGCCGGCGGCAACGGGCGCGAGACAGGCATCCAGATCTCAGGCCTGCCGGGACAGTGGTTTACGATCCCGGCCAGCCCTCCCAAAGGTACGTTTGACGTGGACCTGCCAACGGACCGGGCGCTTGGCGCCATCGGTGACAGTGCCGTCGTCGAAGCGTTTGGCCTGGGCGCTATGGCCATTGATCTGAGCCCCGAGCAGAAAAAGGGGTTGGGGGCCTATCTGCCCGAGGACGCACAGGCGCGCATGTCCGGACTTTCGGTCGGAACCCACCCTTATTTCCGCGCGATGAATGTGAAACTGGGCAGCACCGCACGCGGCGCAGTTTCGCAAGGATCTGGGCCCGTGATCGGCTTGGGCATTCTCGACCGCCTGGGCGAAGCCGGACGTTTGGGCGGGGGCATATATGACATGCCCGTCACACCATTCCAAGACGCATTGGAAGCGCTGGAAGCATGACGCGGCTGAACCATCGTTCCGCCCATGAGCTCGCCAAAATGATCCGGTCAGGCGATGTGAGACCATCCGAAGTGATGGCGGACCATCTGGACAGGATTTCAGAGCGTGAACCGGTCATCGGGGCCTTTCAGACCCTCGATGCAGAACGCGCCATGAAGCGGGCCAAGGCCGCCAATGCACTCCTCGTTGGTGGGCCGCTTCATGGCGTGCCATTTGTCATCAAGGATATCATCGACACCGATGACATGCCGACCGGTTGGGGCAGCGACCTGTATGCGGATCGCCAACCTGATCGGAACGCCGACTGTGTACAAGCCTTTCTGAATGCAGGTGCTATTCCGATCGGTAAGACCGTGACCACTGAATTCGCCTATTTCCACCCAGGAAAAACCGCCAACCCGGCCAACCCCGCGCACACGCCCGGTGGGTCGTCTTCAGGGTCCGCAGCGGCGGTGGCCGATTTCATGTCTCCGTTGGGTTTTGGCTCCCAAACTGCGGCGTCTCTGATCCGCCCTGCCGCTTATTGCGGCGTCTGCGGGTTCAAGCCCACAACCGGGCGGTTCGATCTGACCGGTGTCATGGGCCTGTCCCAGAACCTGGATACATTGGGCGTTCTGGCCCGCGACCCTCGCGATCTGGTGCTGAGCGATGCCGTGCTGCGTGGCACCGCGTTGCCGCCCCCATCCAATTTTGATGACGAGGCTCTGCCCCGCATCAGCCTGATGCGTGGTCCGTATTGGCAGGACGGTTCAGTCGCGATGCGCGATACCTGCACGCGCGCTCTGTCTGTGATTGCTGCCGAGGGCGCCGACACCGGAGAAATCGCTCATCCACCGATCTTCGCGGACCTGACGCAAGCTCAGATCACAGTCATGGGGTACGAAGCCGCCCGTCTGCGTGCCACCGAATACACCATAGGCGTCCCGGGCATCAGCCCGCAATTCCACGCGCTGATCAAAAACGGGATGGCGGTCAGCGATACCGAATATCGCGCCGCTCTGACGCTGCGGGATCGTGCGGGCGCGATGCTGGACCAGTTGTTCCGGGACACGGACGCATTGCTGGTACCATCCGCACCGGGTCCGGCACCAGAAGGGTTGGAAGCCACCGGAGACCCGCTCTATTCACGGATGTGGAACCTGTTGCAGGTGCCCTCGGTCGCGCTGCCGTTCGGGGCAGATCAGAAAGGGTTGCCTTTGGGCTTTCAACTGATCGGTCGGAAAGGCGACGATTCCCGCCTGTTGGATATCGCATCCTGGGTACACGGCATCCTGGCGCGTTAACGACGTCTGGTTACGGAATCAGCGGGAGCAACACAGCAAGCGACACCGGTATGCTGATAGCCGCAATCAGTGTTTGCAGCGTCACGATGGCCGCCATCAATGGCGCGTCCCCACCCAATTGCTTGGCCAACGTGTAAGAAGAGGCTCCGGTCGGGACAACCGAATAAACCACAGCGATCTGTAAAACGTCCCTCGGCAATCCCACGAGTAATCCAATCACCAGTACAGCCAAGGGGAAGACAACCATCTTTCCGGCAAAAGCCAGGATCAGGGGCAATGTGCTGGCAGCCATGGCGCGAACTCTCAGATTGGCCCCGACAGCAAGCAGAGTGATCGGTAACGCCCCAGCCCCAAGAACATCCGTCACATCATGCACAACGGCAATCCTGTCGCCGACCAACTGGTTCGCGCACACCGCCAGAAAGATCGAGATCACATAAGGATTGCGCGCCAGTTCACGCAGGATGGCAACGAGCAGGCTGTTGGCCCGGTCGCTTTTCAGCGCGCCGACCATCAAAACGACCATCACGATATTTGTGGTGGGCACCAGAATAGCAGTCGCCAGAATTGCAATATCCAGCGCAGCCGGACCAAACAGGTTCGCCGCAAGTGCAAGGCCGATGAATGAATTGTGCCGCGCGCTCCCCTGAAGGATCGAGGTCGCCTGAGGTGGCGCAAAACCCATCAGACGGGTCGCCAGAATTGCAAACACGAGTGCCGCAACAAATCCACCTAAAATGGCCAATGAATAAAGACCCAGCGCTGACTTGTCCAAAGGCGACAACGAGATTTTGCTGAACAAAAGGCAAGGCATTAGAACCCAATAGACAAGCTTGTCATTCAGGTTCCAGAAATCGGTGCTGGGAATGCCGCCTTTGCGCAGGGCAAGGCCCAGTGCGATGATCAGAAAGATCGGCAGGATCGAGGTGAGTGTCGAGAGCATTGCAATTCGCAGACAGAACCAGACATGTGCGACCGGACAGTGTCATGACACGAGGCACGACACAATGCGATACCGGATAACGCAGATATCCTCAGCCAGAGGTGCTCGATTCATCATCATCGATGACAGCCATCGCGTCGATCTCGACCAGCAGCGACGGATCGGCCAGACCTTGAACGACCACGCCGGTCGAACAGTGATGCACGCCTTCGAACCGGCGATTGATCGCTTCGTACACGGCGGGTCGGTATGAGATGTCGGTGACATAGACCGTCAGTTTGCAGACATCGGCCAAACTGCCTCCGGCTTCTTCCATCCATTGCTGAATATTGCGGCAAGCCTGATCTGCCTGCGCACCGGGGTCCCCTTCTCCAATCAACGTGCCATCCAGCAGTGTACCCACCTGCCCCTGCATGAAGACAAAATCACCCCGGGCGCGAATGGCTTTGGAATACGTTGCCTGCGCATGATAGCGGGTCTGGTACTTATGAATATGTGTTCGAGCCATGGCGATGGTCTCCTTAAGCGGTTGCGCGGGACAGATACTCTTCGATCATATCTGCAAAGCTCTGTTCGACACCGAATTCTATTCCATCTTTGCACCGCATCACCAAAGCCTTGAGGCCGAAAACCTCGGTATAGGTGACGGCCTCGGCGTCGAACATGCTGTCATGCAGGTCCAGAGGGCAGGCAATCGCCAAGATCTCGCCTGCATCAGGTCCGGTCACACGAAAAAAGGTTGTGGTATCCGAGACCCGGACAATGCTGATATCCACCGGGCAATCCGTGGGTTTCAACCGGGCTTCCAGCGCGACTTCCTGTTCCAGCGGCGCGCGCGCCAGCCAATGATCGCGGCCGATGAAGAACAGCTCTTTGCCATCTTTTCCGGTGCGGTAATTGGGGCGATCCGGAAAGTCCGGCAGCGCGTCGCCAACCCAGGCTTCAACCGCATCCACAGCCCCTTTGAGGTCAAACAGCGCGCTTATCCCGCAGCGTTGAAACGTGACATCATAGCTCATCTCAGGACCTCAGCAGCTTACCTTCGGGATCGTGGAACACCGGTTTCGTCACCGTCACCGGGATCACATTCTTCTTCAGTCGCACATGGGCGGTTTCGCCCTGTCGCGCGTGACCATTTTCCAACAGTGCCAACCCGACCCAGTGGTCATTCACCACACTCCAGACACAGGCGGTGACCAGACCTTCGGTGGCCTCTTTCCGGCCTCCGGGCGTCAGGGGAGCGCCTTCGGGGATTTTCTGGTTTGGGTCAACCGGCAATATCCCGACAAGCTCGTGCCGCTTACCACCGCCCGACCGGCGCAACTCGATCGAGCGTTTGCCCAGATAATCGGACTTTTTCTTCGACATGACCCAACCCATGCCCAGATCATACGCATCGACAGTTCCGTCAACCTCGTGCCCAAGTGATAGAAAACCCTTTTCCACCCGCAGCACATGGCTCGATTCTGAACCGACCGGCAGGATTTCAAAGGGTGCGCCCGCCTCCATCACTTTATCCCAAAGCTCGGCCATGTGACGAGGGGCGACGTTGATCTCAAATGACAGCTCACCGGTAAAACTGACCCGAACCACCCGCGCCGGGAGCCCCGCGACGGCGCCTTCGCGGAAGGACATGAACGGGAAGGATTGGGGCGAGAGGTCAATGTCGGTGTCAAGCGCCTGCATCACCTCGCGCGCTTTGGGTCCGCAAATGGTGGCATTGTTCCATTGGCTGGTGACGGTCGTGATCATCACCTGCCAGTCCGGGAACTCAGTCTGCAGTAGTTTTTCCATGTGCTGGTTTACTGCATCGGCGTGACCGGTCGAGGTTGAGATCAGCCAGCGGTGTTCATCCAGCCGAAAGGCCACGCCGTCATCCAGGATCAAGCCATCCTCGGACAGCATCAACCCATAGCGCCCCTCGCCGGGTTTCAGGTTGGACATGATGTTGGAATAGATGAAATCGAGGAATCGCGGAACGTCCCGCCCCTTCAACTCGAATGTGCCGAGCGGAGAACCATCGTAGACACTAACGCCTTCACGCACCGCGCGGCATTCGCGGCTCACCGCATCCTGCAAGCCTTCACCAGATTTGGGGAAATATCCTGGCCGCCGCCAGCGGGCACCCGCTTCATACATGACCGCGCCATTATCCTTGTTCCACTGGGTCACAGGCGTGTGGCGATAGGGAAACAGCCCCCAACCCTCGCGCAGACCGCCAATCGCACCGAAGGACACAGGCGTATATGGCGAACGAAAAGTGGTGGTTCCAACTTCTTGCAGCGGCAGACCCTTTTGCAACGCGACGGTGCCGATGATGTTGATGTTACCGGTTTTTCCCTGATCGATGCCCATGCCGCCTGTCGTGTAACGTTTGACATGTTCGACATTGTCATAGCCTTCACGCAGGGCGAGATGAACATCGCTGACGGTGACATCATTCTGAATGTCCAGAAACGCTTTGCCGCGTTGCCCCGGAACGTCCACCCGCCACAGCGGCTCGATCCCATAGGCCGAATCTTCGCCGCCATCGATGATCCGATCCAGCGTCAGATCACCGGCTGCCGCGCCCACGGCCCGACAGGGCTGCACCGCCTGATCGGGCACAAATGCCGCCAAATCCTCGTCAAACTGCAAAGTGCTGCGGGATTGCGACCACAGATGCACCGTCGGGTTCCAGCCACCAGAATGGGCCAACACATCACATTTAATCCATTTGGATGCGCCCCCGGATAACGGAGCGGCCAGTACTGCACGAACGCGTTTATGTCCAAACATACCTGCAGCAACTGTCGCGGGATGCACTGGCAAGCCAGGGACCAGATCCAACGCTTCTTTGGGGATATGCTCGCGACTATCCAATATCGCGGTCACGATGATGCCTGCGGCCGCCAGGTCAGCGGCAACTGCATAGGCGCTGTTGTTGTTGGTAAACAGGGCGACGCGCGTGCCCACATTGACAGCCCAGCGATTGACATAGGCCTGAACCGAAGAGGCAAGCATCACGCCGGGGCGATCATTTCCGCCAAAGACCATCGCGCGTTCCGTGGCGCCCGTGGCGAGGACCACCTCAGCTGCGCGAACCCGCCAACTGCGCTCGAGGATCGAGCCCTGTTCAGGCGCGCGCTCATTAACGATAAGAAGATTGTGCTCGCGATAAGCCCAGACAGTTGCGTTCTGCAGATGAGTCACATTCTGCATCCCGTGCAACTCGGCCACCGCGTCCGCCACCCAATCCATGGCCGGGCGACCGCTGATGGTCAGGTTCCGGTTGAGCAGGCTGCCGCCCGCCTCGGTCCCCTCATCCGCCAAAAACACCCGCTTGCCTGCGCGTGCGGCGTCAAGCGCTGCCTTCAACCCGGCTGGACCTGCCCCGGCGATCAGAACTTCGGCATGGGCATAGCGGGCTTCGAAATGTCCCTTGGACGGAGGTTTGAATGGAGCGGCGGCCAGACCGGCTGCCATGCGGATCGATGGCTCGAACAGGTGCCAGTTGGGCCATTTGAACGTCTTGTAGTAAAACCCTGCGGGAATAAACCGAGCAAACAACTGATTAACTCCACCCAGGTCGAATTCGGGCGATGGCCAGCAATTGACCGAGCGCGCATTTAGACCTTCGCGCAGCGGCACCGTTGTCGCCGGACGGTTGCCCGAGGCATCCTCGCCGTCCAGCTCAACCAATGTTGCCGGTTCCTCGGGTCCGTGCCCCATAATACCGCGCGGGCGATGGTACTTGAAACTGCGAGCGGTGACGCGCACACCGTTTGCCAGCAAAGCCGAGGCCAGCGTGTCGCCCTCGAACCCTTCATAAGAATTGCCATTGAAGGTAAATCGCAAAGGCTGGTTTCGGTCGATGCGCCCGCCCGCCGCACGGCGGTTACTTTGTGCCATCGGGCGCCTCCACAATGTCATGGGTCCGCGTATCGCGCCAGATCGTGAACCAGTCACCACAACCGCGCGCGTGCCACCAGTTCTCTTGAACCGGGCCTAATGGGTTCGGCATCACGGTCAGATACTCGACCCATTCCTGGTCGGTGGCGGCATTAGGGTCTGGACGGTCGGCACCGACGGGACCGCCATAGATAAATTCGCTTTCGTTGCGTTTGCCGCAAAACGGGCAGGGTATAAGCAACATGATCCTGACCTTTCCTAGCGCGCCGTGGTGGTGCCGGCTTCCATCACGAAATCCAGATGCCGGAATCTGCTCAAGGTGAAGGGTGCCATCAAAGGATGAGGCGCTCCCTTCGCAACCAGATGGGCCAGTGTCAGACCGCCCGCGGGGATGGCCTTGTATCCACCCCACCATCCGGCAGTGACAAACAGGCCCGGCACATCCGTCTGATCCATGATGGGTGAAGCATCATGAGCGATATCAAGATGTCCGCCCCATTGCCGCATCAGCTTGAGCTTCTTGAAACTCGGGAATAGCGACAGCATTGCGGCCACAGTGTCTTCGAAGACATGTTGCTTGATGTCGCGACGAAAGCTTTGCCCCATGTCAGGCGCACCGCCGATCACCATTTCGCCTTTGTCGGACTGGCTGAAATAGAACCCGCTATCCGGGCAGTTCACGATCACATCGACCAGAGGTTTCACCGGTTCGGACACAAAAGCCGTCAGGTTCATCGTGCGCAACGGCAGTTTCAGCCCTGCGGTTTCGGTCAGGGTGGTTGTGTGACCCGAGACTGCCACGACAACCTTGGCCGCCTTCACGACGCCGCGATTGGTTTCGACGCCTTCGATCTTTCCATCTGCGCCCCGCAGCAGGGATTGAACCGCTGTCTGTTGATGAATCTCGACCCCGCGCGCATCTGCCGCGCGCGCATACCCCCAGGCCACCGCATCATGCCGGTTCACGCCCGCGTCCGTGTGAACCATTCCGCAGATCACCGGCAATCGCGCATCGGGGCCACCCCCAGTCAGCGCCGGAATGCGTTTTCGCACCTCTTCGGTGGTGATCTGTTCATAGGTTGAACCGTAAATGTCCATCGTCAGCTGCCGCCTGCGCAATTCGCGCAGCTTTGGCCAGGTCTGAACCACGTCCACCATGGTGCGCTTCGAGTGCATCATGTTGAAGTTCAAATCATCCGTCAGCCCTTCGTACATGGCGACGGATTTGACATAGAACGGGATCGACTCATCCCGCATGTAGTTCGAGCGGATCGTCACCGTGTTTCGGGCGATATTGCCGCCGCCCGGCCAGCCCCGTTCCAACACGGCAACATTGGTGATGCCGAATTCCTTGGCCAGGTAATAGGCGGTTGCCAAACCATGACCCCCTGCCCCGATCACAACCACATCATAGCTGTCCTTCAGCGGCGGGCTGCGCCAGGCCTGAGGCCAGTTGCGATGGCCTGACAGCGCATTTCGGGCAAGAGAGAAGACAGAGTATTTTTGCATGATGGTAATAATATTTATCATCATGCACTTTTCGTCAATACTTTACTATCCACATCACCCGACAGACATCGACACCTCAGCCCTATGCGGTTTCAGGAAATTCATGTATCGTGACGTTATGAATTTACGTGTGGCACAGTTCCATCGGCACCTTGCTGGCAAATGGTCGGCACGCTCGCTCTGGCCCTGTTTCGTGATCAACTGCCGCAGCTCACCTGTTTCGTAACATCAGATAAACCGGGTGCCATGCGCCTGCTTTTTACAACCGCCCCACAGGATGAGGCGATGGATATGGACGTTACATGACACAATCATCAGAACAGAAATCCATTCGGGAAGCCTATGTGCGCGACGGCGTCGTGCTCCTGAAACAGGTATTGTCGCAGGACTGGCTGGAAAAGCTGCGTCTGGCGGTAGATGAGGAAACCGCCAAGGGTGATCGCTATTTCGCATACAAGAATATGCGCGAACATCCGGGTGTATTTCAGGAGTATTGCCTAACCTCGGACATCGGCCAACGAGTGGCTGAAGTAGCAGACAGCCCTTGGACCTCACTTATCTATGATCAGATTTTTGCCAAAGAACCGGGCACGAGAACCCAGACCGGCTGGCACACGGATCAGCCCTATTGGCCGGTCTCAGGGCCCATCATGACCATGTGGATTGCGCTGGATCCTGTAGACCCGGACAACGGCGCATTGGAATTTGTCCGGGGATCGCACGCTTGGGGCGCCAAGTACCGGCCTTTCAAGACCGATCAACTCGGAGGGTTCCTGCACTATCTTGAAGAAGACAATCCCGATTATATCGACATGCCCGATTTCGAGGCCAATCGCACGGCCTACGACATCATTCACTTTCCGCATATGGAACCCGGCGACGCATTGGCCTTTGATGGAATGACCGTGCATTCAGCGATGGGAAACCGGACTTCGACCCGGCGCCGACGCGGCTATGCGATCCGGTTCGCTGTGGATGGCGCAACGTATGAGCCGAGGGATGCCGTGACGGAATGGTTACACGATGACAGCCTTCGCCCCGGCGCGCCCTTTGCTGGCGGCCGGTTTCCGGTAATCTACCGAGCGGCATAATCTGCAGTGAGTGCCGCCGAACAAACCCGCCCTTTCGGGCAGCGTTAACTTGCCAGTGCGCAAACAAGAGACATCAACAAGGGTTGTTTGTTGTACTCAAAGCGCTTGGTGACACTTTGATAAGAGAACCGGCAACTTGACGTCTTCCTGCGAAAAACACATGGTCTGGTCATGACATTCATGACCAACCCGTCCGGCTGCTATTACCACGCCCCCTAATCGAAGCGGTCAATGATGTTCAATCTGCAAGTGCCGCCACAGCGCGGCGCTTTTCATTTTGCCCCTGTGGCTGAAACAGGAGGCAAAGATGCAAACCACAAACTCAGACCCAACTACACCGATACGGAATGCGGAACCCGATGACCTCCCCCGGTTGTTATCGATGATCCGCGCTCTGGCCGCGCACCACGGCGATGTCCCTGACGTCAGCGCAACATAGCTTGAACGGGACGTATTCGGCAACCCGCCCTGGGTCTATGTTTTGGTTGCTGAGTTGAACGCAGAGGTCGTCGGCTATGCCGCGCTATGTCCCTTGACCCAGTTGCAAATGGGTTTGCGCGGCATCGACATGCACCACCTTTTTGTCGAACGGTCGTTTCGCGGCAGAGGTATCGGGCGACAGCTGATCGAAGGTTCGATGCGGAAAGCACGTGCGCTTTGCTGTGGTTACATGATGGTTGGAACGCATCCCGAAAACTCAGACGCTCAAGCCGTTTATTTGGCGTGCGGGTTCAAACAGCGACACGGGGCACATCCAAGGTTTTGCGTTTCGCTCGACACATAACCGGATCGAGGCTACGCGCTCCCTGATCCAGGGCTAGGTCTTTGGAACTGAGGCTGCTGGTATCGTCTTAAGCCTGAACTGCGACGTCGACCGGAGTGATTTCAGCCTCCATCGCCCGATCCAGCGTCTTGCGGAACAGTTTGGCGCCAGCGTCGAGACCCAGATCGATATGGGGGGTCCGGGCATGCTTCATACCTTTGTGGACTTCTTCCAGCACCTCTTTGTCTTCAATAAACGCCATACGCGCGCCGTCATTCATGAATTTGGAAACTTCGGCGTTCTCAGGATCGGAATTGCGGTGTTGGAACCAGAAATACCGTGTCCGGTCCTCATCAATCGGGCTCATGAAGTTATAAGAGATATTGATGAAAGTCTCTTCAACAGGTTGTTTGTCATATCCACCGGTTCCCACTGGAGTATAGATGGATTTGTTCAACCCGATCGCTGGCATGCACATCTCATAATGCTGCAGCCGGTCGCAATCACCTTCAAAGGCTACCAGATTGGCGTAATAAGGCGACGGCGGCTTGTTCTCGATCCAGCGCGAGACGATCACACCGCGATCCGTCCGCTCGACATTCAGCGGTTCTTCATCCGTGCCAGCGCCTGCAAAGGAAGAAACATGAACCCAGGCCACATGGCTGGGATCCAGCAGATTGTCGCATACCCAAAGATAGTGACAGTCGATATCCATCACGCCACCATCGGTTTTACCCCAGCTTGGGTCATCGAAATTCTCAATCGGAAAGATCTTGTCTGGGTCCGCCAACGCGGGATCACCCATCCATATCCACAGGAACCTGTAGCGGTCCACGACCGGATAGGATTTCACAACTGCCCGGCGCGGGGTCATGCCGCGCTGTGTCGGGCTGTCGGTGCATTTGCCCGAACAGTCAAATTTCAACCCATGATACCCGCATTCCACCACATCACCGATCAGATTGCCTTTGGACAGCGGCAGCTTGCGATGCGGACATGCATCTTCCAATGCGACCGGAGAGCCATCCTGCTGCCGGTACAGTACAATATTCTCACCCAGGAAGGTCTCGGCCTTCAGTTCGCGACCAATATCCTTGCTCCAGGCGGCGACGTACCAGCAGTTTCTAAGAAACATGAAAATGCTCTCCAATCTGTCAGATGACATATATCAGTATGAACGGCGATATCACTTAACGCCATGCCGGAGTTTTAATGGATTGTATAAGCCAGACTAATTTCAAGCTGTGAAAGGGGCGGGAATCTCCGGTTGCGCCTCGACCTCGGCGTGAATCCAGTTCAGGAATTCGATTACTTTGGCGCTATCCTTGGTCTCATGCTGTCGCACCAGCCAGTAGGACAGCGGAGACTGCGTAACCTCGGCAAAAGGACGCGCCAAACGTCCGTCGCACAACATATCGATGACCAGAGGCTCGCGCCCCAGTGCCACGCCCAACCCCTCCATTGCAGCCTGAACCACCATGTTCGATTGACCCAACCGACGCGTACGCACGCCGTTCGGTAATGCAAGCTCACATTGACGCGCCCAGAATTCCCATGTCGGACTTGCTGTTCCGTGGTGCAGGTTCTCATCCACCAGGATCGTGTGACGCGCCAAGTCCTCGATGCGTTGCAAATGCGGCAGCAGCGCAGGCGCGCAGACCGGAAACAGCTGCTCGGTCATCAACAGATCGACCTGATAACCCGGAAATTCACCCAAGCCGTAGCGAATTCCTATATCTGCCTCAGCTCCGGAAAACGGGTATTGGCCGGTGTCCGTTGCAATCGAAATCGACAGGTCCGGATGGGCCAGATCAAAGTTCAACAGGCGCGGAAACAGCCAGGTAAACGCAAACCCTGGCAGACATGAAATCACAATCGTCCGATCATTGCGCGTCTTGTCCCGCAACTGCGTACACACATCCGAAATTCGCCCCAACCCTTCAGAAATCGCCAATGCCAACAACTCTCCCTCTCGGGTCGGGCGGGACTGGCGCGCACCACGGACCAGCAGGTCGCGGCCCAGCCATTCCTCAAGGCTGCGGACGTGCTGGCTGACCGCGCTTTGACTGACACCAAGCTCTGTTGCCGCTGGTGAAAACCCGGAATGCCGGACCACGGCCTCAAACGCGCGCAATGCAGAATAGGGCAAGTTCAGGATCATATTAGTCATCCTAATGCCAACCATTAACTCTTTCAAATAGATCGATGCGAGGATTCCAACCTAGTCTTAACGCGCTCGAAGCCAGAGGAGTCGCGAATGTCGGACATCACGCCCGAGCGCGGAGCGCGAAACCTGTTGATCAATTGCGCACAAGCTGTGGCGGGTGATCGGCTGCTGATCGCCTATGAACCTCCGTGTTTTGGATATTTCGACGCCGATAGCGTTGGAATTGTCTCGGGCGTTGCCCGTTCGATGGGCCTGTCTGTCGATGCGGTGGATGTTGGATTCAATCCCGGCAATCCCAGCCTTTCGTCGGATTTGCTGGCCCGGTTCGAAGCGGCAGACATCATCTTGTTTCTGGCGCGTCTCGGGGATCAACTGCGGTTTTCTGAGATGCCGCAGGGAAAAAAGATCATTGTGAGCTTTGCCCTCAGCCGGGAACTGTTCGGGTCGGGGTTTTCGAACGGACATCATGATGCTTTCATGGAAATCAAGGCCGGGATCAACGCGGTACTGAGCACTGCTCAAGAGGTATGGTTCACCTGTCCTTTGGGCACGAATGTCCGGGGACGGCCCGAGATGAACCTCGATCCATCTGGCGACACCTCGATCCTGCGTTTTCCGATGTCCGTCTTCACCCCGGTTCCAGCTCACAGCTTTTCAGGCAGGGTAGCATTGAGTTTTCTGACCGGCACCGGATCGAAATACTATGACGATTATACAATCGAGTTTGACCGCCCGGTATTTGCCCATATGGAAAACGGTCGCCTGACCGGGTTCGAAGGTGATCCCAATGACGTGGCCCGCGCCGAAGCGCATTACGACCGCGTTGCCACGCAGTTCGGCATCGACCGAAACTTTGTGCACTCCTGGCACGCCGGTATTCACCCCGGCTGCGGTTACCCCTGGAACATGCGCGACAATTACGAGCGCTGGGGCGGGGCGGCATTCGGAAATCCGCGCATCCTGCATTTTCACACCTGCGGCGCCTATGCTCCGGGCGAGATCAGTTGGAACGTGTTCGATCCAAACATCGTGATCGACGGTACGACCTATTGGGAGAACGGAGTTTTCCATGCCGACCGTCTGCCCGACGGGCCCGGGATACTGGACCGTTATCCTTGTGCCGCGGGACTGTTTGTCAGTCCCGACATGGATATCGGATTGCGCAACGCCAGCTAAGCTTTCTGTCTTGATTGAACGCCTGGTGTCACGATAATCTGTTGGCAATAGGGCTCTGCAGAAAGATCCCTATGGTGCGGAGCACTCCCGTCTCCGGTGTCGGAAAATGCGAAGAGGGCACAGCCCCCGCTCCGGCAAATTCTGTGGAACTCACATGTCAAAAGCAATCGTAACGCCTCTGACTCAGGCTTTGGCCGAAGGCAAGCTGACGCGCGAAGAGCTGAAAGGATTCATGCAAAGGTCAAACGGACCCGGCCTGCGTCATCTAACGCTTTGTGGTCTGGTACTGGCCTGTACAACCACCCTCGTCACCCTGGCATGGGACAGCTGGTTGATCTGGCCTGCAATGTTCCTGCAAGGCATTGTTCTGGTGCACTATTTTTCGCTACAGCATGAATGCGTGCACTATACGGTGTTTCGAACCCGTTGGCTGAACGAACTGGTCGGGCAGATCTGCGGTTTGATTATCGTCCTGCCGCACCGGTTCTTTCGCTACGAACATTGCGATCACCACACCTATACGCAATTGACCGGGGAAGATCCCGAACAGATCCCTTTGCCCAAATCGCTGGGGGAATACCTGCTGTATCTTTCCGCCCTGCCCTATTGGCGCGGCAAATTCACTGAGCTATTTCGCCACGCTTTCGGACGCCTCAGCGAGGCTGAACTGCGGTTCATTCCGAAAGTCGAGTATCAGGCCGTATATCGCGATGCCCGCCGAATGCTGGCAATCTATGTGGCGATCTTTCTGGGCATGGCCATCACAGGTTGGTGGGGGCTGATCTGGTACTGGATCATACCCCTGATACTGGGTGAGCCGGTGATGCGTTTCATTCGGATGACCGAACATGTCGGGCGACCAACTGTGGCGCAGATGTCAGAAAACACACGAACCAATCTGGTTTCCGCCCCATGGGCCTTTCTATGCTGGAACATGAACTATCATGCCGAACACCACTATGTCTCATCGGTCCCGTTTCATGCCCTTCCACGCTTGCATGAGAAACTGAAGGATCACATCCATGTCGAACCCGGCGGATATCTGGCCGCGCATCGCGAAATTCTGCGGCAAATACGGCAAAGGTCGAGAGTGTAATCCATGGCAGATGAAAAACCATGGAAAGATGTGATCGAAGTCACCCGGCTGGAAAAGAACTGGGTCACGCGGGTTGAACTCGGCTCGCGTTTGATCGCGATCTATGACACGCCAAGCGGCGTCTTTGCTTCACTGGCATTGTGTAATCACGGCGGCGCTGATCTCTGTGACGGGTATTTCGATGGGCATGTCATTGAATGCCCCCTACATCAGGGTGCATTTGATGTGCGAGACGGGCACCCGGTTTCAGCACCAGCGACACGACCGATGAAGGTGTTTGAGACCCGGATCGAAAACGGAATGGTCCAGATCAGGGCATAGCCCCTGCAAACCTTGGCCCGATGCCGTGCATGCCGGTGTCGGGACTTATTCAGGCAATGTGTCGAATGGCTTGACCGCTAGCGCTTGTCGGACCGCTTTTCAAGTCGCGCAAACAATCGACTAAGGCCGAAGCAGACCACAAAATAAAAGGCTGCCGTGGTAATCCACGCCTCGAATATCATGCGGGACGACGCCACGAGTTCGACCGTTTTATATGTCAGCTCCTGCACCGAGATCAGCGACAGGATCGAGCTGTCTTTGATGAGAGATATGAACTGGTTCGCTAGCGGCGGCACCACTTTTTTCATGGCTTGCGGCAGGACCACATAGCGTAATTCCTGAATGCGGCTCATCCCGATGGATCGCGCCGCCTCGTGCTGGCCTTTGGGGATTGACTGAATTCCGGCACGGACAATTTCACCGACAAAAGCGCTTTCAAACAGGGCCAGAACGATGACACCTGATACCAGCGAGGGAAAACGGCGCATTTCACCGAAGAAAAACTCCCACACCGCGTTGTCTTCCTGCCGTGCGATGCCTCTGGCCCAACGTTCAAGGTTCAGTGCGTCAATCAGTTGCTGGGACAGGAAGAAAAAGAAGATAAAGACGACAACGACTGGTGGAACGTTCCGCAGAAACTCAAGATAGGTGCGAGCCAACATCCGGATTGTCAGATTGGCCGAACAACGCGCGATGCCCAGAATGGTCCCAAGGATAAGCGCCAAAATACCGGAATAGATGCTGATGCGGATTGTTGCGGCAAGCCCCTGCAACAACAGGTTGGCAAAATACTCTTCGCGTCCGGAATGCCAGCCGACAATATAGCCGGGGATTAGTTCCCACCGCCATTTATAGTTCAGCGTGCCTTCGATCGACAGCCAGATATAGCCGAAAAAGGCGACCACGACCGCCAGGATCAGATAATCGGGCCATCTGAGTTTATTGAGAAATTCCCGCACCGGCGTGCTCCGCGTCAAATCCGGGGGCAGTTGCCCCGCCCCCGGTCAGATATGTTACTGGGCGACCTGATCCGCCCAGTCTTCAGTGGCGAACCAGTAGTTGTGACGCTCTTCCAGCCAGCCAGAGCGCCAGTTCTGCGCGATCCAATTGTTGAAAAAGTTCATCGCGTCCGGGTCGCCCTTGCGCATTCCAAAGGCTTCTCCACGTGGGTCAAAAAGCTCACCCTCCATCACAACCAGTGTTTCCGGGTTGCGCCCGGCTTCGCGATTGGGTGTCGGCTGCGAGGCCATCGTGGCGTGCGCGTTGCCATTCAGCACTTCCTGAGTGGATGCACCATCTTCATCAAACAGCAACAGATTTGCTTCGGGGAATGCTTTAGCAATGACTGTTGCCGGTGTCGCGCCGCGACGGGCTGTAAAGGTTACATCCGGCGAGTTCAAATCTTCGCGCGACATGTCCGCAGTCAACTCTTTATTCGCCAGGATTGCCAGGCCAGAGAATGCGTATGGGTCCGTGAAGTTGATCGTCAGGTTCCGTTGCGCCGTCACCGACATGCCGGAAATGATGACGTCGAAATTGCCCGAAACCAAGGCCGGAATAATCCCGTCCCATGCGGTGGGTACGAATTCGACCTCGACGCCCATATCCTCGGCCAGCTTGCGTCCGACATCCAGTTCGAACCCGATCAGATCGCCGTTCTTGTCGCGCATCGACCATGGCACGAACAGCGACAGACCGATGCGGATCACGCCGTCCTGCTTGATGGTTTCAATCACACTTTCGCGGGACAGGTCCTGGGTCGCGCTTTGCGCCCAGCCCGAGGTCGCCATTCCAGTCGCCACGACCGCACCCAGGGCAGCCCCGAGCATTCTGCGAGAAAGCTTCATCTTGGTTCTCCTTGTTGTCCGACAGTATTTTCAGTTTTGTTGGTCGACGGCATATTTCTTCTCCAGATGACTCACGCCAATCGACAGGATCAGGGTCACCACCAGATAGACCAAGGCGATGGTGAACCAGATTTCGAAACTCATGTAGGTATCGGATATGATGTTACGGCCAAACGTGGTCAGCTCAGCCACCGCGATCACACTGACAATCGCCGAGGACTTGATCAGGTGAACGACTTCACCCGTCATCGGCGGCAACATGAAGCGCACCGATTGCGGCAAGATAATGTAGCGATAAGCCTGGAAAGGTGACATCCCAATGGATTTCGCCGCCTCCCATTGGCCGGTGTGAACGGCGTTAATACCGGCTCGGAAAATCTCGGAAATCAGCGCCGAGTGGAAAACCGCCAGCGTGAGGATACTGGCCGTATAGCGGTCAAACCCGAAGATCGGCCCGAGCACATAATAGAAGAGATACAGCAGAACCAGCAGCGGGATGTTGCGGATCAATTCCAGAAACCCGACGGCAACAGCAGATCCAATGACCAGGCCCGACAATCGAAGCAATGCGATCAAAAGACCGATCGCCGTCGCCAGCAGGAATGAAATGACCGACAGCTTGATTGTCGCCACCAATCCGATTGGAATTTGCCCCCATTCAAACCCAATTTCGGTGTTGCGGTACAGGAACTGCGGCACGCGGTACCATTGCCAGTTATATCCCATACTCTGAGCGCCGACAAAAGAGCCATATGCGATGAGACCGACAATGATGGCGTAGATCGCGACCGAGATCAAAACCGAGTCGAAGAACCGTTTCAGAAAAGGCGGCCTTGGCAGCGGCTGGCCCTTTGGCCCGGATATACCCAGATCACTCACGTTCAATGCGCCAGAATCTGATCCAGGAACAGTCGGCAACGTTCACTGGACGGATTGGTGAAGAACTGCTCGGGCGGCGAGATTTCGACGATCCGGCCGGCTTCCATAAAGACCATGGTATCTGCAACCTTGCGGGCGAATCCCATCTCGTGGGTGACAACAACCATCGTCATGCCGGTGTCGGCCAGTTCGACCATCACATCCAGCACTTCATTGATCATCTCGGGATCCAGCGCCGAGGTCGGCTCATCAAACAGCATGATCCGGGTTTCCATGCACAAAGACCTTGCAATCGCCACGCGCTGTTGCTGCCCCCCCGACAGTTGCGACGGGTATTTGTCGGCCTGTTCCGGAATATGAACCCGCTCCAAATACTTGCGTGCGGTTTCTTCGGCCTGCGCCTTTGAGATGCGGCGCACTTTCATCGGACCGATTGTCAGGTTCTCCAACACGGTTAGATGCGGGAACAGGTTGAACTGCTGAAAGACCATACCGACTTCCTGCCGCAGTTCCCGAATCTCTTTGGCCCCGTCGTAAACCTCGATCCCGTCGATGACGAGGCGGCCAGAATTGTGCCACTCCAGCCCGTTGAAACAGCGGATCAATGTCGACTTGCCCGAGCCCGACGGACCGCAAATCACAACCTTTTCACCCTGATGCACCGTCAGGTCGATATCCTTCAACGCGTGGAACGCGCCATAGTACTTGTCCAGATTTGTCACTTCGATCATCGGAGTGGCTTGGTTCATGTCGTGCCTGTCTGGGTTCGGGACACCATGCCTGGTTGTCTATTTTCGTCCAAAGCGCTCAGCCTTTTGCACGCATTCTCTCACCTAAGCCGAATGTCCTGCGCAACAGCTTAGAACGGCCCGTCCGGTCGGTGCTGCGATTGAGCGGAGCAGTCGGGCAAGGCCTGAAAATCCTCAAATACGTTGCACTTCGATCAATATGGTTGCTTAATACGCAATACTCGTCAATAAAAAACTCGGGGGTACAGAATTGAGCTGCCCGAAACTTGCGCCAAATCTCAAAGAAGGAGCCGTAAATGTCTGCCTGGATCAGGATGATATCTGACGAAGATGCCGATGCGCAGCTGCAGGACAGTCTGAATTTGGCGCGGACGCCTCATGGGACGGTGGACAACGTTATGCGTGTGCACTCGCTGCGTCCCAACACAATGAAAGGCCACGTGATTTTGTATCGCGCCTGCCTACACGACGATGCCAACACAGTTCCGATGTGGTTTCAGGAGGTGATCAGTTCTTACGTATCGACTTTGAACACTTGCCCATACTCCTACGCCAACCACTGGGCCAATGCCCGGCACCTGATCGCAGATGACGCACGCGCCGATAAAATCGAAGCCGCGTTCAAGGCACGACGTCCACAGGATGCCTTCGACGGCGCTCATCTTGCGGCACTGCGATATGCCGAGAAACTGACCGTATCGCCCGGAGCGATGGTCGATTCCGACGTTGCTCAACTGAAAGAGGCTGGCTGGGAAGACGGAGAGATTCTCGAAATCAATCAGATCGTCGGCTACTTCAACTATGCGAACAGGTTGCTGAACGGTCTGGGCGTGACAACGGATGGCGATGTGGTGGGCTATTACGCGAACGAAGAATAGGACAGACCATGCAGGGAGATCCGCCTGGAAGACAGATTGATCGCGCAATTGGTGCCTCGCTGAAAGAGCTGCGCCAAAGCCGCAAACAATCTGCCCGCAGGCTGGCCAAGCAGTCCGGAATCTCAGCCGCCATGGTCAGCCGGATCGAAAATGGCCTGGTCTCCCCCTCTATCGACACGCTCGCTGCGCTGGCCGAAGCGCTTGAAGTTCCGATTATATCGTTGTTTCGTGAAGCGCGCACCGATCACACCGATTATACACTTGTGCGCCATGGCGAAGGGCTGAGATCCACCCGAATCTCTGCCGGGCATAGCCATGAATATGTCAATCTAGCGCTGCATTCGCGCAAAGACCTGCGCTTTCAGGCCCGTCGCGTGATCCTGTTGCGCGATGGCGGACCACCACCAACATATGTCGGACACGGCGTCGTTTTTGTTCAGGCCATCGAAGGCGAAGCTGTTTATCGCTATGGCGAAGCCCGGTTCAAACTGGCCGCTGGCGATACCATCAGCGTGGATGCCGAGCTCAACCACGGGTTTGAAGAGGTTCTGACCTCCGAATTTGTCTTTCTGACTGTTCAGGCAGAACGTCCGTGATATCAGGCTGGCATGGCGCAGGCTCTTGACCTTGATCTGACGCGCGGACCCATTCCGGGACACTTCCGAACACTGGCGATTCCTGGCGCAGTGGGAATGCTGTTCAACACGCTCTACAATATCGTGGACATCTTCTTTGCCGGGTTGTTGTCAACCAGTGCACAGGCCGGTCTGGCCCTTGGGTTTCAGGCGTTTTTCGTCACAATTTCTGTCGGGGTAGGGCTAGGCGCAGCCATGAGCGCGTTGGTCGGGAACGCTCTGGGTGCAGGCGACAACCGGGCGGCTCGGCGCCTTGCTGCGCAAGGGATGGCATATGGATTTATAGCATCCTGTCTGCTTGTTCTAATGAGCCTGTGGTTTGGCCCCATGTTGATCCGATTGGTTTCGGAACCGGGCGACTATCGCGATGCAGGGCTGCGCTATTTCTACTGGCTGCTTATGGCAATGCCCGGTTTCTTGCTGGCCCATGGGTGCAACGGCATCCTGCAGGCCCATGGCGATGCGGTGTCGATGCAGAGGGCGCTGATCGTGGCGTTTCTGGCAAACATCGTGCTGAATCCTCTTCTGATCTATGGTATTCCCGGTGTGATCCCGGGCATCGGTTTTGACGGGCTGGCCCTATCCACAGTGATCAGTCAGACGGGGGTGATGATTTTTCTCATCCGGCAGGTTCTGCGGCGAAAACGTATGAGGCGGATGCGCCCGGCCCATTTCATCCCGCGCCTGAGCCGATTTGCCGAGATCTCCATGCAGGTACTGCCGACGGCTGTGTCTTTTTCCGTCATGCTCTTGTCTACCTTCGTCATTCAATTTGCGCTCAAGCTCTTTGGGGAACATGCCATTGCCGGGTACGCCATCGCCATTCGCCTGGAACAGGTTATGCTGCTGCCCATTCTGGGCGTCACCGGCGCGCTGCTGCCAATCGCATCTCAGAATTTCGGGGCCCGCGATAGCCAGAGAGTACGCGCAGCACTGTTCTATTGCTGGCGCATCGGGTTCTTCATGACACTGATTGCAATCCCGATCCTTTGGCTCGGCGGCCCGTTGCTCATGCGACTGTTCACAAATGAGCCGGATGTTATCCGTGTCGGTGTCGGCTACCTACGTATCGATAGCCTGATCCTACCCTTCTACATGATGCTGTTTTCGATCAACTCGCTACTGCAGGCGTTAAAAAAGCCCATCTGGACAGTCTGGATCAGCTTCTATCGACAAGGGTTCGGGGTTGCTTTCTTCGTTTGGTTTTTTGTTGGCCTTTTGGGTTTCAGCGAAATCGGAGTTTGGTTCGGAACAGCAGCGGCTGTTGTAACCGGCTGGGTTTTCGCGTTGGCGCTGACCACACACATCGCCCGAACAGAAATCAGTGGATTGTGGGTTTCCGCCACAGGGTGATGGAACGGGGATTTGTTGCAAAGCTTTGAGCTGGATGAACTTTTCGGCGATTTTACCGGAGTTAGGCTCCAGACTCTTTGATTTACAGCCAGAATAGGACTGTAGCCGCGAGTGCGATGGCCACAGGAATACCTTCGGGCATCTGTCGTATCGGGTTGCGACGCGCCGCCAGTCTTTCAGGCGCCCGAACATGATCTCAATGCGGTTTCTGCGTTTATAGCGTCGCTTGTCGTAGCGGACAGGCTTGTCGCGCGACTTGCGACCTGGGATGCAGGGCCTAATCCCCCTGTCATTAAGGGCTTCGCGGAACCAGTCGGCGTCATAACCTCGATCTCCCAGCAGCCGCTCAGCTGGTGGTAGCGTGTTCACCAGAGCCCTAGCCCCTGTGTAGTCGCTAACCTGCCCAGCGGATTTGAAGAAGCGGATGGGGCGTCCGAGGCTGTCAGTAACTGCATGCAGTTTCGTATTCATGCCACCCTTGGGGCGTCCGATCAGTCTGCCGCGCCCCCTTTTTCAGCCGCAGGCTGGAGGCCGTGCGGTGCACTTTGAGGTAAGTTGCGTCAATCATGATGGTTTTGTGATCGGCTTCTTCCGCAGCCAGCCCGGTCATGATCCGAGCGAATAACCCATATCGCTCCATCGTTTCCAGCGGTTGTAGAGCGTCTTCGGCGGCCCATATTCGCGACGCGCATCCGACCACCGCAACCCATTGCGATTGATGAAAATAATCCCGCTCAATACACGTCGATCATCAACCCTCGGCTTGCCATGGCTCATCGGAAAGTAGGGCCGAAGCCGCGACATCTGCTCGTCGGTCAACCAGAATAGACTTCTCATTATGCACCCTCCTGAACCTCAAGCGCTTGAATCATGTGGACGGGATGCCGACAACCAATTTAGTGGGTCCAGAACCTAGGCCACATGCGCCGTTTGATTTGCAATAATGCGGGCGGGTGCAAGTTTCACATAATTTAGCTTACGCGATTCTGAATTGTCCAATCCATGTCTATCAGCAATCAGAACTGCCGCACTCAGTAATTGTCAACAAATTCCAAAACAAAACCCCTAGCGGAACATATCCCCTGTGATGGCGGCGTACCAATTCTCGGATTCTTCGTAGGTTGTCTTGCGCAGAGTAACATCTTCACCAACCTGACTGATAAAGCCGTCAACACGCGCTATCTTTTCTTCAGTTGCTTCATATGTCGCGCCGACTTTGACGCCGTCATTTACGGCAATCAATGACCAGCAGGTGTTTGCGTATCTTGGCGGGAACATACGTGAACCGGTCAGCGCACCGCGGACGGCATTGGCGCAGACCTTGGCTTGCGAATTGGCCGAGAAACCGGATTTTGGCATATCGCCCTGCTGACTGGCATCGCCCAGAACATAAACATCCGGGTCTGTTTTCGAGGACATATCAGCTGAGTTCACCGGAGCCCATCGGCCATCCGTAACACCCGCGATCTCGGCAATACGCCCGGCTTTCATCGCAGGAATAACGTTGCAGATATCAACGGCCAATTCTTCACCGTCAATCACCAGCGTCATCTGATCCGGGTCGACCGATACGTCTCCGCCGCCAAAATCTTCACCAATCCAGTCGATCATGCCCGGATAGTACGTTGCCCAGCCATCCTCGAATAGCGCCATTTTAGAGAATTTCGGTTTCGGATCGGCAATGATTATTTTAGCGGTTGGGTTGGTGGTTGTCAGAACATGCGCCACCATCGAAATACGCTCGTATGGACCGGGTGGACAGCGATAGGGGTTTGGGGGCGCGACCATTGCAAACACCCCACCCTGGGGCATGTTCTCTATCTGGGCACGTAGAAGCTGAGACTGAGAACCGGCCTCATAGGCGTGGGGCATTTTATTTTGCGCTGATAGATCCCAGCCTTGGACGGACCCTTCGACGAAATCGATACCCGGTGACAGGATCAGCTTATCATAGGGCAGCACTTGACCACCTGCCAAAGTCACATTTTTACCGACCCGATCGACCGCAACGGCCCAATCATGGATGACGTTGATCCCATATTTTGCAGCAAGCGCACCGTAGGTATGTCCGATCTCATCGATCGATTTCAGTCCCCCGATGTAGAGATTGGAAAAAAAGCAGCTGAAATAAACCTGTGACGGCTCGACAAGGGTTACATCGATTGCACCATCGCTGTCCTTTGCAATATAACGCGCCGCAGTGGCCCCTCCAGCGCCGCCACCAATGACGACGACCCGGGGCTTTCCGCTACCTTCCGCCAGAACTGCCGGCGCTGACAAAGCGCCTGTCGCAGCACCCAGAAATTTGCGTCTATTCCACGTCATCTAAACCCCTCTCTGCGGCTGTTTTCACTCCAGCGCGTTAAAGTATGCCGCCAACGCTGCTATTTCTTCATCGTTCAGACGCCCAGCCATCATCTGCATGATCGGATGTTCGCGCTGTTTAGTCTTATACGCCAGCATCGCATCCACAAACGCGTTGGGATCAAGTCCGACAATCTGCGGGATACCGTCCGTCTCGGCATTTGTCTGATGGCAGGTCACACATTCCGCAGACAGATACGCACCGAGTTCGACATCTCCGACTTCTGCGTCTGCCTTTACCTCGGCGATCGGCAATGTGCCAAAACAGATGCAGGTGCTAAGGATGGCCTTCCTCAACTTTGTTCCACGATCATTCAACGTACAACGTTTGTAAATTACACCTGCAATCAAAACCACCACTTCCGCCGGCATCATGAAACGACCGAGATCGCGCGGCTGTCGGTGTAGATCGCACCGTCATCGTCAAACCAACTGAAAGTAAAAACCCCGGGCCCCGGAACAATCGCCTGAAACTCAAAAAACGGATTTGTCGAAATGCCGGGGCCGATGTCGAGTTCGATGACCAGTTCACCTTCGAATTCACACCGAAAACGATGAATGATCGACCGGGGGATAGGCAGGCCATTGGAATTAAGACGATTGCCGGATTCCATACGGTGGGTGATCAGGGTCTTGATCGTGACCACCTCGCCAGCGCGGGCCTGTTTGGGGAGCTTGACGCGGGTTTTGACGCCTGTAGCCATGTCACAACTCCTCTGTCATGCGCAACCGCCTACGACGACCAAAGTCGCCCGTGTACCACGGTGAACACTGCGGTCTGGCAGCCGCGCGAGGGCTAATATCTCTTGGGATTGTCCCAGTCGCATGCGGGTTGAAATAGAGTGCGCACCAGCCAGAACCCCAAACCGAACCCTGAGAACTGGCAGAACCGGATTGCCGGGCGCGATTAACATGACCTCCTCTGCCGAGGGAGCGTCAATGGTTACCGGTACGCGATAGCCATCCTCTGCAATTGCTTCCATATCAATGGAGACACCGCTGTCCGCAGTTGGCGCGTTACCGGCAAAACTGGCGATCAGTTCTTCGAGCGTCGCGACGTTCGGCAAAGCCACCAAATCCTGCGCGCGTACGGGCAAAGCAAGGCATAACAATGCCCCAAGGCTCACCTGCAGTGCATCGCGCCGATTTAAGGACATTGCGGCCCTTTCTCATTAGTCTGACGCCGATGTTACTGCGTCACCACTGTACGGATACATAACATATCCGTGACCCTTCACATACTTAAGTCGCGGTCACACCTCAGACAGGAAGGTTGAGAAACGCGAGCCGACATTGCAAGCTGCGGTCAAGCCCTACGGCTCGGGACGGAGGAAGAATGTCAAACACGCGGCAATCGGCAGAAGCCAATCCCGGTCTCGCCGTACTCGAGTTAAGCTTTCACTATGGCACCAAAGCGGCTTTGGATACAGTTTCTTTCGAGATATCAGCAGGAACTTTCTGCGGACTGCTCGGCCCGAACGGGGCTGGAAAATCGACTCTGGTATCACTGTTGACACGATTGCTTGTGGCACCAGACGGCGAAATTAGTGTTGCGGGTTGCAACCTGCGCCAAGCCCCCCGCAAGGCCCTGGGCAAACTTGGCGTGGTCTTTCAGCAACCAACTCTGGATCTGGGTCTGACCGTATATCAGAACATGACCTATTTCGCCGCCCTGCACGGTTTGCCGCGCTCAGAGGTTCCTGCGCGGATCGACGCGGCGCTGGACCGGTTGAACATGCGGGAACGTGCCGGAGAACGGGTGCGTGATTTGAATGGAGGTCATCGCCGCCGCATGGAGTTGGCGCGCGCCCTTCTGCATGACCCGTCAGTGCTGCTATTAGACGAGCCAACCGTCGGGCTTGATGCCGCAGCGCGGCAGGCGATCACCGACCATGTGCACGACCTGGCCACGCAAGGACTTTGTGTTCTTTGGGCCACGCACCTCACCGATGAAGTGCGCGACGATGACCAGTTGCTCGTGCTGCATCGCGGTCAGATTCTGGCCCGTGGACAGACAAGCGACCTACGAGGTGATCAAACGCTGTCCGATTGGTTCCTGTCCCAAACCGAGGTCCCGGCATGAGCGGGTTCTGGGGTGTCGCACGTGCCATTATCGGGCGCGAGTTTCTACGGTTCATCCATCAACGCGAACGGTTTCTTGCGGCTCTGGTCCGGCCAATGGTGTGGCTATTGATCTTCGCAGCAGGGTTTCGCGCGGCGCTTGGCCTGTCGATTATCCCTCCCTATCAGACCTACATCACATATGAGACCTACATCGTACCGGGTCTGTGCGCGATGGTTCTGTTGTTTAATGGGATGCAAAGCTCGCTCAGCCTTGTTTATGACCGCGAGATGGGTTCGATGCGCCTGTTGCTGACTAGCTCGTTCCCGCGCTGGTGGCTGTTGTTCTGCCGCCTGCTGGGATCAACGGCAATTTCAATCCTTCAAGTCTATACGTTTCTGGCACTGGCAGCGCTGTTCGGTATTGTCCTGCCCCTGCCGGGCTATATTGCAGTGCTGCCCGGTTTGCTTCTGGGTGGTTTGATGTTGGGTGCGCTGGGTCTGGTGCTGTCCAGTTTCATCAAACAACTGGAGAATTTCGCCGGAGTGATGAACTTTGTCATCTTCCCGATGTTCTTTCTGTCCTCGGCCCTCTACCCCTTGTGGAAAATGGCCGAGAGCTCTCCCTTGCTGCGCGATATCTGTGCCTTCAATCCCTTCACGCATGTTGTCGAGTTGATCAGGTTCCTGCTTTACCTGCAGATCAATTGGGGGGCCTTAATCTGGGTTCTTGGGTCCACGGTCGTTTTGTGCACGATTGCCGTATGGGGATATGATCCGGCACGTGGTCTGATGAAGCGGAAATCATGACGACCCAGCCCGAAACCACGAAACGCAGCCTGCTTCTCAAAACCCGATTAGGTCTTGGGGCGGTTGTGCTTGGGTCAGGCACATTATTGACGGCGGCCATCCTCTATTTCGGGATGCAAACCGTCGCCAACCGTCTGGAGACCGCGTTGGCCTCAGAAACCCGGATGGCGCGCTATGCCACTTTGTCGACCCAGGCCGCCACATTTCTTGTGATCGCAACCGAGTCGATCCAGACTGGTCAATCCGTCGAAACCCGATTGGATCGACTGTCCCCGATCCAGAATCAGATCGGGACAACTTTTCTGCAACTTCGATCCGATGTGGAGGAAGCCGTAACCGCCGTTCAGTCGCTTGGGCTGGACGAACAATCCCGGTACGGAACCCAATCCCTGGGTCTGGCTAGGATGGAAGCGCTGCTGGCCAATACGCTGGACGGGCTTGCTGATACAGAGGCTGATCAGGCACGATTGCGCGCTCATATCGACTCGTTTGCATCGGCATTTGACCCCTTGCTCAGCCAGGCCGTGAATACAGAGGTGTTGTTTCGAAACGCGATATTGGCCGGGATCGAACGGACCCGCCTGACGCTGACCTGGGTCGCAATGGCGCTTGCGCTATTTGCTTTGCTCAGCACGGCATGGTTTTACTTTGGGTTGGTGCGACCACAATTCTCTCGTCTGGACCGGCTGCGAAACGCGGCAGTTCAGGTCGGCAAATCCGACTTTGCTATTTCGCTGCCAGAAACTCGCAACGACGAGATCGGCCAATTGTATGGCGAGACCAACCGCATGGCAGCCGCGTTGAAGCAGCGTCAGGATGAGGTTGAGGCAGAATGGGCCCAGTTGAATGAGACGATTGCTCAGCGGACACGGGAACTCAGCGCGGCGAACGATACTTTGTCCAGGATTGATGAAAACCGCCGCCGCTTTTTTGCTGATATCAGCCACGAATTACGCACACCGCTGACGGTAATCATGATGGAGTCCCAGATTGGTCAACGGGACAACCAGACCGCGCCAGAGGCTTTGGCGACGATCGAAACCAGTGCTGCAAAACTGAACCAGCGCATCGACGATTTACTGCGTGTTGCGCGGTCTGAAAGCGGAGAACTGGCTTTAGAACTGCGCGATATTGCTCTGCGCGCGTTAATGCAAACAGTTGTGAATGACATTCAGCCCGAAATCGACAGCGCCAGCATGCGGTTAGAAGCGGGCGAATTCTCGGATTGTACATTACATTGCGATCCAAGCTGGATGCGTCAGGTTCTACTCAGCCTTTTGCGCAATGCGATCCGGCACGCACGCGATGGCAAAGCAATGTCGATTTCTGGTCAATCAGCGGACGGGAATGTTCAGATACAGATAACCGACAACGGGCCAGGTATTCCCGAGAGTGCCCAAGATCAGATATTTGAACGGTTTGTTCAGAGCGGAGCAACAAACAGTCAGGGATTTGGCGTCGGGCTGGCCTTGGCCAAATGGGTCGTCGAGGCGCATAAAGGATCGATCTCGATAGACAGCCCAGTCCCGCGTGAACGCGCCTTGGGCACAAGTGCCGGTACAAATGTCGGCATTCGATTGCCGTTGGCAGAGACTTAGTGTGATCCCATGGCTTCAAGATTGCTGATCATTGATGACGACCCAAAAATTGCTTCGGCACTTGTGCGAGGCCTGTCACTGCACGGCTACTCAGCCGAAGCGGAAAACCGCGCTGATCAAGGGCTGGAGCGATTGAAGAGCGGTAAATTCTCGGGTGCGATTGTTGATGTGATGCTGGGCGCAGACAGTGGTATCGAACTGGTTCGGGCTGCGCGCACGGCTGGTGTCGCGATTCCTATCCTGATGTTGTCGGCCCTCTCTGACGTCGATCATCGCGCCGCCGGGCTTGAGGCCGGAGCTGACGACTATGTCGTGAAGCCCTTCAGCTTTGACGAACTTGTCGCCCGGCTACAGGTGCAGGAACAACGGGTGCTCTCGCAACGCCCGGATCCTGCCCGGATATCGGCGCAAGACCGAACCCTGGCCATCGGAGAGACTAGCATCGCGCTGACTGAACGCGAGTTCGATCTGCTCATGCTGCTCAACAGCAAAGCCGGATCTCCGATATCACGCGGTGAGCTGTTTGACACGCTTTGGTCGCAGGAGAGATCCAGTAACGAAAATGTGGTCGATGTCTACATAGGCTATCTGCGCAAAAAGTTAGTATCCGATGATTTTGGTTTTGAAATCATAACGATACGCAATCAAGGCTTTTGCCTTCAAGGGGTTGCTCCGTTGTTGGATGACACCTGAGTACCGACCAAAGTCTAATTCCTTCTTATGAATTAAGAGTCGCACGGGCGCATGAGACCTGCCACATTGATTGCAAGCACATCTTAGGAGGAGGACCCCGATATGGCTTGGAGCAAACCTGTTATCCGCGAAATCGAGTGCGGCATGGAAATCAATATGTACGGCCCCGATCATGATGATGAGCGTGGTGGCGGCCTGATCTGATCAGCCGCAAGCGCCAACACTAGATGACGTTGCGCGCAATAATACTTGGGGCCGCTGCTGGAGGCGGCCTTCCGCAATGGAACTGCGGTTGCGAAAACTGCAATCTTGCACGACGCGGAGAAATTCCCGCGCAAACGCAATCGTCGCTCGCCGTGTCCCCCGATGGCCAGAACTGGGCCATTCTGAACGCTTCTCCGGATATTCGCATACAACTGGGCAATACACCCCTCCTGTTTCCTACAGGGTTGCGAGAGATGCCGGTTCAATCAGTGCTGGTGACAAACGGGGATATCGACCATGTGGCCGGCCTGCTCACGTTGCGTGAGATGCAGCCCTTCACGTTGTTTGCCACCAACAGCATTCATGACGTGATTGCAGAAAACCCGATTTTCGATGCCCTGAACGCCTCAGTCGTGAAACGCAGGCCGATCTTGCTGAATGAGCCCTTTGAACTGGTTACAAACCTCACTGCGACCCTGTTTCCAGTGCCCGGAAAAGTGCCTCTGTATCTGGAAGGGGAACATGTCCAAACGGATCTGGTCGGCGAACAGACCGTTGGGGTAGCGCTGCACACGCAAGGAAAGTCGGCTTATTACATCCCGGGCTGCGCTGCATTGACGCCAGAACTACGCGCGCAGCTTGATGGGGCCGACCTCTTATTTTTTGATGGCACGCTTTGGCAGGATGATGAGATGGTGCGGACCGGCCTGGGTCAGAAAACAGGCAAACGTATGGGGCATATGTCGATGGACGGTCCCGAAGGCTCGATTGCTGGCTTTGCTGATATGCAGATCGGACGCAAGGTGTTCGTCCATATGAACAACACCAACCCGGTTCTGCGCCCGAACAGTGCCGAGAATGCGCAGGCGTGCGCCAAAGGCTGGACGATAGGTCGGGATGGAATGGAGATCACGCTATGACCCAAAGTCGCGACGATTTTGAGGACCGGCTGCGCCAGATCGGGGCCGAGCGCTATCACGACCTGCACCCCTTTCATCATCGCCTGCACGGCGGTCAATGTACCCCCGATGAAGTCCGCGCCTGGGTGATCAACCGGTATTATTACCAGCATTCCATCCCGATGAAAGACGCCGCCTTCATGTCTCGGGTCGAAGATTCGGCCCTACGCCGCGCCTGGCGGTCACGGATTGAAGATCATGACGGCACCGATGAGAACGAGGGGGGCATCAGGCGCTGGTTGCGGCTGGCCGAGGCGGTCGGGCTTGATCCGGACTACGTCGCCTCGTGCGAGGGCGTCTTGCCTGCCACCAAATTCGCGGTGGATGCCTATGTGCGATTTGTCCGCGAAAAGACGCTGCTTGAGGCCGTTGCGGCTTCGCTTACGGAACTTTTTGCGCCGAAAATTCACGCCAGCAGGATTGCGGGTCTGCTTCAACACTACGATTTTGCGGACGACAGATCCTTGTCCTATTTCCGCAATCGCCTAAAAGAAGCCCCGAAAGACGTGGCTTTTGGTCTGGCGTGGGTATTGGATCATTCGGATACTGCTGAAAAGCAGGATGCTGCGGCCAAGGCTCTAATTTTCAAGACAGATGTTCTGTGGTCACAACTGGATGCCCTGTGGGGTGCCTATGTCGAGCCCGCCCGCACTCCACCGGGAGCCTGGAAACCGGACACAGGTCTTCTGATGCGGCGGGCATCGTGATGCTGGCGCAGGAGATCCCATTGCTCCCGCGTGGTGTGCGCATCCATTTCGATTCCGTACGGGATAAATGGGTTTTATTGGCACCAGAAAGGGCCGTGACGTTGGATCAGGTTGGACATGCGATTTTGGCTGAAGTCGACGGCCAGCGCAGTTTTGACCAAATCACAGCGATATTGTCGGAAAAATACAACGCCCCGAATGATCAAATCGCCGAAGACAGTTCGGGTTTTCTGGATGCCCTGCGGGCGCGGCGTTTTCTGGATGTGATTTGATGCAAGCGAAAGCCCCACCCCCAATCGCCATGCTGGCCGAGTTGACACATCGTTGCCCGCTATCCTGCCCCTATTGCTCCAATCCAGTCGAAATGGCGAAGCTCGACAGCGAGTTGGATACCGAGACTTGGGCACGTGTTTTCCAAGAAGCCGCTGCTCTTGGTGTGTTGCAATTGCACCTTTCTGGTGGCGAACCCGCGTCTCGCCGCGATCTGGTTGCGTTGGTCAAATCCGCGCGTGAGGCCGGGCTGTATACCAACCTGATCACTTCAGCGATCGGCCTGTCCGAACGTCGCCTGAATGAATTGGATGAGGCCGGTCTAGACCATATCCAGCTGTCTCTTCAAGGCACTGACGCGGTGATGGCGGATAAGGTGGGCGGTTACCGGGGCGGGTTTGACCGAAAGATGCAAACGATCGAATGGATCAAACACATCGGGTTCCCGCTGACCCTGAACTTTGTCCTGCACTGCCACAATGCGCACCAACTGCCACGCGCGCTGGAACTGGCACAAGAGATGGGCGCACGACGAATTGAGGTTGCAACGGTGCAGTTCCACGGCTGGGCTTTGAAGAACCGGGATGCTTTGATGCCCACGCGGGAACAGGCGCAGCAAGTGACGAAGCTGGTAACCGAGGCGCGAAGAGACCTGAAAGGACAGTTGGTTATCGATTATGTCCCGGCGGACTATCATGATGACTATCCCAAGCGATGTATGGGTGGTTGGGGTAACACCGGGCTGAACGTGGCACCGGATGGTCAGGTTTTGCCCTGCCATGCGGCGCAATCCATTCCGCATCTGACATTTGATCGGGTACAGGACAAAGCGCTTGCGGATATCTGGTACAACAGCTCTGCGTTCAATGCATATCGCGGGACGGACTGGATGGCAGACCCCTGCAAATCCTGCGAGCGAAAAACCATAGATTTCGGTGGCTGCCGCTGTCAGGCCATGGCCATTGTCGGAGACGCAAGCGCCACCGATCCTGTTTGCATCAAGTCGCCCCATCATCAGGCATTGCAGGATCAGGCGAACGAACATGCCGCCAAAGCGGACGCACCTTTCGTCTATCGCCATTCACCCGGAGCAGCAACCGAGCCTGCGGAGTAAACCCTAACCCAAAACGGCCCCGTCCCGCCCGGATATCAGGTTGAGTATCCGATTGGAAAGACGTTGTGCTTCGGATTGGGAGTGGGTCACGAACAGGGTGGCCGGGCCATGCTGCGCGATCAGATCCTCGGTCAGGGTCAGCATCGTTTCGGCTGTTTCGGCGTCCAGAGACACAAAAGGCTCGTCCATAATCAAAAACTCGGGCTGCCCGGCAAAGGCGCGCGCCAGCGACAAGCGGCGCTGCTGACCCAGGGACAGTTGACCGGGAAACAAATTCCCCTTTCCGTCCAAACCGACGTCTGTCAGAGCGGCCTCAACATCAGCGCGAGACAAGCTCGGGTGGACCAGGATCAGATTATCAGAAGCGGAACGCCAGGGCAGCAAGGTGGGTTCTTGAAACACAATCGCCAGCCGATCCGGCCGTACGATTTGGCCGTCAAAGTCGGGATCAATACCGGCCACCAACCGGAGCAGAGTGGTCTTGCCGATACCCGATGGTCCGGTCAGCGCGATCGTTTCCCCCGCAGCGATATCAAAGGAGACGGGTCCCAAGACGACATCGTTGCCAAAGCGTTTCTGTCGGATGTCAATGCGGATCATACAGCTCTCCACCGCCGTGCCTTACGCTCCCATGGTTGCAAAACCAGCCATTCGACGATCAGCATGACCGCAATGAAGGAAAACGCATAGACAAGCACCATCGCCACATCAAACAGCTGAAAATACAAGTGGATTTGAAATCCAACACCAGATGAACGCCCCAGAAATTCGACCACAAGCACGACCTTCCAGATCAGGGAAAGCCCCGACCTTGCAGCAGCGGCGATAAATGGGGTCAGCTGCGGCAGGATCACATGTCGCAGTCGCGTTTGCCTCGGCAGCTGGTAAACTTGGGCCATCGCGTCCAAATCCGGGCTCAGCGCTCTGCCGCCTTCGCGCAGGATCGTCGCGACATTGGGAATTTTGTTCAATGTCACGGCTGTGATTGCCGCTGCCTCGGTCAATCCGATCCAGAGATAGCACAGCACGATCAATACCAACGCGGGCAGGTTCAGGAAAATGACCAACCACGGGTCGAGCCAGCGGTTCAGCGCATCCGAACGCCCCATGGACAGCCCAATGATCGTTCCCAAGGTCATTGCCAATGCGAAAGCCCAGATCACGCGCACCAAAGTCACACCAAGGCTGCGCGGCAATTCGCCCGATACCAGTTCCTGTTTAAAACGTGGGATCAAGTCCCAGGGCTGTGGCAGAACTTGCGGATCTGCTGTCAGAGAGGCCGCAACAATCCACAACGCCACGAGGCCCGCAATGGACAAAAGCGGTGTGAGGCGCGTGTCTTGCATCACTTCCTATTCCACGTCTGCAAACAGACCTTGTGGTACTGTTGTTGCTTCACCCACCAGCTCGGCCCCACCCAACTCGGCCATCAGTTCCAGCATCTTGTTTGCGGCTTCCGCGTCGACTGGGCTGCGATCAGGAATCCCGGCGATCCAATCGGATTTGAGCTGTTCAAATTGCGCGTCGGACTTGGCGTTCATACGAGGGCGGATCGCCTCCCACGCCTCAGGAGAATTGGCCAACAGATCCTTGGCTTCTCGGCTGGCGGCGAACAGGTTTTGCGCAATATCTGGATTTTCAGTCAGAAAACTCTCTTTCAGGTAATAGCCCAGCAGCGGCGTATTTGTATCAAGACCAAGCGCCTGCCCGGCGTCTTCCACCGAGATCAGCTCTTTCATACCTGTAGCTTTCATCTTGGCCAGAAAGTGCCAGAAATTGATTGCCCCCGCATAATCTCCCCCGAGAGCGGACTTAAAGATCAGTGGCGGTGCACCGAACACCTGCTCGGTCTCGGTTTTCAGATCCATCCCATATTCCTGCGCTGCATAGGCGCGCAGGATAAGCCAGGATTTGTCCAACGGTCCGCCGGCAATGCCGATCTTGCCACCTGCCAAATCCTTCAAACTGGTCGCCGGGCTGTCAGCAGGTACAACAACCCCACCGACGGCTTTGGAATAAGGGATGAAGACATAATGCTTGCCAGCAGCCCTTTGGCGGGCAACCCAGATCCAGTCAGCGACGGCCAGATCAGCTTCGTCACCTTCAACAGCGATGCGGGTCGCGCCATTGTCGGCAAAAGGTTGAACATCAAGAATGAAGCCATGTTTCTTGTCCAGACCATTCTGGCGAATAGTCTCCAGCTCCCAGTTCACTGTCCCGATCTTGAGCACCGCTGCGCGAATGGTCGGCAAAGTATCGGCGGCCAGAGCGCCCGCCGTGAAGGTCAGCGAAAGACATGCTGCAAGCAGTTTCATCATGGCTACAACCCGCTATTCCGCCTTGCGGCTCACTTCTTTCAGGTCCTTGTCCAACTTAATGTCGAACTGGTTGCCACCCTTACAGATGACGTCGTCCAGATCGTAAACGTCATCTTCAACCTCGATATCGTCCGGGTCCATCTGGCATTCGATGGATGCAAGATAGGCCTCGATCTTTTCGACGGTTGCCGCGTCAATTTCGTCGGCGAAAGCCGGTGCCACGATAAGTCCAGCAATCAACAAAACCCCAAGCTTTTTCATCATACTTTCCTTTCTCTATTGAATGCTGACCGTGATGCGTTGCGTTTCTCCGGTGGAACCGGGGATGCGAATTTCATGGCTGCCAGGTTTGATTGCGATAAACGACAGTTCCGCCACACCGGCCTTGTCAAACTCGATGCTATCCACCGCCATCGGGCGGATTTCGATCTTGTTAATCACGATCTCATTCATCCAGATCGCACGAAAGAACGAAGGTCCCTCGATCGCCAGTTCCGCCGAGCCATCGGCGGTGATCTCAAGTTTGTAATACGCGCCGGATTGCAGAACTACGTCCTCGCCCAGTGGCTGCCCCGAGGCGAGCGTCAGCTTGATGGTGTCACCGCGATTGCATTTCGCCAGAAGTCCGGCAAATCCCAGATCGTCACAGAGCGGCGCCGCCGAGACCGGTCCACCGAACGCCGCGACCATCGCTGCGATCATAAGTTTCTTCATTCCCGTCCCTCCCAGAACTTTAGTCAATGGTCACTACACCCCAAGGCTGTTGACCGACCTGTACCGATTTGATCGCCTTTTCCGCCGCTACATCGATAATTGTAATGTCGTTTGAATTTCCATTTGTGGTCAGCAGGTATTTCTCATCCGGCGTGAAATCGAGCTGCCAGACCCGCTGCCCCACAAGAATGTAGTCCTGAACCTCAAGGCTTTGCGCGTCGACGACGGCAACCCGGTTTGCAGGCCCTAGAGCAACAAACAGACGCTTGCCGTCGGAAGTTACCTTGGCCCCGACGGGCTGCAGCCATTCCGGTTGCACGCCGGGCACCTCAAAGCCGATCTTGCCGACCACCGTGGGCGCTCCGTCCTCGGCAATATCCATGACCGAGACGGTACCGCCAATTTCCGACGTTACAAACAGCCGTTTGCCATCGGCGGTGTACTGGGCATAACGTGGACGCTGGTCGACCAGAATGTTATGCTTGATGGAGTAATCCTCGGTGGAGATGAAATGCGCCATATTGGTGGTTTCAGAGGTGTTGACCACAAATTTTGCGTCCGGGCTCATCCCCATGCCTTCGGGTTCGACGCCAACCGGCACCTCGGCCAGAATGGTGCGGGTTTCGGTGTCTGTGACCGTCACCAGATTGTCGTCCTCATTGGCGATGTAGAGCCGCTTGCCTGATGGTTCGAGGATGAAAAGCTCGGGGTCCGGACCAGAGGGCAGACTGGGCAGTTCCTCGTAGGTCTCGGTATCAAACACCCGGATGATATTGTCGTCCGAGGCACAGACATAGAGCGTCTTGCCGTCCGGGCTGACGGTAATGCCACGCGGGCGGTTGCCGCCCGGAAATTCGGTGATCACCTCCCAGGTTTCGGTATCCACCACGGTAATGGTGTTACTCCGTTCGTTTGAGACAAAGGCCTTGCCCGCGATCGCAGGACCAGAGGTCAACGCAGCACAAGCAACGATCAGCAATAGTTGTTTCATCAAAACCTCCGGTTATTCAAATGCCTGACAGCTGGATTCCGCCCGATCCAATCCCAGCGTATCGAGCGGTGAGACCTGGTGCAGAAACCCCTCTTGCGGGCTGACGCTGACGGTGATCGATCCGTCATACAGAAGGATCGGTTGGCGCAACTGCCCATTCCAGTCGCGGAACGTAACCTTTTGCCCTTTGAAGGCAGCCAGTTCGAATTTGTCCGACAAGGCATAGTCACGCACTCCATCGGGGTCAGCTGTGCTGGCACGGGTCACGGCCTCGCCAATCACACGCAGCGCAAGCCAGGTGTTGTAATCCTCGGGCCGAACATAGCGGCCTGTAAGTTCCTCGAAACGGGTCTGGAACTGGGTTGCCCCCCATGCCTCATGAGCACCGTGAAACGTCGTCGGGCGCAACCCACCTGATCCCATCACCGGGCGCGGGGTCCAAAGGTGGTAAGACAGGTAACGCCCGAAGTAATCGGTTTCGTCTGCAGCAATCACCACGTCATGATCTCGCACGTCCTGCGTATCCAGTGGCAATTGACGCTGAACCAGAACATGACCGGAATCCGTCCGCCGAGAGCCTCCGGTATCCGCAAAGATTCGATCCTCGGCAATCTTTGCGCCAAACTTGGTAGCCGCGCGGCGAAAGGCGTCTGCCAGTTTCACATCTTCGGGGTTTGAACCGGCCAGCAGGAACCAATCCCCCCATTTTTTCCAGACCGCAAACTGAGCCACTGCATCGGCTGTCATGGCACGGGACGGCGCAATATGTAGCAGGTTGCCGCGACAGTTTACGTCCCGCAAATCGATATCCGGTGCCGACACATTGAACACCAGCACCCCGGCCTCAGCCGCCTTATCCGTCAGGCGCAAAATTTCGGGGGCTTTGGCCATCAGCACGATCAGGCGTACCCCGTCGGCGATGATCTGATCCATCGCGGCGTCGGCCTCTTCCGGCGAAACTGCAACGGTTGCAGTTTCATAGGTATGCCCCAGAAATCCGCCGGTGGTGCCGTTATCCTCATCCCCAAGCGCGGCACCGGCAAAGCCCAGATCGTCGGGCTTCAGATCATATCGAGAGATTGGCAGAAGCGACGGATAGTCGATCCGCAGCACCGTAGCTTTCACTTCGATCGCCGCCGCAGTCACTGCAGACATACACCAGAAAAGCGCTGCAAACAGCGGCAATATGCGCATGGTCAATATGCCCTCCTGTTACCCGAAAGATCAGGTTGGCTCATCAAGGGTAAAACGCCCCAAGAACGGAACCGATACTTTTGGCCGTGTTGTAATACAAAGCCTATCAGCTTCATGATTAAGCTCGATTCTTATTTTATAAGAATGCGCGTATGCGGTTGATCTTGCTATGGTTTCCCGCGACCAACTGCTTTTTTGCAGAGGGGTCGTATAGGGTGGCCGTTTTAGTGTGTTTGATTGTGGAATTGACTGGGAACGCACGATCGGGAGACAGGCCAACGACCGCCAAACGCATTCAGGGAGGATACAGGATGAATCGACGAATGCTTCTTGTGACGACCGCTGCGCTATTGGTTCCGGGCACGGTCTGGGCGCACGGACCAACCCGGCAAAAGGTCACGTTGACCGCCGAAGTCGCAGCTTCACCCGAAGAGGTCTGGACTGTCGTTGGAAACTTCGATGACATGTCATGGCATCCCGCTGTGTTTGCGACCGAGGGCAAAGGTGGCAATGAGATTGACGCGACGCGGTTGCTGACGCTGGGTCAAGAAGATGGGCCGACGATTGACGAAGTCCTCTACAAATTCAGCGACGATAAGATGAGCTATTCCTACCGGATCATCGATGTCGCGGTTGAGGTACTGCCAGTAACCAATTACTCGTCGCATCTGACAGTCAAACCGCGTGACGGGGGCGGTTCGATCATCGAATGGCGCGGGGCCTTTTATCGTGGCTATCCAAACAATGACCCGCCAGCCGAATTGAATGACGAGGCCGCCATCGTCGCCGTGACCGGAGTGTATCAGGCCGGACTGGATGCGCTGGTCGAGCGTTTTGGTGCGGCAAGCTAGCCGATTGTTCACGTTGATTGCGGCGATCTCTGCTAGCATGGCGCTGGCAGAGACGGCGTTCATCACTTGTCAAAACGGCGAGGAACTCAGCCGGATTGATCTTTCCGAAATGCAGGAAACCGCCCGTTGGCCCCTGCCCGGCAAGCCTGCGGGCGTGGCCGCTGGGTTGGACGGAACGCTGTTCACCGTGTCCCCGGACAGCAAAACTGTGCGGCGTTTGTCCTCTGAGACCGGTGAGACGATAGCGCAGAATGTACTGGATGGTGGTCCCATCGGGATCGTGCTGGACTCGACAGGTGGACGGGTATTTGTGTCGGATTGGTACAACGCCCGTCTTTGGATGCTGGACGGCGAAAACCTGGAGGTTCTGAAGGAACTGCCAACAGGCACCGCCCCCGCTGGGATCGCGATGTCAGCCAATGGTCGTTTTCTGGCTTCAGCTGACAAGGACGCAGATCAGGTGTCAGTGTTTGATACAGAAACTCTGCAATCACGTCATCGAATTACCGTTGGCACCCGCCCCTTTGGATTGCGCTTTGCCCCGGATGGGCGGCTGTTCGTCGGCAATGTCGGAAGCAATGATGTCAGCGTTATCGATGTCGAAACTGGCACGGTCACCGCCACGATTCCGGTCGGCGAACGCCCTTATGGGATCGCTTTTGCCCAGGGTCATGCATTCGTCACAAACCAATATGCAAATACGCTCAGCGTTATCTCTCTAACGACGTTGGAGCATGAAGCTCTGATCGAGGTCGGAGAGTACCCGGAGGGCATTGATGCAACCGCCAGCGAGGATCTGGTGGTCGTCGCAAACTGGTTCGACAACACTGTCAGCATCGTGGACCCAAAGGCGCTCTCTGTGATAGAAACGATAGAAACCTGCGACGGGCCGCGTGCCTTTGGCAGCTTTCTGCAAGGAGGAAGACAATGAAGGCTTCTCACCTGATTGCAGCCCTGTTCTGCGTGCTGGCTGCTCCGGCCTTTGCATCGAATGAAGCATGGGAAAATGTCCGCGCGCTGCTTTACGGCGACCGGCCCATGCAGAATGGCGACGCATTGATCGCAATTGATGCACCCTATCGCACACCCGATGATGCGCGAGCAAAACTGGCGGCGCAGGTCATCGCCCCCCGAGGAACGAACGTAGCCAAAGTGACTTTGGTACTGGACGAAAATCCAATGCCGGTTTCTGCGGTGTTCGAGCTGGAAGAACCGCTGCCGAGTTTCTACTTCGACGTGACCTTGCGCGTGAACGGGCCGACCCCGATGCATGTCATCGCCGAAACCACGGATGGCCGGCTTTGGGTCTCGGAAACATTCGTCAAAACATCCGGCGTTGGGGCTTGTGCCGCACCACCGGGAACCGATCCGAAATTGGCATTGGAAAATTTGGGAACGATGAAGGCCGAACTGGTCGGTCGTGTCCCTGCGCTGGACACTCTGTCACGTCTATCTAATTTGGGCGCGGATCGTGCCAACAAAATGGATCTGAACATTGATCATCCGTCGCATTCTGGAATGCAGATGGACCAGATTTCTCTGCTGTTCATCCCTATGCGCTATGTCGAAACCGTGGATATTGAGCTTGACGGCACCGGTTATGTTCAGATGACCGGATCAATTTCATTGTCTGAAAACCCGAGGGTCGGCATATCCGTCCCAAGCCGTGCGCAAGCGGTTGACGTAACGATGACGGATACGGACGGCACGGTCAGTCACTTGCACAAGAAACTGGCGGGCTTTTAGATCAACCGCCTCCGGTTGCGGGCTGACCCGGAAATGGCTCGACCCGTTCTAATGGGTACCCCCACAAGGCCCAGCCATCGGTGCCTTCGGGGAACCAGTAGACTTTGGTATAGCCCCAATCGATTGCGCGTCGGGCCGCGTTCCAACTCATCCAGCAATCTTCGAGGCAGAAGAACACAACTCTACGGTTGACGTCGCCATTGGTGCTGGTCTCTAGCCCCGATCGAAAATAGTCCGCTGTGACGTCTGCAATTGCTCCGTAACCAACATTGGGCAACCAGATCGTACCGGGAATGCTGTCGCGCGGCTTGTCCCGCCAAATCGTGCCCTCGGGCAGATTGGCTGGTTTCGGCGGCTGAGGTAAAACGTCGATAAACGCAGCGCTCTGATCTTGCCAAAGGCCGTGCGTGTCTTCCGGGCCGATGGTTGTGCCGCCGGTTATCTGGTCAGGCACCGGCGCGCGGTAGTTTTCCATGCGGTAGTCACTGGGTTCCGGGACGGTTTGCGCTATTGCCGAGGTTGAGAATAGCGCAATTGCCAGGAACGCACGCATCATTGCGACAGGTCCAGAACCTCGGTCCCCAGATCATTCACCAATGGAACACCCGCTTCGGCCAACACAGCATTGATCTCATCCTGATTGCGGCGGATCAATGAATTCAGTTGCCGCTGCCAAACCTTTTCACCCTGCCGCACGCCCATTGTGATGCGATAGAACAGGCGTGGAGGCAGCTCTTCTTTGACCATTGGGATAACCTTGAAATCGGGGTAATCAGCCTTGACCAAAGGTCCGCCCAGCGGACCCCAAAGGATGGCCGCATCAATGTCTCCCGATTGCAGATCATCCAGCATATCGATAGCCGGGCTTTCCACGCGGCGATCGACAAACAGGTTGTAGGGCTTGGCCTGACCGATCAGTCCGTTGCGCGCCATATGCGCCGCCGGAGGAGTACCCGCCACGATCCCGATCTTACGCCCCTTGAGCGCTGGGTCATTCAATCGATCCACCTGGGCCAGATCGCTGTCCATCGGCACGATGAGCGCATAGGCGGACGTATAGTAGTGATTGGTGTTCTGCACCAATTCATGACCTTGCGCGTAGCCGATCACCACATCGCACCGTTTAGCGGTCAAGGTGTTTCGAATGAACCCCGTCGCTTGGGGAAACCAGACATACTGAACAGGCAATTCCAACTTAGCAGCGATTAACTCGGCCAGCTGGTTTTCGTACCCCGATCCGTCCTCGGTCGACACAGGGTAGTTGGCGGGGTCCGCGCAAACGCGAAAGGCTGTCTTTGATACCAGGTCAGAGGTTTGAGCCTGCGCAGGCAGCGCCTGACCGAACCACATGCTAAGTGCCGTCAGAGCAAAACAAGCCTTAACCCATGCACGCATCTTCATCCTCGCGGATCACATCGGATTTCGCCTCTTTCTTGGGTGGGCGACCGCGCGGAATCGCGCCCGATCCATGAGCCTTTAAGTATACATAGATGTCATCCAGAAAGCACATCACATTCGGGTTGTTGCCAAATCCCGGCATCACCGAATTTTCAGCGGCGTTCACCACTTGACGACCGTTCGTAACGATGTCGACAAAGTCGTAATAGTCCATATCCAGCGCCGATTCTTTCAAAGCGGGCGCATAGGTCGAGCCTTCACCATCCGGACCATGGCAGACATGGCATTCCGCGTGATAACGCCGAAAGCCTGAAAAGGTCATCCAGTCCACTGTGCCATTCTCGGCCACGTTGAATGTCGGGATATCGTCTTCGGTGTAGTACCGCCCATCCTCGGAATACGAGACCGCCAGATTGTCAGCAATCGCGGCCCCGGGAAGGCTGGACACAAGAACAGATGCCAGAAGACGTACAGAGTGGTTCATGAAAAACTCGTTTCTTTACAGGTGAAAACCGGCGCGGTCTGTTTGGGCCGCGCCGGTCTGTTTCTTGGCTTAGTTCGGCAGGGCGAACACAGTCAGTTGACCGCCCAGCGCGGTATAGTCGCTGAGAGCGGCATAGCCACCTACGGCGCCCAGACCGTCGTTGGGGTTGGTCAGACCAGCCGCCAGACCAATACCGGCCCAGCCACCAACACCCGACAGGATGCCGATATACTGCTTGCCACCTTGCTCATACGTCATCACGTTGCCGATGATGCCAGAAGGTGTTTTGAACTTATACAGTTCTTCACCAGTTTCAGCATGAACGGCCTTCAGATACCCTTCGAGCGTTCCGTAGAAGACCACATCGCCAGCGGTTGCCAGAGCACCAGACCAGACTGAGAACTGCTCGGGCAGAGACCACTTGATGCTTCCGTCCGTATTATCCCAAGCGATGAAGTTACCCATACCACCATGGCTATCCGGTGCCGGGTACATCGCCAGAGTCGCACCCACATAGGGCTGACCAGCAGTGTAGGACACGCGGAACGGCTCATAGTCCATGCAAACATGGTTGGTTGGCACGTACATCAGCTGAGTCTTCGGCGAATAGGCTGCAGGCTGTTGGTCTTTGGTCCCCAGAGCCGCCGGGCAGATACCGGTCGAGTTTACGTCCTCGCCGTTCTGTTCCGTCGAATACTGCGCAACCACAGCCGGACGACCATAAGTGTCACTGTTGGGATCCATGTCAACGCCCGTTGTCCAGTTCACAACCGGGTCGAACTTTTCGGCCACCAGCAACTCACCTGTGACGCGGTCCATGGTGTATCCCAGACCGTTGCGGTCGAAATGGGTCAGCAGCTTGCGTTCGGTGCCATCAATTTCCTGTTCCGACAGGATCATTTCATTGATGCCGTCATAGTCCCATTCGTCATGCGGCGTCATCTGGTAGAACCATCTTGCCACACCGGTGTTGATATCACGTGCCATGATGGTCATGGACCAGCGGTTGTCGCCCGGGCGTTGCGCCGGATTCCAGGTCGACGGGTTACCCGTGCCATAGTACATCAGGTTTTCGTCCAGATCCGCAGAATACCAGCCCCAGGTGGTCCCGCCGCCAATCTTCCACTGATCGCCTTCCCAGGTGTTTGTACCCGAGTCTGCACCAACAGGTTTACCCAGATGGGTGGTTTTTTCAGGATCAACCAGGATATCGGAGTCCGGTCCCATGGAATAGGCGCGCCAAACCTGCTCGCCCGAGTTCATGTCATAGGCCGTAACCGACCCGCGCACACCAAATTCGCCACCCGAGATTCCGACAATGACCTTGTCCTTGATAGGCAACACTGTGGCTGTGTTGGTTTCACCAATCGCCGGGTCACCATTCTGGACTTCCCACACGACATCGCCGGACTTGGCATCCAGCGCCACAACCTTGGTGTCGGCCTGATGCAGGAAAATCTTGCCATCAGCGTAAGCCACACCACGGTTCACCGTGTCACAGCACATAACCGGAATCACGTCCGGGTCCTGCTTGGGCTCATACTTCCAGACGATTTTGCCGTCATTGGCCAGATCCAGTGCATAGACAATGTTCGGGAACGGCGTGTGGACATACATCATGTCGCCAATCACCAGCGGCGAACCCTCGTGACCGCGCAGAACGCCGGTCGAGAAGGTCCATGCGACCTGTAGATCACCAACATTGTCTGCGTTGATCTGATCCAGTGCGGAATAGCGCTGATTTTTGTAGTCACCCGTCTGGATCGCCCACTGTTTCGCGTTCTCCATCTGGGCAACCAGGTCGTCATTTGCATAGGCCGCGGTGGCCAGTGCAATGGCAATCCCGGAGGTCCAAAGCGATAAATTTTTCATTCAATCTCCTCCCTTTCGTGCAGCGTTCTCGCTGCATAGCAACACCTCACCCAGGTCGGATTGCGGTGTCTGTTAATGCTCGTCCGGACCAGCCCTATTCCGGCCAGTTCGACGTGCGAGCAATGCGCTCTCTTACGACCCTGGGTCCTCAAAGGTCGCAAGATATGCGATAATATTGACGCGATCGTCTTCTTTTCGCAGACCGGCAAAGGTCATCTTGATCCCCTTCGCGTAGTCGCGCGGTTTTGTTAGAAACGCGTCCAGTTCTTCCGGTGTCCAGACCAGCCCCTCTTCGGACAGTTCGATGAGAGTCGGGGAATAGCCAAACCCCTCAACCATTGCTGCCTGACGCCCAACGATACCGTTCAGCATGGGCCCCACTTTGTTTTCCGCCCCCTCGCCCACAGCGTGACAGGCTTTGCACTTGCGAAAGACTTTCTCACCCGCTTCGGGATCGCCTTCGGCACTGACGAAGGCAGGTGCAAACATGAGGCAAGTAGCCGTGATTACCGTTCTGAACACTATCATTCTTTCCTTGCGTTTTTCATTGGCTTAGACGTTCGGCGTGCCATTCGACATGGTCGCGCGCAAAACTGTTCACGAAGAAATATGAATGGTCATACCCTTCCTGAATTCTGATCTGACCGGGCTGTCGTCGCTTGGCCATCATGTTAGCCAAAGCTTCGGGTTTGAGCAGATCAAGGAACTGATCATCCGCACCCTGATCGATCAGCAGGTCACCTTTCCATCCGTGTTCTTCAAGCAGCAGAGTGGCGTCATGCTCGACCCAGGTGTTTTCGTCATCCCCGAGATAGCTACTGAGCTGTTTGCGGCCCCAATCCGAGCGTGTCGGATGCGCAATCGGCGCAAATGCGGAAAGCGATCCAAATTTATCTGCATTGCGTATCGCGATCGTAATCGCGCCGTGACCGCCCATGGAATGACCTGTGATTCCATGGCGATCCTGAATCGGGAAATTCTTCAACACGATATCGCGCAGCTCGTCGACGATGTAGTCATACATTCTGAAATGCGACCGCCAGGGATCCCGGGTAGCGTTCACATAGAACCCTGCCCCCTGACCCAGATCATAGGCGTCGTCATCCGCAACGTTGTCGCCGCGCGGAGAGGTGTCAGGAAACACCACAGCAACGCCATAATCCGCCGCTGCCTCCTGAAAACCGCCTTTGGTCATCGCGTTTTCATGGGTGCAGGTCAGGCCGGACAGATACCATAGCACCGGCACTGGTCCGGTTTTGGCCTGTGGTGGCAGATAGATGGCAAAGGTCATCTCACAATCACAGCTCTCGGACGAGTGGGAGTAGACAGTTTGCTCCCCTCCAAAACTGCGGTTTTGTGAGATGACCTTTAAGTCCATGTCAGTACTCCACTACTGCACGGATCGACTTACCCTCGTGCATAAGCTCAAAGCCGTGGTTGATCTCATCCAGTGTAAGATTGTGCGTGATCATGGGATCGATCTCGATCTTGCCATCCATGTACCAGTCGACGATTTTCGGAACGTCCGTCCGCCCCTTGGCACCGCCAAACGCCGTTCCGCGCCACGACCGTCCGGTGACCAGCTGGAAGGGACGAGTCGATATTTCGGCACCAGCGGGTGCAACGCCGATGATGATGCTTTCACCCCACCCTTTATGCGCGCATTCCAAAGCGGTACGCATCACACCAACATTGCCCGTGGCGTCAAAGGTGTAATCCGCGCCACCACTGGTCAGTTCGACCAGATGTGCCACCAGATCACCGTTGACTTTCGAGGGGTTCACGAAATCGGTCATACCGAAATACGTTGCCATCTCGGCTTTGCCATCGTTCAGATCGACGCCAACGATTTGATCCGCACCAGCCATGCGCAGACCTTGGATTACGTTCAAGCCGATACCGCCGAGACCGAACACAACGCCGCGCGATCCGATCTCGACCTTGGCGGTTTTGATGACGGCTCCGATCCCGGTTGTGACGCCGCAGCCGATATAACAAATTTTGTCGAACGGCGCGTCCTTGCGCACTTTGGCCAGCGCGATTTCTGGCACCACCGTGTGATTGGCGAAGGTCGAACAGCCCATGTAGTGATGGATCGGTGTGCCATCCAACATGCTGAACCGGGTCGTACCGTCCGGCAACAGACCCGCGCCCTGCGTCGCGCGCACCTTTTGACACAGGTTCGTCTTGGGGTTCAGGCAATATTCGCATTCGCGGCATTCGGGGGTGTAAAGCGGGATCACATGGTCCCCTACCTCAAGGCTGGTAACACCTTCCCCGACCTCCTGAACAACTCCTGCGCCTTCATGGCCCAGAATTGCAGGAAATATCCCTTCGGGATCATCGCCCGAACGGGTAAACTCGTCCGTATGGCATAGACCGGTCGCCTTCACCTCAATCAGGACTTCGCCTGCTTTTGGCCCATCCAGTTCAACCTCCATGATTTCCAATGGTTGACCTGCCGCCACAGCAACCGCCGCGCGTGTTCTCATATCTGTCTGTCCTCCCTTGCGCCGGAATCATTCAGACCGACAGCATGGGTCGAGTATGAGGGTCAGCCCCTTGTTCAAACAATTAAGACAATGGTGTGTATTGGGTTGAATGGACTTAGCACGCAGATTTCATGCATAATATCCGCGTGGAGGAGAGCTATGATGTCGAACCGCAAGCTGATTGTTATGGCACTGGCTTGGCTCGGCACTGTTGGTCCAAGCATTGCGGCGGATTATTCCGATCCCACCTGGCCGTGTATTCAACGCAAAGTCGAAGATCTGTCGCTGGGTCTTATGTGGCCGCACCAGATCACTGAGAGTGAACCCACACAAAACAGCGCCGAAATTGAAGAAATCGCCGGGCTGCTGGCCCTGAGACGGATCGAACTGGAAGACCTGCAGCCCCAAGTCGCGGAATTTGCAGCTCGCTACAACGGGGATCCGGACATTCTGGGATTGGTGTTTCAACGTGTCTTCGACACCTTGTCCAAACGACGCAAGCGGATCATCATCGGAATCGGCGAGTTTTCACTGAACCAGATCGACATGGCCGAAAAAATTGATCTGACCCGAGTGGAAATGGAGCAAGCCTTGTCTGCTGACCCGCCGGATTATGACCGCGTCGATGCCCTTGAAGAGCAGCTGGATTGGGACCAGTTGATCTATACAGACCGTCAGCGCTCGATCACCTATCTCTGCGAAACTCCTCAAATAATTGAGCGCCGTCTGTTTGCGATCTCGCAAATGCTGCAGCAGTTGACGTCGGATCAGGGTTAGAGCGCCAGCCAAAAAACGGAGGGATACATGAGACCCTTACTGATCATCTTGTTAGCTCTCGCGCCACTATCCGCCCTTGGCCAGTCACCGCTCAGTGGCGTTGACATGACATTGCCTAAAATGACCGAAGCGCAGATGTCCCGCGCCGACGTTATCTCCCGGTTGAAAGCCGCCATGACCGACAATCCCGCCGATTTCACCCGGGTCTGGCTCAACAATTTGGACTTGTCCGGACTGGATTTCAGCAATGCGATCCTGCGAGCGACATCTTTAAACGGCACCAATTTGTCAGGGGCAAAACTGGATGGTGCAGTTCTGAGCCAGGCTTGGATGATCGGGGCAAACCTTTCCGGCGCGTCACTTATTGGGGCCGAGTTGTTCCAAACCCAGCTCAGCAATGCAGACCTTAGCAACGCCGATTTCACAAATGCCAGAACCGCCGCGGACTTTACCAAAGCCAATCTGACCCGAGCGGTGTTTAAAGGGGCAGATTTCTCCGCCGACATGCGCAACCAATCCATGGGGCTTATGCGAGGCGTTCTGTCCTCGGCTCGTGGATCGGACGTGGATTTCACTGACGCGCAAATGTCACGCGCCGATCTGGAATTTGCCAAATTACCCAACGCAAATTTCACCAATGCGGATTTGTCGATGGCCACATTGGGCGGGGCGGACCTGACAGGGGCCACATTGTCCGGTGCCGATTTTACGAATGCCGATTTGACGGCAACGCGGCTGACTGACGTTCGGGGCGCAGATCAGACTAATCTGGGCGCCGCGAAAAACCTGGATCGGGCTATTCGCTGACAGGGCTATTCCCATTCAAGTTCGGTGAATGCGACCGTCGCATTGCGCGGGTTGTAGGCGTCAAACAATTCCCAGTGCACCGCTTCTTCCTGAGCGATCGTTTCAACCGCATTGCCCAGCCGCTGACCACTGTCGATTGCTTCGCGCGTGTCGGTTTCCAGCACATTCAAATAGCGCCTCATATCCTCGGCGCCCTCAGGCCACGCCAGGATCGGCCCACCGTGGCCGGGTACGATTTGGGTGACGTCAAGCCCGGTCATCTGCTTCAGGACGCGTTGCCAGCCGATCAGTTGACCATCCAATGCCGGGGTATGCCGGTGAAATACCAGATCGCCCGTGAACATAACGCCGGTGTTTGCATCCATGACGGTCAAGTCATTCCCGGTATGTGCTCGGGGCCAGGCCCGCAGGATCAGTTTACGCCCACCCAGGTCGATCTCGTCCGTGGTTTCGACAGCGATGTCGACCGAAACTGGCCCGACGCCCACATAGGCGCTATCGCCGATCGCGGCGCTCAGGCTTTCGACATAGTTGCCCAACCGGTCCAGCAACGCTCTCTCCAGCCCCACATGGCCGACAACCTGCGCACCTGAAAGGGTCAAAGACTCAGTCCCCAATGTGTGATCGGGATGCATGTGGGTCAAAATTACGTGACTGACTGGCTTGTCGGTCTCTGTCCGAATAGCCCGCCAGACAGCCTCTCCTATCCAAGGTGCCGTTCCCGTATCAATCACCGCAACACTGTCCTGGCCGATGACAAATCCGATATTGGACACATCGCCCAGATTGTCCGCGGCGGGTTCCGCTATCAAACCGCGATGCACGAACAGACCTGGCGCAGCTTCTTCAAATTCCAGTGCCTGACCAATGTGTTGGCAAAACGGTTCGCCGCTGCGCCAATCGGAAAGCGGCGGAAGAGTTGTTTTCAGCTTCTGCTCGCATTCAGCCTGTGATCGGGCTTCGTAACCCGGCAAAAGCTGTTCTCTGCAAGGCTCTGTCGCAACCTGAACGCATAGCAAAATCACGGCTTCAAACATAGCAGCCCTCCGACCAGAACATTGGCACAGATCTCTGACAGAACCACCACGCCTTTCGTCGGCATATATTTTCCTTGCGTTTTGTGGCACATTCTTCGCTACCGGTTGCCGGAGGAATCAACATGGCCAGAGCACTAGCACCCGCAGCAATCCTTTCACTTGCAATAGCCCTGCCTGCATGGGCAGAGCAGCCAATCAAAAATCCGCTGGGCAGCAGCGAGACATGGAAGGACCTGCAATACGATGTCGTGGGCGATGCCCAGATCGGAAATGCGGACACGCTGCTTTCGCTGGACGCCCCTTACCGGGCGCATGATGCCGCAACGGTGCCGATCGTTTTGAAACAGCTTGATCCCGATGCCCGGATTTCCGCTGCCACTGTCGTGATCGACGAAAACCCGGCCCCGATCGCAGGCGTCTTTGCTTTTTCGCCAGCCATGGGTCAATTGGATTTCGAGATGCGAGTCCGCGTGAACCAATATTCGAATGTCCGCGTGATTGCTGAAACGCCTGACGGGCTTCATATGACCGGCCGGTTTGTCAAAGCATCGGGCGGCTGTTCAGCACCAGCCAGCAAAGACCCAGAGGTCGCATTGGCGTCCATGGGCAAGATGAAGCTGCGCAGCTTTGGGCAAGAGGCGCAGATTTCCACGCCGCGTCGAGAAGCTCAGATCATGATCCGTCACCCGAACTATTCCGGCCTGCAGCGCGATCAGGTTACGCAACTATTCATCCCTGCGCATTTCATCGACCATATCGAAGTCTGGCAGGGGGATGAGTTGCTGTTCACTATGGACGGCGGCATTTCGATCTCGGAGAACCCGGCTTTCCGTTTTGCCTATAACGACAACGGCTCGACCATGTTGACGGTCAAGGCAACAGATACCGAGGGCAATACCTTCGAGAAAGACCTGCCCAAGGCTGCTGCCAGCTAACGGGCGGTTTCGCGTTCAACTCAGAAACAGACAATTTCAGCCTCGGCCTGTGCGCGGCGCAGATCAGCTACCATGTTATCAGCCAGAACCGCGCTTTTGAAAAACGCCATTCTCTCACCCCCGACCCGGCGCATCGACAGGACGGTTTCCGCCTGTTCGTATCGTTCATAGGGCAATATCGAAGCGATCAGATCAATCGAGCACGAACACCGGTCCAGCATCTCGCGGGTCTGGCCGTTGGTCACCATACATGCGAACACGTAGTCCGCGCGCGCTGCGGTCGGGTAATCGTTGAGCCGGTCGGCGACGCTTTGTGCTGACACTGTGATCGGTACAACCAGGAAAGCCGCAACTAAGACGGAATAGATCATCCGGTTACGTCCCCATTTACGGTCCGAGGCATTCATTCTCGTCCCTCCTGCACGCCTTCAAACTGTATCTCCGATCGATAAACTACCGTGCCCTCGCCTTGGGACGCAGCTTCAGCAACCAAGCGCAGATACCATCCCGGAACCTCCTCTGACACGGTGACGCTGAGGGTAAGATCTCCGAAGCCTTGCATGCGGTCCCGGTTCGGATCCTCGGCAAAGGGCCGCATGAGGATGGTCTGAACAGGGATGGTTTTGCCATCGAGCAACGCCTCACCCTTGATAATCTCGGCAGGTTGAACCAGCGCGTCTTTGACGCGGTTTCGGATGTAGAACGGGCTGCCTCCGGCGGACTCAGCCATGTCCCGGATGGCACTTTCATAAAATACCATGATCATCGGATTCCCGACACTGGCCGGAAAGACTCCCATGGCGCGGTGTTTGTCATTTTGGCGAAACTCCAGATGCGCCATTTCGGTTCCATCGTCCGCGAAGCTGAGCGCGATATCGCCGGTATCACGCTCGGCTGTATCGGCCCGAAGCTGGTTTGTGACGGTGCGCTGGTATAGCAACTCCTTGTCCCTTGCGATACTGTCCAGAACGCCATCCTGGAACAGCAAATCATAAGCCTGTTCTGCGTCAATCGAGGCCGCGGAGGCTGGATTCAAACTCCACAACGAAAGTAACAGCCCGCAAAGAAACATTCTCATGATCTTGTCCTCCCATAGATGAGAGTATGGGCTAGACAGCTCATGTCACCGCCGACTTTTGTCGGTGTCGAGCGTCTTGGTAAAGACGGCGCGCTGAATCTTCCATATGATCAAAGACCGGAGCCGAGGTAGTTTGACCGGTTTTGTCATGACAGTAATCTCAAGACGCAGCCCGTCTTTGCGCAAGGTTTCACTGCGATCCGCAGTGATCAAGATCGCCGGAATCTGGGTCTGCGTCATCTCGCGTATCTGACGAACTGCATTCACTCCGGTTTCACCATCATCCAGTTGATAGTCGGCCAGAATGATATCAGGCGGCATTCCGAAATCTCTTATGAATTGCATGGCTTCCTGCGGTGTCTGAGCCGGTAGAACGCTTGCACCGTTTTGTTCCAGCCACTGCGTAGTGCCGAATAATACATCACGGTCGTTTTCGATCACTAAAACAATGAAATCGAGCGGCACATCGCTCGTGTTTGCAAGAAGATCCAAGGGTTCAACCACAGTTTGCCCTGCTTCAACCCTGTCCATTTCGATGCTGAACACCGATCCAATCCCAGGTTTTGATCGCAGCGACAGCTTATGACCCAGAAGTCGGCAGGCGCGGTCCACCACTGACAACCCCAATCCCATGCCGGAACCCAATGGCACGTTTTCCGCCCGTGTAAATTCTTCGAAAACACGCTCCTGATCTTTGAGCGCAATTCCAATGCCAGTGTCCCAGACTTGTAAGATGACCTTGTCACCACGCCTGCGACAGCCCACCAGAACCCGGCCTCCGGATTCGGTATATTGGATGGCATTCACCACGAGGTTCTGGATCGAGCGTAAAAGATAGACCGGGTCAGAGTTGACGATTTCCGAGCAAGGAACAACATCAAGTCTCACGTTCTTGTTTTCGGCAACCAACGTTTGATCGCCCTGTATCCCCGCGATCATCGACGCAAGACTGACATCAGTCGGTGAGACCGTGCCCGGATCAGCCGTTTCGAGCTTTGAGATATCCAGCAATGAATGCAATAATTGTTCGGCAGAGCCGAATGCACCGTCCAGCCGTTCCATCATCTCATGAAGATCGGACTCACGCGTGATTTCCAACAAGGTGGAAATCATCAGCTTTGCGGCATTGATCGGTTGGAGCAAGTCGTGGCTCGCTGCGGCAAGGAATCGTGTTTTGGAGGATACCGCAGCTTCGGCCCGTTCCTTGGCGATGCGCAACGCCTCTTCCACCCGCGCTTTTTCGTCATATTCCTTAACCAGCTTGGCGTTTGCATGGGTTAATTCGGCCGTGCGTTCCATGACCCGGTTTTCCAGAGTTTCGGTTGCACGGGCTTCAAGTGTCACGTCTTTGAGTTCGACGAGAAAACCACCATCCGGCAGCTGGTTGACTTGTATGTCCAGAACGCGGTCCGATCCATCGCGCACTCGTTTGCGCAGCCAACCCCGATTTTTCAACTCGTGCTGCCATTTACCGATCCTGCGTTCATCTTCGGTCTTGATCAGCCCGCGCTTCCGCATCAGATCCAGAAGCGTTTTCACAGGTACATTTCCCTGCAAAAAGGAGAGCGGCAGGTTCAGAATCTCCCGAAACCGCGCATTGTGCATCATGATCTGGGACTCTGACGAGAAAGTGCAGACGCCAGAGCTCATGTTTTGAAAAACCGCCTGAAGGTAGTCTTCCTGCCGGTCGATCAGGGTCTCTTTCTCATCGCGGTTCCGACGAACAACCGACGTGATATCAGTGAGAAGTATGACCACATTCTGTACCGACGTGTACTGAGCGCTGAGTTGGTACCAACGGTCGCCGCGCAATTCGATCACGTCGCTTGACACCATACCCGTATGGCAATTGCGTTCCAACGTATCCAACATGTTCGAGATACCGTGATCAGACGACACGAATTCGCGGCTGCTCTGTACCAATAGAAAGAACCGGCCCAGACTGAGACCCGGCCCGACGATGTCCGACATATCCGGGAAGATCGCCTGAAACAGCTCGTTACACAGATTCAACTCACCATCAGTAAACAGCGCAAACCCTTCTTCCATGGACGACAGCGCTTTAACGAGGCTCTTTCGTGTTTGTTCGCGTTCGTATCTGGCGCTTTCAAGCTCGGTGGTTGCGCGTTCCAGATCACGGCTCTGCTCCATCACCTGCTGCTGCAACTCGATGGCCGACTGGAATGCCAGAAAGGCTGACGGCCCAACATCCTTTTGGCGATTGGCGCGCCGCATCAGCGCATCAATGATCTTGGCTTGTTTCGAGACCTGAATCTGGAGCGGATCGTCTGGATTAAGCATAGTCAGCTCAGGTCTCGCTTCTCTGGTTCAAAGAAGGCGACCCCCACAAAGGTCTGATTCATGTGTACACCGGATTGCTGCTCTCCGTATGTGTTGAAACCAACCACCCGATGGGATTGCAAAACGTCTGAGACTTGTTTGCTCAACTGCTTCTGTTCGATTTCCAGCTTGCGCAGAATACAATCGAACCCGAGGATGAAATCAGGTGCCGTTCCGGTATTGTCGCGCACATCCAGCCCGGCCTTGAGCGTTTCGATGATCTCCTTCCCGCGTCCTAAAGTCATGATAAGGCCGTCATCAATCGCCGCGAGAAAGGATAAGGATCCGCCCTCCATCGGTTCGCGAATGGCGCGTACGTAGTAATTCAAATTTTGCCTCAGAAGCAGGGGGTTTTCTGCAAACACCAGCGGTGAAAGTTCCTCGGCCGCACAACCGACCAACCTCGCGTATTCCTGCGCTGCCGGGGCTCCGTTTATCTCATAGACTACACGCTCTTCCGGATTGGCGTCGGTGATGATGATCTCTGACCCGATAGGCAGGAAATGATCAAACCCGATGCCTTGAAAGCCAAGGTTGGTTTCGATCAACAACAGGACGGCGGCATTGCTATGTGCCCTGCCGCAGTGAAAAACAAACGTCTCTTCATATTGAAGGCCATCCCCGGCTGAGCCACCAAAAATCGGCAATCCATCCAGAACGGTTTCCAGAGTGGAGACTAGCAAATCTTCTTGCTTGGACAATCCATCGGTGAACACCAGAGCCAGCCTGTTCCATCCTGCCGTATGACGGAATCTTTCGGCCTGACGCTGTGCGGTAGCTGCGATTTCAGTCGAATCCAGTGGTCTGAGTTCTTCGAACAAAATGGACGAGCATCGAAAGTTGGACTTCGGGAAGGCCAGTAGCAATAACGCATCCGATTCATAACCTGATCGCGTTATTTGCCCCGCGGTGGTGCAGCCGAAAACTGGAACGCCCGCGAGTTTCCAGTTCAGGCATCGCGACACTTCCGCCGGATCAAGATTGCTGGGAATAAAGGCCAGGACGAAGCAAGATAAGTGACAATCCAATTCCGCACAGGCTTCTTCAACAGCGGTTTTTGGGTCCGAGTTTGCGGAACGGCCAATAGCAATGAAATTCGGTCCGTGCTCCAGATCCCGCATTTGCGCCCCCTAGTGTTGAAGAAAGGATTTAACCTCCGGTTCATGTCGCGACTGACGGGCGACAACCGAATCGACCAGAACAGCCGCTTGGGTCCGGTTGCGCACTCCAAGACGGCGCAACAAAGCGGTGATATGCGCTTTGACCGTCGCCTCAGCCAGCGACAGCTCATATGCGATCTGTTTGTTGGATTGGCCCACGCAAATAAGTTTCAGGATTTTGACCTGTTGCGGTGTCAGTGATGAAAGCTCAGGGCTGGATTGATAGACAATGCTCTCTACTGGCTTCGCCTCTTCAACTCGGCTGTATTCGGCCGGCACATACTTACGGCCAGAAGCGATTTCCTGAATCGCGATCTTGAGCGTTTGCACAGGCGTATCTTTGGGAAGAAACCCCATCGCGCCGTGATCCAGCAAAGATCGCACAAGCTCGCCGGATGCAAGGGACGAGATGACCAGAACCGGCACCTTCGGACAACGCTGTCGGAACTGTTGAAAACCCGAGATCCCTGTGACGTCTGGCAATTTGAGGTCAAACATGATCAGGTCAGGTTTGAAGCCCTCGCCAAGTATCTCAAATGATTGCGCGAGCGTGCTGGCTTTTTCAATCCGGCAATTCTCGAAACTCAGTTGCAACGCCGCAGCCAGTGCGTCGCTAAACAGCGGATGATCATCAACAATAAGCACGCTGGACACTCGGTCCAACGGTTCAGGGCATCCCGCAGTATGCATGGGCTCTCCTCCAATGGGAAAAGTACATCATTTCTTGATCAGTTCAACTGTTTCATTTTGATACGTTCAAAAGATTTCATAGATAACAAAAGCTTGATAACTCGGAAGGTCTAATTTTTGAGGAATTTCCTGACAAATTCATTCAAATCAGGTGCCGCCACCTTGGGATCGAACACCTGCCTGTCAAAGTCTCGAATTTGCTCAAGGCGCCCGGCTGAGGGTCCGTCCCGACGTAAGATCGCAACAGCAGCTTGTCGCAGCCCGTTTGCGCGACCGGCCTTGGCGCAACCCCGCAAATCACGAACCAGGGTATCGAAAACCCCAAATCGCAGCAATGCCTTTGAAGCGGCCACTTTATGCCCAGACATGCCTAAAACCAGACCAGCCAGAAAAACGACAGCGGCTATTGCGAAAGCTGGCCACTTCAGCAACGTCACAGGTGGCGCAACCTCCTCGGGGCCGTCAGTGGGCACCGCTCTGGTTACTGTGCCGTACGCAATGCGTTGTGGTGAAATCGTGACCTCACGAGCTTCGCGCGCGAAGGTGTCGAAATAGCTGAATTGCAGGGGTTCAACAATGCCAGACGTATCGTTAGACGGGCGAATGGTCCAGCGCCAGAATGCATAGGTTACTGGCCCCTCCGGGGTCAATTCGACTAGACGTTTCTCAGGATGCGCGAAGATCAAAGCCGAAGGTGAGGTCAACTCTGGCATCGGCGGGATCATCTCGGGGGTCGCACCTAAAGCCTCCAGCCTGATGACACGCAAGACACCCTCGCCCGGGGCGAGTTGATCCGGGGCATTCGACCACTGGTCCGAGATTTGCAACTTGCGCACCGGAAACCACCAATCCTTCGTGGCCGGGGCATCAGCGACCTGAATGGACAGTGGTTCCGATTGAATCTCATGTTCAAACCAGTCGTCATTTTCGTCAGTCAGCGTCAACCGGTGAACGAATGGACCAATCGCAAGCTCGCCCGCCTCAACCGGATAGATTGCCATGCGCCGGGTAAACACTTTGAACTTCCGACCATTGATCCTTTCTTCCGACCAACTGTCCGGCCCAAGCTGTGCCCAGCTAAACCCTTCAAAATCGGGTTGGACAAGTTCTTCACGAGTGATGTGCCGGCGATAAACACCCCGGATCGTCAAAAGCACCATCTCCCGGGTGAAGGGAACAGAGCCGTTGTCTTCAATGGTAACCTCTATCCACGCCTCAGATGGCAGCACGGTCTTTGACTGCGCCAGCACCGGAACTGGGAGAGCGATGAGTAGTAAGACCAACCACTTCATTCCGGGCTCTCCGCTTCAGGAGGGGAAAGACCCAACTTCACCCTGCGTTTGTGTTCCTGCGCGATACGGGCCGCCATGAACTCACCCGGAACATCGGAAAGCTGATTGAGCCATCGTTGGTCAGCAACCATAAACTTGTCATCAAAGATGCGCCGCACCCCCAATCGCCCGCGGCTGTCCAATTCCGCCAGTCCCAGCATCGTGTTCGAGTTTGTGACCTCACTGCCCGTTCCCGCCGCGCGCGCATTTCCACGGGCCACAAAGCTTTCAGCTTTGGGACCTGACTTGCGTTCCGGGAAAAGGCCCAACGCCTCTGGCTCGATCTGCTGCCCCGCATAAAAGGCGGCCAGCACATCGAAATTTGCCTGAGCATCCGGGTTACCCTTACCGATGGCCTGATCATAAGCCTCCAGTGCGGCGGCCAATTTACCGTTCCGGGCCTCGGCGTTGCCGAGATTGTAATTGTTTCCGGCGCTTTTGAACGCTTCGGCGGCTTTATCGAAGTCCCCGGAACGGTACAGGGCAATACCGTGCCAGTTCGGATCCGAAAACAGGTTTGCCGCCAAAGGGTACAGGCCAATCGCCAAGGCAGCACGCCCAAAGGGGGCAGCACCGCCCAACGCAAAAGCAAGAGCAATACAAGCAACACCCGCGATCGCAAGCCATCTCATGCGCGTTCCCTCCAAAACAAAAACAAGAGCGGGAGCAATGCGAATATCAACAGAAACCGCCCCAGATCGTGCCAGAACAACACCGGATAGTCTGCGCGTTCCAACTGAGTTGCGGCATCATCGGCCAACCAAAGGGCCAGATCATCCGTCTGGTCCAACGTAAACACGGCACCACCGCCAAAACCAGCATGCGTTTGCGTTTGCGCCGTCGGAGACAGTAGCGACACCAAAGACACGCGCGCACCGCGCGACGCAAGAGACGCGACCTGTTGCAGCGAGAGTGAGCCCAATCCGGCTCCGTCCGTGAATATCACCACGTCTCCGGCCAAAATCCCGGCTTCTTCAATCCGTCGGAGCGCCAGTGCGAGTGCCCGTTCAGGACGAGACCCTTTGTCGGGAACGGTTTCTCTGTCGATGAGAGAGAGTGTTTGTCCCAATTGGCGGTGATCCGTCGTCATGTCCGTAGCGACATAGGCATCACCTGCAAATACAATGATGCCACCGGGCCGGGCTCCAAGCGCGCTGACGCCAAAACGCCCCATGCTCAGCATTTGTGGCCAGCGGCTGTCATCCACCACGCTGTCTGACGCATCCACAAGGAACAGCACACCATCCAGATTGTGATAGGTTTGCGCGTCGCGCCGTTCGATCGCCGGACCCGTAAGCGCAATGGCAACGATCCCGCTGGTCAGCAATAAAGCGAATGGCGTGAGCGGGAACGAACCACCTTCGATCCTACCAATCGCCGCCATCGCTTTCATAAGCTGAGGGTCGGCAACTCTGTCCCAGGCACCAAACCCACCGGTGCGGGATATTACCCACCAGCCCATCGCGCATAGGAAGAACACGGAAAGCCCCCAAAACGGCCTGAGCAGAGTGACGTCCAATTCACTCATTCCGCCTGCCTCCATGCCGCGATCAGGGCAAGTGCCGCTGCCATTGCCGCAGGCCATATCCAATAGGATTTGTGGACCTCAGCCGTAAGGCCAGCGCTGTCCGTCGCTTCCAACCGATCCAGCGCTTGCGTCACGTCGATCAGATCATCGGTGGTTTTGACGCGAAAAGCCTCACCGCCTGATACCTCGGCAATGGCGCGCAAAGTGGCGGCATCGACCACTCCGCGTTCACCGACCTCAGCGCTTTGCAGGTCTTTCGGGCCAAGCGCAATTGTATGAACCCGCACGCCCATTTCAGCGGCCAGTTCTGCGACGCCCCGAGGGTTCGTGGCCCCCGCGTTGTTCACCCCGTCCGATAACAGGATCACAACGCGCGACGCTGCCTGACTGTCAGCGAGCCGCTTCAACGCGAGGCCTAGGCCATCGGATATGTTAGTTGCACGGCCCGATATGCCTATCATGGCCTCTTCGATCCGTCGCGCAACAGCCTCGGTATCGAATGTGAAAGGCGTGGCGAAATAGGCTTCAGAGCCGAACACAATCAAAGCCACCCGGTCGCCAGCGCGGCGTCGGGCGAACTCGGACCCAACGCTCGTCACTGCCTCCAGCCGGGTGATCTGGCGCCCATCGAGATGAAAATCATCTCGCACCATCGAACCCGAAAGATCCAAAACAATCGCAAGATCCCGCCCGGAAACTTTCAACGCACTGACTGGTTGCAGCTCACGCGGACCGGACAAGGCAAAGACAGTCAACGCCCAAATGGCCCACAAGATGAGGCGATCTGCCAAGCGATGGTTCGCGGCGTTAACCTGAGGACTTGCCGCCAACAGCATCCCGCCAAAGCGATCAGGAACGGGAAACGCGCGTTCAAATACTGGCCGTGGTTTGATCAGACGAACCATCACCAGAGGCAACGGCAACAGAAGCAAAGCCCAGGGATCAGCAAGCTCAAACACGGCCCGCAACCTCATCTTGAAGAGTCTCCAGATCGGGTCCTCCGCCGGGTTTGTAAAGCTCACCTCTCAGTTCAGCATAACGAGTCGGGTTCTGAGCGCGCAGCCTATGTAAAAGCGCCACCTTGCGCCGATCCGCAGACCAATCGGGTTGATCTGTAAATTTTTTGGGCGTTTCCAACGCTTTGTTTGCGGTGACCTTGATACTCAGAATCCGCAGGATGGCAACGCAACCTACCGACGCCAACGCTGCGATCCCGAAGACAACTGCATATTCGGCAAACACCCCGCCTACAGCCTCGGCGGGTAAGTGGATGTCCCGCAGACTCGCCAGCATTGTGGCCTCAGTGAGGGCCTTCTCAGTCATGGGACGTATCTTGCCGCAAAGGCCGACGAAATGCGGCGAGAGGTTGCCTCAACCGGGTCGCTGGCGTTCACAACAAGCGCCGTATGTGCAGCAACCTTCTGATAAATCAGCGCATCATCAGCCGCTGTCTTACCCAGATAAACGCGCCTTTGTTGGCCATCTGACAGGCGGATCGGATACCAGCCGCTTGGCATCTCATGTGTTTTGCTTTCAGTCACAAGGACCAGGCGCGGGTTTCGACGATGATCAAGCCGATCCAGCAGATCAGAATACCCATCACCCTGATGATCAAAGCCAGACGCGATGATGATCTCGGACCCTGTGGGCGTCAGCCTTTCAACACCAGTAAGCGACTGCTCCAGCGTCCACCCCTCATCCTCGCCGTTCTGCAAGGCGTTCAGACTGCGCGAATGGGCCTGAACCAAACCGCCGATCACATCCAGCATCCCGCGTGTCTTGCCCCGCGGTGGGACTACCACAGATGTATCGATCGAAATCGCCAGCAAGCCCACACGCCCGCCGCTTTCAACCATATGCCATCCGATCAAGGCCAGAGCCTCGGCGGCAGCAACGGAGAGAAACGCCCGCTGCAACCCCCAAAACATCGGCGCGCGGAAATCGGCAACCAACAGGGCGACTCGATCCCGTTCCTCTTGAAACTGACGGATATGCAGGCGCCCGGTGCGGGCGGTTGTTCCGCGATCCAGATGACGAATGTCATCCCCCGCCACATATTCGCGCACATCCGCAACCTCGATACCCTGCCCACGCTTTCGGGTCAGGAAACCACCCGGCAAAGCCGCCACTGCGGGGTTCTTGTGTTCGCTCAAAGCGATTTGTCGCAAGGCGATCAAGGCATCCGTTGTCAGGCTCACACCCGCATGATCCAACACACCCGTCACAGCGGCTCGACCGCATTCAGAATGTCCGCCACCAGTTCGCGTGGCTTTTTTCCATCTGCGATGGCCCTCCATGTCAGCACCATTCGATGAGCCAGCGCATCGAGCGCAACAGCGGCCACATCCTCGGGTAAGGCGAAATCGCGGCCGCGCAAATAGGCGCGCGCACGCGATGCCGAGGCTAGGGCCAACGATCCGCGGGGTGAGACTGCGTGTTCAATTTGCTCGGCAAACGGGCCTTCGCGGGTCGCGGTCACGAGACGCACGATGTAGTCCCGTAATTCCGGTGCCACGTGCACAGCTTGCGTTTCGGCGCGCGCAGACTGCAATTCCGCAAGCGTCATCTGCTGAAATTCTGGCGGCCCATCCTGCGTTTCGGCAATGACCAGATCAAGGATCTGACGCTCGGTTTCCAGATCCGGCAGGGTCAGCACGACGTGCAACAAAAACCTGTCCAACTGAGCCTCGGGCAAAGGGAACGTTCCGTCATGTTCAATCGGATTCTGGGTGGCAATTACCAAAAACGGATCCGGCAGAACGTGCGTTTCGTTGCCAACCGTTACCTGATGCTCTGCCATGGATTCCAGCAGGGCAGACTGCACCTTCGGTGGCGCGCGGTTGATCTCATCAACCAGCACCAGTGTGTGAAACACAGGCCCCGGAACAAATTCAAAGCGCCCTTCCTGCGGCTGGTACACCGGCGTTCCTGTCACGTCAGAAGGCATCAAATCGGGCGTGCACTGAATTCGGGCAAAGCTGCCCTCGACAGCGTTCGACAGCCATTTGACCGCGCGCGTTTTTGCCAGCCCCGGCGGGCCTTCGACAAGAAGATGACCGCCCTCAAGCAATGCGATAAGAAGGGATTCCACCAGATGCTCGTGCCCAACAAGCCCCTGCGACAAATATCCCGTCAATCCAGCAATCGCGCGCGGCGGATTTTTAGGCCTTGTGTCCATATGTCCTCCCATAGACCCTGAGGGCGCAATACCTGCGATCAGGCTACCCGGAGTCACCCGGCTAGCAAAACACAGCAGATGGTATTACCTGGGCACGCTGACTGATGTTGTGCAGCCTTCGTCGATCAGGGCCGCAAATTGTGGATCAGCCAATGTTTCATCGGTCTGGGCCCAAAGCCGATCATATTGGCGATCGATGTAGTCGATAAAGCCTGGATCAATGGTTTGATCTACAGGAGATTGCGCAACAGCATGCATCATGAAGATATCAAACGCACACAGGCCGCTCGGGTTCGAATTCAACAGAGCGCGCATAAAATCGTGCGAGCTCCACGGCAGTCGTTGCAGCTTCACCGGTGTTTCCTGCAGCTTGGACAAGAACCCTGCTGACTTGTCGATAAGCAAGATGTCCATGCCAAATGTAAAGGACTGAAACAGCTCTTCCAGCAGGATCGATTTGTGAAAGTCTTTCTCAAGCTTTCCAGGGCGATCATGGGCTGGTTGCTTGACCACGATATGGGTCCCCTGCCCCCGACGACCAAAGAATGTCTGCGCCATAGCCGGAGACGTTACCAAATAGGCGCGACCCTCAGGCAGCCCAAGCTGATGTACTTCACTGAGCCAGTTGATATCCGCTGACAGATCGCTGTTGGGAGGGTATCCGGAATACAGCCGCAAGACCACGGTTCTGCCGGTTCCACAGTCCCGTGCCGAAGGACCAGCATACCGCATGGGCGTCGGGTGCCCGAAACTGTGTTTCAGCAACTCTCGAAAGGTATTCAAAACCGCCAGAGTCTGAGGATGCGGCCTTTCGCCAACCACGCAAAGCGCTGCGCCGACCAGATCGCGCCCGTTTATGTGAACCGGCATTGCCAAGTCGCGCCCCAACATGGTTGAGCGCAGTTCATATCCCCATCCTTGCTGGGCAAGCTGGATATAATCGCGCTTATCCGCGTGAAGCGCGCCCGCAAAAGCAACAAGCAGTGTAATTTGCAACAGAATATAGCGCATTCAATCCCTCATAAGATAAAACGCATCGTATCCAGAATACCCACACCAGGCCATGTCGCAAACTCCGGCGTTGATTAGAGCTGTCGTTCTGATTGGGCGGAATTATCCGGCGAGCACCGCAAATTGACGGAATCCGCTTGTCGAAGATCCGAGCTGGCCTTTCCGGATCATGTTTGCAGTCTCGATACCTGCGAGTGTCGCGGCAGCTAAGGTGAAGCGGATGTGTCGCAAACTCTGGGGTATAGTTGACGAGCCTGGGTGATCTGAGGTTTGTACTCGTAGAATAGTTTTCGAACAGGTAATTTGAGCATGATCTCGTTAAAGGGCTGTCATTTCCCTAAGGATGCAGTTTTGTATGCTGTTTACTTCTATCTGCGGTACACGGTGTCCTATCGTGACTTGGAAGAGATCATGGCTGAGCGCGGTGTGCGAGTTGACCATACCACATTGAATAGGTGGGTTGTGAAGTTCTCGCCGATCGTCGCAGCTCGTGCGCAATCAAAGAAGCGTCCAACGCTGAGTTCATGGCGCATGGACGAGACCTATATTCGTGTTCGCGGCAAATGGATGTACCTCTATCGGGCCGTCGATAAAGCTGGGAATACTCTTGATTTCATGCTGTCTGAGCGTAGGAACCGTCCAGCAGCACGGTTCTTTGGCAAAGCGCTGGCTTCAAATGGAATCCCGAGCAAGATCGTCATCGACAAAAGTGGAGCCAACGCGGCGGGCATTCGAGAGGTGAACAGGATACTGAAGCGGTTCGGTTGCCCGGCAAAAATCCAAATGGTCAGGTCCAAGTATCTGAATAACCTGATCGAACAGGATCATCGATTTATCAAGCGTCGCGTACGGCACATGTGTGGGTTCAAATCGTTCAGATCCGCATCAGCTACCTTGGACGGCATCGAAGTCGCCAACATGATCCGGAAGCGGCAATTCCCCAGCAATACGACTTCCGGCTTTCAGGTATTCGCCGAGATCGCAGGATAGGTGTATCCAGTAAGTCGCTGACTTTGGCCGTTGCAAATGTTTGCGACACATCCGGACAGGCTCCGTCTGGCTCGCCGTTGGCGCAGGTTTCTTGGCCTTATTCTTGAAAGCTCACTCAACAGGCAAGGCAGCGGCATGGCAATCATTCGAACCGAGTGCAGCAACAAGTTCTTTGGGCTCACTCCTGACATCCGGCAATTCTGTGGCTCCTAAAGGGTGTACATGTCGGATCAGAGGACTTTGTTGCCTTTCGCTGAACGTCTGCGTCCCGTTAAAGCTGAATCTCAGGCGATCCACCCAAAGACATACCCCGCCCCGAGCGACCCCAGAACTGCAAGCAACAGATATAGCATGAATGGTTGCAATTTGAGCACCGGTGCGATGGCCATAGCACCCCAGATGCTGACCGCGCCGCCCGAAACAAGGAACGCCATCGCTGCGCCGTCGGACATACCGTTGTCGATCAACCCTCGTGTCAGCGGGAGCGCAGCGTAACCGTCGATATAGGCCGGGGCACCGACGAAGACAGCGGCGGGTATGGCCCACCATTTGTCTTCTCCAACATATGCGGCCAGTGCGCCCGGTGTAAGAGCCGCGTTCAAGGCATACTCCGCGGCAAATGCTGGGATCAGGCAAATCAGGATAAGCCGCGTGGTTGCCCAGACCTGTTTGCTGAAAGCACGACGACGCGCCTCAGACCGCCAGACCCAAGGATCAAAGGGCTGCTCTTCGCCGCATCGTGCAGCACTTAGCTGGCGCGCCAGGCCATTGTCCCGAAGCGCATTCTTGGCCCAGGGCGTCTTGGCGAACAGGCCGGTGACCGCGCCGCCGAATAGACCCAATCCGAAGGCGGCAAGCGTTTTGCCAATCGCAAAGCTCAGACCAAGAGTCGCCGCTGTTGTCGCGAGCATTGCGGGGTCCGTTATCGGAGAAGACAGCCAGAAGGCCATGATCGGAGCGAGTGGTACACCCGCAGCCAGTAGTCCGGCCATCAAAGGCAGAACGGTCACACCGCATACGGGCGTGATGGCTCCAATGAGCGAGGCCGCCAGAACCGTTCTCAGTGTCCTGCCCTCGAAGGCACCAGCAATGTGGGTATCCGCGCCGCTTGCGATGATCCAGGCTGCAAGCACGATGCCCGGAATGACGATGGGGGCCACGACAATCAGGCCCCATAGGACAAACTTTGCTGCGTTTGCGGCGTGTTCCGGCCAAGCAAGACAGACGCCTGCCAGCAGCAGCAAAGACACGCCCCACACTAGGGGTTTCCGGTTACATGGTTGGTGGGCAGCTGTCTGATCCGACATGGGATACTCCTCTGACCTTGAAAAATAGTGCGGCACAAGGCATCTGTGAAACGCATAGTATCAATTTCCGATATTGGAAAAACTGATGGAAAATCTGGATAGCGATCTTCTGCGAACCTTCGTCGCCGTGGCTGATGCCGGAAGCGTCACGGACGGTGCTGCCCGCATCCACCGGTCGCAATCTGCGACAAGTCTTCAGATCAAGCGCCTCGAAGCGATCCTGGGTCAGCCGGTCTTTGACAGGCATGGTCGCGGGGTGGTCCTGAGCGACACGGGACGAAAGCTATTTCCAGTCGCGCAGGAGGTGACGGAACGTCTCGACGCGGCACTACGAGAGATTTCACAGAACACAGTAAGCGGCAAATTGCGTTTGGGCATACCCGACGATCACGGGCGCGCAAAACTTGCGGCGATCATTGCGACCTTTGCCAGTCAACATCCGAAAGTCGAACTGGATGTCACCTGCGCCTTGAGCACAAGTTTTCCAGAAGCCCTCGACAAGGGGTCGCTGGACCTTGCGGTCTATGAGGTCGAAAGCCCGTCCAGTCACGAGGAGGTTGTTTATGAAGACCCGACATGTTGGGTTTCGTCGGCGCACCGGCACTTTCGGGCCGATGAAAGCCTTCCAGTGGCCTTGTTCGATCATGCGTGCTGGTGGCGCGACGCGGCGGTCATTTCATTGCAATCCCGCGGAGAGCCATATCGCGTCGTATATTCCAGCCAAAGCGTCTCTGGTGTGATTGCAGCGGTAGAAGCCGGGATCGCGGTGGGTCTGCTCGGTCGCTCCTCGCTGCACGGCGGCCTATCGGTTGTGAACGATGCACTAGGCCTCGGAAACACGCCTGCCTCCAAGCTGGTGATGGCATCCAGCAAGCCGAAAGAACAAGGGCCTCAGGACGCTATGAAGGCCGCGATCCGAACCGCATTTTTCGCCAACCCATGAAATCCGACCTTCGCTGCGCTCTGTCGAATGACCAGGTCGGGCTTTTGCAGACATCGGAGCAGGCTCGGCGTAAGTCCCTTCCCTGTATTCCACGGCCCTGAATTGCCGTTGGACAACGAGTTTCGTCGCTGCGGTGCGGCCCGTCAGAGGAGGAATTCGCTGCAGTAGCGAAATTTGGTGGTTACCGAAATCACATCGGAGCAACAAGCTGGCATTTCTCAAGGCGACAAATGCTTAGACAACAGTCACCCGCCACTTGCAGCCACTAAGCTCTGGGTCACTGCCCGTTGCCGATAACACGTTCCAAGAACTCGGCAATCCGACCTTCCACGGACGTGCTCACTGCATCGCCACCCAAGCTGGCGGCACCAGCAGGATAGAAATGACCAAAGCCCGGCACCCACGCAAACTCATGCTCCACACCTACTTCTTCGTAGTGAGCGAAAAGGAGGGGAACTGAAGACAACGCGCCAGCCAAATCATACTGACCCATGAACATGAGTATCGGCGGTCTGTCTGACGAAGCTGTAACCGCCTTGTTGACGTCAAACCCGGCATCAGTTCCGGACAGGAGAAAAACACCAGAGACCGGGACTCCCATGCCATGTGCAACATTCCAAGACGTCACTGCGCCTGCGGAAAACCCACCAAGCACAATACGGTTCGGGTCGATATTATAAGTGGCAGCAGATTCCCGGATATGCAGCACTGCTTTGCGCAAATCTTCGGCCGCCGAGATCACACCATCTACCATCGTCTTCTCTTGTTCGGGGATGCTGAAATCAAGCGGCGGCAGGTCCATAGTGCCCCGAATATGGTTGGCTTGGGGCAATAGTGGCAACAGACTTTCAGGTGCGATCCAATCTGCTTGATAACCTTCCCCGGCATTGCCAACTTGTTTGCGCGTACTGAACTGGTTAGGCCTCACGCATGAAGATGCTGTCCAAGATGCCTCGCCTGAAGGGCTTTCGTTTTCCGCGTGAGATCATCGCCTATGCCGTCTGGGTCTACCACCGATTTGCGCTCAGCACTGCCGATGTTGAAGATCTGCTCGCGGAACGCGGTGTAACGGTCAGTCGGGAAACGATCCGGCAATGGGTCAACCGCTTTGGCGGCCATTTCGCGAATTGCATCAGGCGAGACCAGCCAGCCGCCGCCGACAAATGGCATTGGGACGAAGTGGTCATCCCGATCAACGGTCGGAAATGCTGGCTCTGGCGGGCCGTGGATGCGAACGGAGATACTCTTGATATCCTCGTCCAACCACGGCGGAGTGCTAAGGCAGCCCGGCGCTTTCTGAAGCGGTTGATTTCACAATTCGGCCAACCCCGTGTTGTGATCACGGATAAGTTGCGAAGCTATTTCAAGCCGATCCGCGATCTTGCACCGGGCGCGGATCACCGAGCACACAAAGGGTTGAACAATCGGATCGAAGGATCACACAGACCCACTCGAAAACGTGAGAAGCTGATGGGCCGTTTCAAATCTCTAAGACAGGCCCAAAGGTTTCTTGCCGCTCACGACCAGATCAACACCGTCTTTCGACCCCGCCGCTATCAACTCTCCATCGTCTCACACCGTCACGCCAGAACCGATGCTTTCGGCCTCTGGGATGGTTACGCTCTCGAAATGACCGCCTGACAGACGCAGGCCAGACCGTCGTCAGCCGCGTGCAAACAAGTTGGCAATGCCCAAACCTCAGATCACCCAGGCTCGTCAACTATACCCCAGAGTTTGCGACACATCCAATCGAAGCCAGAGTTGTTGTTCCTCTAACGACACGCTCCAATTCGCAGCAGATTCTAAAGGGCGCCGGGTCGTCTGATGTAATGTAGTCAGTGAACCTCTCGCCTGCGAGCTTTCCGATGGTTTCCGCAGGGATGCGAATTGTAGTAAGTCCCGGTTCAACATCCGCAGATCCCTTAAAATCCCCGATTCCAATGATCGACAGATCATCGGGAATCTTCAAACCAAGGCTTTGGGCCGCAAACAATGCGCCCTGTGCAATAACGTCATTTCCGCACAACAATGCCGTAGGGCGAGATTGTTCCGTCAAAAGAGTTATGGCTGCTTGCTTAGCCTGAGAGACACTGTAGGGGGTTTCAGATTCATGCTCGTCTGGCACGGAAACACCCATTTTAGCCAGCGCTTCATGTACCGCAGAAAGCCGATGCTGCGCACGGTCATTGCCATCGGTTTTAGGAAAGATCAGTCCAATGTTTCGATGCCCCAAGGCCAGGAGGTGCTCTGTCGCAAGACGCCCAGCCAACCGGTTGTCCGCACCAACACAAGGAAGGGAGGAATCCTGTGCGTAATTCCAAATCGCAAGTGCCGGTGTTTTTTGCTGTTCGATCAAACGGGCAGTGGCGTCTGAATGCTCTAATCCGACTAGCGCCACCCCGTCCACGCGATGTTCCAGCAGCTTACGAACCATCGCGTATTCCCGGTCAAGATCATACCCGTGCGATGCCAACAAAAGGCTGAACCCGACTTTGTCTATCGAATCCGAAAAAGCCTGGATGACTTCGGCGAAAATAGCGTGGTTGATTGTGGGCACGACAAGACCGATTGTTCCCGACCGTTTGCCATGCATCGTCTGAGCCGCTCGGTTTCGGATATAGCCCAGTCTCTGAATAGCCCTGTTTATCTTTTTGCGAGTCGCAGGGTTTACCAGATCTGGGTGATTGAAGGTGCGCGAAACTGTGGACGGTGAAACATTTGCGGCCTTCGCAACCGCCACAATATCCACTCTACCCTTTTGTAAATTAGCCATAATATCCTCCCGCTTGGTCGAATTTATGAAAACATTTGCAATACTATTTTCATCGCCTACCCTGATTTGTCAACAAAAGTAAAAGTATGAACCAACGGGTTGGGAGGCCCTGAATGGAATTCATTTATTACTTCGGAGATGTGTTCACGCCGTTGTCGTTTATGCTGCTGTTGGGCGGTACGATCGGAGGCCTGATCCTGGGCGCGACCCCGGGACTGTCGCCCACAATGGCCGTTGCGCTCCTCATACCGTTTACTTTCCAATTGGAAGCGGCTCAGGGGCTGATCTTGCTGGGCGCTGCCTACACGTCGACCGTGGCAGGCGGTGCGGTTAGCGCCATTTTGCTTAAAATCCCGGGGGCGCCAGCCAATATCGCCACCACTCTGGACGGCCATACCATGGCCAAAAAAGGCGAAGGTGCCCGTGCGTTACAACTGTCGTTTCTGGCCTCGGCCGTGGGCGGCATTTTTGGCGTGTTGCTGTTGATCTTTCTGACCCCGGTTCTGGCACAATGGGCGCTGGCCTTTGGCCCCTCGCATTTGTTCTGGCTGGCCATCCTTGGGGTGACTGTAATCGGAACGCTGGATTCCGCCTCGGTCGTCAAAGGTCTGCTGTCGGGGTGTATAGGGTTGTGGCTGGCCACCATCGGGTTCGACGACATCATGGGCGCGCAGCGGTTCATTTTTCATCCCGCACTTGGCGGAGGCATCAACATCATTGCCGCGCTGATCGGTCTGTTCGCGATCCCGCAGGTGCTGACAATGTTTGCCAAGGGCCGCCAAACGGACGGTGCTGAGGTGATAGAAGTTCAACGCCATTCGATCCTTGCAGCCTTTCGGGAACTGTTCAGCCGAACACGGGCATTGAGCATTGGCACGCTGACCGGTTCAATCATTGGTCTGATCCCGGGGGTGGGCGGACAGATCGCCGGGCTGGTCGCCTATGATCAAACCAAGAAGTTTTCATCCGAAAAGGAAAAGTTTGGCACAGGTCACTCTGAGGGTGTTATCGCCGCAGAATCCGCCAATAACGCGATGGTCGGCCCGTCTCTGGTACCATTGCTGACGCTTTCGATCCCGGGCAGCCCGACTGCCGCCGTTCTATTGGGTGGATTGCTGATCCATGGCATTTTCCCGGGCTCAGATCTGTTCGACAATCACCCTGATGTTGCCTGGACTTTTATCAATTCCATGCTGATCGGGCAGGTGCTGATGTGCATCTTTGGTCTTTATGTTGCTGGCCTTGCAGCACGCGTCGCGCAGGTGCCGCAATCGGTTATGGCCGCCATCGTTTTGGCCTTGTCGGTCTTTGGTGCCTATTCGGTGCAGGGTTCGATGGGTGATGTCTATGTCATGGCGTGCCTCGGCATTGGCATGTTCTTTCTGGAGCGATTTGGCTTTTCCGCTGCGCCACTGGTTCTGGGACTGATCCTTGGGCCGATTGCCGAGGCGAACTTTATCCAAGGTGGAATGATCGCTGACGCCACCGTCGGCAAGGCGTTGTACTTCCTGACCGGTGGATTGAACCTGCTGCTGATCGCGGTCGTGCTGGCCTCGATCGCATACTCGGTCTGGATGGAATTGCGCCACCGTCGCTACACCACCAAAGAGGAGGCGCAGGCATGAATCGCTCGCAGCACATATTCGGGTCGGGTCTGGTTTTTGCGGTTGGTCTCTGGGTGACCTGGGTCAGTTACACCCAGCAACCCGCCGAGGCATTCCTGTTCCCGCGTCTGATCGCATCCGTGTTTGTGGTTCTGGCCGGCTGGACATTTGGCAAGGCGGTGATGGGATTGTCCAAGGTCGGAACCGGCGTAACGCGCAAGATGTTCCTAAACATGCTGCCCGGTCTGATCATCACATTGATCTATGTCTTCTGGGTGGCCAAGTCGCTGGGTTTCTACACCGCAACAACTATCGCCTTTTTCATTCTGCTGTCGATCTACGATCCCGCCCCGCACAGCGAAGCCAAAAGCTGGATCAAACGCGTGATCATTACAGCGGTCTTTGTGGCGGTGATGTACGGGCTCTTTGCCATGCTGCTGAACGTCTACACGCCAAAGGAAATTCTGTTCTGACCACGCGAGCGACGTGGCTGAACCTAATCTGGGAGGAAACGCAAATGAAACGAATGATTGCATGGGCCGCATTGGCCCTTATGAGCCTGACAGGCGCGGCGCTGGCCGAGGAATACCCCGAACGACCGATCATGATGATGGTCAGTTACGGTGCAGGTGGCGCGACCGATTTTCAGGCGCGGATTGTCACCATGACCTCAGGGAACGAGGATGCGCTGGGCATGCCCATCGCCATCATCAACAAACCCGGAGCGGGCGGACGTGTTGGTTGGAACTGGTTTGCAACTCAGGCCGATCCGGATGGCTATACGCTGGCGGCCTATAACGTTCCGCATTTCATCGCCCAGTCGATCAAGGGTGGTGTGGAATATTCGACTGACAGCTTTGAACCCATTGCAAACTGGGGCGCTGATCCGGCTGTGTTTGTGGTTGGTGCCGACAGTGAATTTAACTCGATGGAGGACATCGTCGCCTATGCCAAGGAAAACCCCGGAAAGCTGACCGTATCCGGCGCGGGTCTTTTTGTTGGCCACCACATTGCCGCCCTGCAGATCGACAAGGCCGCGGGAACCAAGATGGCTTACATCCCTACCAAAGGTGGCGGAGCGGCCGCCATGAAAGCGGTGATCGCTGGTGAAGTCTTGGGCGGTATCAACAACCTGTCCGATGCGTTCCGCGCGCAAGAGGCGGGCAACGTTAAAATCCTCGGCGTTGCAGACCTGGAGCGCAGCACATTCCTGCCGGACGTGCCAACGATGAAGGAACAGGGGCTGGACGTGGATAATTCGTCGGTCAATTTTCGGGGAGTGATGGTGCCCAAGGGAACACCTCCTGAGGTGATCGAGAAACTGGCCGCCACAGTGCCTGAAATGTTCGCTAATTCACGTGTCGCCAAGAAGATGGAAGCAGGTGGATCGCCCATGCACATCATGACACGCGACGAAGTGATCGAGATGTGGGCGCAACGCCAGCAGACTCTGAACGAATTGCTTGCCGGTCTCTGATCCGGACATTCCCATCGGGGCGGAGTCGGTCCGCCCCGAGCAACCAATCGAGGAACAAGATGAACGCTCAGGACGAGATTGCCCCTGAAATCGCCGAAGTGAATCGTATCGTAGCTCGAGCGCGTACAGCTCAGGTAGCCTTTGAAGCCCGAGGCAGTCAGGTGCTATATGACAGAGCGGCACTGGCGGTGGGTTGGGCCATTATGGAACCAACTCGCAATCGAACGCTGGCCGAGACTGCTGTCGAAACCACCGGTCTGGGCAATGTTCCCGACAAGATCACGAAGAACCACCGCAAGACACTCGGTCTGTTGCGTGATATCGCTGACGCGAAAACCCATGGCATCATCAACGAAGACCCGACTACCGGTATTAGCGAGATTGCTCGCCCTATCGGCGTGATCGGCGCGGTTGTGCCGTCGACCAACCCAGCCGCGACACCCGCGAATAACATCATCAACGCACTCAAAGGCGGCAATTCCATCGTAGTGGCACCGTCGCCCAAAGGCGTGGCGTCCTGCGAGATGCTGATTGGCTATATACACACAGAATTCGACAAACTGGGATTGGATCACGATCTGGTTCAGATGATCCCGGCGCCCGGGTCAAAGGCCAAGACACAGCGATTGATGGAAACAGTTGATCGGGTGATCTGCACTGGCAGTCAAAACAACGTCCACCGCGCGCAATCCTGTGGCACCCCTGCGGTTGCCGTTGGTGCCGGAAACGTCACGGTGATCGTGGATGAGACTGCTGAACTGCAAGCAGCAGCAGCCAAGATTGCTGCCTCGAAATGCTTTGACAACGCAACTTCGTGCTCCTCTGAGAATTCGGTGATCTTGGTGGACGCGGTCTATGACGCCTTTGTCGCGGCGATGACTGCTGAGGGCGGTGCATTGGTGCCGTCTTCCGGTGCAAGTGACATCGTCGCGCGGCTCTGGCCCGACGGTCATCTCAACCGTTCGGTCATTGCACAGGATGCCGACAAGATGCTCGAAGCTTTGGGGATGGCGGGTAAAGTACCCGACGGAACCAAGTTTCTCGCCGTGGAAACGGACGGAATAGGGCCGGACCATCCTTTATCCGGGGAAAAACTCAGCCGGGTTTTAGCACTCTATCGCGCCGCAGATTTCGAAGACGCGAAGGCCACCGCCTCCCGTATTCTAGCGCATCAGGGGGCGGGGCATTCGGTTGGTATACATACCGACGATGACACGCGTGCAGTTGAGTTGGGTCGTGACTTACCCACCTGCCGGGTCATCGTAAATCAAGCGCATACATTTGCCACTGGCGGCAGTTTTACCAACGGATTGCCCTTTTCCCTCTCGATGGGCTGCGGCAGCTGGGGGGGGAATTCTATCGACACCAACCTGCATTGGCGGCATTTCGTCCAAACCACCAAAATCGTGCGTGAAACATCGCCGCGCGAACCTGGGCTGGACGAAGTGTTCGGCAGTTACTGGTCGGAGGCTGGACAATGATGGAACCGCCCAAAGGAACCGTCCGCGACTGGCTGAACCAAAGGGCAAGTCAGGGAGGAACCGGTTTCGTTTTCCCGGACGGGGCACCGGACCTGAGCTGGGGTGAATTGCGCGAAGCAGCCCACCGCATCGCAGTCATGATAACCGGTTTAGGTGTAGCAAAAGGCGAAAGCGTTGCCATCCTCTACCCCAATAGCCGCGAGGCGCTTGAGGTCCTTTTCGGCGTTCTCTACGGAGGATTTCGGGCGACGATGATTAACCTTGTTGCGGGCGACAACGCCGTAGCCTACGCGCTGGAACACAGTGGCGCACGGTATGGTTTTGTGCATCCCGGACAAACGGAGTTATTCGAGCGAACAGCCGATCCAGCCAGTATCACGGCGCTGCAAGCTGCAAATGCCGTCGATGCCGACGGTAAACTACATAGTATCTCTTCCGATAGTCATGCGCTGTTGATGTATACCTCGGGAACTACCGGGCGCCCCAAGGGCGTCGTCCACACACATTCCAGCCTGCTGGCAGGGGGTTGGACGACTACAGTTGCGCATGAGTTGTCCGAGGTTGATCGCGGGTTTTGCGTTTTACCGATTTACCATATCAACGGACTGTGTGTGACGGTCATCGGAACGCTGGTTTCAGGCGGATCATTGGCCGTGTGTGACCGATTTTCGGCCAGCCGATTTTGGAACAATCTGAGTAAGGTTGAGGCAACCTGGTTTTCAGTCGTGCCCACCATCATTTCTCACCTGCTACACTCTGACACCAAGCCGGATGCCCAAACCCGCCAGCATGTGCGTTTCGGGCGTTCTGCATCTTCTGCGCTGGCACCAGACGTGCAGCGTGCGTTTGAAGACCGGTTCCAAATCCCGATCGTCGAGACCATGGGGCTTACGGAAACCGCTGCACAGATATTGTCCAACCCATTGCCACCAGGCATCCGTAAAATTGGGTCTCCAGGTATTGCTTTCGGCAATGAAGCGGCGATCTTCGACGCACAGTGCCAGCCGGTATCACGCGAAACAGAAGGCGAGTTGGTAATTCGCGGACCGAACGTCATGTTGGAATATCTCAAGAACCCCGAAGCGACAGCTGATACATTTACCGCCGAAGGCTGGTTGCGCACCGGTGATCTCGCCCGCATGGACAAGGACGGATACGTTTTTGTCACTGGCCGGCTGAAGGAGTTGATCATCAAGGGCGGTGAGAACATTGCCCCGCGCGAGATCGACGAGGCGCTTTATTCCCACCCCGACGTTGTTGAAGCTGCAGCTTTTGCACGCCCCTGTGCCAGCTATGGCGAAACCGTCGAGGCGGCTGTCAAAATTCGCGAAGGTTCTGAATTGACCCCTTTGGATTTGTCGAAGATTTGCAAAGCCCAATTAGGTCGTTTCAAATCACCCGATGAAGTTCATATCTTGCCTGATCTTCCTAAGGGGCCGTCGGGGAAAATCCAAAGAAACAGGATACTCGAGATCGTTAACGAGAAAGCTGGTAACTCAATTATCTGAACATCCACGATACTGTTTGATAGAAAGCCCAATATCCGCGTCTGCGAAGTTGCCTGGCAGCAACCAACAGTGTGGTCAAATGGCCGCTTTGGGCAGCTGATATTGCCACCCGAAACTAACCCGAACAGATACTACGCTGCCCCCGAGGTCGCCTTCGAGCCTGTAGCGAGCATTTGCATCTACTGAAAGGAATGACCGTACGATTTGACATGCAACAATATCGTTGCATTATGGGGCATGAGCGTACAGTTCGATCCGCAGATTAGCATTCTTTTCAACGCGCTTGGGGACACAACCCGGTTGTTGATCCTTGATGAGCTGAGAAAGCGTGACGAACAGACGCTTTTCGAACTCTGCGCACGACTGTTCGAAGAGCATTCAGTCACAATATCCAGACAAGGTATCACAAGGCATCTGAATACGCTGGAGCAGGCAGGTCTAATCACCACGGCATGGCGAGGGCGCACAAAAATTCACACACGGGTGGCGGCGCCAATTGCCGATGCGATCAACCCTTGGGTCGAACTGTTCTCAAAAGGAGACGCCAAATGAAAATGTACATAAAGAGCATTGCTGTTGATGATCAGTCTAAAGCTCTCGATTTCTACACGAATAAACTCGGGTTCGTTGTGAAGCACGACATCCCCCTAGGCGAACATCGCTGGCTGACATTGGCGTCCAAGGAAGAGATCGAAGGAGTAGAATTGGGTTTAGAACCGAACGTGCATCCTGCAACGCGCGCATATCAGGAGGCGCTTATGGCCGATGGTATTCCCGTTTCGGCATTCAGCGTTGATGATATTGAGGTCGAGGTTGCCAAACTAGAGGCAGCTGGTGTCGAGTTCACACAACCTCCCGTGAAGGCTGGCGGCGCTACGATAGCCGTCTTTGACGACACCTGTGGAAATCTCATCCAGCTAGTTGAGTTGCATGTTTGATCACCAAGTACAGAAACTCTGCCAATTCCGTAAAGCTTGCATTGGTTCTCGATACAGAGAACGGCGGGAAAGAGCCCTCGTGGCCAAATACTGCAGCTCTGACGAGTGTCGGTTTTTCCGGATTTCATGAAAATAATTTTGACGCAAACATATTGACGATTCCTGGACCGAAGACTAAGTGCGTCGCACGCTTGAGGCAGTTCGCCTCTTGTTATGGAGATTTTATGAAAGAGCCCCGGGCCTAACGCCCGTTCCTGGCGAAGCACATTCAGGAACACCAACATTGATGGGCACACTCACGCGCGACGCTGAGTGTCCTGTTTCTGTACTTTCTTAAAATCGAGACATCCCAATGAACATCTCAAAGCACGAGCAACGTGTTTTGCATGAACTCGCCTTAGGTGGTGAGATAAAATACGCGCGAGCTGACAACGGAAAGGTACAATCTGTTCAGTGTTATACCCGTGACGGCTTTGTCTTTTCTGCCTGCACGATGGACGTATTCAAACGTCTCAAGGACAAGCGCTTCATCAAATCAAAAAATGGCAGCCCTTACCGGATTACGCATTTGGGGAACCAATCCGTTCGCGCACAAATGAACCAAAGATAGGAAAGAACTATGAACCATTCAGAAATCGAAGCCATCGCGGAAATCCACAGACGGGCGTTTCCCTCGCAGTCGACAACAACTGCTCTTTGGCACATTCGATGCCGGTGGAGCAGGAGCCTACCACCTCATCCGCTATGGGCCGCCCTCTGAAGGCGGCCCAGATCGTCAGATTTCGATCGCTTCAGCAATAGCGAGTGCATCCTCGAGTTTGACGCCAAGGTATCGGACCGTGCTGTCCATCTTGGTATGCCCAAGCAGGAGCTGAACGGCGCGCAAGTTGCCAGTCTTCTTGTATATTTGGGTTACCTTGGTCCGTCGCATGGAATGAGTGCCATAGGCCGTTGCTTCCAACCCGATCGAAGCGACCCAATCCCGCACGATCCGAGCATACTGCCGCGTTGAAATATGGAGGCGTTCGTGAAATCGGCCCGGCCAAAGAAACTCAGATCCGATCATCAGCGGGTCTTCCATCCATTTCGCGACCGATGCCCGAGTGCCTTCAAAAATCTCGAAGCGAACAGGTTTTTGTGTTTTGCTTTGCAGAACTGAGGCGCGTTCCTTGATTTGGCCAGACGCCATGACATCCACCACCTGCATCCGGATGAGATCACAGCCGCGAAGTTTGCTGTCGATCGCCATGTTGAAGAGAGCGAGGTCACGATGGTTTTCGGCTAGCTCCAAGCGAACCCCGATCGCCCAGACATGTTTTGGTTTCAGTGGACGCTTCTGGCCGTCGATACGGCCCTTGTTCCAAGCAGGCCGAAGCGCACGAATGGCAGGTAAGTTTGGTGTTTCCATGACTAATCCTCCGATCCGCCATACCCTCCCGGAGCGACAACCCGACGTTGACCCGATCACATAATAGCAAGATGCTGCGCCGTCCCCGAGGTCTGGAAAGAGCCCAGAATGACCGATGCTGCGCTCTCCATGAGCGTCAGCTTTGGGTCGGGCTATGATCTTGTCGCGTTGAGGCTTCTTCGAGACGTGTTTTGAGACGGTCAACAACATTTTGCGCTGTCGCAATATCATCTGGCAACAGGCCTTCCGAGAGCTCGTTCACCCATGGGATTTGCCTCGCAATCGCGGCCTCATACAACTTCTGTCCCTTTTGGGTCAGAACAACAAGATGCGCGCGTTTGTGGTGTGGGTTCGGCTGAAACTCCACTATGGCTTCTTTGCTCAATTCATTGATGATCCGTTGTACGCCCTGCCGGTGAACACCCATCGTCCGTGCATGCCAGGCAACGGATTCCGGCCGATCAGAATAAGCAATAGCGCCAAGGATCTGCCATCGGGCACTTGTCAGACCGAGTTCTGATACGAGGCGATCACCAGCAAGCTGCAATCGACCGTTCAGCCGAAACACATCCAGTATCAACGCTGTCACGGCTTCTCCTTCTTCGGTCCTTCGCGCATCCGTCATGTCGGCTCCTCATTTTGTTTGACAACATATTGTCATTGTGCTTGATGCTTCCTAAGTATGGCAACATGACACCAAAATGAAGTTGCTTTCAAGGAGTACCGAAATGGTCAGTTTCAAACCCCTCGACCCCGAGTTTCCCATTGAACGGCAATTGGGCATCGACGCTGGACCCGTCGTTCTCGTCAATCTCTTCACAGTTGATCCCGTTGACCAAGTCGCCTTGGTTGAAGCTTGGAAGAGCGATGCCCAATGGATGAAAAAGCAGCCGGGTTACATCAGTACCCAACTGCATAAGGCAATTGGTGATGGCAGCATGTACCTGAACTACGCGGTCTGGGAGTCCGTTGCGAACTTCCGCGCCGCGTTTTCAAACCCCGAGTTTCAGCAACAGCTCAACCACTATCCCTCAAGCGCTGTGACCGCCCCCCATCTGTTCGAGAAGGTTGCGGTGCCGAATTGCTGCACTGCCTGACGAAGCCCTTTCCATAAGCCAATTTGAGGGAACCGCTATGAAAACAAAGATTCACGCCATCGCGGGTGGCATCGGCTTTGTGATGATCCTCCTCTTCTGGACATCAACGGCCACGAGCGAGCTCTTTGCGAGCCATGAAACAGTCGCAACCGTCAAGGCGTTGATCCTGAAAGGCATGTTTATTCTCATCCCGGCAATGGCCATTGCTGGCGGATCGGGCATGGCAATGGCCCGGAAACGCAAGGATGCGCTGACGAGCGCGAAGAAGACCCGTATGCCAATCATCGCGCTGAACGGTTTGCTGATCCTTCTACCCGCAGCCTGGTTTCTGGCGGGTAAGGCCGCTGCTGGCGAAATCGACAGCATATTTTATGCGGTTCAGGTGATTGAACTGATCGCCGGGGCGGCCAACCTCACGATGATGGGACTGAACATTCGTGATGGCTTGCGAATGACCGGCAAAATTCGGAAGCCGCGCTGAAGGTGTGGTTCCAACCAAAGCATTGGCCAAATTGCCGACATTCGAGCAAACGCAGCGAATTGGTGCTATGTCCGCTTCTCGGAAACTGCAAAGTCGGTTGTGAATGTCCGCTGTGGGCTGCCTCCAGTCACTAATGTGAAAGGCAGCGAAAGGCGACTCCGAGTCCGACTTTGACCGACGCTGCTCGATGCCCCAATGACAGCAATGTGCAGGAAGCGGACTTTGCAAACTCAGAGCCGTTTCCTGAAAGCAGGCTTTCACGTCTTGAGGGAATTTGGTTACCCGAGCCCAAGGCGGACGTTTGCGCTGAGTAAGCTAATGCGCCTTTGTCACAGGTCGACCGAGAGAATGCCTTATATGTTCGTGTTTCCACAAACGTAGGTAGTTTCAAACCGACCGAGTTCAGCGCTGACCAAAGAAAACAGTCCGTCTAAACCGCGGTTCTTCGCCAGAAAGAGGGCCTGACATGATGATAATCCACTTTCACTTGTTCAAAGGCAGTGGTCCCTTCCCGGCCCAAGATTCTCTGGACAGTTCGGTTTTCCGGGCAGTACGGTCGGACATACTCTAAAAAGTGAATGCATGAAGGGAATCCGGATGCGCGTTTTTTTTAAAGCTTTGGACGGTTTCCAAAGACCAAGTATGCTCTTAGGATTTATGATGGCTGCGCTCACAACGGGGGCGGCTACCGCAACCGCCGGTGAGTGCAGCTTGACCGGAGTTCCCAGTGCCCCTGATATGAGCGTTTTATCTGTAGAAGCGTTGATTGAACCAGCCCAACATTGTCGTATTGTTGGAAAAATTGGTACTGAAACCGAATTTGAATTGCTTCTTCCTGACGACTGGAATGGGAAGTTCATTATGGGTGGCAGCGGCGGGTATGCCGGTAACTTTGACAACGCGGCCAACGATTTATATCGGGTTGTGGAAGATGGTTGGGCGACGGTCGCAACTGACACAGGGCACAAGGGAAGCAACATCGTGGCTTCTTGGGCTCTCAATAACCTGGAGCGGCAGGTCTCTTTTGGTTTTCAGGCTGTGCATCGGACTGCTGTCACAGCGCAAGCGATCATCGCGGACTACTACGGTTCTGAAAGTCAGCGAAACCTTTTCTTCGGCTGCTCCCGTGGCGGTGGTCAGGCTTTGATGGTCGCGCAGCGGTCACCGGACGTTTTCGACGGCATCTATGCCGGGGCACCTGCCTACTCCTGGACAAAGGAGATGGCTGGCCGGTGGACTTTTGACGCCATGAACATGTTCCCTGATCCAAACCAGATTTCGACGCCAGTGATCGATACCGAGGCGCAAGCACTTCTCGGGAATGCCATTATGGACCAGTGCGACGCACTTGATGGCTTAAAAGACGGAATACTAAATGACCCTCGACAATGTGATTTCGAGGTTTCAAGCCTGCTATGTGGTGACAGCGAGGCCAATCAGTGCCTGAGCGCAGAACAAGTCCGGGTGGCAGAAGACCTATATCGTGAAGTCGAGTTTGGAGGAACGTCTTGGCCCGGCATGCCGATGGGCGCTGAGTTGCCGGGTAGCCCGTTGGGTTGGTCGCTTTGGACGACCGGAGGCTACGTCGAAGGTGCTGAAATCGACTTTCATCCGGGCGAAGGAGGCGAGGAGACATACGAGGAGCCCCCGATACCAAACGCCACTTGGGGCTTTGCAACGCAGATGATGAAGAACTTCTTTTATGGCGATGCTGACTGGAATTACGATGGCTACGACTTCTCAGATTTTGCACACCATGCTGCGCGTCTAAGCCCAACGCTTGATGCGGATAATCCCGACCTCTCGGAATTCCGGGCCAATGGCGGCAAGCTTATTATTGACAACGGCTGGATGGACGGGTCGCTGTCTGCCCACGGAACTATCGACTATTACGAACGGGTGCTTGAGTACGACCCCTCCGCCCGCGATGATGTGCGCTTGTTTGTTCGCCCCGGCGTGACACATTGCAAAGGCGGACCTGGGCCTGATGGCACCAACTATATCGTTGCGCTGGAAGAGTGGTTAGATTCAGACAACGCACCTGACCAACTGGATGCACCTTTTGTCAATCTTGTGAGTCAAGAACCAACCGGTGAAGGACGCATAATCTGTGCGCACCCAGCCACTGTGACTTACGATGGGAGTGGCGATCCGAATAAACCGGATAGCTTCAGCTGCGTCGTTAAAAACTAGCGAAACAGAAGACGGTTGGGTGTGCTCGTAGAATAATTTGACATGTTCCCACGGAATGTCGCGATCTGTGTGTTTATCGCTTTTGCAATAGGGGTCAAAAGACAAATGGATTTTTTAGGTAGCAAGTGTTCCGTGAACTGCTCAAAATTCTTCGGCACACTCGTTGCAGCCGTCTCCATGGCGTTGCTTAGCTCCTCTCAGGTGACCGCAAGCGAACTTGATGAGGTTGTCGAACTTTTGGAACGGCAGGTCTTCGAAGGTGTCGTCGAAGCTGGAGAGCGCACACAGGTCTCGAACAGTATTAACGGAACGCTGGTTAGTGTGAACTTCATCAACGGGCAACGCGTAGAGAAAGGTGAGGTGCTTTTTGAACTCGCAAAGCAGACCTTTGAATTGGACGTCGAACTCGCTGATAATGAGGTTCGGCGGAGAGAGGTGGAACTGGAAATCGCACGCGAATCGGCAAAGCGTACGTCTTCGCTAGCGGGCACTGGCGCTGCTACAATGTTAAGGAAACAGGAGACCAAACAGGCGCTTGCTCTCGCCGAAGTCGCGTTGAGGGAAGCGAAGGCAAAGCTAAAGAAAGCACAGGTTATTCTGTCTGCAACCAAAATCGAAGCGCAGGCTTCCGGCTGGATCGTTGCCCCGAAGCATGATCTGGGGGCATATTTGAAAACGCAAACACGTCGGCCACTTGCAGAGATTTTGGACCTGAACACTGTACTGGTTTCGTATCTTCAGCCTTATGACACACTCATTGAACTTCAGAGCGTCTCACCAGTGTCTATGCCTGAGCTGCTTAAGAAGCTAAATGTCTACGTGATCCTGCCCAATGGTACGGTATTCGAAGAGTCTGGAGAAATAACCTCGACCGACAATGAGTTGGATGAACATGGCAACCTGCGCGTGTGGGCAAAGCTCAAAAATCCACAAATAATCCTGATCCCGGGTCTGAAAGTTCAGGTAAAGGCTCGCCTCAAGAACTAAAGTTTCCCTATCGAGATGCCGGTTCTATGCAGGGTTCAGTTGACCTCCGCTTCGTACTGTAGAACTGACCTTAATACCCAGCGGGATTAGGGAAAGAGCCTATCTTTTCGCTGCGGGAGCTAGCTCGAGGCTGTTTTGATTTACGATGGGCCGCTCAGCTTTTTCAGCCCGCGATGCCGGCTCGACAGTTTTGATGCGATAGGCCCCGTAGATGGTGTAACAGGCCATAACGACAAAGCAAATCCAACCCAAAGCGCCATCACCTGCAATTCCTGAGGCGAAACTCACGAACAACGGACCCACAACACTGCCGATAGTATAGGACAGAAGCATCGTGACCGCGCTGGAAGACACAAACACAGGGGCACTCCGATCCAGCGCATGCGCCACGAGAAGCGAATAAATCGTGAGCAAACTACCCCCGAGCAATATTGAGATCACTAAAAAAGGTACAATTGAATACTGTGCAGAAGTTTGCAGAAACGCCACTCCATCACCGGTTCCAAAGTAGCTGAGCCCCAGCAAGATTACCGTTGCGAACAAAGACGCAGCGAATATGACACGCCGTCTGTCCGTGCTGTCAGAACGTTTTCCGAGGGGAAATTGTAGGAGAATGCGTCCCAAGTACGTTGCGCCGATTAGGAGGGCCACATCAATTGTGCTTACTCCAAGAACGGACAGTCGGTAGGGTACTATACTCAGGACCGATATTTGCACGAACCCTACCGCGAAAGCACCGGTCATAGCCGTTGGTGCCTCCTTTAAAAGGGGCAACACTCTAACGTTTGCGCTCGACTTGATTTCTGGCGGGGTTGTGCGCGTTGCGGCGATCACAACGATTGCGAAGCAGTACAGCAAAGTGACCAGAACAAACGCCCTATCCAAATCGTCGGGTGCCAGAACGATGACGATTTGACTGGAGACTGACATGATCCCCATTACAACAGCATAGATTGCCAGCAAACGGCCACGTGACGCCTTATCCGCAGCCTCATTTATCCATGAGTCTCCTATCGCAAATAGTCCGGCTGTCGCCACGCCGGTCATAAGGCGAACGAAGAACAAGGCAGGCTCGAACTCGGTGAGCGAAAACACAAGCGCGGACCCGGCAGATATCGCAGCCCCTGCTGAGAAGGATCGGATATACCCGATATTGGAGATAGGCCCGGCAGCAAAGAAGCAGCCAAGCAGGAAGCCTAGCGAGTATGAAGCGGATGCGATGGCAGCGCTTGCTTGTGAGGCTCCTGTTTCGGCAAAATAAAGAGCCACTAGAGTACCGGAAGCCGCCGTCACCAACTGTATGGCCGCCATCGCCAGCATGACAGATCGTAATGTTATGAGTTGTGCCTGTACCACCACTCTTCCTTTATTCAGCTTCGTCTCTATGCGGCCAAGGGAACACAGCCATAGCACTATTCGCAATTGAAATTGCGTTCCAGTAGATCACCGGCACGACCATAATCTACCGGTCAATCTGTAGGCTACGTCGCAATTACACTTACTCGGGATTAGATTTTTGTACTCGTGTACGCCGACTAGTTGTCCGTCGTCAGACAGTTTTGAGGGATTCTGGGTCGTCGAAGGTCAGCTTTCCTTTGTCTTAACGCTTTTTTCGCCTTCTGCTTCGAGCTGACTGCGGTCCTTGGGAGTAAGAATGCGGGTGGCCGCTATGTCCGCGTTATGTGAGTTCGAGCGGCTTCAGATTTTGCACGCGCGGCGAATGTCGGCAAGGCGGGCCGCACTGCAGCGTCGGTGAACCAGGTCGAACGGCCGCTATGGGCCGCTGGTGTCGCCAACTGAAACCGATACAGTGCAGATGCGGCGCAACACCCGATGGCGGCTGCAAACCTAAACTGAGCTATGGTTTGAGACTAATGAACCACTCGTGAGGGGGTTGTCGTAACGAAGCCCAAAGGTGTTCAGGCGACGTGCTGATGTCTAGCGGCGACTGTAGCCCTATCGCGATCTTGGAAACTGCTAAGTATCGTAGTCGCTTTGTTTACAAATTTAGGCGATATTCAACGTTCCGAATTGGTTTTCGCTATACTGCAAAGCAGATCGACATGTTTGTCCAACCAATCTTCGTCCAGTGCCTCGTGACGTATGAGTTTGCGGAAAAAAGGTGCAGCGACTGCTAGTTCTATGAGTTGGTCAACCGGAACGTCGGCGGTGACCTCACCGCGGCCTATTGCGGCTGCAAATACTGCTTCAACACTTGCGAACCTGTCTTTCATAAATTCAGTGATCACCAACCGCGCCTCTGCATCGTTGGACGCAGCAGCGACCACCTGAGGCGCGATTTGGCCCCATGGTGTGTCATTCAAGGCTCCCATCAGTACACCGAGTAACCAGCGCAGGTCAGATCGCAGCGGGCCATCGGTTTTGGGCGGTATGTTCGGCGGTGTTGCGATGCGCCTGAACGCTGCATCACGCAGGCAACGCGCATCTGACCAATGCCTGTAAAGTGTACTGCGCGAAATGCCCGTTGCCTTTGAAACTGCGCCATGAGTTACGTGCAGCACGCCTTCATCCATCAGTATCTTTTGCGCAGCATCAAGCGCAGTCTGTCGTGTGGCGATCAGCCTGGGATCTTCTTTCAATCGCCCCTCCTATAGAACATCTTGTTGCGTTGTAGAACATTTTGTTCTATAAGTATGGCCAGCTAAAAACTAAAGCTCAATACTCGATTCCGCGAACACGTCTTGTCAAAATGGGAGCGTATCAATGTTCAAAGTGGCAGCAACCCCGCTGGCGGTACTCTTATCGATGGGAGCGACAACCGCATTGTCCGAGAGCGGCACTTACGAGCTGGAACCTGGACACAGTCAGGTATTGTTCAGCTACGACCACATCGGGTTCTCAGAAACGTTTGGAATGTTCTCAGGTTTTAGCGGTGAGATAGAGTTCAACGAAGATGATCCGTCTGGGTCATCTGTCACAGTGTCTATGCCTGTAAAATCCATGATCACGGGCTGGGACGCCCGTCTGCAACACTTCATGTCTGACGATTTCTTCAGCGCGAGTGACGGTGACGAAGTCACATTCGCCTCAACCAGCATCGAAGTGACCGGGGACAATACCGCGAATATATCTGGCGACCTGACCATGAACGGCATCACCAAACCTGTTGTTCTGGCAACGACGCTCAATAAGTTAGCACCATACCCGTTTGGTGCAAAGGAGGGCACCCCGACCTTGGGGCTGGCAGCGACGGCGACCATCGTGCGGTCTGAATTCGGACTTGGGGCGTTTGCACCTGCGGTGAGCGACGAAATAGAACTCTTGATCAATATCGAAGCGTTAAAAGCTGAATGATGTGTGCAAGGGCACAGATACGGCGCTGAGCACTCAATCTTTAATTTTGGCGGATGGTCAAAACGATGAATGTGTACCTGAGAACATTGGCGGTTGCTGTAACGGCGGTGGCATTGATGTGCCCGATGGTATCCGCACAAGAGCGCTCCTTGCCGGAGCGCACCTCGCCCCGTCCTGAAACAACAAGCGGCGTACCGCATACTCAGATTGGTGTCGAAATTAATGCCGAATTGGCCCAGCTATTGCTGGAGCGTGTTGCGCAATTCCCGGGGGTCACACTTGGTCCAACACGCATATCACTTCCTGGCGCAGTTGGTTTTCAGCTTGATCCCGACATGTTGTTGTCTCAACCGAGCTCTATCGTCGGTGGGTTTGAGTTTGCGCATATGCATCCTAATGGCAGTTTGCACGCTTCGCTGCACCCCTCATTGGCGCGACGGGCAATTGAGGCAGGCTGGGCCGTAGCTCACCCTTGGGCAAAGCAACGTCTTGGGTGGAGCGGCTTTGTCATGATATATACACCGACCACACCAGAAGAGTTGGATGTCGTCATCGATCTGGTTGAAAGTTCGTACACCTTCATCACCGGAAACACCTTGGGTTAAGCCTGTTTGCCCGAAAGTGTGCGGTGACGCCTGCTTCCTTTAAGAGTGTTGTTTCAACCGCCTTGGTTTTAGCAGTCAAATTCTTTCTTTCATTGTCGCCGTGGCGAAGCGCTCAATACGTTCAAGCCATTCGCATCAATGGTAGCTCCCGTCCCGCGCAGTTGAATTAGTAAAGCTCAGCGTCGAAGGTCCGTTTCGGGCTGCCATCAGCCACGACATGCACCGCAGAGAACAACCACTTCGAGCCCGCTTTGACCGATGCAGCGCGGTGCCCCAATGACGGCAACGCGCATAAACCCGACTTCGCAAACTTTGGCGAACGAGCCAATGCGGACACTCAACATCTCTCTCGGATGTTGCGGTTGCGACCCGCTTAACCACAACAGTGATTTCCTAACTGAATTGGCGGACACGGAACAGTTGCATAGGAACAAAATACACAGCAATCTCCTTCCAACGGTTTCAAGACTGCCTCGCATGATTTGCATTCATAAAACCACTGGCACGAGTCGGTTGGCATTTTCTCGGTTTCTATGTGCCCACACTCAGGGCAGGTCAAAGCGCTATCGAGCACCACAGTTTGTTTTGTCATTGTCTCACATCTGCATGATTAGATAGTCGTTGATCTGAACCTCATTGAACACGATGGCCCATGCCAACACGGTGATCGCACTGTTTCCGGTAAGCCACCATTTCAGATTTACTAACGTCCCGTTTCGATGCGATACGAACCACGAAACCGCGACCAGCGCTGTTGAGATGCCAAGAACATAATAGCTTGCCGCCGCTATTTTTCCGAATACCGCCAACCAGCTGCCACCCAAGCCCAACAACATCATGACCATTGGAAGAACACAGCATGTTGCGACCCCCATAGCGGAAACCGAACAAAGGTAGCTGAGGGTCACATATATCTTCATCTTTCGCTCCCTGGGTGCTCGATCTGATTGCGTTGAGGCACCGACATTTGACCTGCCCCCCGAAACTTCCCTCGCTCTGATGTAGAGTTTGCTCAACTTTTCGAAGGAGCAAACGAATGCGAAA
>NZ_CANMFF010000016.1 GCF_947497005.1 uncultured Ruegeria sp. | reverse complement strand
CCAATGATCCCGAACGCATGTTCAATCCCGTGCATCTGCAGAACCTTAACAAAGGCCTCTTCAGTCGTCATCTTCATCTGGGTGCTCTCCAAACATGAGTGAGTGAATCCGGGTACTGTACCCGGCGTTTGATATGGTTTTGGCGTAAGGGTGCGGCCTGCGTTAGGGCCAAAACGAAAGCCGGATTAGGTCCAGATACGGCTCAGGTCGTCCGAATAGCATCCGCGATAAGTTTCACACCCGGTGCGATGCGGTTGGTCGAAATGGAGGAGTAACCGAGGCGGTAAAAATTCTGTGGCCTGTCTGGTCCCGAGAAAAACGGTGCGCCCGGCTCAATATGAACACCCTGGTTCTGCAACCTGCTTGCGAGCTGTGCAGTATCCATATGATTGGGGGCCGACATCCACATTGACGAACCCCCTATCACACCGCGCCCAGCCACGGTCAGGCCGCTTTCCGCGATGGCCTTGTCCATCACATCGCGCCGCTCTTGCAGTGCTTTTGACATGCGCCGGATCTGCGCGTCGTAATGGCCCAATGACAGGAAATATGCCGCCGTGCGCTGAATGTGACCCGGTGGATGGCGCAGAACCAATGAGCGCAGCGCGCGCGCCTCGCGGATGAACGGTTCTGAGCCGACCATATATCCAAGGCGTAATCCGGGGAACAGAGATTTGGAAAAGCTGCCGACGTAAATCACACGCCCATCCCGGTCCATGGATTTGAGCGCCGGAGAAGGTGCGCCCAGAAAGGCCATTTCAAATTCGTAATCGTCCTCGACAACCATCGCGTCCAGATCACGTGCCCGGTCCAGTAACTGGTTGCGACGTTCGATCGGCATAGTCGCGGTTGTCGGGCTTTGATGGCTGGGGGTGGTAAAGATCACATCAGCTTCGTCGGGGATTGTCTCGGGTGGCAGACCGTCCCGATCAACACTTAAGGGTGTTACAGCGCAGTCCCAGTGATTTAGAAGGCTTCGCAGCGCGTAATAGCAAGGGTCTTCTATTACCGCAGTACGATTATGGGTCAGCAAAATGCGCGAGGCCAACCACAATGCATTCTGCGCGCCCAGGGTGATCAATATCTCTTCAGGGCGGGCAACGATGCCGCGACGTGGCAGGGTGTGACGCGCAATAAACTCCACCAACAGCGGATCATCCTGGTCCACGTAGTCTCCGGTCAGGGAATCGAAGTCCTTATGACCCAACGCGCGGACAGCACATAATCGCCAGTTGGCGTGATCAAACAAAGTCCGGTCGGCCTGACCGTAGATGAACGGATAGCGATATTCCCGCCAGTCGCTGGGTTTCGGCAGAACGTTTCTGTCCAGAAAACGGCGCGCCAGTGCTTTGTCCCAGTCCACGGTCTCGGTGCCACGCTGGACTGGCGAGTATTTGGGCGGGACAGGTGCATTTTGCGAGACATAGTATCCGGACCGTCCCTTGGCAGTCAGGTAATCATTGGCCAACAATTCGGTATAAGCCAGCGTCACCGTAATTCTGCTGACACCCAGATGCGCCGCCAATTTGCGCGACGACGGCAGTTTTTCCCCGACGTGAAAACGACCAGACAGGATGCCTTCGGCAATCATCTGCTGGATCTGGGCCTGCAATGTGCCCTGACCATTGAGTTCCAGAAAGAATGTATCGACGGAAATCCCCATGCCTGCTTATAGGGTGGACTTAAGGCGGGGGCAATCTGGACTTACGTTGTCGCTGCGAATTTTCCATCAGGTGGGTTGACCGGGGAGTCAATTCAAACTACATAACTAGAAATCTAGTTTAATGGAGGTGACTCATGTGGGAAGCTGCTGCTGCCGGATTTTCTGCCATGGGCTCTGAAGCCCGGCTGAAAGTCCTCAAGACTCTGGTCAGGGCTGGCGAGGCCGGTTTGACCGTTGGCGAGATCCAGAACCGGACGGGAATCGCCCCGTCGACTTTGGCTCATCACCTGCGGTTTCTTGCGGCTGGTGGGGTGGTCGAACAGGAAAAGATCGGTCGAACCACGATCAACCGGGCCTGTTACGACGAATTGAGAAATCTGGCGCAATTCATTCTCAGCGAGTGTTGCGCCGACGCAGTTGGAAAGGCCGCAAACGATGGCTGAATTAACTCAAAACCCCCGGATGACAGCCAAAGGGGCGTTGGACCTGATCAAGACCCCTTGGGCATTGATCGTTGCAATCCTTGCGGCAGTGGCAATCCTGGACCCCAGCAATCTGCGAGAGGTGGTGACTTTTGCGGTCAAGGCGCTGGCGCATACAGGGCAATATATCCTGTTTGCCGTGCTTCTGTTGTCTTACCTCAAGGCGACCGGAGCTGAAGTGATGGTGGCGCGCGCCTTTGAGGGCCGCGAGACCCGAATGATCTTTCTGGCTGCGCTGTTCGGTGGGCTTGCACCGTTTTGTTCCTGCGAAGTCATTCCCTTTATTGCCGGTCTTCTGGCCCTTGGCGCGCCATTGTCTGCGGTCATGGCGTTCTGGCTCAGCTCACCATTGATCGATCCGCCGACGCTATTGATTACTGCGGGTGCACTTGGATGGCCCTTCGCCATTGGTAAAGCTGTTGCTGCTGTCGCCCTTGGCCTGTTCGGTGGGTTCGCCGTGCGATTGCTGATGCGCCAAGGTGCGTTTGCCCAGCCCCTGCGGGAATACAAACCTGCCGGATGTTGCGGATGCGGTCCGAAAATGGATGACAAGCCGGTCTGGAAATTCTGGCAAGAGCCCGAACGCCGCCTACGATTCCGTTCGGAATTTATTCATAACGGATTGTTTCTGCTGAAATGGCTGGCTCTGGCCTATGTGCTCGAAGCTCTGTTGGTCAACTACGTGCCTGCTGATCTGATCGCCGGCGTGGTGGGCGGAGAAGGCGTGTTGCCGATCGTCGTTGCCGCACTTGTGGGAATGCCCGCCTATCTGAATTCCTACGTGGCGCCTCCGCTATTGGCGGGGTTGATGGAGCAGGGAATGAGCGCAGGGGCTGCCATGTCGTTCATGGTTGCGGGTGCCGTCAGTTCCATTCCGGCGATGGCCGCAGTGTGGTCACTGGTCAAGCCACGCGTCTTTGCAACCTATCTGAGCCTTGGTGTAGGTGGCGCAATAGTCGCAGGCATCATCTTTCAGATGGTATGAACTAAAAAAACCGCCCGGTGTCAGCACCGGGCGGTTTCTTGACTGAACTATTCCGGTTAACTGCCTTCGCAGAGACGTGGCAGTTTGAACCGATACCGGGCTTCGCCGCTTTCGACGTAAACGCGTTTTTCCACACAGGCTGTCGTGCCCACCGTCTGCGAAACCTGCGCCTCTGTCGAAGTGATTGACGTGGCAGATCCATCCGGCAAGCGGATCGAAGCCACGACGCCGTTCTTCAGGTCTCCGTTCACCGGGGTTGCGGACAGAACCGGGACGATCAGGAACGCCTCGTGCTTGTGTTCGCCTTCATCCCCAAGCAAAAACAAGGTGGTGACGATGGCGATCATAACAACGCCGCCAGCCAGACCCAGCCCCCAGGTTTTGAGAAAGGCGTAGATGGTAACGGCGCGGTGCGGGCCAAAAGCCGCAGAAAGAATGCTCAGCATGGCAAGTCCGTCAAAAAAGCCCCAACTGTTCTGGCCAGGGCTGATTGTACGTTACGGGCGAAGATCGTCTTCGTCTTCGTCATCCGCCCCACCTTTGGGCAGATTGAAGAAGCTGTCGGCGTCAATAATCGGCTCGTCGTCTTTCTCTTCCGATGGTTCATCGGACAGCGAGAAGGTTTCCAGGCCTTCGATCGCAGTCGGGATCTTCGGCGCTGCATCCATTTCTAGCGACTGCTCGGTCGACACCAGCTTACGACGCTCATCGTCACTCATCACACCGCCCTCAGCCGCTTTCTTGGCGGCTGCCTTCTGCACGGCTGTGTCCAGCTCGGACTGTTTGCACAGGCCCAGGGCGACAGGGTCGATGGGTTGCATATTGGAGATGTTCCAGTGGGTGCGCTCGCGGATCGACTGGATGGTGGGTTTGGTTGTGCCCACCAGTTTGGCGATCTGACCATCGCTGAGTTCCGGATGGAACTTGACCAGCCACAGAATCGAATTCGGACGGTCCTGACGCTTCGACAGCGGAGTGTAACGCGGGCCACGGCGCTTTTCTTCACCAGACGCCGCCGGGTTGAACTTGAGCTTCAGCTTGTAAAGCGGGTTGTCCTGCGCTGCGTCGATCTCGTCCTGGGTCAGCTGGTTGTTGGCAATCGGGTCAAAGCCCTTCACGCCAGCAGCCACATCGCCGTCAGCGATACCCTGCACTTCCAATTCGTGCATCCCTACGAAATCCGCGATCTGCTTGAAGCTGATCGTGGTATTGTCCACCAGCCATACGGCGGTTGCCTTGGCCATAAGCGGTTTTGCCATCAGCCCGTCTCCTATGCATACATCTGTCCCGTCGCCGGAATTCGGCGGCCCCTTGGTCTTGGGGCAGGTTTCCGTTGTCGGGGAACTTGGGCCGTATATAGTCGCCACACAGCAAGAAGGGAAGAGGCGAATGCGCTGGGTAGTTTTGTGGGTCTTCAGCGCGATGGCTGCGGTGGCCGAGGGCGAAAAAGCGGGTGAGTTTGATTACTACGTGCTGTCGCTCAGCTGGTCACCCAACTGGTGCGCGCGCGAAGGTGATGCACGTGGAGCCGACCAATGTCACGGACGACATGACCATGGGTGGATTCTGCATGGGCTTTGGCCGCAATTCCATCAGGGCTGGCCGTCGTTTTGCCGTACGGCCGAGGCTCCACCTCCGCGTCACATGACGCGGGAAATGGAGGATATTCAGGGCAATTCCGGCCTTGCGTGGCATCAGTGGAAGAAACACGGCACATGCTCGGGGCTATCGGCGTCCGATTATTTCGCCTTGTCCCGGCGGGCCTATGAAGCGGTCGAACGCCCGCAGGTGTTTCGCAAGCTGGACTCATCCGTCAAACTGCCCGCTTCGGTGGTCGAAGAGGCCTTTCTGAAAGCCAATCCCGAGTTGGAACGCGACATGATCACGATCACCTGCAAGCAGGGCTTTATTGAAGAGGTCCGCCTGTGCCTGTCGCGCGACCTTGATCCTGTGCCGTGTGGCCGAGATGTGATCCGCGATTGCACCGCCAAGGACGCGCTGTTCGATCCGATTCGTTAGAGTTTCTTGTTCTGACAATCGCGGGCGTAGTCCAGCGCCTTGGCGGTTCCTTTGAGGTCGATGGCCATCACCACCTCACCTGCGGGGTTGTAGACGGTCATCGTTTTGTTCTGAGCGATGGCGTTCACAAAGCTTCGATCGGTGAAAAACACCGTCGCGCCCGGTACGTCGCGCTCGTTGAACCCGATGGCAGTGGCGTCATAGCTTTTGCTATCCAGCTCAAACCGGATCGGATAGCTTTCGCCTTGATTGATGTCGCCCCAAGCCTTGTTGTAAACGGCGAAATACCCGCGATTGTCCAACGCGTCATAGCCCAGCCGAACCACCGACAGGTCCTGATAAACCGTCTGGATCAAGCACCCGTTGCCGAGCGCGGGATCCATCATGATGTTCCAACCTTCGACGAAGCCCTTGTCGATGAGGTCCTGCGACAAGGCGGACGTGGCTGTAAAGGCGGCGAAGGTGAAGGCGAGAAGGCGGGTCATGTGGAGAGCTCCAAAGTATTCGCTGAGTTTATTTATCCTTAGAGCAGTTCAGTGATCATCCAAAGTCGCTTTTTCGAACCAAGACTTTCCCAGCAGCGCTGATGGGACAAACCTGAGTTCCGGGTCAAAAAGTATTCGGTCAGGTTAAAACGGTTTCAATACCGTTAGTAAGATGGAACACACACCCCTGTGTTCTTGGAAGTCGTAACAGATCATCCTGATCAAGGCCCAACCAAAGCCCTCTGAGCACTAAAGATGTAACGCCATGGGTTACGATAATCACAGGCTCATTTTGTTCGTTCAAAAATGAGTCCACCCTTTCGCAGATATCATCAAAGCTTTCTCCGCCGGGGCTGCGAAAATACCAATGGTAACTTTCATAGGAGTAGTCGATTTGCTCCCGGATGAAACTTCTTGTCGCGCCTTCCCATTGTCCGAACGCGATTTCCATAAGCCGATCGTCATATATTACCTCATGATGAGCTGCTGTGGCTAAGCGGGCTGTGTGTGTTGCCCGATCCTGTGGACTGACATAAACGCGCGAAGGGGCATCTGGTATTTGACTGAGTATCTCGTTTTGTTTCCGAGCCTGAGACTTGCCGTTTTCCGTCAACGGAGAGTCCTTACGTCCTTGGAATTTGCCCTGTGTGTTCCATTCGGTTTCGCCATGCCTGAGGACAAATAGATCTGGGAACTTGCTCAAGATGTTTACCTGATTTTAATGCCGGTAGAGGTGTTGTTCTTACTGAATCAAAGAAGATTGCTGTTTTACTATACTGGTCTAAAGCTCTTTCCGCGCCCTCAGCGCCGCTGTAATCGTCCCGTCATCCAGATAATCCAACTCGCCGCCAATCGGCACGCCCTGCGCCAGTGAGGTCAGGCGCACCTGCCCCTCCAACTGGTCCGCGATGTAGTGGGCGGTGGTCTGGCCGTCGACGGTGGCGTTCAGCGCCAGAATGACTTCCGATATTCCCTCGGACATCACCCGATCCTTGAGGCGGGGAATGCGCAGCTCGTCCGGTCCGATCCCGTCCAGCGCCGACAGGGTGCCGCCCAGAACGTGGTAGCGGCCTTTGAACACAGCTGCGCGTTCCATCGCCCAAAGGTCGGCGACATCCTCGACCACGCACAGCTCTCCGGTCGCGCGGGCCTCATTGTCGCAGATACCGCAGATGTCGGAGGTGCCCACGTTGCCGCAGTTCAGACATTCACGTGCGGTTATGGCGACCTGCTGCATGGCATCAGACAAGGGCGTCAGCAGCAGGGCACGTTTGCGGATCAGATGCAGAACGGCGCGACGGGCCGAGCGCGGGCCAAGGCCGGGCAGCTTGGCCATCAGGTCGATCAGATTGTCTATGTCGCTGTTGGAACTCAATCCGCAGGCTCCTGCAAATGGACCGGGCAAAGCCGCCCGGCCGATGATCGTTCAGGAGCCTGTATCAGAACGGCAGCTTGATGTCTGCTGGCAGGCCCATGCTTTCGGTCAGCTTGGCCATTTCTTCCTGAGAACGTTCTGCTGCTTTGGTCTGCGCATCCTTGATCGCGGCCAGGATCAAGTCTTCAACCACTTCCTTGTCGTCGCCGTTGAAAATGGACGTGTCGATGTCCAGACCCTTGAGTTCACCCTTGGCTGTTGCAGTCGCCTTGACCAATCCAGCTCCGGATTCGCCAACAACCGTCAGGTGGTTCAGCTCTTCCTGCATTTCAGTCATCTTCGTTTGCAGGTCTTGTGCGGATTTCATCATCTTGGCCATGTCGCCCAGACCGCCAAGCCCGCCGAGTCCTTTCAGCATAGTATTCTCCTGTGTCTCTGTTTGCGTTCTAAATACGAGTCGCAGCCACATGGCACAAGGGTTCTCCCACCCGTGGTCAAGGTCTTTGGCAAGACCTTTCCCCCCGTTGGGCCCGGCACCACATGGGCACGGCCCATGTGGTGCCGGGCCCAAGACCGCTCAGGGGTATCGGCGCAGCCGATAAACCGTGGCGGGCGCGGGAGGATTGGTTCTTAAATCACTCGGACAAGTTTTAGACCATCGGCGTCGGTAACAGAGCAGCAGATGGATTTCAGAGTTCTTGGATGATCATAATCCCAGGGGCGGCCACGATGCAGTGTCGCGCGTTCGTCCCAGATCAGAACGTCGCCGACAGACCATTGGTGCGAATAGACATATTCGGGCTGCGTACAGAACGCGATGGCTTCGTCCAGCAGCGCCTGACTTTCTTCATGCCCCATCCCTTCGATGGCGAACGCGTGCGAGGCGATGAATAGGGCTTCTTCTCTGGTCACGGGGTTTGGCCAGATCGCACGCCACGGGCGATCCGGCCATCGGGTCATTTTCGGCAGTGCAGCCAGATCGGCAGAAATTTTGGATCGGGAATGAGACAACCGGTGCCAGATGACCGCATCCTTCAGGGCAGCTATCAGATGAGCCGGCATATCCGCCCACGCCGCGCGGGTCGATGCGAGCTCGGTTTCACCACCGGAAGGGGGCACGACCTTAGCGGTCAGAATGTTGATCAGCGCAGGCGTCGGCAAGAACGTACTGTCCGTGTGCCACAACATATTGGCCTGCAAGTCCAACTGGCGCAGATCGTCTTTCGCGCGCACGCCGTCCTTTGTCTTGTTTGTCAACTCGGGAAGCTGAAACTCGATGTCGCGACCCGCCGCCATGGCTTCGCGGTTTTCCAGCGGGCCAAACAGTTCGGCGAGGCGGATGTGATCCGCATCCGAGATTGATTGCGCGGGAAACAGCAGCGCCGAATGGGTTTCGAATGCCTGGCGGATTTCGGGATATAGATGCTCGTTAGTAACGTCGCGCAGATTGACGTCATGAACGACCATTCCGAAACGCGGGTGCAGTGGTGACGTTCGCATGAATTTCCTCCCTCCCTCACATCATGGCAGGGTGGAGTCACTCGTATTTTCAATCTGCTTCATTTGCGACACGTGACGGCGCGTTGCCCGATCAATCCTCCTCGAACGGATCCCATTCGTCTTCGACTTCGGGCAGCGCCTCGGTTTCGACTTTGGCAGTGCGCTGCTCGGGCGTTTCGATCTTTGTGATTTTTGCCTTGGGAAATTGCGCAAGTACGGCCTGAACCAGCGGGTGTTGCTCGGCCTCGGATTTCAGGGCCAATTCGGCCTGGTCCCGCACTTCTGCGATTGTTGGTGCATCCCCGTCGGAGACAATAGAGACCGCCCATCGATTGCCGGTCCATCGTTGTAAGGCAGAGCCCAACCGTGGAGCAAGGTCTGCGGGCGCCTGCTGGGACGGCGCGAATTCGATCCGGCCAGGCTGGTAGGAAACCAGTCGCACGCCGTTTTCCACCTCGACCAGCAGTTTCACGTCGCGGTTGGTACGGATCAGTTCGACCACATGTTCAAAGGTCGGGTACCGGGCAAGGGCTGTTTGGACATCCTGCGCCAATGCGGCAACAGGCGCACCTCCCGCGCCACGGGGGGGCGTTGCGTAGGCAGGTGCCGGGGCCGCACTGGCCTGTGTCGGCATCGCGCCCTGTCGAGACATGGAAACGCCCCCGCTAGGTCCTCCGGGTGGCGGAGGCGGGGCGTCCTGCAACCGTTTGATCAGTTCTTCAGGGCTGGGCAAATCAGCGACATGTGTCAGGCGGATAACGGCCATCTCAGCGGCCATCATGGAATTGGGCGCGGCAGAGACTTCCTCGAGCGCTTTCAACAACATTTGCCACATCCGGGTCAGGACCCGCATTGGCAGGGCCTCTGCCATTTGCTGGCCTCGGGTTCGCTCGTCCGGGGAAACCGTCGGGTCTTCGGCGGCGTCCGGAGTGATCTTTACCACGGACACCCAATGCGTGATTTCGGCCAGATCGCGCAGCACGGCCAATGGGTCCGCGCCTTCCGCATATTGTCCGCTCAATTCGGTCAAGGCACCGGCCGCGTCGCCACGCAGGATCATGTCCATCAGGTCCAGAACCCGGCTGCGATCTGCCAGACCCAACATCGCACGGACCTGATCGGCGGTTGTCTCACCCGCGCCATGAGAGATGGCCTGATCCAACAAGGACGTCGCATCCCGGGCTGATCCTTCAGCCGCGCGGGTGATCAGGGCCAGCGCATCGTCAGCGATCTGGGCCTTTTCGGACCCGGCGATCTTTTGCAGCAGGCTGATCATGTCTTCGGGTTCGATCCTTCGCAGGTCAAAGCGCTGGCATCGGGACAGAACTGTTACAGGAACTTTGCGAATTTCGGTCGTCGCGAAGATGAACTTTACATGAGCGGGCGGTTCCTCGAGCGTTTTGAGCAGCGCATTGAACGCGCTGGTCGAGAGCATGTGAACCTCGTCGATGATGTAGATCTTGTAGCGCGCGCTGGCGGCGCGATAGCGGACGCTGTCGATGATTTCGCGAATATCGTTCACGCCGGTACGGCTGGCGGCGTCCATCTCCATCACGTCGACATGACGGCCTTCCATAATTGCCAGGCAATGCTCGCACTGACCACACGGCTCGGTTGTTGGCCCGCCATTTCCATCCGGGCCGATACAGTTCATGCCTTTGGCTATGATCCGCGCGGTTGTGGTTTTACCGGTGCCGCGAATGCCGGTCATGATGAAGGCCTGTGCAATCCGGTCTGCTTCGAACGCGTTTTTCAGGGTGCGCACCATGGCATCCTGGCCCACCAGATCGGCAAAGGTTTCCGGGCGATACTTGCGGGCGAGAACCTGATAGGCGGGGCTGGGCGTGTCTGTCATGTCTTCTCGTTCGGATTCGATGCTTCGGCACAGCGTAGTGGCCGCCGCTGCCCGCGTCCACAGCGGGGTGTGATGATTTTTGTTTTAGAAATGGACCGGTTTCGCATTAAACTGAATCAACAGATTTAATGACTCATTTTTGTAAAGAGTTCTTTGGGGAGGACATAATTCATGTCGCAGCTGGTGGTCTATGCCTTGCAAGTCGGAGGCGGAACGCTTGCCCTTACCTCGATGCCGGGACGTGGCGGGGATTATGCAAGCGATCTGGACACGATTGCAGCCTGGCAGCCGGGGCTTGTGTTGTCGATGACAACAGATGTCGAGATGCTTCAGGACGGGGCGCAAGATTTCGGCAGCGACATACAAAGCCGCGCCAGTCGGTGGGTTCACCTGCCGATCGAAGATTTCGGAGCGCCCACAAAGGCGATTCAGGACGCGTGGCCGTCCGTCAGCGCCTCAGCCCGACACGCGCTGTCAGGTGGAGGTCGCGTATTGGTGCACTGCCGAGGAGGCTGCGGCAGGTCAGGTATGGTTGTCTTGCGGCTGATGGTTGAATGTGGCGAACGGGCCGACAAAGCGCTGGAACGTTTGCGCGCCGTTCGACCTTGTGCCGTCGAAACCGATGCGCAACTGGCCTGGGCGTCTCAGCTTGCTCAGGCGCAGGTGGGTGTGGGATCAGACTGAAAGCTGCTCGGGCGCGTAGGTGGTTTTTCGAGGCCGGATCGCAGAAACTTCGATCATGGCGCAAGGTGGGTTTTTCACGATGCCAGAAGGCAACGGACAGCACGTGTTTCCAAAGATCAAATCAGCATAAACGTTCAGGTTCTTGATCGCCGCCTCGGGCTGCGTGCCACAAAAGATACGAATGCTGTCTGATTTCGCCTGGAAGGTCGCATGACATCCTTCGGTGCAATGTGATAGCTTGCTGCTGCCGTCAAACTCGAAATCCTCATTTGTGGCTGACGTGGCTTGTTCCATGGCCTCGGAAATCGAACGTGCCAGCCGCGCCAAAGCCGGGCAGGTTTTGCCCGTCCGCTGACATACGGTTGCACTGTATTGGTGCGTTTTTGTTTTCCAGATCATCCTGCGCCCTCCGCGCGTGGTGGACAGGAGACTTGGAGCAGGTGGGACGGCATATCGCAGTCAGACCCTGCCCGGACACCCCGCCCGAATTACGGTTTCGTTTCCGATGGCAGGTCTCCTGACTTGCGGGTCATCGCTTTGCCAACCTTCCCAGCCGTTTAGCCAGTGGTACTTCGGCATCGCTTACCGTTTACAGTTGCGGGGGCAGTCGCGGATTTGGTTGATGCCTGCATGGCCAGACAAAACCGCACCGTGTTCCCTTTTCATCCCGACCCCTTGTGGAAGCCGGAAACCATCACACAACGGCTAGCGTCTGGTCGCGTTCCGAGTCAAGCCGATCTTTTGTCCGGACGTTTGGTCATGCTGGATGCAACTTACGTTTCTTCGTAGTGTCAGCGGCATTGAAGTTCAGAAAACCGATTGTTTCAGCGAACGGTCAGAGATCATGTTGGACACAGAGCAGACGGTTATAACCGAAGATTTTCGCTTTCCGTCCGGGTCAGCGACGCTGTCGGCGCGGTTGTATCAACCGTTGAATCCACCCGAAACCGTTGTGGTGCTGAACAGTGCTACAGGCGTGCCGCGAGACTACTATCGCCATTTTGCGCGATGGCTGGCCGCCGAGCAAGGAATGGCTTGCCTTACTTACGACTACAGGGATTATGGGCAGTCTTTGAGCGGTCGAATGAAGGATGCGCGCACGACGATGGCGGATTGGGCATTGATCGATATGCCTGCAGCCCGGACCGAAATGCGCAGGCGTTTTCCAGATGCCCAGCACTGGACCATAGGTCATTCAGTTGGCGCTATGCTGGGGCCTGTGCAGCCGGATGTTAACCAGATCGATCGGATGATTTGCGTGTGTTCGGGGCTTGTAACCCTGACCGACCATCCTTGGCCCTATCGTGGTTTGGCCGGGCTTTTCTGGTATGGACATGCTCCGCTTTTGGTGAAGGCGCTGGGGTACCTACCGGGAAAAGCGATCGGGTTTGGTGCGGATTTGCCAGCCTCGGTGTACTGGCAATGGCGCAAGTGGTGTACAGCCCCTTTGAACTATGTCCCTGAGATCGGGACAGATCTGCCCGCCACACGGTGGACAGGGTCAGGAAAACCAGTGGACCTGTTCACTTTCGAGGATGATCAAATGGTCCCGCCACAGGCTGTTTGGCGGCTTGCCGATCTCTACGGCACCGAGGCCAAACGACACTTGTTGAGACCCACTGACTTGGGATTGTCGGAAGTTGGGCATATCGGGGCCTTCGCCCGTCGAAACGCGGCCCTCTGGCCTCGTCTGATCGATGCCTAGACCGTCTTCGAGCGTTGCCGCAACGCGCCCTGCATCATAGGCCGAGCAAATGTAGGGAAAGTGAGAGGTTGGACATCGACCCAAGCGGGGCTCGTTGTGGCTGCTTCCTTCCGGACCTGACCAGGTTGGCGAGGCGCTCGCCCGCGCCAACCTCTCGACTCTGGATATAGGGAAACCTTCGGGAAAAGACAACCCGTCAGAGCATGAGGCGGATGCGTTCAAATCCTTTGTCATCAGGGCCCAGTTCTTTGGGGTCAAACGGGCTCAATTCATCGATGTATTTCAGGGCACCCGGGCCTGTTCGGAGGATTGTCTTAGTACCTGGCTGAGGCTTAAGCGAAAAAGGGTAGGGTTGCTTGGACAATGGGTCGGTTGGCAGGCGCCGAGTCAAATAGTCCCTCAAAAGGTCTTTGATATCGATCGGCGGCAGATTGATAAGTTGGGACAACGGCGAACTTGGGTAATACCCGCCGCCGCTGGCGCGGTAGTTGTTCAGGGCCAGGACGAACGTCTGCTCGGGCCGCACGGGGCGGCCAGCATGTGTCAGGTTATGAATCCGCCTGTGGTCGCGATGGACCATCTTCCCCTGGGCGTCGAAACGCGGAGGCTGAGAGGGGTCGATCTGATAGGACAGGCCAAACACGATGTCGAAGTTGTATCCGGCCCATTCAGAGTTGATCAGCTCTGTTTCTGCGGCGGGTTCCAGCTGGTTGAGTGCGCTGGCTGACATCTCCAACCAGTCCAGCAAATGGGCGCCGTCGATCTGAATAGCGCGCAATTCATTCGGAAAAACATACAGGTCTGCTACATGGCGCTGGCATATTTTGCCTGCTGGAACCTCGGTGTAATATCGTGGGCCTGCACGCCCGCCGCACTTAGCTGGTGAAGCAACCGACAAAAGCGGAAGTTCAGCAAGGGTTGTTCCATGCAGGAAAGGGCGCAAAACAGCGGCCTGTGCGGCCGCCACCAGAGCAAGCCCGCGATCAGGTGCGCAAAAGCTGAAATAGCTATGTAAATTGTCAGAGATTTGCGCGACGGGCTGGGCGACAGCATGCCGGGTCTGGCGATGGGCCGATTCACACAGGCCTGAAGTCTCAGGGTCTTCCTCGACGGCTACACTGTCTTTGAAAACTGGGCGCAGTGCGATTTGACTGTCTTCGACACGCAGTTTGCTGTCCGCCCCTTTGACGACAGTCAAATCGATAACTCCGAGGTAAGAGCCGGCCGAACCGGGCATGACAACAGGCGTTCCATGTACCTGCCCCGTCAGGTGATCGACATGAGGGAGGTTGTCATGGCCTGTTCCGGGAAAGATCAGGTGGGTATGTCCGGCAACAATGGCATCGATGCCATCGATCGCGGCCAGGGGAATGACTGCATTCTCCATGTCGGCCACCGGTTCCGCGTTCCCTAGGCCGGAATGGGCAAGTGTTACCACCAAATCGCAACCCTTATCGCGCAACACTTGCGTGCAGGACTGCGCTGTAATCATGATGTCGTCCGCAACCACATCTTCGCCTAGGTTATGCTCTTCCCAACGGGCCGTTTGCGGCGGCAGAACTGAAAAGACACCAATGCGAATTGGTGTCTCTTTTCCGTCCAATGAAATTTTGCGGTCCAAAATTGTGTAACGTTGCCACGACCGTGTTCCACTGGTCCGTTGCAAGTTGCTGCAAAGAACCGGACATGGGGCTTGCGCAAGGATGTTGTCCAAAGTTGCCAGCCCGAACCCAAAGTCATGGTTACCCAGACCCAACGCATCATAATCCAACGCTTTGAATTCCTGCATGATCGGATGGGGATTGCAGTCTCGCATCGCCCATTCGCCCAGTGGCGTTCCCTGAAGCGAGTCGCCATTATCGAGCATTAGCACCAACGCTTCCGTGGCCTCCTGCCGGGCCTTGCGGATAAGGCTGGCGGTACGTGTCAATCCAAGCGTCGGGTCCGGTGTGTCTGTGTAATAGTCAAAACCGGTCAGGTTCATATGCAGGTCGGTCGTGGCCAGAATGCGAACACGCCCACTGGCGCTCGTGAAATGCACCTGCGTCGAGGGGTTTTGCTTCACTTTGGGTATTCTGCTTTTGAATGTGGTTATTGACTAAATTCATCAAAACGCACTCTAGATGATTTTTCCAGGGCTACCATGCGGCTTTTCGGCGGCGGACCTGTGGCGTTCGTGGCTTGAATGGCCATTGCAACATGGCTTGAGACATGGCAGCCCTGTGCGCAAGACCAGAAGGAAATTCAATGAAAAACGCAGAGCAGGTGACCTTCGGGGGTTCAGGCCTTGATCGGGCAGCGCATCTTCGCGGGGATGCGGACAAGTTGGCCGAGGCGACGTGTAATCCTGCTGCACGGTGCATACTGCTGTGGCGAGGGAAACTGTTGGTAGTGGGGGAGGCGCTGGATCAGTTGGCCCTGACCCCGATGACACATCCACTGATCAGTGATGGCCCCGGCGGTGTTATCGAAGCCCCTGTATTTCTTGGTATGAGCTCAGAGGGCGCACCTTTGTTTGCGGCGGATATCTCGGCCTGGACTGCAGAGGGATTGGACCTGGCCGGTCTGGGAGAATTCGTGGACAGATCTGAGCAGCAGCACCCGGATTTGCCGGAAGGGCATGTATTTGTCGAGCTTCGCCGGATTATGTCTCGGCTATCGGCGCGGGATGCTGAACTGGCTGCGACGGCCAAAGCGGTTATCGGATGGCACGAAACACATCGCTATTGCGCACGCTGCGGTGCCGCCAGTGAAGTGTCGCAAGGGGGATGGCAACGCAGCTGTCCGTCCTGCGGTGGGCAGCATTTCCCGCGCACGGATCCGGTTGTGATCATGCTGATCACCCATGGAGAAAGTGTGCTCATGGGCCGCTCCCCGGGCTGGCCCGAGGGAATGTTCTCGTTGCTGGCGGGATTTGTTGAGCCCGGCGAAACGCTTGAGGCGGCGGTGCGGCGTGAAGTGATGGAAGAGGCGGGTGTGCCTGTGGGCTCGGTTTCGTATTTGTCCAGCCAACCCTGGCCTTTTCCGGCATCGCTGATGTTCGGATGCGCAGGCGAAGCATTGTCACGTGACATCGTGATCGATCCGGTCGAGATCGAAGAGGCGATGTGGGTCGGCAAATCCGAAATGATGCAGGCCTTTGCCGGCGAACATCCAAGCTTGTTGCCTGCCCGTAAGGGCGCTATCGCTCATTTTCTGCTTCAGAACTGGCTTGCAGATACGCTGGACTGAGGGAAAAACTGGTTAAGCCAAAAACAGCAAAGGTCACTATGCAGTTTTCAGCGCGGGAAGATATTGAAGCCCCAGTCAATTCGGTATTTGACATGGTGTCGGATTTCGAACGGTTCGAGCGTATGGCGATGCGTCGTGGCATCGACGTGCGACGCTTGGGTGGTGGTGCATTGGTGACCGCAGGGACCGAGTGGAAAACGGAATTCAAGCTGCGCGGAAAGCCACGCCATATGTCGGTTGTTATGACAGATTATGACAAGCCGTCGCAAATGCGGTTTGAGGCTGCCAGCAAAGGGATGACCGGCCTGACCACTGTAGATTTTCTGGCCCTCTCGCCGCGCCGAACGCGTTTGAGCGTCGAGATGTCTTTGGCTGCAAAGTCTTTGCCCGCGCGGTTGCTGCTGCAATCCATAAAGTTGGGACAATCACGGTTTCGCAAGCAGTTCCAAGTGCGGCTCAGCGAATTTGCGCGTGAATTGGAGCAGCGCCACTTGCACGGAGCGTAAGGGATATCCGGCATTCTGATCCGGGTAAGACAGCACGGAAGAAAACCTGAATGTCGCACATTATTTTTCTACACGGTGCGTCAAGTAGCGGAAAATCGACGATTGCGAAGGCGTTGCAGCAGACCATTGAAAAGCCATTCTGGCATATCTCAATCGATCATCTGCGCGATTCTGGCGTCCTCCCCCTGAGTCGGTATCGCAGTGGAGAGTTTGATTGGTCTGCTGACAGGTCAGCCTTCTTTGATGCGTTTCACAAGTCGCTGGCGACTTATGCGGCGGCTGGCAACAACCTGATCCTGGAACACATTCTGGATACGCCGGGGTGGGCCGAAGATCTGCGCTGCCTGCTCTGCCCGTTTGATGTTTTGTTTGTTGCCGTTCATTGCCCGGTCACTCAGTTGATAGAACGCGAACGTTTGCGCGGTGATCGCCTTGTAGGCAGTGCCGAACGCGACCATTCCAAGATTCACGTTGGCAGAGTTTACGATACCGAGCTTGATTCGACGGATGGTGTCGAGGTCAACGTTCAGGCAATCCTCCGGACATGGCGCAGCGATCTGCGCCGATCAGAATTCAGCCAGCCCTTGAAATGATGCGTCAGCCGCGCGGTTGGGCTGCCGGATAGACGCCGAGAACTTCTACGTTGGTCGTGAAGTGCTCGAGCTCGTCCATGGCCAACTGAACGTTGCGGTCTTCGGGATGGCCGACGATATCCGCATAAAACTGCGTCGCGGTGAAGGACCCGTCGACCATATAGCTTTCCAGCTTGGTCATGTTGATTCCGTTGGTGGCAAACCCCCCCATGGCTTTGTAAAGCGCCGCCGGGATGTTGCGGACCTGAAACACGAAGCTGGTGATCATTCCATGATCGCCCCGTCGCGATTCATTGGCTTCGCGCGACATGATCAGAAACCGGGTCGTGTTGTTGTCATTGTCCTCGATGTGGCGGGCCAGGACATTCAGGTCATAGATTTCGCCCGCCAATTCACTGGCCAGGGCGGCAGAATGCAAGTCCCCTACTTCTGCGACTTCGCGTGCGGCGCGGGCATTGTCTGGACTGACGCGACCGCGAATGCCATGTTCTTTCAAAAAACCGGAACATTGCGGTAGCAGCACCAGATGCGAATGCGCCTCGGTGATATCACCCAGTTTGGCACCGGGCACACCCAGCAGGTTGATGTGCACACGCACAAAAGCCTCGTCGATGATATGCAGACCACTGTGGGGCATAAGACGGTGAATGTCGGCTACCCGACCATAGGTCGTGTTTTCGACCGGAAGCATCGCAAGATCGGCCGCGCCCGAGCGGACCGATTCGATCACGTCTTCGAATGTGCGGCAGGGCAGGGCCTCCATATCGGGCCGCGCGTTGCGACAGGCCTCGTGACTATAGGCGCCGGGTTCGCCCTGAAAGGCAATGCGATTGGTCATTTGGTCGATTCCATGCAACAAGTTCGCGATTTGGTCGTTTCGTCGCGGTGTCTATACCTTGCCTCTCGCAAGTGGAAGCCTTAGACACCTGCCCAGACAGCTGAAATGGACACGCGATCAATGTTCGACACGATGACAGTTACCAAGGCCGCCGCAGGCCTGTTCGGCACTTTCCTGGTGCTGCTTCTGGCCAAATGGGGGGCAACCGTCCTCTATTCTTCCGGTGGCCATGGCTCGGCTGAGGCCGCCTACATTATCGAAACCGAGAGCTCGGGCGAAAGCGCCGACGGCGAAGAAGTGGTCTTCGAAGACATGCTGGCCGCCGCTGACGTCGACAAGGGCGCGAAAGTGTTCCGCAAATGCACCGCATGCCACAAGCTGGAAGACGGCGCGAACGGCACGGGCCCTTATCTGTACGGCGTTGTTGATCGCCCAGTCGCCTCGGCCAACGGTTTCACCGGGTATTCGGCCAGCATGCAGGCGCATGGCGGCAACTGGACACCTGAGGCGCTGGATGCGTTCATTGAGCGCCCAAGTGCCTATATTTCGGGCACGTCGATGAGCTTTGCCGGTTTGAAAAAGCCGCAGGATCGCGCAGACCTGATCGCTTATCTGCAGACAATCGGCAACTGATTGCCTGACAGAATAGAGAATTCGAAAGCCGCTGCTGTGAGCAGCGGCTTTTTTTGTCTGAAGGAAACTTCACAAAGCGCTCACGCACTCTAAACTTGAATCTGTCAGTGCTGGCATTTTAGCTGGCGGTTACGACATAAAAGATGAACATGACCCCGAGGATGAGCCACATGATGTCCCTTTTGCCTGCCACACGTGATCTTAATGCAAGGCCATGGGCTGGCATATTGGGTATGTGCGCCGCATTGGTAATTGCTGCGCCGCAGGGTGCCCACGCATTGGACGAAGGCGTTACCAGCAGCCATGGGTACTCATACTTTGGGAATTTGGATTACCCGGCGGATTATCCGAATCTGAGCTACGTTAATCCCGATGCACCCAAAGGTGGCGAGTTGTCATTGGCGGCTTCCGGGACGTTTGATTCTCTCAACCCCTATTCCCGCAAGGGGCGCGCTGGCGCATTGACGACACTGCAATATGATCGCTTGTTTGAAAGCGCGGATGACAGTGTCGGGCAGTATTATGGTGTAGTGGCGGAAAGCCTCGAGTATGACGAAGGCCGCAACTATGTCATCTTCCATTTGCGACCCGAGGCGACCTTTTGGGACGGCAGCCCGGTAACGGCGGAAGATGTTGTCTATAGCCACCGTCTATTCATCGAGCAGGGCCTGCCTTCTTATGCGCAAGCTGTAGGTCGCATGGTGACAGGGGCCGAAGCACTGGATGATCATACGGTCAAATTCTCGTTCAACCCCGAAGTGACACGTCGCAGCCTGATCGAAACAGTGGGCGCAACACCTGTTTTCTCAAAAGCATGGTTCGAGGCGGATGAGTCCCGTCGTCTGGATGAACCACGCCTGGAGGTGGCTGTTGGATCAGGCCCCTATAAGCTCGACAGCTACGACATCAACCGGCGGATCGTATACAAGCGTCGCGATGACTATTGGGGCAAAGACCTGCCTTTCAATGTGGGGCGCAATAATTTCGATACGATCCGTGTCGAGTATTTTGCGGATCAGACCGCTGCGTTCGAAGGCTTCAAGGCAGGTGAGTACACGCTTCGGATCGAAAGCGACCCCAAACTGTGGGCGACCGGGTACGACTTCCCGAAGTTGAACGAGGGTGTGGTTGTTCAGGATGAGATCATGGACGGCAGCCCTCCAACACCGTCAGGTTTCGTATTCAACCTCGGAAAACCGCAGTTTGCGGAAAAAAACGTCCGCAAGGCACTGGCCTTGGCCTTCAATTTTGAGTGGGCTAACGAGTCTTTGTTGTTCGGTCTGAACGCCCCGCGCAGTTCTTTCACACAAGGGACCCCGCTTGAGGCGCAAGGTCTCCCAGAAGGTGATGAACTGGCGTTTCTGCAAGCGCTGGGCGACGTCGTGCCCGAAAATGTACTGACGGAGCCCGCGGTTGTGGCGCACGAATCAAAACCTGACCGCCTGAATGACAGGCGTAATTTGCGTAAAGCGTCAAAATTATTGGATGAGGCAGGTTGGGCTGTTGGTGATGGCAATGTGCGTCGAAACGCAGAAGGGCAGACGCTGAAGGTTAACATCCCATATCCTTCAAACCTGCCGACATCGACTGCGACGATGATTGAAACCTATGTTCAGAACCTGCAATCCATTGGGGTGGAGGCTTCGGCGGAAAAGGTTGACCCGGCGCAATACACTCTGCGTAGCCGCGAGCGGGACTACGACATGGTGTACTCTACACGCTACGGATCTTTCCTTTCTACCGGCGGCGGGCTGAGCCAGATGTACGGATCAGAAGAAGCCGCCTTTAGCCTTTTCAACCCGGCTGGTTTGGCCAGCCCCTTGGTTGACGCAATCATCGAGGCGTCTTTTGAAACTGACAACCAGGTGGATCAGGATACGGCATTGATGGCGCTGGATCGCGCGTTGCGATATGAGTTCTTCGTTATCCCTGTGGGGTTCATCGCAGACTACTGGACCGCGTATTACGATATGTATGAATACCCTGAAAACCTGCCACCCTATTCGCTGGGCCATCTCGATCTGTGGTGGATCAATCCGGAAAAAGAGGCCGCTTTGAAAGCAAAAGGCGCACTGCGATAACATGGGCGCCTATATTCTAAGACGCTTGTTGCTGATCATTCCGACCCTTCTGGGCATTATGATCGTCAACTTCACGCTGGTACAATTCGTGCCCGGTGGACCAGTCGAGCAGATCATCGCGCAGATCGAGGGTCAGGGCGACGTTTTTGCCGGGTTTGCTGGCGGAGGTGGTGATACCGGAGCAGGTGCAGAGCCGGTGGGCGGCGTATTTGACGACAAGTATGTCGGTGCTAGGGGTCTTCCGCCCGAATTTATTGCCGAACTGGAAAAGGAATTCGGGTTCGACAAGCCGCCGCTGGAACGGTTCCTGAACATGATGGGCAACTATCTGACGCTTGATTTCGGCGAGAGTTATTTTCGCTCGATCAGCGTCATTGACCTTGTGCTCGAGAAAATGCCGGTATCGATTTCCCTGGGCCTGTGGTCGACTTTGATTGCCTATCTGGTTTCTATCCCGCTGGGCATTCGTAAAGCGATCAAGGATGGATCGCGGTTCGATACCTGGACCAGCGGGGCGATCATTGTGGCCTATGCAATCCCCGGCTTCCTCTTCGCCATTTTGCTGCTGGTGTTGTTTGCTGGCGGCTCATACTGGCAGATTTTCCCTTTGCGAGGTCTGACCTCGGACAATTGGGACAGCCTCAGCTTGCTTGGCAAAATCGCTGACTATTTCTGGCACATTGCGCTGCCGATCATCGCTTTGACCATCTCGGCCTTTGCCACACTGACCCTGCTGACCAAGAACTCGTTTTTGGATGAGATCAAAAAGCAATACGTAATGACCGCCCGTGCCAAGGGTTTGAGCGAAAGCAAGGTGCTTTACGGGCATGTTTTCCGAAATGCGATGCTGATCGTCATTGCAGGCTTTCCTGCTGTGTTCATCGGTGTGTTCTTTGGCGGCTCGATCATTATCGAGACGATCTTCTCGCTGGACGGGTTGGGCCGTCTGGGCTTCGAGGCCGCTGTGGCGCGGGACTATCCGGTCATCTTCGGAACCTTGTTCATCTTTGGTCTGATGGGGCTGGTCGTGGGCATCATCAGCGATCTGATGTACGTGCTGGTTGACCCACGCATCGATTTCGAAAAGCGGGAGGGGTAAATGGCATTGTCCCCTTTGAACCAGCGACGCTGGAACAATTTCTGCCGCAACAGGCGCGCCTTCTGGTCCTTGATCATTTTTTCGGTGCTGTTCGGCCTTTCGCTTTTTGCCGAGTTCATTGCCAATGACAAACCCATCCTGGTCAAATTTCGCGGTGAGTACTTTACACCGGTCTTCAACTTCTATGCGGAGACCGACTTTGGCGGAGATTTTCAAACCGAAGCGATTTATCGCGACCCCGAGGTTCAGTGCCTGATCGACAGCGGTGGATTGGAGGAATGTTTCGACGATCCCGAAGGGATAATCGAACAAATTGATGCTGGCACATTCCAGGCTGAAGGGTTCGAGAAAGGCTGGGCGCTCTGGCCGTTGATTCCGTATTCATTCAACACTTCAGTGGACAGGCCGGGGGCGGCGCCTTTGCCGCCCAATGGGCAGAACCTTCTGGGCACCGATGACACCAAGCGTGATGTACTGGCCCGGGTGATTTACGGCTTTCGCCTCTCGATCCTGTTCACGCTACTGGTGACCGGTGCAGCAAGCCTGATCGGCATTTTCGCCGGAGCCGTTCAGGGTTTCTTTGGCGGATGGCTGGATCTTGTTTTTCAGCGGATCATCGAGATCTGGTCAGCGACACCATCGCTTTACGTCATTATCATCATGTTTGCTGTGCTTGGACGAAGTTTCTGGCTGCTGGTCGCGTTGATGATCCTGTTCAGTTGGACGGGGCTGGTGGGCGTGGTGCGTGCCGAATTTCTAAGGGCCCGAAACCTTGAATATGTGCGCGCTGCTCGGGCGCTGGGCGTGGGTAACATGACGATCATGTTCCGCCACATGCTGCCCAATGCAATGGTTGCCACGCTGACTTTCATGCCGTTCATCGTCACCGGCACCATCGGCGGTCTGGCCTCGCTGGATTACTTGGGCTTTGGTCTGCCATCCTCGGCCCCATCGCTGGGGGAACTGACCTTGCAGGCCAAACAGAACTTGCAGGCCCCGTGGCTGGCCTTCACCGCCTTCTTCACCTTTGCCATCATGCTGTCTCTGCTGGTCTTCATTTTTGAAGGCGTGCGGGATGCGTTCGATCCGAGAAAGACGTTCTCATGACTTTGGACACAACTACCAGCGTGATCGCCCGCGTGATCCAAAATGCGACAGCAGCAGCCCTGATTAATATCGCCTGCATGCTGGCATGGATTGGCTGGGATCCGGTGCGTTCCCATCCGCATGGGGCCTTTCGGTTCGAAGTGTTTGGGCTCATTTTCTTTGTTCTGTTTGGTCCGGGAGCGTTTTCGCTGCTTGCCAGCGCCGCTAGGTACGCAAAGAAGCGATCTTCCCCAACCTTATTACAGGTAACGGCGCTGATCAGTGCGGTTTGGGTTGGCTTTATGTCAGCGGCTCTGGAAGGGATTAGCGTATGAACAGCGAAACTTGCTTGCTGAACGTGCGGAATTTGAGCGTATCCTTTCGTCAGGATGGGCAAATCAGCGCGGCAGTCAACGGCGTATCCTTTACCGTTGACCGGGGCGAGACAGTTGCCTTGGTGGGCGAGTCCGGATCGGGCAAATCCGTCACGGCGCTGTCGACTGTTTCGCTGCTGGGCGACAGTGCACTGGTCGAAGGCTCGGTAACCTATGACGGGCAAGAGATGATCGGCGCCTCCGAGCAGCATCTGATGGATGTGCGCGGCAATGACATCAGCTTTATCTTTCAGGAACCGATGACCTCATTGAACCCGTTGCACACGATCCAGAAACAGATGGCTGAATCTCTGGCCCTGCATCAGGGGGTTACCGGTCATGTAGCGCGCGAGCGGATTCTCGAACTGTTGAACAAGGTCGGTATCCGTGACCCCGAGGAACGGCTGGACAGTTACCCGCACCAATTGTCGGGTGGACAGCGTCAGCGGATTATGATCGCCATGGCGCTGGCCAACAAGCCGGACATTCTGATCGCGGATGAGCCGACGACCGCATTGGACGTGACCATTCAAGCACAAATCCTCGAGTTGCTGGCCGAACTGCAGAAATCCGAAAACATGGGGATGCTGTTCATCACCCATGATCTGGGCATCGTGCGCCGGATCGCCGATCGGGTTTGTGTGATGAAAGACGGAGAGATTGTCGAAACCGGAGAGACGCAGGAAATCTTCGACAATCCTCAGCATCCATACACCCGCAAACTCCTGGCCGCAGAACCTTCGGGTCAGCCCGAGCCCGTTGCACCAAACGCAGAAGAAGTCGCGCGTACCGATCATTTGAAGATCTGGTTCCCAATCCAGCGCGGGTTTCTGAAACGCACGGTTGGGCATGTGAAAGCGGTGAACGATGCCACGCTGAGCGTACGGGCGGGTGAGACTCTGGGGATTGTGGGCGAAAGCGGGTCGGGCAAGACCACGCTGGCTCTGGCGATCATGCGGTTGATCGCATCCGAAGGCGGCATCACTTTCCGCGATCAGGATGTGCGAAAATGGTCCACACGAGAGCTGCGCAGGCTGCGTAAGGATATGCAGATCGTGTTTCAGGACCCTTTCGGCAGCCTCAGCCCACGCATGACCTGTCAGCAGATTATCGCCGAAGGTCTGGCGATTCACAACATTGACCCTCACCGCGCCCCGCGCGAGCTGGTTGCAGATGTAATGACCGAAGTGGGACTGGATCCTGCGGCGATGGACCGGTATCCGCATGAATTCTCAGGCGGGCAACGCCAGCGCATCGCCATTGCGCGGGCAATGGTTCTGCGGCCCAAGCTGCTGGTTCTGGACGAGCCGACCAGCGCGCTGGACATGACGGTTCAGGTTCAGATCGTCGATCTGCTGCGCGATTTGCAAAAGAAATACGGGCTGGCGTATCTGTTCATCAGCCATGACCTGAAAGTTGTGCGGGCGATGTCGCATAACGTCATCGTCATGCGAAATGGGGATGTGGTTGAAATGGGCACGGCTGAGGATTTGTTCGAAAACGCTCAAACCGACTATACCCGCGAACTGATTGCTGCGGCGGGCTGAGGCCAGCCCGCCTTTTTCAGTTGGTCAAGCGTTTGCCTTTTCCTTGGCCGCCGCATTCGGCACCGGTCCGCGCAGTTCTTCATAGTGATCAAAGCTGAGCTTAACCCACCCGGTTCCGCGCGTGGCACTGGCGAGAGTGCGATGCAACTCATCCTCGGAAACGGCGGGAATCTGAGCGTTGAATATCTCCCAACCTGATGCGTTTGGGTTGCCTTCAAATCCCAGAACCTGTCCCTGCAGAGAACTGATTGTTGGCACGAGATCGCCCACAAAATCGGAAGGCAGGTGAATTTCAGCGCTCAGGATCGGTTGCAGAACCACCGGCTTGGCCTGAGGCAGCGCATCACGCACGGCGTTCTTGCCTGCGGTGCGGAAGGCATAATCCGAACTGTCCACGTTGTGGTGTTTGCCGTCGCTCAGGGTCACTTTTACATCGACGACAGGAAAGCCCTCGGGGCCTTGTTCAAGCGCGTCCTTGGCACCGTGTTCCACCGACGGGATATAGTTCTTGGGCACCGCACCGCCTTTAACGACCTCTTCAAACTGGAACCCCGAACCTCGGGGCAGTGGCGCGACCGAGATCACCACATCCGCGAACTGCCCAGCCCCGCCGGATTGTTTGCGATGGCGGTGGCGATGTTCGATAGGCGTTCGGATGGTTTCGCGATAGGCGGTTTCGACGTGGTCCGCTTCAATCTCGATTCCAAAATCCTCGGCCAGCTTGGCGGTCACGCGGCGCATGTGTTGTGGGCCCTGTGATCCAAGGATCAAATGGCCGCTCAGTTCATCCTGTTGCAAGTGCAGACCGGGATCGATCTCGGCCAGACGGCTCACGGCGTTGGACAGGCGTACATCGTCACGCTCATGCGCTGGTGAGACGATCTGCCGATGTGCGACCGGATGCGAGGCCGCCCATTCGGGAAGCTCTGTCGCTGAATTGCTGTCATAAATGTAGCCCGGGTTAAGATGGTCGGACTTGACCGCAAGACCAATCTGTCCGGCGTCCAAGGAGGCAATTTGGGTCTTGGCATCCAGCGTAGTCAGGTTGCCGACGGTTTCACCGCCCAAGGCCTCATGGGCTTGTACGCCATCCCCGAGGCCACGCAGAACGACGATCTTTCCGATGTGTTTTTTGACATCCGCAAAGCCGGCGATTGCGCGGGCACTGTCTGCGGCCTCGTCTCGACCGGCAGCGATATCAAACGCGGGTGCCTCGTGGCGCAGCGCTTTCATCAGACGCGTCAGCCCGTTTCCGTGGCTCGCGGCACCCAGGCAGGCGGGGATCAACTGGTGGTTCTGCAAGACCTGTGCGGCCAGATCATAAACTTCGTCACTGGGAGGCCGCTTGTCTTCAATCAGCTGTTCCAACAGGTTGTCATCGAAATCGGACAATGTTTCGAGCAGCTCGGTTCGGGCTTCCTGTTCGCGGTCCTCGACGGATTTAGGCAGTTCGATCAGGGCCGAGGGTTGGCCTTCTTGATACTTCCATGCCCGTTCCGAGATCAGATCGACCGCGCCTACGATTGCCTCGCCGTCGCGGATTGGCACCTGACGCAAAGCGATGTGATGGGTGCAATATGTTTGCAGCGCTGCGATGATGTCCCGAATGCGACCGTTTGGGTTGTCCATCCGGTTGATGAACAGAAAGCAGGGGATGCCGGCCTCTTCTACCAGTCGCAGGTATGGCGCGCACAAAACGGCAGCATTGGGGTCGGGTGGCACGACCACCACTGCAGCGTCCGAAATGGCCATCGCAGGCCCGACATAGGCCAGCGCATCGCCGCCCCCATCAACGTCGATCGCGCACCAGGGTTCGTTCAGGTAAGAAAAACCGTGCAATTGCACGGTTCCGGAAACATCGAATTTGGTGGGGCGCCCGTCGAGGCGGCTGATAGCCTCGACCAGGGTAGATTTGCCCGATTGGCTGGGCCCGAGGACGGTGAAAACGCGCATGAGTGTTGTCCCTCTTTCAGGTTGCAGAATGGTTGCACGAAAGGGACCGACCGACGCGTATGCGCCGACAAGGATTGCCTGATTTTGCCCGCCTCAGGTTGCAAGGCGAAACATCGCCCTACAACACGAGTGTGGGAAAAACCGCAGGCGTGCGTCAAGCCCCTGATGTGTTTTCCGCTGCACGAGCTGAATGCAGCCCGCAGAAAAAGGTCAGATCGCCGAGCTGTGTCCCGCCTTGCTGAGGTCATAGGCATCAAAGCTGCGGGCAATTATCCGGGTCAGCGCACGCGCTTCGGGCGGTACATTAAGCCCGTCTTCGGTGATCTGCAGCAGCCCGTCGAAAGAAGCATTGGCCGCGCGATACATCTGGTCCAGTTCAGCGGCAGATATATCGTGATCCCGCAGGATTTCTGCAGTGTCGATCTTGAAATCGCACATCAGCGCTTCGATCAGGCGCGCACGCAGGATATCCTGACCCTTGAAGAGATGTCCGCGTGAGGTTGAAAACTGCCCGTTGCGGATGGCTTTGGTATGGGCAGACGTGGCAGGTGCGTTTTGTGCATATCCCTGCGGGAAGCGCGAGATCGAGCTGGCGCCGACACCGATCAGAACATCAGCTTGATCGTCAGTATAGCCCTGAAAGTTCCGTTTGAGACGGCCAGCATGCAACGCGTGGGTAAGCCCATCATCCTGCGTGGCAAAGTGGTCGATGCCGATCTCGGCATATTTGTCCCACAGAAACAAACGTCGGGCTGTGTCAAACAGTTCGAGGCGTTGTTCGGGCGTGGGCAGAGCGTCCGACGGAATCAACTGTTGCCGTTTGGCCATCCACGGCACATGGGCATAACCGTAAAGCGCGACCCGATCCGGGCTGAGCGACAAGAGTTTCTGCACACTTTCCGTCATCCGGGTCTTTGTCTGATGTGGCAGACCGTAAAGAATATCGGCGTTCAGGCTGGTGATGCCGCGCGCGCGGATCATGTCGATCGCGTCGCGTGTGGTGTCATAGCTTTGAATTCGACCAATGGTTTTCTGGATTTCGTCATCGAAATCCTGCACTCCAATCGACGCGCGGTTCATGCCAGCATCTGCCAGCGCATCCAGACGCGCCTCGTCAACCTCGTTCGGGTCGATCTCGACCGAGAATTCAGCATCAGGCCCCATGGGCACTATACCCAGGATGTGTTGTGCCAATTCGCGCATCAGTTGGGCGTTCAGCAACGTTGGTGTGCCGCCGCCCCAGTGCAGACGCGACAGGACCACACCTTCAGGCAACCGTGCCGCCAAAAGATCCAGTTCAGCCTTCAGAACATCGACATAGGCGATCACCGGATTGTCGGTTTGTGTTCCCTGTGTCCGGCAGGCGCAGAACCAACACAGCCTGCGGCAGAAGGGAACATGGATATACAAAGACAAAGCGCGGCCGGGTTTGATCCCAGATATCCAGTCGCCAAACATATCTGCTCCCACGTCATTGCTGAAATGGGGCGCCGTGGGATAGCTTGTGTAACGCGGTACTTTCGCGTCAAAAAGTCCAAGCTTTGCCAATTGAGGTTTCACTATCATAGCTATACCCTTAGGAGACAGACGACTTGGTTGCTTTGACGGAGATCAAGTAGGAACGCGCATGACAGTAAAAGCACAGTTTGACCACTCTAATTGCGGAGATTGCCCGATTCGACATCGTGCGGTCTGTGCCCGTTGTGATGCCGATGAGCTGGAAGAGCTTGAAAGCATAAAGTATTATCGCAGTTTTGAGGCGGGTCAGACAATCATCTGGTCAGGGGATCAGATGAATTTTGTCGGCTCGGTCGTGGCTGGAATCGCCTCTTTGACACAGACGATGGAAGACGGCAGGACTCAAATGGTCGGTCTGCTGTTGCCCAGCGATTTCGTGGGTCGCCCGGGGCGCGAGACAGCGCCTTATGATGTTCAGGCGACGACGGATGTCGTTATGTGTTGTTTCCGCAAGAAGCCCTTCGAAGAGCTGTTGGACCACACCCCGCACATCGCCCATCGCCTTTTGCAGATGACGTTGGACGAACTCGACGCCGCCCGCGAGTGGATGCTGGTCCTTGGGCGCAAAACAGCGCGCGAGAAGATTGCCAGCCTGTTGTCAATTATCGCCCGTCGTGACGCGTCGGTCAGCCAAAAAGGTTTGTCTGGGCCCATCGTGTTTGATTTGCCCCTGACCCGAGAAGCCATGGCGGATTATCTGGGCCTGACGCTGGAAACAGTCAGTCGCCAGATATCAGCTCTGAAAAAGGACGGCGTGATAACGCTTGAAGGCAAGCGGCATGTGACCATCCCCGATTTGGGTCGCCTCATGGAAGAGGCGGGCGACGATTCGGATGGCGGCTTTCTTGTCTGACTTGAACCACTTTCTTCAGGCGACACCTGCCGCAGTGTTTTGTTGCGGAGCTATCTAACATAGGAGCGTGGCATGGAATTCAGCAGTTTGTTGGCAATGCTGCTCATCGGCGCAATCGCCGGTTGGCTGTCCGGCAAGATCATGGAAGGCCGTGGGTTCGGTCTGTTCGGCAACATAATTGTCGGGATCGTCGGTGCGTTTTTGTCAGGGCTGATTTTTCCGGCGCTTGGCTTTGCGGTTGGCGGCGGCCTGCTGTCGTCGATCTTCTTCGCAACAACAGGTGCTGTAATTCTCTTGTTCCTGATAGGCCTCATCCGCAAAGGATGACAAAAGCCGCCAAGTCAGGCGGCTTTTGGGGGGGCGAATCAATGCGCCAGGAATACGGGCACAGAAGATTGCTCAAGCATGTTGCGGGTCGCGCCGCCCAGAATGGCCTCGCGGAAACGGGAGTGGCCATAGGCACCCATTACGATCAAATCCGATTCCGTATCGGATGCGTGGCGGTTGAGTATATCCGACACGCGCGTCATGGTCTTGCTCAGCACATCAATCTCACATTTGACGCCATGACGGGCCAGCATTTGTGACAGCATCCCGCCCGGATCAGATCGGTCCGGCCCATGCCGGGGTGGGTCAATGACCACGATTCTGGTCAGTTCGGCCTGTTTCAGGAAGGGCAGGGCGCGCCGGATGGCACACATCGCTTCGACGCTTTCGTTCCAGGCGATCATAATATTGCGCGGTACTTTCAGAGGTTCGGTATCGTCCGGAACAACTAAAACCGGGCTGTGCCCTTCGAACATGGCCGCTTCGATGATGGGTTCAGCCTCGGCCCCACGGTCTTTGCCGTAGGGATGTGGTAAGATCACCAGGTCGGAAAACCGGGCCCGATGCGCGACATGGCGTCCAATATCGGCAATCTGTGCGACGCCATGCTCAGCGGACCAGCGAACACCGGATTTACCAAGGTAATCATTGGCAAACGTCAACAACTCCTGTGCCTCGGCATTTGCCCGGCTGAGTGTTTCCTGAACAATGAGCGCATTGGCGCCCGCATAATAATAACCTGTCTGGCTGCGATCGACACCAAGGCACAGGGCTTCGGCATGGGCATCTTGTGACTCTGCCAAAGCCACCATCTGCGCCAGAGCAGCCGGTGCCGTCTGGGTTTCGGTCATGACAGTGAGAAGAGATTTGTAAGTCATTGCGACCTCATGTTTCGGGCATTTGGTCTCATGTGACCAGTTGGCCTATTTCCTCTACAATGGGTGTCACAGAAATCGCAGAACTGTCTTGATACAGATCAAAGCAGTAGTAGCCGCCGTGCTTCAGAACGGCAGCCAGTCAAAAGGGTTTCGCGCGCAATAAGAATCAAAAGCGCGCGGAGCATGGCAAAGGGACGCAATATGTCGAATTACATCAAGCTGATCGTGCTTGGGCTGATCGCGCTGTTCGCAGCGATCGGAACCAATTATGCACGCGATTTGGCGTATCAGGTGCATGCAGTGCTGGTGATGCTTATCGCTGGCGGTTTGTTCATCTGGACGCTTCGAAACACTGACGAGCCAGATATTTTGATCGACCGCTCGGGCGAATACATGGATGACGTGATCCGCTATGGCGTGATTGCAACCGCCTTCTGGGGCGTGGTCGGGTTCCTTGCGGGGACCTTTATCGCGTTTCAGCTCGCCTTTCCGGTACTGAACTTCGATTGGGCACAAGGTTATCTGAACTTTGGCCGTCTGCGTCCGCTGCACACTTCGGCGGTGATTTTTGCCTTTGGTGGCAACGCTCTGATCGCAACCTCGTTCTACGTCGTACAACGCACAAGCGCGGCGCGGCTGTGGGGCGGCAACCTGGCGTGGTTCGTATTCTGGGGCTATCAGCTATTCATCGTGCTGGCCGCAACCGGTTATGTTCTGGGTGGAACGCAGTCCAAGGAATATGCCGAGCCGGAATGGTATGTTGACCTGTGGCTGACCATCGTGTGGGTTGCCTATTTGGCCGTATTTCTTGGTACAATCGTTAAGCGGAAAGAGCCCCACATCTATGTGGCGAACTGGTTCTATCTGGCCTTCATTGTCACCGTCGCCATGCTGCACCTGGTCAACAACATGACCATCCCGGTCAGCATCTGGGGTTCGAAATCGGTTATTGTCTGGTCCGGCGTACAAGACGCCATGATCCAATGGTGGTACGGCCACAACGCAGTGGGCTTCTTCCTGACCGCCGGATTCTTGGGCATGATGTACTACTTCATCCCGAAACAGGCCGAACGTCCGGTGTTCAGCTATAAGCTGTCGATTATCCACTTCTGGGCGATTATCTTCTTGTATATCTGGGCCGGTCCGCACCACCTGCATTATACCGCGTTGCCTGATTGGGCTTCGACGCTGGGTATGGTGTTTTCGATCGTGCTGTGGATGCCGTCCTGGGGTGGCATGATCAATGGCCTGATGACCTTGTCTGGCGCATGGGACAAACTGCGCACAGACCCGGTGATCCGTATGATGGTGATCGCTGTTGGCTTCTACGGCATGTCGACCTTTGAGGGTCCGATGATGTCGATCCGCGCCGTAAACAGCCTTTCCCACTACACCGACTGGACCATTGGCCACGTGCACTCGGGCGCGCTGGGCTGGAACGGCATGATCACCTTTGGTGCGCTGTACTTCCTGGTCCCTGTTCTTTGGAAGCGCGAGCGTCTGTATTCGCTGCAGATGGTCAGCTGGCACTTCTGGCTCGCCACTATCGGCATCGTTCTGTATGCCGCGTCGATGTGGGTCACGGGCATCATGGAAGGCCTGATGTGGCGTGAAGTGGATGCCAACGGCTTCCTGGTGAATTCATTCGCCGACACCGTTGCCGCCAAGTTCCCGATGTATGTGGTGCGCGGTCTGGGGGGGGTCATGTTCCTCGCTGGCGCCGTGATCATGTGCTACAACCTGTGGATGACTGTACGGAAAGCGCCGGCCAAAGAGGCCAGCCTGACCGTCGCAGTCCCGGCTGAATAGAGGGAGGGCCGGAGCAATGGCAATTCTCGACAAACATAAGATCCTCGAGACCAACGCGACCCTCTTGCTGGTGTTCAGCTTTCTGGTCGTGACCATCGGTGGCCTCGTGCAGATCACCCCCCTGTTCTATCTTGAGAACACCATTGAGAAGGTTGAGGGCATGCGTCCTTACACACCCTTGGAAATGGCGGGGCGTGACATCTACATCCGTGAGGGGTGCTACACTTGTCACAGTCAGATGATCCGTCCAATGCGGGATGAGGTCGAACGGTATGGCCACTACTCACTGGCGGCCGAATCTATGTATGACCATCCCCATCAATGGGGCTCCAAGCGTACCGGGCCTGATTTGGCGCGTGTTGGAGGCCGATATTCGGACCAGTGGCAGGTAGACCACTTGCGCAATCCACAGTCGGTTGTGCCTGAATCGGTGATGCCGAAATATGGCTTCCTTGAGCATCGCAAGCTGGACGGTAAGTACATCGGTGACACCATGGCTGCGAATGCTTTGGTCGGTACTCCTTATACGGACGAGATGCTTAAACAGGCCCAGGCCGATTTCCTGGCCCAAGCCGATCCGGACAGCGACTATGACGGCCTGCTTGAACGGTATGGCGACAAGGTCAACGTGCGCAATTTTGACGGTCAGGCAGAGCTGACCGAAATGGATGCGCTGGTTGCTTATCTTCAGATGCTGGGCACGTTGGTCGATTTCTCGACCTTCACTCCCGACGCAAGCCGCTAAAGGAGGGTGTGATGGAATTATACTCAATCCTAAGGCAGTTCGCGGATAGCTGGATGTTGCTGCTGTTGTTCGTTTTCTTTGTTGGCATTGTCATCTGGGTTTTCCGCCCCGGTGCAAGCAAGGAATACAAGGACACCGCCAACATCCCCTTCCGGCATCAAGACAAACCCGCCGAAGTCAAGGAGGCGAGGAAATGAGCAAGACACCTGAAAAACAGCCGGGTGACCCGAATACAACTGGACACAGCTGGGACGGGATCGAAGAGTTCGACAATCCGATGCCGCGCTGGTGGCTGTGGACCTTTTATGCCACAATCTTCTGGGCCGTGATCTACACGATCCTGTATCCGGCGTGGCCTCTGGTTCAATCTGCGACAGCAGGTGTTCTGGGCTGGTCTTCACGGGGTCTGGTTCAGCAGGAGATGGTCGCGTTTGAAGAGGCAAATGCGCCCTGGAATGCCAGACTGGTGGAAACATCACTGGAAGACATCGCCAAGGACGCAGAGCTTCAGCAATATGCCGTGAACTCCGGCGGCGCCGTGTTCCGCACCTGGTGTGCACAGTGTCATGGTTCCGGTGCGCAGGGTGCGCCGGGCTTCCCGAATCTGCTGGATGACGCCTGGCTTTGGGGTGGCACGATGGAAGATATCGTCTACTCCGTCAGCTATGGTATCCGGAACGAAGAAAGCGACGATGCGCGTTATTCCGAGATGCCGGCCTTCGGTGAAATCCTCGAGCACGATGAAATCACGCAGGTGGTTCAATATGTCATGTCGCTGAGCAACGCCCAGACCGACGATGCAGCTGCGCAGGCGGGCAAAGTTGTTTTCGAAGACAATTGCGCGTCCTGTCACGGCGAAGATGGCACAGGCGACGTGTTTCAGGGCGCGCCGAACCTGACCGACGCGATCTGGCTTTATGGCGGTAGCGAAGAGGCTTTGACCGAAACAGTGACCTATAGCCGCTTTGGCGTCATGCCGAACTGGGATACTCGCCTGACCGAGGCGCAGATCCGTGCGGTGTCCGCCTATGTCCACCAGTTGGGTGGTGGCCAGTAAGACCTAGAGAGCACCTTCGGGCGGTTCGCCGCCCGAAGGCTGTAGCACCGGCTGTTCCATCTGTTCGCGCGTTTCCTGAACAGCCGGTGCTTTTTTAACGAATTTTCGGGTGATTTGCCAATGGGCCGGAACCCGGTGTTTGTATTATCATCAAGACACAGGCCTGCTTGAAAAACGCAATATTTCCAAGCGGAAAACCATAAAACAGAAGCCAGGGTGCAAAAACTTCTTTGGTATCCGGGCTCTGTGAAACCCAAAAGATGTTTGCTCGATGCGCGTTTTGACCCATGTCAAAGTTCATCCATGCATGATCTGGAACAAGACGCCTTCAGAAGACCCATTTATGGAGCCAGCCAGTGAGCGATTCCGATCCCGCCCCCAGCCTATACGCCGCGCGAGAACCAATCTTTCCAAGACGTGTTTCGGGGCCGTTTCGAAACCTGAAATGGATCATCCTCATCGTAACATTGGGCATCTATTATGTGACGCCGTGGATCAGATGGGATCGTGGCCCCAGCCTGCCGGATCAGGCCGTTCTGCTGGATTTGGCTAACCGGCGTTTCTATTTCTTCTGGATCGAGATCTGGCCGCATGAGTTCTACTTTGTAGCCGGTCTGCTGATCATGGCAGGGCTGGGTCTGTTTCTGTTTACATCAGCCTTGGGGCGCGTGTGGTGCGGGTATGCCTGCCCGCAAACGGTCTGGACCGACCTGTTCATTCTGGTCGAGCGTTGGATCGAAGGGGATCGAAACGCCCGGTTGCGTTTGCACCGGCAAGAAAAACTTGATTTCCGCAAGGCGCGGCTTCGGTTGACGAAATGGGTGACCTGGTTCCTGATCGGCTTGGCCACGGGTGGTGCCTGGGTGTTCTACTTCGCAGATGCACCGACGCTGGCGATGGATCTGGTGACCGGCAAAGCGCATCCGGTTGCCTACACGACAATGCTGATCCTGACAGGCACCACATTCTTCTTTGGTGGGTTCGCCCGCGAGCAGATCTGCATTTACGCGTGCCCCTGGCCGCGCATTCAAGCGGCAATGATGGATGAGGATACGCTGGTTGTCGGTTACCGCGAATGGCGGGGCGAGCCGCGCGGCAAGGGCAAGCGGACCGCAGATTCCGAGTTGGGAGATTGCATCGATTGCATGGCCTGCGTGAACGTTTGCCCGGTCGGGATCGATATCCGGGACGGCCAGCAACTGGAATGCATCACCTGCGCCTTATGTATCGATGCCTGTGATGATATGATGGCCAAGATCGGCAAGCCGCGTGGGCTGATCGACTATATGGCCCTCAGCGATGAAACGCATGAACGGTCCGGTATGCTGCCCAAGAGCGTGTGGAAACATATCTTCCGAGCTCGTACGATCATGTATACGGCAATGTGGTCATTGGTGGGTTTCGGATTGCTATTCGCACTGTTCATCCGGTCCGATATCGATTTGACTGTTGCGCCGGTGCGTAACCCAACGTTTGTCACCCTGTCAGACGGCACAATCCGTAATACCTATGACGTGCGTCTACGCAATAAGCATGGTGAGGACCGATTGTTCAAATTGTCCTTGGCAGGCGATCCGGCGATGCGGGTGGAAATTGAAGGAACCAAGATCGATACTGTGAATGTCACGGCGGATACTGCACAATTGACCCGCGTATACATCGTGGCGTCCCGCGATGCTGCCCCGGCCGCAGCGGAGGCCACGCCAGTGCGGATCTGGGTCGAAGATCTCAGCAGCGGTGAACGCGCCTACAAGGACACCACGTTTAACGGACGGGGGAACTGATCATGGCTGAACGTAAATTCACTGGAAAGCACGCTCTGGCTGTGTTTGTCGGTGCTTTCGGCGTGATTATCGCGGTGAACCTTGTTCTTGCCTACAAGGCGGTCCAAACCTTTCCCGGGCTGGAGGTGAAGAACTCATACGTTGCCAGTCAGGAATTCAACGAGCGCCTGAAAGAACAGCAGGCGTTGGGCTGGGCTGTTCGGGCGGAAACCAAAGGCGGTCTTCTGATCCTGCACATCACCGATGAAAGTGGTGCCCCGGTTCAGGTGAGCGAATTGCAGGCGGTTGTTGGGCGGGCAACCCACGTGCGCGACGATTTCGCGCCGGATTTCACGTTCGACGGTACAGCTTATGCTACACCTGCCACATTGAGTAAGGGGAACTGGAACATCCGCTTGGTGGCGCGTGACAATAGTGGCGCCGAATTTTCGCAGCGGGTGCCGCTGTATGTGAAAGGGTAGCCAATGACGGCGCAGCTTTCATCTGGTACAGCGGCCTGCCCGGGTTGCCTTGCGGCTCCGCCAGAACCCGCCCGGCCCATACCGGAAGACGTGCAGATTGCCTTGTCACTGCCGGGCATTCATTGTTCGGCCTGTATCGCGACGGTCGAGCGTGAACTGAACGCGCATCCCGGTGTTGAAGACGCGCGTGTGAACCTGACCCTGAAGCGCGCGTTGATCAAAGCCGCACCGGAAATGCGTGCTGCCGATCTGATCCCTGTGCTTGAGCAGGCAGGGTTTGAAGCCCACGAGCTTGATCCCGGTGCTTTGTCAGCCACACAGACAGACAAGTCCGGCCGCGACCTGTTGATGCGTCTGGCGGTCGCCGGGTTTGCATCCATGAACGTCATGTTGCTTTCGGTGTCTGTTTGGTCTGGTGCGACCGACGCGACGCGCGACATGTTCCACTGGATCTCAGCCGCGATTGCATTGCCCGCCATAGCCTTCTCGGCCCAGCCTTTCTTTGCCAATGCCTGGAGCGCCTTGCGGGTGCGGCGACTGAATATGGATGTGCCGATTGTGCTGGCGATCCTGCTGGCGCTTATCACATCACTGTGGGAAACCGCACTGAGCGGTGAGCACGCCTATTTCGACGCTGCACTGACATTGACCTTCTTTCTGCTGGCTGGTCGGTATCTGGATTTCCGCACCCGCGCTGCAGCGCGGTCCGCGGCCGAGGAATTGACCGCTCTGGAAGTTCCCCGTGCAATTCGGGTTATTGACGGCATTGAAGAAGAAATTGCCGTTGCCGAGTTGCGCGTCGGAGATCTGATCCTCGTACGACCGGGTGGGCGCATGCCTGTAGACGGTCAGATCGTGTCGGGTCGGTCCGAACTGGATCGATCCCTTCTGACCGGCGAGACAGTGCCTGTCTTCGCCGAAGCAGGACAAACTGTCAGCGCGGGCGAAGTGAACCTGACCGGACCTTTGACCATTCAGGCAACCGCCGTGGGCGAGGATACGTCCTTGCATCGCATGGCTGATCTGGTGGCCATCGCCGAGTCTGGCCGGTCCCGCTATACCTCGTTGGCAGACAAAGCGGCCAAGCTCTATGCGCCTGGTGTGCATATCCTGTCAGCGCTCAGCTTTGTTGGGTGGTACCTCTATTCCGGTGATTTGCGTACGGCACTGAATATTGCGGCGGCAGTTCTGATCATAACCTGCCCCTGCGCGCTGGGTTTGGCTGTTCCCGCGGTGACGACTGCCGCTTCGGGTCGGTTGTTCCGCAAGGGAATGCTGATCAAACACGCAACAGCGCTCGAACGATTGTCCGAGGCCGACACGGTGGTGTTCGATAAAACCGGCACCCTGACATCCGGCGCCCCGGAGCTGGTCAACCTAGGAGATCATGCACGCGCCAAAGTCGAGATTGCCCAGGCGCTGGCCGAGGCCTCGGCGCATCCCTTGTCCGTGTCATTGGTAAAAGCGGCGCGCGCGGCCGGAATTAAGCCAGCAAATGTGCGAGGCATTACCGAAGTGCCCGGATATGGCACCGAAGGGGAATACCGTGGTCAGCGCGTTCGTTTGGGCAGGGCGGCATGGGTCGGTGCTGATCAGGGTACGGAAACCTCAGCCTGGCTGGCGGTCGGTGATGACGCGCCCGAAGCGTTTCGTTTCTCGGATACGTTGCGCCCGGGTGCGGCAGAGGCGGTGGACGCGCTACGTGCTTCGGGCAAGCATGTGCTTTTGATTTCAGGAGACTCGCAGGGTGCTGTGAAATCTCTGGCAGAAAAGCTGGGTATCACGGATTGGATTGCCGAGGCTTTACCGCAGGACAAGGCAAAACGCATTCAGGACCTCAGCGATCAGGGCCGCAACGTCTTGATGATCGGTGACGGGCTGAACGATACTGCCGCTCTGGCGGCGGCGCATGTGTCGATCTCTCCGGCCTCTGCGCTGGATGCCGCACGGGTCGCATCTGACATCGTGTTGTTGGGCAATGATCTTTCGCCGATTGCGGATGCCTGCGATACGGCGGTCAAAGCCACCAAGCGTATTCGTGAGAATTTTCAGATCGCGACGGTTTACAACGTGATTGCCGTTCCGCTGGCGGTTATCGGACTTGCGACACCGCTGATCGCGGCCTTGGCGATGTCGACCTCGTCGATTACCGTGTCGCTTAATGCATTGCGGCTGAGGTGACCCGGATGGAAGTGCTTGCCTATCTGATCCCGATTTCTCTGTTTCTGGGCGGCGTTGGTTTGGTCGCCTTCATCTACACGGTGCGCTCCAACCAGTATGAAGACCCCGAAGGCGACGCACGCCGCATCCTGAGTGACGAATGGGATGACAAACCCAAGCCGTGACTGAGTGTCCGGTAGGGGCAGAGTTGTTCCAACTGCCCTTGAAATTGTCGCAATGCCCGGCTATGTCCGGCCCATCCGCTAGCAGAGAGAACACGCCAAATGGCTACTATCAACCCGATCCAGTTCATTCAGCAGGTCCGTGCCGAAGTTTCCAAGGTCGTCTGGCCAACCCGGCGCGAGGTGCTGCTGACCACGGTTATGGTCTTCATCATGGCGGCGCTGACAGCGGTCTTCTTTGCTCTGGTCGATCTGGGTATCCGCAGTGGTCTTCAGCTGATTCTCGGTGCCTTCGGCTAAGCCGGTTTGGAAGGGCGGAAACACCGCTGCCCCCTTGCGCAGCGCGCAATGTCAGAGTAGGTGACACGGTACTATTCGGAATGGGCGTGTGGCGATTCGGGCTGCGCGCCGCTTTTTATTCCGGATGGCTTGACAGGATTTTAATGACGGGCGTGTTCGGCAAACAGAATGCCCCGAAGACAAACAAGGACGACAGGTTCATGGCGAAACGGTGGTACTCGGTCAGCGTTCTTTCGAATTTCGAAAAGAAGATCGCAGAGCAGATCCGCACGTCGGTGGCCGAGCAGGGCCTTGAGGACGATATCGACGAAGTTCTGGTGCCCACCGAAGAGGTGATCGAAGTGCGCCGGGGCAAGAAGGTCACGACCGAACGCCGCTTCATGCCCGGCTATGTGCTGGTGCATATGGAGATGTCGGATCAGGGTTATCACCTGATCAATTCGATCAATCGCGTTACCGGCTTTCTGGGCCCTCAGGGGCGCCCGATGCCGATGCGCGACGCTGAGGTGAACCAGATCCTCAACCGCGTTCAGGAAGGTGAAGAAGCGCCCAAGCTGATGATCACCTTCGAGATTGGCGAGAAAGTCAAGGTCAACGACGGCCCGTTCGAAGATTTCGACGGCATGGTCGAAGGCGTAGACGACGATGCGCAGAAGCTGAAGGTCTCGGTCTCGATCTTTGGTCGAGAAACTCCGGTCGAGCTGGATTTCACGCAGGTCACGAAGCAGATCTAACGCGCTTTACAGAGAATTTTGAAGCGCTGCAGTGCCAACGGCACCGCAGCGCTTTTTTGTTTTGACGAGCCAGTTTTTAAGCCCATATGGAAACGGCGTAGTACGTCAGCGACAATAAAACTGTTTTGCAGTTATGGTGGGCCGGGGATCAGTTCTTGTTGTTGAAGGACTGTAAGAATGTCGAGAATTGTCGAAGGGCTGACATCCACCGACCCGTCAAGGAATACACCAAGTCCACCTTCTCCGATCTCTCTTGGGCCGCCATTTTCGTAAACCGGGTCAAGGGACGCGAGTTCCGCCGGGAGTTCCGGGCACAACGGGGTTTCGTTTAACACAAGATCGATAGCTGCCAGCATAAGCTTCTTTACGGAGTCGAGAGTATTATCTTCCAAAAGCTGCTCACGCAGTTCTTCGGGAGCCGTAAGCGTAAGATCAATGAGTTTGAAAAAGGCGCAATTGTCGCGCAACTCGACAGTCGCTTCGGTGGACATATTCGCCAAGATAGCCTTTTTCTGTTCACCGCGCTGAAAGTCGCGTTCACTGGTCCGGCTGCATTCGAAGATCGTGATGGTCACATCCCCATTAAGATCCATCGCATCGTCCTGGGCTTCAAAGCTTAGATCATCAAGTCGGACTTGCAGACCGCAATTGTCAACAATTGCTTTATCAGCCAATCGCTCAGGCACAATTTTCTGAATTTCTCGAAGATCGAGTAACGCGCCCACTCCGATCCGAGTAGGGGCGACAGCGGTGAGGTTCAGATCGAGCGTATATGGCAGCGCCGTCTCCCGGACCTGTAATGTCGAGTCGATGACGAAATCGACCTGTTGTGCATTGGTTGCCCGGGCAACCAAAGCGGCTGCTATTAAGACTGGGAAAACCAACCAAAGTCTCATTCAGAAAACTCCAATACGCCAAGCTCCTTCAGCCCACCAAGGACTTTGACTATTGTCTCTGCGCTGACATCGGCAGATCCGGTAATAGCTGCTCCCATCCCACCGGGAGCAATTTCGCGTGTGCCTCCGGACTCGTAATCAGGGTCGAGAACTGTGAATTCTTCAGGCAGTGGCGGACAAACCGGATGGGCTGCCAAAAACTCGCCTCCCTTTTCCAGGACTGCTTCGTTGATGCGATTGGTCAGGCCGAACAGGTCGGTGACAGCGCCGATGAACCCGCGCGGATTCAGATCAACCCCTTCGATACTGAATGTGAGACATTGGCCTTTCACCTCTGCCTTGGCGACCGCAACCGCGTCTACCGTTGCCCCAAAGTATCGAAAGCCCGGTTCTTCGCGCCGATTGCAGGTTGTAAACCGAGCACGAGCCGAGCCCTCGACCCGCACGGTGTCACCCTTGGCAGTGACATTTCGAACCTCGAGGTAGATTTGGCGTTTGCAGCTTTCTTCCAAGGGGCCAGTTAGTATCTGAGGCGCCTTTTCCTGCAATCCACGCAGATCCATGAAGGCCTTCAATCGCAAACGGGTAGGGCTGGCTTCTTCGAGACCGCCATAAACGGTAAAGGGAACAGGAATATCGCGCAGGGGAACTTCTTTGGTCAGTTTGATCTGAAACCGACCGGCAAAGGAGGCAGGATCAATCCCTGTCGGAGCAAATGAAGAAGGTCTGTCAGATGCGCCGGTTTGGGCAACCGTATCGGACGCGGCGCTTTGATCCTGAGCCTTGCTGCCGCAGCCTGGAACCACAGCAAAAAGAATGAAGATCAGTAGTCCCTTGTTTAGTCGAGATGATGCCATCCCTGACCACCTCTTTTTGTTGACCAAGCTGTACTACGATACCTGCCTTCGCTTTTGAAGCAACTAAAGTATTCAAATAAATTACTATGTTTGGAGATTCCTTACTGTCACCAACACCTGATCAGAAGATAAACGCACCATTCAGGAATAAGGTGCACACCACTTGCCAACCCCTCTGTTCCGCTATACATGCCGCCCTATCGTCTTCGGGCGAGATTCTCTCGTGGGAGGTTGCAGGGATCGCGATCCCGGATCGGACCACGCAACATAAACCGGATGGGACGCGTCTCATCTACGTTGAAAGGAAAACCAAATGGCCAAGAAGCTTGCTGGTACAATGAAACTGCAGGTTCCTGCAGGTCAGGCGAACCCGTCGCCGCCAGTTGGTCCGGCGCTGGGTCAGCGCGGCATCAACATCATGGAATTCTGCAAGGCGTTCAACGCCAAGACAGCAGACATGGAGCAGGGCGCGCCTTGCCCAACTGTGATCACCTATTATCAGGACAAGTCCTTCACCATGGACATCAAGACGCCGCCCGCGTCTTATTACCTGAAAAAAGCCGCTGGCCTGAAGCCGGTTGGCAAGCGTAACCGCCCCCGTGGCGCGGAAAACCCAGGTCGTGAGACCGTGGCTACCGTGACCAGCAAGCAGGTTCGTGAAATCGCCGAAGCCAAAATGAAAGATCTGAACGCCAACGACGTCGAAGGCGCAATGCAGATCATCCTGGGCTCGGCCCGCTCTATGGGCATCGAGGTGAAGTAAGATGGCAAAACTCGGTAAACGTACGCGCACCGCGCGCGAAGCTTTCGCTGGCAAGACAGATCTGTCGGTGGAAGAAGCGGTTGCACTGGTTAAAGCCCACGCAACTTCGAAGTTTGACGAAACCGTCGAGATCGCTCTAAACTTGGGTGTTGACACCCGTCACGCAGACCAGATGGTTCGTGGCGTTGTCGGCCTGCCAAATGGCACCGGCAAAACCATGCGCGTTGCTGTGTTCGCTCGTGGCCCCAAGGCTGACGAAGCGAAAGAAGCTGGCGCGGATATCATTGGTGCAGAAGACCTGATGGAAACTATTCAGGGCGGCACCATCGAATTCGATCGCTGCATTGCCACCCCGGACATGATGCCGATCGTCGGTCGTCTGGGTAAGGTCCTGGGCCCCCGCAACCTGATGCCGAACCCCAAGGTCGGCACTGTGACCATGGACGTGAAAGCAGCCGTGGAAGCAGCCAAGGGCGGTGAAGTTCAGTTCAAAGCGGAAAAAGGCGGCGTTGTGCACGCCGGTGTTGGCAAAGCGTCGTTCGACGAAGCCAAGCTGGTCGAAAACGTCCGCGCGTTTGTCTCGGCTGTGGCCAAGGCGAAACCGTCGGGCGCCAAAGGCACCTACATGAAGAAAATCGCGCTGAGCTCGACCATGGGCCCGGGCGTGACTGTAGATGTTGCGGAAGCTGCGGGCGAATAAACGTCGCCAAAGCTGTTATTTGCATCGGGCAGCCAATTTTGGCTGCCCTTTCTTTTTCAATTCAAAGTCAGGCTGGTGTGACGGGCGACATTGCCCTTTAGCGTAAAGAACCCGAATTCTTCGATGGACGTCCATGTACCGACACCTTTGTCCAAAGGTTCAGAGGCGATCACCCTGCCACCGTGGTCCAATCCTTCGCCAATATACAAAGACGGGCTGCGTTGATCGGTGGAATAGCGGAATGCATAGAGTGTTGTGCCATCAGATATGGCGACGGCCATCCGATCTGGTTCTTTTCGGTCGGCACCCAGCGCCAGGATTTGCCGTAACGTGGTCTGGATCGCCTCTGCAACTGATGTATCCAGGCCGTTGGCAAGCATTAAGAGAAACAGCAACTCTGAATCTGTGGAGCCCCGACGCGCGGCGTAAAACTCATCCGTCAAAGAGGTTTCCAGACCTCTTTTCAGGTGCCCAAATTCGCCAATCTGACCATTGTGCACAAAGGACCATTTTCCGAAGGTAAACGGATGGCAATTCGAACGCGAAACCTCTCCAAAAGTAGAAGCCCTCACATGGGCAAGAAACAGGGGTGACTTGATCATTCTGCACAGATCATCCAGATTGCCATCCGACCAGGCTGGCAAAACGTCACGGTACAAACCGGGTCTTTCCTGTTTTGCGTACCAAGCCATGCCGAATCCATCTCCGTTTACAGCAAGCTTTGCTTCATTGGCGTGCTGGCTTTGTTCAAGGAGAGAGTGTCGAGGTTTGATGATGATGTTTTCAAGCGGTATGCTAGGCCCTGAATAGGCAACAATTCGGCACATATTTTGGTCCTCTGGTTGCGCAGCACATCTGCGCCACAAGGCTCGGTCAATTCGCAGAGGAAGTCATCTCACAATTGTGCACAATCTAATCTGCTGGATTGCGGGTCACCACGGTCAAACGCGCTGAACGGGCTGGACTATGGGATATTGGAGTTTTCAAAGTGATTTACCCCTTGGAAACCCCACTCAACTGGCCTAAGTAGAGCTACGAAATAAAGCGTGCGATTCGTCGTGCGCTTTATTTTGTTTCGTCCAAGACGGTGGGTGGTGCCATTCGGCCCCTTAATTCCCTGCCTGAGACGGGTAAGACCAAAGAATTTCGGGGGCTCTGGCCCTCGGGCGAATTTTGGCTCAACCCCGTAACAACGGACCTGAACGCTGGGGCGCAAGCCGCAGCAAATATGAGCCGGGATGAAATATCATCCCAAACTTGGAGAGAACTGTGGATAGAGCCCAGAAAGAGAAAGTGGTCGAGGAACTCGGCCAGATCTTCGAAAGCTCTGGCGTCGTGGTGGTTTCGCACTACGCCGGTCTGACAGTTGCCGAGATGCAGGACCTTCGCGCACGTGCTCGTGACGCGGGTGGCGCCGTGCGTGTTGCCAAGAACAGGCTCGCCAAAATCGCCCTCGACGGAAAGCCATGTGCAAGCATTGCTGACCTGCTGACGGGTATGACCGTTCTGACCTATTCCGAAGACCCCGTGGCAGCAGCCAAGGTGGCCGAGGACTTCGCCAAGGATAACAAGAATTTTGAGATTCTTGGTGGCGCAATGGGTGAGAACGCTCTGGACCGCAAAGGCGTCGAAACAGTTTCGAAAATGCCGTCTCGCGAGGAGCTTATTGCTCAGATCGTGGGCTGCATTGGCGCACCTGCTTCGAACATCGCCGGCGCGATTGGCGCACCTGCAAGCAACATCGCAAGCATCCTTTCCACCATCGAAGAGAAGGCGGAAGCTGCGTAAGCGGTTGGCACTGAATGATCTGCGTAGGGCAAATGCCCTGACGTTGGAACACACACTGTAAAACGGAAAGAGCTGATAAAATGGCTGATCTGAAAGCACTCGCAGAAAGCATCGTGGGTCTGACCCTGCTGGAAGCACAAGAACTGAAAACCATCCTCAAAGACGAATATGGCATCGAGCCCGCAGCTGGCGGCGCAGTTGTCATGGCAGCTGGCGGCGACGCCGGTGGCGCTGCTGAGGAAGAAAAAACCGAATTCGACGTCGTTCTGAAAAACGCCGGCGCTTCGAAAATCAACGTGATCAAAGAAGTTCGCGGCATCACCGGTCTGGGCCTGAAAGAAGCCAAGGAACTGGTCGAAGCTGGCGGCAAGATCAAAGAAGGCGTGTCGAAAGACGAAGCCGAAGAAGTCAAAGGCAAGCTGGAAGCAGCTGGCGCCGAAGTCGAGCTGGCCTAAGTCAGTCGACAGATACGTCGCTGACGTATCGTAAAATTTGGCTGGATCCGGAGAAATCCGGGTCCAGCCGAACCTGTCTTAGAAAGGGCCTCAGCATGTGGGGCGTTTTCTAAGACACGGTTTCGGATCGGGAGGCTGCCTTCGGGACGGTGGCCACGAATTGATCCGAACGTGTTGTCTCTATTGTGCAAGGCGCCGGGGCCCGACGGTGTCTTAGCCCGCTGAGAACATCGAAAGGTGACATCTGACATGGCTCAATCGTTCCTTGGCCAGAAACGTCTTCGGAAATATTACGGCAAAATCCGCGAAGTGCTGGAGATGCCGAACCTCATTGAGGTCCAGAAATCTTCTTATGATCTATTCCTGCGCTCCGGCGATGCAGAGCAGCCCGCTGACGGCGAAGGCATCAAAGGCGTGTTCCAGTCGGTTTTCCCGATCAAGGATTTCAACGAAACTTCCGTTCTGGAGTTCGTGAAATACGATCTGGAAAAACCCAAATATGACGTCGAAGAGTGTATGCAGCGCGACATGACCTATAGCGCGCCGCTCAAGGTCACCCTGCGTCTGATCGTGTTCGATGTCGATGAAGACACCGGCGCGAAATCGGTCAAAGACATCAAGGAACAGGATGTCTTCATGGGCGACATGCCCCTGATGACGCCGAACGGCACCTTCGTCGTAAACGGCACCGAGCGTGTGATCGTTTCGCAAATGCACCGTTCGCCTGGTGTGTTCTTCGATCACGACAAGGGTAAAACCCATTCCTCGGGTAAGCTGTTGTTTGCCTGCCGCATCATCCCGTATCGCGGCAGCTGGTTGGACTTTGAGTTCGACGCCAAGGACATCGTGTTCGCCCGTATCGACCGCCGCCGCAAACTGCCTGTGACGACTCTGCTATATGCGCTGGGTCTGGATCAGGAAGCGATCATGGACGCGTATTACACAACAGTGTCGTACTCGCTGGACAAGAAGAAGGGATGGGTCACGCCGTTCTTCCCCGAACGTGTGCGCGGCACCCGTCCGACCTATGATCTGATCGACGCGAAATCCGGTGAAGTGATCGCCGAAGCAGGCAAGAAGGTCACGCCACGCGCAGTCAAGAAGCTGATCGACGAAGGCAACGTTACCGAATTGCTGGTTCCGTTCGATCACATCGTCGGCAAATTCGTTGCCAAGGATATCATCAACGAGGAAACTGGCGCGATCTATGTCGAGGCCGGTGATGAGCTGACCCTGGAATACGACAAAGGTGGCGACCTGATCGGCGGCACCGCAAAAGAGCTGATCGATGCGGGCATCACCGACATTCCGGTTCTGGATATCGACAACGTCAACGTTGGCCCCTACATGCGCAACACCATGGCTCAGGACAAGAACCTGAACCGTGAAAGCGCGCTGATGGATATCTACCGCGTCATGCGTCCGGGTGAGCCGCCCACCGTCGAAGCTGCATCGGCCTTGTTCGACACGCTGTTCTTCGATGGCGAACGGTATGACCTGTCCGCCGTTGGCCGTGTGAAGATGAACATGCGCCTGGCTCTGGATGCGCCGGATACCCTGCGCACGCTTCGCCGCGAAGACATCGTCGCCTGCATCAAGGCGCTGGTGGAACTGCGTGACGGCAAGGGTGACATCGACGATATCGACCACCTCGGCAACCGTCGTGTGCGCTCGGTCGGCGAGTTGATGGAAAACCAGTACCGCGTCGGTCTGCTGCGCATGGAGCGCGCGATCAAAGAGCGTATGTCGTCGGTCGAAATTGACACCGTCATGCCGCAGGACCTGATCAACGCGAAACCGGCTGCGGCTGCTGTCCGCGAATTCTTCGGCTCGTCGCAGCTGTCGCAGTTCATGGACCAGACCAACCCGCTGTCCGAGGTGACCCACAAACGCCGTCTCTCGGCGCTTGGCCCCGGTGGTCTGACACGTGAGCGCGCGGGTTTTGAAGTGCGCGACGTGCACCCGACCCATTATGGCCGGATGTGCCCGATCGAAACGCCTGAAGGTCCGAACATCGGTCTGATCAACTCGCTGGCCACCTTCGCCCGCGTGAACAAATATGGCTTCATCGAAACACCCTATCGCGTTGTCAAAGACGCCGAGGTGACCGATGAGGTTCATTACATGTCCGCGACCGAGGAAATGCGTCACACCGTGGCACAGGCGAACGCGACACTGGATGCCGATGGCAAGTTCATCAACGATCTGGTTTCGACCCGTCAGTCGGGCGACTACACTCTTGCCCCGCGCGAGAATGTGGACCTTATCGACGTCAGCCCGAAACAGCTGGTCTCGGTCGCTGCATCGCTGATCCCGTTCCTTGAAAACGACGACGCCAACCGCGCTCTGATGGGCTCGAACATGCAACGTCAGGCGGTTCCGCTTCTGCGGGCCGAAGCGCCGCTGGTTGGTACCGGCATCGAGGAAAAGGTTGCGATCGATTCAGGCGCTGCGATCCAGGCGAAACGCGCCGGCATCATCGACCAGGTCGATGCCCAGCGTATCGTTATTCGCGCCACTGAAGATCTGGAACTGGGCGACGCCGGTGTTGATATCTACCGTCTGCGCAAGTTCCAGCGATCGAACCAGAACACCTGCATCAACCAGCGTCCGCTGATCAAGGTGGGTGATACCGTCCAGAAGGGCGAGGTGATTGCCGATGGTCCGTCCACCGATATCGGTGAACTGGCGCTTGGTAAGAACGTGGTCGTCGCGTTCATGCCGTGGAACGGTTACAACTACGAAGACTCGATCCTGATCTCGGAACGTATCGCGCGTGATGACGTCTTTACCTCGGTTCATATCGAGGAATTCGAAGTCGCCGCCCGGGATACAAAGCTGGGTCCGGAAGAGATCACTCGCGACATCCCGAACGTCGGTGAAGAAGCGCTGCGCAACCTCGACGAGGCGGGCATCGTTTACATCGGCGCGGATGTTGAGCCGGGCGATATTCTGGTCGGCAAGATCACTCCGAAGGGCGAAAGCCCGATGACCCCGGAAGAAAAGCTGCTGCGCGCCATCTTTGGTGAAAAAGCATCTGACGTGCGCGACACCTCGTTGCGCGTGAAACCGGGCGATTACGGAACGGTCGTTGAAGTCCGCGTCTTCAACCGTCACGGCGTCGAAAAAGACGAGCGTGCACTGCAGATCGAGCGTGAGGAAGTCGAACGTCTGGCCCGTGACCGGGACGACGAGCTGGCGATCCTGGACCGCAACATCTATGCGCGCCTGCAAGGTCTGATCATGGGCAAAACCGCGGTCAAAGGCCCGAAAGGCGTCAAGGCAGGGTCGGTGATCACCGAGGACCTGCTGGACATGCTGACCCGTGGTCAGTGGTGGCAGCTGGCGCTGGAAGACGAGAAGGATGCACAGATCGTCGAGGCGCTGAACGAGCAATACGAAGTGCTCAAACGTGCGCTGGACGCCCGTTTCGAGGACAAGGTCGAGAAGGTCCGTCGTGGCGACGACCTGCCGCCGGGTGTGATGAAGATGGTCAAGGTCTTCATCGCCGTGAAGCGTAAGCTGCAGCCGGGCGACAAGATGGCCGGTCGTCACGGGAACAAAGGTGTGATCTCCAAGGTTGTTCCGATGGAAGACATGCCGTTCCTGGCCGACGGTACTCCGGTTGACTTCTGTCTGAACCCGCTGGGCGTGCCTTCGCGTATGAACGTTGGTCAGATCCTTGAAACCCACATGGGTTGGGCCGCACGCGGTCTGGGTTTGAACATCGACGATGCACTGGGTGAATACCGCCGTTCCGGCGACCTGACTCCGGTTCGCGAAGCGATGAAGCTGGCCTATGGCGAAAATGTCTACGACGAAGGCATTGCCGGCATGGACGAGGGGCATCTGATCGAAGCGGCGGGCAACGTGACTCGTGGTGTTCCGATCGCGACCCCGGTCTTTGACGGTGCCAAGGAAGCTGACGTCAACGACGCACTGGTGCGTGCGGGCTTCTCGGAAAGCGGTCAGTCGGTTCTGTTCGACGGTCGTACCGGTGAGCAATTTGCGCGCCCGGTCACCGTGGGTATCAAGTACCTGCTGAAACTGCACCACCTTGTGGATGACAAAATCCACGCGCGTTCGACCGGGCCGTACAGCCTGGTTACCCAGCAACCGCTGGGTGGTAAGGCGCAGTTCGGTGGTCAGCGCTTTGGTGAGATGGAGGTCTGGGCTCTGGAAGCTTATGGCGCCGCCTACACCCTGCAGGAGATGCTGACCGTGAAATCGGATGACGTCGCGGGCCGGACCAAGGTCTATGAGTCGATCGTCAAGGGCGAGGATAACTTTGAAGCGGGCGTACCGGAATCGTTCAACGTTCTGGTTAAAGAAGTCCGTGGTCTCGGCCTGAATATGGAACTCCTGGATGCGGAGGAAGAGTAGGGGCGGCAACGCCCCACACTCATCCCATCCCAATTTGTAAGGACGCAAAATGAACCAGGAAATCACCAACAACCCGTTCAACCCGCTGACGCCTCCGAAAGTCTTTGACGAGATCAAAGTCTCCTTGGCGTCGCCCGAGCGGATCCTGTCTTGGTCCTATGGCGAGATCAAGAAACCCGAAACCATCAATTACCGGACGTTCAAGCCTGAACGTGACGGTCTGTTCTGCGCACGTATCTTTGGCCCGATCAAAGACTACGAATGTCTGTGCGGCAAATATAAGCGGATGAAGTATCGCGGCGTTGTCTGCGAGAAATGCGGTGTGGAAGTCACCTTGCAGAAAGTCCGTCGCGAGCGTATGGGCCATATCGAACTGGCCGCGCCCGTCGCACACATCTGGTTCCTGAAATCGCTGCCGTCCCGCATCGGTCTGATGCTGGACATGACGCTGCGCGATCTGGAACGCGTTCTGTACTTTGAAAACTATGTCGTCATCGAGCCCGGTCTGACCGACCTGTCGTATGGCCAGATGTTGACAGAAGAAGAGTACATGGATGCGCAGGATGCCTATGGCATGGACGCGTTCACCGCCAATATCGGTGCTGAAGCCATTCGTGAGATGCTGGCCCAGATCGATCTGGAAGCCGAAGCCGAGCAGTTGCGCGCTGATCTGGCCGAAGCAACCGGCGAGCTGAAGCCCAAGAAGATCATCAAGCGTCTGAAGGTTGTTGAATCCTTCCTCGAGTCGGGCAACCGGCCTGAATGGATGGTGATGACCGTGATTCCGGTCATTCCGCCGGAACTGCGTCCGCTGGTTCCGCTGGATGGTGGCCGTTTCGCGACCTCGGATCTGAACGATCTGTATCGCCGCGTCATCAACCGGAACAACCGTCTGAAGCGTCTGATCGAACTGCGCGCACCTGACATCATTGTCCGCAACGAAAAGCGGATGCTGCAGGAATCTGTGGACGCTCTGTTCGACAACGGCCGTCGTGGCCGCGTGATCACCGGCGCCAACAAGCGCCCGCTGAAATCGCTGTCGGACATGCTGAAGGGTAAGCAGGGTCGCTTCCGTCAGAACCTTCTGGGGAAACGCGTCGACTTCTCGGGCCGTTCGGTCATTGTGACCGGTCCGGAGCTCAAGTTGCACCAGTGTGGTCTGCCCAAGAAGATGGCGCTGGAGCTGTTCAAGCCGTTCATCTACTCGCGCCTTGAAGCCAAGGGTCTGTCTTCGACCGTGAAACAGGCGAAGAAACTGGTCGAGAAAGAGCGCCCCGAAGTGTGGGATATCCTCGACGAGGTTATCCGCGAACACCCCGTGATGCTGAACCGTGCGCCGACGCTGCACCGTCTTGGCATTCAGGCGTTCGAGCCGGTCCTGATCGAAGGCAAAGCCATCCAGCTGCACCCGCTGGTCTGTTCGGCCTTTAACGCCGACTTCGACGGGGATCAGATGGCCGTGCACGTCCCGCTGAGCCTTGAGGCCCAGCTGGAAGCGCGTGTTCTGATGATGTCGACGAATAACGTTCTGTCGCCTGCAAATGGCGCGCCGATCATCGTTCCTTCGCAGGATATGATCCTGGGTCTGTACTATGTGACACTGGAACGCGAAGGCATGTCGGGTGAAGGCAAGGTGTTCGGTTCTATCGACGAAGTTCAGCACGCGCTGGATTCGGGCGAGGTACATCTGCACACCAAGATCACCGCGCGGGTCACCCAGATCGACGAGGAAGGCAACGAAGTTCAGAAGCGTTACGAGACCACTCCGGGCCGTCTGCGTTTGGGTGCCTTGCTGCCTATGAACAACAAAGCGCCGTTCGAGCTGGTCAACCGTCTGCTGCGGAAAAAAGAAGTGCAGCAGGTGATCGACACCGTCTACCGCTATTGCGGTCAGAAAGAGTCGGTTATCTTCTGTGACCAGATCATGTCGATGGGCTTCAAAGAAGCGTTTAAAGCCGGTATCTCGTTCGGTAAGGACGACATGGTCATCCCGAACGACAAGTGGGGCATCGTTGATGAAACCCGCAGTCAGGTGAAGGACTTTGAACAGCAGTACATGGACGGTCTGATCACTCAGGGCGAAAAGTACAACAAAGTTGTCGATGCCTGGTCGAAGTGTAACGATCGCGTGACTGAGGCGATGATGAGCACGATCTCATCCTCGGATCGGGCTGCGGACGGATCCGAGCAGGAGCCGAACTCGGTCTACATGATGGCCCACTCCGGTGCGCGTGGCTCGGTCACTCAGATGAAGCAGCTGGGCGGTATGCGTGGCCTGATGGCCAAGCCGAACGGTGACATCATTGAAACGCCGATCATTTCCAACTTTAAAGAAGGTCTGACCGTTCTCGAGTACTTTAACTCGACCCACGGTGCCCGTAAGGGCCTGTCGGATACGGCTCTGAAAACGGCGAACTCGGGTTACCTGACTCGCCGTCTGGTTGACGTCGCACAGGACTGCATCGTTCGCGAGATCGATTGTGGCACCGAGCGTGCTATCACCGCAGAAGCTGCCGTGAACGATGGCGAGGTTGTTGCCTCGCTGGCCGAACGTGTGCTGGGCCGTGTATCGGCAGACGATGTTCTTCGTCCGGGCACGGATGAGGTGCTGGTTGCTGCTGGTCAACTCATCGACGAGCGCATGGCAGACATCATTGATGAGGCCGCAGTTGCATCCATGCGCATCCGCTCGCCACTGACCTGTGAGTCGGAAGAGGGGGTCTGTGCCACCTGCTATGGTCGTGACCTTGCGCGCGGTACACAGGTCAACACCGGTGAAGCTGTTGGCATCATCGCCGCGCAATCCATCGGTGAGCCCGGTACGCAGCTGACGATGCGGACCTTCCACATCGGTGGTGTTGCCCAAGGTGGTCAACAGTCATTCCAGGAGGCCAGCCAAGACGGTGTGGTTTCGTTCGAGAACCCGCAGGTTCTGGCCAATTCCGCAGGTGAAATCCTGGTGATGGGTCGGAACATGAAGCTGGTGATCAAGGACGAACACGGCGAGGAACGTGCCAGCCACAAGCTGGGCTACGGCTCCAAGCTGTTCGTCAAGGATGGTGCCAAGGTTGCTCGCGGTGACAAGCTGTACGAATGGGACCCCTACACTCTGCCGATCATCGCCGAGAAAGCCGGTACTGCAAAATACGTTGATCTGGTTTCGGGCATCGCTGTCCGGGACGAGACCGATGATGCGACCGGCATGACCCAGAAAATCGTGATCGACTGGCGCGCGGCCCCCAAAGGCAGCGACCTCAAGCCCGAGATCATTCTGGTTGGCGAAGATGGCGAGCCGGTCCGTAACGATGCGGGCAACCCGGTTCACTATCCGATGTCTGTGGATGCGATTCTGTCGATCGAAGATGGTCAGCAGATCGAGGCCGGTGAAGTTGTTGCGCGTATCCCGCGTGAAGGCGCCAAAACCAAGGACATCACCGGTGGTTTGCCGCGTGTGGCCGAACTGTTCGAAGCCCGTCGTCCGAAGGATCACGCGATCATCGCAGAAGCCGATGGTTACGTGCGCTTTGGCCGCGACTACAAGAACAAGCGTCGCATCAGCATCGAACCGGCGGACGAGTCTATGGAAACGATCGAGTATATGGTGCCCAAGGGCAAACATATCCCGGTCGCGGAAGGCGACTTTATCCAGAAGGGCGAATACCTGATGGACGGTAACCCAGCTCCGCATGACATCCTGTCCATCATGGGTGTCGAAGCGCTGGCGGATTACATGATCGACGAGGTGCAGGATGTTTATCGTCTGCAGGGCGTGAAGATCAACGACAAGCACATCGAGGTGATCGTGCGCCAGATGCTGCAGAAGTGGGAGATCCTGGATTCAGGCGACACCACCCTGCTGAAAGGCGAACATGTCGACAAGCAGGAGTTCGACGCGGCCAACGAGAAGACGTTGGCCCGTGGCGGTCGTCTGGCTCAGGGCGAACCGATCCTGCTGGGGATCACCAAAGCTTCGCTGCAGACGCGTTCGTTCATCTCGGCGGCGTCGTTCCAGGAAACCACCCGCGTTCTGACCGAGGCTTCGGTTCAGGGCAAGAAGGACAAGCTGGTTGGCCTGAAAGAGAACGTCATTGTCGGTCGTCTGATCCCTGCCGGTACGGGTGGGGCTACTCAGAGCGTACAGCGTGTCGCCCAGTCGCGTGACAACGTGGTCATCGAAGCCCGCCGGGAAGAGGCCGAAGCGGCCGCTGCCTTGGCTGCGCCGATTATGGATGACGATCTGGTCGGAGATGAACTGGACGTTCTGGTGGAAACACCGGAAAGCCGGGAGTAAGCTTCGTCGTATCGAATTAAGAAAGGCCCTGCGAAATCGCGGGGCCTTTTTTTGACGCTGAAGGGCACAGCATTTTGATCTGATTTGTCTGAACGTTTTCTTTGGCCCGGGTGTCCGCTGCTTGTGGTTCTACAATCTGTGGTTTAGCCCTGTAATGTGATTTACAGATAGTTCTGAGCTGACCCATGGGCACCGAAAACAATTCTTTTGAAGACCGTGTGGCGCGGATCAAACAGCGCTCGCAAGAAAACGCAAGCAAGGTGCCCCCGTCCAGAAGCGATAGTATCTGGCAGCGCCTGGGTTATCCCACTGCGTTTCTGGGGGCTTTTTTACTGGGGGTTATGGCGGTTTTCCTGACCCGTTTCATTCAATATCAATCGGTTGGAATTCCGGTGCATAGCCAGGTTGATACGCAGGACTTCGTCAGTCTCGGGCTTGCAGGCGGGGCCTGTATAATGGTGATGATGTTTTTGAAAGGTAAACTGCGCGAGTTCGCCGGGGCACTTACGGTTGGCGCGTTGGTGACAACTTTCACCTTTCATAATCTCGTGTGGAAATACCCGGTGGTTTTCGAACATATATACGGAGAAGACTGGGTGGATTTTGTCAAAGACACGACTGAACCCTCCAGTCTGAATCTGTTTGGCACCATCCTTCCATTTGGTTGACGGTCAGGTAATCGGTCCAGGCGATATTGACATCCAACCCGAGTCCTTGGCCAATGCGGGGCATTTTCCAGCCCCGGAGCCTGACGCAGTATGACCCCAAACACAACAGGCGCCCTGCTGATGATGGGCAGCATGGCGGCGTTTACCCTGAACGACACGTTGGTAAAGGTTGCCCTGCAGGAACTGCCTTTGTTTCAGTTGGTGGCTATGCGGGGGATATTGGCAGTTTTTCTGATCTATATCCTTGCCAGGTCTTTGGGAACGTTACATCTGAATTTTTCGCGCCGCGACAAATGGCTGATTGCATTGCGCTGCCTTGCCGAGTTGTCGGTAACATTCTTTTTTCTGACAGCGCTCAAGAACATGCCGCTTGCCAATGTCACGGCCATTCTTCAGGCATTGCCTCTCACGGTGACGTTGGGTGCGGCATTGTGCTTTTCGGAACAGGTTGGTTGGCGACGCGCAATCGCAATAGCCATAGGCTTCGTAGGTATGCTGCTGATCGTCAGGCCCGGACCTGACGGGTTCAGCCTGTATTCCATATATGCGCTGATTGCTGTGGCTTCGATAACGGTTCGGGATCTTATCACCCGACATATGTCGGCCAATGTGCCGTCAATGGTTGTCACCCTTGCGACGTCAGCGTCCATCGCAGGGGCAGCGGCGATTGCTTCGGTATTTGAAGGTTGGGTTCCGGTCTCGGCCATGGCTGGGCCGCTGGTTGCGGCGGCAGCTGTGTTTGTGCTGCTGGGCTATTTGTTCAGTGTCATGGTCATGCGTCAGGGCGACGTTGGGTTTGTCGCACCGTTCCGGTATTCCAGCCTGATCTGGGCGCTCGGGTTGGGTTGGGTCGTGTTTGACGAATGGCCGGACACTGTGACGATGCTGGGTGTTCTCCTGATTGTGGGAGCAGGGTTATTCACATTGCTCCGGGAACGCGTTCGTCAGGGCGCGGCGTGAACCCGTGTGACGATGTCATGGTCGATAGCGAATTGAGACAGGAATTCGGCCTTCTGCTGAGGGGTAAGAGGGTTTAGTTCGACATTGGTGTTTCTGGTGCGCGGTGAATCATTGAAGCGGTTCAGGCCCCGCACCCACATCGGCGTGTCCGGTCGGGTGACGACTGGCATCGCTCGGTTGATCCTGTTGTGGGTAAAGTTCATGATCGACTTTTGCTCGCCCCCCCGCACATACATCCCAAGCCCGGCCGTCATCAAAGGGCGATGCACGCGCGCGGCCTGAATGCCATCGGTACTAGCCCGGGCGAAGTAGCCGCAATTGAAATCCACGGCAACCAAGGCGCGGTTCTGAAACAGATCGGCGCAATCCCGGACGCAACCCCGCAACCGTTCGACGAAATTCACGGATACGGCGTCATCATCGTCATGGCGAAATTGCAGGCATGGCTGGTTCAGGTCGGCCCGTGCTGAATTCAGGACCTCTTGCATGACTTTTCGGTGTCGTCCCGGTGGTTGCGCGACAATGCGCACCTGCATTAGGTTGGATGTCAGATCATGCAGACGATCAAATGCCGGTTTGGGCAGGCATTCACCGACCACAATCACCAATAGGAAATCTTCGTCGGATTGTTTTCTGAATCCGGGCAGTGCGATGGTTTCGAACAGGCGAAACCGCTCTTCCAGCCTGTCCGGTTGGTACAAGAATTGCCGTCTTTCTCCGACGGATTCATGGGTTGTCTGAAATCCCCCAATTGCGGGATATGAAAAACGGCAAAGACCAATGACCTGCATCTTTTCAACTCCGGATCATTTGGTTGCATACACCGCTTTGATTTCATCCGGATCAATAGAGAATCGCACCTGAAATTCGTAATCCAACTCGGCTGTGAGAGGCAGGAGTTCGGTGGTGTCGTTTTGCGCGTGATCGGAATCGTTGAATCCGTTCAGCGTGCGGACCCACATCGGTGCGTCAGGGTAATTGATCATGGGCATGAACCTGGCCAATCTGTTGTGCAGGCGATCAAATATAGTCCGTGTACTGCCGCCCTGAACAATCATACCCAGCCCGACACCCAGCAGCGACCTGTAGACCTGCGCCGCATGAATACCTTGCGCATCGCACCGGGCAATGTACCCGCGATTAAAATCTATCGCGACAGACTCGCTCTTCTGAATCAGCCCTGCGTTGTCCTGAACAGCAGAACGCAGCCCTTCGATAAAATCGACAGATACTGCGTCATCGTCGTCATGCCGGAATTGAAGGCAAGGCTGATTTGGATCAGTTCGGGCGGAGTTCAAAACCTCTCGCATGATCTGTTTATGATCAGCTGGTTCCTTTTTGATGATACGGATTTGTTTGATCCCTGCGGTCAGATCATGCAGACGATCTGCGCAGGACTTCGGCAGGCAGGTTCCGGTCAGAACCAAAAGTTCAAAATCCCCATCTGTCTGGGCGCGAACGCAGGGCAGCGTAATGGCTTCGAACAGGCGAAACCGCTCTTCCAGCCTGTCGGGTGCGTATAGAAATTGCCGGCGATTTTCGATAGTTTCATATCCGGCCTGGAAACCGCCTATGGCGGGATAGGAAAAGCGGCACAGGCCAATTACTTGCATAGTTTATCCATCGGCTGGTATCCCGCGCGACTATGCCTGTGCCGCGTTTGCGTCGCAACGGGTGTTGTACTGGCTTGACGCAGGGCATTCTGCCCGACGTGTCTGTGTATATCCGCCAAGGGTGTTCGGCATAGTGCTGTTGACACTCGGTCCGCAACCCCCTATTACGCGCGTGATCTCGGTGCCGGGGGCCGCCCCGTAGCCGATTCCAGTAATGAACTGGTCAAGGCCCGAACAATTTTGAAGTTCGCGCCCTCTGAGAAACAACCGCGACGTTCACCTCGGAATGGGAACGCTCGTGGGTTTTGCGCTTGTGGACGCATAAGCGCAGCGAATTTAGCCGCACGCAACGCGCGTGCATGTCATGTGTGTTGCAAAACGGGGAAAGAACCGGAATGCCAACTATTCAACAGCTGATCCGCAAGCCGCGGCAGCCTAAAATAAAACGCTCGAAGTCCATGCACCTGGAGCAGTGCCCGCAGAAGCGCGGCGTCTGCACCCGCGTGTACACCACCACACCAAAAAAGCCGAACTCGGCTATGCGTAAGGTTGCCAAAGTGCGCCTGACCAACGGGTTCGAGGTGATCTCGTACATCCCGGGTGAAAGCCACAACCTTCAGGAACACTCGGTTGTTCTGATCCGTGGCGGTCGTGTAAAAGACCTTCCCGGTGTGCGTTACCACATCCTGCGCGGTGTTCTGGATACTCAGGGCGTCAAAGATCGTAAGCAACGTCGTTCGAAATACGGCGCGAAGCGTCCCAAGTAAGAAGGAGAGGCTGATATGTCACGTCGTCACGCCGCCGAAAAACGCGAAGTCCTGCCTGACGCCAAATTTGGCGACAAGGTACTGACCAAATTCATGAACAACCTGATGATCGACGGTAAGAAGTCGGTTGCAGAGCGCATCGTCTACAACGCCTTTGACCGTGTTGAAGGCAAGATCAAGCGCGCACCTGTCGAAGTGTTCCACGAAGCGCTCGACAACATCAAACCGTCGGTCGAGGTTCGCTCGCGCCGGGTTGGTGGTGCAACCTATCAGGTCCCGGTCGAAGTGCGCCCCGAGCGCCGCGAAGCACTGGCCATCCGCTGGCTGATCACTGCTGCGCGTGGCCGTAATGAAAACACCATGGAAGAGCGCCTTGCGGGCGAGCTGCTGGACGCCGTACAGTCCCGTGGTACCGCCGTTAAAAAGCGCGAAGACACCCACAAGATGGCCGAGGCGAACAAAGCCTTCAGCCACTACCGTTGGTAATTCCAGAGGCTTATCAAAATGGCACGCGAATATACACTCAACCATTACCGTAACTTCGGTATCATGGCGCATATCGATGCAGGTAAAACCACCTGCTCAGAGCGTATCCTGTATTACACCGGCAAATCCCACAACATTGGTGAGGTGCACGATGGTGCAGCCACCATGGACTGGATGGAGCAGGAGCAGGAACGCGGCATCACCATCACCTCGGCTGCGACCACCACTTTCTGGGAACGCACCGAAGACGGTGAAACCGCTGACTCGCCCAAGCACCGCCTGAACATCATCGACACCCCCGGCCACGTTGACTTCACCATCGAAGTTGAACGCTCGCTGGCGGTTCTCGACGGTGCCGTCTGCGTTCTGGACGCAAACGCCGGTGTTGAGCCCCAGACCGAAACCGTGTGGCGTCAGGCTGACCGCTACAAGGTTCCGCGTATGGTGTTCGTCAACAAGATGGACAAGATCGGCGCGGACTTCTTCAACTGCGTTGCAATGATCGAAGATCGTACCGGCGCACGTGCTGTCCCGGTTGGTATCCCGATCGGCGCAGAAACCGAGCTGGAAGGCCTGATCGATCTGGTCACCATGGAAGAATGGCTGTGGCAGGGTGAAGACCTTGGTGCAAGCTGGGTCAAAGCACCGATCCGTGACAGCCTGAAAGACATGGCTGACGAATGGCGCGGTAAAATGGTCGAAGCGGCCGTCGAAATGGACGACGACGCAATGATGGAATACCTGGAAGGCAATGAGCCCGACGTTCCGACCCTGCGCGCTCTGCTGCGCAAGGGTACTCTGGAAATCGCGTTTGTTCCGGTTCTGGGCGGTTCCGCGTTCAAGAACAAAGGTGTTCAGCCGCTGCTTAACGCTGTGATCGACTATCTGCCCAGCCCGCTGGACGTTGTTGATTACATGGGCTTCAAACCCGGTGACGAAGAAGAAACCCGTAACATCGCCCGCCGTGCGGATGATGATATGGCGTTCTCGGGTCTGGCGTTCAAAATCATGAACGACCCCTTTGTTGGTTCGCTGACCTTTACCCGCATCTACTCGGGTACTCTGGCCAAAGGAGACACGCTTCTGAACTCGACCAAGGGTAAGAAAGAGCGTATCGGCCGGATGATGATGATGCACTCGAATGATCGTGAGGAAATCACGGAAGCATTCGCAGGTGACATTATCGCATTGGCAGGTCTGAAAGACACCACCACGGGCGACACCCTGTGTTCGACCGGTGATCCGGTGGTTCTGGAAACCATGACCTTCCCTGATCCAGTGATCGAGATTGCGGTTGAGCCGAAAACCAAGGCTGACCAGGAGAAAATGAGCCAGGGTCTGGGCCGTTTGGCCGCCGAAGACCCGTCTTTCCGCGTGGAAACTGATCTGGAATCGGGTCAGACCATTATGAAGGGTATGGGCGAACTTCACCTGGACATCCTGATTGACCGTCTCAAGCGTGAATTCAAGGTTGAAGCGAACATTGGTGCGCCGCAGGTGGCCTATCGCGAAACCATCGGTCACGAAGCCGAGATCGTTTACACCCACAAGAAACAGTCGGGTGGTTCGGGTCAGTTCGCCGAGGTGAAGATGATCATCTCGCCGACAGAGCCGGGCGAAGGCTATTCGTTCGAATCTCGCGTTGTTGGTGGTTCGGTGCCCAAGGAATATATCCCGGGTGTCGAAAAAGGTATCAGATCCGTTATGGATAGCGGTCCGCTGGCTGGCTTCCCTGTGATCGACTTCAAAGTTGCCCTGATCGAAGGTAAATACCACGACGTGGACTCCTCGGTTCTGGCCTTTGAAATCGCGGCTCGTATGGGTATGCGCGAAGGCATGCGCAAAGCTGGTGCGAAACTGCTTGAACCGATCATGAAGGTCGAAGTGATTACCCCGGAAGAGTATACCGGAGGTATCATTGGTGACCTGACATCACGTCGGGGACAGGTTTCCGGTCAGGAAAACCGCGGTAACGCCATCGCGATCGACGCGTTCGTTCCGCTGGCCAACATGTTCGGCTACATCAACACTCTGCGTTCGATGTCGTCGGGCCGTGCCCAGTTCACCATGCAGTTCGACCACTACGATCCGGTTCCGCAGAACATCTCGGACGAGATCCAGGCGAAATACGCATAAGCGAAATCGGGGAAGGGGCGTTCGACCTCTTCCCTTTCTCAATGACAGGAGGCCATCATGGCAAAGGAAAAGTTTGAGCGTAATAAGCCGCACGTCAACATCGGCACGATTGGCCACGTTGACCATGGTAAAACGACGCTGACCGCAGCAATCACCAAGTATTTCGGTGACTTCAAAGCGTATGACCAGATTGACGGTGCGCCTGAAGAAAAGGCTCGTGGCATCACCATCTCGACCGCCCACGTGGAATACGAGACCGACGCGCGCCACTATGCGCATGTCGATTGCCCCGGCCACGCCGACTACGTCAAGAACATGATCACCGGTGCGGCGCAAATGGACGGCGCGATTCTGGTTGTGAACGCAGCTGACGGCCCGATGCCGCAGACCCGCGAGCACATCCTGCTGGGCCGTCAGGTTGGCATCCCGAAGATGGTCGTGTTCATGAACAAAGTGGACCAGGTTGACGACGAAGAGCTGCTGGAACTGGTGGAAATGGAAATCCGCGAGCTGCTGTCTTCATATGACTACCCCGGCGACGACATTCCGATCATTGCCGGTTCGGCTCTGGCCGCGATGGAAGGCAACAACCCTGAAATCGGCGAAGAGAAGATCCGCGAACTGATGGCGGCTGTTGATGAGTATATCGACACCCCAGAGCGTGCCGTTGACCAGCCGTTCCTGATGCCGATCGAAGACGTGTTCTCGATCTCGGGTCGTGGTACCGTTGTGACCGGTCGTGTTGAGCGTGGCGTGATCAACGTTGGCGACGAGATCGAAATCGTCGGCATCCGCGACACCAGCAAAACCACCTGTACCGGCGTTGAAATGTTCCGCAAGCTGCTGGACCGCGGTGAAGCGGGCGACAACATCGGCGCGCTGCTGCGTGGTGTTGACCGTGAAGGCGTTGAGCGTGGCCAGGTTCTGTGTAAGCCGGGCTCGGTAACACCGCACACCAAGTTCGAAGCCGAAGCCTACATCCTGACCAAGGAAGAGGGTGGCCGTCACACGCCGTTCTTCGCGAACTACCGTCCGCAGTTCTACTTCCGGACCACTGACGTGACCGGCACCGTGACCCTGGCAGCTGGCACCGAGATGGTCATGCCCGGCGACAACGTGTCGTTCGAAGTTGAACTGATCGCCCCGATCGCGATGGAAAACGGCCTGCGCTTCGCCATCCGCGAAGGCGGCCGCACCGTCGGCGCTGGCGTCGTGTCGAAAATCGTCGAGTAAGGCGCGCTTGTCGCGCCTGGTTGCGGCAGGCGATTTTCCAAAGGAAAATCTGCCGGAAGCAACTCGGTTGAACTAAAGAGGGCCGTCCCACATGGGGCGGCCTTTTTGTGTTTAGGTCTTTACCAAAGAGTTTTTCTCAATGTATGCGGCGCATTCGGTGAAGCCACGCACTCGGATTTTCTCCAGTTCAATCGGAGTAACGGGCAAGTCATAACCAACGTGCCTGGATAGGCCCTCGCATTCTGGACCAATTTTGGCCGAGCACCCGGGCAAAGTACTAACCACCGTCAAAATGACTATCAAAAAACGCATTTCGGAACCTCTACAATTGTCTCTTCGTTATAAATTTTGCTATCTTTAAGGGTCATTTGTGCTCGCAACATTATTGCTTTTTCGCGACTAACCCTTTCGGGTAGCCTAATAGCAAGGACGCGAGAAAAGTCTTCTCCGACTTTGGCAATGTTCTCCACTTCTATCAGTTGTTCTGAAATCCGGAGTTGATTGTCCGGCGTGTCGACGATCTCTCTATAATCCAAGGTGTAAGCTTGAATGGAAAAACTAACAGGTTCGATAATTACACCTTTTGGATTTTGCACTTTCATCTGTGCAACCAGCGTGCAGTCTTCTTGAATTTTACCGGATACGTTCAAGATTGCGTGGATTGAATGATCCTGTCTTACGAAAACATACCACGCAGCCGCAATTGCACCGATAACTACAACAGTTTTTTGCAATATACCTAATATCTTATCCGCTTTGTCCATATAAGGTCACTCCAAAATCAGACGAGTTCAAAATGTGAAAGCTGAGGCTTCCTTTGAGATGAATGCTAAATGAGAGATTGTACAATAGAATGAGTAGATTCAATATCACCCTCGGCGACTTCCCCCTTGCCAAACCCCACCAACCCCTGTAGATCGCGCGAGTTCTCACTAAGAACTTCAAGGCGGGGTGATTCCCGCCTTTTGGGTTCGATGAGGGTTGGCGATGCGCGCTTGTCCTCCTCTCAACCTCAACGCCTGATAAAAGGCTGTTATTATGCAAAGCCAAAATATCCGTATTCGGCTGAAGGCATTTGACTATCGCGTTCTGGATGCCAGCACGCAAGAGATCGTCAACACTGCCAAGCGGACCGGCGCGAACGTGCGCGGCCCGATCCCGCTGCCGAACAAGATTGAGAAGTTCACGGTTCTCCGTGGCCCTCACGTTGACAAGAAATCCCGCGACCAGTTCGAGATCCGCACCCACAAGCGTCTCTTGGACATCGTTGATCCGACCCCCCAGACCGTTGACGCGCTGATGAAGCTCGACCTCGCTGCTGGTGTGGACGTCGAGATCAAGCTGCAGTCGTAAGATCGGAGGGTATAGATTATGCGCTCTGGTATTATCGCAAAAAAAGTTGGCATGACCCGCCTGTTCATGGAAGACGGCAAGCAGATCCCTGTGACCGTTCTTCACCTGGACAACCTGCAGGTCGTTGCACAGCGCACTGATGACAAAGACGGCTACACCGCCGTTCAGTTGGGTGCTGGTGCTGCCAAGGCAAAACGCACCTCGAAGGCCATGCGCGGTCACTACGCCGCTGCCAAGGTCGAGCCCAAGCGTAAGCTGGCCGAGTTCCGCGTCTCTGCTGACGGCCTGATCGAAGTGGGCGCCGAAATTTCGGCAGAACACTTCCTGGAAGGTCAGAAGGTTGACGTTTCGGGCACCTCGATCGGTAAAGGCTTTGCCGGTGCAATGAAGCGCCATAACTTCGGTGGTCTGCGCGCCTCGCACGGTGTTTCGATCAGCCACCGTTCGCACGGCTCAACGGGTCAGTGTCAGGACCCGGGCAAGGTGTTCAAAGGCAAGAAGATGGCCGGTCACATGGGTGCTGCCCGTGTTACTACCCAGAACCTGGAAGTCGTCAAAACCGATGCCGACCGTGGTCTGGTGTTCATCAAAGGCGCCGTTCCTGGACCGAAGTCGGGCTGGGTTACCGTCAAGGACGCCGTGAAGAAGAAAGCACCGGAAGGCCTGCCTTTCCCGGCTGCTGTGAAATCGGCTGCAACCGAAGCACCTGCGGAAGAAGCTCCCGCGGAAGGTGGTGAAGCATGAAACTTGATGTAATCAAACTGGACGGCGGCAAAGCCGGCGACATCGAGCTGAACGCAGACCTGTTCGGTCTCGAGCCGCGTGCGGACATCCTGCACCGTGTGGTCCGTTGGCAGCGCAACAACGCGCAAGCCGGCACCCACAAGGTCAAGACCCGCCGCGAGACCAGCTACTCGACCAAGAAGATCTATCGCCAGAAGGGCACCGGTGGCGCTCGCCATGGGGACCGTAACGCGCCGATCTTCCGTGGTGGTGGTATCTACAAAGGTCCGGTCGTGCGTTCGCATGGTCATGACCTGCCGAAGAAGTTCCGCAAGCTTGGCCTGCGCCACGCTCTGTCGGCAAAAGCCAAGGCAGGTGAACTGGTTGTGATCGAAAACGCCGAAGCCGAAGGCAAGACCGCCGCTCTGGCCAAACAGGTTGCAAACCTGGGCTGGAAACGCGCTCTGGTTATCGATGGCGCGACCGTGAACGAAGGGTTCCTGAAAGCGTCCAAGAACATCGAAGGTCTGGATATCCTGCCGTCGATGGGCGCAAACGTCTATGACATCCTCAAGCGTGACACTCTGGTGCTCACCAAAGCGGCTGTCGAAGCACTGGAGGCTCGTCTGAAATGAGCGCGAAGGCAGAACACTACGACGTGATCCGCAAGCCGATCATCACCGAAAAGTCGACCATGGCGTCTGAGAACGGCGCGATTGTCTTTGAAGTGGCGATCGACAGCAACAAACCGCAGATCAAAGAAGCGGTTGAATCGCTGTTTGGCGTCAAGGTGAAGGCGGTGAACACCACCATCACCAAAGGCAAGGTCAAGCGGTTCCGCGGCCAATTGGGCAAGCGGAAGGACGTCAAAAAAGCATATGTGACCCTGGAAGAGGGTAACACCATCGACGTGAGCACCGGTCTTTGATCCGACGCTTACTGCAACTATTCACGGCCTCGGCGGTTCAACCCGCCGGGGCCGATTTCGTTTCAGGTACTGGAACCGGATTGAATGCTGCCCAGGACGATTCAGGTGGGCTGTGGCTGGACGGGTTGAAATGAGAAGGAACTTAACCGCCTGTGAGAGGCCGCAGGTCGTTGGATCAAACCTTCCTCAGGTGACGGTAGTATTCCGCGTCGTGTGTCGCGTTTAAGGACGCTCGCGCTTGTCCTATGGATCGTGGTGAAAAAACTCATTGGCGCAGCCCAGGTTTCTGCCGAGATTGTTTCTTCGTTGTGTTTCCCAAGTGCTGCAGGGCCGCTTCGCAGCTTCAATCGAACCATTACGTTGATTTTAGCGTCGTAGGGCGACGAAATGGTTGGATCCGGGAGAGGGCATGCCGCACATGTTTTAGTCCTCAGGCCGCTCCTGAAAGCCCTGTGTGCCAGACGGGAGTCTATTTCAGAAAACAGAAAAGGCGCCGGATGGCGCCTTTGAGTTGGTTTGCCGGTATTTGCGGTTACGAGCAGTATACGTGCCGGTGCGCAATGTCCGCGATGTCGCAACGGCGGACGCCAATGTCATCCAATTCGCGGTTGCTCAGGTGCTGCAATTCGGAATAGGTGCGCTGATACTCAGCGGCACGTGCACGCACCGTTTTGATCCGTACGATCATGTCCGCGATCCGTGTGCCGAAGTTGAAGCCGGTATTTGTCAGTGTTGCGGTTGTCATTTCTATGTTCCTTTCTCTAATCAGGGCGAATTCCCTGACGTTTCCTTGTGTGTTCCTTATTTGGACAAAGCTGAGATAGGCGTGAAGTTTATCGCTAACAACCGAAGTTTCGGTCTAGCCGATATGCGTTAGGGGAATAGCGTTGCGGCCACGTTTTCGGTTCTGCGTCAAAAACAGAAATGCAAGTCATCACAAAAACCTACCAAAAGGGCTTTATTCAAGTGGAGCGCAATTGGCACTAATTGTTCAGACTCGATGCAGCTTGAACAATGCGTCTTTCTCCCAAGGGAATGGGGTGGTGGAACTCGGAGCCTTCTTTTGAAAAGACCAGTCTTTGGATTTTCCGAAAGGATTCGAGATATTCTGCGTAACTGGTGACATCCACTGCCTTGGGGGCGGGTAAGATGTCTCCTAGAGGGCCATAATAGCCTAGCACACTGATCTCCATCTCTGCCTTGCTATTTCCCAGCTGTGCTTCAGCAGCGATGTTTGGAATTGAAACCTGCGCCCCTAGTTCAAACCGGTCTGCATTGACCTCAAGGCGCACAGAGACTCCGACCTCGTATTCATCACCATCCGCGTCAAGCAAAACTGTGAATGACTTGGCTTCTTGAAAGACACCTACTCGTTTCCCCTTTACGTCGATCCCCAAGAGACGAGAGAATAGGTTAGACCGGCCGTTTGCGTCCCAGAAATAGGACCGGGCAACAGTAATATGCCGATCCAGCTTCAAGGTGCTGGCCGCGTTAGCCTCTTGCGTGGTTCGGATTAGCTTTTCAGCTTTTTGATACTTTTCGTCACCAATTCTGAGAATCTCGGATTCGGCAGGTTCGGACTCGGTATCGGTCATCGGCAAACCTCATGACTATATCGCTCAAAAGCTTAATCAAGATGTTGCAAAAGTCTAGTCTGACCACGCTCACGAGAGCGCTCGTTGACCCATTGGCGCCCGTCAATAGTTGCAGTGTGGAAGTCAGATCAAAGTGATGTTTCCCGGTGTTTAGAAGGTCAAAAAGCGAAAAAAAACGCCCCTGACCGAAGTCAGAGGCGTTCTTAGTTCTTCAAAGAGGCTGCGTTTAGCCGCGCTCTTCGACGATCTCTACCAGATGCGGGATCTTGCGGATCATACCGCGGACCGAAGGAGTATCCTCCAGCTCACGGGTTTTGTGCATCTTGTTCAGGCCCAGACCGATCAGGGTCGCGCGTTGTTCGGCGGGGCGGCGGATCGGTGAGCCGATCTGCTTGACGACGATGGTTTTTGCCATGGGTCGCTCTCCTTATGCTTCTGCTTCAGCAGCAGCCGGTGCTTCTTCCCGCTTGGGCAGGATGTCGGCAACCTTTTTGCCACGACGCTGTGCGACCGAACGCGGGCTCTGCTCTTTCTGCAGGCCGTTGATGGTGGCACGGATCATGTTGTACGGGTTCTGCGAGCCCAGCGACTTGGAAACAACGTCCTTAACGCCCAGCATTTCGAACACGGCACGCATCGGACCACCGGCGATGATACCGGTACCTTCAGGTGCTGTGCGCATAACCACTTTACCGGCGCCGTGACGGCCCTCGATGTCGTGGTGCAAGGTCCGACCTTCGCGCAGCTGCACGCGGATCATCTGACGCTTGGCTTGTTCGGTTGCCTTACGGATGGCCTCGGGTACTTCTTTCGCTTTACCTTTGCCAAAGCCGACACGGCCTTTCTGATCGCCGACAACCACCAGAGCGGCGAAGCCAAAGCGCTTACCACCTTTTACGGTTTTCGACACACGGTTGATCGCAACCAGACGATCTGCGAATTCCGGAGCTTCGTCGCGGTCACGACCACGGCCCCGGCGGTTATCACGTTCTGCCATTTTGGCATCCCTTTTCTTTGGTGACGCTTGCGGCGTCGTTTGTTCAATCCAAGTGGGCCCCGGCATTGCCAAGGCCCCCGGATCATCGGGGCGGATCGAAACCCGCCCGCAAGTCTTAGATCTTCAAACCACCTTCACGCGCAGCGTCGGCGACAGCCTTCACTTTGCCGTGGAACAGGAAGCCGCCGCGATCGAAATAAGCCTCTTCGACGCCTGCCTTCTTGGCACGCTCGGCGATGGCTGCGCCGACTTTCGCCGCCGCTTCGACGTTGTTCTTGCCAACGATACCCAAGTCTTTTTCCAGGCTCGAGGCTGAGGCCAGGGTCACGCCACGTACGTCGTCGATCAGCTGAACAGAGATGTTCTTGTTCGAACGATGTACGGACAGGCGCGGACGACCCGCGTTGACCTTGCGAAGTTTGTTCCGAACGCGCAGGCGGCGCTTCAGAAACAGGGTTCTTTTGCTGTTTGCCATTGTCTGCGTCCTTACTTCTTTTTGCCTTCCTTGCGGAAGATGAACTCGCCCTTGTAGCGGATGCCTTTGCCCTTATAGGGCTCGGGACGGCGCCATTCGCGGATTTTCGCCGCGGTTTCGCCCACCTGCTGCTGGTCGTTTCCTTCCACAATGATCACGGTCTGCTTCGGTGCGGTGATGGTGACACCTTCCGGAGCAACGAAATCAACGTCGTGGCTGTAGCCCAGGTTCAGCTTCAGGGTGTTGCCCTGCATCTGTGCCCGGTAACCAACACCCTGGATCTCCAGCTCTTTCTTGAAGCCTTCGGTCACACCGGTCACCAGGTTTGCGACCATCGTGCGGCTCATGCCCCACTGCTGGCGCGCGCGCTTGGACATGCCGCGGGGGTTGATTTGAACCACGTTGTCTTCGACCGACAAAGTCACATCGTCGGTTGCGGTGAAGCTGCGGGTGCCTTTCGGACCTTTGACTTCGATGGTCTGACCCGACACAGAGGCGGAAACGCCGCTGGGCAGCTCGACCGGTTTTTTACCAATACGAGACATTGCAGACCTCCTTAGAAGACGGTGCAGAGCACTTCGCCACCAACATTGTTGGAGCGAGCGTTCTGGTCCGACATCACACCTTTCGGAGTGCTGACAATCGACACGCCCAGACCCTGACGGACCTGCGGGATGTCATTGACGCCCATGTATACGCGACGACCGGGTTTTGAGACCCGCTTCAGTTCGCGAATGACAGGGGTGCCTTCGTAGTATTTCAGGCTGATTTCGATGGCCGGATGACCGTTTTCACCGGTCGTCGCCTCATAGCCACGGATATAACCTTCGTCCGCCAGCACGTCCAGAACCCAACCACGCAGCTTGGAAGCCGGGGTGGAAACGGTGGACTTGCCGCGCATTTGCGCGTTGCGGATACGGGTGAGCATATCGCCGATAGGATCATTCATATCTATGTCTCCCTTACCAGCTCGATTTCACCATGCCGGGGATCTGACCAGCAGAACCCAGCTCGCGCAGCGCGATACGGCTGACCTTCAGCTTACGATAGTAAGCGTGAGGACGACCGGTCAGCTGACAACGGTTGTGAAGACGGGTTGCCGAGCTGTTGCGCGGCAGTTTCGCCAGTTTCAGACGCGCTTTGAAACGCTCTTCCATCGGCTTGCTCTCGTCATTCGCGATTTCTTTCAGCTCGGCACGCTTTGCGGCATATTTGGCCACCAGGCGTTCGCGCTTCTTCTCGCGTTCGATCATTGCTTTTTTAGCCATGTCTCAAATCCTCCCGGCGATCAGGCGTTGAACGGCATGTTGAAAGCTTTCAACAGTGCCTTGCCTTCAGCGTCGGTTTTCGCTGTGGTGGCAATTACGATATCCAGGCCCCAGACCTCGTCGACTTTGTCGAAATCGATTTCGGGGAACACGATGTGCTCTTTCATGCCCATGGCAAAGTTGCCCTGACCATCGAAAGACGGCTTAACACCACGGAAGTCACGAATACGCGGCATCGCGATGGTGATCAGACGATCCAGGAATTCGTACATCCGGTCACCGCGCAGGGTTACCTTGGCGCCCAGCGGCATGTCTTCACGGACGCGGAAGCCTGCGATTGACTTTTTCGCCAGTGTCGCAACAGCCTGTTGGCCAGCAATCGCCGTCAGATCCGCAACAGCCGCTTTGGCTTTCTTGGAATCACGAACAGCTTCTGCACCACAACCGATGTTCAGAACGATTTTTTCCAGCTTAGGCAGCTCCATGTCGTTCTTGTAGCCGAACTCTTCTTTCAGAGCAGGGCGGATGGTTTCAGCGTACTGAGCCTTCAGACGTGGGGTATAGTTTGCAGTATCAAGCATCGATCACGTCCCCCGTGGTCTTGGCGAAACGAACTTTCTTGTCACCTTCCATGCGGAAGCCAACGCGGGTTGCTTTGCCGTTCTTGTCCAGCAGTGCCAGGTTCGACAGCTCGACCGGGTTTGCTTGAGGCAGGCGACCACCTTGCGAACCTTGCGACTGACGTGTGTGGCGGATGGCAATGTTGATGCCGTCGACAACAGCTTTTCCGGCTTTCGGGTCAACCGAGGAAATGGTTCCCTCTTTGCCCTTGTCCTTGCCGGCCAGCACGACGACCTTGTCGCCTTTGCGGAGTTTAGCAGCCATGATTACAGCACCTCCGGAGCGAGCGAGATGATTTTCATGAAGTTCTTGCTGCGCAGTTCACGAACAACCGGGCCAAAGATACGTGTACCTACGGGCTCGTTGTTGTTGTTCAGAATAACGGCGGCGTTGCGATCAAAGCGGATCGCGGTGCCGTCTGCGCGGCGGACTTCCTTGGCGGTGCGTACGACGACGGCCTTGCGGACGTCACCTTTCTTTACGCGGCCGCGTGGGATGGCTTCCTTCACCGAGACGACAATGATGTCGCCGACGGAGGCGTATTTACGCTTGGAACCACCCAGGACCTTGATGCACTGAACTCGGCGTGCGCCGGAGTTGTCAGCGACATCCAGATTGGTCTGCATCTGGATCATGTGGTTTCTCCCGACCTGTGGGGGCTGGTCTCGTTAGATCCCCCAGGGTTTCGACAAATGAAAAATCCCGGAAGCTTACGCTTCCAGAACTTCCCAACGTTTCGTCTTCGATTTCGGCGCGCATTCGATGATGCGTACGGTGTCGCCGACCTTGAAGGCGTTCTTTTCGTCGTGAGCCCGGTATTTCTTGGACTTACGAACGGTTTTGTGCAGCAGCGGGTGCTTAAAGCGACGTTCGACCGAAACGGTCACGGTCTGCTCGTTGGCGTCGCTGGTTACGGTGCCGGACAGGATACGCTTGGGCATCTGATTACTCCTCGGATGCCGCTACAGCGGCCTTTTCGTTCAGAATGGTTTTGACGCGGGCAGCATTGCGGCGCGCCGCCTTGATGCCGGCGGTGCTTTCCAGCTGACCGGTTGCCTGTTGAAAGCGCAGGTTAAAGCTCTCTTTCTTCAGGTTGGCCAGTTCCTCGCGGAGCTGGTCCGGGGTCTTGTCACGCAGTTCTTGGGCGTTCATCGCCTTTTTCCTTTGCTCAAAACACCAGAAGGCCCCGTACACGGGTCACCTTTGACCTGGTGGATGAATGATAGACATACGAATCCCCCGACTCAGCCGGGGGACCGCAAGATGACGCTCTATAGGGGGTTCAGGGGTGGGTGACAAGGGAAAGTTTGCACACCATTCTGAAGGATTGTTTTGCTCTGATACCCAAGTTTCAAATCGTTGGTAGTTGTCGAGACGCCTTGGTCCGGTCTACCCGCGATTCTCAAACTGTTGGCCTTTGAACGTATGCTGACCTATCATCATGGTTTGATTTTAGTGATTGTTTAACGGTGAGGTGCCTTATGCAACGTTCCAAATTATCGATCTTTACATTTACAATGTTGATGTCTGCATCCTTTGCTACGGCTGCGCCCGACGGCAAATGGACCCTGACCATCAATTCCAGCCGACCCTGGCAGATGGATATTACCGTCAACAACAACACACCACAGGTTCTTGCGGCTCATGGAATTACGCCAGAAGGCATTAAGGTTCGAAAAGTCACAGATGATCGGCTGCAATTCGATGCAACGATTTCCAAACAAGGCAGTTGTTCGTCGGGAAGCGTGATGAAGTTTGACCTTAAATTCAAAAACGGGGCCTACAGATCCGGCTCCGTGAATGGCAACTGCATCGGGTTCCCAAAGTTTCGCGCTCGGGTGTCTGCCAAGTAATCTGCAAAACGCAAAACGCGGCCTCGTTTGCACGAGACCGCGTCTGCAACTGTCTAAGTCTGAGTGACTTACGCCAGAGCGATGTTCACAGCCGACTCGCGACCGTCACGGCCGGGTTCGATGTCGAATGTTACTTTCTGGTCGTCGGCCAGGCCGGTCAGACCCGAGCGCTCAACAGCAGAGATGTGTACAAACACGTCTTTGCCACCGGTCTCCGGTGCAATGAAGCCAAAACCCTTAGTTGTGTTGAACCATTTTACGGTGCCATTGGCCATATCCGTATTCTCCTAATAAATTGCTGTCCGCGGAATTGCGACAGCGCGGCGTGGTAGGTCTGGATCGAGAGACTGAACGCCGAAAATCGGGAGACAGTGGTCGAAAAAGAAAAACGTAAGCGTGCTTCACATGGTCCATGGCGGCACATATTGCAAGGCTAATCGGCAACCTGAGGTGAAACGTGATTGGAAAAGGTACAGTCCAGACATCTCGCAATCGATATACTGGGGCAATCAGCGTATCATGAACCGGGGTTCATTCCCATTTGTAGTTGAAGCTGACACTGATCCGTTCATCCTCAGCCATGTTCATCGGGACCTCGTGGCGTAACCAGCTTTCCCACAGAAGAACATCCCCCACTTGCGGCTTCATATAGATGAACGGCTGAAGGTCACGTCGACCGCCTTTGAGCCGTGTTGGCGCAGCCATCATGCGGCCTGAACGAGGGTCTTCCAGTTTCAGCGCACTGGCCCCTTCAGGCATCGCGACATAGGTGGTCCCCGAAATAACACTGTGCGGGTGAAGGTGGCTGGAATGCATGCCGCCTTCAGGCAGAATGTTGATCCACAGATCTTCCAGTTTCAGTTTATCCTCACCCAGATCAAACTCCAGATCCTTGGCAAAAGCGGCAACATGCTGATCCAGCACCTTGACCAGATCGGCGAAGATCGGGAACCGCCAGGGCAGGTCAGTCAGCGACGCATAGCTAGTGTAGCCGGGATAGCCGTTCTCTTCGCACCAGCCCTGACCGGCCTCGTCGTCTTCGGCGATGACAAAGCAGGAATTTTCCAACTCCTCCGCGTCGATCTTGGGATCGAATTCGGACAAAGCTGCGCGATAGAGACGGGTAACGAAGAGTGATTCAATCTGTGCCATGGGCCGGGCATACCCCAGTGTTTTCGGCAAGACCAGCCGTTTAGCTTTTAACGGGCCCTTTGCCACAGCGCGGGATTGGACGGCCGCCATCGGCATAGGCAAGGCACAGCACGATCTCATCCGGTTTTGGCGCGTCAGGGATGTTCAAAGTCATTGTGTCGAAATGGTCGAACGACCAAGGATTGTCCTTGTGTCCAAGCGGCAGATCAATCGCGCAACCCGGCGCGCCCAGCTTGGCGTTTGACGGGATCACCGCCTCTCCTCCGCCCGCCGCTGCACGCATGGGCGCTCCGAGTTTAGGGTGGATCACTGCCCCGCCCTGTTCAAGATCACCATTCACGCCAACGATCGCCGCTTTGCCGTATGAAACCGGCGCACCGTCCAGTTGCGCCACCGCCTCGGCGGCAAGTTCCGCACCCAAAGAACCACCGATTTCGAACAGCTCGGACAGATCCTCTGAAAACGCTCCTGCCAGGGGGTTCCGGATGACGGCCATAACCGCGACGCGACTGATCGGATCACAAGGTTGCCCCAATTGATCCGTGGTCACGACTTCTTTGACAAACACTTTCTTGCGCGGCTGATCCATAAAACGCTCCCAATCCTCAACGCAGCCTAGAAACGCTTTGATCAAAGGTCGACTGTTTTCACTGCCATCCGGATCACATGTGCCCAAAACGACAGAAAACCCCCGCCGGTTTCCCGACGAGGGTCAATCTTGTCACGAACGGGGTTGCCCCCGGATCGCTTACCAGTCTTCGCGAACCACTACGCGGGTCTTGATCGGCAGCTTCATCGCAGCCAGGCGCAGGGCCTCGCGGGCGATCTCGTCATTGACGCCGTCGATCTCGAACATCACGCGACCGGGCTTGACCTTGCAAACCCAGCGGTCGACCGAACCCTTACCTTTACCCATACGAACTTCGATCGGCTTTGCAGTGACCGGAGTATCGGGGAAGATACGGATCCAGACACGACCCTGACGTTTCATGTGACGGGTCATGGCACGACGTGCAGCTTCGATCTGACGCGCAGTGACGCGTTCAGGCTGCAGAGCTTTCAGACCGTAAGTGCCAAAGTTCAGATCAGAGCCACCTTTGGCTTCGCCCTTGATCCGGCCTTTGTGCATCTTGCGGAATTTAGTACGCTTTGGTTGAAGCATATCTTTCCCTCCTTAGCGACGACCGCCACCAGCACCACGAGGTGCAGGGCCGTCCTGGAGTTCCTGTGCTTTACGGTCACGTGCCTGCGGATCGTGTTCCATGATCTCACCTTTGAAGATCCAGACCTTGATCCCGATGATCCCGTAGGGGGTCATCGCTTCGGCATGTGCGTAATCGATGTCGGCACGCAGAGTGTGCAGAGGCACGCGTCCTTCGCGGTACCACTCGGTCCGTGCGATTTCAGCACCGCCCAGACGGCCAGCGACGTTCACACGGATACCCAGGGCGCCCATGCGCATGGCGTTCTGAACCGAGCGCTTCATGGCGCGACGGAACGAAACACGACGCTCTAGCTGCTGAGCGATGGACTCGGCAACCAGCTGCGCGTCAAGCTCGGGCTTGCGCACTTCGACGATGTTCAGGTGCAGTTCGCTGTCGGTCATCAGAGCGATTTTCTTGCGCAGGACTTCAATGTCCGCGCCTTTCTTGCCGATGATGACACCCGGGCGTGCCGTGTGGATCGTAACGCGGCACTTTTTGTGCGGACGTTCGATGATCACACGGGCGATGCCGGCTTGCTTGCACTCTTTCTGGATGAACTCACGAATCTTGAGGTCTTCCAGCAGCAGGTCACCATAGTCTTTGGTGTCTGCGTACCAGCGGCTGTCCCAGGTGCGGTTGACCTGAAGGCGCATGCCGATCGGATTGACTTTATGTCCCATTAGGCTTGCTCCTCAACTTGACGCACCTTGATGGTGATCTCCGAGAACGGCTTCATGATCTTGCCGAAACGACCACGGGCCCGCGGACGACCGCGCTTCATGACCAGGTTCTTGCCAACCCATGCTTCAGCGACGATCAGTTCGTCAACGTCCAGATTGTGGTTGTTTTCGGCATTCGCGATTGCGGACTGCAGGCACTTCTTGACGTCCTGCGCGACACGCTTGTTCGAGAAAGTCAGGTCGGTCAGAGCCTTCTCGACTTTCTTGCCGCGGATCATCTGCGCAACCAGGTTCAGTTTCTGCGGGCTGGTACGGAGCATGCGCGTTTTCGCCATTGCTTCGTTTTCGGCCACGCGGCGGGGGTTCTTTTCCTTGCCCATGACTTACTTCCGTTTCGCTTTTTTGTCAGCGGCGTGACCGTAATAGGTCCGAGTCGGCGAGTATTCACCGAACTTCTGACCGATCATGTCTTCCGAGACGTTGACGGGGATATGTTTATGGCCGTTGTACACACCAAAGGTCAGACCCACGAACTGGGGCAGAATGGTGGAACGACGCGACCAGATCTTGATGACTTCGTTGCGGCCCGACTCGCGCGCTGCTTCGGCTTTTTTCAGCACGTAAGCATCGACGAAAGGACCCTTCCAAACAGAGCGAGACATAGATTAACGTCCCTTCTTCTTGGCGTGCCGCGAGCGGATGATCAGCTTCTGGGACGCTTTGTTCTTGTTGCGGGTACGCTTACCCTTGGTGTCCTTACCCCATGGCGTAACCGGTGTACGGCCACCCGAGGTACGACCTTCACCACCACCGTGCGGGTGATCGATCGGGTTCATTGCAACACCACGAACCGACGGACGCACGCCCTTGTGGCGCATACGACCGGCTTTACCGAGGTTCTGGTTCGAGTTGTCGGGGTTGGACACGGCACCGACGGTGGCCATGCATTCCTGACGGACCATGCGCAGCTCGCCCGAGCTCAGACGGATCTGAGCGTAGCCGCCATCGCGACCAACGAACTGAGCGTAAGTACCGGCCGCACGTGCGATCTGACCGCCTTTTCCAGGCTTCATCTCGATGTTGTGGACGATAGTACCGATGGGCATGCCCGAGAACGGCATTGCGTTGCCCGGCTTGATGTCGGCCTTGGCGGATGCCACGACTTTGTCACCGACAGCCAGACGCTGCGGAGCCAGGATATAGGCCTGCTCGCCGTCTTCGTATTTTACCAGTGCGATGAATGCGGTCCGGTTCGGGTCATATTCGATCCGTTCGACGGTTGCCGCGACATCAAATTTGTTCCGTTTGAAGTCAACGATCCGGTAGAGACGCTTTGCGCCACCGCCGCGGCGGCGTGAAGTGATCCGTCCGGTGTTGTTCCGGCCGCCCGATTTGGTCAAACCCTCAGTGAGAGACTTGACCGGACGTCCTTTCCAAAGCTCCGAACGGTCGATCAGCACCAGCCCGCGCTGGCCCGGCGTCGTCGGCTTGTACGACTTGAGTGCCATGCTTTCTGTCTTCCGTTTAGCAAGTGCAGGGAGTTTCCCCGCTATGTGATAGGCCCCCGTAGGTGCCAAGGGTATAGGGCCCCGAAGGTCCCCGGTTTCAAATATCATAGGCCCCGGAACGAATCCGAGGCCGCAAGATTGGGTGCATTTAGCAGCGTTAGGGGTGGGTGTCTATAGAAATCAAAAACATTATGTATGTGTCTCACTCCCCTTTATTCCCTGATCGAAGGAGCGCCATTAGAACCTCTTGTTGGTTTGCATACCAATTAGCGTTTTTGAGTGAGAAACTCATGCCTCAGGAGTGTTTCGCTTGCTGAATCGTACGTGTTTTGGGGCGTGTACACAGACCGGCGCGCGCTGACAAATACAAGAAACAGCCTGACTCGCATTTCTAGTTCGGCACCCTCAAATCCAATGGCCTCAAAAACCCCCTTCACAAACTCATATCGCCTGCGGTCGACTTCTTTCAGGGCTTCGGCCACAACGGGGTCCTGAGCCGCCCAGGATCGGAAAGCGATATCAAATTGATCAAGTCCTTCAGCTTCGACATGTTGCGTTAACGACAACAGGCGCTCTGACGGTGAAGCCTCGGACGAATTGACATCGTTGATGACTGACTCCGTAAACTCCTTGGACCAGTAGTCGATCAGCGCCCGAACAAACTCATCACGGTTTTTGAAGTGGTGATAAAAACTGCCCTTCGTCACGCCAAGGTTTTTGACGAGAGAGTCGATTCGCAGCCGCGCACCCCCCTCTGTCGCAAGGACATTAAGGGCTGTTTCCAACCATCTTTCGCGGTCATATCGAGGAAGAAGCGGTGATTTTTGAGTGTCGCGCATGCCTTGTTTTTAAGCCAAAATTGCGTTCCGTCAAGATATACATACCAAAAAGTACTTTACAGACTATTAGGTATGGAGCAAACCAAAAGGTACCCAATATACATATTCGAATGGATAGGATTTTCAGACCTCAAGGGGGATGTACGATGCCTAAGAAACTTTTATCAGCAACGCTCGCGACAGCTTGCGTCATTGCCGCAACTGCAACTGCGCAAACCTGGGAAGAAAATCTTGCGGCCGGTGCTGCAACAACAGAGCAGAACCATCTCAACGTGCCGTTCACGCAAATGAAGAATATGAAGACGGCCTTCAGTTCGCCCGGAAACTGGCCAATATTTGAGAACCGAGGGCCACTTGATCGTTCGCCTGCCGACAAGCCGTCCAAAGTTCTGGTCATGGGAAGCGGCGACCCGAACCCCAACCCCTATCGTTATGGCCCGGCTCTGGCGGTAATCGTAAACGACTATCCCTATTTCATTGACGCTGGAGAAGGCTGGTGGCGCGCGCTGGGAAAATCGGTTCAATCTCAGGACGCAATGGATCTGGCAACGATCATGAACGTTCCGAACATCAAGTACATGTTCCTGACCCACCTGCATGAAGATCATACCGTTGGATTGCCGTCTTTCATTTTGAATCCGTTCAAATTCGGGTCGAACCTGGCCGTCGTCGACAAGAAGGTTTACGGCCCCGCCGGTGTCGACGAGATGATGGCCAGCATCAACGACGCGTGGCGCATTGACCGCAACGAGATGGCGCAGGGATCGACAGTGCAGAAATTCGACGGTGCAACCGCAGTTGGGGTGCCGGTTTGGCCACATGTTGACGTCAACGGACGTAAGATTTTCGAAGATGACAATGTTCTGGTCGAAGCCTTCCCGACAGCGCATGGGTTTTTGGAGAACACCCACGCCTACAGGTTCACGACCAAACCTGACGGTCGTGTTCTTGTCTTTGGCGGCGACGGGCACTACTCGGAAGGCTTGGTGAATGCATCCAAGGATGCCGACTTGTTATTTATCGAGGGCATCACCCGCAAGAACATCAAGTACGCACCTTGGGGCGGTGAGACCGAGGAAGAAAAAGTGAAGGTCATCGGCGCCTACCACATGTTCCCCAAAGACATGAAGAAGCTGCAAGATGACAGCGGTGTCAAAGGCATCGTCATGGTTCATGTGCAGAACTACAACAGCCCTGAAGACTTTGACCGGCTCAGCGTTCTGCAAGAGATGATCGACGAAGGTGTGGTCAACATCCTGCAGGCTTCGGACGGCGACCTCTACTAAACACGATCAGCGTGCCAAAAACAGCTTGGTACCAATCCTCACAAAGTAAGGCCCCTGCTAGCGCTGGGGCCTTTGCCGCTCCCAAAACGGGTTCGACCTGAGACCGCCGGACACGTCGATGTGTGCTCCTCTCTCTCAGGGTCACAGTTTCCTGACGTCTTTCCGCCTGCCCAACTGGCCTCGCACGATCACTTCTTATCGCGCGCGGCCTTTTCTTCTCTGGTCAACTTGGCGTTCCAGACATTCTTGCTCAAACCCAGCTCTGCGGGCGCAGGTTTGGTCTTGCCGACACTGACTTTGCCTCCTTTATCCAGGAACTCCTGAATAAGGGCTTCATCCGTCGTTTCTTTGGGGACATGTTTCATGAGGGTGAGGCTATCCGTATCACGTGCCCGGAGCAACGGCTGCTTTCCGAGGGGCACGTGGAAATTTTGGCAACATGGAACGCATCCAATTTGGGCCCAAAACACTTGTCCGCCCAAACAAAAATCCCGCTTTAGAGGCAGGGCGATGTTTCTCTCCAAAGACGGGTTCGATCAGAGACCGATGGACACTGCGAAGGTGTTGCCCGCTTCGAACATCAAATATGCCTTTCTGATGTATTCCCGCTTGCCCAGCTGGCCGCAGAACCTACCGTTTACCCGTAAAGCGCGCGGGCCTCGGCGAAGGACAACAGGCGGCGGTTCTTCTCATCCCATAGATGCAGCCGCGCGTTCGCGAGGCTCTCGCGAATGGTCATCCTGTTGCTGTTTGCCAGCTCATCATGGTCGCGCAACACTTCGGTCAGGCGGTAGAACGGAATACGGCTGTAAAGGTGGTGCACGTGGTGGATGCCGATATTGGCCGTGAACCACTGCAACACCGACGGCAATATATAATGAGAGCTTCCGTGCAGCGCTGCTTCGTGCAGTTGCCAGTCATCATCAGATTCCCAATGCGTGTCCTCGAACTGGTGCTGCACATAAAACAGCCAAACTCCGGCTGTTGCGGCGATCAGGGTCGAGGGCAGAAAGATCAGCAGTACCGGCATCAGACCGCCAAAATAGTAGATGGCCACTAGCGCAACCAGAATTGCGACATTGGTGGCCATCGCACTGACCCAGAACCTGACGCTATCGGTCAGACCCAGCGGAAGGCGGTTCTGAAACAGAAACAGATAGCCGGGGCCAAACACGAACAGAGTGATCGGGTTCCGATAAACCCGATACCAGAACCGGTCCATCGGGGTTTTCGACTGATACTCGGCCACGGTGAGGGTGTGGATATCGCCCATCCCGCGTTTGCCCAGATTGCCGGAACTGTTGTGATGTGTCGAGTGTGTGCGGCGCCAGACGTCATAAGGCGTCAGCGTCAGAACTCCGATTCCACGTCCGACCCAGTCACTGACCGACCGGTTCCTGAAAAACGCGCCATGCCCGCAATCATGCTGGATTGCAAACAGGCGCAACAGGAAAGCGGCGTTGAGAACAGAAATCGCAAATGCCAGCCAATAGCTGACCGACAGCGACATCCAGGACAAAGCCCACAGCGCGAAGAAGGGGACAATGCTGACGCCTAACTCGAAGGAACTGCGCAGTTGGTTTGGCTCACGATATTTGGCAAGCGTCGTTACCCAGTCACGTGCAGCGGTTACTTCCGGCTGTTTCCGGGTCGAGAGAAAGGGTTCAGTCATGCGCCTGCCAAGTTCTTGTTTGTGTGAAACCGGATAGACTACCGCACCGCCATGGCAAGCGTTTTCTGGTCAAAGCGCAGTAATTTGCGCTCAAATTTTGGTCATGGGCTATCAGGAGCCCCGGCCGCTGAGCCTTTTTTCCCGTGTAACGCGGGCCGTCCCGTTCCTTTTCGGGCGGTTCAACCCACCAAAGAAACCGAGTCGGTAACGCAAAGCAGCCGCGAATCTGTGGGCTTGCCAACTACGGTCATCGGGCCTATACGCCTGCGGTGGCTTTCCGGCCGCGAGAATCAAAACCAAGAAATGCCGTGTTTGGCCCATCACGCTTCGGGGTCATATCCGGCTTAGGAGAAGCGAAATGAAACTGAACGAACTGCGCGACAATCCGGGCGCCACACCGAAACGCACACGCGTTGGCCGTGGTCCGGGTTCCGGCAAAGGTAAAATGGGTGGCCGTGGTATCAAGGGCCAGAAATCCCGCTCGGGCGTTGCAATCAATGGCTACGAAGGCGGTCAGATGCCATTGTACCAGCGTCTTCCCAAGCGTGGCTTCAACAAGCCGAACCGCAAGGAATTCGCCGTTATCAATCTGGGCCTGATCCAGAAATTCGTCGAAGCTGGCAAGCTCGACGCATCGGCTGCGATCACCGAAGACGCTTTGGTTGCGTCCGGCCTGGTGCGCCGCAAGCTGGACGGTATCCGCGTTCTGGCCAAAGGCGAGATCAGCGCCAAAGTGAACCTGGAAGTCACCGGTGCTTCGAAATCTGCTGTTGAAGCAGTTGAGAAAGCGGGCGGCTCACTTACGGTCACAAAAGCTGCTGCGGCAGAGTAAGCGCTTGTGAGCGGGCAAAGACCCGCTTACATAGACCTCAGAGTTTTCCAAGACGCCGCCCGAGCCGGAAAACGGTTCCGGGCGGTGTTTTCATAAGAGAGACCGATTTATGGTATCAGCAGCAGAACAAATGGCAGCCAACACAAGCTGGGCTGCCCTTGGCAAAGCCACCGATCTGCGCAACCGCATCCTGTTCACGCTTGCATTGCTGATCGTCTATCGTCTGGGCACCTTTATTCCGGTGCCGGGCATTGACGGTGCAGCCTTGCGCGAGTTCATGGAACAGGCGGGGCAGGGCATCGGCGGCATGATTTCTATGTTCACCGGCGGGGCGCTGGGGCGGATGGGGATTTTTGCCCTCGGCATCATGCCGTATATCTCGGCCTCCATCATCGTCCAGCTGCTGACCTCGATGGTGCCCGCACTAGAACAGCTTAAGAAAGAGGGCGAGCAGGGCCGCAAAAAGATCAACCAGTATACCCGTTTCGGCACCGTGGCGCTGGCCACGGTTCAGGCCTATGGTTTGGCCGTTTCGCTGGAATCAGGTGATCTGGCAACTGATCCCGGCCTCTATTTCCGCATGTCGACCATGATCACGCTGGTTGGCGGCACCATGTTCCTGATGTGGTTGGGTGAGCAAATCACCGCACGCGGCATCGGCAACGGTATCTCTCTGATCATCTTCGTTGGCATCATCGCCGAAGTTCCGGCCGCTCTGGCGCAATTCTTTGCTTCTGGCCGTTCTGGCGCGATCAGCCCTGCCGTGATCGTCGGCGTGATTGTTATGGTCATTGTGGTGATCACATTCGTTGTCTTCATGGAGCGCGCATTGCGCAAGATCCACATTCAGTACCCGCGTCGTCAGGCCGGTATGAAAGTCTATGAAGGCGGCTCCAGCCACCTGCCTGTCAAAGTGAACCCAGCGGGCGTTATCCCGGCGATTTTTGCAAGCTCGCTGCTTCTGCTGCCGGTGACGATCTCGACATTCTCATCCGGCGCTGCAAACGGGCCGATCATGTCCTGGCTGCTGGCGAACTTCGGCCCTGGTCAGCCGCTTTACTTGTTGTTCTTTGCGTCAATGATCGTGTTTTTTGCCTATTTCTACACCTTCAACGTGTCGTTCAAACCCGACGACGTGGCGGACAACCTCAAAAAGCAGAACGGTTTTGTGCCGGGTATCCGCCCAGGTAAAAAGACAGCAGAATATCTGGAATACGTGGTTAACCGTGTTCTGGTTCTGGGTTCGGCCTATCTTGCACTGGTCTGTCTTCTGCCCGAGATTTTACGGAACCAGTTTGCAATCCCGTTCTATTTCGGTGGTACGTCGGTTCTGATTATCGTCTCTGTGACGATGGATACGATCCAACAGGTTCAGAGCCATCTGCTGGCGCATCAATACGAAGGGCTTATTGAAAAGTCCCAACTGCGTGGCAAAGGAAAGAAACGCAGCAGGAAGGGACCCGCTCGTCGATGAACATCATTCTTTTGGGCCCCCCGGGGGCAGGCAAGGGCACGCAGGCGCGCCACCTGGTCGAAACACGCGGCATGGTGCAACTGAGCACCGGAGACATGCTGCGCGAGGCCAAGGACAGCGGCACCGAAATGGGTAACCGGGTGGCCGAAGTTATGGCCAAGGGCGAACTGGTCACCGATGAGATCGTGATCGGCCTGATCCGCGAAAAGCTGGAAGCCGGTGCCAAAGGCGGTTTCATCTTCGACGGTTTCCCACGCACGCTGGCGCAGGCGGATGCTTTGGGCGAATTGCTTGACAGTACTGGTGAGATGCTGGATTCGGTTGTCGCGATGGAGGTCAATGATGACGCTCTGGTCGCACGGATCACGGCGCGGTCGACCTGTGGTGGTTGCGGTGAAGTTTATAACGACATCACCAAGCCAATCCCGGCGGACGGAAAATGCACCAACTGCGGCAAGGAAACTGAATTCAAACGCCGCGCGGACGATAATGAGGAAAGCCTCAAGACTCGTCTGATGGAATACTACAAGAAAACCTCGATGTTGATCGGCTATTACCATGCCAAGGGCAACTTGTCCTGGGTTGATGGATTGGGCGAGATCGAAGAAGTTCAGAGCGCTATTGCGGCTGTTCTGGACTAAGATTTAATCATACTGAATTTCAGAGGACACCAGAGATGTGGAAATTCTTTGGGTTCGCTGGCGGATGTCTGGTCGGTTTCTTAGTTGGTGTTGTTGTCGGTGGAGTATTGGGGGAACCCTAGGTGGGTTGAACACACACATCGACTTTTGCAGAGATCAAACCAGCAAGCATTTCATCTTTGACCAGTATGTCAGAGAGAAGGTTTGCTGGCCGGATTGATAAGGGCTTGACGTCACCGGAAAAAGCCCATATCGACCCCCATCCCCAAAGGGAATCAAGATCGCGCGAGGGATTCGTCGCTTGCGCCCCGACCACCTCGAATAATACTGGACCCTCTGGCCTCACTGCCACGGTCAAGTGTTGTGAAAAAAGGTTCCGGAGTTACGGAACCGCAACAAAAAGGAAAGTGACACGTGGCACGTATTGCCGGCGTAAACATCCCGACTGCAAAGCGGGTACCTATCGCCCTCACATATATCACCGGTATCGGAAACACCTCGGCGCAGGCGATCTGCGAAGCCGTTGGCATTGAAGCGCACCGTCGCGTCAATGAACTGTCCGACGCCGAAGTTCTGGCCATCCGCGAGCATATCGATGCAAACTTCACCGTTGAAGGTGACCTGCGTCGTGAAGTTCAGATGAACGTCAAGCGCCTGATGGATCTGGGCTGCTATCGCGGTCTGCGTCACCGTCGTAACCTGCCCGTTCGCGGTCAGCGTACTCACACCAACGCTCGCACTCGCAAAGGCCCCGCAAAGGCCATTGCCGGTAAGAAGAAATAAGGGGGGTCTGACTGATGGCACGCGAAAAGACTCGTACCAAGAAAAAAGAGCGCAAGAATATCGCATCGGGCGTCGCCCATGTGAATTCGACCTTCAACAACACCAAAATCTTGATCTCGGACGTGCAGGGCAACGCCATTGCATGGTCGTCAGCCGGGACAATGGGGTTCAAAGGGTCGCGTAAATCGACGCCTTATGCCGCTCAGATGGCTGCGGAAGATGCAGGCAAGAAGGCGCAGGATCACGGCGTCAAGACACTAGAAGTCGAAGTTCAGGGCCCCGGTTCGGGTCGTGAATCGGCTCTGCGCGCGCTGGCTGCTGTGGGCTTCAACATCACGTCGATCCGTGACGTGACGCCGATCGCTCATAACGGCTGCCGCCCACCGAAGCGTCGCCGCGTCTAAGCGATTTTGAATTAGGCTGGGGCCAGTGTTTTTGCACGGCCCCAGCACGTCATTTTGAACCTCGGGCGTCTGCACCTTGTTGGTCATGGGGCGCGGACAGGAATGGAGGGATTACATGATCCACAAGAATTGGGCAGAATTGATCAAGCCGACCCAGCTGGAAGCCAAGCCGGGCAACGATCCCGCGCGTCAGGCGACGCTGGTCGCCGAACCGCTGGAGCGTGGCTTTGGTCTGACCTTGGGCAACGCCCTGCGCCGTGTCCTGATGAGCTCGCTGCAAGGCGCGGCCATCACCAGCGTCCAGATCGACAACGTCCTGCACGAGTTCTCAAGCGTCGCAGGCGTTCGTGAAGATGTCACCGACATCATCTTGAACCTCAAGCAGGTCGCCCTGCGCATGGAGGTCGAAGGCCCCAAGCGCCTGTCGATCAATGCCAAAGGCCCCGCAGTTGTCACCGCAGGCGACGTCAGCGAAAGCGCCGGCATCGAGGTTCTGAACCGCGATCACGTCATCTGCCACCTGGACGATGGCGCAGACCTGTTCATGGAACTGACCGTCAACACTGGCAAGGGTTATGTCTCGGCTGAAAAGAACAAGCCAGAAGATGCGCCTATCGGCTTGATCCCGATCGACGCGATCTATTCGCCGGTCAAAAAGGTTGCCTATGACGTTCAGCCGACCCGTGAAGGTCAGGTTCTGGACTATGACAAGCTGACCCTGAAGATCGAGACCGATGGTTCGATCACGCCGGAAGACGCACTGGCTTTTGCCGCTCGCATTCTGCAGGATCAGCTGTCGATCTTCGTCAACTTCGACGAACCGGAATCGGCCAGCCGTCAGGACGAAGATGATGGTCTGGAGTTCAACCCGCTGCTGCTGAAGAAAGTGGACGAGCTGGAACTGTCTGTCCGCTCGGCAAACTGCCTGAAGAACGACAACATCGTTTACATCGGCGACCTGATCCAGAAAACCGAAGCCGAGATGCTGCGCACCCCGAACTTCGGCCGCAAGTCGTTGAACGAGATCAAGGAAGTGCTGTCCGGCATGGGTCTGCACCTCGGCATGGATGTCGAGGACTGGCCGCCCGACAACATCGAAGATCTGGCGAAGAAATTCGAAGACGCGTTCTAAACGCGTCTTCCTAAATGCCCGGGCTGCCGGGGAATAAAAGGGCGATCTTGCCCCAAGGAGAGCCGGTGACACGCATCGCCGGCCAGACAAAGCAAAACGCGAAAGAAGGAACTAGAAAATGCGTCACGCACGTGGTTACCGCCGCCTGAACCGTACCCATGAGCACCGTAAGGCTCTGTTTGCGAACATGGCTGGCTCGCTCATCGAACATGAGCAGATCAAGACAACTCTGCCCAAGGCAAAAGAACTGCGCCCGATCATCGAAAAGCTGGTCACTCTGGGCAAGCGCGGCGACCTGCACGCCCGCCGTCAGGCCGCATCGCAGCTGAAAGAAGACAAAGACGTCGCCAAGCTGTTCGAAATTCTGGGCCCCCGCTATGCCGAGCGTCAGGGCGGTTATGTCCGCATTCTGAAAGCTGGCTTCCGCTATGGTGACATGGCTCCGATGGCGATCATCGAATTTGTTGATCGTGATCTGGACGCCAAAGGCGCGGCCGACAAGGCCCGCGTTGCTGCCGAAGAGGCCGCAGACGAAGAATAAGAAAGCCCGGCTTTCATGTGAAAACCCCCGCGTCCCAAACGCGGGGGTTTTTCATTTTCAGGCGTTTTTTGCTGCGACTTTATTTTAGCCAACCCTTTTCCCGATAATATCGGGCAGCCCCCGGATGCAATGGTGCCGGCAGGCCGTCGCGGATCATGTTCGATGGCCTCAACCCACTCAGGGCGGGATGGTTGCGCGCAAGTTGCGGCAGGTTTTCAAACGTGGATTTGACGAACGCATAGACATCGTCCTCGGACACGCCGGCGCTACTCAGCAAGGTGGCCCTGAAGCCAAAGGTTTTGGTAGGTCTTGCTACCCCTCTATACGTGTTAGCGGGGATCGAAACTTGGCTGAGCGCATCTGACCCGGAAACCAAGCGATCAATCTGACGGCCAGACACCGAAACCAATTGGATCGGACAGGTCTGTGCCGTTTTTTGAATCCAACTGGACGGGTAGCCGGTGACGTTTGCAATGGCGTCAATGTCACCCGAACACAACCGTTTTCGCAATAGGTTCCTTTCGTTGGGCTTATAGGTGTCAAAGGCGGAGGTATCCCAGTTTGCCACCTGGGGAAGTTGTTTCACCAAGTAAGTGGCTGAACCATCCAGCTTGACACTCTTCCCGTCCAGATCATCAACAGACCTGATGTTGGACCCGGCGCGCGCGATGACGGTTAAAGGTGCGCTGTGAATTGAGAACAAGGAACGCAGAGATGTGTCCGCGCCCTTGTTTTTGAAAAAGCCCGTGCCCTTCAGCCCGTTTTGCGCCCAATCCGACCGCGCTACCACGAGGTCGAATTTACCCCGGCGTAGCTTTGGCAGATTCTCTCGTGGGCCATCTGTGGCTTTGGCGTTGCACTTGTAACCAGCTGGATTTTGGGCAAAGGATGTGCACAGCAGGGTACCGATGGCAAAAATGATATCCGCTTTTTCCCCCTGTCCCCATGGTCAGTTTGGTATCCGCAGCCTGCACAGTATGTGCGGACAACCCAAGGGCAGCGGTCAGAAGAAAAGAAGATGGTCGCAGGTGCTTTTGCCCCGCCGCAAGTATTCTACTAAGCACAATTGGTCCGTTTCGTTTGACTAATTCGGGCGAACGTTTTCACCGCCCCCCGACCAAGTCAATGCGCAAGAGACTGCATCGCGCTTGCAATCTTGTCACATGCCTCGCATATCCGATGGGCAAGTCATAGACGGAAAGATCATGCGGAAAATTCTGTGCTCGCTGCTGTTGGCCTCATTTGCGGTTTCAGTTCATGCTGAAACAAAAATTCCGACATCGCAGACCGAGATCAGCCTCGGCTTCGCTCCTGTGGTCAAGCAGGCTTCACCGGCGGTGGTGAACATCTATGCCAAGATCGTGCGGCAGGACCGGGCGAACCCGTTTCTCTCGGACCCATTCTTTCAGGACTTCTTTGGTCGGGGCTTTGGGGAACCGCGCCAACGGGTGCAGAACTCGTTGGGTTCAGGCGTGATTCTGTCCGATGATGGCTATGTCGTTTCCAATTACCACGTTGTTGGTTCCGCGACCGAGATCCGGGTGGTGACCACGGATCGGCGCGAGTTTTCAGCCAGGGTTGTGCTGGGCCATGAGGAAAGCGATATCGCGATCCTGCGTCTGGAAGAGGCTGAAGATTTGCCTTACCTGACCCTTCGCGATTCCGATCTGGTCGAGGTCGGAGAACTGGCGCTGGCTATCGGGAACCCGTTTGGGGTGGGGCAGACAGTGTCGTCCGGTATCATCTCGGGGCTTGCCCGAACTGGTACGGCTACCGGGAATGCGCGCGGCTATTTCATTCAGACCGATGCGGCGATCAATCCCGGCAACTCTGGCGGGGCGCTGATCGACGTGAATGGTCACCTGATCGGGATCAACACCTCAATCCTGACCCGCTCAGGAGGATCAAATGGCATCGGCTTTGCCATTCCGGCCAATCTGGTGGCGGAATTCCTAAAGCAGGCACAACAAGGAAATGACCGTTTCGTCAGCCCGTGGGCCGGCATGTCGGGTCAACATATGAGCGCGGATATCGCAGAATCCCTTGGTCTGGCCATCCCGCTGGGTGTTGTGATCTCTGACTTGCATAAACTCAGCCCGTTGCGCGAGGCCGGGTTGAACGTGGGAGACGTCGTAACCCACGTGGACGGAGACGAGGTAAACTCGCCCGCCGAGATGAAGTTCCGAATGTCTGTCGCCGGGGTCGGCGGAACCTCGGTACTGACCCGATTGCGTGGCGAGCAGAGTGATGAGGTCGAGGTGGCTCTGATCAAGGCCCCCGAGATTCCAGCCGCCGAAGAAACGACGCTGGACGACGAGACTGTTCTGCCGGGGCTGGTTGTGTCGCGGGTCAATCCGGCAGTGATTGCCAATTTGGGTTTGTCGCTGTCCCAGACAGGTGTCGTTGTTGTAGATCCCGGTCCATACGGTGGCCGCGCGGGTTTGCGACCCGGGGATATTCTTGAAAGCATCAATTCCGAAGGTGTCCAGCGCCCTCGTGACGTTGAAAACGCACTGACCGATCCGGGGCGCCGCGTGCAGATGGGTCTTCTGCGCGGTGGTCGTTCCGTCTCTTTGCGGTTCCGGCTGTGACCTGTGAGTGATCTGTTTGATACCGGGTCGACAGAACCCGCCGCTTCCCCACACCGGCCATTGGCTGACCGTTTGCGGCCGCAGTCGCTTGCCGAGGTAATCGGGCAGGAACAGGTGCTGGGCCCCGAGGCTCCGCTGGGCGTGATGCTGGCGTCCGGCAGTCTGTCGAGCCTGATCTTCTGGGGGCCGCCTGGTGTCGGAAAGACCACGATTGCAAGGCTGTTGGCACAAGAGACCGATCTGCAATTCGTTCAGATCAGTGCGATTTTTACGGGTGTTCCCGATCTGAAGAAAGTCTTCGAAGCCGCCAAGATTCGCCGCCAGAACGGGCAGGGGACACTGTTGTTTGTGGATGAGATCCATCGATTCAACAAAGCACAGCAGGACGGGTTTCTGCCCCATATGGAAGACGGCACCATCCTTTTGGTTGGGGCAACGACCGAGAACCCATCCTTTGAACTGAATGCCGCTGTGCTCAGCCGGTCGCAGGTTCTGGTACTGGAACGGCTCAGCCTTGCCGACCTTGAACGCCTGATCCAACGCGCAGAAAAAGAACTGGACCGCGCATTGCCATTGACGGCTGCCGCACGGGATGCGTTGCAGGAAATGGCAGATGGCGATGGTCGGGCTTTGCTGAACCTGATCGAACAAGTCTCGGCCTGGAAAGTGGATGCGCCGCTGGATCCGGACGCGCTGTCGACGCGCCTGATGCGGAGGGCTGCGATATATGACAAGTCAGGTGATGAACACTACAACTTGATCTCGGCCCTGCATAAATCGGTGCGTGGGTCTGATCCGGATGCGGCCCTGTACTGGTTCGCGCGAATGCTGACCGGTGGTGAAGATCCGCGCTATCTGGCGCGCAGGATCACGCGGATGGCGGTCGAGGATATCGGCTTGGCCGATCCACAAGCGCAGGGCATTTGCTTGCAATCGTGGGAAACTTACGAACGTCTTGGTTCGCCTGAAGGAGAGTTGGCGCTGGCCCAGGCGCTGGTCTATCTTGCCTTGGCCCCGAAGTCCAACGGCGCCTATGTCGGTTTCAAGGCGGCAATGCGACTGGCCAAGCAATCCGGCAGCGAGCCACCGCCCAAGCATATCCTGAATGCGCCGACATCCCTGATGAAAGATCAGGGATATGGTGCGGGCTACGCCTATGACCATGATGCCGAAGATGGGTTTTCCGGACAGGACTACTTCCCCGAGACAATGAAACGCCCGGTTTTGTATCAACCGGTCGAACGCGGGTTCGAACGTGAGTTGAAGAAGCGCCTCGATTACTTTGCCAAGCTGCGGGCACAGCGGAACGACTAGGTGCGCCGAGTCAAGCTTGGCCAAGTCGTCGCGTCACAGGTGACAGGCTTGGAAGCCGTTCAACGCAAAAGCACCGGGTGTGGGCCGTTTTTGGGATGGAGCAGGGCACCAGAGAGACGTTTTGAACATCTGAGTTCAACAGCCAGATACCTTGACTCTTGCCGCGTTGCGCGCGACAGACGCCCATGATTTCTGGGACACGGACTAACACGCAATCCGGGCGGATCACCCGCGCGGAACAAGGGGTAATGGCATGAGTGGCGTACAGATGATTTCAGTCGCTGAAGGTGACGGGGACCAGCGCGTAGACCGCTGGCTGCGCCGCCTGTTTCCGCATGTCGGCCAGGGTCGCATTGAAAAGATGTGCCGCAAGGGAGAGCTGCGTGTTGACGGTAGCCGCGCCAAGGCCTCGACCCGGTTAGAGGTGGGGCAGGTGGTCCGCGTGCCGCCCCTGCCGGATGCCGATCACAAACCGGCTGAGGTCAAGCATCGTATCTCGGATGCGGATGCCAAAATGATCCAATCCTGCGTGATCTATCGCGACGATCATATTCTGGCGCTGAACAAACCGAATGGCTTACCCGTACAGGGTGGCAGCGGGCAGACCCGGCATGTCGACAGCCTGTCCGAGGCGCTGCGGTTCGGCTATGATGAGAACCCGCGCCTGGTCCACCGTTTGGACAAGGACACGTCCGGTGTTCTGTTGCTAGCCCGCACACGTGAAGCCGCCAAAGGGCTGACGGCGGCGTTCCGTCATCGAGATACTCGCAAAATCTATTGGGCGCTGGTGGCTGGTGTTCCAACGCCGTACCTGGGTGAGATCAAAACCGGTCTGGTCAAGGCGGCGGGCCACGGCAAACAGGGTGAAGGGGAAAAGATGATCCCTGTGCATCTGAACGAGATGGACAGCACACCCGGCGCGAAACGGGCCCATACGCTGTATGCGACCCTTTACCGTGTAGCTGGCCGCGCCGCATGGGTCGCGATGGAGCCGATTACCGGGCGCACCCACCAATTGCGCGCGCATATGGCCGCCATCGGGCATCCGATCATCGGTGATGGAAAATACGGCGGTTCGGGTCAGGAAAATCTTGGCGATGGCTGGGGTGCACAACTGGGTGGGATCATTAGCAAGAAATTGCATCTGCACGCGCGGCGGCTGTCATTCCTGCACCCGGTGACGCGGAAACCTGTGACGGTGACCGCGCCTTTGCCCGATCATATGAAACACAGTTGGGACACGTTCGGCTGGACCGAGGATCTGGCCGCAGACGACCCGTTCGAGGAGCTGCAATGAGCGCACCCTTGCGGTTGGTTCTGTTCGATGTCGACGGCACATTGGTCGACAGTCAGGGCAGTATCGTTCACGCCATGACCACCAGCTTTCAGGCCATTTCGGTTCCCGTGCCCACGCGTGAGGCGATCCTGTCCATTGTCGGGCTGTCGTTACCGCATGCCATTGCCCGATTGGTGCCGGATCAGCCGCTTTCGGTCCAGAACGATCTCGTTGAAGGGTACAAAGAGGCCTATCACGCGCATCGTCTTGATTTGGGGGCGGCCTGTTCTCCGCTCTACCCTGGTGCGCGCGAGGCGATTGAAGCATTGCATGCCGTGCCCGAATTGCTTTTGGGAGTAGCCACCGGCAAGTCACAGCGCGGGTTGGACGCGTTGATCGAAGCACATCGGCTGGACGCGTATTTCGTAACCCGGCAGGTTGCGGATCACCATCCGTCAAAGCCGCATCCGTCCATGGTGCAGACTGCATTGGCGGAAACCGGTGTTGATCCCGTCTGCGCGGTGATGATCGGCGACACAAGCTATGACATGGACATGGCCTCGACCGCCGGGGTGCGCGGTATCGGCGTCACCTGGGGCTATCATGACCGGTCGGAATTGACCTCGGCCTCTTGCATTATTGAAACCTTTGACCAGTTGCCCAATGCGTTGGCTGGGATGTGGGACTAGAACATGAGTGACTGGAAACCGAAACGCTTCTGGAAAGACAGCAACGTTGTTGAGGCTGACGGCGGGTTTACGATTGAATTGGATGGCCGTCGGGTCAAAACGCCGGCCAAAGAAGGTTTGATCCTGCCAACCCGTACCTTGGCCGAAGCGGTCGCAGCAGAATGGGACACGCAGGAAAAAGAGGTCGATCCCGCGACGATGCCGTTCACCCGGTCGGCAAATGCGGCAATTGATAAAGTTCGCCTCCAGCACCGTGAAGTTGCCGATATGCTTGCTGATTATGGCGATTCTGATCTGCTGTGTTACCGGGCAACCCATCCCCAGGAATTGCGGGATCGTCAGAACGCTGAATGGGACCCTGCCCTGGATTGGGCGGAGACTGTTCTGTCAGCTCGTTTAGTGCCAATTTCTGGTGTACGGCACCAGCCTCAATCTGACTCTGCCGTGTCAACATTGCGTTCGAAGGTTCACGGGCTGGATGCGTTCCAGCTAGCGGCTTTTCACGATCTGGTTAGCATGTCGGGGTCATTGATTCTCGGCTTTGCGGCAGCCATGAATTGGCGCAAACCGGACGAGATATGGCGCATTTCAAGATTGGACGAAACCTGGCAGATCGAACAATGGGGGCATGACGACGAAGCCCATGCCGTCGCCGAAACCAAGAAGGCTGCATTTCTGCATGCTAAGCGCTTCTTTGATATGTCGGTTTGATCCTTAATTTCTGTTTTTTGAGCAAATCTGCAAACAGCTTGCGGCCTGATCCATCGTTTTCGATGATCCGGCCCTTGACGTTTGTTTATGAATACGCCCAAACTCAGTGCCACTAAAGGGGAGACACCTTTGGGGTAACCTATCCGGCATCCACTTGCCGGGCAGAGCCGCCTCGGAAGGGGCGAAAAATCAGGAAGAGGTAAAAATGAAAAAATCCGTAATCTTGGGCGCGGCGACGATTGCCGGTCTTGCTGCCGGCGCAGCCGTAGCAGGCACCGTTGACGACGTTAAAGCGCGCGGCAAGCTGAACTGTGGCGTGACCACCGGTCTGGTTGGCTTTGCTGCACCCGATGCTAATGGCGAATGGCAGGGCTTTGACGTATCGCTGTGCCGAGCTGTTGCTGCTGCCGTTCTGGGCGACGCCAACGCCGTCGAGTTCGTTCCGACCACCGGTAAGACACGCTTTACCGCTCTGGCCTCGGGCGAGATCGACATGCTGGCGCGTAACACCACCTGGACCTTCAGCCGCGACGTCGACCTGAAGTTCGAATTCACCGGCGTGAACTATTATGACGGTCAGGGCTTCATGGTTCCCAAGGCGCTGGGCGTAAGCTCGGCCAAGGAACTAGATGGCGCAACTGTCTGCATCCAGACGGGTACCACGACCGAGCTGAACCTAGCGGACTTCTTCCGCTCGAACAACATCAGCTACGAGCCGGTTCCGATCGAAACTAACGCCGAAGCGCAGCAGCAGTATCTGGCTGGCGCATGCGACGTTTATACCACCGACGCATCCGGCCTGGCTGCAACCCGCGCCACGTTTGAAGCACCGGACGAGCACGTTCTGCTGCCCGAAATCATCTCGAAAGAGCCGCTGGGCCCGCTGGTCCGTCACGGCGACCACGAATGGGGTGACGTTGTTCGCTGGACTTTGAACGCGCTGGTCTCGGCGGAAGAACTGGGTGTTACCTCGGCCAATATCGATGAGCTGAGCGCTGGCACCGAAAACCCGGAAATCAACCGTCTGCTGGGTACCGAAGGCACCCTGGGCGAGATGCTGGGCCTGGACGCTGACTGGGCTGCGAAAGCCATCAAGGCCGGCGGCAACTATGGCGAAGTGTTTGCCAAGAACATCGGCGAAGAAACTCCGATCGGTCTGGCACGTGGCCTGAACGCACAGTGGACTGAAGGTGGCCTGCTGTACTCGCCGCCGTTCCGCTAAAACATAAGGAATTGGGCGCAGGGTAACCTGCGCCCTTTTTCCATCAAGAAAGAAACACGCCCGTTAGATCTGAGCGGAGACCAACTCTGTCGGCAAAAAAAACGGGATGCACGGGGATATACATAGGTCATGACGACTCTCACTGACCCGCCGAAGGAGCAGTTCCGGCTGTCCATGCTCCTTTACGATACGCGGTACCGATCTGCGACCATTCAGGTCATCGCATTGATCGGTTTCATGCTTCTGGCAGCCTGGATCATTTCGAACACCATTCAAAACCTCGAAGCGCTTGGAAAACCGGTTGAGTTCGGCTTTTTCGGTGAATCGGCAAGCTATGACATCAACCAGCGCTTACTGGAATACGACTCGCGCGACAGCCATTTGCGCGCGGCCTTTATCGGGCTTTTAAACACACTGGTCGTTGCCGTTCTGGGTTGTATCACGGCCACGATTGTCGGTGTTATGGTCGGTGTCCTGCGTCTGTCAAACAACTGGCTGATCGCAAGGATCATGACGGTTTACGTCGAGATGTTCCGCAACGTTCCCGTTTTGCTTTGGATCGTCTTGGCAATGGCCATCCTGATCGAAGGTTTACCGGCACCCAATGCATTCAGGGGTGAAAATCCCACGGCTTCGATGGATTTGTTCAATTCCGTGGCAGTCACCAATCGCGGTGTCTACATCCCGGAATTCCTGTTTTCCCGCAGTCTTGGTGATGTCCATCTGTTCGGCGCATCAAGCCTGCGGTTTGACATTTCTCTGGACCTGATCGCGTTTTTGATCGTTCTCGGCGGCAGCATCTTTTCCATGCGCAAAGTGTCTGCCTGGGCCGCGGCCAAGCAAGAGTCGACCGGCGACCGTCCCAAAACCTGGCATATCCAGTTGGGCATTTTGTTCGTTCCGTTGATCATTCTGATGGCGGCGCTGGGTTTCCACCTTGGCTACCCCGAACTGAAGGGCTTTAACTTTAAGGGTGGCACGCATATGCGCAACTCTCTGATTGCGCTGTGGTTGGCCTTGTCACTCTATACTGCTGCGTTCATCGCAGAAATTGTACGCGCTGGTATTCTGGCTATTTCCAAAGGTCAGACAGAAGCCGCATCAGCGCTGGGACTACGTCCGGGCCGCACCATGCGTCTGGTGATCCTGCCGCAGGCATTGCGGGTGATCATCCCACCGATGATCTCGAACTATCTGAACCTGACCAAGAACTCGTCTCTGGCGATTGCGGTTGGGTATATGGATATCACGGGTACGCTGGGTGGCATCACCATGAACCAGACCGGGCGTGAGCTAGAATGCGTTCTGCTGCTGATGCTGGTCTATCTGTGCATCTCGCTGAGCATTTCGGCGGTGATGAACTGGTACAACAATAGTGTCAAACTGGTGGAGCGGTAATATGAGTGATGTTTCATTTGTCCGCACGGAAATGTTGCCGGAGCAAGCTCCGCCTGCATCCGAAGTCGGGCTAATCGGCTGGGCCAAGCATAACCTGTTTTCTGGATGGTTTAACTCGATCCTGACGCTGGTTTCGCTCTATGCGATTTGGTATGTGTTGTCGGGCGTTTTGCCATGGACGTTCCAATCCGTTTGGAACGCCAATTCACTGACAGAGTGTCGTGAGATCATGATGGCAACCTGGGGCTCTACCCATGGTCATGCTTGCTGGGCCGTCATCAACGACCGCTGGCTGCAGTTGTTGTTCGGATTCTACCCAAGCCATCTGTATTGGCGCCCGATTCTGGCGCTTGTTCTGTTGCTGGTTGCCCTGGCACCGGTGCTGTATTCGGACCGGGTGCCGAGCAAGTTGCTGATTTTCACCGCGATCTACCCGTTCCTGATGCCGTTCCTGATGTGGGGTGGCACTATCTGGGGCCCGATCTCAGCCGCGCTGGGTTTTGTCATCGGGTGGGGCGTATACTCTGCTCTGAGCAAGCAACTTAGCGAGTTGATCGGGATGATCGGCAGCGCCGTCGCCGCACTGATCTGGTGGCTGCTGCTTTCCAGCTACTTCGTTGGCGCATTGGATTCGATCCTGCCCATCGGCATTGAGGCCGTTCAAAGCCGTCAGTTCGGTGGATTCATGCTGGCGATCTTGCTGGGTGTTGTCGCCATTGGTGTATCCCTGCCAATCGGGGTCGTTTTGGCGCTGGGTCGCCAGTCCGACTTGCTGATCGTCAAATACATGTGCGTGGGCTTTATCGAGTTCATCCGTGGCGTGCCGCTGATCACCCTGTTGTTTGTGGCGTCGCTGCTGCTGAACCTGTTCCTGCCACCGGGCACCAACTTTGACATCATCCTGCGGGTGATGATCATGATGACCCTGTTCTCGGCCGCCTATATGGCCGAAGTGATCCGGGGTGGTCTGGCTGCCTTGCCACGGGGTCAGTACGAAGGCGCCGACAGTTTGGGCCTGAACTACTGGCAAGCACAGCGGTTGATCATCATGCCGCAAGCCCTGAAAATTTCAATTCCGGGCATCGTGAGCACATTCATCGGGATCTTCAAGGATACGGTTCTGGTGTCGATCATCGGGCTGTTCGACGTGCTTGGCCTAGCTAACGCGATCCGCGCCGATACCGCGTGGAATGGCATCTACTGGGAACTATTCGCCTTCATTGGCGCGCTGTTCTTCGTCGTCTGCTTCTCCATGTCCCGTTATTCCATGTATCTGGAGCGCAAGCTTCAGACTGGCCACCGTTAAGGAGTTCAACACATGTCTGAACTTGCAATTGAACGCGAAATCGACCGCTCAAAGATGCAGGTGAGCGACGAGGTCGCCATCGAAATCAACAACATGAACAAGTGGTACGGGTCGTTCCACGTGCTGCGCGATATCAATCTGACCGTCAATCAAGGCGAGCGGATCGTGATCGCAGGTCCGTCGGGGTCTGGTAAATCCACCCTGATCCGTTGCCTGAACGCGCTGGAGGAACACCAGCAGGGCACGATCATGGTGGACGGAACCGAACTGTCGAATGACCTCAAGAACATCGACAAGATCCGGTCCGAGGTTGGCATGGTGTTCCAGCACTTCAACCTGTTCCCGCACCTGACCATTCTGGAAAACTGCACGCTGGCCCCGATTTGGGTGCGCAAGACGCCCAAAAAAGAGGCCGAAGAGCGTGCGATGCATTTCCTGGAAAAGGTTAAGATACCCGAGCAAGCCGACAAGTATCCCGGCCAGCTGTCAGGTGGTCAGCAGCAGCGTGTGGCGATTGCCCGCTCACTCTGCATGATGCCGCGGATTATGTTGTTCGATGAACCGACATCCGCACTAGACCCCGAGATGATCAAAGAGGTGCTCGACACCATGATCGAACTGGCCGAGGAAGGCATGACCATGCTGTGTGTGACCCACGAGATGGGCTTTGCACGGCAGGTGGCCAACCGTGTGATCTTCATGGATGCGGGTCAGATTGTTGAACAGAACGAACCGGAAGAGTTCTTCAACAACCCGCAGAGCGAGCGGACCAAACTGTTCCTCAGCCAGATTCTGGGTCACTGATCCTAATCAGGATCTTAAGAACGAAGGCGGGGCATTGCCTCGCCTTTTTCTATTCGATCAACTCACGCGGGATGGTGAACCCCAGTACTGTGCCTGTATGCCATTGGATTTCGGACCAGCTGTTAATGTCGAAAGTCATGACCGTGGTTGCACAGGACGGGTAGTCGAAAAAACGCATGTGATCCGGGGGTTGCCGCACAAGGCGGTTGGCGAAATCGGCGATTCCGGGATTGTGGCCCAACATCAATACGGTCGGTTCCGTGGCACCGGACAGCTCTTGTAACATGCTTTCCGAGCCCGCGTGATAGAGCGTGCCGTGAAAACAGACCTTATCGGCTTGCAAGCCCATCCGATCCCATGTCTCGCGGGTGCGGGTTGAAGTCGAACTAAGCACTTCATCCGGCAGCCAGCCATGGTCACGCAACCACGCAGCAACCGCTGGGGCTGACTTGCGCCCGCGCTTGTTCAGCGGGCGTTCATGATCGCCAAGCTCCGGATTGTCCCAGCTGGATTTTGCATGACGTGTCAGGATCAGGGTGCGGGTCATAACGGATGAAAAGCTCTCATATGATGGGCTGACTGTTCGGGGTCGCGCCCTGCGCCCATGCTGAGCGGGCAGGCGAGGCGGACAAGGCAACCGCCAGTCATGCAGGTCTGACCGTCAGTGGTACTAAGATAATCGTGGCAGGTGGCGATGTTATAGAAGTCGTGCGAATTCAGCGCTCCGACCGGGCAGGCCGTAGTGCAGGGTGCGGCACAGGTTTCACAAGGCGAAACACAGGACGCCTCGGGGATGGCAAACTCTTCGGCAAAGTGCAGTGCGCCGCGATACGAAATCATCATGCCAACGGTGTCATGCACGAGCGCCCCGACCGGGCTGCTGAACGTACGCCCCGACTTGAGGGCCCAGTCTATGAATGGAGTGTAGGGAGGACCTCCAAACGGGAAATACGCCTGAGCACCAAACGCCTGTGCCATCTGGCTCACCACTCTTGTCGACCATCGGTCTACCGGGTCGGGCCCGTACCACTCTGTTGAGGCTTTCAGAACAGGCCAGAAATCAGCACCGGCCCCCAACAGGATCAGCGTGCCGGTGTCGAGTTGATTGGCAGCGGCATGATGGGGATGCAGCGCACCCATGACGATCAACCCCGCGCGCCGTGCTGCGCGCTCAACCTGTTCATAGGTGGCAACAACGGGATCAGAGGAAGGTTGTGCAAGATTTGTCATGTCTCTTCCTCGCGCTCAGGGTTCAGTCTGGTCGTATCAGTGACCCGGCCCCGTGTTCCGTGAACAGCTCCAGCAGCACCGCGTTTGGTGCACGCCCGTCGAGTATGACAACCGCCCGAACGCCGCTGTGCAAGGCATCCAGTGCAGTTTCAGTCTTGGGGATCATGCCGCCTGCAATGGTGCCTTCGCGGGTCATTTCCCTGATCTGACCTGCCTTCAGTTCGGTCACAACTTCACCCGCTGCATTCTTCACGCCCGAGACATCGGTCAGCAGCAACAGACGGTCTGCCTTAAGCGCTGAGGCGATCGCCCCGGCTGCCGTGTCGCCGTTTACGTTGAATGTCTCACCCTCGCGGCCTGCACCCAGCGGGGCGATCACCGGAATCACGTCATGCGAGAACAGATCATGCAGGATTTTCGGATTCATCTCGGCAGGGGTGCCAACAAAGCCCAGCGACGCATCCGTCTGTTCGCAGACCATCAGGCTTGCATCTTTGCCCGACAGGCCCACGGCCGAGCCACCCTGATCGTTGATCGCCTGAACGATGCGTTTGTTCACAAGGCCGGACAGAACCATCTCGACCACTTCAACCGTGGCTTTGTCGGTCACGCGCTTGCCATTCACGAATTCCGACTGGATATCCAGCTTGCCGAGCATCGCGTTTATCATCGGACCGCCGCCATGCACGACTACCGGATTCACCCCCACTTGGCGCATCAGAACCACGTCGCGGGCAAAGCTTTCCATCGCCTCGTCGCTGCCCATGGCGTGTCCGCCAAGCTTGATGACGACTATGGCTCCGTCATAGCGCTGCAGATAAGGCAGGGCGCTGTTGAGTGTGGCTGCGGTTGCGATCCAGTCCCGGTTCATATCTCGTGTCTTCATGGCTTAAGGTCCTCTGGAAAACCGTGTTAGGACCTTTGCACGGCGGTGCCAAGGGCGAAGCTATTCCAGATGCGCAATGATAGACCGCAAGGTTGCGATGCCGTCACCTTTCTCGGATGAGGTCAGTACAATTTCCGGGAAAGCTGCGGGATGCTTGGACAGTGCTGCTCGGGTTTGTTCCAGAACCTTTTCACGATCCCCAGTTTTGACCTTGTCTGCCTTGGTCAGAACGCACTGAAAAGTCACGGCGCTGGTGTCCAGCAGTTTCATGATTTCAGCGTCAACCGGTTTTACGCCGTGGCGTGCATCGATCAGGACGAAGGCACGGCGCAATGTCTGGCGACCGCTGAGGTATTGTTTCAGCAGCTTCTGCCACTTCTCGACCACTTTCACCGGGGCGTTGGCATAGCCATAGCCCGGCAGATCCACAAGATAGAGATCTGGGCCTTGGGTGAAAAAGTTGATCTCTTGTGTGCGACCGGGGGTGTTGGACGCGCGTGCCAGGCCTTTGGTACCGGTCAAGGCGTTGATCAGGCTGGACTTGCCGACATTTGAGCGCCCTGCAAAACAGACTTCCAGCCTGTCAGGGGCGGGCAAACCGTTCATGGCGACGACGCCTTTGACGAACTCGGAAGGGCCCGCAAACAGCTTGCGTCCGCGTTCCTTTGCGAACTCATCCGGATCCTCAACCAGTGGGAAAGGAAGTGTGGTCATAGCACCTGCACCTCATCGTTTATGCGGATTTCACCGCCCTGAATGACCTCGGCGTAGACGCCGAAATCCTGATGATCCCAGCTGTTGAGAGCGCGCAGCGTATCCACGTCCCGCTCGCCGGTTTGGGGGTTGGCTGTGGTGGCCATACAGCGGGTGATGCGCTCGCGTACACGAAACACGGCCTCACCTATGCGAACGTCCCGACCCAGCCAGTCAAACTCATCCCACAAAGGCAGACCTTCGAACCAGACGTTGCCACGCCACCGCACAGTGGACAGGGTCTGGCCCAGTTTCTGTTCGATCGCACGGTGCGAAGCCATGTTGCACAGGCTGACCGACGGGAAATCGCTGTCGGTCATGCCACGTCCCGGTACCCGGACAATCCGGGCCGATGCCGCGCGGTCCGCAGGCATTAACGGTTTTACCCAATTCAGAAAAATCTCTTGCTCGGTATCGGGCGCAAAATTCAAATCAGGTCGCTCTGGGTGGGACAGGGTCACCCGTTCCCCCAACATTTCCGCCGAGATCGCCGCCAGCTTGGGTGCTTTGGCTGTACGGCTGAAATTCGAACAAGATGCCCATTCCGAGCCATCGGTTTTCGCGACCTCATGAGCAACCGCCCAAACGCGATCCCCGGGCATTGTCTGCCCGGGGATAACTGTGACTTGGCTCAGGGATTCACGCCCATGGCTTTTGATCGGGTGGCGCCAAAGGCCTGAGACCATTCCGCTCATTTGTTGTCCGTTTTTTGCGCCCGTTTGAAGCCGGACCTAATGTTTCCGAACACGTCAGGCTTGTAGCCCTGGCTGCGCATGATCAGATATTGCTGCGTAAAGGTGATCGTGTTGTTTGCAATCCAGTACACGACCAGACCACTGGCGAACCCCCCCAACATGAACATGAAGACCCACGGCATCCAGGCAAAGATCATGGCCTGCGTTGCGTCTGTTGGTGCCGGATTCAGTTTCTGCTGTAACCACATCGAGATACCCAGCAGCAGCGGCAGAATGCCGATGAAGATCAGGGCCATCAAGCTGTCGGGCTGCGGCCCGGCCCATGGCAGCCAGCCAAAGAAGTTCATGATCGAGGTCGGGTCCGGCGCGCTCAGGTCCCGGAACGGACCAAACCAAGGGGCTTGACGCAGTTCGATAGTGACGAAGATCACCTTGTACAGCGAGAAGAAGATCGGGATTTGCATTAGGATTGGCAGGCAGCCCGCAGCGGGGTTCACCTTTTCTTTCTTGTACAGCTCCATCATGCCCTGCTGCATCTTCTGGCGGTCGTCGCCTGCGGCTTCTTTCAGGGCTTCCATCTGCGGCTGCAGTTCCTTCATCTTCGCCATCGAGACGTAGGATTTGAATGCCAGCGGGAACAGGATCGCCTTGATGATCAGCGTCAGGCCGATGATCGACCAGCCCATGTTACCGATCAGGGCGTTGATGTTGTGCAGCAGCCAGAAGATCGGCTTGGTCAGGAAGTAGAACCAGCCCCAATCAATGCTGTCGATGAACTTCTGAACACCTTCGGCCTGATATTCGCGGATGGTTTCCCATTCCTTGGCACCAGCGAACAGTTGGGTCGTGACCTCTTCGGTGGCGCCGGATGCAACTGTCAGTGTCGGCAGAACTGTTTCTGTCTGGTAAATCTTGCGGCGCGCATCGTACTTGGCGGCTGCCTTGAATGTTGCGCCCTCAGCCGGGATCAGGGTGGTCATCCAGTAGTGGTCGGTGAACCCGACCCAGCCGCCTTCCTTGACCTGAAAGACCTCGGCCTGCGCGCGTTCATTGGGGTCGATGTCAAAGTCGCGCACATCGCCATAATCGATTTCATCCAGAACGCCATCAGCCATGACCATAACGCCCTCATGAAGAATGAAAAAATTCTTCAAGCCAGGCAAATCACCGTCTTCACCGATGCCATGGCGTGCTAGGATGCCGTATGGGGCCATGCCGACTTCGGCTTCAGTGGCGTTCTCGACCGATTGAGTGACCGAGAACATATAGTTCTCGTCCACGGCGATGGTGCGGCGGAAAGTCAGACCATTGCCATTGTCCCAGGCCAGCGTCACCGGTGTGTCAACGCCCAGAGTCTCGCCCTGCTCAAGCGCCCAGAGGGTATTTGGGCCGGGGACATCCGCGGCTGTCAAACCTGCGCCGGGAGCCCAGCCATAGAGGGCATAATAAGCGGATTCACTTCCAACCGGCGACAAAAGCTCGACGATCGGAGAATCCTCGGCCAGCGAAACCTTGTAGTCCTTGAGCGACAACTCATCAATTCGGCCCCCGGCAAGCGACAGGCTGCCGGTCAGACGGGGTGTATCGATGTTGACCCGGGGTGCCGTGGCCTCGGGTTCTGCTTCAGAGGTGGTTGCGGTTGCTTCACCGACAACGCCTGCGTCAGTGGCGCTTGGCGTCTGAACGTCTTCGCCTTCGACACCGACAGTTTCAGCCTGTTCTGCGGTCGGTGTCGGTTCCGGTGGAGGGAACAGCACGAACCAGACCAGGATCACCAGAAAGCTGAGCGCGGTTGCGAGGATGAGATTCTTGTTCTGATCGTCCATCTGGGACAGCCACCTTGAGCAGTGAAAGACACCCGCAGGGTTCAACAGAGTGCAGGCCCAAAGGTCAAGCGGAATCGCTCGAAATTTCATCACGGTTCGATCTTCCGTGGTGCTAAACTCGGTACTTTAGCCCGTTTGCCGTCCGATTTTGGGCATTCTGTCGATCTTCTTGCGATAAGACGTGATCCATCCCGCGGTTTTTTCGAAGGGCATCGGCTTGCCGATACCAAAACCCTGGACGTGGTCGCATCCCAGCTGTGCCATCAATGCGTGCTCGCCCGGCGTTTCGATGCCTTCGGCCAAAGTTTCCAGATGCAGCTGTTCCGCCATGGTCAAAATAGCGCTAGCCAGTTGCTGCTGGCTTGTGTCCTGATCCGCCTTGGTCACAAAGGACCGGTCGATCTTGATCCGGGACACATTGAATCTTTTGATCGACGCGATCGAGGCATGGCCGGTGCCGAAATCATCCAGATCAATACAGCATCCCATCGCGGCCAACCCTGTGACATTGCGAGTGATCACGTCATCTGGTCCTCTGGAAAAGACGGTTTCCAACACCTCGACTGCCAGTCTGTCAGGTGTCAGATCGAATTGATCCAGTTCCCATTTCAAGCGGTCGATCAGGCGAGGGTCGCGCAGCTCGTCCGAGGAAAAATTGATTCCGATGCGCGGCACTGGCAGACCGGCCTGATCCCAGTCGTGCATTGCGGCAAAGGCGTGGTGCCGCATGGCTTGTCCCAATTGCCCCATCAGTTCGGCCTGTTCGGCGAAGGGTAGGAACACAGTCGGTCCCAGCACTCCTTTTTCCGGATGCTCCCAACGGGCCAGAGCCTCAAAACCAGAGACGTGTCCGGTATCTGTCGAGATCTGTGGCTGAAACCAAGGGCGGATTTCCCCGCTCTCCAATGCTGTGTCGAACTCTTTGCGCAGATTTGTTCTGACCTGAGCCCGGCGGCGTGTTTCGGACGAAAAGGAACGTATCGTCGATGGCCCGTTTTGTTGCGCTTCCAGCAGGGCGCTGTTCGCGGCCTGACACCAATCCATCGCTGACCCCTCACGGACATTGCTGCTCAGGCAGAAACCTATGGAGCAGGACATATAGACGCCGGTTCCGTTCAGCACGATAGGATCTTCAACGGCGGATTGCATTCGACCGGACATCTGTATGCAGGCTTCCAGATCAAGCTGCTGCGCGGGGCGCAGAACAACCATCATCTTGCTTCCATCAATACAAGTTGCGCAATCATTGACGCGAATCATCGCCAACATACGAGAACAGAATTGTTGAGCCACATGGTTCGCGGCCGCTTGGCCATGCAGATCAAGCAGTTGGGTATAGTCGTCCAGGACCACTGCGAAACAGGCCGAAGTTTCATCTTGACGGCGAGTATCCGCAAAAACCTGCCACAGAACAGTTTCGAACCGGTCTTTTGACAGCAACCCGCTTAGTCGCCTTTTCTGGCTTGTCGGGGCAGATGAATAAACACCGATGCCTGCAAGCATCAAGGGTAAACCCAATGCGATTGCGATCAAGGCGCGTTCACCACCGATCCAAAACGCGCCTAGGCTTAGCGCCGGTAGAAATGCCAGCACGGCGGGACCGTGCAGAACGGTCATCAGGGATTGGAAAAAACGATCGACAATGGGATGGTTCCGCATCGGGTCCTGACCTTGGGCATGAATTGCCTGCCAAGCCTAGGAAACCAGTCTGAGTCAGTCGTTAACGCAGCAGCGGAATTTCTTTCGAATTCTCTGGTTTTTTGTCCAAATTCAATGAAAGATTAACGAAATCAAAGAGTTTCGGATCAAGAAGGTGAGAAGGGCGCGCATTGGTTAACGCGCGGAACATAACCTGACGCCGACCCGGACTGTTCTTTTCCCATTGATCGAGAATCTGTTTGACCTGCTGCCGCTGCAGCCCGTCCTGACTGCCGCACAGATCACACGGGATGATCGGATATTGCATAGCTTTGGCGAACCTTTCGCAATCGGCTTCGGCAACATGTGCAAGCGGACGGAAGACAAACAGATCGCCTTCTTCGTTCACCAGTTTCGGTGGCATGGTGGCCAGACGGCCGCCATGAAAAAGGTTCATGAAAAAAGTCTCGAGAATATCGTCACGGTGATGGCCCAGCACGACGGCAGAACATCCCTCTTCCCGAGCAATGCGATACAGGTTGCCGCGGCGCAGTCGCGAACACAGGGCGCAATAGGTCCGACCTTGTGGAACCTTATCCATCACAACGGAATAAGTGTCCTGATACTCGATCCGGTGCGGTACACCCGTCCGGTCCAGAAACTCGGGTAGAACAGTAGCCGGAAAACCGGGCTGACCCTGATCCAGATTGCATGCCAGCAGGTCTACCGGCAGCAATCCGCGCCATTTGAGCTCGTAGAGAATGGCCAGCAATGTATAACTGTCTTTGCCGCCCGAAAGGCAGACCAGCCAGCGCGGCTGTTTGCCATCCTTGTCATGGGCGGACGGATCCACCATCCCGTATTGCTCGATCGCTTCACGGGTCTGGCGAACAATGCGCTTGCGCAATTTCTTGAACTCGGTGGTCGAGGGCGCGCCGGCAAAGAGCGGGTGGATATCGTCTGCATCGTCAAACATGCGCTGCCCCTACAGCAGATGGTGCAACCGGGCAAGTGGTCGGGTCAGCCAAGGCGGGCAAGCAAAGCATCGGTGTCCAACCCGGCGACCGAACCTGGAATGCGGCCGCTTTCCGCAGAAAGGCGCGTGGCAATGAAACCGTCCGCCACGGCGCCCGGCGCTCGACGCAGCAATTGCGAGGCCGTCAGCAGGAGCGCCATGCGTTCAACATACCACCGCGCTTCAGCCTCGGGCGGTAGACTTGGCCAGCGGTCGCGATGCTCGGCCAGAGCTGCGTCATATCCCCTGTCTACGCCTGTCGCAGAATCCAGTTCTGCCTGCAGTACCTCTGCAGCTAGCGGATCGCGCGCCAGAGTGCGCAGGACGTCCAGACAGATCACGTTGCCTGACCCTTCCCAAATGCTGTTCAAAGGCGCTTCGCGATAGATCAGAGGCAGGGGGGTATCTTCGACGTAACCCATGCCGCCCAGCACCTCCATCGCTTCGACCACGACGACCGGACAGCGCTTGTTGTTCACGAACTTGGCCAACGCGACGCTGACCCGGGCAAAGGCTTTGTCCTCGGGTGCATGACCGTCAAAGGCTTTTGCGACGCGCATTCCCAAGGTCAATGCGCCTTCCCAATCCAATACAAGATCAGCCAGCACGGCGCGCATCAGGGGCTGGTCGATCAAACGGCGCTGAAAGGCGCTGCGATGCGTCACCCAGTGATGCGCCTCGCTGAGTGCTGCGCGCATCAGGCCAGCGGGGGCCATGGCCGTGTCGAGCCTCGTGTGGTGCACCATTTCCAGAATAGTGCGCACACCCGCGCCCTCGTCTCCCAACCGGAAGGCCAACGCGTCGTGATACTCGATTTCAGCGGACGCGTTAGATTTGTTGCCCAGCTTGTCTTTCAGGCGCATCAGGTGGATTGCATTGCGCTTACCTTCCAGCCAGCGGGGCACCAGAAAACAGGTCAACCCGTCGGGTGCTTGCGCCAATGTAAGGAACCCATCGGACATCGGTGCCGAGCAAAACCATTTGTGCCCGCGCAAGCGCCAGAGATCTCCATCGCGGGTCGCGACGGTTGTGTTGGCGCGGATATCTGAGCCGCCCTGTTTCTCGGTCATGGCCATGCCCAGCGTTGCGCTGGTCTTCTGCCCGATCGGTTTGACAGAAGGGTCGTAGTGGCGGGCCTCAAGTTTTTGCTGCCAGAGTGATGCAATGTGTTCAGTGGCGGCGAGTGCCGGTATTGCCGCGTAGGTCATGGTCATCGGGCAGCAATGACCGGGTTCGACCTGCCCGGCCAAATAGACCATCGCCGCGTGGGTCGCATGCCCTCCGGGCTGCCCGTCCCAGGCCAGGGCGGCATAGCCGGCGGATTGACTGATCTGCATCATCTGATGATAGGCAGGGTGGAACCGTACCTCGTCCAGACGCCTCCCGCCCTGATCGAACAGACGCAGTTCGGGTGGGTGCCGGTTCGCTTCGCGCCCCACCACCCGCGTTTCTTCTGTTCCGAGCGTTTTGCCATACGCTGCCAGTTCCGCAACGCGCCCACCCGTTGCGCTCACAACGTTTTGCAGCACCGGGTCAGACGACCAAAGGTCAATATCACCGCGCACGGGCGGTTGGTTCAAAACGTCGTGCGTCGGCAGGGTGGTGCGCGCTTGGGATGTCATCTGGACCTCGGATTGAACTGGTCCAACTGTTCAGGCGCTGCGCGTACCGGTCAAGTCTGACGAGGGGTCAGGCCGAGGGATCGTGATGCTCGCCGTTGGGTACTGGATCATACCCATCGCCGCCCCAGGGGTGGCAACGGCAAATTCGGTGAGCGGCCAGATATGATCCTTTGACTGCACCGTGTTTCTCCAGCGCCTCCAGCGCATAGGCTGAGCATGTGGGCTGGTAGCGGCAATTAAAGCCGACCCATGGGCTGAAGATCAGCCGATACGCCCGAACGGGCAGGGCGACGATATGTGACAGAAAGGTCATTTTCCTGCTGCGTGCACCTTGCGGAGCGCATAGCGCAAGTCGTCCAACAATGCGTCATAGGGGCGATTGGCCGTGACATCCGCACGTCCAATCAGCACGTAATCCCATCCATCGCGGCCAGATTCCAGCAAAACGGCCCGCGCGGCTTCGCGCAGGCGGCGTTTGGCGCGATTGCGGGCCACCGCATTGCCAACTTTCTTCGAACAGGTGAAGCCGACGCGAATGCCACAGGCTTCGTCCGCTTCCCGTTTGCGGGCCTGCACCATCATCGAAGACGTACCCTGCCTGCGTGCGCGAGCAGCTTTCAGAAAGTCGGAACGTTTCTTCAGGACGATCAAAGGTTCAGGCGCACAAACGGACGCCGCCGGGGGCGTGTTCCCGGGGTGGTTCTTACCATCCACAGGGGCCTCCGGCGGCGTCATGTTCATAACCTGATCGGTAAGCGGTTTACGCGCTCAGCGATTTGCGGCCGCGTGCACGGCGCGCGTTCAGGATCTTGCGGCCGGCCTTGGTGGCCATGCGCGCGCGGAAACCGTGGCGGCGTTTGCGAACCAGGTTCGAAGGCTGATAGGTGCGTTTCATCGCTCCGTCTCCAATCAATAGCGGTGGGGTGCGGCGCGGATTCGCCTGGCCCTAGTGTTCGAAGCCCGTCCTCTACTGCTAAGCGGGGGGTAAGTCAAACCCCAACAGCCGGGTTTTCGCGGCTTTTGCAACAATTCTGTACACTGGCCGACGAAAACATTTCAAAACACTCGTTTATCGACTGAAACCCTCACATTCGCGGCTACTTGGATCAAGGCCCCGTGAACCCTGTTGTCGTTAGGAGGGCGGGCGGCGCATGTTGGGCTCAAGATGAAACAAAAACAGCCGGAAAATTCGATGTCCGAAACAACACAGGCATCGCGCAACGGGTTTGCGCGCCATGTTCCTTTGCTTGTAATCCTTGGGATTGCCGTTGTCGGTTTCTTTACGCTTGGGGATTACCTGACCTTCGAGACCTTGCGGGACAATCGCGAGTCGCTTTTGGCATGGCGAGACGATCACTACTGGGTCATGGTGGCCGCTTTTGTTGCCATCTACATTGTCATAGTGGCCTTTTCACTGCCGGGTGCTGCGGTGGCATCGATGACGGGCGGCTTTCTTTTCGGTCTGTTTGCTGGAACGGTATTCAATGTTGTCTCCGCCACTATTGGCGCGTCGGCAATTTTCCTGGCGGCACGCTGGGGATTGGGCGAAGCACTGACGTCGCGGCTGGAATCTTCCAAAGGGACGATCAAAAAGCTCAAAGACGGGCTGCGGGAAAATGAAATCTCGGTACTGTTCCTGTTGCGTCTGGTGCCGGTCGTACCTTTCTTTGTTGCCAATCTTGTGCCGGCTCTGGTCGGTGTGAAGTTCCGCAATTTCCTTTTGACCACCGCGCTGGGCATCATCCCCGGAGGAATTGTGTACACATGGATCGGGGTCGGGTTGGGCGGGGTGTTCGACCGTGGAGAAACCCCTGATGTCTCGTTGCTGTGGGAGCCGTTTGTGATCGGGCCGATCATCGGGTTGTGTGTATTGGCCGCGTTGCCCATCGTTGTCAAAGCGCTGCGCGCGAAAAAGGACGGCTGAACCATGAAGGAACTGAAAACGGACCTCCTGGTCATTGGTGCCGGGTCCGGCGGGTTGTCCGTTGCCGCCGGGGCCAGTCAGATGGGCGCAGATGTCGTTCTGCTGGAAGGGCATAAGATGGGGGGCGATTGCCTGAATTTCGGCTGCGTCCCGTCAAAAGCGCTGATCGCAAGTGGCAAGGCCGCCTTTGGGCAGGCGCATTCCGCCGCGTTTGGCGTCGCGGATACGAGCCCTCAGGTCGATTATGCCGCCGCAAAGGATCATGTGCATGACGTGATCGCCCAGATCGAACCAATGGACAGTCAGGAACGGTTCGAAGGCTTTGGCGTGAAGGTTATCCGCGAATACGGCACCTTCATATCCTCTGAACAGGTGCAGGCTGGGGATCATGTCATCACCGCGCGTCGCATCGTTATTGCGACCGGTTCTTCACCGTTGGTGCCACCCATTCCGGGGTTGGACGCGGTGCCGCACTATACGAACGAGACCATCTTTGATTTGCGAGAGCGGCCAGATCACCTGCTGATAATTGGCGGTGGCCCGATCGGCATGGAGATGGCACAGGCCCATCTGCGCCTTGGCAGCAAGGTAACGGTTGTCGAAGGTTTCCAGGCTTTGGGTAAAGACGACCCCGAGGCGGCGTCTGTGGTGCTGGATGCCTTGCGCAACGAAGGTGTGGCCATTCACGAAAACGCCATGGTTGCGCAGATTCGTGGGAAAGAAGGCGCCGTGGAGGTCGTGACCGAAAACGGCGATATTCATCGTGGCTCTCACCTTTTGATCGCTGCCGGACGCAAAGCCAATATTGAACGTCTGAATCTAGAAGCGGCTGGAATTGATCGCACGAGAACCGGACTCAAGACGGATGACGCCCTGCGCACGACGAACCGTCGGGTCTATGCGATTGGCGACGTGGCGGGCGGACTGCAATTCACCCATGTAGCAGGATATCATGCGGGCATCATCATTCGATCAGCCCTGTTCGGTCTGCCGTCCAAGGCGAAAACGACGCATATTCCATGGGCAACTTATACCGACCCTGAACTGGCACAGGTCGGACTGACCGAAGCACAGGCACGCGAAGCACATGGCGAAAAGCTCGAAATCGCGCGCTTTGACTATCACCACAATGACCGGGCGATTGCTGAGCGCAAAACCAATGGCTTTATCAAAGTCATGGTGGTGAATGGCCGACCCGTCGGCGCCACAATCGTTGGGCATCAGGCGGGTGAGTTGATCAACTTGTGGTCGTTGGCTTTGGCCAATAACCTGAAGATGGGGCAGATTGCAGCTATGGTTTCGCCCTATCCGACGATCGGAGAGCTTAACAAACGCGTGGCGGGTGCTTATTTCTCGCCAAGGCTGTTTGAGAATCAGACAGTTAAACGGGTGGTCAGGTTCGTCCAGCGCTGGATTCCCTGACTTGAGGAGGGCGCAATTTGAATTCGCTGTCGGGCCGATTTCTGATCCTGACGACGGTCTTCGTCATGTTGGCCGAAATCCTGATCTTTGTCCCTTCGATTGCCCGGTTCCGAGAGGATTTTCTGCTGAACCGGCTGGAGCGCGCCCAGATCGCGTCTCTGGCTTTGCTGGCAGACGATATGCTGGCCGAAGATCTCGAGGCGGAACTGCTGGCAAATGCAGGCGTCTACAACGTGGTATTGCGACGTGATGAAGTCCGGCAACTGATGTTGTCGTCACCGATTCCGAACCAGATTGCCAAAACGTTCGATTTACGGGATGCGAGCCCATGGATTCTGATCCGGGATGCGATCAGCCGGATTTTTACACCCGAGAATGAAGTCATCCGGGTCATCGGGGAGCCGGTCAAGGGCGCAGGGCTGCTGATCGAAGTCACCGCAGACAGCACACCGTTGCGCATGGCGATGGTTGACTACGGTCTGCGCATTCTGGGTCTGTCCTTTGTGATATCCATCATCACTGCGTTCTTTCTGTTTCTTGCTGTACGAGTTGTTCTTGTGCGGCCTATCAAAAGCGTTGTCGGGTATATGCAGCGCTATGCCAGCGCGCCGGAAGACGCGCGTGGCGTTATCTCACCGAATTCCAAGGTGACGGAACTGCGTGAAGCCGAAGAGGCGCTGAAAATGCTTCAGACCGATCTGACTCAGGCGCTCAAACAACGCGAGAGGCTTGCGCAGTTGGGGGGTGCAGTTGCCAAGGTCAGTCATGATTTACGCAACATTCTGACATCGGCGCAATTGTTCACGGACAGGATCGAATCCAGTGATGACCCGCTGGTGCGGCGAATGGCACCGAAACTGGTGAACTCCATCACGCGCGCGGTGTCTTTGTGTGAAAGCACGTTGGCTTTCGGTCGCGCTGAAGAGCCCGCACCCACCCTGACAATGGTTCCGTTGCGATCGATCGCAGCGGATATTGCGGCCAGTGAACAGCTTGCTGTCGCCGATGCCTGCGTTGAGATCGTGAACGAAGTGTCCGAGGACCTTGTCGCCCGCGCGGATCCCGAGCAATTGTACCGTGTCATCATGAACCTCGTGCGAAACGCGAGACAGGCTCTGGTGGCTTCGGGAAAACCTGGGCGAGTCACCATTGCCGGATGTGAATATGATGACACCTGGTGCATTGAAATTCGCGACACGGGGCCAGGCCTTCCGCCAAAAGCGCGCGAAAACCTGTTTACTCCGTTTCAAGGCGGGGTTCGAAAGGGTGGCTCTGGTTTGGGCTTGGCAATCTCTCAGGAACTGGTGCGTGGGCACGGTGGTGATCTGGCATTGAAAGAGACCGGACCCGAGGGAACCATATTTGAAATAAGCCTGCCCCGTGGGGATATGACTTTTTAATTTTTTTTTGAAGAATCGACTTGCGCGTCTCGAGCGGCAGGTCTAAACACCGCCTCACCAACGCGGACCGATAGCTCAGCTGGATAGAGTACTTGACTACGAATCAAGGGGTCGGGGGTTCGAATCCTCCTCGGTCCGCCACTTTCCTTTGAATTCATTGGAAAAAATGGCGGTTTTTACCAGCTACCCGCCAACATACCCGCCAAAGAGGTGGCTAGTTTCGAATGGCCTGTAGACAGCGACGGATTGATACCGGGAACTAACTCGTCAGTTCAAACTGACTATGAGTTACCTGATCGGGTTCAGCCAAATATTCTACCCGTTTACTGTTTTTTTGCTGGGCGACAGACTTCCATACAAGTTCTAAGTTAACTCCTAACAGGGGTGGAAACTATTGTCTTGTGACTAGTTTAGAGATTTTGAGGATGACCTGCCCCCCGAAACTTCCCTCGCTCTGATGTAGAGTTTGCTCAACTTTTCGAAGGAGCAAACGAATGCGAAAG